>DBBX01000014.1 GCA_002292815.1 Thiotrichaceae bacterium UBA973 | reverse complement strand
AAAAGGTTTTGACGACGTACATCTTGATTCGGAGATATTTAAAGTCATCTATACAAAATGACTATATGATAGAGATGTAACATCATGAATTTCTTTATTTTTCTTTTTCAATACTAGTAATGCATCTTTATTATTGATCACACCTATTCTGCTTATCGGGCATATAGATTCGAATTCTTCTAATATCGCTTCGGGCAAACCATCAGGAATAGTAAAACAAAGTTCGTAATCATCCCCACCTGTTAAGGCTAATTCAATCGCTAGTTCATTATCAATATTTTTCAAGCTATCGGAATAAGGAATATCGGAAAGTTCTAACTCAGCACCAACCTTGCTCGCCTTTAGTATGTGTCCAAGATCTGCAATTAGACCATCAGAGATATCAATGCAGCTAGTTGCGACATCTCTTAAGGCAATGCCGGTTTTTATTCTTGCATCAGGTCGGTGTAATCGTTGTACTTCTTTTTCAGTCGCCGCTGGATATAAAATACTGTCTTCAATATTCTTAAATGCATATGCTGCAGCACCCAACTTACCACTGACATAAATCGCATCACCGGGATTAGCGCCACTTCGTCGCAAAGATTTTCCTTTTGGATTAATGCCATGTATCTGAACAGTGACAGATAGTGGACCTTTAGTCAGATCACCTCCTATTAATACCAAGGAGTGTTCTGCCGCTAAGGTATTAAAGCTTGATGCAAACTTCTCTATCCAGTCCAGATCTTTATCCGGCAATGTTAACGCCAGACTAATCCAGCATGGTGAGGCACCCATAGCTGCAATATCACTGAGGTTTACTGCAAGTGATTTAAAGGCAATATCTTCCGGAGCTGTAGTCTCAAAAAAATGAACCCCTGCAACCAACGTATCCATCGATAAGACTAATTCAGAATCATCGGGAACATTAATGATAGCCGCATCATCACCAATACCTAGAGCGAGGTCACCCTTGCTGGTGGGATAAGCATCTTTAAAAAAGTGTTCTATTATTTCAAATTCGTTCATGGAAGTCTCATTCACGAGAACATAGAAGTAGTATGCTTAACTGGCGTTGCTAATTTCTGTTGGGCGTAACTCTTTGGCAACTTTATCGAGAATACCATTGATATATTTATGTGATTGTTCCGCACCAAACATCTTGGCTAATTCAATTGATTCATTTACAACGATGCGCCAGGGGATTTCAATATGATGTTCCAACTCATAACAACCAATATGTAGAATGGCACGTTCAATTGCATCAAGTTCTTTCACTGGCCGGTCAATTAAATCGGTAAGTCTTGAGTCAAGTTCACTGCTATGCTTGATAGTCCCTCTTAATAACAGCTTAAAGTATTCAACGTCGGTTTTTGCCAATGTCTGTTCATCACTCTCAAACTCAGCAATAACATCACTGACATCTTTACCTGTCATAAACCATTCGTATAATGCCTGGACTGTATTTCGTCTGGCCTTGATTCGTGCACGTTTACTGATTGCAGACATATTGCTATTCATGTGTTTATTTTTTCCAGTACACCAATCATTTCTAATGCTGCTGCGGCTGCTTCTGAACCTTTATTACTCTCTTCATCACCAGCCCTATCCATAGCTTGTTCGGAATTATCTACGGTTAAGACACCAAAGATAACCGGCACACCTGAATCAATCGCTAATTGACCTATTCCACGCGTACATTCGTTAGAAATAAAATCAAAATGTGGCGTTTCACCTCTGATAATTGCCCCTAGTGTTATGACTGCATCAAATTCGTTTCGATCGAGTAATGCTCCAACGGCAACAGGAATTTCAAATGCCCCTGGTACTTTGACAGCTGTAATGGCTTCATCATTTATACCATTAGAATTAAGTGTCTTTATTGCACCGTCATACAAACGATCAACGATGAAACTATTAAATCGACTGGCAACAATCGCAATTTTTACCGACCCGGTATAGATTTCTTTTTCTTCTATTAATGTTATCTCATTCATAGTCTATTTAATCTTATTAATTCACATACTCAACTACTTCTAAACCAAAACCCGACAAAGCATGTATGCGCTTAGGTGCACTAAGTACTCGCATTTTTCTGATACCTAAATCAGAAAGAATCTGCGCACCCAGTCCAATAGTACGCAAATCTTTACTATTTTTAGTATTGCTTGTTTCTACTTTCAGCGTATTAGTCTTATACGATTCGATTTGGTTGATTAACTCTATCGGTTCATATTGATTACATAAAATAACTAATACACCCGAGTCTTCTTTAGCAAGTCGTCGTAAGACATCATCGATTGGCCAACCTCGATCTTTGGCAAGACTACCAGTGAGATCTGAAATAGGATTCTCTAAATGAACTCGGACCAGTGTGGGTGTATCAGGATTCAATTCTCCTTTAACCAACGCCAGATGTAGTTTCTTTTCTACCTTGTCCTGATAAGCATGTAATATAAACTCACCGTATTCTGTCGGGAAAACAGTTTCAGTCATATGCTCGACGGTTTTTTCATTCTCAATACGATAGCGGATCAAATCGGCAATAGTGCCAATCTTTACGCCATGTTCTTTAGCGAATTTTTCTAAATCTGCTCGTCTTGCCATAGTGCCATCATCATTTAATATTTCCACTATGACTGCGGCGGGTTCAAGGCCAGCAAGTCTTGACAGATCACAACCCGCCTCAGTATGACCTGCACGCGATAACACGCCGCCAGCTTGTGCCATCAATGGGAAGACATGACCTGGTTGCACCAAATCAGCTGGTTTCGCATCTGGCGCCACTGCCTTTTGAATTGTAAGCGCACGATCCGCAGCGGAGATTCCGGTAGTCACCCCCTCTGCAGCCTCGATTGAAACAGTAAAATTTGTTCCAAAATTGGAATTCGAGTTGCTGGTCATTAATGGCAGGTTTAATTTTTGGCAATTTTCACCTGTTAACGTTAAACATATTAAACCACGACCAAATCGTGCCATGAAGTTGATATCTTCCGAACGGACACATGATGCGGCGATGATCAAATCACCTTCGTTCTCGCGATCTTCATCATCCATTAAAATGACCATGCGGCCATTTCGGATTTCATCAATAATTTCTGACGTGGTATTAAGTGACATATTATTTTTTTAAATTTTCAAGCAACTAGTAATAATACATTATTATTTTACTATTAACTGATCTAGATATCGCGCAATCAGGTCAACCTCAATATTTACTCTGCTCCCCACTAAGTATTCTGAAAATATTGTTTCAGATAATGTGTGCGGGATGATATTGACGTTAAAGGTGTTCCCCTCGACAGCATTGATGGTCAAACTGACGCCATCGATAGTAACTGAACCTTTTTTTGATATATATCGACTTAATGCATCAGGGGTTTCAATCGTATAACGTACCGATCGTGCGTCTTCGTGCATCTCTAAAACCTTACCAATCCCATCGACATGGCCACTGACCAGATGACCATTAAGTCGATCAGACAATAGCATTGCCTTTTCCAGATTAATACGAGAGCCTATCGTTAGTTTTGAAAAAGTGGTTAGTTCCAATGTTTCCTTGGATAAATCGGCTGCAAAAGAATTGTTATCGTTATCAATTATAGTTAAGCACGCACCATTGACCGCAACGCTATCACCCACTTTTAAATCAGACAGGTCCATGTCGCCTGTATTAAATACAAAACGACTATCACCGCCATGTTGATCTATAGCGATAATTTTACCTGTCGTCTGAATAATGCCTGTAAACATAATTATAGCTTAACCTTGAAGTGTTAATGTAAGACGCAGGTCTTCACCTACTTGCCTAACGTCAGTGATGTTTAGACGTTTTGCGTCACTGAGCTTTTCAAGCTGTTTTAATTTTACTAATGGATTTGCATCATTACCCAGTAATACGGGGGCCATATAGATTATCAGTTCGTCGATTAAACCTTGTTCAATCAAGGCCCCGGAAAAAGTCGAACCTGCTTCAACCATGAGTTCATTAAATTCAAATTCTTTTGCCAAATGAAGAAAAACATCCTGCAACCATGATTTTGTCTTTGCTAGACAAACAACTTCTGCACCAAGCTTTTCTAACTCATGAATGCGTTCGTTATTTTCATGCTCTGTGTAAATAATAATTTGCCCAGGAATACTGAATATCTTTGCCTGGTTTGATGTTTTAAGTGTCCTGTCTACGATGACACGAGCCGCTTGTTTAAATTCAATATCCAGATCTCGCGCATTTAATGAGGCATCATCCTTAATAAGCGTTTCCACACTGGTTAAAACTGCACTACTTGCTGCACGTAAACGATGCACATCACGCCGTGACAATTCGGAACTAATCCATTGACTCTCCCCATTAGCCAAAGCAGTACGACCATCCAGACTCATTGCCATTTTGCATCGTGTATAAGGCAGATGCTGTGTCATACGTTTGATAAATCCAGGATTAAGTTTACGCGCTTCATTTTCAAGCAAGCCTTGCTTGACGCCTATACCGGCATCTTCAAGTTTTTTAATCCCTGAACCGGCAACAAGCGGATTAGGATCAATCATGGCAACCATGACATTACTCACCTTTGCATTGATTAATGCTTCAACACAAGGCGGTGTCCGGCCGTGATGAGAACAGGGTTCGAGCGTTAGATAGACAGTAGAACCTGCGGCATCACCACATTCTTTGAGTGCTTTTATCTCGGCATGTGCTTCACCCGCTATCGCGTGCCAGCCTTCTGAGACAACTTGATTATCTCTGCTTACAACACAGCCAACCTGTGGATTTGGATCACAGGTATAACGTCCACGTTTTGCCAGTTGAATAGCACGAGACATAAATTGAAAATCTTGGACTGTCCACGTCAATTCTCATCACCATCGCTATCAAGAAAATCGAGTTGACTCTTTTTTAGCTCGGGTGGAAGTTCATGTTCGAGACGTTCTATTTCTTCTAGAAAAGCGCGCACGTCTTCAAAACTTCTATAGACTGAGGCAAATCGAACATAAGCGACCTGGTCCATACCGCGTAATTGCTCCATGACCCAATCACCGACCCGAATTGATTTAACCTCTCGATCACCAGTAGCACGTAATTTATGCATAATATTAGAGACAGCAAGTTCTACTTTTTCCATCTCAACAGGACGTTTTTCAATAGCGCGTAAAATACCGCCGCGGAGTTTTTCTTCCTTGAACGGCTCGCGTCGGCCATCTGATTTAATAATACGAGGAAAATTAAGTTCGGCGGATTCGTAAGTAGTGTAGCGTTCTTTACAATTTGTACATTCGCGACGACGACGGATCTGATTGCCTTCACCTACGAGACGTGAATCGATAACGCGTGTATCGGGATCTGCGCAAAAAGGACAATGCATCTACTACCTACCTATTCTAGGTTCTAAAATGAATGAGGGATTGCCTAAAAAAATTATAACAGGCAACCCCTTATACAAACAAACACTTACATCAAAATTACTTTAGGTCATCATTAGACTCATACAAAGGTCGACTCTTGCAAAGCGTTAAAACTTCACCTTTAACACGCTCAATGACAGCATCATCACCCATGTTATCCATAATGTCACAACACCAGTGTGCAACCTGTTTTGAATCGGCTTCATCAAAACCACGTGTCGTGATGGATGGTGTGCCAATTCGAATACCACTCGTAACAAACGGTGATTGTGGGTCATTGGGAACGGCATTCTTATTAACGGTAATGTTTGCGCGACCAAGTGATGCGTCAACCTCTTTACCCGTCAGACCTTTCTCAACCATATCAACCAGAAATAGATGATTATCAGTACCACCTGAAACAATATTCAAACCACGTTCAACAAAGGTCTCAGCCATAATATTGGCATTCTTTTTGACCTGTTGGATGTACGTTTTAAACTCAGGCTGCATCGCCTCTTTAAAAGCAACGGCTTTAGCTGCAATCGTATGCATCAACGGACCGCCTTGATAAGCAGGAAAGACTAAAAAATTAACTTTTTTCTGAATCTCCTCATTGGCTTTACCCATGATCAAACCTGATCGTGGGCCTCTCAATGTTTTATGCGTGGTGGTGGTGGTTACATCGGCAATCTGTATTGGACTTGGGTACTCGCCAACAGCAACCAACCCAGCCACATGCGCGATATCTGCCATCATCAATGCCCCGACTTTATCAGCAATATCACGGAAACGTTGCCAATCAACAATTCTTGAATAGGCAGAGAAACCGGTAATGATTAATTTTGGTTTATGCTCTATGGCGAGACGCTCTGCTTCGTCATAATCAATTTCGCCCGTGTTAGTGTCTATACCATATTGAACAGCATTATAGATCCGGCCCGATACGTTTACGCTAGCGCCGTGTGTCAAATGTCCACCATGTGCGAGACTCATACCCATAATCGTGTCTCCTGGTTCCAATAACGCATGGTAAACCGCACCATTTGCCTGTGAACCAGAATGCGATTGCACATTAGCCCAATCAGCACCAAATAATTCCTTTGCACGATCAATCGCAAGCTGCTCTGCAACATCGACATACTCACAGCCACCATAATAACGCTTACCTGGATAACCTTCGGCATATTTGTTGGTAAGCACTGAACCCTGGCATTCCAATACTCGCGGACTAGCCATATTTTCTGAGGCGATTAATTCGATGTGATCTTCCTGACGGCGTCGCTCACCTTCCATTGCGGCAAAGAGTTCATCATCAAACCCCTGCACTTTACAGTCTTTAGTAAACATATATTTCCCTCAATTATTATTTAAAATGTTGAAATTAATGAATTGTGTTCGTAGTTCCTGACACTATTAACCTATTATTATTTACAATGAATGGGGCTAGTTTAGCCTGGATAAACTACGTTAAATCTAAATATAGATATGATGGTGCTTTTTTCTAGCCTACTTATTAAGCCCACCTAAGTTTTTATTATTATAATTATTCATGTCGTCATCGACTTCTCACTCTTTGACCATAGCTTTTCAAGCAGATGCGAATATTACCAAAACCTTCCAGTCAATGCATTGATGAGCGCAAGCTAATTCTATTTAACTCTCAATAGCGCAAAATCCAGTAAACCATAACTATGGTTTACTATTTAAACCCATGAAAAGTATATCTATTCATTATATCGAAAATAGTCAGTTTTTATGAAGATATTTATAATGCTGCTGATAACTTAGCTGAGCCCCCTAAATACCGAAGATAACAAATATGGATAACAGCGTATACCAAGGCCTTAGGAATAAAGCATTATAAATCAATGATATAAAAGATCCTCGTCAACCCAGAACCAGACTTAAACCCAGAACTTCGCAGCGTAGAAGCACTTTATCTCAAAATTCATCAACAACGTATCAACTACCCTGCCAAAGGCTTTGTATACGACACGCCAGTTTTATTGCGCTTTTGCCTCTTCTATTTCATGAAAACAACGCGAACTTACCCGGTTAGATTAATGATGCCACCCCAGCAGACTGCTCCGAACATGCCCCTAACAACCATCAATGAAAATGATTCTTTGTTTTTTCAAACCAGACCATTCCATCAGGAGAATATGACAGCGGACTGAAGTATAATCGCACGCTGAAATTAATACTTTGGTGGCAACGTGTCAGAAACAGATAGTTTATTAAAACGATTAGATTCACTGCTAGATAAGATTGACCTTTTTATCCCGGATGTGCCAAAGGGGATAACCGAGTTTAATGGTGGCGCATTCCGTTGGCAAAGTTACGGTCATAGCGGACTATTTCACGAGATTAAACACGCGACTAAAATAACACTTTCGGACTTGCAGTGTATAAAACGTCAAAAAGAAAAGATTGACGTTAATACACAACAATTTCTAGCAAACCTGCCCGCTAATAATGTCTTATTATGGGGGCCAAAAGGTACTGGGAAATCCTCTTTAATAAAAGCCCTGTTGAATGAATATAAAGACAAGGGTTTAAACTTGATTGAAGTGGAAAAAAATGATCTGGGAGACCTAAGAAATATTATTGAAAAGCTGAGTAATAAGAAAGCACATTTTATTCTTTACTGCGATGACCTGTCTTTTGAAGCTGATGATCCAAGTTATAAAGCCATCAAGGTCGTGTTAGATGGCTCTTTGAGTCAGGCTCCCGATAATATATTGATCTATGCAACATCAAATCGTCGCCATTTATTACCAGAGATGATGAGCGATAATGTTGCCAGCCAAAATATCCATGGTGAATTACACCTGAACGAAGCCATCGAAGAAAAATTATCGCTCTCTGAGCGCTTCGGTGTATGGCTTGCTTTTCACCCTTTTGATCAGCAACAATATTTAGCGATTGTTGATTACTGGTTAAGAAAATTAGATTATCAAACTAGTGATATCGATATTGTCAGAAAAGCATCTCTAAAATGGGCGCTTGAACATGGTTCACGCAGTGGTCGTTCCGCCTGGCAATTTACTCAGGATTGGGTGGGACAGCACCAATTGAAGAATAAATAATGAAATTAAAATCAATCACAACCGAGCAAGCTCAAAATGCGCTTGATGATGCTGATCTGCTATTTAACACAGAAGATGTCGAGACGGCTATAACATCAATGGCGGTAGCAATTACGGCAGAATTATCTAACCGTAACCCTTTAGTATTGCCGGTAATGAGTGGCGGCTTAATTCTTGGCGGAAAATTAATTTCACAACTAAACTTTCCCTTACAAATCGATTACATTCATGCAACACGTTATCGCGGAGAAACTAGCGGTAGCGAACTACATTGGTTGAAGAAACCGAAAGACTTAACAGATAGAGTTGTTTTATTAATCGATGATATTTTGGATGAAGGTATCACCCTTGCTGCTATAGTGGAATATTGTTACGCGGCAGGCGCTTCAAAAGTTTTAACGGCGGTATTGGCAGAAAAGACTCTCGAGCAAGAAAAACCTATTCAACATGCTGATTTCACCGGTTTACACGTGCCTGACCGCTATGTCTTTGGCTACGGAATGGATTACCATGAATATCATCGTAACCTATTAGGGATCTATGCAGTATGAGTAATATCGCAATCATAGGTGGCAGCGGACTAACCGAACTACCTGGCTTGGAGATCATTAATAAAATCGAATTGGATACCCCTTGGGGAAAACCTTCTGCACCGATTACCGTCACTAAAATTAATGGGATTGAAGTATTGTTCCTGCCGCGCCACGGCAATCCACATATAATACCGCCACATAAAGTAAATTATCGTGCAAACCTTTGGGCATTACACGAAAACAATATTAGTGAGATCATTGCTGTTAATGCCGTAGGGGGTATTACCGAAGCAATGACCCCTTGCCGAATTGTCATTCCAGATCAACTCATCGACTATACCCATAGCCGTGCGGATACTTTCCATGAAGAAAATCTGAGCGAAGTAAAACATATCGACTTTACACATCCTTATTCAAACGCGCTACGACAAAAATTAATAGATGCAGCATCAGATTCTAAACTTGATGTTGTTGCTACGGGAACCTATGCCGTCACACAAGGACCAAGACTCGAAACTGCAGCTGAAGTTAAACGTTTAGAGATAGATGGCAACGATATTGTCGGCATGACCAGCATGCCTGAAGCCAGCCTCGCTAGAGAGTTAGATATTGAATACGCATGTTGTGGACTAGTCGTTAACTGGGCTGCGGGGAAGACAGATGACATCATTACGATGGAGATAATAGAAAATAATCTAAATGAAGGCCTAGGCAAGATACAAAGTTTAATCACAGCAGTTATCAATAATGAATCGCTTATCAAATGAATACATAAACTGTCCCTATTGCGGAGAGAAAATAGAATTAGTCATTGATTGCAGCGTTTCCGAACAAGACTATATAGAAGATTGCGAAGTATGTTGTAGACCCATAAATTTATCAGTCTCTATCAATGAAAAAGGAACCCCTGTTATCTACCCGAGACATGAAAATGAATAATTTTTATTATTTGTATAATTAAATATGAATTATTTTTTCCTGATTTTATTAATATTTAGTTTAGCCGCTTGTGAACAAGACGGACTCAATTGGGCTGATGTTAATGCAGAGATACAAGAAAAATTCCCCAAGGTAGAACGTATTTCTGTAAACGAGTTAAAAATAAAAGACCTTAAAGACGTGATACTCGTAGACGTTAGAAAGAAAGAAGAATTTGCAGTGAGTCATATCCCCGGCGCAGTCAACCTGGAAGACCCGTTCGATATCGCTGAGCTTGCATCACAATCAGATAAAAATATCGTCGTCTATTGCTCGGTCGGCTACCGTTCAGCAGCAGTGGTGCATGAATTAAAGAATCTCGGAATCACAAACGCAACAAATCTGGAAGGCTCACTCTTTGAATGGGCTAATCAAGATCTACCACTAGTAAATAAAGTCGGCAGTACGCGTGACGTACATCCCTACGATGAATATTGGGGGCAATTACTGGATTAATAGAAAAGCCTGACTATCTATTAGCGCCCTGATCTAAGTCTGCTCACTTGCAGAATCACACCAAACATTGGATTATCAAAATAATGAATCTCATTAAGTTTAATCTTGCGGGTTTCTTTTAGTTTTATGACTGTTTTATCTGTAGTGCCAACGAAAGATTCTTCAGTGCTACGAAGAATTTTATTCTCAGCAGGAAGATCCTTAAAATATGATAAATCAACATCGGCATGCAAATAAAACCCACTCCTAATCCTGATTGATCCATCAATAATTCTATTCATCGGTATTAATTCATCAATAAATTCAGGTTCTGCATCTGGATTACTTGAGTTAGCAACAGGAACAGATGGATTACCATCCAACCTTTGCAAATGGACGTAACGTGATTGCCGACGTTGTGTAGCTGGTTGTTGCCACGATAAATGTATTAATGGTCTATATTGACTAGATAACTTGAAAACACGTTGGACTCCATTTAAACGATTACGACCTTTATCCAAAACCATATAGGGAACCAGACCATCAGTAGCATCAGCAGCTTGTAATTCAACCAGATTGTCTCTCACCACAAACACTTCATTTTGCCATTGCTCGCCATCCAGATTTGGATTGAGCCTATCAAAGACAACGAGCTCAACCTGATACCAGGATGCTGCTGTTACAATAGGTGAAAAGACAAAAAGTGTAACTAGAAGACAGAATTTAATATGTTTCATGTGTCTATTATGCCGCGATCTTTAGTGCAATTTCATTAAAAAGATATTCTAATATCTGAAACCTTGATTCAGCATCAGGTAATTCTTTACTAATCCTAAGTTTGTCCTGCCCATCGAGCTTGTAACTACTCGGATCTGATTGAATTAACTGAATAATACGACCTGGATCAATATTAGCATCTGGTTGAAAGAAGATACGACCGCCCTTTAACCCCATATCAATTTTACGAATACCCAATGGTCGTGCTAATTGCTTGAGATTACTAACCTCAAACAAGTTTTTAACCCCATCTGGTAATAAACCAAACCTGTCGATCATTTCTTCTTTTAATTCATTCAATTCTAAATTTGATTTTGCACTCGCAATCCGTTTATACATGATTAAACGCATATGGACGTCAGGTAAAAAGTCTTCCGGTATCAAGGCGGGAATGTGTAAATCAATCTCGGCACCATGATCAAGTGGCCGGTCTAACTCAGGCTGTTTCCCTTCTTTCATAGCATGCACCGCCCTGTCTAAGAGCTCCATATACAGACCAAAACCTATCTCTTGTATATGCCCACTCTGTCCTTCACCTAAAATCTCACCTGCGCCTCTTATTTCAAGGTCATGAGTTGCCAGAGTAAAACCAATACCTAATTCTTCCAGCGCTTCTATGGCTTCAAGTCGTTTTACTGCATCCGCTGTCATAGCTTTACGTGGCGGAACGATCAGATAGGCATAGGCACGATGATGCGAACGCCCTACGCGTCCACGTAGTTGATAAAGTTGTGCCAAACCAAATTTATCTGCTCGGTTGATAATAATCGTATTCGCCGACGGAACATCGATACCTGTCTCGATGATAGTGGTACAAACCAGAACATTAAAACGGCGATGATAGAAATCGAGCATGATCGATTCGAGCTGTTTCTCTGGCATTTGTCCATGCGCAAACTCAACTCGTGCTTCAGGTAAAAGCTTACCTATCTCTTCAGCGGTCTTTTCTATGGTCTTCACTTCATTATGTAAATAAAAGACTTGTCCACCACGTTTAATTTCACGCAACATGGCTTCTTTCAATAATGAATCACTGCGTTCTCGAACAAAGGTTTTAACCGCAAGTCGTCGTGCTGGCGGTGTCGCTATAATGGAAAGTTCTCGTAAGTCTGACAGCGCCATATTCAATGTTCTGGGGATTGGCGTAGCCGTTAATGTTAATACGTCGATCTCTGCGCGTAGTGATTTGAACTTTTCTTTTTGTCGCACACCAAAACGATGTTCCTCATCAATAATAATCAACCCCAGGTTTTTAAAATTAATATCGGCCTGTAGTAGTTTATGCGTGCCGATCACTATGTCGGCTTTAGCATTGGCCATTGCCGACAAGGTAATGTCTTGTTCTTTTTTTGATCGAAATCGTGATAACAATTCAATGCGTACTGGCCATTCAGAAAATCGATCAACAAAATTTTGATAGTGCTGTTGCGCTAATAAGGTCGTCGGTACCAATAAGGCGACCTGCTTTCCATTTTGGACTGCAATAAAAGCAGCACGCATCGCGACTTCCGTCTTACCAAAGCCCGCATCACCACATACGAGCCTATCCATAGGTTTGTCTTTGCGCATGTCTTCTATCATGGCTTGTATAGCGTCATATTGACCGGGCGTTTCTTCAAAAGGAAATTTTTGTGCGAAGGCAAAGTACGCATCTTGGTCAAACTCATAAGACTGTCCTTTTCTTGCCGCACGCCGTGCATGCAATTCCAGTAGTTCTGCCGCAACATCATAGACCTTCTCAGCCGCTTTACGTCGCGCCTTCTGCCATTGCCCACTGCCTAGTTTATGTAACGGTGCATGTTCTGGGTCAACACCGGTATAACGAGAGATTAACTCTAATGCTGCGACCGGGACATAGAGCTTATCCCCTTCGGCATATTCAAGGTGAATAAATTCACCGGGTATGCCACCTGCATCAATGGTCATCAAGCCACAATACCGACCGACGCCATGATCTTCATGGACCACAGGCGCACCCACACTTAATTCTGTTAGATTACGTACAACCGCTTCTGCATCTTGTTGCTTGCGCTTACGCAACCGTCGTTGCATAACGCGCTCACCAAACAATTGCGCTTCAGTTATGATGGCAATGTTCGGATCATGCATTATCAAGCCATTTTCAATTGGCATGATTGCAATCCCGAATTCAACGTTGCCATGAAGAAAACTATCCCAACTTTCTATTTTAACTGGTGCCCCACTATGCTTGAACAATTCCATGATCGTCTCACGACGGCCTTGGGTTTCTGCTGCAATCAAGACACGCCCATCAAACTCAACTAGAAAACGCTTAACCAATGCGAGAGGTTCTTTTGCTCGAGCATCTATTGAAAGGTTGGTCGGTAGTTCAGAGTCGAACTCGATAACTCCAGAACTCGATTCAGTTGACAGGTTTTCTATATGTACCTGTGGGTAAAGTTTAAATGCAGTATAGAGATCGTTAGTATTAAGAAAGACATCTCGTGGTGGTAGTATCGGTCTTTCAACATCATAGCGCTCTTGCTCATAACGCGACTCAATATCTTCCCAAAATGTTTCTGCTGCTGCTTTAACACCATCATCTAAAACCAGAATTGAATCATCAGTGATATAGTCAAATAAAATACTGGTCTCTTCATAAAAGAGTGGCAAGTAATATTCGATCCCTGCTGGCGCAAGTGATTGACTAACGTCACGATAGATTGGGCATTGCGCCGGATTACCTTCAAACCGAGCGCGCCAATTGGCACGGAAGCGGGCGATACCTTCATCAACTAGTGCAACTTCTCTGGCGGGTAAAATGCGTATGGATTCTACTTTATCAATCGAACGTTGTGTCTCAATATCGAACGTGCGAATACTATCAACTTCATCATCGAACAAATCGATACGAAAAGGATTAACAGCACCCATTGGAAAGATGTCGAGCAGAGAACCCCGTTTTGATACTTCACCATGTTCAGTAACCTGATCAACAAAGCGATAACCTTGTTGGTTCAATTGTTTTCTAAAATCTTCGAGCTTGATAGATTCTCCCACATCCAAAACCAGACTATTTGAAAATAAATAGTCACTCGGTAATAAACGATGCATAACCGTTGTAACGGGAACAACCAGTATGCCTTGCTTTATATTGTGTAAGTTGAATAATGTTTGTAAGCGTTCTGAAATAATATCCTGATAGGGAGAAAACAGGTCATAAGGCAAAGTCTCCCAATCAGGAAAAGTAATGATCGGGATTGAACTGGCTTCTTTAATGTAAACATTCAATTCATTGATAAGATTAACCGCACTTATAGTATCTGCAGTAACAACAATGATTGGTTTTTGTGTTTCCATTGCCATATTAGCAATAGCAAGTGACCGTGCACTGCCGTATAAACGTGACCAATTAATTCTCGACTGTCCAGGCTCAGGCAGTTTTGGAGACAATATATTTTGTCGAGCGGACTCAGTCATTGAATTAGAAACTTAAGCGACTGAATTGATTTCAGAGTTTATAGCGTTCAACGCTGCAAGCGGGTCATCTGCTTTGGTTATCGGTCTACCTATGACTAGATAATGACTACCCGCAGTAATAGCTGCGGCCGGTGTCATTATGCGTTTTTGATCATCGTTACTCGAATTAGCTGGTCGAATACCCGGTGTTACCAGACAAAAGTTTTTACCTAATTCCGTGCTCAGATGATTCGCCTCTTTTGCTGAACAAACAACCCCATCCAAACCAGATGATTTTGCCAACTGGGCTAATAACATTACCTGCTTATCAACAGGATTGGTTATAGCGATCTCTTTAAGATCATCATCCGCCATGCTGGTGAGTACGGTAACGGCAATGAGTAATGGTTTCTGTGTGCTTTTGTCGAGAGCCTCACATGCTGTTTCCATCATGACGCGTCCACCAGAAGCATGGACATTGATCATCCAGACACCCAAGTCTGCAGCGGCACGACAAGCATTGGCTACGGTGTTCGGTATGTCATGATATTTAAGGTCGAGAAAAACATCAAAGTCCATATTAATAAAACGCTCGACTAGAGCAGGTCCTTCACGGGTAAAGAGTTCTTTACCAATTTTAAGTTTACAGGCTGCTGGATCCAATCTTTGACAAAGATCCACCGCTTGATTTGCACCGGGGAAATCTAATGAGACAACTACACGACTATCATTCACCAGCGACTCCAAAAACGGGTTTTACTGTATCCCAACTTTTACAACCGGGACATAACCAATGCAGTTGTTTTGCATCAAAGCCACAACTACTACATTTATACATCGCTCTTCCTTCAATCAATTGAGCAGTTAGATACTTAATCGTTTTAAGATGATCATGTGTTTCTCCTTCAGACTTGGACAAGGTATATTCGATCAAACGGTCAACACCTTTAACGTTCGGTCGACTCTTCAATTCATCAGATATAAAACGAATTGCGGCATTTTCTCCTTCACGTTCAGCAATTAACTCTGTCAACATCAACAATGAACTAATACCACCATAGATGTTGACTAACATTCTCAAGTATTCGACAAATTCGTCGACGCGATCCAATTTTCGATAACATTCGAACAGGGGGCCAATGATTTCAGTAATATAGTCACTATCTTGTGATTCAACCCGCTTATACGACTTGATCGCCAACTTATCTTTTCCAAGTTGCTGGTTCATTTGTGCTTCAATTAAACTGGCACGTACACAATTCGGATTAAAACTAATTGCTCGACGGATATTGTCTTTAACAACACGTATATTACCTTCGAGCAAAGATGAATCAGCACGTTCACAATAAAACTGAGCGATGACAGGGTTTAATTTCTTACCAGAGACGAGCTCCAGTTTTCTGGCAATATTTATCGCATTTTCCCAATCTTTTTCTTGTTGGTATATTTCAAGCAATTCAGTGTAAGCCTGATTTAAATGTAAATCAGACTCAATCAATTCAAGAAATAAACCTTCAGCCCGGTCGAGTAAACCTAAGCGCATGTAATCCATACCTAATTCAAGCAAGGCATGCGCACGTTGTTCTCGATCTAGCGTCGGTCGCGCAATCAAATTTTGATGTATCCGAATAGCACGATCTACTTCACCACGCCGACGAAAAAGATTACCAAGAGCAAGATGTGTTTCTACTGTTTCACTATCAACTTCGAGCATTCGAATAAAGACCTCAATCGCCTTATCGGGTTGCTCATTTAAAACAAAATTCAAACCTTTGAAATACTCAGGATAAATTGAACTTGAAGAACGATCGTTTTTTGAATTGCCCTTACTTTGACCTATCCACCAACCACTCATAGCAGCAACCGGCAGTAGTAACCAAAGCAGGTTCATTTCAGCTAACATCAATATTAATCCTTGACCGGTATGACCCGAAGATTGTTAATCTCTTTTTGACTATTTTTAATCTGTCTCTCAAGCACCAACTTGTCTCGCTTCAAGGTGATAATAATAGGCAAGCTGGCCAACACACCGAGCATTGAGCCAATAAATAAAACGAGCACAACCAACCAGGACATCGGCAGACTAATTACATCAACATAATAATTTAACTCTATTAGCTGATTGTTTTTCAGGTGAAAGGCTAGACCAATCAACAAAATAACAAAGGCAAGAATCATTTTGGCAATACGGGACATGTCATCTCCATCATTAATATCCAGCTAAATTTAACAAACTCATACGCTATAGACTATCAAAATAGTTACAGTATCTAATCTGATTATCGATTAGTCATTAAGAAAAGTATTTAACAATTGCTCCTTAATTATGTAAAGACAATAGTTATAGATACACACTAGACAATCCGTCTGGGCATGACAAGATTTACAGGAGGAAATTAGACTCAGGTAGAACTAATTCAGAATGCAGTCAGGATTAGTCAGTAATCGGACTATGACAGTTATTCACCCTTTCACGCATCTGTTTACCTGGCTTGAAATGAGGTACATGTTTAGCCGGTAATGAGACGGGTTCACCTGACTTAGGATTACGTCCAACTCTGGGTGGACGATAATGTAATGAGAAACTACCAAACCCACGGATCTCAATACGCTCTCCATTTGAGAGCGTAGAAGACATATGCTCAAGTATAGTTTTTACCGCTAACTCAACGTCTCTATAAGCTAGTTGAGACTGCCGTCTTGCTAATATTTCGATAAGTTCAGATTTTGTCATGCTTGCAATCTCAGTTTGTGCGCATCAGATCCTTAATCTAAACACGTCCAAGCCATTGTTATTGTTCCTAAATCCTATCAGAAGATGAGGCAGTTGTAACAGTAATTTTTAATTATTATCCAAATGTTCCTTCAAAAGGTCACCTAATTTAGCTACACCGCCGGACTCAGGAGCATATTCCTTGACTGTTGCCTGCTCATCATCTGAATCTTTAGCCTTAATTGACAAGTTGATTGTGCGCTTTTTACGGTCAATTGCTGTGATTTTCACTTCCAGCTCTTCACCTTCTTTAATAACAGAACGCGCATCATCAACAACTTTTTCCAGAGAAATCTCGGTCGCCTTCATGGTGCCTTCAACACCCTCACTCAAGGTGATATTGACATACTTTACGTCAACATTTTGTGCGATACCTTTAACAATTGTTCCTTTTGGATTTTCAGCAACGAAATTTGAGAAAGGATCTTTTTCTAACTGTTTCACGCCGAGTGAGATTCGCTCTCTTTCAGCATCAACGGCCAGAACGACGGTCTCAACTTCTTCACCTTTGCTAAAATTACGGATAGATTCATCTGCATTTTCAGCCCATGAGACATCCGATAAGTGGACTAGACCATCAATACCACCATCAAGTCCGATAAAGATACCAAAATCTGTAATCGATTTGATGACACCAACGACACGGTCACCCTTATTGTGTGTTGCTGCAAATTGTTCCCAAGGGTTTGACTGGCATTGTTTCATGCCAAGAGAAATCCGGCGGCGTTCCTGATCGATGTCGAGGATAATGACATCACATTCTTGTCCTAGATGAACCAGTTTTGAAGGATGTACATTCTTATTAGTCCAATCCATTTCAGAGACGTGAACTAAACCTTCAACGCCTTCTTCCAATTCTACAAAACAACCGTAATCAGCTAAATTAGTGACCTTGCCATGTAATCGAGCTCCTTCTGGATAACGACGGGTCAAATCTAACCAAGGATCTTCACCCATTTGCTTCAAGCCAAGCGATACGCGGTTCTTCTCGCGATCATATTTCAATACTTTAACTTCTATTTCATCACCAATATTGACGATTTCACTTGGATTTTTAACGCGTTTCCAAGCCATATCGGTAATATGTAACAGACCATCAATACCACCTAAATCAAGGAAAGCACCGTAATCGGTAAGATTCTTAACAACACCTTTGACCAATGCACCTTCTTTCAATGATTCAAGTAATGCATCTCGTTCAGCACTACTTTCAGTTTCAACGACTGCACGACGCGAAACAACAACATTGTTTCGTTTTTGGTCAATCTTGATGACTTTAAATTCGAGTGGTTTACCTTCCAGATAAGAAGTATCACGGACAGGTCTAACATCAACCAATGAGCCCGGTAAAAAGGCACGTACTTTATCAACATCAACAGTGAAACCACCTTTAACGCGTTCAGTAATAACACCGATGATGGTGGCATTATCTTCATGCGCTTTTTCAAGCACCGTCCAAGCAATCTTACGTTTTGCTTTTTCACGAGAGAGGCGAGTAACACCATAACCATCTTCGATAGAATCCAGCGCAACATCAACCGTATCGCCAAGGGCGACCTCGAGCTCACCGTGCTCGTCGAAAAATTGATCTATTGGGATGATTCCTTCGGATTTGAGACCAGCATTGACTATAATATTGTCGTTGTTGACCTCTACGACTACGGCACTGATTATCGCGCCGGGACGCATTTTTGATTCTATTTGGCTTTGTTCAAATAATTCCGCAAAACTCTCGCTCATGAAAGGTAATTCCTGAAACCCTGCTATGACTACGGCAGGATGTGTCTGTTAAGTTAATTTTAAGTTAAGCACTCATCGTGAGTGATTAACCACCTATTTTTGCAATCCCGGAACCGTATTTCGCACTAATTCTGAGATATTTGCCAAGACTGCATCAATATCAAGCGAACTCGTATCAATAACAATCGCATCTTCTGCTGCTTTTAATGGCGATGCTGCACGTGTACTATCACGTTCATCTCGCTCAGCTATAGCAGCGGAAAGGTCGCGGAGATTAGCATTAATACCCTTTTCCTTCAACTGTTTATAGCGCCTTTTAGCCCTTTCCTCGGCACTGGCTGTCAAATATATCTTCAATGTCGCTTCTGGAAAAACCACCGTGCCCATATCGCGACCATCGGCAATCAATCCCGGCGGCTCATGAAATGCCCTTTGCCTTGATAATAAGGCCTTACGTACCTTTGCAATCGGCGCTATCACAGAAGCGGCATTACCACAGGTTTCTGTGCGAATATCATCTGTGGCCACCTCGCCATCCAGCAATACATTGACCAAAGAACCTGCACCAGCGACCTCAAATTCGACATTTAGATTTTCCGCCAAATTCACCAGTTTCGCTTCCTCATCACTATTGATGTGATGTTTTTCCGCTGCCAGCGCGAGCACCCGATACAGGGCCCCACTGTCCAGAAAGTGCCATTGCAACCAATCGGCAAGATAGCTACAGATAATGCCTTTTCCTGTACCACTTGGACCATCAACAGTTATGACGGGCACATTAGACATAATCAATACTCATGCCTGCTGTTTGTGCCAATTCCACAAAACCAGGAAAAGAGGTTGCGACATTTTCACAATCATTAATAACGATCGGTCCTTTAGCAACAAGCCCAGCAACAGCAAAGGCCATGGCAATACGATGGTCACCATGACTGTTAACTTCACCGCCATTAATCCGCCCACCTTCTATAGTCATACCCTCTTCGCTCGCCAGAGCTTGTACACCGGTGGCAATAAAACCATCCAACATCGATTGAATACGATCACTTTCCTTTACTCTCAATTCGGCAGCACCAGTCAAATTCGTCGTTCCAGTAGCGTTGGCCGCTGCGACCAAAATTGCCGGGAATTCATCTATCGCAATTGGCACCAGTTCTTCAGGTATATCTATGCCATGTAAATCACTGCTCTTGATATGTATATCTGCGATCGGTTCGCCAGACTGTACTCGTTCATTTTGCAGCTCAATATCAGCCCCCATCAGCGCCATGATCTTTAACATTGCATTTCGAGTTGGATTGACACCGACATTTTCTAATACCACATCGGAACCTGGTGTTATTGTTGCTGCAACAATAAAAAATGCCGCTGAAGAAAAGTCAGCCGGAACAATAATTTCAGTACCGACCAGTTTCTCTGCTTGACTTACCGTTATTCGATTTTTATTTTTTGTTACCGAATGAGAAAATGCACTGAGCATGCGTTCAGTGTGATCACGAGTAGCCTGGTTTTCAATAATTGTGGTCTCTCCCTCTGCATAAAGTCCAGCTAATAATAAACAGGATTTTAATTGAGCACTGGCTACCGGCAATTCATATTCAATGCCTTTTAAATGATGCCCACCCGATATTTTAATCGGCAGAGTCCCTTTTTCTGAACACACAAGTTCGGCATTCATAGTCCGAAGTGGATTAATGATACGAAGCATAGGCCGTGTCATTAACGATACATCCCCGACTAATTCGGTATTGAATAATTGCCCTGATAATAGACCGGTCATTAAGCGTACTGATGTACCTGAGTTTCCAAGATCGATGGGGGTATTACTTTCACTCAGTCCTTTTAGACCGACACCCTTAATTCGAACGAGACTGCCATCATTGTCTATTTCAACGCCCATTTGCTGGAATGCCTTGGCTGTTGCTAACGTATCTTCACCTTGCAAGAAACCATGTATCGTTGTGTTACCATCAGCAATAGCACCTAACATTAAAGCCCGATGTGATATGGATTTATCTCCGGGCACAACTAGTCGACCTTTAATAGCACCGCCTGGCTTGACTCGAAATCTGGAATTGTCGTTTAAACTCATGTTGATTTGTTATTCAGGCGAAACATCGGCTTGATTTCTTGAGTCAGTAAACTTGTCTCTTGCCTGCTTGGCACGTTTAAAGATCTTTAATAATTGTTCACTGTCAGAGTTCTCAATAGCTTTTTTAATCTGATTGATATGGTCAGTAAATTTGTCTAATGTATTCAGCAATGCGTTGCGATTAGAAAAACAGATATCATGCCACATCTCCGGACTACTGGAAGCAATACGGGTAAAATCTGCAAAACCACCAGCTGCATATTTAAAGATTTCTTCACGTTCTTGCATACCCGCTAAACAATCAACCAGTGCATAGGCCAACATATGAGGTAAATGACTTGTCGCTGCAAGCACAGCATCATGATGTTCAACATCAAGGTCGATTACATCAGCACCCACTGCTTGCCACATATCGGTAATTAATTTAAGCGCCTGAGTATTGGTTTCTTCGAGAGGCGTGAGTATGACCCGATGGTTTATAAACAATTCCGCAAACGAGGCCTCAACACCGCTTTGCTCTGTCCCGGCAATCGGGTGCCCAGGAACAAATTGCGAGATAAGTTCACCCATCACGACTCTAGCGACATCGACAACACTGCCTTTCGCACTGCCCACATCAGTTATAACAGCCCCCTCTTTTAAGGACGCAACAATTTGCGGGAAAAGCTTTTCAGTTGTAGAAAGAGGCGTCCCAATAACAACAACATCTGCACCGGAAACCGCTTCTTTAATGTCCAACGAGTAATCATCGATGACATCTAGTTCGATCGCTTTCTTTAATGTCTCTTCATTTCGGTTACAACCAGTAACTCGATTAACAAGTTTTGCTTTGCGTAAGGCACGGGCAAGCGAACCACCTATGAGTCCGACACCTACTATTGATAAATGGTCGATTAACATTTCTGTGTCGTCACAATTTTTGCAAGTTCATTTATAAAGCGCAAGTTCTCTGGCTCTGTGCCAATACTGACACGCAAATGATTGGGCATACCATAGTTCGCAACAGGTCGTACAATAACGCCTGCTTTTAGTAAGGATTGATATAGTCCGTCAGTCGGTTGTTTAAAATCTACACAAATGAAATTTCCTTTTGATGGAATAAATTCCAAACCCAACTTATCAAATGCTTTAATTAGTGACTGCATCCCAGATTGATTTACAGAGACACTACGCTCAATATATTTTTCGTCTTGCAATGCAGTTTCAGCTGCAACTAATGCCAAACTATTATTATTAAACGGTTGCCGTACTCGATTCAACAAGTTGGCTACAGCTGGGTTAGATAGGCCATAACCGACTCGAAGACCTGCTAAACCATAAGCCTTGGAAAAAGTACGCGTGACAATTAAATTACTAAAGTCATCTAAGCATAAACTACTATCAGGATAGTCCTCTTCACTAGCAGCATATTCAAAATAGGCTTCATCTACTAAGACGATGACATGCTCAGGAATATTCTCTAGCAGGTGCCTCAGACTTTCACGCCTAATCCATGTTCCTGTAGGGTTATTAGGATTAGCAATAAACATTAATCGAGTTTTATCGGTTACCGCTGCCAACATTGCTGGCAAATCATGCCCCCATTTATACGCAGGGACAACGACATGTTCTGCACCTACTGCCTGTGTCACGATAGGATAAACTGCAAATGAATGTTGTGAATAGATAACCTGATGTTCTGTATTAACAAAAGCGCGTGCCACCATTTCCAAAATATCATTTGATCCATTACCCAATGTAATACGATCTGTTTCAATATCATGTTTTTCAGCAAGCGCTTTCTTTAAATTGAATCCATTTCCATCGGGATAGCGTGATAGGTCTTTCGTCGCCGCAATAGCAGCCAACACCTTTTGACTTGGCCCTAACGGGTTTTCATTAGACGCAAGCTTAATGATTTCATCTAATCCGAGCTCGCGTTGTAACTCTTCAATAGGTTTACCAGGATGATATGGCTGAAGACCAGCAACACCCGGCGTAGCAAGCGAAAATAAATCACAAGACATATTATCTAATCACTAAAGTCATGTGGGGCGCTGTTAATACTAATTTTTTCGTCAGATCGAGGAAGCATCGCGCGCAGAACCGGAATGTATAGTTAATACAGGAGAACTTGAGCAAGAAGCTGAAGAAGATATGATGAAAAAAGTGCATTATAAAGAGCTCCACTAGAGGACGGCCTTAGGGTAAGAACCTAATAATTTAACCATCGCTGCATGTTCTTCTAACTCAAGTAATGCTTCTTTAACAGCTTGATCATCAGCATGACCTTCAATATCAACGAAGAAAACATAATCCCACATCTCACGACGTGAGGGTCTGGATTCAATTCGTGTCATGCTGACACCGTTATCAGCAAAACAACTTAACATTTTATGCAATGCACCAGGCTTATTGGGTGCTGAAAAAATCAAAGAAGTCTTGTCGTGACCACAAGCGCTACACGCTTCTTTGCCAATAACTAAAAAGCGGGTGGTGTTATCGGGTTGATCTTCAATATTACTGGCAAGGTTATTTAACTGATATAACTCGCCTGCAACACTGCTTGCTATGGCAGCAACATGTTGCTCATTGCTGGCAATGCGAGCTGCTTCGGCATTACTACTGACGGCAATGCGTTCCGCCTTATTCAAATGCGTATCCAACCATGCTCGACATTGCGCTAGGGCTTGTTGATGTGAATAAACGATTGTTATTTCATCAAATGACTCATCGTTGCTTAGCAGGTGATGATGTATTCGTAATTCAACTTCACCACATATAATTAAACTGGAGTGATTGAGCATATCCAATGTGTGATTGACAACACCTTCGATTGAGTTTTCAACCGGGACTACTCCGTAGTGTGAGGCGCCTGATTCAACTTCACGAAATACTTGATCAACAGTACCGAAAGCAGTCGTATTAACAGAATGCCCAAAGTGTTTGAGTGCAGCGGATTGTGTAAAGGTACCTTCTGGTCCCAGATAGGCAATATCCAGTTGTTGTTCCAATGCCAGGCAAGCCGACATGATCTCACGGAAAAGTCGTGCCATCTCTTCTTCAGAAAGTGGACCTTTATTTTGTTCTATTACTTTTTTTAATATTTGAGCTTCACGTTCAGGACGATAAAAATTTGCGGGTTCAGGTGATGCATTTTTCACCTCAGCAACTTTTTGTGCCAGACGCGCGCGATCACTAATTAGATCAATCAATTGATTATCTAATGCATCTATATCAACACGCAGCTGTGCTAGTTTTTTATCTTCGGACATGGTCGAGCACCAGGTTATTTCTTATATTGTTTTCCAAGTGTGACAGGATACGGTAGAGACAAGCCGTTGTTAAGGAGTCGCTAGTATATTTGCACTGTTTTTTCATGAAACTGCATAATTGGAACGTCTTATAGCTGGAAATACATCCGAAATATTTTGCAGTAGCAAGAGTGGCCTTACAAGAAATCAGCTTTCTTGTTCTTGTTCATCTTCCCCATATTCAATAATACGTTCAAGGCCAGCCAAATGTTCTGTTTCATTCAAATTAACCAGTCTTACACCTTGAGTATTGCGGCCGAAGACAGAGATGTCTTTAACAGGTGTCCTTATTAACGTGCCTTGATCACTAATCAACATAATCTCATCATCATTCTCGACTGACACAGCGCCAACGACATTGCCATTACGTTCTGATACCTGAATGGAGATAACACCCACACCACCACGTGATTTCTGAGGATAATCCTCAACCGCAGTGCGTTTTCCATAACCATTTTCTGTGGCTGTCAAAATCGTTACTTCTTTGTTTTCAACAATAATTAATGAAATAACATTTTGGTCTTTATTCAAACGAATTCCACGCACACCTTTTGCAGTTCTGCCTGTCGCACGGACATGAGATTCTGGAAAACGTACGACCTTACCAGTATTACTAAACAGCATGATATCGTGATCACCATCAGTAATTTCAACACCAATGAGCTTATTCCCATCGGCTAACTCTATTGCACGTTTCCCACTTAGGCGCGCTCTCGAAAATTCGGCTAATGACGTTTTCTTGACTGTGCCATCTGCGGTTGCCATAAAGATAAATTTATTTTCCTCATATTCACGTATCGGCAATATGGCATTGATCTGCTCGCCTTCTTCTAAAGGCAATAGATTAATGATCGGTTTGCCACGGGCGCTACGGCTAGCTTGTGGTAAATCATAGACCTTAAGCCAATATACTTTTCCACGATTAGAAAAGCATAAGATCGTATCGTGGGTACTGGCGATGAATAATTTATCAATAAAATCTTCGTCTTTAACTGAGGTTGCTGACTTCCCGCGCCCACCCCGTTTTTGCGAGCGGTAAGTATCCATCGGTTGTGATTTAGCATAACCGGCATGAGATAGCGTTACGACGACATCTTCTTCCGTAATAAGATCTTCCATACTCAGATCTTCCTGGGTGTGAACGATCTCTGTTTTTCGTTCATCGCCATAACGTTCCAGGATGTCTTTCAATTCACCACGTATGACTTCCATTAAGCGCTCAGGCCGAGAGAGAATGTCTAGTAAGGCTGCAATAGCATCTAATAACTCACCGTATTCTTTTAGAATCTTATCTTTTTCGAGACCGGTTAATTTTTGTAACCGCAACTCAAGAATTGCCTGCGCCTGCACAGGAGAGAGTCGATAACCCGCCTCGGTAAGACCATATTCCTTAGATAAGTTATCAGGTCTAGACGCATCGGCACCGGCACTCTTTAACATTTCAACAACAGCACCCGATTCCCAGGTCTCTGCTAAAAGACTAGTCTTGGCCTCAGCAGGACTGGCAGACTGTTTAATAAGTGCTATGACAGGGTCAATGTTGGCTAAGGCAACCGCAAGCCCTTCTAAAACATGGGCACGGGCTCTTGCCTTACGTAATTCAAAAAGACTTCGACGCGTAACTACTTCACGGCGGTGACTAATAAACGCTTCCAGTAAATCCTTCAGATTCATCAAACGCGGTCGATTATCAGCTAATGCCACGATATTGATGCCAAACACAGATTGCATCTGGGTAAACTTATACAAATTATTCAGGATAACTTCTGCGACTTCGCCACGACGTAGTTCAATGACAACGCGCATCCCATCTTTATCAGATTCATCGCGTAGTTCACGGATGCCAGTTAACTTCTTGTCCTTGACCAGTTCTGCTATCTTTTCAACTAAACGCGCCTTGTTAACCTGATAAGGAAGCTCGTGAATAATAATCTTGCTACCTGAGTCATTTTCTTCAATCTCAGTACGCGCGCGGACATAGATGCGACCACGACCTGTCTCATAAGCTTCTCTGATGCCGGATGAGCCATTAATAATGGCTGCAGTTGGAAAATCAGGTCCTGGAATATGTTGCATTAATTCCGGAATAGTTAATTCCGGGTTTTCAATCAAGGCCAAACAGGCAGTCACGACCTCTGTCATATTGTGTGGAGGGATATTAGTCGCCATGCCCACAGCAATACCACTGGAACCGTTTACAAGTAGATTGGGGATACGGGTCGGCATAACCACGGGCTCATGCTCAGAACCATCGTAGTTCGGTGAAAAATCAACCGTTTCTTTATCGAGATCTTCTAGAATCTCATGTGCAATTCGCGACATACGGACTTCGGTGTATCGCATCGCGGCGGGAGAGTCACCGTCAACTGAACCGAAGTTACCTTGTCCATCGACCAATACATAGCGCAAGGAAAAAGGCTGAGCCATACGTACCATCGTGTCATAAACTGCGGTATCGCCATGTGGGTGGTATTTACCAATGACATCACCCACGACACGGGCTGATTTTTTATAGGGCTTGTTATAGTCGTTACCCATTTCTTTCATCGCAAACAGAACGCGACGATGCACCGGCTTCAGACCATCACGGACATCAGGCAGGGCGCGACCGACGATAACACTCATGGCATAGTCCATATAGGACTGCCGCATTTCGTCTTCTATATTGACGTGCGAAAGCGCACGTGCGAAATCAGAATCGGACATAAATTATTGATGGAAAAGGGAGCAAAAAAAGCCTTAATTTCTAGTTATTTTTCAAGCGCGAATATTAACATATTTCAGCCATTTACCCTACCAAAATTTTACTTTTTAATAAGTGTTTCCGGGCCTAAATTATCCGAATAATGCAAGCATTTTTTCAGTGTCGGGATTATGCACAATTCCTTTTTCTGTGACGATGACATCTACCAGTTTTGCCGGGGTAATATCGAATGCCGGATTAATGGCCTCGATGTCATCTGGAGCGATTCGTGTCGTCTTAAAATTTGTTACTTCTTCAGTGCCACGATTTTCGATTGGAATATCTGCACCAGATTTAATATCCATATCAACCGTCGATGACGGTGCCACAACCATCACTTTTACCCCGTGGTAGAAAGCAGAAACCGCATGCGAATAGGTACCGATCTTATTTGCGACATCACCATTCGCAGCAATTCGATCTGAACCGACTATAAGCCAGGCTATCTTGTTATTTTCCATAACGCTTGCAATAGCAGAATCAATCACTAGATTCACCGGAATATGATCCTGTTGTAATTCCCAACTGGTCAAACGCGCGCCCTGGAACCAGGGTCGGGTTTCAGATGAAAATACATTTTTGATTGAACCATTTTTAAATGCCGTTCTAATTACTCCTAGCGCCGTACCATAGCCACCAGTAGCTAATGCTCCCGCATTACAATGTGTGACCACCTCACTATCCGCCATGATTAACTCAGCACCTAAACGTCCCATCTCGTGATTTGCAGCTATATCCTCATCATGGATACGAATGGCAGTTTCCAATAAGACGGGTTCTGGATCGCCCTCTAACGAATCAAAGACTTTCCTCATCTCAGCTATAGCCCAATGCAAATTAACCGCTGTAGGTCTTGCCGCAGCAAGTGACTCAAGGTCAGCCTCTATCTTTTCTCGCCATGATTCTGCTGCATCCTGCCAGGCTGATCGTGCTGCTAAAACGACCGCATAGGCTGCAGCAATACCAATTGCCGGTGCCCCGCGAACAACCATATCTTTTATTGCCACCGCAACCGCAAGCGCAGAATCGTAATCAATATAGTTTATCTCTCTGGGTAATTTTCTCTGATCCAATAGCGTCAACATACCCGCATTCCACTTAACAGCAGCAAATGATTTCGCCGGGAATTCTAATTTCTTATCGTTCAATTCGTTTTATCCAGTTAATGACTTATCATGGTGAAAAAACCAAGGATACCTTTTTCAAGATGAATGTTGATACCTTAATTCATGCCAGATGGATTATACCTGTTGAACCGGCAAATACCGTCTATGAAAATTATTCAATCGCGATCAAAAACGATAGCATCGAAGGGATACTACCCACTGATGATGCGCGTAAGAAGTTTTCGGCATTGGAAGAACATAATCTGGATCAACACGCAATCATACCCGGGTTGATCAATGCACATACCCATGCAGCTATGACCCTGTTACGCGGCCTAGCCGATGACCTGCCTTTAATGGAATGGCTCAATAAGCATATCTGGCCTGCTGAACAGAAATGGGTAAATCCTGAATTCGTCAAAGACGGTACGGAAATCGCCGTAGCCGAAATGATCCGTGGCGGTACCACCTGCTTTAACGATATGTATTTCTTCCCTGATCAAACAGCAGAAGTCTGTGCGAATGTCGGCATGCGTGTCGTTGTCGGTTTAATCCTGATCGACTTCCCCACCGCATGGGCGAATGACCCTGACGAGTATCTGCTCAAGGGAGAACAAGTACACGACACTTATCGACATAACCCCCTGGTAAATACCGCTTTTGCACCACACGCGCCCTACACTGTTTCGGACGAGCCACTAAAACGGATCTATGTGGTCGCCGAAGAACTCGACATCCCGATTCATATGCACATCCACGAAACCGCATTTGAAGTTGAACAAAGTATCGAACAATACGGCAAACGCCCGCTACAACGATTATCAGAACTTGGCCTAATCAGTCCGCGCATGTTGGCCGTACATATGACCCAATTAGAACAATCTGAAATAGAACAACTCGTCAAACTCGGTGTGAGTGTTGCACATTGTCCTGAGTCTAATCTAAAACTCGCCAGCGGCTTTTGTCCAGCAGCACAACTACATAATGCAGGTGTAAACGTATGCATCGGTACCGATGGCACAGCCAGCAATAATGACTTAGACATGATCGGTGAAATGCGCATCGCCGCCATACTCGCCAAAGGCGTAGCCAACGACAGCACTGTCCTCGATGCACATACCACCTTAAAGATGGCCACACTCAATGGCGCAAAGGCACTTGGTCTGAATGAATCAATAGGTTCATTAAAGAAAGGTAAACAAGCCGACATCGTTGCAATCAACCTCAATCAACTTGAAACCGCACCCCTGTACGAACCTCTATCGCAAATTATCTATGCCGGAAATCGAGAGCAAGTCAGCGACGTGTGGATAGCAGGAAAACAAGTTTTAAAGAACAGAGAATTAACGACGATGGAATATTCAAGGTTGATGGAGAAAGCAAAAAGTTGGGAAACTAAAATAAAAGGATAAGAAATTATTCATCTATCACCTGTTGGCCGAGATTTATAATATTTCATAGCTATGGTTATCATTTCGTTTTAGAAGTGAATAGTATGGTTTTAAACAAAGGTTCAAGCTTGAGTATGTTAAGGATATCTGGCACAGACTCGATAGAGAAAAACAAAAAGACACTATAAATCCAGATTCAAAAACTGATGGTATAAGAAAATATAACTATGTGTTTAATCAACCTTGAACAAACCCGAACACTCATTCCACCGATTAACAATCTCACAAAACAATAACGCAGTTTGTTCTGCATCATATCGTGCAGAGTGCGCTTCTTTGGTATCCCACTTCAGCCCTGCTTCTTCTGCTGCACGTGCCAATACTGTTTGTCCATAGGCAAGACCTGCCATAGTTGCGGTATCAAAAGTGCTGAACGGATGAAATGGATTGCGCTTGATCTGTGTACGTTCAACTGCAGCATTTAGAAAACCCAAATCAAATGATGCATTGTGCCCGACTAATATGGCTCGGCTGCATTTATGTTCTTTTATTTTTTTTCTAACCGGTTTGAATACTTCGTGTAAGGCTTCAGTTTCGCTAACAGCGATCTGTTTACGAAACGGATGATTCGGATCAACGCCGATAAAATCGAGTGATGCCTGATCTAAATTAGCCCCTTCGAATGGATTGACGTGTTTGGATACGACGTCATCAATGCACCATTGATGTTCTTCATTGACAGTCACCGTTACCGCTGCAATTTCTAATAGTGCATCAGTTCCCGCATTAAAACCGGCTGTTTCCACATCAACAATGACGGGCAGAAATCCACGGAATCGCTTAGCAACCGGCGATTTATTAGGCGTTGCTTCCTTTATTTCTTCAGTTGCCATGAACATGTCCCTCCGGCGCGAAAGGGGACAATTTCTTCATTACCAAACGGTAATGTCTCGGGAATGGTTTGTTCTTGTTTTACTAATGTCATTTGTTCTGTATTTCGTGGTAATTCGTAATAGTCCGCACCATAATGACTGGCGAAGGCTTCAAGTTTATCGAGTTGTCCTGCCGCATCGAATGCTTCGGCGTATATCTCTAGTGCGTTGGCCGCGGAATAAATACCAGCACAACCACAGCTGGTTTCTTTTGTGCTTCGTGCATGCGGCGCACTATCGGTACCGAGGAAAAATTTCGGATTACCACTGGTTGCCGCTGCCGATACCGCCTGCCGATCATCTTCTGCCTTTAATATAGGTAGGCAATAATGATGTGGTTGCAAGCCACCTTTGAATAAATCATTCCTATTTAACAGTATGTGTTGTGGTGTAATCGTTGCAGCAACCTTATCATTTGACCCGATGACAAACTCAGCGGCGGCGCGTGTCGTAATATGTTCAAAAACTATCTTGAGTTCAGGAAATTTTTTTACCAAGGGCATTAACACCTTGTCTATAAAAACGGCTTCGCGATCAAATACATCGACATCGTCACCCGTTACTTCACCGTGCACCAATAATGGTAAGCGCGTTTCCATCATTGCTTCTAGCGCTGCGTAGGTCTTCTTTATATCCGTTACACCTTGATCAGAATTGGTCGTGGCACCAGCGGGATAATATTTTAATGCCTTAATAATACTCGACTCTGCTGCTGTTTTTATCGTATCTGCTGAGGTGTTATCTGTAAGATATAAGGTCATCAGCGGTTCAAAATTATATTTTTCATCGACACACTGTAAGATACGTTCCCTGTAGGCCAGTGCCATTTCTGTATTAACCACCGGTGGTTTAAGATTGGGCATGACTATCGCGCGCGAAAATTGCGCAGCGGTATGATTTACGACACTCGACAATGCAACACCATCGCGCAGGTGGAGATGGAAATCGTCAGGTTTTGATATGGTTAATGTCTGCATACGGCTTTGGCTTAAATATTCGTATGTAAAAGGTATCATATACAAGGTGGTTTGTCCGTGACTGTCATTAGTCACATCAACATTTTAAAGGCATAAATAAATATGGAATACACTAAGTTAGGTAAAACCGACATTGATGTCAGTCGAATCTGCCTAGGAACAATGACCTGGGGCCAACAAAACACAGAAGCTGAAGCACACCAACAACTAGATTATGCCGTTGATGCCGGAATTAATTTTATTGATACAGCAGAGATGTATCCGGTGCCGCCTATGGCAGAGACACAAGGTCTGACTGAAACATATATCGGTACCTGGCTTGCTAAAAGACACGATCGCGACAAATTGATTATTGCCAGTAAGGTTTGTGGGAATGAATCATTCGTTGATTACATGCGCGAGGGTGGTGTCAAACTGGATAAGAAGAATATCCATCAGGCATTAGATGCCTCTTTAAAACGACTGCAAACGGACTACATCGACCTCTATCAAACGCACTGGCCAGATCGTGACACCAATTATTTTGGTCGATTGGATTATTACCATGCTCCGGAAAAAGACGGTACTGCAATTGCCGAGACACTGGATGTGCTTGATGGTCTGGTGAAAGCAGGCAAGATTCGCATGATTGGTATCTCAAATGAAACCCCTTGGGGGTGTTCTGAATATCTGCGTGTTGCTAATGAACTCAATTTACCAAGAATAGTCAGCATCCAAAATCCTTATAATCTATTGAACCGGTCATTTGAAATTGGTCTTTCAGAATTTGCCCACCGTGAACAAACTGGTTTGTTGGCATATTCACCGCTCGCCTTTGGTGTTTTGAGTGGCAAATTTTTAAACGGTGCTCGACCGGAAGGCACACGATTGGTGTTGTGGGATCGTTTCAGTCGTTACACCAACCCGCAAGCGGATGCGGCGACGGCAGACTATGTCAAACTGGCACAAGAAAACAGATTGGACCCAGCGCAAATGGCTTTGGCCTTTGTCAACAGCCGCCCCTTTCTGACCAGTAATATCATTGGTGCCACATCCATGGAACAACTAAAGAGCAATATCGACAGTATTGATATCAAACTCTCCAAAGACATCATCAGAGCAATTGAAACCATCCATGAAAAAATTCCAAATCCTTCTCCTTAATTATTACATAAGCCTAAGTTGTGGTTTGATTTCCCCCGCTGCCTTTGCATCAGAAGCAGAGGAGATATGGCTATATGTATTTTCATTACCAATCTATTTCATATTAGCCCTGCAATCTCTTTTGGGTTTGTTTATGTTGGCCATGAAACAATTCAATTCTAGGAAATCTATTTTAGTCACCATCATCCCGGCAAGTTTGTTGATGATAACTGGAATATTAATCACGCTTTATTTCCAATCTGTAAATGAATTATGGGGTCTCCTCTCAATATACTTATTTTTTGGTCTATTTATCTTTGTGTTGCCATCCACTCAGTATGTGATTTTAAATAAATCTAGCAAGAACAGCGAAGAAGAGTCGAAGGAAGACCTCGAAAATTAAAGGCACCGACACTCTCTAGCTGGCTGTTTGAATCAGAATTAGACCGATATAATTGGCTCAAACAAACTGCTAATCCATGTATAATCTTGGGTCATAATCAATTACCAAGAGTCGCTATGGAATTATCAGCATTAACCGCCATCTCGCCGATAGATGGCCGTTACCAAAACAAAACCAATTCATTAAGACCGATATTTAGTGAATACGGACTATTTCGATTTCGAGTACATGTCGAGATCGAATGGTTAAAGACATTAGCAAAACACCCCGGCATTGTTGAGGTAGAACAGTTTTCATCTGACACCGTCACTTTGCTCGACAGCATAAAAAATAACTTTACCGTTGCAGATGCCGAGGCCATCAAGGAGATTGAAAAGACTACCAATCATGATGTTAAGGCCGTCGAATATTTCATTCGCGATAAGATTAAAGACGATACCTCTCTTCGGACCGCTAGCCAGTTTATTCACTTTGCCTGTACCTCGGAAGACATCAATAATCTAAGTCATGCATTAATGCTGAAAGAAGCCCGTGAGACTGTCTTAACGGAAAAACTGCAAGGGCTTATATCTCATCTGCAAACATTGGCAAACGATCACGCTTCATTACCTATGCTATGCAGAACACATGGTCAGACGGCATCACCAACCACTCTGGGTAAAGAATTTGCTGTTTATGTACATCGTTTATTACGCCAACAATCTCAATTAGAAAAAATTGAAATATTGGGTAAGATGAACGGTGCCGTTGGTAATTTTAATGCGCATCTCTCGGCCTACCCTGATATAGACTGGATGTCGCTTTCAAAAGAATTTGTGGAAGGACTAGGTTTAGACTGGAATCCACATACTACCCAGATTGAGTCACATGATTATATGGCAGAATATTTTCATGTGTTATCACGTATTAATACCATCATGATAGATTTAAGCCGTGATATCTGGAGTTATATCTCACTTGGATACTTCAAGCTGAAATTAAAAGAAGGTGAGATCGGTTCCTCCACTATGCCGCATAAGGTCAACCCTATCGATTTTGAAAATGCCGAAGGCAATTTGGGACTGGCAAATGGTATCTTTGAGCACCTCGCACAGAAACTACCTATTTCCCGCTGGCAACGTGATCTGACTGATTCAACCGTATTGAGAAATGTGGGTGTGGGTATCGCTCATAGTCTTATTGCATTCGATTCTTGTGCTAAAGGTTTATCAAAATTGGATATTAATCCTGAGGCGATTAATAATGATCTGAATCAATCATGGGAAGTTTTGGCTGAACCGATACAAACGGTAATGCGTCGTTATGGCATTGATAACGCCTATGAACAATTAAAAGAACTGACCCGTGGACAAAATATTAATCAGGAGACCCTGCATAAATTTATTGAACAACTTGAACTAGCCGGTGATGTTAAATCACAATTACAACGACTTACACCACAAAACTATACAGGTAATGCTGAATACCAAGCGAAGCTTGTCTCTAAAAAATAATAAGGACTGTAGGACGAAATGCAAACATGAATAACCTTGATGAATACATTCTGGGTGAATCTACAGAAGAAGCAATCAAAGTCGAGACTCGCCAAGATAATGCAGATGCGGCACTCGCGCTGGTAAAACAATGCAAATTGAAACTCGCCATTATTTCCAGAGAGCTGGATCCTTTCGTCTACGACCAGCCTGAATTTGTCGAAGCCGTCCGGCAATTGGCATTGAAAGGACGAAATGTCGATATTCGTATTCTGGCCTTTGAACCTGAGTTAATAGTCCGTAAAGGCCATAAGCTTGTTGATTTAGCAGGGAAAATCAGCAGTTATATCGAAATACGTAAACCTTCGTCACAATATAAATCATTCAATGAAGCGGTCCTGATTGCCGATGAAATAGGATACCTGTTTCGAGAAAGTGCAGAACAATACAGAGGAAAAGTAAACTTCAACGGTCGTCGCGAGTCGAAGCACATGTTAGATGTGTTTAATAGTATGTGGGAAACGTCTAAGCCAGACCCCAATTTTAGAAGGATGCACATTTGAACCTGAAAACAGCAGTTGACCGGCCTTAAATTTAAACTATGAAATGAAATACAATACATACCTTCCTATATCAGCATCTCACTTATTCTGTGAATACACCCACTCATTTAATTTTGGTTACCAGATTGAAAAAACTGAGCCTGCTTGTCCTGTTATTGACTGTCGTTAACAGCACTGCTGTTATGGCAGAATCGATGAAAATCGAGACCATCCCCATGCACAACAGACCAGTAGAAGATGTCATCCCGATTCTCAAGCCATTAGTTGTTGAAGGTGGTACCGTTACTGGGATAAACAACAAGTTAATCATTAAAACAACATCTTCAAACCTCAAACAAATAAAGCAAGTCCTGGCACAAATAGATAATGCCCCACGGCGATTAATGATCAGCGTCAAGCAAGATGTCGATGGCGATCTCAATATTGAGGAAAGTGGTGTTTCCGGACGCTATAGCACTGGAGATGTCACGATAAAATCGCCTGATAATAGCCGTGATGGCACGATCATTCAGGGCAAAGACACTGAGGGTAATATCGTCCGCTATCGCCAATTAGAGACCCGATCGCAACTGGAAGACAGAAATGTCTATCGTGTTCAAGCATTAGAAGGTAACCCAGCCTTTATCAGCACAGGTCAATCTGTCCCCATTCCTAACCAAACCGCATACGTCACTGGTGGTAGCGTAGTTGTCCTGGATGGGGTCGAATATCGAGACGTGGAATCCGGCTTTTATGTCCTACCCAGAATCCAGGGCGATAATGTCACGCTATTGATCTCTCCCAGGCTATCCCGTGTCGGTCCAGATCAAACTGCAATATTTGATATTCAAAATGTAGAAACCACCGTAAGTGGTCAATTGGGAAAATGGATACCCATCGGTGGTACCACCCAGCATTCCAATGATAGTTCGGAAAGAAACTTGATAAGCACAAAACGACGTGACCAAGAACAGCGAAATGTATTAGTTAAAGTCGAAGAGATTAAATAGTTTTCGCGTGATTCCTCTTTGGCTGATAAAATAGCCAGCCTCAATATTCTTCACTAAATAATCTAAGATTTGATGCTAATACTACCTGGCGGCAACGCCCTTTCTGACTTTCGTGTTAATAAACTCCTATCTGCCTTGCAGTCATGCGTAGCGGCAATTAGCTCAGTTGAGTCGTACTATATCCACTTTGCTGAAACGAGTGCTGTTCTTGATCAAAAGGAAACGAGCCAGCTAAATGCCCTGTTGAGTTATGGTGCTGAGGCTAAGGTCATACCTGACAATTCATTCAAACTCATTGTTATTCCAAGACCGGGCACGATCTCTCCCTGGTCTAGTAAGGCGAGCGATATTGCTCATAACTCGGGGTTAGATAAGGTCTTTCGTCTTGAACGCGGCAGAGCTTATTCATTTCAACTAAGCGAAGGCGACACTCTAAATGAAGATCAAATAACGCTACTAAAGCCGCATATACATGACCGTATGACAGAAATTCTCATACATCATGAAAATGATGCCAATGCTTTATTTGTAATGACTGAACCCGCCGAATTGAATCAGGTAGATATCTTGAACGGTGGCATTGTTGCGTTGGAAACAGCCAACACTAAAATGGGTTTGGCTTTATCAAGTGATGAAATAGATTACTTATTAACTTCGTTTGAAAAGTTGGGACGTAACCCAACTGATGTAGAGTTGATGATGTTTGCTCAAGCCAATTCTGAGCATTGCAGACACAAGATCTTCAATGCGGAGTGGACTATCGATAATGTTAAACAAGAACACTCCTTGTTTAAGATGATAAGGCAAACCCATGAAGCCAATCCGGGGAATGTTCTTTCTGCTTACCATGATAATGCCGCGGTTATGGCTGGTTTCAATGGCGCACGATTTTTCACCGATCCAGATAATCAACAGTATGGTTATCATGATGAAGATATCCATATCCTGATGAAGGTTGAGACGCATAACCATCCTACCGCAATATCACCCTACTCTGGCGCTGCCACTGGTTCTGGCGGAGAAATTCGTGATGAAGCAGCAACCGGACGTGGTGCAAAACCAAAGGCAGGTCTATGTGGTTTTGCAGTATCAAATCTAAAGATCCCCGGATTTGAACAAGCCTGGGAAACAGACAATGGCAAACCTGATCGAATTGTTTCGGCTTTAGATATTATGCTTGAAGGGCCGATTGGTGCAGCAGCCTATAATAATGAGTTTGGTCGTCCAGCACTGTGTGGCTATTTCCGCACCTATGAACAACGAAAAAATGAATCTTTAATCTACGGTTATCACAAGCCGATCATGCTTGCCGGCGGTTACGGTATGATTCGCGAATCAGATGTGAATAAGCAAGACATTCCTACCGGGGCAAAGCTAATAGTATTGGGTGGCCCAGCAATGTTGATCGGGCTTGGTGGTGGAGCCGCTTCCTCAATGGCTTCAGGTTCAAGTTACGCTTCGCTCGATTTTGCTTCAGTGCAACGCGATAATGCTGAGATGGAACGTCGCTGCCAGGAAGTCATAGATCGATGTTGGGCGCTAGGTGATAACAATCCAATTATTAGTATTCATGATGTTGGTGCTGGTGGCCTATCCAACGCCATGCCTGAACTCGTTAGTGCGAGTGACCGTGGAGCAGAACTGGAATTACGCGAGATTCCTAATGATGAGCCCGGCATGTCGCCGATGGGGGTTTGGTGTAATGAATCGCAAGAACGATACGTACTTGCGATTGATGCTGAGCAACTTGAGCGTTTCACGTCTCTATGTAAACGAGAACGCGCACCCTATGCCATACTCGGCGATGCAACTGAAAGAGAACAACTCGTTTTAAATGATGCGCACTTCAATAATCAAGCGATTGATATTCCTATGTCTGTATTACTTGGCAAGATGCCAAGCATACAACGCGATGCTCAAAGCGAAACAGAACAAAACCCTGAATTTGATACTTCATCATTAGATTTACAAGAATCGATTGATCGAGTTCTACAATTACCTGCAGTTGCTAGTAAAAGTTTTTTAATTACGATTGGTGATCGTTCGATCTCTGGTTTAGTTGTGCGTGATCAGATGGTGGGCCCTTGGCAAGTACCTGTCGCCGATTGTGCCGTTACCAGTTCATCCTATTTTGACTATATAGGCGAAGCGATGGCTATTGGTGAGCGTGCTCCACTAGCACTTACCAATGCAGCTGCTTCTGGAAGAATGGCAATTGCTGAAGCTATTATGAATATATCTGCCGCACGTATTCTCAAGCTAGAAGATATTGCGCTGTCAGCAAACTGGATGGCGGCCTGTGGTGAGTCTGGTCAAGACGCAAAACTTTATGCCACTGTTGCTGCTGTCAGTGTTCTCTGTAAAGAACTCGGCATTGCTATTCCTGTCGGCAAGGATTCTTTGTCGATGAATACGGTTTGGTCTGTAAATAATCAGCAACAAAAAGTAACATCGCCTTTGTCATTAAATATCACGGCTTTTGCTCGGGTCGCAGATGTTCGCCAATCACTGACACCTCAGTTACAACAAGATGATGACACGATTCTATTTTATATTGATTTAGCCAATGGTAAACAACGTCTCGCTGGCTCTGCCCTTTCCCAGGTGTATGAACAATTCGGTAGTGAAACACCTGATCTGGAAGATACAACGTCACTAATCGGCTTTTTTCAAGCATTACAGGTTCTCAATGAATCAGATTATATACTTGCATACCATGATCGATCCGATGGCGGCCTGTTTGTCACCTTAGCTGAAATGGCCTTCGCCGGACACATAGGCATTGACATTGATCTTGAAGATACTGACAACATCATCGCCAATTTATTTAATGAAGAGCTCGGTGCAGTTATTCAAATAAAGAAAGGGCATGAACAAAGTGTAAAAGAAACTTTTATGAATGCTGGCATCAATGAAAAAAGCCTCCATTCTATAGGGAGCGTTAACAATGATTATACTTTTCGACTCAAGCAAGGTGGTATAAAAAGTCTAGCGTTATCCATCCATGATTTACATAAAAAATGGTCTTCTACCAGTTTTCAAATTCAGTCCCTACGTGACAATCCTGAATGTGCACAACAGGAATTTAATGATATTGGTAATAAGATCAATTCTGGCTTGTTTGTCGACACAAAATTTGAGCTTGAGAGTAACCCGCTTTTCTTTATCAACACCGATGCAAAACCAAGGATGGCAGTACTGCGAGAACAAGGCGTTAATGGACAATTAGAAATGGCGGCTGCATTTGATCGTGCCGGCTTTGAGTGTGTTGATGTTCACATGCAGGACTTGATCGATGGACAAATAAAACTTGATTCGTTTAATGGGCTGGTTGCTTGCGGCGGTTTTTCCTATGGTGATGTCTTGGGTGCTGGAGGTGGCTGGGCAAAATCTATTTTATACAGTGACAAGGTCAGCAACATGTTTGAAAAATTTTTTAACCGCACTGACACATTTTCCCTTGGCGTCTGTAATGGTTGTCAGATGATGTCACAGTTACGTGATTTAATACCAGGTGCAACATCATGGCCGGATTTTGTTCGTAATCAATCAGAACAATTTGAAGCGCGACTGGTGATGGTAGAAATCATGGAATCACCTTCTATCTTATTCAAGGACATGACCGGCTCTAAAATTCCTGTCGTAGTTGCTCATGGTGAAGGACGTGTGTCGTACAAATCTAAAGATTTAAAGTTGAATGCAGCAATGCGTTATATTGATAATTCGGGAGTACCGACAGAAAGTTATCCACATAACCCTAATGGTTCCATCAACGGATTGACCGGGCTCACCAACGATGATGGCCGCGTTACCATCATGATGCCCCATCCAGAACGAGTCTTCTTACGTAAACAATTTTCTTATTTACCATCACAATGGAAAAATGAATATAGTCCCTGGATGAAGATGTTCCTGAATGCCCGGCAGTGGTTAAATTAAGCCTGCCGGTATTTTCGTATAAGCTTCAATCAATAAAACCTCTAACGATAATTGATTTACACTTTATCTCCGCTGACATAGATTAGGGCATACGTTAAACTTGTTCTGTATGGCAGGCTCTAAATCAACATTATGAAGAAATCTTCCGGTATATCAGACGAAGATAGCGCGCTATTTCGCAAGTCAGTTGGCGATGCAAAACCACTGAAGCAAGATAGCTTTATTGCTGATAAACCCAAACCAAAAGCTCAAGCTGCAAAAAGGGAAGCTGATAATCTTGTCTTCATTGAAGAAATGAGTAATGCAGACTTTGATTCAACTTTATTAGAACGAGGTGATCAGCTTATTTTTACCAGGCCCGGTGTTCAAAACAATATATTAAAAAAATTACGCCGTGGTCATTATAAAATTGAAGCAGAACTGGATTTACATGGCATGACGGTTGATAGTGCTAAAATTGCATTAACTGATTTCCTTAAGATATGCATGGCACGTTCCCAACGCTGTGTCAGAATTATTCATGGCAAAGGGCTAGGCTCGATCAATAAACAACCCGTTATAAAAAACAAACTTAATCAATGGCTACAAAAAACAGATATTGCACAAGCTTTCTGCTCCGCAAGACCTGCGGATGGAGGTACAGGGGCAATTTATTTGTTATTAAAACGTAAGTAATAAGCAGTATTCTGTTATTAAATCGTGCATCATTCGCTATAATTGTATTAATATTCAAAAAACTATAACAATAGTAAAATTCAGGGATAGGACATGATGTCATCACGCCTGAGTAATATCACCGAAAGCAGAACCTCATCAATAATCACTATTATCGATGATGAGTCTGATAGCCGAATGTTACTTAGTAAAACTATTCAAAATATTGATTTTGGAATAACTATAAAGTCATTCCAAAGTGTGCTTGCGGCACTAGCAGCAATTGAAACCTCCCCGCCCGATCTGATTATAACTGATTACAAAATGCCGATCATGGATGGTATTGAATTCACCAAACGGATTAGACGACTTCATCATTGTAAAGATATTCCTATCATCATGATCATTGATGATCGTTCTCTATTATCTGATGCACTACAAGGTGATGTTACAGAATTCCTTAATAAGCATTTTGACAGAATTGAATATGAAGCAAGATGTAAAAATATTTTATCGCTGAGGAAACGTAAAATAAAATTAAAGCAAGGTATCTTCAAATTTGAAAAAATGATCTGCGAAACTATTGAACAGATACTGTTCAAAAAAAAAGAAACATTAATACGTTTAACAAATGCATGTGGTTTTAAAGACTGCATAACAAGCGAGCATCTACTTGAAAAATAATCTATTTCAGATAATTCAGTTTCGCCTAAAAAATCGTGAGGATTCTGAACACATTCAGACATTTATCAGGTTTGCCATGGGTATTACCTGGCTCCTATATATAACGTGGTTAAATCAATACGCAATCATTGATTCTGCTGCGACAACGACTTCATGTCTATATATTACTTGTTGTCTCCTTAACTTAGTCTGGATAATAATTACTCCGAAACCGCTCCCCATTCGCCGTTATGTAAGTATTGTTTTGGATATATCATTTGCTTCATTTGCTTTTTATCTTCTAGGAGAATATGGCGCACCGTTAATAGGGGCCTATTTATTTCTAATATTCGGCTATGGCTTTCGATACGGAAACAAGTATTTATACATAAGTACCGTCATTAGTATTGCTGGAATTTCTCTAGTTATGATATACAGTCCCTATTGGCAAAAGGAAATTATGCACGGATACGGTGCCATTATCTCAATAACGATTCTATCTGCTTATGTATCAACATTGATTTCACTACTACATAAATCAATTAATGCAGCCAACTCCGCAAATGAAGCAAAAAGCCATTTCCTGGCTAATATGAGTCATGAAATTCGTACACCTCTAAACGGTGTAGTAGGGATGAGTTCATTACTTTCAACTACTGAGCTAAGTAGTAAACAAGAAGAATATTCTTCCACCATTAATGCTTCGGCTAAGACATTACTAGCTTTAATTAATGATATTCTCGATATTTCAAAAATAGAGGCAGGAAAGATAACCATAGAACAAGTAGATTTTGATCTCCATGCTCTTATTAATTCAACAACTAAGATGCTCTCGCCTCAAGCGGTGAATAAAGGATTGAAGTTCAATGTTCATATCTCACCTGAGGTTCCTTTTTTATTGCGCGGTGATGAACAACTCTTAAGGCAAATTATTATTAACCTCGTAAGTAACGCCATCAAATTCACACATAATGGTTCTATTGAAATATATTTATCTTTAGTTTCAACGACAGAAAACAAGGCTACTATAATGTTTGAGGTCATAGACACAGGAATTGGTATCGCTGATGAATCAAGATCAAATATATTTGACAAGTTTACTCAAGCAGATGCTTCCACAACACGTGATTTTGGTGGGACTGGTCTGGGAATGGCCATTGCTAAACAGTTAGTTAATGCAATGAACGGCGAAATAGATTTCGCCAGTGTACTCGGAGAAGGTTCAACATTTTGGTTTAAACTAGAATTTGAACAACAGGTCGTATTGTCAGAAGAAAACCATTCACTAGAGCTTTTAACTGACACGTATATTCTAATCATCAACCCAATAAAAGATAAATACCAAACAATTCTAGAACATCTCTCATTGTGGCCAGTATCATATCAACAATCAGACCGTGCTCAAGATGCGATAGATACGATAGAATCTGCTAACATTGAAAACCGTCCTTTTAATGTCATTCTCGTCTTTAAAAAATATCTTGATACAGACCCAGTCAATTTTATTACGCAGACTAAAAGTTTATCAAGCTTCAAAGACCACTCGTTTATCCTCATTAATGATGGCGAATTACCAGTGTCTGAGGAATCCAAGTTATTACACGCAGGCTATTCTTCCATAATACCTAGCAATCTTGATAGAACAAAGTTTTTTAGGGTGTTGCATGCCGTTACTTCAGGTAACAACGCGACACCATCAATCAATATAATTGATAATTTTAATGATAATTCACCCAAGATAAATCACTCAAAGAGACTAAAAATACTTGTTGGTGAAGATAACGAGACAAATCAGAAAGTAATTAAGAGTATTCTGGAATATGGCAATCATGATGTGACGCTAGCCAACAATGGAGAAGAAGTATTAGATATTCTGGAAGAAAATACTTTTAATCTTATTATTCTTGATATGCAAATGCCTGTTATGGGTGGAATAGAAGCTGCAAAAATATATCGCCATATGTATCCCGGGAAGCGCGATATTCCTATATTGATGCTGACCGCTAATGCCACAAAAGAAGCTCATGATGCATGCAAGGAAGCGAAACTAGATGCCTATTTAACTAAGCCAGTTGAACCTGAAAAACTTATCAAGGTTATCGCTTCACTTGTCGGTGATAACAACAATGAGCCTTTAGTTGAAAGTAATGAAACATTAAAAATTGTTGATATAAACAACCCAAATAATTTGCCACTAATAGACAAAGATTCTTTGGAGTCTTTAGCTTCTATGGCCAGTAACAAATCATTCATGAAAACCTTAATAGAAGGTTACATTTGTGACACGAAAAATTCCATAATGCAGATGTCCCAATTCTCTAGTAATAATGATTTCAATAGACTCTCTGATCTTGCCCACAGTGTTGATGGAAGCTCACGTTCAATTGGCGCAAAGAGACTTTCAAGAATTGCCGATTTAATATACAAGCAAGCTCAATCCAAACAAAATAAATTAATTTCAAATAATCTGGAATTGATACACAGCGTATTCGAAGAAACACATGCTGAATTAGACTCATTCCTTACAAAGACTACTTCATCAAGTTCACAAAAAAACAATTAGATTAAATCATCAATATTGATATTTAATGTGACATCCATGTCTCATTAATATAATCCTAATCTAAGCTCTGGTTCAGTTAAGCAGCTTTCTCGTATTCCATTTCTTCTACTACTACTAGTTTTGAACTAGTCGAATTTCCTTCAAAATCAAGCCATAGATGATTTTCATAATCATATAATTTACATTTATTCATCGTAGATAAAAAGTTGAATAGTGAGAAATCCATCGTTATTAAATCTTGCCCATACAACTCACATAATACTGTCTGCGCTTTGGATAAATTGTAGAGTGGCACTCTAGGATCGACATGATGAGCAGTGTGTTCCATTGCATTATGACTAATTAAATTATACCAATGCGGATATTTTATATGCACAGTTATATCTTCTAGACTGGCATACGCATTACACTCTTTTTGTGTCTTAAACCATGGAACAGTTTCATGTGTATGGTGTTGATACACGGTCATGCCTATCAAGAAATTACTTACCAGAAATGGAAGAATTAATGCTAACAGTAATACTTCTAGCGGATTTGTATGGGTGACTTGCATGCCCATATAAATAAGCGCTAACGTAAAAGTAATCATGTAAGTAAACACAAGAATGAAATCCAGAAAATAAGAAGGATTATGCTGTCTAATAATTCGTTTGTATGGAAAAAACTTATCTTTCCACCAACGCTCAACCATGTAGTTAAAACTGATTCCTAGCGGAGAACGATACAAATGTTCTATCATCTTTCTACTCTTAGATAAGCAATCGTAGTCTTCTTTTGACAATGGCGACCATGAATTTATATCTTTAATATTAGGTGATTGATGATGTGCACGGTTATGTGCGATTAGCCATAAACTATAGTTATGAAATGATGGCAAAAATGCTATGCGACCGATTATAGAATTCCATAGTCTATTGGATGTAAAACTATCATGCCCCGCATCATGTGAAACCAGAAACAATGTTCCTATTCTCAGGCCTGCTAAAACACCACACGCTATACGTAATAAAAGACTTTCGAACATGATTGTCCCAGCTATCGCTAATGTATAGATCGTGAGATCCGAAAAAAATATAAATAATGCAAGTTTGTTTGATGGCTTTGCATACTGTTTTATTGCTGAGCGTAATTCTTTCGTATTCAAATTATTCATTAATGTCACCTCTTCTTAAACTTGTTTAATTGTTTTATTTAATAATCAAGATACATTTATTTTTGAATATTCATGTTGATACTCTGTTTCATATCTTTTCTGACTACGCAACAAACGATTGATTGTACGAATATCTTTCTCGGAAATATCAAAAACTGTATCAACCCAGGAATGGCAACAAATATCTAATAATTCCTGTTGATCATAGTTATTTAAATTCTGAACAATTTTTTGCATCGCCATATTCCCATTCCAGTTTTTATTATGGTTTTGGACGTAGGAATAAACAGCTTCTTCACCTCCATGATTGTCGACAAGAATATCTACAATGCCCATGTCATATAGTTCTTCCGCGCTATATAAATTTCCGCTAGAAATTAATTTATGGGCTTTATTCAACCCTACTCTTGATGAAAGCGTTTGAAATCCACCCATACCAGGAAAACAATTAAATAATATTTCAGGGAAACCCATCATTGCCGAACGTTCGGCAATGATGACATCACCTGACAATGCTATTTCTAATCCACCACCAAGAGCATTTCCCCTGACCAAAGATATAGTGACAATAGGTAAATCAAAGTTTGTCATTATTGGATAAATTGCTTTTATACAATTGCTGGCGTATGTCTCGAGAGCGTTCTTATCTTGATTCTTAATGCAGTTTAAAAAATGATTGAGGTCGCCACCTAAACTGAAGACTCCATCTGCATGTGAATCAAGCACATGATACTTGACCGTTTGGAGCTCTCCATTAATTGGTAACTGTCCATTATTTATTTCAATACATCGATGTAAGGTTCGAATGTCATCAACTAACTGCGGCGTAACACACGGTTTTGGAAATGCATCAAGATAGACCCAGACAATTCCGTCATCGGCATCAAATTCATAATTGATATGTTCAAGTTTATTTATCGTATTCTTTAAACTAAAGTTTAATGTATTCATAGTAATCTCCGTTTTGTTTGACTTACTGATTTAGTTAATTGAATGGAAAACCATTTAAACATGTTTATTAATGAACATGCGATGATTCAAAATCGCTTAACGATAGATCAAACTTAAAAGACTAAAATGAAATTTGAAAGAGAAGAATTTATGAAATGATTATGAAGTAGATATTAAAACGACAGCATAGACAGCAATGCCTTCGCCACGACCAACAAAACCCATTTTTTCTGTCGTTGTCGCTTTAATATTTATATCTGTGATTTTTACATCAAGATCTGTAGAAAGATTTTTTTGCATTAAAGAAATATGGTCAGCCATCTTTGGTGCTTGTGCCAAAATAGTTATGTCTGCATTACCCAACACAAATTTATTTTTTTTCATTAAATCATAAACTTGCTGTAACAAAATCCGGCTATCAATATTTTTTAATTCTGGATCTGTATCCGGAAAATGTGATCCAATATCACCTAAACACATAGCTCCGAGAATCGCATCGCATAGAGCATGTATTACCGCATCTGCATCAGAATGTCCTTCCAGACCTTTTTCGTAAGGAATAGTCACACCACCTAAGATTAAAGATCTGCCTTCAACAAGACGATGAGTATCGTAACCATGTCCAATTCGCATTTTTTTATATCACCCTATCTAGGTACATTTTTAGTGATTCAAGATCATCTTTATGGGTTAGTTTCATGTTTTCCTGGTGTCCATGAACTAACATTGGCTTAAAACCCATTCTTTCCATTGCCATAGATTCATCTGTTACAACTGTTTTATTCTTGAGCGCGTCTTCAATAGACGACAAAAGCTTCCCATATTTAAACATCTGTGGTGTTTGTGCATGCCAAAGTGATTCGCGATCTACCGTTTCATCTATTTCACCAGCATCATTTGCGCGTTTCATAGTATCCCGGCAAGGCATTGCCAGAATCCCTCCGACTTCATGTGTCCGTAATTCAATAATCAGTCGGTCTATCGCTGACTGGTTCAGACAAGGTCTGGCTGCATCATGTACCATAACCCAATCACTATCTTCCGCTTTGCCAGATAGCGCCTGTAAACTATTTAACACTGACTGGTAACGTTCTTCCCCGCCGGGCGCTGTCACTATTTTATCATGATTAGAAATTGCCAATGTTGGCCACAATTCATCTTCTTTTGATATTGCTACAATTATCTTTTCTATTTCTTCACGATGAATAAAACATTCAATTGTATGCTCAATAATTGTTTTATTATTGAGCAAAATATACTGTTTTGGTTTATCCACGCCCATACGTGAACCCACTCCCGCAGCAGGAATCACTACCCAGTATTTTGGACTATCTGACATACGATTTAATTTGAATTTGTATGAGAAGCTGAATAATCTACAATTTGATAAAATGTTTCATCGTGTTTTATCATTCCCATCTCACTTCGTGCGCGTTCTTCAATCGCTTCATGGCCTTGTTTAAGATCATGGACTTCTGCTGCTAAAGATAAATTTCGTTCTTTGAGGTTTTCATTTTCTTGCTCGACTTTGCTAATTTGATCCTGAAGATGATGTACTTCGGTCAAACTGCCATTACCGGACCATAGCCGATACTGTAATAGTATTAGCAATATAACGAAAAGAGCAGTCGTCAGTTTCATTTATTGTGTCAAACCCACATTAAAAATTAAATCATGAAAGATTATAAAAAACATCCATGCCCGGATAAGTAGCGTTACTTCCTAGTTGATCTTCTATCTTCATCAATCGATTATACTTTGCCACACGATCGGAGCGTGACAGTGATCCAGTTTTTATCTGCCCTGCTGAAGTTGCAACAGCAAGATCAGCAATAGTTGTATCTTCAGTCTCACCTGATCGATGTGATATCACTGCTGTATAACCCGCCTTCTTCGCCATATTAATCGCAGCGAGCGTTTCTGTAAGTGTTCCAATCTGATTGACTTTAATCAATATTGAGTTGGCAATATTTTTATCGATACCTTCTTGAAGTATGGATGTGTTCGTTACAAACAGATCATCACCGACTAATTGAACATTCTTACCCAGTTTTTCTGTCAATAGTTTCCAGCCATCCCAATCACCTTCATCCATACCATCTTCCATTGTAATAATGGGATACTTATCAAACCAGGGTAATAAGTAATCCAGAAACTCTTGTGCATTGAGTTTTTTATTTTCGGATTCAAGCGTGTAGATGCCATCCTGATAAAATTCAGAACTGGCAACATCGAGACCCAATAAAATATCTTCACCTGCTTTGTATCCTGCTTTCTCGATGGCTTCAAGTATGACTTCAATCGCCTGTTCATTAGACGAAAGATTAGGCGCAAAACCTCCCTCATCTCCAACAGTTGTACCGAGACCAAGTTTTGATAGAACCGATTTCAAGGAATGAAATACTTCTGTGCCATAGCGAACCGCTTCACGAATACTCGGTGCGCCTACGGGCAGAATCATAAACTCCTGTAGATCGACACTATTATCAGCATGAGCTCCACCATTGATAATATTCATCATCGGCACTGGCATTTGATAAGGACCTTCACCACCAAGATATTCATAAAGAGGTACATTGTTCTCATTTGCTGCTGCATGTGCTGTCGCCATTGAAACGGCTAATATTGCATTGGCACCAAGATTTTCTTTGGTTGGCGTTCCATCCAGACTAATCATGGTTTGATCAATCTCGGCCTGTTCAGAAACTTCTTTTCCTGATAATGCAGGTGCTATCTTTTCATGTATGTTGCCTATGGCTGTAAGTACACCTTTTCCTAGATAACGTGCATTATCCATATCACGTAATTCTAATGCTTCACGCACACCTGTTGATGCACCGGAAGGTACCATAGCACTACCCACTGCCCCACTTCCTGTAATGACTTCGGCTTCAATAGTAGGATTGCCTCTTGAGTCGAGGACTTCACGTGCAATAATTTTACTTATAGCTGACACTCTTTACTCTCCATTACGAATTTACTTTAGTTATGCTTTTGTTATTTCGTCTATCGATTTTAAAGTCTCTAGTAATGACTTCATCTTATCCAATGGCCATGAATTTGGCCCATCGCTGAGCGCTTTTTCAGGATCAGGGTGGGTTTCCATAAACAAGCCTGATATCCCAACAGCCATCGCCGCACGAGCTAACGCCGGAATAAATTCACGTTGCCCACCAGAAACCTTGCCGCCACCACCAGGCATCTGTACCGAATGAGTTGCATCAAAAACAACTGGCGCACCGGTGTCTTGCATTACGACTAATGATCGCATATCTGAGACAAGATAATTGTAGCCAAATGAAGCACCGCGTTCACAAACCATGATTTTATCATTACCAACAGCACGGGCTTTTTCAACAACATGGGCCATATCCCATGGCGCAAGAAATTGTCCTTTTTTAATATTAACCGGTAAACCAGTTCTCGCAACAGCTTGAATATAATTTGTTTGCCGACAAAGAAACGCGGGGGTTTGCAAGACATCAACAACACTTGCAACTTCATCTAACGGCGTGTCTTCGTGTATATCTGTTAAGACAGGCACACCGATCTTTTCTTTTACATCAGCCAACACTTTTAACCCGGCATCAATACCTGGTCCGCGAAAACTATCATGCGAACTACGATTAGCTTTATCGAAAGAGGACTTATAAATAAAGGGGATTTCTAATTCAGCGGTCAGCTCTTTTAATTGGCCCGCAGTGTCCATAGCCAACTGTTCACTTTCAATAACACAGGGACCGGCGATTAAAAAGAAAGGCTTAGTAGGTCCAACCTCAAAATTACATAGCTGCATTTTTCACAGTTCCCTTATTTAGTTCTTTATATTCTCGTGCCGCTTGAATAAAGCCAGTGAATAATGGATGCCCATCTCTAGGTGTAGATGTAAATTCAGGATGAAACTGACAAGCTAAAAACCAGGGGTGTTCAGGGATTTCAATCATTTCAACTAGTTCTCCATCAGACGAACGACCCGAGATACGCATTCCTGTTGACTCAAGTTGTTTCAAGTAAGCGTTATTAAACTCATAACGGTGACGGTGACGTTCGGTAATTTTATCTGATTTATATAATGCTTTTGCTAATGAGCCCTCAAGCAATTGACATTCCTGACCTCCTAAGCGCATGGTGCCACCTAAATCGGAATCTTCACTACGCTGTTCAATTCGTCCTGTCGAATCCTGCCATTCGGTAATTAATGCTATAACAGGGTTTTCTGTATTTTTATCAAACTCTGTGCTGTTCGCATTTTCAAGCTTCGCCAGATCACGCGCTATTTCAATAACAGCAACCTGCATACCCAAACAAATACCTAGATACGGCACATTGTTTTCACGCGCATAACGAACCACTGCAATCTTGCCATCGATGCCACGATTACCAAATCCACCAGGAACCAATACCGCATCAATCTCACTCAGGCAATCAATACCCTTATTTTCAATATCTTCTGAATCAACATAGATTATATTAACCTGAGTTCGCGTTTGAACTCCCGCATGAATTAATGATTCAGAAAGTGATTTATAAGCATCAGCCAGATCCATGTATTTACCAACCATTGCGATATTGACATCACCAGTTGGGTTATCAAGTGCATCAACTACATTTTCCCATTCATGCAAATCGGCTTTCGGTAGATTCAAAGCAAATTTTTTATTCACTATTTCATCAAGACCTTGATCGTAGAGCGCCTTCGGCACCTTATAAATATTATCGACATCAAGCGCAGAGATAATTGCGGACTCTTCGACATTGGTAAACAAGGCCATTTTCTTTTTTTCGTTATCTGGAATCATATGATCAGTACGGCACATCAAACAATCTGGCTGTATTCCAATAGAACGTAATTCTTTAACCGAGTGTTGTGTCGGTTTAGTCTTGATTTCACCTGCAGCGGCAATATAGGGTACCAGTGTTAAATGGATAAACAGGGTATTTTCCGCACCCAACTCGATGCGCATTTGACGTATCGCTTCAAGAAACGGCTGTGACTCGATATCACCTACCGTTCCGCCAATTTCAACCATCGCAATATCAGCGTCACCAGCACCTAATTTTATGCAACGTTTGATTTCATCTGTGATATGCGGAATAACTTGTACGGTACCGCCGAGATAGTCACCGCGACGTTCTCTTTGTATGACGTTCAGATAAATACGACCCGTGGTGTAGTTGTTTCTTTTACCCATCTTAGTACGCACAAAACGTTCGTAATGCCCTAAATCGAGATCTGTCTCAGCACCGTCTTCGGTTACATATACCTCACCATGCTGAAAAGGACTCATCGTTCCCGGGTCAACATTGATATAAGGGTCGAGTTTGATGAGTGTGATGTTTAATCCGCGTGCCTCAAGAATTGCCCCGAGAGAGGCAGAAGCGATGCCCTTTCCGAGTGACGAGACAACACCGCCAGTAGTAAATATATAACGCGTCATAAAATCATACCGATTAGAACAAGAATTTTAGAGGGAGAAGCATTGCCCGGTTTAAATAAACCGATTTGTAGGGTAAAAAATAGCCTAAATAGCATCATATTCAGGGGAAATAATGCTAACAGAATCAGAGCTAAGACACCATCATAGAAATGCACTAATGACACTTCAAAACACGATAACCCGGAAACGCTTATTTCAGCTTAATGGCTAACAACCCGATAATGTTTTTCAATATCTTCCTGAGTAATAATCCCGTAAATACGGTCGGCTGATGGACCTAATTTCCGGGTCACATACAATGCTTCTGCATCTGTGTCATTTATTTGCTGCTGTGCGTGCTGCAAAGTGGATTCAATGCTCACCTTGGCCAATTGTCGACGTTTAGCTGGAATTTCCAGTAGTACAATTTCCTCGTCATTCGTTTCTTCTAGATTACGCGCCAAATCGGTTGCTGGCATCAACTGATTGCCCTCTTCACGCCGGATTATTAACCAGTCTGGCGCTTCTTTGAGATGATTAATCGCAACGTTCCGTTGTATCACCGGCTCGGTCATCACATAAGCCTTATTTAGCACAGACTCAACACCTATTCGTCTTAGAGACTGAGCTATCGGATCATTCCGATAATCGAGGCCAAAAATTCTGAATTGAGATAGAAATATGGAATCACTTTTAAACAATTCACGCGCTGACAGGTTTGAACTAACAACCGCCAGCATCGCCGGAAAGATAATATTTTGATTTCCCGTTAATTCAAGCAAGGCCAATAAGGCCGCTAATGGTGCCTGTAATGTGGCGCTCATCATCGCGCCCATGCCTAGCATGACATAAAGACTTACTTCAGAGAGATTTGTGGTGAAGTGTTTTACCAGCACACCAATAATACCGCCCGCCATGGCGCCGATAAAAATTGCAGGTCCAATTAAGCCTGCTGGAATACTGAACCCCACACAAAGTGCTGTTGCCAGCATTTTAGTCAATAAGATCAAAATTAATATTGGGATACCGAGTTGACCCAAAAGTGCTGCATCGACAGTATCGTAACCGATTCCCATAATCTCTGGACTGACTATTGCAATTAATCCTACACCAAAACCCGCTAGTGACATTCTCAACCAGATATCAAAACGCTGCCCGAATTTTGTCAATATGCCCGTCAAACGTATTAGTCCTGCAGCTAGTGCACCAATAAATAATCCCATTATGACTATAATGGGTAATTCTAAAAATGAATTGAGTTCAACCACATGCACGGTAATCAAGGGTTCCGTGTCAAATACCAGCCGGGACATAACGGTAGCACTGACAGCAGCTAATATTACGGGGGTAAAGCCGACTATCGTATATTCCATTAGGATAACTTCCATCGCAAAAATCACTCCTGCGAGAGGCGTATTGAAAGAAGCAGCAATACCGGCCGCCGCACCACAAGCGACCAAGGTGCGAATACTATTATTAGGCAAATGTAAGGTTTGCCCCATTAAGCTGGCGCTGGCGGCACCCAAATGCACGCTTGGACCTTCTCTGCCAATGGATTGACCAGAAATAATAGCCACACAACCGCCAATAAATTGCAGTATCAGATTCTTTAGTGGTAAATTACCCTCGTTGTAGGCAAGTCGTTCGAGTACATGAATTACGCCAATCCGAAGTGGAACGCGTGAAACAAAATAAAACAACAAGCCCAGGAACAGTCCACCGGCAGTGGTAAACACTAAGCGCATCTGCCAAGTTAAAGCTTCGTAATTTTCGGGATCTGCTCCGGGCAATAATAATATTTGTGAATATTCAGTACTAAACCGAAATAATACGATCACTGAACCAGCTATAATACCAGTGGTTAAACCTAGTAATGAAAGCGCAAATAACGCTCGCGTCCCGGCTAATAGACTACGGGTACGTATCAAATATTCCAGCAGGATATTTATAGAAAACCCCTGTATTAAATTGAGTAGTTAAGTAAGTAACAAGTTTGATTAGTAGATATTTATACGCTGCATAACAATAAAAAAACAGCATCGTTCTCAATATAAAAAAATAATAAACCGAGAGCGTTTTAACAGAATTTTTATAACTTTATTTATTTTATTATATTTTGGAGGGCGTAATGTCTGATATTGAAATTGCTCAAAAGGCAAAAATGAAACGTATTGTTGATCTGGCGGCAGATCAATATGGAATAGCAAGTGAGCATCTCGAGCCTTATGGTCACTATAAAGCAAAATTATCACTCAACTATATAGACACTCTTAAAGATAAAGAAGATGGCAAGCTCATCTTGGTTACGGCTGTCAGTCCGACTCCTGCTGGCGAAGGGAAAACTACAACGACTGTAGGTCTGGGTGATGCACTAAACCGCATTGGTAAAAAGGCCATTATGTGTCTCAGAGAACCCTCATTGGGGCCTTGCTTTGGCATGAAAGGCGGTGCGGCTGGTGGCGGTTATTCACAAGTCGTCCCAATGGAAGACATCAATCTGCATTTTACTGGTGACTTCCATGCCATTGGTGTTGCCCATGCCCTACTCGCTGCCATGATTGATAACCATATCAATCATGGTAATGAACTTGGCATCGACCCACGCCGCATCCAATGGAAGCGTGTCGTTGATATGAATGATCGTGCCCTGCGTAAGATCACAGTTGGCCAAGGCGGACCTGCGAATGGTTATCTACGAGAAGATGGTTTTGACATTGTTGTTGCCTCTGAAATCATGGCTATACTCTGTCTGGCGACCAGCCGCAAAGATTTGAAAGAACGTCTTGGTCGTATTCTTATTGGTTATAAGCGTGATAATAAAACAGCAATCTACGCGCGTGATCTGAATGCACAAGGTTCTATGGCTGCACTGTTAAAAGACGCAATCAATCCCAACATGGTTCAAACTCTGGAAAACAATATCGCCATTATCCATGGTGGTCCATTCGCAAATATCGCTCATGGTTGTAACACCGTAACCGCAACAAAGACCGGACTGAAGCTTGCCGATTATGTTGTTACTGAAGGTGGTTTTGGCGCTGACTTGGGCGCTGAAAAATTTATCGATATCAAGTCCCGTATGGCGGGTCTAAAACCGGCTGCGATTGTACTAGTTGCCACTATTCGTGCCATGAAATATCACGGTGGTGTTGCCAAGGCAGATCTCAACAATGAAAACCTTGAAGCCCTTGATAAGGGAATGGTCAATATGGAACGCCATATTAAAAACATCAATGAAGTCTATGGCTTGCCATGTGTTGTTTGTTTAAACCATTTCACGCTGGATACCGATGCAGAAGTTGATATGTTGATGAAGCGTTGTGAATCACTAGGTGCAACGGCCGTTGTTTCTAAACACTGGGCCGATGGCGGCGCGGGGGCAGAAGACTTGGCTAATGCCGTAGTGGATGTCGTTGATAATAATCCGGGCACACACAAATATGTTTATGAAGACGATGCCTCTCTGACAGAGAAGATAGAAGCAATATCAACCAAGATTTATGGCGCAGCATCTGTATCCTATGACCCAAAAGTCAAAGTGCAATTAGCCGACTGGAATGAGGAATACGGTTCTTATCCGATTTGTATGGCTAAAACACAGATGTCCTTTTCAACTGATCCAACGGCAATTGGTGCGCCAAGTGGCCATAACGTCCATGTCAGTGAAGTTCGCCTTGCTAACGGGGCAGGCTTTATTGTTGCTATCTGCGGTAATATGATGACCATGCCAGGCCTACCCAAAGTACCTGCGGCGGAACGCATTGATATAGATGACAATGGCAATATTACTGGTTTGTTCTAACTCGCATATTTGACTTAAAATCTGCTTAAATTGTTAAGGGCGCTATGCGCCCTTAACCTATTACAACTATTACTATGACTAAAATTAATTGCAAAATATATCGTTGTTCCAAACAAGACGGTATGTACTTGTACATCCATGAAGACAAGACTAGTAATGACCTGCCTGAAGAATTAATCAAAATGGTCAAGGAACTGACTCATGCAATAGATCTTGAGTTAACGCCCGAAAGAAAATTAGCTCGCGAAGATGTGAACGAGGTCATAAAAAACCTGGAAGAAAAAGGTTATCACTTACAAATGCCACCGGATCTATTAAGCCCTGACCTGTACCGAGGTGATTAGGTAACGGCTTGTCTTTTACCTCTGGCAACAGAAAAATAAAGCCCCGGCAAACATAAACATGCGGCAATAGAGAATGTTAAACGAATCGCCTTTTCTAATGCATCATAATTTGAAACATCTATCTCTACCGGCCCAATGACCAAGGCAAATACCAAAGTCACTAACACCATACTGGTCATCTGACCAAAAATACGCATTGTTGCCATCACCCCATTAGCACTGCCGAAAGAACGCTTTTCGACCGAACCCATAATGGCACTAACATTAGGTGATGAAAACAAACTAAAGCCAAAACCCGTTATTACCAAAGCGCCAATTAGATAATTCAAGCTTGAATCAATTTGTATACTTGAAAGTAACAATAGACCACCACAACTCACAGCCATACCTGCTGTAGCTAGATAGCGTGGTTCAATTTTATCTGACAAGCGACCTGCTATTGGAGAAAAAATAGCCATAGTTAAAGGCTGACACATCATTATCATTCCCGCAGATGCTGCGGATAATCCTTTCAAATATTGAAGATAAAGACTGACCTGAACTACGTTAGCAAACGTTGCTGTATAAATGATTAATGAGGCTAAACAGGAAAACGTAAAAATTCGATTGGTAAAAAATAAACTAACATTAAATATCGGGTGTTTATGAATTCTCTCGAATAGAAAGAAAAAAGTAAAACCAAATAATGACAATGCTAATAAAATATAACTTAAAGTTGATGGCAAATGTGAAACTGCAATACAAATAATTAATATCGAAACGATATAAAGCATCGCACCAAAAAAATCAAAACTACCACGTTCATCAGATGACCAATCCCCCTTAACAAAAAACAACCCAACGAACAAGACCATCACAGCCAATGGGATATGCACCATGAAACTCGCACGCCAACCAAAAGCATCAATAACATATCCACCTATGAGAGGTCCAATCGTTAAGCCCAGATAGATTGTTGATACGGTTAAGCCGATCGCTCGACCGCGTTTGGCTGGTGGGAAGACAGATGAAACGATAGCGACTTGTGTTGCATATAACATGGCCGCGCTAACGCCCTGTAGGAATCGCGCTGAAATTAACATTGAGCCGTTAACCGCAAAGGCCGCGATTAACGAAGTAACAATGACGCTTGCTGTGCCCAACAAAAATATTCGTTTTCGTCCCACCATATCGGCAATGCGACCAAAGATTAAAACAAACATCGCACTCGCCATCAGATAGGCCATAGGCACCCAGCTTAGCAGCACAGCATTCATTGACAGATCAATAGCAATAGCAGGTAACGCAACATTCACTGCGGATAACATCAACGGTGTTGTAAACGCATTTAACAACACCATTATCAATGTAATGCGTTGCAAGGAATTATTATTTTGAGTGTCTTGCATTGTTTAATAACAGTTGTAATTTGAATTAAATTCTACAATGTTTAATCTCATAAATAATCCTGAACACCGATCCGGTTAATGTGCTGAATAAGCTATCCACATAATTTTATGACCAGCAGCTTATTTAGTAGTATGTACAAAAACACCATCCCAGTCGGATGGTGGCGGATAATTCATAAAATCATCAATACGCTCAAGATAGATACTGTAGAGTTTCCTTTCGGGTGACACTCCCTGCAATTCCTGCAATAGTAAGCGGGCACGCTCCCAATCCTGGTTTCGATAAGCAGATATAGCTTCATCTGATTTTTTTAGTTCGATTAATTCTGATTCAGTTATTTCTTCTTCAAGCGCGATCGGTTCATAAATGCCGATCGGCTTGTCTTTACCTTTCACCTTGACGATATCGATTTCACGGTAAACATATTCAGGTACTGCAGCTTTAGTTGTTTCGCTAACAATAAGCTCGACACCATAACTCTTGGTCAGCCCTTCAAGTCGCGAGCCCAGGTTGACCGCATCACCCAAGACGGTATAAGACAAACGGAATTCAGAACCCATATTTCCAACACTCATCATGCCTGTGTGTAAACCTACACCAATACGTATCTCAGGCCAGCCACGTTCTATAAATTCTAGCCGGAGAGCATTTAAGCGTTCCAGCATATCCATCGAAGCCTTCAGAGCATGACGTGCATGTTGCGGGTTTTCCAATGGCGCACCCCAGAAGGCCATGACCGCATCACCAATATATTTATCGATGGTACCACGATTTTCATGAATGATTTTTGTCATGGGTGTCAGATAAGCATTCATCAGTTCTGATAACTGCGCAGGCGTTAATCCTTCAGAAATAGTCGTAAAACCCCTGATATCGGAAAACAGCACCGTCATTTCCCGATTCTCCGCCTCTAAGGTATAAGAGTCTGGGTTAAAGTTCATCTCATTAATAAGATCCGGTGGAATGTACTGACCAAAGGTCGATGCGATTTGAAGTTTACCCCGGCGTTCGATAAAAAAACCATATATCATATTGGCAATAAAGATCATAAAGATCAGAAGTAAAATTGCGGCTAAAGGCATGACCCAATTAGCGTATTGCCAGAACATCATATTGAATACAATTGTAATCATACTGACTAACAAGGTTGCAAATGCAGCCGATACGGGACTGAGTAGCGGTAATAACAATGTGAGTAGGCAACCAATAAACAATAACTGAATGAATTCTATTCCATCAACATAGGCAGGACTTTGTTTAATATTTTGATCGAGAATACCGGCAATCAGATTGGCATGAATTTCTACTCCGGCATATTGTTTTTGCACCGGTGTCGTTCGTAGGTCAAATAAGCCAGGTGCGGTTGTACCAACCAGCACAACGGCATCTTGCAGTATCTTTTTATCAACACGCCCATGGATTACATCTGTCGCAGAGACATAGGGAAAACTCCTTTCTTTGCCTCGATAGGGGATGATGGCTTGCAAATTTTTATCTACCGGGATATCGAGATATTCCAACGACAACTTTTCCAGTGCCGCATAATCTGCATCATAGCCTTCTTCAAAAACAGGTTTTGTCTGTTCAACGCCGAGTAACACTCTTGCCATTACTAATGACAGCGATTCATAATAATTACCCTGATATTCGATGACCATCGGGATTCGTCTAATACCGCCATCATTATCAATCCAGGGAGAAAAATGACCTGCCGCCAGTGCAGCATCTTGTAATATTTTAATATTTGCATTGTAGCCACTTGCCCTTCTTGCCTGGACATTTTTATTGTCAAAGGTGTCTCGATGAAATGCAGGCTTGGGTAACACTCCGGTAATCGTCGAACCTGCTGATGTCATGGCATCATTAAAATAGTAACCCATTACGACAGGATGATTTTTAATGCTTTTTGATAATAGTTTGTCATAGTCAAGTTGACTTTCCAGATCGGCGACAACATCGCGATATTCTTTTATATCAGCAAGTTCATTCTTTCCCAGCTCTTGCAGAATTTTCAACCCGGAGCTTTCATCTGGTTCAGCAAAAACAACATCAAAACCAACCAATGTAACATTGTAAGGACCAATTAATTTATCTAATAATTCCGCAACATATATTCGATTCCAGGGCCAACGTCCAATCTCAGCCAAACTTTTTTCATCAATATCAACGATCACAATACGTTCATCTATACCACCAGGCATGGTCAGAATAACTCTTGTGTCATATAAGATATTTTCCAAATTTGCCAATGCCCGTAACTCATAGACATTCATCTTTTCTAGCAGGAAAAAGAGACAATTAATAGACAAACCACAATTAAAGGAAATTGTTTTTGATAGCGGTTGACTACTTTAGTTAGCATAATTGTTAATCTATCTTGAATAGTAATGCTTATTTTTGTCTATTTAATATTTGTCGCATTTAACAGATCTGGCCAGGCTTTTTCCCAGCAGCATGAATGATCAAAACCTTTTATAACTTTTACCACTATTTTATCATTTGAGGGCATTTTTAATAAATAATGTTGAATAATGGTTTCAGGTACTATCTTATCCTTCGCACCAACAAAATGAATTTGTTTTATATTTGATAATTCTTTAGCGTATTCCAATGGGTCTAATGAACCGACCATCGGACTAATACCGTGAAATTCTGTCCAGAACTTATGATCCAGATTACTGGCAATGGTAATAAAAGAAGAGACATCATTACGCCTGGCCGCAATAAGTGCCGCAATAGTGCCGCCACCGGAATAACCTATCAAAGTCAGCTTATTAGTTGATGACATTGCTGTTGCCCAATCAATGACCTGATTTATGGACGAGATAACTTCTTCAGAATAACGATGAGATGACCAAAATTTATCGGAACAATCTTGCAGGAGTTCTTCTTGCAAATACATGCATGGTCTTGCTATATATAAAATTGAATCAGCGCTATCTTTTGCGGCTAACTTTAAAGCTTGAGGATGTTTGGGTGTGGGATTTTTCGAAAGTTGATTTTTTGTTCTCCAGGCATAACCATCTCCTTCCACATAAACCATCAGCTTCTTATCTGCGATAGCCAAACCTCGGTGATAAGTCATTAGTAAAAAATCACCTGCTGCTATTCTTTCTGGTTTTAGATCGACCTCTGAGACAATGGCTTGAACAATTTCAGATCGTTGATTTATGGATTGGTTATTGACACAACCGACCATATAAAAAAATAATGTAAGAGCAAAGAATGCCTTGTACACAATTATATAAAATAACTCTTATATAAAAACATAACGATTAGTTGTCTATAAGGGAAGTGTCTACTGACACACACCTCCCCCTATAGCTAAATATGAGATAGCTAAAAATCAACCCTCACAGTTAAACTAATCCTGTCTTCATCAAAGTTTTCTCTTTCAAAGCGTTTGGTATATTCGAGATTACCGCTAATACCATTTTTATTAAAATACCTGACACCTGTCGTCATCAGAATATCATCATCATCATTAGCCGGTTGCGGGCCACTCGTTACCGATATCTCTCTTAATGAAATATCTCTTTGATAGGACAAATTCAGGAATGGCTCATAATTTTTAAAACTGTAAGCAACATCACCAGCGATACTCATGGTAGTCACCTTGGTTCTGCTTTCAGCGACAACAGTACCATTGCTTTCTGTAAAACCATCTATGGAGCTACTGGCATACAACCAACCAACACGACTACCCAATATCCAGTTATTGACAAAGGCTATGCCATTGAGATTGAGGGCACTAAACCATCTGTCTGCATGCGGTGAACTGGTCACCTGGGTTGTTGTGCCAGGCAATGTACGAAATTGATCATAATCCACCCTTGAATAACCCACATTAAAATCAAGACTAAATGAATCCGTTAATAATGCGCCAAAATAGGGGGCAATGGTGAAACTGTCTGTATCCTGATTACCACCATTAAAAGTGGTGTCGATATCGCCATTATCATAACCAAACGCGACACCTAATATCGAGTCTCCCCAAAAACCAAAATCAATCCCGCCAAGGAAACTGTGATTACTACCATCAAAGGCAGTGCTACTGAGATCATTTTCATAATCCGTATAACTGTAATTACCCCAGACGCCATAAGCAATGGCTGAACCATCACCGGCATTTAGACCTGTACTGCCACCCATTTTGAATTGATTGTCAGTAACCCGAGGTCCACCAGAAAATCGTATCCCCGCCAAGGCACCGCCAATATGACTGCTGATATCAGAAATAGTACTTTGTATCTGCGTGTTAAATAAGACGGCATCGGTTACCGAACTACTGCTAGCAACTTCAGGGGTTATGACAGTGCTGCTATTTCGAGATATGGAGCCATTGCCTGACCGAACACAACCATCACCACCCGTGTTCATTCCAGAAAACGTAAATGAGATAGTATTACCGCTTATCGTACCATTGACAGTGTTTGTATCTGTGCCCCCCCCATCGGTAAAACTGGTGTTGAATTCGATCGTAGTTGCCGAGGTGAAGAAACCCGAGCCTGTATCTACCCAAGTAGTTCCATCTTCTTCAGTAGCCTCAACAGAGACATCAAAATTTCCTGCGCTCTGATTGCTAAATAATACTGTTAATTGGTCCGTAAACGGTCCATTCAGACTAGCTGGTGTACAGCTGGTATCATTACCTGACGCTGAACCAGTCCATGCTCCTTGAATATCTGTATATGTTGCATAAGCCGATGAATTCAATGCAAATATGCCAAAAATTATTGCGAAAAGTGCAAATATTTTTTTATTGTGAAACCCCATTAGAATTCGCTCCCAGTGTATATCTTAGCCATTATTTCTATTAAGATTACTACACTAGACAATCTAATTAAACCAAGAAATATAAACCGATTAAACTATGTTGGTCGTTTTAAAAACCTTTTATATTTAGTTCGTTACAAGGAAGCAGTTTAATGCATCGTTTCTTCAAAACTTATAGTTATTCTCATCTGCTCAGATGCCTGTCTTTGTGCCTATTACTTTTCTCACAAAACATCCTTGCCAACACCGAGATAGGGATAATCAACGAAGTTAGCGGAACAGCTTTTGCCAAACTCCCTACGGAAGATAGACGAAAATTAAGCAAAGGGACTCAGATATACGAAAGTGATTTGATCACGACTGAAGTAAAATCTTCCATCACATTACAACTAAATGATGAAACCCAATTTGAGCTTGGTTCAGATGCCAAGTTACTGGCCAGTAAATTTGAATATAAAAACAATACTGAAGAAGATTCCGTCTCGGTTAAAATTCTGAAAGGGACATTCAGATTTGTGAGCGGACTTATTGCCAAGAAAAAACCTAGGGCCATGGAGGTAGAGACTTCTGTTGCAACAATCGGTATTCGAGGGACTCATGTTGTCGGCGAAGCAAATGCGACATCAGCGACCATTATTCTTATGGAACCGGAAGATACCACCCGTAAAACTGCGATTGTCGTATCTAATAATTATGGCACTGTCACCGTTGATGTGCCTGGTTATGGTACAGAAGTACCAGATGCATTTAGCCCTCCATCTCCGCCACGACGCATGCGCTTAGAAACTGTCAATAATTTAATGCGCTCCATACAATCATCTCAAAGAATTAATCTGCCCCGTCCACGCTTTTAGTCTCTATGAGGATTCTTATTGAATGATACCAGCGACAACGGCCAAATTAATTCAATATTAAAAACAAAAACTAAACATCTAATCTTCTAGCCATCCACCTGCCGCTTGTATTGGTGTCATGTCATTTTCTTTATTTATCCATGCTGTCACGGCCATTCTTGGTGCTGTTTCAATAATATCGGGCAACTCTGTCATCACCGCATAGATAGATTTATCTTTATATAAAGGGATCGACTTATAACCTAATACAGTAAAATCATGTCTGAGTTGTTTATTATTATTTTCACCTGACCTCACGTCAGTTTTAATATCAAACCCCAGCACGGCAATATTCAATATCAATCTTTTATCCGTCAGAGCTTCAGCCGGGTTAAATACAGCCGCTAATGCCATATCAGAAATATTCAGATTTAACTTTCCCACTTTCTTATCTGTCTCGGTTGATAATTTTCTTTTCCCAAAAAAAGAACGCCACTCTTCTCCATTCAATAGAAAACCCGGGGTGTAGACCGTCTTTAAATTATTAGAACGTGCATAGCGACGTTGTCGCGCTGAGTATTCAGGAGAAGAAAACCGATCTGCCCAACCAATGTAATTCCAGTAATCAACATGAAAGCCAACGGGAACTAAAGAGCGCCATAATTCCGGATGTGATTTGAGTTTACTAATCCATTGATCGGCCGGAGGACAACTGCTGCAACCTTCGGAAGTATAAAGTTCAAGCAGACTAACCTGAGTACCCGGACTAGTAATAGTCACATCAGCTTTAACAGAAACGGATACTGTTAAAATTAAAAAAATACATATTGGAGAAAATCTAAACATAGCCTTAGCCATCAATATAATAATGTCGATTTGACTAGTCTGGCCGGCTAATGTTCAATGCATTGTAAGATATTCGTTAAATCACAAGCCAACCAAAAGCAATGATTCAATTTGAGCAATTCTGGTCTGTCGTCGTTGACCTCTTTTGGGGTTTGCCGCTTGTTGTGTTTATCCTCGCAACCGGAATTTATTTTTCCTACATTTCTCGTTTTAAACCCTTTATTGGCTTCCTCCATGCTTTTCAGATCTTATCAGGCAAGTTTGATGATCAAAATGTCCCGGGGGAACTCTCACATTTCCAAGCCTTAACAGTCGCCCTATCAGGCACGATAGGAATGGGCAATATCGCTGGCGTCGCTATCGCGATCAGCCTCGGTGGTCCGGGCGCTATCTTCTGGATGTGGGTAGCTGGTTTGTTCGGCATGGTTATCAAATTCTTTACCTGTACCCTTTCATGTCTTTATCGCAAGAAAGATGAAGATGGTATTGAACAGGGTGGCCCGATGTACTTTATTGAAGCGGGTTTGGGCAAACGCTATAAACCACTGGCCATTCTTTTTGCTATTGCGGGTTTGATCGGTTGCATACCGATGTTTCAGGTCAATCAACTGGCGAGTTTATTACAAGATGAATTTTCAGTAGAGCCTATATATACCGGTATCGGTGCACTCGTCTTTATCGGCACGATTATCATTGGCGGTATAACGCGTGTAGGTTATGTCACGGCCCGTATCGTACCGTTTATGTTTTTGGCTTATGTCTTAAGTAGTTTTGTTGTCATTGCAATAAATCTCGATGCAATACCGACCATATTACTTGATATTTATCATGCCGCCTTTGGCGCAGAAGCAATGTACGGTGGCGCAACGGGACTGGCTTTTAAAGAAGTCCTTGTTACTGGAATAAAACGTGCCATCTTTTCTAATGAAGCCGGTGTTGGTACAGAAGCTATGGCACATGGCACAGCTAAAACCAAAGAACCTGTGCGTGAAGGTCTGGTCGCGATGTTAGGGCCATTTTTTGACACGCATATAGTCTGCACATGTACTGCATTAGTGATACTAAGCTCTGGCATCTATTCAGGTGAAAGCGGCATAATCATGACTGCACTGTCTTTTAATCAGTCTCTACCAGGTGTAGGTCTATACATTGTCTATACCGTTTTTACATTGTTTGCCTTATCGACAATGATTACTTATTCGTACTATAGCTTGAAATGTGCACGTTATTTGTTTGGCAAAAAAGTCGGTGGTAAATTTGTGTATGTCTATCTGGCGATCATTCCTATGTGTGCAGTCTGGACTCAATCAACTATTATTAACATCATCGATACAATGTTTGCTTTAATGATCTTTCCAACCTTAATAGCGACAATTCTGCTTTCAAGAAAAGTAGTTGATGAAATGCATCGTTATTTTGATAAACTACAAACTAGACCTGTCTAGATTTAATACTTGCAAGCATTACGCTGTTAAAACTCGAGGTGCTTGGGTGTTCTCGGAAAAGGAATAACGTCACGAATATTCGAAACCCCTGTGACCAACATTAATAAACGTTCAAAACCAAGACCAAAACCAGCATGCTCTACAGTACCGTATTTACGTGTATCCAGATACCACCAGTAATCTGCTTCATCAAAGTTCATATCATTGATACGTTTTTTTAACATATCATATCGCTCTTCACGTTGCGAACCGCCGATAATCTCACCAATAGCCGGCACAAGAATATCCATGGCCGCCACAGTTTTTTCATCATCATTCAAACGCATATAAAATGCTTTGATGTCCTTTGGATAGTCATGAACGATTACGGGTTGTTTGAAATGTTCTTCTGTCAGGAAACGTTCGTGTTCAGATTGAAGGTCTTTGCCCCAGGCAACATCAAACTCAAACTTCTTGCCCGATTGTTCAAGAATCTTGATCGCCTCTGTGTATGGCAAACGCACAAATTCGTTATTAACAATATTATCCAGTGTTGACATCAAATTCTTATCAACAAACTTGGCAAATAATTCAAGATCTTCAGCACATTCGTCCATGGTGTATTTAACCAGATATTGAACAAACTCTTGCCCGAGTTTCATATCGGCTTGTAAATCGGCAAATGCCATCTCTGGTTCTATCATCCAAAACTCAGACATATGCCGGCTGGTATTTGAATTTTCGGATCGAAAGGTTGGACCAAATGTATAGACGTCCCCCAAGCTTAAGCAAAAAGTCTCTACAGACAATTGCCCGGAGACAGTCAAGCTGGCTTCTTTACCAAAGAAATCTTTTTCATAATCAACAACACCATCCTTTTTGGGAATATCATTCATATCTAGTGTAGTCACACTAAACATCTCTCCTGCTCCTTCACAGTCTGAACCGGTAATGATGGGTGTGTGTATCCATTGAAAATCTCGTTCCTGAAAAAACTGATGTATAGCGAATGACAATTTGGAACGTATACGGAAGATGGCGCTGTATTTATTTGATCGCGGTCTTAAATGAGCAATTGTGCGTAAGTACTCATCTGTGTGCCGTTTCTTTTGTAGTGGAAAATCATCTGGAGCTACACCGAGTATCTCAATTGAGTCTGCTCGTATCTCCCATTTTTGCCCTTTACCCAAAGACTCAACCAATTCACCCTCTACTGAAATAGAAGCACCTGTCGTCAATTTTACTATCTCTGAATAATTACCAAGCACGTTATCAACAATCACTTGAATATTAGCCAGACAAGAGCCGTCATTTACTTCAATAAAAGAAAATTCTTTGCTCTCGCGCAAGGTCCTAATCCAGCCTTTTAGTAAGACAGAAGAATGTGCTTCTTCTGAAACCAGGAGTTCATTAATTTTAATTCTGCCAGACATGCTCATCTCATAAATAACTAGTTAAACAATAGAATAAGGGGCTAAAACGCCCCTTCTTTATAATAATTTAAATACAACTATTGACGTCGTAATTATAAAATCAACGATCTTTTAGCAAATCACGTATCTCTATCAATAAAGATTCTTCATTAGAAGGTTTGGGCGGTGCAGCAGGCGCCTCTTCTTCTTTCTTATTCATAGAACTGATGACTTTAACAGCTACAAAAACTGCAAATGCAATAATAGTAAAATCAACAACTGTTTGTATGAATTTACCATAAGCTATCACTACAGCAGGTGCTTCTCCAACGGCTGCCTGAATTACATAGCCCAAATCTGAAAAATTAACCCCGCCTAGTGCTACACCTATTGGCGGCATTATCACATCAGCAACAAATGATGAGACAATTTTCCCAAACGCAACACCGACAATAATACCGACCGCCATATCAACGACATTCCCTTTCACTGCAAATGCTTTGAACTCTTGCAACATGCTCATAACTGACTTCCCCTGATTATATTTATAATATATTGTTAATTGACAACAAATTAATATTTTTAAAGCTATTTCATTACTTTGGCAAGTAATCCTTTCACTTCATCGCCACCTTTTTCATTCAAGTAATCCATCACCACAGGTACGAATTTCTGGATCATGCCGCTGTCCATATTAAGCGCTGAAAAACCACTCGCTAATGCAGCCAAATTTCCTAAACTACCACCTTTATCACCGAGCATACTGCCTAGCCCACCTAACATTCCACCTAGTCCGGATGCTTCAGGCGCCTTATCCATCAGCGCTTCCCCGTTTGGTATCGCCGCTAGAATCTTGCTAAAGTCACCACCTGCTAATTTTTTTTTCGCAAGATCAAGCAGTAAACCTGTGCCTCCTCCAGCTTGAGAGTCTGAGATCCCTAGATTTTGAGTTAACATACTGATTAATTCCATAAACTGTCTCCTTAAAATGTACCCGTAAGTTTTATGATATCTATCATCTCAATATTATGAAAAACAAGAAAACAGCATCAATCACAGCTGGCATTATCGCAATCGCCACCATTCTTTTCCAGTACATAGGTCCGAATACACTCAATAATCCTGGTTTACCTGTAGATCCAAATGCTTCGTATACTACGCATTCCAATATCGAAGCACTTTATGCAAAACGTGAATCAGACACGATTGTCGAGACTACAGGTAAAGTAGTTAAACTTCTTGCCGATGATCTCGAAGGATCTAAACACCAAAAATTTATTCTAGAACTATCATCAGGACATACGCTACTAGTCAGTCATAATATCGATCTGGCACCGAGGATTAATGCTTTAAAAAAGTATGATGTCGTGACGATAAAAGGCGAATATGAGTGGACAAAAAGAGGGGGTGTTATTCATTGGACACACCATGATCCGGCTGGGCGGCATGAAGATGGGTGGATAGAACACAAAGGTAAACGCTATTTTTAAAGAAACATCTCACAAGAAACATGACTTGAAACGGCAAATCCTTCCTAGACTATTTCTTACAAATATCATGCTAATAATTGTATTTTCTACTTTTTAAGCCTAGGTCTCTATAGATTGAAAAAAACAGCAGACTGGACAGGTACCGATGTGCAAACAAATTCACATTAATTAATAAAAAACTACGTTTAATTTAGATATATAATATTGATTGGACTATTTAAAGATACTCAAATAACACTATCAAAAGTCCCTTTATCTAAAACTATGATGATTAAGATATCTAATTAAAAATGGGTATATCTGTAAAGTAAATTCAATAATAAATACTATATCTACTCAATCAAGCAATTAATAACAAATCTTTTAAGCAGATGATAACGATGTCATATAAAATTGATGAAATAGAAGGAATAGGACCAGCTTATGCTGAGAAGCTATTAAAAGCAGGAGTTAAAAGTACTGATGATT
>DBBX01000015.1 GCA_002292815.1 Thiotrichaceae bacterium UBA973 | reverse complement strand
TTACCCGCACCTGCACCCGAATCAATGTCCACATTGCCACCCAACGTCACCGCCTGGGTAAACACTATGTTGTCATCGGTTGTATCGATATCGCCCGACGTTGTTAACGTCCCCGTCTTCGCCGCACCAAACGTCACCACGCCACCGGCCGTAATGTCGCCGTTCACACCAACGGTCGTTGTAGCTGTGGAATCAATATCCACCGTGCCGCTTGTGCCTATCGCATTATTAATCGCTAACGTGCCAACCGCATCCAAATCAACCGTCGTCGCTGTCACTATCGCACCGGTTTGTACAATCGTGCCACTACTGTTGATAGCCACCGTCGCCGCATTCGCCATCGTTACCGTGTCACCCAAGGTCACACTCGTTTGCGCATCAAGGATGTTTAACACATCCAGATCCATCGCCTGGTAACTTTGCACCGCACCATCACGAACAGTTAAATCACCACCGTTCGTTATCGCACCGGCCACCGTGATGTTACCGGTCGCGCCGCCGTCTAACGCTAAGTCAAACGTCGCCATATCAATTGTTGAACTAAATAAAATGTTACCTGCACCCGTGCCCGTATCTATATCGACGTTGCCACCCAAGGTAGTCGCCGAAGCGAATGTGACGTTGTCATCGGTTGTGTCGATGTCACCCGACGTCGCGATATTACCTGAACCACTAGTAATGCTTACTGCACCGTCGGCAATAATACCCGCTAATACGCCTATAGTGACTGCATTAGTACCGCTGCCATTAATGGTTACTGTCCCGTTATTTATGGTCGTCAGGGAATTATCGACCAGAGCAATAGCGCCCTGACTGTTAAACTGTAAATTCTTGTTCTGAGTAATTGCGGCATCATCGGCAATGGAAATACCGCCGGTATTCGTTGATTCACCAATAACGATCGTCCCTGTTGCAATGGCATCTAGATTTGCATCGGTAAAATTCAAAGACTGTCCTGAATCTTCAACACCAATTGTGTTGCCCGCCGTAGCTGTAGTCAGTGTTACTGTCGACCCTGTCGCTGTCAGCGTCGTTGGAAGAGTGATTGCATTTGCCTCAAGAATCACCTCGTTAGAAGAGGTATTCAATGTGCTGCTAAAAACTATACCCGTGCCGGCGTTTGTGAGATCAACACCGTGTGCTGAACCATTTGTACCCGTCGTTAGAACCGCGCCTGTAAACGTCGTCGTTCCCGACCCTGTTGTTTGCGTAATGCTTTCTGCTTCAAACGCAAGATCTGCTGTCACGTCAGCCGCACTGACAATAGAGACGTCTAATAAATCAGTAGTCCCGCCAACAATACCATCAAAATCAATATTGCCAGCACCGGCCGTCAAACTCAGGTTCTGAGCTCCGTTTAATGTATTACTAAAAGTAATACCGCCATCATTTGATGTGATATTAAGGTCAGCTGTCGATAAGGTCGTTGCACCAAAACTAACGCCGTCAAAACTACTCCAGGTTAATCCGTCTAATTGTGTTGTGTCTAAAGTTGTTGCCGTATCACCATCTGTTAACGTCACGTTGTCATCAAAGCGTACACTTGTGCCCGTATCAGCAAAGATACCCGAGCCACCGTCGACTGTGCCTTGGAATCGAACTAAGCCCGTCACACCGTTAGCCACCGTTAACGCCGCACCCGTACCGTCACCCAAGTTAGTCAATGCACCACTGACCGTCGTTGTGCCAGCAGCTGTGCTCCCATGTATTGTTAAATCTTGATTGCCGCCGTCAAGCGCTACCAATGAAATGTTACCGCCATTAGAATTTAAGCTAACTGGTCCTCCTGACATTGTCGTTGTGCCAGTGACAGTCAAGCCATCGTGACTGAACCAATTCATCCCATCGAGTTGTAAGGTCTCAAAACTCGAGGCCGTATCACCACTATTTAGATTGACACTATCATCGAAGCGAACACTCGTGCCTGTATCTGCAAAGATACCTGAGGTTCCTCCGACAAACCCATTAAACCTAACTAATCCAGTAACGCCATTTGCGATTGTTAAAGAGGCTCCTGTACCTGAACCTAAACCTGACACCGCGCCACTAACTGTCGTCGTTCCTGCACCAGTGCCCGCTGCGATAGTTAAATTTTGTGAACCACCCGTAAGTGCATTTAAGGAAATCGCTCCACCATTAGAATTTAAGCTAACTGGTCCTCCTGACATTGTCGTCGTTCCACTTACAGTCAAGCCATCGTGACTGAACCAATTCATCCCATCGAGTTGTAAGGTCTCAAAACTAGAGGCCGTATCACCATTTGTTAACGTCACGTTGTCATCAAAGCGCACACTTGTGCCCGAGTCAGCAAAAATACCCGAGTTACCCGACACGGTACTATCAAATCTAACTAAGCCCGTTACACCGTTCGCCACCGTCAGTGCCGCACCTAAGGTATCGCCCAGCCCGCTGACTGCACCGGTTACTCTTGTTGTACCCGCAGCAGTACCTGCAGCGATGGTTAAATCCTGAGAACCACCATTAATCGTAGTTACATCTATATCGCCGCCATTTGAACTCAGACTCACGGCACCATTTGATAATGTTAATGCTCCAAAAGTAATACCATCAAAACTACTCCAATTAAGGCCATCCAAAGTGACATTGCCAGCTAGGTCTGTTGCTGTATCGCCATCAGCTAAAGAAACATCGCCATTAATTTGAACACTTGTATCAGCGCCAGCCTCAATACCTGAATTTGCTGAAAGTACTCCCTGGAAATTAACTAAGCCTGTTGTCGCATTATCTATAAATATCGCAACTCCAACTCCATCACCAATGTTCGTAACAGCACCGGTAGCAGTGATAGTGCCCACTCCACCTGTGTTTAAAGCAAGATCAAAAGGTCCTGTGATAGAAGTAAATGAGATGTTGTCCCCACCTGTGACAGTAATATCACCGACACCAAGTGTTACCGCGGTATTAAAATCTATCGTTGAAGATGATGTAACTGAGTTATTAAGTGCAATGCCTCCACTTCCATCGTTATTGAATGTGACTGCGCCTGTGTTAGCGTCACCTACTGCCGCACCAATGGTTAATGTTCCAGTACCGGCATTAAAGTTAGTACTAGATGCATCATCAGCAGTAAAGCTTAAAGTAGCGCCATCAGTTTCAACAGCAAAGTTAATACTTAGATCATTACCTGCTCGAAAGCTAACCGTTTCACCACCTGTTTGGTTTGCTAAATTCAATGGGTCATTAATAATAAGATCACGATCTGCTTGCAGGTCGATATTTCCAGTTATAGCTTCAATAGCACTACTATCAATTGTTATATCTGTACCTAGCGCAGGGTCAGCAAATAAAACTGTACCATCTGCAGCACCGACCTCACCGTTATTCGCACCGCCGGACGCAACGATTGTAAGATCTTGTGGATCGAGTAAAACTGTTCCCGCATACCCATTAGACGCACTTACATTGACAGTACCATCAAACGCTAAATGTTGTTTACCTGAAACTTCGACAAAACCCCCGTCGCCTGATTCAGAACCGGCCTTCGCGGTTATATCACCAAAATAACGTGTCGTACTATTCGCCCAAACAATTACCTTGCCACCATCTCCTTCACTGCTCGAATTAGCTTTTATGGAAGTATCTCTTCCAATATAAGTAAAAGAAGCATTTTGAACATTTTCATTTTTGCCTTGGTAATCACCACCAATTAAAACTTCACCACCACCCGTTTCACCAGAAGCGTCAACCGTTGCTGTATTAACCAAACCAACTTTGTCACCTGTTATCTCAATATAACCTCCCTTCTCAGATGATGAGGCTGCAGTGATTAATGCATCTTCTGAAATAATCGCTGTATCGCTAGCATAAATTTCAATCTTGCCGCCATCGCTATCGGCGGATGAGGCATCGAGTGTGCCGGTATTGATAAGTGAGTTACTTGTGCCACTGGCAACAAGTCTTATTACGCCACCCTCATTTTGAATCTTGCTCGCACCGATGATGCCGCTGTTATTGACGACATTGGTAAAGACATCTTTTGCGGCTTTACCTTTTAATAGAACCGTGCCGCCATCGGCGTTGATGGTGCCCGTGTTGGAAACGGCATCGTCAACATCGTGTACGTTTTGCAGGATCTCTTCATCGACCGCAAATTGAATTAAGCCATCGCCATCGAAATCCATGGTGACTTTCTTACCCGCTATCAGGTTCACCTGGCCTGCGGTAGCGATGATGGTGCCTTCATTTCTAACGGCGCCACCTATCAAGGAGACTGAACCACCGGTTGATGCCTGAATTAAACCTTTGTTAACAACCAGCCCACCTTCAGTGCCATTGGGATTAATAAAATGATGTTTACCACTCATGAAGTCGCTATCAGAGATATCAAGACCAGAGGCAATGAGCGAACCGACACTGACACGAGCCGTCGCATTAAAGAAGACACCGTTGGGATTGATGAGTAAGACCTTACCGTTAGCGTTGATCGACCCTAATATCTGGCTTGGGTTTTGATCATAAATACGATTCAGTATTTGTGCTTGTGCATTAGGTTGATTGAAGTTGACCGCTTCATTGGTTTTGACGTTAAAGGATTCCCAATTAACGACGGCATTTTGTGAGGCTTGATTGACGACGGTTGTTGTTGCGTTCGGCGTGCTTATGTTGGCTTGTCCTGCCGCAACGACGCCGCCTTCAGGACCAGCAACAGCAACACCAATGTGTAAACCAAACAGTATTCCAGCAGGTAGTGCAGTGCGTATAAATGACGTCACAGGATTCAAGCGCGCAGAGCAAAGCTTCCGCTGCACGTTGGATTTACTTACCCGTTGCCCTGCTTTTCTTTTTTGACCCATTTGTTCCCTTCAAATAATGGCTGTGATTATTGCTATCACTTAGAAACTCAACACCTGTAGTACCAGATTTAAGCCCTAGATACTGTGACTCAGTTCACACTCACAAATGGTTTATTATTTTAAAAAATCGTTTCTTATTTAATTTCAATACAATCAGAATGTTAGCTTAAATTAAATAAACTAAAAACTATAAGTAAAATCACCCCAAATTTGCCCAAAACGGCCATTATTTGGAATGTCAGAGCCTAACTCTGTCGCGTACATCAAACGACTGTCAATAGAGCCGGGCAAGTTAAAACGTAGCCCCATGCCCACACTCTTGAACGTCACCCAACTACCCGAGGTATTTCGATTTGTCGCTGTATTAAGCGCATCGTTTTGTTGTGCTGTTGCAAAATCATAGAAAACAGAAAATTGCAGTAATTCACCCCAGGTACGGTTCTCAAAAGCCGGAGCATCGGCAAAAAATGGCGCATTGAAAATATATTCAAGTGAGAAAAAGTAGGAGCGGTCAAATAGGCCTTGCGCATCCGGGTAGCCTCTAACGTTCTCTGGTCCACCCACAGAGTATGCCTCTAATGGCGCCAGAATATCTTTGCTCCACTGGAATTCTCCTTTAAACAAGAAAGATTGATTCTTGGTCATCAATTGCAGGCGCTGATAGGAGCCACTGATTTTAGTAAATTGACCCTCTGCAAATTCTGTCGGGTTATTACCTCGTCGACTGGATCGGCTGCCAGGCGCTCCCGCTAATTGATCACTACTAGAGCCCATAGCACCGAAAATATCATTGACCCCTCTATCGAAACTTAAGGAGGCAAAGTTTAAACCGCCACCAAAATTTTCAGAGGTGCTTTTGCTGATTAGCCTGATGAGTGGCCGGAACGGGTTAAAGGTATCAACGGAATCGTAATTCACCTCTAATCCAAACACACTCAACCTGTCCGTATTAGTTTGTGTGCCTTGAGTTCTGGTGGTTGCGTTTTTAGAGGTGAATGAAAATCTTGTAGACAGATTTTTTTGTCTACTGCGTATGTGAGATTTTTCTATGTAGACCTGGCGATTATCAGTTTGCGCCGAGATCTTGCTCGACTTGAATTCGCCACCAATATCGAATCTATTTTTATACAAGTTCCCACCCAGGGTAAAACCCCGGCCAAGAAATATCTGGTAATCCAGCGCCCAGAAGTCATTATTTTTAGGATTGTATGTCTGCTGAAGTGTTGCGCTCAGTTTATCAGCGAAACCCGTGGGGTTGTTCCAATCGATAATGGTTCTAAATCGATTACGTCCTGTCTCTTGCAAGCCATGATTGTCGCCACGATAGGCAACGTCATACCATTTTTCTTCTTGAACCTTGAGTACAATATCGGCCTCACCGACCTTTTGGCCGGGCTGAAATACGCCAAAGACACTTAAACCGGGAAAATCCGTCAACGTTAATAACGCGGCTTCAATATCTTTTTGCGTAACGGGTTCGCCGACTAAACCCAGAAAGGGTTTTCTTAATACATTCTCGCTATACTTCTCATTGCTCTCGGCAATGACACGTCCGAGGCGTCCGATATAGACCTGAACATCGACAATACCACTCCCCACCGTCTGAACGGGGATCACTGCAGTCGACAATATCAATCCTTTTGAACGGTAATAGCGAGTGACCTCATCAGCGACTTCTTGCATTTCACCGATGCTATAGCCTCTTTCGGGTTGTGCTTGCTGAAACTTGTTCAGGATTGAAGTCTTTATCTCATCGACACTGACATCGTATTTAGGCATGTCTTCAACATCTAGCAACCTGAATTCTTGCACCGTGACATAAGGCCCTTCTTCGATATCAAATGGACGGTCAATAAGTGCGGGAATGTCGACGGCATCAGCCGGAGGCGTTGTGGCCTGCTCTGTCGGCACCTCGGTTTGAGGACGTACAGCACCGGGCCTTGCAGAATCGGGTAATCCGAGTGGACCGGCAGTGATTAGCTCACTAAAAAACAGCAGGGATAGTGCGAGCAAAATTCCGCGGCATTCCCTTTGCTTTTTTATTGTAGACTTATTTGCCACAAATAGTTCTATTTTTCAGTTAGTTAGATTGCTTTCGTGCGTCAATATAAAATCAAGCTCGGACACGAACATATATATACTTTCCCAACGAAAGACTATAACACAGAGATTAAANNAAATATATTATCAATAATTTGATAGAATTAACTCATCTAACACATTGATAGTTATTCATTTTTAACAGCCATAAAATGTTGCGAAAAAACAACTTAATCGTGGAAACATGAGCAAATTACGAAGTATTTAAAGTGACTATTATTGAGCTGTTTTAGTTTTTAATCTCAAGCGCCATTCTTCAAGTTTATTATCAGAAAGTGCTTGCGGATATTCCTTTCTGGCCTGATTAAAAATCGCATTTCTCAACTGTGTATTGGCTTGTTTAATTAATAATTGCCGTATTTGTTGTTCGACTTGTGGCAATTCGAGTGTTTCAGGTTTAAGTATTTTTCCTCTTTTCAGGATATGGATCCCTGCTTGAGATTCAATCGGCTTACTGATCTCGCCTTCCTTTAACTTCAAAATGGGCTCTTTGATCTCAGGGATCAAGTCACTGGTTTTCAGTAAGCCCATATAACCGCCCAAGGCTCTGCTTTGTTCATGCTCAGATTGAGCAAGGGCAATATTGGAATAGTCCTTTTTACCTTTGTTAAGCTCGGAGATTATGCCATCTGCTTTCTTCTTCAGTTCAGCCGTCTCTTTTTTGTCACTGGAGTCTGTTTTTTTGAAAAAAATCTGCCAGACATGGACGCGCTCAGGAACGATAAACTGCCCTTTATTTGATTCAAAATATTCAGCAACTTGCTCATCGCTAGGGAAATCTTTAGGTAATTTACTGGAGATTAAGCGATTAAGATAAGCTTCTCGCATGATGTTTTCAGCACCACGACGCATCAAAAATTCAACATTACGATCTTCAACAAGATTATTTGCTATCGCAGCTGATACAGTGGAGCGATTATTTGCTTCACTTTCAATGACTTGCTTGAATAATTCTTGATCAGCCAATACCTTTTCACGTTCTTGCTGGTTCATATTGGCGATTAATCATGAAAATTCAAGAGATTAACGACAAAATTTATATTACTATCTAACTGTTTTTTAAGAACAATAAATTAAGAATTATATGTCACCAAAAACAACTAATATTGCCATTATGTTTGCTGATATAAGTGGAAGTACCCGCTTATTTGAAGTACTCGGTGATGCAACCGCTCGTGTTACCGTCTCAGACACGTTGGATTTACTGTCTAAAGTCATCCATGCTCATAACGGCACCGTCATAAAAACCATTGGTGATGAAGTGATGTGTACCTTTCCAACTGCAAATGATTCAGCAAATGCGGCGGTTGAGATGCAAGAAACCCTCGAAGATGCCAATGAAATGAGTGAGGCTGATGCACCTGAAATCAAAATAAGGGTGGGAATGCATTATGGTCCAGCGCTACTTGAAGGCGGCGATGTCTTTGGCGATGCTGTCAATGTTGCTGCCAGGATGGCTGCTCAGGCGAAGGGCGGGCAAATCATAACGACGAAATCTACCGTCGATCTACTAGAACCCATACTACGCGCCAGTACTCGATTTGTTGACCGCGCACCTATCAAAGGTAAAAAAGAAGATATAGAGATCTTTGAGATCATCTGGCAAGAAGAAGATGTCACCCGTATGGCAACGGGAATGATGCAAGACCCGCCAAAACTGACGCAAGTGACACTTCAGGTCAGTTATGCAGGCAAGACCGTCATCCTTGATCAAAACAAACAAGGTTTGGTCATGGGCCGTAGCCAAGCTTGTGATCTGCCCATCAATGAAAAACTGGCATCAAGACAACATGTCCGAATTGAGATGCGTCGTGATAAGTTTTTTATTATTGATCAAAGCACCAATGGCACACATGTCAAACTAGACCAAGCCGAAGATGCATTTTTAAGACGTGAAGAAATGCATATATCCACAAATGGCGCTCTCAGTCTCGGCAAGTCATTTGCGGAAAACCCCACTGAGGTCGTTTCATTCGTCCTCCAATCGTCATAAAAAACTTTTGATATAAATGACTAAACCAACCGAACAAAGCACCAACAAACCGCTTTCTTGGCATTCTCATGGCATTACTAATGTCGGGAAAGTGCGTAAGCATAATGAAGACTCCATGCTGGTAAGACCTGAAACAGGTATGTGGGTTGTTGCTGATGGCATGGGCGGGCATGCCGCCGGAGATGTCGCCAGCCAACTGATTGTCAATTCCTTAAAGAAAGTCCATGAAGGGCTTTCCCTCGAAAGATATATCGATGACATCGAAGACACATTAATATCGGTTAATAAAAAACTAATCGATAAAGCAAACGAAAGCGCTAAACGTACTACTATTGGCAGTACCGTAGTGATGATGCTGACCTTTGATAAATATTGTATTTATCTTTGGGCTGGCGACAGTCGTTTGTATCGTTTACGTGATTCAGTATTAAGACAAATGACCACTGACCATTCACAAGTTGAAGCATATGTAGAACAGGGTCTTATCAGCAGAGAAGAAGCTGCGGTTCATCCACATGGCAATATGATTACTCGTGCAGTAGGTGCAACACCTGACTTTTTTCTGGACATGGACATTCAAGAAATGAAAAAAGGTGACCGTTACTTGCTATGTAGTGATGGACTTACTAAACATACAGAAGATTATGAATTCCAGGAAATGTTGGGCAATGGTACTGTCGAAGAAATTTGCACAAAAATGATCGACATAACATTAGACCGTGGTGCCGGCGATAATGTTACTGCAATAGTCATCGATATAGACTAGATTTTTAATAGCGCTCACGTTGTGAGGGAGTAATAGATTGGCTGATTTTAAAACTGCACTCGAAGCATTAGCAAAAGGTGAATTAAAGCTTGAAACACTATCTAAGCAGATGGATGTCTTGCTTAGTAAAACACCGAAGTTTGCGAATAACATGCTCGTGCAACTAGATGAGATGCATGAAACGAAAAATCTCGATGACAAACAATATGCACAATTAAAACGCCAAATTAATGAGTTCAGACGGGCTCACGCAACGGAAACTGAAGGTGGTCCAGCAGCAGGTGGGGCAGACTCTACTGTCTTTGCTAGTGATTCAGTTGTCGAAGAAAAAAGCCCTTCGCCTCCAGCTAATACTCAAGCTGCGGAAGATTCAACCGTTGTCATGGGTGATGATGAAAAGGCAAGCGACAGCAACGCACAAAAGCCTGCAGCTGATGGTTCTGATTTTTTTGACATCAGTATGCCTGGCGGACCCGACACAGCCACACCTTCTATTACTTCAGCAACCGGGCCAACCGGAACAGAGTGGAATGACCCAGCTATCCCTACCGGTGATTTATCCGGTGGTTATGGCGTTGGCTCTGTCATCAAGCAGCGATTTAAACTTGAAAAAGTGCTCGGCATTGGTGGCATGGGTAAAGTATACAAGGCGCTGGATTTACTCAAAGCCGAAGCGAAAGATAAAAAACCCTATGTCGCAATTAAATTATTGAATGATGATTTTAAAGATCATCCTGAAGCATTTATCTCCTTGCAACGTGAAGCAAGCCGACAACAAAAACTAGCCCATCCGAATATCGCAACAATATACGACTTTGATCGTGTCGGTGGTCCAAATACACCGGTCTACATCACGATGGAATTGATGGAAGGCATGGAGCTGAAGGACTTCATTAAAAAGAAAGTCCGTCCCAAAGGAGGCCTGCCCTTCGATGAGGCTTTTGAGATCGTCAAACAATTGGGTGCCGGTTTAACCTATGCGCATAACCTTCGACTGGTGCATTCCGATTTCAAGCCCGGCAACGCCTTCATGTGTGATGATGGCACGGTTAAAACACTCGACTTTGGTATCGCCCGCGCTGTTAAAAACCCGCTTACCGGTGAAGCCGAGAAAACACTGTTCGATCCAGGCAAGCTTGGTGCGTTAACACCTGCATACGCTAGTTTGGAAATGTTAGAGGGTGAAGAACCTGACACACGAGACGATACCTATGCTTTAGGTTGTACCGCCTATGAATTGTTAACCACAAAGCATCCCTTCAATAAATTACCAGCAAATAAGGCGTGCGAAAACAATCTAGTGCCTGCTTATATAAAGAAGCTCAATAAAAAACAAAACCGAGCACTACGACGTTCTGTTGCCTTTCATCGTGAACAGCGAAGTCCAACGGTTGCTCATTTTGTTGATGAATTTGAGGGTAAGGCAACCTGGTATAAAAACCCATTTGTTATTGCAGCGGGGGTTTTACTAATCATCAGTATGATGTTGATTGCGCCTGCTCTTGATTATATGCATCAGAAAGAACTTGAAGGCCTGATTGCTGAAATTGAATCTGGCGATGAACAAACAATCGTTGCCAAACTGGATGAGATTTTACTGTTAGATAAAGCGGACCAATCAACAGTAACCGATGACAAAGAAGCAAAACAGAAAATACAGGATTATTTCAGTGACCAGTTAACTGACTCCGTTGTCAGCGCGGAAAGCGATTATGACTATTCCAAAGTTAACACTGTCTTAGAAGATATCGAGGTATTTTATCCTGAGTCGATTTATCTGCAGGAAAAAACAGCACTGTTAGATGAAAGTAAAAAACGAACCATCAGTAACTTAACCACCGAATACGTTACCGCATTAAAAAATGAAAGCTTGATTGGTAATACAAAAAATATTTTGGGGAATATTGAAAAAGTTGATCCGGACAACGCATTACTCGAAGACACCTCACCCAGCAATGCTTATCGCTTGCTGGCACAAGAAAAGTTTGAAGCGAATGATTTAGACGCGGCGTTGCTACTTGTGAATTCTGGCATTGAGTTTTCTGAAGGCGCTGACCAACGACTCATCGATATGAAAGATAATATCGAAAGGACACAGACCATTAGCAAGCTTGAAAATGATCTTGGCGCCGTTCAGGGACAACTGGCAACGTTATCAGATTTCAAACAACGAGAAGCAGCTATTGTTGAACTTGCTGGCTTGAAACCTAACAGCGAATTACTTGCAGCACTATCAACACAATTTAAACCCTTTATCGATGCTGAACTTGAGAGCATTCAAAAAGACGGTACACGCGAAACTGCTGAAGCCCTGGCTTCAGACTTTGGTGACCTGATGAATGGTTTGCAACTTAGTAAAGAACTGACCCAGATAAAATTGGCAAAACTAACTGGAGAGGCACGTAAACAAAAAGCAACAGAGTTGGCTAGCGTAAGTACTAGCAACATAGAAACTGCACTGGCAGATGCACAAATTGATGATACTCAATGGGAAACTGTATTACTCAAGGATATTCGACAATTGGGAAGCTTGGTCAGTGAAGATGAAAGTATCAGTGCCAGCCTCGATCAATATCGTAAGCAGATAGCTGATAAGTATATTGCAAAAGCAAACGAAACCTTACAAGCAGAACGTTTTGATGCAGCCGACAATTACATAGATAAAGCTGACCGATATGCACCGGGCTTGCAAAATTTACTTGATACCCGCAGCTCAATTGCCGAGGCCAGAGAAGCGTCAGACCGTTTGGCACGCGTAGATGCCAACAAAATTCCTTTTAAATCATTTACCGAAGGTAACAATGTTACAGAAGCACTAAAAATATTTGAGCAATTCAAGGCGGACTTACCAGCAGATGACCTTTATCTGACGACAGAGGCGGCTCCCATGTTGGCTGATGCCTATGCCCGATTAGCAAAGAGTAAGGCAGAGACAAAAGATTACGCCACTGCTTTTGATTTCGTTTCTGGGGGTCTGAAAATTGATCCAGGTAATATTGAGTTAAACGATCTAAAAACTGAATACCAGGCCGAAGCAAATATTATAGAATTAACAGCGCTCTTTAAAACTTCTGTCTCGTTCCCGAGCGAGATCAAAACAAAAGTAAATCAAATTGCGAGTGCCGACCCCGCACGATTTGCTGAATTTAGTAATACCTCGGCCAGTGTATTAGCTGAACGCATCAATACGCTACGTTCTACTGATGAAAATATGGCAGCTAACATGGCTAATAGTGCTGCAAGTTTATTCCCTGCAAGTTCAGCCCTTGCAGAACTGAAAAAACAGCTGCAACTAAAACCATGGGATCAATTTACTAATGCAAACGCAGCCATTAATGCAGGTAAACTGACGCAGGCTACACAGATCCAACAGGAAGCTGCGACAGATTTTGCCGGCCATCCCCAATTTGTACAGTTTTCAAATGCCTTAGCACAACGAATAGAAACTATTAATGAAGAATTTAATGACTATTTGAAGGATAAAGATGCAGCAGGTGAAAATTACGATGACCTTAGAATTTCGAAGAAACTATTAGAACGTGTGCAGAAAAAATGGAACGATAACCCCGACTATAATACTGCAGAAACAGAACTGGATACATTAATCGCCAAAGCGAAACCTGTTAGTAAACCCAAAATCAGAACCGTTGAAAAAGAACTTACTGCAGAGAGTATTGCTTCGACAGAAACCGGCACGGGTGCAGCCACCCAAGCCGCAGCGTGGAAACCGATAGCAAGTGATTCTGAATGTACTAATCGTCTTGCTGGTTATGGCAAACGCGCTAAAGCGATTTGTTTCGATATGATCCATTCATCAGCTCGCGGGCCGTTGATGGTTGTTGTGCCAACGGGTGAAGGTATTGAGAAATCATTTGCCATTGCTAAATATGAAGTCTCAGTTAGTGATTGGAGTAAGTATTGTATCCTCAGTGGTACCTGTAAGCCGATTAAGGATAAAGAGAGAAAGAATGACCCAATCAACGGCATTACTTTGCAGCAGGCTCAGGACTACGCAACGTGGCTCACCGAACGAACCGGGAAAACATATCGTATTCCGACAAAATCGGAATGGGAATACGCTGCCAATGCTGGCGGCAAGCAACCGAAAAAAGATTTTAATTGTCGTGTCTCAGTCCAAGAAAAATTGATTAAGGGCACTGGTATTGTCAGTGTTAAATCAGGGAAATCTAACGGTTGGGGATTGAAGAATTATGTTGGTAACGTGCAGGAATGGGTGATCGATGGAAACACCACGACCGCTCGTGGTGGCGCATTTATCGATGCTCATTCTAAATGTGATATTTCACTAGAACGATCTCATGATGGTAATGCCGATGAAGCTACCGGTTTTCGTCTAATTCGTGAAGATGTTGGCTAATAATTATAATACAAGTATGGGTCTGATATGAGTAATCAAACATTGCGTCAGCTGGCAAAAGGTTATGCTAGGGGTGAAATCGATAAAGAGGACTACAGAAAGTCACGTATCGAACTTATAAAGGCAATAACTGAGGGTAAAGCAATTGTTGAGGCTATCGACTTTCCTCCACCGCTAATGCCGTCTGATGGAGATGATGCGATAACAGAGGCTCCCAAAAGAGATAAAACAGAGATTATTTCTCCAGCATCTAGACAAAAGCCCATACCTAATAGCGCTACTCCTAAGCAACCACCACCAGCAAAAACAAACAAAAAATCAACGATAATGTTTATCACCGTAAGTGCTGTGATAGTTGTCGCGCTGATAACTACAGTTATTCTTTTTTACCCGAAGCCACCTGGTTCGGCGACGACTGAATCATCGAATACATCTAATAAAGCACAAGCAGCATCACCGGCTGCCACTACAAGTATGGCGGGAGAGTCACTCATTGCTGATTTTTTGTCACAAAATAGCTGGTCAGAAGATAGTCTGGACTCATTTATGAATGCATGGTCTGCACTAACTCAGGAAGATCGAGACTCAGCTAAACCAAGCAAACGTATGCAAAGAATGCACGATTCTATCTATAAACAATTCCTTGAAGAAAAGGCACTATCGAGTATAGATAGTGAAAAAGCGGCACTAAAGCAACAAAGGTTAATTGAGTTCGCTACCGCTATCGGGATAAATGATTCTCGACTTATTCTGGAGTAGTTATTTAGTTTAAATTAATACGAGTTATTATTCTGGAAAATCCCTAAATTCACTTCCACTTATCTTACTGGCTCGCTTCTCAAAATAGGCGTTCTTGGTAAACTCATATTTATCAACCGCTGCTTCCTCTAGTAAATCCACTGCACTCAGTAAACCTGATTTAATATCGATAAAAGCAAGTGATAAGAGTCCTGCCTTAGTCAGGTCGTTATCTAAATACATGAGTGGGCTTAAAGCGCCATCTACAGCATAACCAGCGGCATATCTCACCGTACCAGGACCAAAAAATGGCATCACCAAATAAGGTCCTGAACCAACACCCCAATGGGCTAATGTTTGACCAAAATCAGCTTTACTGGAAGGCAAACCCGCTTCCGATGAAATATCAAGAAAGCCTAATAAGCCAAAAGTTGAATTGAGGAATAGACGGACTGTATCGTTAACTGCCTGATCAAATTTAAGTTGAAGTATATCATTTGCAATAACAGGAACCTGGGCAATATTACTAAAAAAGTTAGTCACGCCATTATCTAGAAAATCTGGTGTAATAAAATCATACACTTTGCTTATTGGGTCAAAGAGCACATTATCCATAGTTTCGTTAAATGAAAATACGCCTCTATTGAAGCCTTCCCAAGGATCTCGTTCATCTAATCCGCCAGTAGTCGCACATGCAGACAAAAGCGTCATGCCTATCCCAACGAGCAATATTCTAAATTTAGCCACGAATCTATTTTTCATTATTATTCCTTATCGTGTTAATTCTGTTATATCAAAATCATGTGAGAACTAATTCCCCTAAAGCACAGCATTATGGTTGCCTGAATATGTATCGTCAATAATAGCGTAACAAACCGAGAACTGTTGTTTTATGTAAAAACCAGCAATAAAACTTTTTATTCAATATCTTATGCTAACAAGTTAAACTTATTTCATGCCTACTTTTTTATCATGATATATATTTAATGACTGAAAACGAGAACATCGACTTACAAGAACTAGAGAAATTTTCCTCTAGAGCAGATCAATGGTGGGATGCTGAGGGGGAATTTAAAACGCTACATAACATAAATCCTGTTCGATTAAATTATGTCACAAAGCATGTCTCTATTAAGAATTTACAAATCATCGATATCGGTTGTGGTGGTGGTATTTTTACCGAAGCTATGGCTAAACAAGGCGCTATTGTCACTGGCCTGGATGCGAGCAAAGAAAATATCAACATCGCATCTCAACATGCCCTTGAGAACCAACTTGAAATAAACTATGTCGTTAACACCGCAGAAAGTTTTGCTGAAGATCATATTGATAGCTTTGATGTCATCACCTGTATGGAACTATTAGAACATGTCCCAGATCCAGCATCGATTATTCAAGCTGCCAGTAAAATGATTAAACCTGGTGGCCATGTCATCTTTTCTACCATCAATCGCAGCATTAAGGCCTACATGCTTGCCGTTTTAGCAGGCGAATATCTGCTGAATCTGCTACCCAAAGGGACACACCAATACGAAAAATTTATACGCCCTTCAGAATTGGTTGGCTGGTGTAAAGATAATAACCTTGAGATGAATGATTTAGCTGGAATGCAATACAACCCATTATCAGGTCAATGTGCATTAAATACACAACCTGATGTCAATTATCTGCTAGATACCATAGCCCAAGCAGATAAATGATCGAGCACATTCTATTTGACCTAGATGGTACATTGGCTGATACAGCTGATGATTTGGCCAATGCGCTCAATGCCATTCGTTTGAAACATGGATTAACCACTTTGCCGAATGAAGTGATACGCCCCACTGTTTCACTTGGTGGTAATGCTATGATCAAACTCGCATTTGATCTGGAAGAAGGAGACACCGGCTTTGAATTAATTCGTGACGAATTCCTTAATTATTATCGCGCCAATATTGCACAAGAAACATGTCTATTTGAGGGTATGGAAGAACTGTTGAACTCACTAGAAAGTGAGAATAAGCCTTGGGGGATTGTAACCAACAAACCTTCTTGGTTGACTGACCCTTTAGTCAAGGCGATGTCTCTCGATAAACGAGCGGCATGCTTAATCAGTGGCGATACACTGGAACACAGAAAACCCCACCCTGCCCCGATACTCCATGCATGCAAACTAATGCAATCTAATCCAGCGACGACAATATACATCGGTGATGCCCAGCGTGATATTGAAGCAGGTCGTCGTGCCGGCACAAAAACACTTATAGCTCTCTATGGTTATATTGATGACGGTGATAACCCCGCTGACTGGTGTGCGGATGGCATGGTCTCTAGCCCATTTGAAATACATGACAAGCTAAGTGAATTCTGTAACTAAAAATTCTATCGCTCTTGATTACTGTATCAACAAAGCGATTCCTGATGGTTCTAACCTTTATTATGCAACACTTTTTGAGGAAGAAAAAAGTAAAGCCATTATTATAGGCCTGCATGCCTTTCTCTATGAACTTACAGATATTATTCAGGAATGCTCAGATCCCGGTATTGCAAGAGTAAAGCTTCACTGGTGGCAAGAGGAGATAGAACGGCTTTTCCAGCAACAACCCCGACACCCAATCACGAAATATTTGAAAGAACACATTGCTCTCGATCAAAACCTAAGCACATCATTTAATTCTATTATTAATAATTTCGATAATTTTTTGTTTATTGAACAAACGGACAATCTCACTACGATCTTGGCTTTATATGATTCAACTGCTGGTGAAATCTGGCATCTATGCGGAGTCCAGCTGGGAGTAACAGAGTCTTTATCGTTACAACATTACCGCGACTTAGGCTCTGTCTGTCATTATCTTCGGTGTTTACAAGAACCAAACACCTATTTAACTGAACCACGCTGTATCATTCCAGAAAACATCATCAAGCAAGATGATTTGCTTAAGATGAAGTTTGCAGCCCAAAGTGATTCTATAAACCAGACAGACATATTCTCACCATTGATAGCAGCGTTAAAAAAACGGTTAGAAGAGAACTATAGCGGTTTAGCTAAGAATAATTTCTCTGCCCTTAAACAGGGTTTGATAATAAATCGACTTGCACTCAAGACTTGCGATGAGATTCTTAATGATGGTTGTAAATTATTGAGTACAAATACAAGTCTCACCCCTCTCAGAAAGCTTTGGATAGCGTGGTGGACGCATTTTACTTCATAGTGTCACTCGGTTGTTCCTCATTAACTTTAAAGCGAAGTCTGACACGTAAGCGCCTAAACAGATCATGCTCAATATTATCAGTTGTAAAAATGAAATATTTTTTATGACGACCATATCTCAATAAAATAATGGTCAACAAAGGATGTACAAATAGTGAATCGCTTAAAAAAGCCTTATACACTTCACCATTAGCCATTTTCACCTGCCAATCATCTTCAGAACCGAGTATTAATTCCAATACGCGTCCTCTGGTCACTGACGATCTATATTTATAGATTAAATAACACAAACTTAAAGCAGGGAAAATTGTCAGTATTATCTTCAGGATCAAGTCTAACCTGGTTAACCATGGCACAAACAAGCAAAGAACATAGCTCAAAACAAGCACGATAGTAGTTATTGAAGATTCTTTAACCGGTAGCCTTAAGGTGGCTAGAAAAGGATTGTCGCTGCTGTCCATGTCATATTGCTAATAGTTGGGAGTCCATTCTCCGAAATTGTGATTCTAGCGTGATTTTTACTCAAAATAACCTTAGAATTACGCTCTTGCAATGCAGCATAGAGAAGAGTTACATTGACTTAACGTTTCATTATGTAGAATAAGATGGATAATAATAAAAAATCAGATAATCAAAGACATAAGGGTGCTAATACTTCCCATCAGTCTGAAACTAAGCCTAAAGCAAAGCTGACAGAGATAGGCGGTCCTAAGGGTCCTGAACCGACACGATACGGTGACTGGGAGAAAAAAGGGCGCTGCATCGATTTCTAGCAAAAGAATAAGAAAATGTACTAAACCGGCATGGCTTGAAGTTTGCTACAGGTCAAAACAATAAAATTAATCTAAAGGATATCAATTATGGAATCGGTGAAACGACCGTTATCACCCCATTTACAAATCTATAAACCTCAATTGACGTCGATTTTATCGATCACTCACAGAGGTACTGGTGTCTTTCTTAGTCTGGGAGCATTGCTGCTAACCTGCTGGTTAGTCGGTCTTGCTACCGGTGAAGAGGCATTTAACAATTTACAACTACATGCATCGACCTGGTATGGAAAAGTCGGGCTTGCTGCCTTTGTATTTTCGTTTTACTTCCATCTCGCAAATGGCATCAGGCATTTATTCTGGGATGCTGGCAAAGGTCTGGAAATATCAACTGTCTACAAGACTGGATATGCCGCTATTGCCTTGAGTATTGTCATGACAATAATCACGCTATTCCTTGGAGGTGCGATATGAGCCTTCAAACTCCGATAGGGCGTGTTCGTGGCCTCGGTTCAGCTAAAGAAGGTGTCCACCATTGGTGGTCACAACGTCTGACAGCGCTAGCACTCGTTCCACTTAGTTTGTGGTTTATCTATTCTTTAGTAGTGGTAACAGGCGCTGATTACGCAACTGTTGTCGCCTGGCTAGCTAATCCTTTAAATGCCGTTCTCATGCTGCTTTTTATAATCTCACTCTACTACCATGCGGCCTTAGGTCTACAGGTAATCATAGAAGACTACATCGACTCAGAATGGCAAAAGATTGCTTGTCTAATTCTGGTCAAATTTCTTGCGTTGTTGGCTGGGCTTAGCGCCGCAATCGCTGTATTAAAGGTTTATTTGGGACTGTAAATAATAATGACAAAATCATACGAGATTATTGAACATAAGTACGACGTCGTCGTCGTTGGTGCTGGTGGCGCTGGCCTAAGAGCAACATTTGGCATGGCCGCAAAAGGATTGAAAACCGCGTGTATCACTAAAGTATTTCCAACTCGCAGTCATACTGTCGCAGCACAAGGTGGTATGAGTGCCTCACTTGGCAATATGGGCGAGGATGACTGGCGCTGGCATATGTATGACACCGTGAAAGGTTCAGACTGGTTGGGTGACCAAGATGCTATCGAATATATGTGTCGTGAAGCGGTACCGGCTGTTATCGAACTGGAACATCAGGGTGTGCCTTTCTCTCGAACTGAAGAAGGGAAGATATATCAACGACCCTTTGGTGGTATGACCACTAATTATGGTGAAGGTACAGCACAACGAACTTGTGCTGCTGCTGATAGAACCGGACATGCTATTTTGCATACGCTCTATCAACAATCGTTAAAACACGAAGCAGAATTCTATATCGAGTACTTTGCCTTTGATTTAATTATGGATGATGATGGCGTCTGCCGTGGCGTGATGGCCTGGAATCTGGAAGACGGAAAAATTCATCGTTTCCGCGCACATCAAGTTGTTTTGGCAACGGGCGGTTATGGTCGCTCTTATTTCTCAGCAACCTCTGCTCATACTTGTACCGGTGATGGCAACGGCATGGTTCTCCGTGCAGGTCTCCCACTTCAGGATATGGAATTCATTCAATTTCACCCAACTGGTATTTATGGTTCGGGTTGCTTGATTACCGAAGGTGTACGTGGAGAAGGTGGTTATCTAACTAATTCGGAAGGTGAGCGTTTTATGGAACGCTATGCACCTTCTGCAAAGGACTTAGCATCACGTGATGTGGTCAGTCGCTCCATGACCATGGAAATACGGGAAGGTCGTGGTGTTGGCAAGGACAAAGATCACATTCATTTACATCTGGAACACTTGGGTCCGGACGTTATAAATGAGCGCTTGCCAGGTATCGCTGAGTCGGCAGAGATATTTGCCGGTGTTGATGTCACTAAAGAGCCGATACCGGTTATCCCAACCGTGCATTACAACATGGGCGGCATACAAACCAATTACCATGGACAAGTAGTGACCTTGAAAGATGGTAACCCCGATACTATTGTCGAAGGTCTGATGGCTATTGGTGAAGCGGCCTGTGTATCAGTCCATGGCGCCAACCGTTTAGGCTCGAATTCACTGCTCGATCTAATCGTTTTTGGTCGTGCAGCCGCAAATTATTGTTCTGAAAACATCAAACCTGGCCAGGAACATAAATCGATGCCTAATGCCGGTGATGAAGCTTTGGAGCGTCTGGATAAATTGCGTCATAACAAGGGATCGATACCGACGGCTGAAATACGTAATAACATGCAACGCACCATGCAGAATGATGCTGCTGTTTTCCGTACTGGTGAATCCATGAAGCATGGCATCGATGAGATGGCAAAAATCTGGGATTCATTTTCGCAAGTGAAGCTTGAAGACAAAAGCATGATATGGAATACCGAGCTAGTAGAAGCCTTGGAACTCGATAATCTACTACGCTGTGCCATGGTCAGCATCCATAGCGCCTACAATCGTGAAGAAAGTCGTGGTGGTCATGCCCGTGAAGATTTTCCGGAGCGTGATGATGAGAACTGGATGAAACATACCTTGGCTACATTTAATGATAAAGGCGATGTCAACTTCCAATATAGACCTGTGCATATGTTTACACTGACAGACGAAGTCGATGTATTTCCACCAAAGAAACGTGTGTACTAATTGAATTATAAAAATAGAGAATAACTATGGCTGCATTCACATTACCCAAAAATTCTAAAGTTAAAGCGGGCAAAACCTTTTCTGCTGCAGAGGGCGCTTCGAACAAGAAAACATTTCGTATTTATCGCTGGGACCCTGACTCTGGTGAGAATCCTAGACTCGATAGCTATGAAATCAATCTTGATAACTGTGGACCGATGATATTGGATGCCATTATTTACATTAAGAATGAGATTGACCCTACATTGACCTTTCGTCGCTCCTGTCGTGAGGGTATTTGTGGCTCATGTGCCATGAACATAGGTGGCACAAATACTTTAGCCTGCACTAATTCGATAAATGAATATAAGGATGATATTCCAATCTATCCATTGCCACATATGCCTGTCATAAAAGATCTGGTACCGGATTTAACACACTTTTATGCGCAATACGCATCAATCAAGCCCTGGATGCAAACTCAAACTACTCCCCCACCAGATGCAGAAAAACTGCAATCAAAAGAAGAACGTGCGGAACTCGATGGTCTCTATGAATGTATCTTATGTGCCTGTTGTTCAACCAGTTGTCCGAGTTATTGGTGGAATAGTGATCGTTATCTAGGCCCTGCGATTCTATTACAAGCCTATCGCTGGATTGCGGACAGCCGAGATGAATTTACTGGCGAACGTCTAGATGAACTGGAAGACCCATTCCGTCTTTACCGCTGTCATACCATCATGAATTGCACTAACTCCTGTCCAAAGGGATTAAATCCAGCGAAAGCAATCGCTGAAATCAAAAAGTTAATGCTGACACGCACGCTTTAAATGGAAAAAGAACGTTCTCGTCTTCTCTGGCGTTGTCGCCGTGGGATACGAGAAATGGACATCGTCCTGCAAACGTTTCTAAATCAATCCTATGACACACTGAGTGATGCTGATAAAAATTCATTTGCGCAACTATTGGATGAAGCCGATCTTGATATCCTAAACTGGATAATGGGAAAAGACGATCCGGAAAACGATGGTATAAAAAATATCATTACATTGATTCGACAATCCAGACAAATAGATTGAACTACGATTATGCATGAGACATGGCAAGCCTATCTAGAACAAGAAGGTGCAACAATAGAAGACAATGGTGCTATCATTTTTAATGATTCAGACATCAATATTACAGCAACACCCTTAGCCGTCCCTCTTTCAGGGTTTGCAATGCTAGCGGTTGGTGGTAGTGACCGCCATGTGTTCTTACATGGTCAATTCATCAATGATTTGAATCTTATTGAAGAACCTGCTGCGCAAATTTCCGCATGGTGTAATGCCAAAGGCCAGTTAATTACCAATTTTATTATTATCAACACTGGCATTGCCTACCTGTTGATATTCAAAGCAGACTTAAAAGAGTTTGTACAAAAAAGACTGGGAATGTTTGTCATGCGTTCTGATGTGACCATAAATGATATATCAGACACCTCACCTTTAGTTGGTCTTGCCAATGTTTCGGCCAATCGCAATGACCTGCCATCATTGCTCAAAGACTTTCCAACAGAGCCGGGGGAAATTAATGCCTTTGATGGTCTCATCGTTGTTTGTCATCCTGATGGTTCTGGTCGCTACTTGATTACGGGTAGCGTTGAAGCATTAATAAAAAATAGTGCCAAGTTTATAAGTATTGTAACAATGACAGGAAGTCATGCATGGGATCTATTGGATATTCTTGCTGGGCTGCCGTGGGTCACATCATCGACTCAAGAACAGTATTTACCACAGATGTTAAACCTTGATGCCCTCAAGGGATTGAGTTACCAGAAAGGTTGTTATCCAGGTCAGGAAATCATCGCGCGCTTACATTATCGAGGAGAAGTAAAAAAACGTCTTAGCTTGATACAGTCAGGACAACCGTTGTCTATTGACGATCAACTGATTTCAGAACAATCCAATGGCAAAGCAGGCACAGTCATTAATTCTGCAACGCATCCTGATGGGAAGGCTTATGCACTGGCAGTAATCGAGCTTAGTAAACTTAAGGAAAAATTGCTCATTGAAAATAAAGAAATCACAATTATTGATCTCCCTTATGCTACCGAAGCATAAATAATAATTGTTAAGGGCCTTCATCAATCAATATCATCAACAGCGAATTCAAACCTGCATGGTGGTGCTCCAACCGTCACTTACAAACTCTGCGTTCGAGAGTATTTCAAAAATCGCCATGCTTAAATCTAGTCAATGAAGAGTTTCTATTACCAGATGGTGATTTTGTTGACCTTGTCTGGACTGAGAAAAAAGAAACTGGACCACTCGTTGTGCTGTTCCATGGTCTCGAAGGTTCTATAGATTCTCCCTATGTGAAAGGTATTTTAAAAGCCATTACAGATAATGGCTGGCAAGGTGTACTCATGCATTTTCGTGGTTGCAGCGGTCGACACAATCGTTTGCAGCGCAGCTATCATTCCGGTGATACCGGTGACATCAATTCCTTCATCACCGAATTAAAAACACGTTATCCCAATAGGAAGATTGCAGCGGTAGGTGTCTCGCTCGGCGGTAACGCTCTGATTAAATTCTTAGGTGAACAAGGTGATAATTGTCCTTTAACTGCGGCAATGGTGATATCAATCCCCTTTGAACTTGGTATTTGTGCTAAAGAATTAGAAACAGGATTTTCCAGAATATATCAAAGATATTTAATCAACAGTCTCAGTAAAAAAATGCGTGACAAATTTAAAGACAAACCCGCACCAATCGAATTAAATAAACTAAATGAATGGAAAAACTTCTACTCCTTCGATCATAACGTCACCGCGCCCATACACGGTTTCAATAGCGTCGATGACTACTACACCAAATCCAGTTGCAAACAATTCATAAAACACATCACCACCCCTACCCTAATACTCCACAGCAAAGACGATCCGTTCATGAATCAAAGCGCACTCCCAAGTGAAGATGATTTATCAGCAAGCGTCACATTAGAACTTACAGAACAAGGTGGCCATGTTGGCTTTGTTTATGGCAGTTCACCCTTTAACCCAAAGTATTGGAGTGAAAAGAGATTGGTTGAGTTTTTTGATGAAAGAGTAAATTAAAACCTTGATATATGTCTAAAACATAACTACATTTGTACATACAATTGTATATACGGATATATCAATGAAGTTTGAATGGGATTCAGTAAAGAATATAGCGAATATTCGTAAACACGACATAGGCTTCAATGACGCAGTTGGAATATTTCAACACCCAGTGCTTAGTAGAATAGATACAAAAGAAGACTATGGGGAAGAGCGCTGGATTAGTATTGGCAAAATGCAAAGCCTGACAATTGTTATTGTCTACGTTGAATATATAAATGACATCATCAGAATAATTTCAGCACGAAAAGCGACAAAACATGAGAAAAAATATTATGAAGAAACCTACTTCAAGTAAAACAAATTTCAAAAAACTCAAGACCATGAAGGATTCCGAAATAAACTTCGAAGATATCCCAGAACTGGACGATGATTTTTTTAAGAATGCACAAATAAGATTACCCGAAAAACAATCCGTCACCATTCGCCTTGATACAGATGTACTAGATTGGTTTAAACAGCAAGGTAAAGGTTATCAGACGCGGATCAATAAATTATTACGCTCCTATATGGAAACTCATGCAAAATAATCTATTTTTATTATTATAAAAATAAATCTGTCCTCTTTTCTAATTGTAAAAACCATATCGGCATGTCAATCCTATCGAATCTATATTAACTAGAAAAAATGATGTGAAAGTTTTAGCCCAGGTTGTTACTGCATCTACCAATTTAGGATGGGTAAATATTTTTGGTCTTTTGGATATGCTGGCAAAGGCTGTATTAATGAAAATGGTAAAGTTAATGACGTTTACAGAAATTCAATGAAAAAAGAATTATTGAGAAATACTTATGAATCAAAAGGGGTATTGTCGATTGTTCTATAAGACGCCCCTTATGACTTGCCGAAGTATTCTTCTATTTCAATGGTTGAGCACCATCGACCTCGGCACCCCATTGATGGGTGTGTTTCGAGAGCGCATTAGGACACGACTGCATGGATGCAGGAGTTAAAACGACGCTGGAGACAAAGCCGAGGAGTCCGTATGCGCGTACCGTTGAAATAGAAGAATGCTGAGGTATCCGCAGGACAAGTCGTTGGGGTGCCCTTTTTTCTTGGTGACTTTTTTTTTGAGCAAGCAAAAAAGAAGTTACTCGCCGTCAAAGGCGAAACCAATTTTAAAAATAATAATGAAGGTGATTGTCTACTGGATTCCCGCCTGCGCGGGAATGACGAAGTCGTACTAGATTCCCACCGTTGCGGGAATGACACAACTACCCAAACCTCGGTAACACATAAACCAATACCATAGGTATAGAAATAACTGCAAACGCATTTCCAAATAAGACCATCGCGGCTACTTTTGATGGTTCCTGATTATAATGTTCCGCAAATATAAAATTCATCACTGCTGGCGGTAACGCTCCAAACAAAAATAAAACACCCTGCTCTAATCGCGTTAAGTCTATAAAAGGCGTAATTAGCAAAACTATAGCGACACCAGATATTGGCGCGAGCAATGCGACTGATAATCCAATCTTCCACTCAGACATTTTCATATCAATAAGCCGAACACCAAGTGCGAATAATAATAAAGGTACAGCAATATTGCCCAACATACGTATGGGCTCTAATAGAGTCTGAGATATGTTTATATTTAAGAGGCTCAATATTAGGGCCAATACAACTGCCATAATCAATGGAGAGAGGAAGACTTTTAAAATGTTGGGTTGTTTATTCAGTAGATATCTACCAAGTGTTATGTGGAAGAAATTACAGACAACAAAACAGATAACCGCTGCGGGTAGTGCAATTTCACCAAAACTTAAAACAACTAATGGCAAGCCCAGATTACCTGCATTGGCAAACATAACAGGCGGGCATAGACTACGGGGGTCGATACTGAACAACTTCGCAAGCAGCAAGGCAATCAGACCTGAGAGTAAGATTACCAAAGTAATTGCGAGTGCTAATCCACCAAATAGTCCAGAAACACCACCCCGTTCGATCAATACACTAAACAGCAGACAAGGTATAAATATATCCATATTCAAACGATTAGGGAGCGTCATCTCCGGACTATATTTTTTAGCGTAAAACAGGCCCGCTGCGACTATCGAAAAGATAGGAAAGGTGATTTCAAAGATCCTGATAGCGATCATTGTTGGTTTTTTGCGACATTGTAGATAAGCGGTTGGGAATGGATTTTTATTTTTAGTCTCTTCGCGATACTATATTAAATTAAATATATGTTCGGTAATAATTAATTTAAAAATTCGTATCAAAATCAACAATAAAACAATAACGTTATGCTGACTTCAAGACTATTCTATATCGCTCTATTTATTATTTGCCTATCTTTACTTGGCTTTGGTCTCTATTTGGAACATGTCAAAGGACTCGAACCCTGTCCACTATGTGCGTTTCAACGATTGAGCTATATAGCGATTGCTGTTGTTGCGCTTATAGCTGCTATTCATAACCCTATGGGTATATTTCGAATTATATACAACATTCTACTGATTATTTTCTCTTTGATTGGTGTTGCCATTGCTGGTAGGCAGACATGGTTACAACATTTACCACCGGAACTAGTGCCCGAATGCGGACCTGGGCTGGAATATATGCTTGAAGTATTTCCTTTTGGACAAGCATTAAAGATGATATTCAGCGGTTCTGGAGAATGCGCTGAGATTCAATGGCAATTCATCGGTTTGAGTATTCCTGAATGGAGTCTGGTTTGTTTCTCGAGTATTACTATTGTCACTATTCTAGCAACGTTCATGCTAAAACCTGAGAGAAGACTATTTAACTTTTAAGTTCCGCCGCTACGGACTCCTCGGTAACTGTTCCATTCGTTACTCTATCGCCTATGTACATATAGGCATCTCGCGACTTATGGTACATCCTGTACTGAACTGCTCATAATAACGACCGTGATTCATTAGCCTTTATCTGCGCATCAACGACAGCAATAGCACTGGCATTCACTATTCGGCGCACTGTTGATGACGGTGTCAGGATATGTACCGGATAATTAAGGCCGACAAGGATCGGGCCAATCGATACCGCCTCGCCCAGAACTTTGACCATATCATATGCAATCTTGGCAGCATCGAGATTAGGCATGATCAACAAGTTTGCATTCTCAACCAATTTTGAATACGGCAATACCCGTCGACGTATATCTTTCAGCAATGCAGCATCAGCCCGGATTGGCCCTTGCACTTGCAGGTCAGGGTTCTGCTTATGAATTATATCCATTGCCGCAGTCATCTTCTTGCTAGTTTCAGAATCAATATCATCTCCATTTGAAAAAGACAGCAAAGCAACTTTTGGTGTCAAGCCAAAGCGCTGCACTGTTTCTGCAGCTAACAGGGTATTGTCTGCAATTTGTTCGGCAGTTGGGTCAACGGTTACGGCTGTATCGCAAATAAAATAGGCACCTTTTTTAAGCAATAACACATTGACTGCTGCTGCCTGATTAAGCTCTTCATGGATACCTAACTCTCTGGTGACGTGGTCTAGGTGATCGTGGAAGTGTCCATCTGTGCCACAGATCATGGCATCAGCCTCGCCTTGTTGTAGCATTTTCGTTGCTACACAGGTATTAGCCTCCGTCATACCGGTTTGATCAATGTCCATCTTTTTCATGTACTCTTTAGGATTAATGATCTCGACATCGATGCCGGGTCGAAGACGTAGCCCCATATGTTTTATTCTGTTTTCTATTGTATCTGGATCGCCAATCAATATTGGTTTTGCTAATCGTTCATCAAGTACCGATTGCACGCTATGTAGAATCTTGGTTTTTTCACCTTCTGCATAAACCAGTCGCTTAGGATCACTTTTAGCCTTTTCAAACAGTGGCTTCATCAAGATAACGGATTCAAACACATATTGTGATAAATGCTGACGATAGGCTTCCATATCTTCAATCGGACGCGTAGCAACACCACTGTCCATCGCGGCCTGAGCTATTGCTGGAGCCAGCTTAACGATTAACCTTGGATCGAAGGGTTTCGGTATTAAATATTCCCTGCCAAACTTCAGTTCTTCACCGCCATAGACGGCGGCAACAGCTTCAGGTGTCTCTTCTGTTGCCATCTCTGCCAGTGCATAAACCATAGAGATCTTCATTTCGTCATTGATTGTCGTTGCTACGACATCAAGGGCACCACGAAAGATAAAGGGAAAGCACAATACGTTATTAACCTGATTAGGATAGTCAGAGCGCCCCGTGGCAATTATTGCATCATCACGTACCGCCTTGATCTCTTCAGGTAATATTTCCGGTATAGGATTTGCCAAAGCAAATACTATAGGATTGTCAGCCATGCTTCTGACCATCTCCTGTTTTAAAATACCAGGAGCTGATAACCCAAGAAAGATATCCGCACCCTTCATTACATCAGAGAGTGTTCTTAGTTTAGTATTGCTAGCAAACATGCGTTTATGTGGTGTCTGTTCGGCACGACGATTTTTATAAATAACACCAACATGATCAACGGCGATAATATTATCTTTTTTCATACCCAACTTGACGAGCAACTTAAGACAAGCGATGCCTGCAGCACCGGCACCCGTTGTTACTAGCTTAACTTGAGAAATTTCTTTACCAACAATTTTAAGTGCATTAATAATTCCGGCAGCAACAATAATTGCCGTGCCATGTTGGTCATCATGAAACACAGGGATCTTTAGGCGTTTACGCAATTTACCTTCGACCAAAAAACATTCTGGCGAACGTATATCTTCCAGATTTATACCGCCAAAAGTAGGTTCCAGACTGGCAATAATATCGATCAGCTTATCTGGATCCTTTTCGTTGATCTCAAGATCAAAGACATCGATACCGGCAAATTTTTTAAACAGTACCGCCTTGCCTTCCATAACCGGTTTTGCTGCAAGCGGGCCTATATCACCCAAGCCTAAAACAGCGGTACCATTTGTAATAACAGCAACGAGATTTGAGCGTGCAGTTAATTCAGCAGCCATTCGGCTTTCTGTTGCGATAGCCTTGCAAGGCTCAGCCACACCTGGGCTATAGGCCAAGGCTAAGTCACGTGGATTTGCCAGCGGTTTGGTTGCGGATATTTCAATCTTTCCGGGTTTGGGAAAACGATGATAATCTAGTGCGGACTTTTCTGTTTCGTCTGACATTATTATTTAAATGGCATCCCCGGTGGTGGCATATTGCCGCCCATCCCGCGCAGCATCTTCGCCATGCCGCCTTTGCCAGACATTTTTTTCATCATCTTTTGCATTTGTTTAAATTGTTTTAGCAGTTTATTGATATCTTGAATTTGTGTGCCTGATCCACTGGCAATTCGTTTTTTGCGTGAGCCATTAATAATCGCTGGAGCGACTCGTTCCTTGCGTGTCATGGAGTCGATGATTGCGCCTAATTTAACAAACTCCTTATCATTGACTTGGGCAGCTGCACCGGGTGGCAATTGTGATACCCCGGGTATTTTATCCATCAACCCGGCAATCCCCCCCATACTACCCATTTGTTTTAATTGCTCGCGAAAGTCTTCCAGGTTAAAGCCTTTCCCTGCTTTAAGTTTCTTGGCTAGTTTGAGGGCTTCTTTTTGATCTGTTTTTTCTTCTACTTCTTCAATCAGACTAAGAACATCACCCATGCCTAATATTCGTGAAGCAATACGTTCTGGATGAAATGGCGTGAAGGCATCACTTTTTTCACCAGTACCAATAAATTTAATTGGTTTTCCAGTGACGTGCTTGACGGTTAATGCCGCGCCACCGCGTGCATCACCATCAGTCTTGGTCAAGATAGTGCCCGTTAAGGGTAATGCATTATTAAATGCAGCAGCTGCATTTACGGCATCCTGCCCCATCATGCTATCGATAACGAATAATGTCTCGATTGGCGTTATCTTGTCATGAACAGTTTGAATTTCTTGCATCATCTCATCATCGATATGCAACCGCCCTGCACTATCAACAATAAGAACATCTATCAGCTGACGTCTGGCTGTATCAACCGCATTGGCAGCAATGGTGGCCGGGTTTTCAGTTTCCTTACTTTCAATCCAGACTAATTCATTTTCATTCGCCAGAGTCTGTAATTGTTTAATAGCCGCTGGTCGATAAACATCGCAACTGACTACGGCGACTTTTTTATTCTCTTTTTGTTTAATCCAACGTCCTAATTTTGCAGCGGTTGTCGTTTTACCTGCGCCTTGTAATCCAGCAAGAAGAATAACAGCGGGGGGCTGTGCTTTGAGGTTTAATGGTTCGTTACTTTCTCCCATGAGGGAAGCCAACTCTTCATTAACAATCTTGATCAGTGCTTGTCCCGGCGTGAGACTGGTGACGACTTCTTTGTCCAGGGAACGATCACGGACATGCTGGATAAAATCACGCACAACCGGCAGGGCGACATCGGCCTCAAGCAAGGCCATACGCACTTCACGTAGGCCATCACTGATATTTTCTTCGGTTAAACGACCATGGCCACGCAGGTCTTTAAAGACCCGGGTTAATTTATCGGAAAGAGTATCAAACATAGTGTTCTAGATTCATTTCATTTTAGTAAAATAGTCAGCTATTCTAACTTATTAATTCAATAACTTAAAAAAACATTTACATGTTTACAACAGAATCAACACTTCTACAGCCTGTCAGAATATGCAATCATCTATTTATCCCTATAGATAATATTAAACTATGAGTCTTCAAGCTTTTGTAGCTGTATTACTTTACCTGACATCGACTTGCCTGCTAGGTGCCAGAATAATTACATCGTCAGAATTATTTAACAAGAGACGAACAATCGCGCTGATATCAGGCGCTATTGGCATCATTTTGCATGGTCATTTGCTGTATCAATCGATTATTTTGGGCAGTGGTTTTGATTTTGGATTTTTTAATGCGGTTTCATTGGTAAGCTGGCTTGTCGCATTAATCGTTTTACTGTCTTCCTTCTTACGCCCTTTGGAAAACCTGCTGCTGATACTCTTTCCGGCCGCTGGCTTAGCTATCTTACTCGAGCTTTTTATACCGGATGAACGTCTTTTAAGTGAATCTTTGTCAATGGGTTTACGCATTCATATCTTATTATCTATATGCGCCTACAGTCTATTAATGATTAGTGCTGTTCAGGCTATTATGCTCGCCGTACAAGAGAAGCTGATTAAGGAAAAACGTGTCGCGATTATCATGAATACACTACCTCCGCTACAGGTGATGGAGGCCCTACTGATACAAATTATTGTCGTTGGTTTTTTTATGTTGAGTCTTAGTCTTGCCTCAGGAACGATGTTTATTGGTGACATCTTTGCCCAACACCTGGCACATAAGACCATATTGTCGATGGTGGCTTGGGTCATCTACGCAATCTTGCTTTGGGGCCGCTGGTCGGCCGGCTGGCGCGGAAAACAAATCATCCGCTGGGCTTTAGGTGGGTTTACGGCATTATTACTCGCCTACTTCGGCTCAAAGTTCGTCCTTGAAGTCATTTTACAACGCGTCTAAACCCACAGAATTCACGCTATAACTTGACATAGGTACGGGGTTATCCAGCACAATACCTACTGGTCACAATTGAGGTTATGATTTTTTGGACGAGATTCCACTATCGGTACTAGTAGTAGCCCTATTCTTGTTAGTCATTCTTTCTGCATTTTTCTCCAGCTCAGAAACCGCCATGATTGCCTTGAACCGTCATCGGCTGCGTCATCTGGCAAAAGAAGGTAAGCGTAGCGCCATAATTTCTGAAAAATTGTTAGCTCGACCAGACCGTCTTATCGGCCTGATATTGCTAGGCAATAATCTGGTTAATTTTATAGCTGCATCAGTAGCGACACTTATTGGTATTCGTGTATTGGGCGATTTAGGTGTTGCATTGGCACCGATACTGTTAGTCATGGTGTTTTTAATCTTTGCTGAAGTCATGCCAAAAACCTTTGCTGCTTTTAAGCCGGAGACGATAGCTTTCCCGGCAAGTTATATCCTCGCACCGTTGATGAGAATAGCTTATCCAGCTGTCTGGTTAGTAAACTGGATAGCGAATGGCCTGTTACATAAATTAGGGGTTAATGTACACGAGCAAGAAGATGTTCCCCTGTCCAGAGAGGAGTTGAGATCAATAGTAAGAGAAGCTGGTTCGTTGATTCCAAAACGCCACCAACGCATGCTGATCAATATTCTGGAACTTGAAAATGTCAATGTTGATGACATCATGGTACCCAGAAATGAAGTTGATGCCATTGATCTGGATGACCCCATTAATGAAATAATTGACCAGATTAGTCATTGTCAGCACACCCGCTTACCTGTTTATCAGTCTAATATTGATAATATTATTGGGATCATACATCTTCGGCGTGTGGCCCGACTCATGAGCGATAAAGATGAGCTCACCAAAGAGTCGATAAAAGATATTTTGATAGATTGCTATTTTGTCCCTAAGGGTACGCAGCTGCACACACAAATGATGAATTTTCAACGCAATAAAAGCCGCTTTGGGATTGTTGTTGATGAATATGGTGTCATACAGGGTTTGGTCACGCTAGAAGATATACTGGAAGAGATTGTTGGTGAATTTACAACCGACATGCAAACCTTCAATCTTGATATTCAAAATCAGGAGGACGGTTTTTACCTGATTGATTGTTCTGTTCATCTGCGCGAGATAAACCGCCAATTAAAATGGAGCCTACCAACGAGTGGACCGAAGACATTAAATGGACTCTTGTTAGAACATCTGGAATTTATTCCCGAATCAGGTACTACCTTAAAAATTGACAATTACCTCGTAGAAATAACGCAAGTATCTGAAAACTCAATAAAAATGGCGCGTATAAAGCTACTTGAAGAGAGCATAGAAAACATTTAATCCTGAATTCTCCGGTCTATATTTTGCCTCGTTCATGCATAGCAACTGCACACCCCGGCAAGAATTACAGGAGTCTGCGCTTGGCACGCAGATGAAGACACAATCTTCTTAGACAATCTGACTGGAGATTAACATGGCTGATGAATCATTAGGATTGCAATTTACCAGCATTGATCTAGAACACGTGTCGATGTCAAAGCAATTGGCCGAGGTCTATCTCGGAGATGAACAGGTACTTGATCGCGATATTAAAAATATGATGGCTCAATAAGCTTTGCCTATGAAGTTAGAACGACTACCCATCATTTTTCAGTACTATATGAAAAAAAATGCCTGGACAATTAGTTCAGGCAAAAAACAAGGTTGTTTTTAAGTTAGTTTATATCTTTTTTATAATTATCAAGCCGCATGAACACCACTTTGTTTCAGTTGATCAAAAACAGTAGACTTTAATAAATCTAGATCTTCATCATTACTCGCTTCACAACGCGCGACTAGAACATCTTGCGTATTAGAAGCACGTAACAACCACCATCCTTCCTCTGAGTTAACGCGAACACCATCTAGCGAATTAATCTTTACACCGGCTTTGGTTAGGCGGGCTTTTACTTCATCAACTATCTGAAACTTTATTTCATCATCACATTGAAAACGCAATTCAGGAGTATTGACCATCGCAGGCATAGCATCTTTTATTTCTGCGAGGGTTTTATCACTTCTGGAAAGAATGCTGATTAACCGTAACGCAGCATAGAGCGCATCATCATAACCATAATACTTATCGTTAAAGAAAACGTGCCCACTCATTTCTCCGGCAAGTAATGCCCCGGTTTCAGACATCTTTTCTTTTATTAATGAATGACCGGTACGCCACATGATTGCGTTACCGCCTTTACTATTAATATCTTCAAACAAGAAATCACTCGACTTAACATCAGCAATGATTGTAGCGCCTGGATTATCTTTTAATACATCTTCGGAATAGATGCTCATTAATTGATCACCCCAGATAATCCGACCCTGACTATCAATAACACCAAGCCGATCACCATCACCATCAAAGGCAATACCTAAGTCGCACTTTTCTTTTTTCACTACTTCTTGTAACTGAACTAAATTTTCTGGCACCGTTGGATCAGGGTGGTGATTCGGAAATGTGCCATCAATCTTTGAATTTATTATGATATGTTCACCTGGAATATGCCTGGACAACGCATGTATAAAGGTGTACGTCGTCAAAACCTTTT
>DBBX01000011.1:846-45074 GCA_002292815.1 Thiotrichaceae bacterium UBA973 | reverse complement strand
ACATGGGGCTGACGGGGTACACTCTATGTAATTCAAGTGAATGCCGCAGCCGCTGAGTTATATGGAACTGATAAGGAGTTAATCAATTCTCTGGTGATCACGAATAATGTACGAGCTTTGCATGTCCTATATTCAGTCGGGCCTTTATCTTTGAACAAAGGAGATATCGTCGATGTTCGCGTTCAAGCCGTCTTAAGTAGTGAGTGTAAAGGCAATTCAGGCATCGGGAGATATATTATAAGAACTAAAGATACATCTTTAACCAGAGGTAAACGTATTATAAAAGCAGTTATGTCGAATATCACTGTGAATGACCACCATGCAGTTTTAGTACACTCTGGAATAGAACTGATAGAAAACACATCAGAAAACAATTTCTATAATTTTGTTATCTACGCACAATCAACACAATGTGAGGAAGAAATACTACAGGTGGAAGGATATAGTGATGATGGTTTTGGCGAACTGGTGGTGTTAATTCATTGAACCCACGATTGTTTTTTTCGATAGAGTGTTGACGGGCTTACATCTAGCATAGCTGCTGCTTTTGGTATGTTCCCATCACATGCATCGATAGCTTGTGTAATGGCTTCCTTCTCAATTACCCATAATGGTTTTATATCCATGATTGAAAAGTCTTTGCCATCTTTTTCTTCTATCGTTTTTCAATCAATGAAACCACTTCAGAACCTGATGTAACACTAACGACAGGTGTTCTTGTGATATCTTCTGGTAACATTGCAACAGACACTTCAGTACCTTTGTTTAGGACAACCACATTTCTAACCGTATTTTCTAACTGTCTTACATTGCCTGGCCACTCGTATTTTAAAAATACCTTTTCGACATCAATTGAGAATTGAGTAAACTCCTTATTCTCTTCTTTGTTGAATAGTTTTAAAAAGTGTCTGGCAATTAATATGACATCATTATCCCTATCACGAAGTGGTGGCAAGTTTATAGGGATTACATTTAAGCGATAATATAAGTCCTCACGAAAACGTCCTTCTTTTACTTCGTTTAATGGATCTCTATTAGTAGCACAGACAATACGAACATTAACCGTTTCCAGAGAATTGCTACCAACCCTTTGATATTGACCTGTCTGTAAAAATCGCAATAGCTTTGCTTGTAAATCGATATTCATTTCACCAATTTCATCAAGAAACAAAGTGCCATGGTCAGCCTGAGACACAGCCCCTTGCCTGTCTTTCATGGCGCCTGTGAAGGAACCTTTTACATGGCCAAATATTTCACTTTCGACTAAGTCTTTCGGTATTGCAGCGCAGTTTAATGGTACAAAGGGACTTTTGTTTCGATCACTTAGTTTATGAATTGCTTCTGCACAAAGTTCTTTACCCGTTCCACTTTCTCCAAGAATAAAGACCGTAGCCTTACTTGGCGCGGCGTTCTCTATAATGCTATATATGGCCTGCATTGGGTTAGAACAGCCAATAAACTTTTGAAAACGACTTCGATTTAATTCTTCAAATTCTTCTACAATTCCAGTCAGTCGGTGATGTTCTATAGCATTGTTAATAGAAACTGTTAGCCGTTCTCCGTCAAAGGGTTTCGTCAGAAAATCAAATGCCCCATATTTCATAGCCTCGACAACGACATTAACATTACCATGCCCAGTGATGATGATGACCTCACTAGGTATACTTTCTAAATGGATTTTTTTTAGGATATCCAATCCATCAGCATCAGGCAGGTTTAAATCGAGTAAAACAAGATCAGGTAATTTTGACTCTATATAAGCCAGTCCTTCCGTTCCATTATCGATATGCTCTATATGAATATTTTCTTCGTCGAGATAACGGCTGATTAATTTTGCAACAGACTAGTCATCTTCTATTAGTAAAATTTTGGGTGTTTTTGACATAAATAAATTATCCTGCCAGTACTTCCTCAATTGTTGTAATTAAATCATCTGCTTTGACAGGTTTTGCAATAAATTTTCTACCTCCGATAGTTTTGCTTTCTTCCGGAATTTCATTTTTAGTAACGATCGCAGTCAAAAATATGATTTTGATATGCTTAATCTCATCGTCTTGTAATATTTGATCTGCAATTTCGTTTCCTTGAATATCTGGCATCATCACATCTAACAGCACCAAATCTGGCATAAACTCTTTAACGAGATCAATCGCTAATTTTCCGTCATTAAGAATTCTCGTGTCGAATTTATTTGTCTCATCAAGATTTAGTTTCAACATCTTGGTTAGATTTACTTCATCATCAACAATAAGTATTTTATGTTTACTCATAATAGTTATTTATCCCATCAAACTTTAAAAAGTAGTTTGGCAATTGCACCGCCAGTTTTAGCATTTTCGAACCTCAATGTCCCGCCATGAAGTCGTACGATATTTTGGCAGACGGTTAACCCTAAACCAGTGCCTTTCCCGCTAGGTTTGGTCGTGAAAAACGGGTCAAAAAGCTTGCTTTGTTTTTCTTCATCTATTCCTGTTCCCGTATCTTCTATACTTATAACAACTACTGTGTCATTAAGGTTGAATTTACCAGTATTTTCAAGCGATAAATCATCTATTGTACACGAGAAAGTTCTTATTTTTAGTGTTTTAATATCTGATTTTTCCATGGCATGTATTGCATTAATAACTAAATTTATAATCACTTGTCCTAGTTTTTGTTTGTCACCAGATATAGTAGCTAGATCTTCATAATAATGCTTATTGATGTTGATATTGTTTTTCAAAATTTCATGTTTGACCAGCATTAAAGAATCATCAATCAATTGATTAACATCTAGCGTTTCCAAAGACAGATCATTAGAGGCAGAAAAGTTGACTAATTCTTTAATAACAGAATCGGCTCGTCCTATCGCATCATCCATCTCATGGATAACTTCTTTGATATTCTCATTATCGAATGTCTTTTTATTAAAATAATCAATGCCCAATTGAATTACTGCCAATGGATTTTTAACTTCATGGGCAACACCAGCAGAAAGCGTGCCTATTGTATCCAGTTTTCCAGCCTGAATTAATTGCATTTGAGTTTCGCGTAATGCTTGGTTAGCAGTGTCGAGTTCCTCTTTGGCTGCATTATGTTCAAGATATCTACTCAAACGGACACACACTATGCCCAGGATTCTTTCCTCATACTTAAGGAACTGATTTTTTGTGTCAGGGTAATTTTCTTCTAGGTAGAAAAGGATAATATACCCTTTTACTTTATCCTTTATTTTAATATCTTGCTTCAACTTCCACTTGGATTCTTTATAGTTTTTAGTTCTATATTCATGTCCATCATAATAAATCAGACAACAAACATTATCAGTAAACTTGCATGCCGTAGTTATTAACACCAGCGTTTCTTTTAATATATGACTTATATTTTTATTGCCCTCCTCTATTAATTTCGACAAGCCATAAAGGCAATCCAATTCATTTAAACGGGTTACCAAATCATGTGTTCTGGTTTCCAGCATTTCCTCGACATTTTCCTTTGCATTTAGTAATTCTTGCTCGATTTTCTTGCGTTGAGTAATATCTCTTATAGCCGCAGTAAAAAACAAGTCATCATTTATCCGTGTTTCGGATATATGTATTTCAATTGGAAATACAGTGCCGTTAGCATGTAATGCTTCTAATTCCAGATTTTGATTGATTACATGTTCCACACCTGTTGTAAGATATCTTTCTAAACCAGCCTTATGAGAACTGCGATATTTCTCCGGCATCATATCTTCTAATTTTTTTCCGATAACATTATCTTTAGAATGCCCCCAAATTCTTTCAAATGCCAGATTAACCATAACAATATTACTATCCTTGTTTATCGTTATAATCGCATCGCCTATAGAATTAAGTACAGAGGAAAGCCTCATCTGTATTGCGACCAACTGAAGCTCTTTCTCCCTCCGGTGCCCAATACTTCGTTTTAATGCTCCAATTGTTTTACTCAACTCAATAATTTGACTTCTACTCTTATCGTCATCATCATCGTCATCAAACTCATCTTCTGCATCAGAATATTTGTCTAAATTATTACAGATTGAGTCAATAGGACCTATAACTAATAAATTAACGATTAGTATTATCAAAAGTGTTATTAAGCTGGTGATATAAAATGTGAATTTATTGAAATTTGACAGTTTTATTTGATTTGATGCCATATATTTTTCATGATTAATGGCAATAGAAATATCACTGACTTCAGGGTTATCAGGAAACTCTATTTTGAAATATTTTAGTTGGTCCCAAAGGTAATCTTCGCTATCCCACTCATGCATTTGACTGCCATCTAGGTATGTAACACTGATCTTTTCAATAAAATCAATCTTGCTTATATCCTTTAAGTTCTCTGAAGAAATATTTTTGTGGAGTAACTGCGCAATGATATTGACAGTTCTTTTTGAGCTAACCGTAAACTGGTCTTTAAGGCTTAGTTCGCTATAATGATTTAAAAAATAGTTTGACATCAGGACCAACATTAAAAATACAAGACCTGAAACTAAAAGTAGTTTTATCCTGATTGGCAAAAAATAAAACCAGTCTTTTATTTTATTCATCCGAATATCCATTAAGCTTCCATTTCTTGTTCACTGATTTATCTTGTAGTCAAACAGATTTGATTCACACTAATAATACCAATAATTAGAAGATGAACTCCATCACTAAATCGTTATCTTTGTTTAGATATTATAGACCTACTTTTTCCATTACCTGAGAAACATGCGTCACTGTTTGAATATCCATATCAGGTACAGCTACTTTCGGATTGTTTGCTACTGGGATCAGTGATTGTTTAAAACCATGTTTAGCAGCTTCATTTAATCTTTCCATACCATTTTGAATAGGCCGGATCTCGCCAGATAAACCTACTTCGCCAAACATCACCATGTTATTGGGAAGGGGTTTGTTTTTGAAGCTTGAGATAATTGCCAATAGCAATGGTAAATCTGCCGCTGTCTCAGCGATTCGCACACCACCGACAACGTTAATAAACACATCCTGATCACTCATGGATATTCCAGCGTGACGATGTAATACCGCGAGTAACATTGCCAGTCTGTTTTGTTCCAGCCCTAATGCAACACGCCGAGGGTTACCTAAATGTGATTGATCAACCAACGCTTGCACTTCAACTAACATCGGTCGAGTTCCTTCTCTTGTCACCATGATGGCACTACCTGAAACTTGATCGTCATGACGCGATAAAAATATAGCCGATGGGTTAGAGACTTCTCTTAATCCTTTATCGGTCATGGCGAAGATTCCTAATTCGTTCACCGCGCCATAACGATTTTTAACAGTGCGGACAACACGATAACGACTACTACTATCACCCTCAAAGTAAAGCACCGTATCGACCATGTGTTCCAATACTCTGGGGCCGGCTAATGCTCCTTCTTTAGTAACATGTCCAACTAAAAACAAGGCGGTGTCCGTTTGTTTAGCAAACCTTACCAATTGCGCTGCACATTCTCTTACTTGTGCGACTGATCCCGGTGCCGATTGCAGCATGTCACTATAGACGGTTTGAATTGAGTCAATGACTATCACTTTCGCCTTTTCTTTGCTGGCGACATTCAAAATTCGTTCAAGATGATTCTCGGTTAAAATTCGTAATGAACCTAAAGACAATCCTAAACGCTTACCACGCAGCCCTACCTGTTGTGCAGATTCTTCACCTGTCACATACAAGCTTGGCACGCCAGAAGCACTGTCCAAACAAGCTAACGTCTGCAATAACAGGGTTGATTTACCGATACCAGGATCACCGCCAATTAATGTCACGGAACCATTAACAAGACCACCACCCATGACACGATCCAATTCTGCTAATCCAGTTGCTTGTCTTGGTGTCTCTGACATTTCAACGGAATCAAGAGAACAAACTTCTGATGGCCCGGCAAGATGTTCTCGAAAACGGCTAGAGTTAGATGCCGTTTTCTTTTCAACTAAACTTTCCTGAAGTGTATTCCAGGCCATACACTCAGGACACTGACCAACCCACTTTGGGGTCTCAGCACCACATTCATTACATTGAAATTGAATTTTTGGTTTAGCCACGCTCAATAAATTCCAATCGCTTATGGACACCACATAATAATTCATAGGGAATGGTATCCGCATAATGGGCAATTTCTTCTACAGGCAGAGACTCACCCCATAAGACAACCCTGTCACCAATCTTGGCCTGCGGTTGATTTCTAAGATCGATAGTCAACATATCCATTGAGGCACGACCTATTAACGCGCAACGAACATCATTGACAAGAACTGGTGTACCTGACTTGGCATGACGCGGAAATCCGTCACCGTAACCAGCTGCTACGACACCGACAGGCATGTCTTCAGGACAACGCCAGGTAGCGCCATAACCTACTGGCTCACCTTTTTTTAATCTTTGAATCGTGATTAATTCAGATTCTAAAGTCATCACCGGTTTTAATCTCAGCTCTTGCGCATGTCTGTCTGTCATGGGGGAAACACCATAGAGCATCAATCCTGGACGTATCCATTCATCATGCATCTCTGGAAAGTTGATTACTGCTGCAGAATTGGCAATCGTTTTTTCTACATCTAACCCAAAACAAACTTGTTTGAAGTTATCTAATTGTTGTTTTGTTAATGGATTGTCATTTTCATTAGCCGTAGCAAGATGTGTCATTAATCGAAAAGAAGGTTTTATGTTCTTACAACTTTCGACGCGCTTTAAGACTTCTGCTGCTTTTTCTAGCGGGAACCCAAGCCGATGCATACCGGTATCTATTTTCACCCAGACTTGAAGTGCTTTATCTAGCGTAGCTTGTTCTAATATTTCTAACTGAAATTCGTTGTGGATTATTATTTCAAGTTGTAATTGAACGATTGATGTTAAATCAACGGCCTTATGTGGACCTTCAAGCAAGACTATCGGAGCTGTAATCGATGCAGATCTTAACTGTTCGGCTTCTTCAAGACAGGCAACACCAAATGCATCTGCATCACTAAGCGTATTAGCGACTCTGACCAAACCATGACCATAAGCATCGGCCTTGATGATCGCCATAATTTTTGAATGGGGAGCTAGTTCCCGTACTCGTTGGAGATTGTGTTTCAGTGCCTGTTTATCAATGACAACCCTTGATGGTCGTGTCATTCAGAGAACCCGGAAGGAGAATGAACATAATCATCGGCTAGATTCTCAAAACGTGTGTATTGACCACGAAAAGCCAATTTAACCTTTCCTATCGGGCCATTACGTTGTTTACCGATAATTATTTCTGCTATGCCCTTATCGTTACTCTCTTCATCATAAACTTCATCACGATAGATAAACAGAATCACATCAGCGTCTTGTTCAATAGCGCCTGATTCGCGTAAGTCTGACATCACAGGTCTTCTATCTGTACGCGATTCAAGGCTTCGATTTAACTGAGATAATGCGATGACAGGCACTTTAAGTTCTTTTGCCATCGCTTTTAAGGAACGTGAAATTTCTGAAATTTCTGTTGCCCTATTTTCATTTGTTCCCGCTACTTGCATCAACTGCAAATAATCGACAACAACAAGATCGAGCCCATGCTCTCTTGAGATACGACGACAGCGTGCTCTTAGTTCTGCTGGTGTTAGTGCCGGCGTATCATCAATAAACATGCGCGTTTCTTGTAACATACCAACTGCCGATGTCAATCGAGGCCAATCATCATCATCCAGTTTTCCTGTTCGGACTTTATGTTGATCAATTCGACCTAAGGACGACATCATACGCATGGCGAGTTGTTCACCCGGCATTTCCATACTGAAAATTGCAACACTATGCTGTCCTTTAATCGCTGCATTTTCTGCAATGTTTACTGCAAAGGCGGTCTTACCCATAGAGGGTCTGCCAGCAACAATAATTAAATCCGAACGCTGAAAACCTGCTGTCTTTAAATCAAGGTCTTCATAACCAGTTGCTATGCCCGTTATAGGACTGTCTTTGTGAAACAACTCATCCACTCTATTCAGCGCTTCTTTCAGAAATTCCTTGATCTCTTGGTAACTTTTTCGACCACGATTTTCATTTTCGGCAATTTCAAAAACCGTTTGTTCGGCGAATTCGAGGATCTGTTCGCTACTGCGACCCTGAGGATTAAATACAGTATCGTTAATATCGGTTGTTGCACTAATTAGCTGTCTGAGAATAGAGCGTTTACGGACGATATCAGCATAGGCACTGATATTACTTGCACTCGGTGTGTTTTCAGCAAGAGCAGCAAGGTTACGCATACCACCGGCTTCATCGAGTAACTGGTGGTTTTCCAACCACTCGGCAACCGTAACAATATCATAGGGTTGTCCATCTTCACTGAGCGCACTTATAGCGCGAAAGATAATACGGTGATCTTTTCGGTAGAAATCTTCTTCGCGAACGCGTTCGACGACCTTGTCCCAGGCTTCTTTATCAAGGAATGCGCCGCCTAAAACGGCTTGTTCTGCTTCTATGGAATGCGGCGGAATCTTTAATGCCAGAGTCTCAGCATCACTCGATAAAGATGTATGTATCGATTCCTGCATAACAGTCCCTGGATCGAGAATCGATCCAAATAAAACAACAAATAGCCTTATAAAAGGCTATTTAGAAGAATTAAATTGTATTGCTGTGCTGGATGAAAAATTAATCTTCTTCTTCTTCAGCAACAACATTCACTTTAATTTTGGCAGATACATCGGCATGAAGATGAACATCAACTTCAAATTCACCCGTACTACGTATCGGTCCATCTGGTAATCTAATTTCATGCTTAACTAGCTCGACACCCGACTCAGTTACCGTGTCAGCTATATCGATAGTGCCAACGGAGCCAAATAATTTACCTTCAGCCCCTGCTTTACGTGAAATCGAAATATTTACTGTATTTAATTTCTCAGCACGAGCAGTCGCCGCAGTGAGAGATTCTTGTTGATGTTTCTCAAGCTCAGCTCTTCGAGCATCAAACTTGGCAATATTATCAACAGTCGCAGATACGGCCTTACCACTCGGGATAAGATAATTTCGACCAAAACCAGGCTTTACCTTGACCTGATCACCTAACTCACCGAGTTTATGTACTTTTTCAAGCAAAATAACTTCCATCAGACTACCTCAATTCATAACGATTTTATAATAACAGATTCTTTTGTAACTGACTCGTCTCACAATTCGTTTTTCGAGCCAATTTTTCCTCTACGCCAACCAACATAAACGTCGGTCATACCCAAACAGGCAATAAATAATGCCATTTGCGGTAACAGTAATAACAAACAATACATCGATACGATCCAAGCCGTTGATAGCTTTAATTTATCAACGTTTCGATGTACTGACGAGATGCCTTGTATCAGATACATAAACATCAAAACAACCATAATATCTCTGAACAGATGTTGCCACGGTTCAGCAAGTACAATTACCAACAGTACAATCAGGGCACTTACTGGCAACATTTGCGATGGTAAGTTCAGTGCATAAAATTCCTTTTGAAATGCCCCGGGGTTAAACAATCTTGATTGCCACCACCTACCGCACAAAACACTCATAAGTACATTCAACATAAAGCCGGCAATCATCATTGCATTGACCATGCCAACTGCTGGTGCCAATACTTCTTTATATTGGTCTGTTTCTTCTGGCGGCACCGTTTTCTCTAGCATGATAGTCAACCATTGCTGCCACCACGCAGATACATCTCCGATGATGAGATATATCGCAACAATTAACGCCGTTGCCAATAATCCTGCTGCAAGTAGTAATAGGCCCTGCCGTTCACAATAACGAAGTAACATCGCTGCGGACCAGACAGGCAACCAAATCACTAATGCGTAAGCAAAAACCAGTTCTATTGGTAATTTTGCAATTAGTGCAAATGCCACTAACACCAACAGACTTGCCATCAATATTTGCAGTGCAACAGTTGCCCCTTTCCTCAGGGTAATCAAGGCAACAACAGAGCCACTAATTAGAAAGGCAAGCGGCGGCATTAACAACGAAATCAAGGCACTAAAGGTTGTCACTGCAATGGCCTGAAATCTGCCACTCAATAGATAGTTGCCGATCATTTAGTATTGACTACTGCTTGACCAATGTACAATTGGTTTTCGCATTAAATATGCCCATCTAAACAGTAGATGAACATATGCTATATATATTTTATTCAGCTCAGCCTAATGCGCGTCACAATAAGGAATCAAAGCAAGATAGCGCGCGCGCTTGATTGCAGTTGATAACTGTCTTTGATAACGAGCATTTGTACCTGAAATTCGACTTGGAGCAATTTTTCCATTTTCAGACACATAATTCTTTAATGTATTGAGATCTTTGTAATCAATCTCTTTAACACCATCTGCAGTAAACCTGCAGAATCTTTTACGTTTGAAATAACGAGCCATCTTATAATCCTCTCAATTTAGTCTTCTGATGCAGGCTTAGCGGCGGCTTCTTCAGCTGCTTCGTCCTGACTTGGTTCTTCAACAGCTGCCTCAGCTACAACAGGTTCTGCTGGAACGGCTTCTTCAGCAACTACAGGTTCCACTGGAGCTGGTCGAGACTCTTCTTCATCCTTGGGTTTAATCAAGTGAGATGCCTCGGTGACAGCTTCATCCTTTTTAATAACTAGATTACGGATGACAGCATCGTTGAAACGAAAACCATCAGTCAGTTGATTCAGAGATTCAGCATCACATTCGATGTTCATAAGAACATAGTGAGCCTTGTGAATTTTGTTAATTGGGTATGCCAAAAGCCGACGACCCCAATCTTCCAAACGATGTATTGTGCCGTTGTTGCTTGTGATAATGCTCTGATAGCGATCTATCATCGCAGGAACTTGCTCGCTCTGATCCGGATGGACCAGAAAGACGATTTCATAGTGTCTCATTGTGTATCCCCAAGGTTTATTAGCCTCCCCTATCATTTCAGGGTGAGGCAAGGATGAGTAAAGTGGCGCGATTCTAATGGATTGGATTGCCTACTGCAATGCGATACAGGCTGAAATTTCAGAAATCAGGCTAAAAATAGCTAAACATTGCTATGTTTCTATATTTTCAGGCTAATTCATTGAGATTCAGATACTTCTCTGTCTGATAACCTCATATAAAACCACGCCAGCCGCGACCGAGACATTCAAGCTCTCTACATGGCCATGAATGGGTAACGAAGCGGTGTAATCACACTCTTTCTGAACCGAGTCTCTCATACCTTTACCCTCTCCACCCATGACAATCGCCGTTGGAATCTTTAAGTCAAGATCATAGATCGTTTGTTCAGCATCACCCGCGGTTCCGACCACCCAGACGCCTGCTTCCTTTATCTTCTTCATTGCACGCACAAGATTGACCACACTGATAACGGTGACGTTCTCTACCGCTCCACTCGCAACTTTGCGCACGGTCTCATTGATACTTGCTGCGCGATCATTCGGGATAATTACCGCTGTGACACCTGCCGCATCAGCGGTGCGGATACACGCACCAAGATTATGTGGGTCTTGTATTGAGTCGAGGACCAAATAAAGCGGATTACCATCTTGATTTTGCTCCAGAACATCATCGAGATCGTGTTCTGTTTTCTTTGCTAGTTTCCGAACTTCCAAAATCACACCCTGATGGTTCTGGTTTTTAACCATCTTGCTCAAGGTCGGACGTGGTACCGTTTGAATCGACACACCTAGTTTATTAAGTGACTCATGGATTGAACTCACTGAATCAGACTGAATTGATTCTTGTATCAAGGCACTCAAAATTGTTTCAGGTGAGTTTTCTAAAACCTGTTTAACCGCATGCAGGCCAAAAATTCGATCTGTTCGTTTACTCATTCTCTTTTAACTCAAAGTCTATTTTACGTTCTTCTAAATCAACTCGTGTGACAAGCACATTGAGTTTCTGTCCAAGCTTGAAAACCTTACCTCCACGCTCGCCACGGAGAGTATGCGTGATCGCATCAAAATGATAATAATCAACCGGGAGATTACTGATATGAATCAATCCTTCAATAAATATATCATCCAGTACGACAAACAAACCAAATGACGTGACTGAACTCACCATGCCACCATACGTTTCGCCTACCTTATCTTCCATAAAGGCACACTTGAGCCGTTGTACCGCATCACGTGATGCCTCTTCCGCCCGACGCTCGGTCATTGAAGAATGTTCGGCCAGCTCCAACACCTGTTGCGGAGAATAATTAAACGTTGCCGCCGTATTGCCTTCAACAATATGCACAATCCCCCGATGGACCATCAGATCAGGATAACGGCGAATAGGCGAAGTGAAGTGTGCATAGATAGGAAAACCTAATCCAAAATGACCTTCATTCACCATACTATAAGATGCAAGCGGCATACTGCGTAGCAAAACAGTCTCTAACATATGCGCATCATCGCGCTTTCTAATAACGTCCATCAGCTTCGCATAATCTTTAGAAGTGGGCTCTTCTCCACCACCTAAAGACAAACCGAGTTGCGATAGTAGTGAACGCACATTCTCAAGCTTTTCCAACTTCGGCGTTTCGTGAATACGATACATTGTTGGAATTTTATTTTTCTCAAGAAACTCACCCGCTGCGACATTCGCGACTAGCATCATCTCTTCGATTAAACGATGCGCCTCATTTCTTTCAACGGTATGGATGGCTTCAATATGACCTTTATCATTAAATTCAAATCGGGATTCCATTGATGAAAAATCAATTAGACCTTGATTCTTGCGTTCTCCATGCAGCAATTGATATAGCTGATATAAATCATCGAGATGATTTACATGAGCCTCACGTTTCTGCCTAGCATCATTATCCTTCTCGACAACAATCGCAGACATTTCCGTATAGGTTAAACGGGCTGCTGATTTAATAATGCCTTTAAAGAAAGAAGAATGTTTAACCCTGCCTTTAGCATCAATATTTAATTCACAAATCAGGCTATATCGATCAACTTCAGGCTTAAGCGAACATAAACCATTCGATAAAATCTCTGGTAACATGGGAATAACACGATCAGGGAAATAGACCGAGGTGCCTCGTAAGCGCGCATCATCATCAAGCGCACTTTGTTTTTTGACATAGTGGGAGACATCAGCAATGGCCACTAGCAAACGCCAGCCACTCCCCTCTTTATTACCCTCTTTTTGGCAAAAAACAGCATCATCAAAATCACGTGCGTCTTCGCCATCAATGGTAACAAAAGGAATATCACGGCAATCAGTCCTATCGGAGATATTTTCTGAATCAACTTTCTCTGTTAATCCTGCAATCTCATTATCAATGTCTTCCGACCACTCAAATGGCAAGTCATAGCTTCTAATAGCAATGTCGACGGCCATACTGGCATCAAGTCCATCACCTATAATGCTCAACACTTCACCTATAGCTTGTCGATGTTTTTCAGGTTGGTGCACAATCTTGGCAACGACATATTGCCCGTGCTTTGCCTGGTTTCTATTTTTTGTTGGAATTAATAAATCCTGACTCAAACGTTTATTATCGGGTACCACATATGCAATATCACTTTCTTCGTAATAACGTCCTACCAATTGTTCGTTAGCACGTTCTAAAACTTCAACCAAGGCACCTTCGCGTTTACCTTGTTTATCTACACTCACTTGTCGCACTAAAACGCGATCGCCATTTAAAACCGTACGCATTTCTTTTCCTGACAAATACAGATCTTTTCCACCTTCATCTGGAACGACAAAGCCATAACCATCCGGGTGTCCTATTACGCGACCTTTAATCAAGTCCATTTTTTCAATCAGTCCATAACTACCACGTCGATTCCGGATCAATTGACCATCACGTTCCATAGCCTTAAGTCTGCGACCCAATGCCTGACGAATCTCCGGATCATGGATAACAAATGCCTCGGCAAATTGCTTACGCTTTAATGGTCGTCCCGCTTCACGCAGGAAAGACAATATGGCTTCACGTTCTGGTAACTTGAAGACTTTATTCGGAGATGACTGTGGTTTAGATTTTTTACCCATGGCCTTTTTGGTTTGACAATATTATAGGGGCTAGTTAAAGTCCGCCCTCCTCAGTTCCGATACTATAACACATGCTGATGTGGCGGAATGATGGGCACGACCGCATCAATGCGGGAGGTAGAACGAAACAGGATTCAGAGTCGAGGAAGCCCGAATACCATGGCCGCCAGGATAGCGTGAACGGCGGATAGGCAGATGAGTCAGAAAGCGACCGCGCATAGCGCGTTTGTTAAAAATAGAACTAGAATAATATATTTGATGCCAATTTAAATTATGCCGAGGTGGCGGAATTGGTAGACGAAGTGCAGGAGGCACTAGTGTCGCGAAGGACAGGACGTCCGAGACGAATACATGGATGTATTCGGTAGAATAATGTCAGGAACAAATTTTCGAGCGGCCGCGCGTAGCGCGTTTGTAAGAATAAAATTAGAATATTAAGTTTGGTGCCAATTTAAATAATGCCGAGGTGGCGGAATTGGTAGACGCGCTAGCTTCAGGTGCTAGTGGGGGTAACCCCGTGGAGGTTCAAGTCCTCTTCTCGGCACCATAAATTGTTTTTTTAAGCCTCTTCGATTTTAGGCACCAACAGCTCCCTCATTCATTCCGTATCTTGTTTTAAGATGATACTCTACGTCAACATTCTTGTATTTCTTCACAATATCTTCTGCTATACGATTTGCTTCTAATTCTATTACTTCGCAGGTTTTCCTCTTTTTCATATTCGTGATTTTTTTCGATTTCATTGGCGGCCTTTATGCCATGAAATTTATGTCAATTTTCATGAACTAAGCAGGTGAAACAAACTTTATTTACTCTATCATTTCAAGAATCATCTTCTTTGCAAGTTTAAAATCAGTCTTGCCACTACCTAGTTTTGGTATCTCTTCTACTACCAAAACTGCTGCCGGGATCATCAATGGGTTCGCATCAGCATCTAGCATTGCCTTTTTAACATCCGTAAGCTGAACCTCTTTTACAATCATCAGTATTACTTTTTCACCCTTCTTCTCATCAGGTAGATTGACTGCAACTAATTCTAGCTCGGGTTCATTTAAAGCATTTCTTACTATTTCTTCGACGGCAGTCAGGCTAATCATTTCGCCGCCGAGTTTGGCGAAGCGTGAATAACGATCAACAATGCTTAAAAATCCATCTTTATCAAGATGTCCTTTATCACCGGTTTTATACCAACGTTTATCATCAAGTATCGCAATGACCTCATTGGTCTTCTCTTCATCACCCAGATAACCCAACATCACCTGACTGCCACCGATCAAGATTAATCCATCTTCGCCGGTTGCCAGTTCTTCTAATGTCTCAGGATCAACTATTCGAAAACTTGTACCCGGTAATGGCATTCCGACAGTACCCTGTTTATTGCCTAACTGGACTGACCAGTAATTTACATCAAGCGCATCAGGAATATTTACACTTGCAACCGGTGTTGTTTCGGTTGCACCATAGCCTTCATAAATATCTTTATTAAACTTCAGCTTGAAGGCATCACGCACATCCGGACTGAGTTTTTCTGCACCAGCGACAACAATACGTAATGATTCCAACATCAATGGATGTATACGTTTATTTTTCGTATAAAGTCTTAAGAAGGTTGAGGTGCCACAGAAAATCGTTGCACGATATTTCGCAATAGCTTTTGAAATATTCACCGCATCGGTTGGATCAGGATGGCAAATCATCGGGATGCCTTCAACTAGAGGCATAAATGTCGTTACCGTTATACCAAAGGCATGAAACAGCGGTAAGCTTGCCATAACAACATCGGTGTCTTGTGTATTTAACATATCCGAGATCTGTTTCAGGTTAGCCATGATATTGCGATGACTCAACATCACGCCTTTTGGTGTGCCTTCACTACCACTAGAAAACAAGATTGCTGCTGGCGTATTAATATCGACATTCTTACAATAGAGAAACCTTAATATGCCTGCTGGTAAGCACATTACCGTTATCAAAGTACGCAAACTGGTCGTTTTACTGATTTCAGTTTTGAGATCTTCCATGTAAATAAGCTGACTGTCGGCAAAGGCATCATTTAGCTCAACACCTTTCTTAGCCAATTTTTCCATAAACTTACGTGATGTATAGATTGTCTTAATACCGGCTTTCGTTACTGAACTGTGTAATGCCTCGCGACTGGCGCTGAAATTGAGATTAACAACAGTCTTACCGCGAAGGATAGCGGCCATATTAGCAATAGCACCTGCGCTACTGGTGGGTAATAACAAACCGACGTTTTGTTCTTTAGAATATTTTTTAATTAAACGAGAGAAACAGATCACCCCGGTTAAGAATTTATTACCGGTTAATGGGCCAGCTAATGAATCGGCAACGGTTAATTCATCGCCGTTGCGTTTTGCTGTATCAATAAATGCAGCACCGATTGAAGGCAAGTCACTGGTGTAGTGTTCCCATGAATCGATAGACAGATCAAAAATACGTTTCTTTAATTCATCTGTTGTTGTATCGATAGGTAGGCGTTCACCAAAAGCAACAATAATGTCGTGTTTGATTCCACTACTTCGCAGGTTCTTTAATTTTTCACTGGAACGTGAAAACCAACTGCCCCATAGACCACGTAGATAAAAAGGCAGAATAACAGCGTTGGCCTCTTCTGCTGCTTTCTCATAACCGCGCTGAAATTCGCCTAATTGCCCGGTACGACTGATAGCACCTTCCGGGAATAAACAAACCACATCTCCATTATTTAAACTCTCATTAATTTGTTTAAGTGCGCCTTTACTGGCTCCGGTAGAAACCGGGATCACATTAAAAATATCCAGAAACCACTTGAGATACCAACGTTCGTAAATATTACGAATCATGACGAAACGAATGGGTCGAGGTGAAGCCATCTGAATAATGCCCCAGTCTATCCAACTGATGTGATTACCAAGCATCAAGACACCACCTCGTTCTGGAATATATTCTAAGCCCAATACTTGAAGACGATAACGATGTCCGATGATAAAGCTAACAATAATACGAACCAATGACTGCGGCAGTTTATAAGAGGTATAGATCGTTCCAACTATCGCGACGACTAAAAGTATGTTGAATAACCCAAGACTACCCATGCCACTGACTGCAAACAATACAGTTAAACCGAGAAAACTTAACATCACTACATTTTGAATCAGGTTGTTGCCAGCGAGTACACGACCTAATTCATCTTCTTCGGCATTAAACTGAATCAGTGCATTCAGCGGAATTAAAAGGAAACCGCCAAACATGCCCCAGGCAAGAAAATTTATCGCCTGTAGATACACGTTCCCAAGGTTAGGTAAAATAAACAAACAAAGCGCAATACCTATTGAACCAATGGGAATCATGCCCGTTTCAATGTGCGTTTTTGAGATCCGCCCGGCAATGATCGAACCTAGCATAATACCCAGACCGGCACAGGCCAAGATCCCTTGAATGATGATGGTATTGCTTATGCCCAGTGCTTCCTTCGCATAAGCGGGGAACGATGCCAACATGACTTGAGAGATGGCCCAGAAAACTGATAGGCCAATGATTGACAGAAAGATGACCTCACGATCAAGAATTGTACGCAAATTTGTTTTTAAATAATTTCCACTGGTATATTCTTTAAATTCAAATGTCATATCCTTATCAACTGGATGTTTTTGCGGCAAGTTATAAGCAAGAACTAATTCGATAATGCTAAATGCGACCAAGCCCCAGCCAATCGGTGCAATGTTCTTTAATAGAGAAGAAGTATCATTGAAATTTACGTCATCTAAGAATCCTTCAAACAAAACTGAGAAAATAAAGATACCAGCAAGAATCGCAATCGTTGTCGTTGCTTGTACTAATCCATTCGCACGGGCAAGGTTATCCTTGCCAACCATTTCCTTGATAAAACCATATTTTGCAGGGGAATAAAAAGCACTTTGCAATGCCAAAACAAAAGTCATAGCGAAAGCAGGCCAAAACCATCCCAGATAATAAAACAATGTAATACATAAGGTAATACCAACAGCAATCCAGCAACTGATGAGCATTACTTTATTTTTTGGATATTTATCAGAACAAAAACCAGCCGGAGACATTAGAAGTATAAAAGGCAAAAGAATTAATGCATTTACAATTGCCGTTAGGATTATCTGTTCCTGTCCATCATAAATCTTGAACACCGTATTCTGAATTATGATCTTATGACCAAGATCAACCAGAGCATTAAGAAAGACCACCACGATATATGGTAAAAATCCGCGATATTTAAATAAAGTCATCATTTGCTCCGCCTCCTTAAATTATCCATACATTTCCCTGAAGATTACAAAATTATTAATATAGACAACTAAAAGTTTTTTTGTATTATTTTCATGTTCTATTCCTATTAATTATTACTACCTTGTTTATTCCAATGGCACAAATATATCACCTCGTTTAAATATTAAAAAAACGCTTAAAGCTCATGGCCTAAGCTACAGCGATACAGAAAAATAATTGGCATGTCTGAAGCCAGTATAAAACGTATATTCCCTGAAAAGAAATTTACCCTGGAATAGAATTAAATTACTAATTGCACCCAACTTTGCATGGTACGAGAACGATTCTATACAAAACTTTTTTTCAATCGAAAGTTGAACAAGCTTTTTTTAATATCCGATTTAATAAAGCAAATATAGTTTTCCATAAGAAAATGGAGAAACTGATTAAGGAGTTTAACGAAATCAATGATACCGATGCAGGTTATCTATTAGATGAACGTGTCGGGACAACAGTCGTTTTGGTATTGAGGCAAGAGCAATATCGTCTATTTGAAGATATGAGGAAATGAAATCTCTGTAATGTATTACATGCTTAAACTGCTATGTTAATAATCACAAAATATTATCATCTATTTTTTATACTTTGATACTTTTAATGAAATGGGTTTCGTAAAACAATGGTCTCTGCCCGATCAGGACCTGTTGAAATAATATCAATCGGAACCCCTGTAATTTCAGAAAGACGGTTCAAATAATCGACCGCCTTCTTGGGCAAATCATCATAATTGGTAGCACCGACAGTTTTTGATTGCCAGCCCGAGTGCTCTTCGTATATTGGTTTACATTTGGCAAATTCTTCTGCACCGATAGGTGGAACCTCAACAGTCTTACCATCTATCTCATATCCTGTACAAACTTTAATTGTTTCCAATTCATCCAAGACGTCAAGTTTGGTAATGCATAATCCGGTTAAACTATTAATTTGTGCTGAACGCCGTAATGCGACTGCATCATACCAACCACAACGTCTGCCACGCCCTGTTGTCGCTCCAAATTCATGTCCGACTTCAGCAATGTGCTTCCCAGTCTCGCAGTGTAATTCTGTCGGGAATGGACCTGAACCTACACGCGTTGTATAGGCTTTCGTAATACCTAATACATAATCAAAATGACAAGGTCCAAAACCAGTGCCCGTAGCGGCACCACCTGCTGTTGTACTTGAGGAGGTTACGAATGGATAAGTACCATGATCAATATCAAGCCAGGTGCCCTGTGCGCCTTCGAACATGATGTTCTTGCCATCGGTATATAATTCATTAAGACGCGTGCCGGTGTCTGCAATCATAGGAACGAGGTCTGCCGACAGTTTTCTAATGTCGTCCAACGATTTCTGATAATCAATCGCGTCGCATTTATAGTAGTTGGTCAGCATGAAGTTATGATATTCCAACACTTCTTCAAGCTTATTTGCTAGAAGCTCATCATGCATAAGATCGCCAACGCGTAATGCACGTCGTGCAACTTTATCTTCATAAGCCGGGCCGATACCTCTACCTGTAGTTCCTATCGCTGCTTTGCCTTTCTTTTTTTCGCGCGCCTGATCAAGGGCAATATGGTATGGCAATATTAAAGTACAGGCTTCTGATATCTTTATGTGTTTACGTGCTGAAACACCATTCTCTTCCAGCATGTTAATTTCTTCCATTAGCGCATGTGGACTAAGCACAACACCATTGCCAATAATACAATCAACACCATCATGTAAAATTCCTGATGGGATTAAGTGAAGAACTGTCTTTTTACCTTCAATAATAACGGTATGACCGGCATTGTGTCCGCCTTGAAAACGTACAACGGCAGCGGCATCTTCGGTCAATAAATCAACTATTTTACCCTTACCCTCATCACCCCATTGGGTACCCAGTACAATTACATTTTTACCCATTTTTATAATTTCTTTTTTTATTAATTAATGTCTTTAACGATCCACTCGCCATTTTCTATGGTGAGTTGCTGATCACAATTCATTTCGCTGGCTGAAGCTTGTTGCCCTTCTAGCTCTTCAACTACGATGCTTCCGGTTTTGCGAAGTGTATTTATCTTTTCATGTAATGCCACATCGGGTGATGTCGGAGCAAAAATACTTGATGGTGTTTTATTGATTATGCTCTGATGCTTTAATAAAGATTTAACGTCTGTACTAAACCCTGTTGCTGGTCTTGCACGGCCAAAAGCACTGCCTATATCGTCGTATCGTCCACCAAAGGCTATGCCGTCACCCTCACCGGGAACAAAAGCGGTATAGACCATGCCAGTGTGATAGTGATAACCACGTAACTCAGCCAGATCTACATTAATAGACACTTCTGTCTGTCCTGTTATTGACTCAGCCAATGCCTTAACTTCATCAATATATTGCGCACTTTCAGGAGAAAGTTTACCCAATAGTTTTTTAGCTTCATCTAATACTGCCACGTCACCATTCATGTCGACTAGCTCAAGTAATGCATTGCTGGCAGCGTTAGTAATATTCCATTCTTTATAGAACGACTTTAATTCATCCTTGGCTTTCCTTTGCAACGCTTCAAACACTTGTGCTTGTTGCGCATTGCTCAATGATGAATCGTAACTTAATGTTCTAAAGATACCAATGTGTCCAAGATCAATATAAGTCTGATTAATACCCACCTGTTTCAACGTAGCTAACATCAATTTAACGATTTCAATATCACTTGCTACACCAGAGTGCCCGTACAGCTCCGCACCGACTTGTAATGGTGCGCGTGTATCACCGGACTTGCCGGGACGCGTGTGTAATACCGAGCCAAGATAACAAAGACGAGTGGGCGTATCACGTTTTAACAAATGCGCATCGATACGTGCTACCTGTGGCGTAATATCCGCACGAATACCCATCAAACGTCCGCTTAATTGATCGGTCAATTTAAACGTTTTTAAGTCAAGGTCTTCACCAGTTCCGGTAAGTAACGATTCCAGATATTCAACCATAGGTGGAATAACAAACTCATAGCCCCATGTAGAAAACAGGTCAATGATTGTTCTGCATAGTTGTTCAAGTTCAATTGCCTTAGGCGGCAATATTTCTTCAACACCTTCAGGGAGTAACCAACGATTTTTAATATTCATAATTTAATCAACGAACAATGTATAACAATATCAAACCAACCAACATACTAGAGACACCCAAAAACCGTAATGTTTGGTTATCCATATGAGCCGCAGCAAGGAATACTTTTCGAATACCTTCAGGATTCAGAAATGGCGACAGACCTTCTAATATAAAAACTAGCGCAAGCGCAGCTAAGAGATCAGAAAAATTAATATCAAACAATCACTTTCACCATTTCTATTTTCATAGAAACAGGCTTATTTAGTCTATTAAATAAGCCTGTTGTCTGTATGAGCCTGAGTTTAATTGCCTTTTGAATTATTAAAATATCTAAAGAAATCTGATTTAGGTTCAAGCAGCAATACATCATTACTGTCGTTGAAACTATTCTTATAGGCATCCAGACTACGATAAAACGAGTAGAATTCTTCGTCCTTAGTATAGGCCGCTGCATAAATTTCAGTTGCCTGCGCATCACCTTCACCACGTATCATTTCAGCATCCCGATAGGCATTCGCCAGAATAATCTCGCGTTCACGATCAGCATTAGCACGGATACGCTCAGAAGCTTCAGAACCACGTGCTCGAAAGTCCTTAGCGACACGATTACGTTCTGCTCGCATACGCTCATAGACTGAATTACTGACTTCTGTCGGCAAATCAATTCTCTTGGTACGAACATCGACCACGGTGATACCTAATTCTTGAGGCAGGTTTGAAGTGCTTGCAGTAACAACACTAAGAATTTGAGTCCGTTCACCCGCAACAACTTCTTGAACGGTACGCGCACCAAATTCATCTCGTAAAGCACGATTGATACGCTGCCCTAACAGACCATTTGCATAGAGTACATCACCTCGTGTTGCAGTATAAAACTTATCAACATCGGTAATTCGCCACTTTGCATAATAATCAACAATCACATCTTTCTTTTCTATCGTTAGAAAGCGCTGTGGTTCTTGATCAAGGTTTAATAACCGCTTTTCAAACTTCTTAGCCGCATTCACAACCGGCATCATAAAATGTAGCCCCGGCTGGTCATCAGAACGAACAATTTCACGAAACTTGAAAACCAGAGCCTGTTCCCATTGGTTCACTGTAAACACAGATGAATAGGCAACGATCGCAATTATTATTAAAGGAATTAGAATTTTAGGATTCAAAGGCATTAGCGTACTCCCCTGAGTCGGTCATCAAGTCTTTGCCGAACATCATCCATTGAAGAAGATGAAGAAGAAGTAGAAGACTCATTAAAGTTTTGAATAGTATTATTCGAGCTACTATTTTGTCGTTTATCAATCAATTTATCTATCGGCAAGTACATCAAACTATTTCCGTTATCATTATCAATAAGCACTTTATTGGTATTTGTGAACACTGATTCAATAGCATCCAGATATAACCTTTCACGTGTTACCGCAGGTGCACGCTGATATTCAGCCAATAGCTGTCCAAAACGACTCGCCTCACCTTCCGCCTTGGAGATGATTCGTGACTTATAGCCATTTGACTCTTCACGTAATCGAGCTGCGCCACCACGGGCCTTTGGCAAAATATCATTCCTGTAGGCTTCCGCTTCATTCACCTGACGCTGTTCATCTTCTCGTGCCTTAATAGCATCATCAAATGCTGCTTTAACTTCTTCTGGTGGTTTCGCTGGTTGCATTTCTGCGGTGGATATATAAATACCTGTTTTATATTCCCCCAGTGTTTCCTGAATTAATGATTGTATTCTTTCTGCGATTTCACTTCGTCCTTCGGTCAAGACAAAATCCAATTTACTCTTACCAATTACTTCACGAACTGAACTTTCGGTGACTTGCCTTAATGTTGAGGCTGGAGAGTAAACATTAAACAAATATTCATCTGCATTGCCTATTCGCCACTGAACTGCCACTTCAACATCAACAATATTTTCATCTTGAGTCAGCATCAATGCTTTATGTGTAATTGATCGAACCTGTCCAACATTAACTTTTTGAACAACTTCTATCGGCCTAGGTAAACGAAAGTTTAAACCCGGTTCAATAGTATCAACGTGTTTACCAAAACGAAGCACAACACCGCGTTCTTGTTGATCTATCAAGTAAGTCGCATCAAAGGCTAACCATGCTAAAAGCAGAATAATGCCAACGACAAATGGAAACATGGCATTATTGTCACCTACTTTGTTAGGTCGATTACCAAACATTCCGCCTAGGCCTTTTTGCATCTTCTTGATAATTTCGTCTAGATCAGGTGGCCCCTCTCCATTACCGCTATTACCCCAGGGGTCTTTACCCTTATCTTTATCAGGTGGTTCATTCCAGCCCATTATGTATTTCTCCGACGACATTTATGAGTATTGTATAAATACCCTTGTGTAAAATATAAAAAATGAATTTGTGTGCGATCTTAATAGCGAGCAGGCTATGCCTGCAACTGCGATATATCCAAGCTGGCTTCTTCACAAAGCTTATTTAGTCTGAATTCTTCCAACTCAACTTCCATTGTCCAGCCACCTTTTTCGTTCTCATCATCCTGTCTAACGGCTCCAAGATCAAATAATTTTGCCCTTAATTGACCTGCTGTGACCGGTAGGTTTAGATGATGCGGCTTCCGGTCATGCCGTAACTGTTGCTCAATGCCTTCTTGTAATAGCTCCAGTCCTTCGCCCGTCTGAGAAGACAACCATATCCTGACATGGGGGTAATTATCAGCCATTTCTACTCGCGCCGTTTGTTCTGAATATCTATCTATCTTGTTATAGATCTCTATTTGAGGAACATTTTCCGCTCCAATTAACTCGATAACCTTATTAACCTCATCTATTCGTTGCTGTCGTTGCTCATGATCAACATCGATGACATGTATTAATAAATCAGCTTCTCTGACTTCTTCCAATGTCGCTTGAAACGACTCAACTAGATCATGCGGTAAATCTCGAATAAATCCTACCGTATCTGTTAAAATAATATTTCTTCCAGAATCCATCTCAACTCGTCTCAGTGTCGGGTCGAGGGTCGCGAACAATTGATCCGCCGTCCTGACATGAGCCCCGGTCAAACGATTAAACAGGGTTGATTTTCCTGCATTGGTGTAGCCGACGAGTGAAATAACCGGCACATCGTTTTTCTTGCGCTGCTGTCTACTCAAATATCGTTGCTTACGCACTTTATCCAAGCGCTGATTAATCAATTTAATTCTAAATCCTACCAGACGGCGATCAGTTTCAAGCTGGGTTTCACCTGGTCCACGTAATCCTATACCGCCTTTTTGACGTTCTAAATGTGTCCAGCCCCGTATTAATCGGGTCGACAAATGCTGCAATTGAGCCAATTCAACCTGCAATTTACCTTCATAACTTCGTGCGCGTTGGGCAAATATATCCAGAATCAAGCCTATTCTGTCTATGACACGAACTTTGATATGATTCTCGAGGTTTCTTTCCTGTGCTGGTGTCAGCGGATGATTAAATATGACAACATCAGCATTCAATTCTTCAGCTTGCATGGTGATTTCGTCGGCCTTTCCCTTGCCAACAAAGAACTGTGCATCAGGAAATTGACGTGGGGCCTTAATAGAACCGATCACATCCAAACCAGATGAATCGACTAATTGAACAAATTCACTATATGCATCATCAGTCGTAGATTTATAAAAATCGACGTAAACGATTAAGGCACGCTGAATGTCAGCGGATTTTGATTCCAAATGCTTACCAAACTAGATTAATTGAGGTCACGCTTCTTCGCCAGAATCCTCATCAGCACGAGGTAGTTTGACGTTTCTCGCCGGTACAATTGTTGAAACTGCATGTTTATACACCAACTGGCTCACCGAATTTTTAAGCAATATGACAAATTGATCGAAAGATTCTACCTGTCCTTGTAATTTAATCCCATTGACCAGAAATATGGATACAGGAATGCGCTCTTTCCTTAATGCATTTAAAAAAGGATCCTGCAATGAGTGCCCCTTACTCATAATAATTCTCCTTTGAATCTAATTATTCTTATTTATCAGCCGTTTAATTAGAACTACGACCATTTCTGCTTGTTATTCGACAAGTATATTACAAATGAGAAAAATATATGGCTAATTATCCAGATTTTTCAGAATTTTAGAGAAAATGCCAGTTTTGTATGGATCATGCCATTCAGCATTATCTTCTGACCGACACCAGGTGATCTGACGCTTGGCAAGTTGCCGTGTAGCAATAATGGCATAATCCTGCATTTCTTCGTGGCTGCACTCTCCATTTAAATAACGCCAAACCTGTCTGTAACCAACCAACCGCATAGACGGTAAATCTAATGATAAGTCACCGCGGCGATGCAAGGCCTCGACCTCATCGACGAATCCAGACTTCAGCATAGCTAAAAACCGGTGTTTGACCCGTTCGTGAAGATCTGAACGATCTTCGGGTGACAAGATAATTTTTATGATCGGGTATGGAAACGGCTTTTTATGCTCAGCAGAGATTAATGATGTTAATGTTTTTCCTGTTATTTCATAAACTTCTAATGCTCTTTGAATACGTTGCGGATCATTTTCATTAATTCGATTCGCTGCTTCCAGATCGATTTCTTTCAATCTGCTATGCAGGCTTTGCCAACCGTCAGCATCCGCCTCTGCTTCTATCTTGGCACGTATTTGCGAGTTGGCCTCAGGCAATTCCGCTAAACCTTGCTCAAGAGCACGAAAATATAATCCTGTGCCGCCAACAAGCACAGGCGTCTTATTTCTGGCCAAGATCTCTTCGATAGCCGAGCTTGCATCTTCCCTGAATTGTGCCGCTGAATACGAATTCAATGGGTCACATATATCAATCAATCGATGTGGCGCCTTCGCTAATAGTTCTTTATCCGGTTTTGCTGTACCTATGTCCATCCCCTTATAGACCATCGCTGAATCGACGCTGATGATCTCACTATCAATATTTTGATTTAAGTACACAGCTAAATCTGTTTTACCCGTTGCCGTTGGCCCCATAATAAAAATGACTCGTGGGGAATCAATCATGATTTAAGAAGTGTTGATAAGGTTTCAGAATCAAGTTTACGCCATGGTAATGGACTCGATTCATGCGATATATTTTCAAACATGGAAATATCATTAATTAATTGTATTGTGTTGTTAGCATCCAACGTTGTACCTGAATCGTTAATGTGCTGCGCTAGTTTATTAGAAATAAATTCAGCCGCCTCATTTTTATTTAAGGCAGCAAGCAGATCATTGACTAAAGGAATTAATTCGGCATAAATCAATATGGCAGGTATCGAGCGAATTAATATTTGCGTTGGTGCTATCTGTTCTAATTTAAAGCCCCATTGCTCAATAATTACTACATCTTTATTAACAATTTCCCGTAAATCAGCATTCAATTCACAAGCCACCGGCACTAGAACAGGTCTCATTGTCATCGACTGTGACAAGAAACTTTTGTATAAATGCTGTGCAGTTATTAATGCTCTTGATTTAGCGATATCAATTAAATATTGATAATCACTAATTGTAGCAATTAGGAATTGGTTTGATAGTAATGATAAATATTTGGACGATGTCCTCCTGCTATCGAGAATATCGGTTTGTTTGAAATTAGCCGTGCTATAAACATTAGCTCCTTCATTAATTTTTTTATGAGCATTTAATTCATTCGTGCCATAGTTAACATTGTTGTCTACAGCGACTATTGGTTTTCTTAAACACTCTAAAAGACTGCTATAAATAAAATCATGCACATTTCGGGTTTCTGAAAACCGGACTTCTGATTTGGCAGGATGGACATTAACATCAACTAATGAAGGATCAATTTCAAAGTGCAGCACATAACTTGGATAACGACCAGTAGCAATGCGATCATCATAAGCTAAACGTATGGCGTGACTGACATGCTTATCTCGAACAACCCGGCCATTGACGTAAAAATACTGTCGATCAGATTGACTACGAGCTACGTCATTTAATCCCAACCAGCCCCATAAATGCATACCCTCTTTTGCAGAATCAACCTTGACACTTTTATTAATAAAAGACCGTCCACAAACACTGATGACACGATGTTCAATATCGTCCTTACACGCGGGTAAACTAAATAAAGGATGATCATTATGTTTAACGAATAATCCGGTTGAAAAGTGACTCAAGGCGAGTGCTCTAATCAAAGACTGAATGTGTAGATACTCAGTTTTTTCTGATTTTAAAAACTTACGACGCCCTGGTGTAGAAAAAAATAAATCATCAACTTCAACTGTTGTCCCGGTCTCATGGGATGCTGGTTTTATCTGGGATTGATTATCGATACTCCAAGCCTGTTTGGAACCTTTAAGGCGCGATGTCATTTTAAATCGTGAAACCGAAGCAATACTGGGAATAGCTTCGCCTCTGAAGCCCATACTGACTATTTGTGACAGGTCAGAAAATATTGATAATTTACTGGTCGCATGTGCTTGTAACGCTAAAGCCAGATCATCTTTATGAATCCCCTGTCCATTATCACGCACACGTATCAAACTTTTACCTGCTTCTTCAATATCGATTTCAATTTTTGTTGCCGCGGCATCAATACTGTTTTCAATCAATTCCTTTACGACAGAAGCCGGGCGTTCGATCACTTCACCAGCAGCAATCTGGTTTGCAACTGAAACAGGGAGTTTATGGATGCGAGGAAAACTTTTACTATCAGACATGAGCCGTATGATACGGCAGGTATTACTGACTAGGTAGTCCTAGTGTGTGAGGTTTATCAAGTACCGCTACTTCTTGGAATACTAATCGTCTGCCCCACACGAACCAAATCGCCTTTCAGATCATTGTATCGTCGTAAGGTATCAGTAGTGACCTCGTAGTGTTGTGCAATAGTCGAAAGCGTTTCACCGCGTCCTATAATGTGCTTTCGTGAAGCCAACAAGGTTCCTTCTGGGGCAAAGTCCCGGAAATAACCACGTAGACCAACCATGATTGCATTTGCCATATTGGTCCGGTGATTTTTACTCAATAATTTTCGTTCTTCCTGTGGGTTCGAAATAAATGCCGTCTCGATCAATATTGAAGGAATGTCAGGTGACTTTAAAACGGCAAAACCAGCTGACTGCACAGTACGCTTATGTACCTTGCCAACGCTTTTTAGACCCTTCAATACACGGTCAGCAATATCGATACTGGCTTCAAGACTGGCAGTTTGTGACAAATCCAGCAACACAGAAGCGAGCACATCATCTTTATTATCTAGACTAACACCACCGATTAGATCTGAGGCATTTTCAGACTCGGCTAGCCATTTAGCCGCTTCACTACTTGCGCCGCGTTTGGATAGAACATAAACCGAGGATCCATGCACCTTCGGGTCACGAAATGCATCTGCATGGACAGACATAAACAGATCCGCCTTATATTCTCGTGCTTTGTTAATACGCTTGCGTAAAGACATATAGTAATCACCCTTACGGATCATAACCGCACGCATGCCGTGTTCTTTATTAATAACATCGACAAGCTTTTGAGAAATCTTCAATACAACATTTTTTTCATAGACGCCGCTTGGTCCCCTGGCTCCAGGGTCTTCACCACCATGACCAGCATCAATAGCAATGATCACCTCACGCGGTCGATTCGCTGAGGTAACTTCTTCCAGAACACTATTCGCTTTTATTTTTTCAGCGTCAGCACCATAAAGATCAACAACTAACCGGTGACCATATTGTTTATTGGGTTTTAATTGGAATGTTTTATATTTAACGAACTTTTTCAGATCCAATACTATCCGCAGATCATCTTGGTTACGCACAGCTGAACGAATCGCTTGTAGATACTTATCTTCAGAACCGGGCTGAACCGGCTTTTTAGTCATCGACGCTTGTTTAAGATCGATAACCGTTCGATAAGGCGCTGTTAACAATGACAACTCATGTTCAACAGGACCACTAACATCAAACACAATACGAGTACTATCAGGTGCGGCCCAAACTCGCACATTATTAATCGTCACTGCCTCAGCAAGAACCGATGTTGATAGAAAGACGAAAATATTAAATAAAATCAGACGCATTTTCGTTGCCTTAGATCCTGACCTTTGTATTGTTTATATGACTATAGGGTGAATAGTTTCAAGTTTTGTTTAAAAAAGCAACCTATATCCATGTTTTATATGAATAATAGTAGATATATCTGTAGTGTCAACTGCTGTAGATAGCGGTTTTATGAAGCTGATTTGATGTGTTGCAGAATGTTCTCACCGGTGGCTGAATGTGGTTTTATTTCGACCTCTCTGCCCGAGGAAATATGTGAAAGAAGCAGAGTGATATCCGCCTCGGGGAGTACATCTGCTCCCTGCTCAGGCCATTCAAACAGGCAGATTGCTTTGCCATCGCAATAATCACGGATGCCCATTGCCTCAAGCTCTTCAGGGTCATTAATACGATATAAATCAAAGTGATAAATATCTTTCCCAGCAATCGAATAGGGTTCGACCAAAGTATAAGTGGGACTTTTTACATTGCCAGAATGACCTAGTGCATTTAGTAATCCACGTACAAAAGTGGTCTTACCCGCACCAAGCTCTCCCTGTAAATAAATAAGCTCACCGCCATGCAATGCACTGGCTATAATAGCGCCCAATGCGATTGTCTCGGACTCACCCTCAAGCGTTAACAACATTTATTTGAGATTGACCAAGTTGCGAAGATGCGGCATCAGATCCATCGCCAATAGACCACGCTCACCGCCAATGGTTGCTCGATCTGCAGCAATAGCATGTAAACACACGCCTAATTTAGTGGCATGATTAATCTCAATACCTTGGGCAATCAAACCTGCAATTACCCCGGTTAAGACATCACCCATGCCGCCGGAAGACATGCCCGGGTTACCAGCATCGCAGATAAAAAATTCTCCTTTAGTATCGGCGATTAATGTTCCACACCCTTTAAGTACAACTGGCCCCTGAAATTTTTCATGTAACAAGCCCAGAGCATTGAACCTGTCTTGCTGAATTGATTTTGTATCTAGATTTAACAAACGCGCCGCTTCACCCGGATGTGGCGTAATCACCCACGAACTTGAGGCTTGTTCTTCTTCAGCCAATAAATTTAACGCATCGGCATCAATGACTATCGGTAATTTTAATTCCAGCACACGTGCAAATAATAATTTTGCCCATTCGGATTTACCTAAGCCAGGCCCAATCGCGATCACCGTCGCACGTTTGATCAATGGCATTAAGTCATCCAATGTTTCAACCCCATGAGACATGATTTCAGGTCTTACCGTGCTCAACAAACTTGCATGTGATGAACGGGTTGCGACACTCACTAAACCAGCACCTACACGCGCTGCAGCCTCAGCCGCCATACGTGCTGCACCGAGATAACCTTCATCACCACCAACAACTAGCACATGACCAAAATGACCTTTATGTGAATTACGCTGTCGCGGTTTAAGTACCCTACTCAAATCATTAAGAATTAAGCGGCATGCCACCTCGTTGTCACTATGCAGCTTCATTTGTTGGTAAACCTCTGCTGGTACATCAAGATCATTAAATTTAATGTCACCTGAAGCTGCGAGTCCATCACTGGTAAACATGCCCTGCTTTAATCCGATAAATGTAGCGGTGACGTCAGCGCTAACGGCAATATTCATCATCGACCCTGTATCCGCATTTATCCCTGAAGGAATATCGATTGATATCGTTGGACAATCAGATGTATTGATTAGATTTATTAAATCACAGCATTGCCCTTCTATATCGCGATCAAGCCCTGTTCCAAATAAGGCATCAACAATGACATCAACACCATCAAAGATTGAAGTCGAAAATTTTTGTGGACTTATATTTGTAGTGGTTAAATCTTGATACGCCGTTGCCGCATCAGCCTTCAGGTTTTTAGTATTAAACATGTTTATTACCGAAACCTGTTTCCCATCTTCTATTGCCAATTTAGCCAATACGTAGCCATCACCTGCATTATTTCCACTACCACAGACGACAGCGATAGTATTAGCATCTGGCCAATGTTGTTTCAGCACATCATAACTATAGCGAGCTGCGCGTTGCATGAGAGAATAGCCAGGAATAGCATGATCTTCGATGGCAAGCCGGTCGAGTTCTCTGACCTGCTCGGCGGTGAATAGATTAACCGGCAAGTTTCGATTAGATTTGAGCATGGCTATATTTTAAAGATGTGCTCTCGATAAAACTTCAATTCGTTAATTGAATCGCGGGTGTCATCAATAGCGAGGTGGTTACCTTGTTTGGCATAGTCTTCCTGTTCAGGCGCCCAACGTTTTGTAATTTCCTTGAGGGTACTAACATCGAGATTTCGATAATGAAAATAGGCTTCTAATTGAGGCATTAATCGGTGCATAAACCGACGATCCTGACATATACTATTACCACACATTGGTGATTTACCTTTTGGAACGAACTTTTCTAGAAAAGCCAGTGTCAAACTCTCAGCTTTAGTAACGTCATATGAACTGCTCTTGATTCTTTCAACCAAACCGGATTGATTATGTTGTCGTGTATTCCACTCATCCATTTTTCCCAGTACTTCATCAGTTTGAAAGATTGCTATGACCGGGCCTTCATCAAGTATATTAAGCTGTGGATCGGTAACGATAGTGGCGATCTCTATGATTAGGTCATTATCAGTATCAAGACCAGTCATTTCCAGATCGATCCAGATGAGGTTATTTTCAGAATGTGACATTATGTATCCAGTTTTTATTTTATTATTTAATTTTAACCACTATTTAGTAAATATGAACATAATTAGCAACTTATTACAAAACAGACAAGAATTCTTTCAGGAGATAAAAACCGCGTGAACCTCTTTACCACCATATTTTTACTCAGCTTAAGTGTCAGCATCATTGTTCAATGGTTTTTAGTACAACGACATGTCAACCATATTCGTTCTAACCGTGAAAATGTGCCCGAAGCGTTTAATGGTAAAATTCCAGTTGAAGCACATCACAAGGCTGCAGACTATACCCAAGCCAAGGTAAAAACTGGATTGGCTGAGCTCATTATCGGTTCAGTATTTTTATTATTATGGACACTGGCGGGCGGTCTTCAACTACTAGATAGCTGGTGGCGTTCATTTGGCTTGTCGGAAATTTGGACCGGTGCCGGGTTCATTCTCAGTGTATTCGCTATTATGTCCGTACTCGATTTACCAACGTCTGTTTATCGAACATTTAAACTAGAACAATCCTTTGGCTTCAATAAGATGACGCCAAAAATATTCATCGTTGATTTACTCAAAAATGCTCTAGTAGGTCTGTTGATTGGTACGCCAATCTTATTACTTGTACTTTGGATTATGGAAAATAGTGGCAGCTATTGGTGGCTTTATGTCTGGGCGACATGGCTGACTTTTAGTCTCATCATGATGTGGGCCTACCCGGCTTTTATAGCACCCATTTTTAATAAATTCAGACCCTTGGATAATGAAGAATTAAGAACCCGTATCGAAAATCTACTGACGCGTAATGGATTCAAGAGTCAGGGTATATTTGTAATGGATGGTTCAACACGTTCGACACATGGTAATGCCTACTTTACTGGCCTTGGAGCAAATAAACGTATTGTCTTTTTTGATACTTTAGTCGATGAACTTAGTTACGATGAAATTGAAGCCGTTCTTGCACACGAACTTGGACATTTCAAATGTAATCATATTCGTAAACGGATATCGGTATTGGGAACCGTATTCTTGATTGGCCTGGGAGTACTTGGCTGGCTGATTAACGAGCCCTGGTTTTACAATGGCCTAGGTGTCGAACAAGCGTCTACCTATATGGCATTAATATTGTTCTTAATAGCCTCACCTGCGTTTACATTTTTTGTACAACCCTTGTTTTCATTCATCTCACGCCAACATGAATTTGAAGCTGATGATTTTGCAGCGAGTCAGGCACAAACAGAAAATTTGATTACTGCATTGGTGAGTTTATACCGTGAAAATGCTAATACATTAACACCGGACCCACTATATTCTGCTTTTCATGATTCACATCCACCAGCACCGATAAGAATCGCTCATTTGAAAAGTAAATTTGCATGAACTTATTCAACAAGACCTCACTGGCAAACTTAATAACGATGTTGTTATTAAGTGCACCAGTATATGCATTTGATAGCGACAACGGTAAAGTACTTCACAATGAGAGTTGTGTACGTTGTCATGATGATTCTATGTACACTCGCGAAGACAGGAAAACAAAAAGCTATTCATTACTTCGCGAACGTGTTGTTCAATGTGAAATCATGACTGAATTAATCTGGTTTGAAGAAGAGATCGATGATGTCACCGCTTACTTGAACGAATCTTTCTATAATTTCAATCCTGATAAATAATATTTCCATCAGAATTATTTAAAGACAACAATTTATTGTTATACAATTTTCGGTTCTAATTCGTTTTCAATAAGATCCCCAATATATCTAATTGATTGGCCTTCAAACTTTTTAAACTTCAAACCAAAAGCAATATCTTCTCCTGCAACGTCAGGAAGCATAACGGAATAGTAAATTTGACAAGAGACCCTGACTACATGCTGTTCATCATCAATGGGCACAGTAAATTTCGTATTAACAATAATATTGTCTTCATACTTTATTCTTTTACCTCGTGGGTTTAATGCTTCAGCAATAGCTCTAGTGCAACGAACCTGCAAGCCATCAGGTGAAATATCATAAATACCTGCCGTTATAAATCGCTTGTTATCAAGACATATCGTAATTGGCAGGTTGATTTGTAGCCGTGGATACTTCCTTGTCTCTTCATAAAAATCATAGGGTTGACCGACATGTTTAGTATTCATTTTTAAAACCTCGCTGTTTTCAAATGACATAGCTAAATATAAGTAATTAGTCGTTACCCAAACAAGCTCGAAGTGTTAATTATGTGACACATGCACAAAGACTGGACTAAAGTTTTACTGAGAGAGAGTAATTAGTAATGAAATAAAGACTTAAAACAAGATCAGTCTTGATCTGTTGCTGCAGGGAGACGGTTTCTTTTTGATGCATTCAAATTTATCAGGTTACCAAATAACATTAAACTGGCTCCCAAGATAACTGCAAATTCAAATGCTTCGTTATAAAAGATGACTCCAACAACCGCAATCAATGGTAATCGCAAAAAATCCAGAGTAACGACAATACCTGCTTCCGCTAGTTTCATCGCATTGGTAATACAATAATGCCCTGTTAAAGCTGTTATCCCAACTACACCTAACCATAACCACTGTTTCAAATCAGGAAAAACCCAGTCATGAATAGTCAACAACAAGCCAATTGGCAATTGTATGAGACACATATAAAACAAGACAGTGAGTGTATCTTCCGTGTTTGACAGTGACTTGGTTGTGACATGCGAAACTGAATACCCAATAGCTGCTACCAAAACAATCAGTGATGCCGGTTCAATTATTTCAATACCTGGTTTTAATATAACCAGCACACCCGCCACTCCAAAGAAGACCGCTATTGTTTTCTTGATGGTTATACCTTCTTTTAAAAACAGCGCTGCTATTATCAAAGTCCATAGCGGCACGGTGAATTCCAGAGCAAAGACATGTGCCAACGGCAATAGTCCAAGTCCAAGAAACCAACCATACTGCCCAACAAAATGAAAAATATTGCGCACAATATGTAACTTGATACGTTTACTTGAATAAAGATTTGGCTTTTTGGATTTATTTATTATTAGGGTAATGACAATCAAACTGATTACACTACGAAAAAAAAGAATTTGAAAGGTCGTGATATGTCCGGCAAGTTCTCTTGCGCCAATAGCCATCAAACTTAGTGAGACCAAACCTCCCATCATCCATAACACTACGTTCATTTTATATTACAGAATTAGTTATTTATGATAATAGAATGGTTAGCGTGAAACATTTTTTCTGTCATGTCGTTGCATTGCTTTAACCGAAGAATAGGTGGAAACAGCATAGGGAACTAAAAAAGTGAGAACAATCTGGCATACGTTTTCTCGCGTTATTGTACCCTCAAAGATCGCATCGCCATGATTGATTAATGCCAGAATAGAACCGACAATAAATGACATTTTAAGAGCCATGAAGACAACCTTTTTCATCAATGCAATCTTTATGAATTCATTTATTTGCATTCAATTGAATATTTTCCAAGACGTTGAACTTCAATTTTACAGGATTAATGTGTCACTCTTGTGAATTTTTAAAAAATAATTATTAGATCGCTTTTCTACCATTTATGGCATGGGCGATAGTCAAGCTATTAACATATTCAAGCTCTCCACCCATCGGTACCCCATGCGCAATCCTGGAAACTGCTTTACCACGGACTTTGACCATCTCGCTAATAAAGTGTGCTGTAGCTTCGCCCTCTACTGTACTGCTAGTCGCAAGTATCACTTCTTTTAATTCTTCATCGTCCAATAATTTTGGTAATTCATTCAGACCTATATCATCAGGACCGATACCATCTAGCGGTGATAAGTGTCCAAGCAAAACAAAATAACGACCCCGATAATTTGCCTCTTCAATGGAATCAACATCGGATGGGTTTTCCACGATACAAAGCATGCTGTCATCACGTTTTGTATTTTCACAAAGATGACATAGTGTGTTTTCGGTATAGGTACGACAACGTTCGCAATGTCCAATATTCTCCATAGCATCAGCCAAAATTCTGGAAAGATGTTTTGCAGCATCACGATTTCTTTGTAATAGCTGATGGGCAATCCGTTGAGCTGATTTTCTTCCTATGCCGGGCATGCAACGCAGTGCTTCAACCAGTTGCTCTAACAAGGACTGTTGGATCATAAGACTATTAAATGAAAGTTATATCAAAGAACTAGAATGGGAGTTTCATTCCTGGTGGCAGACCCATGCCAGCAGTAACGCTTGCCATTCTTTCCTGTGTCATAGACTCTACCCGTCGATTTGCATCGTTTACAGCTGCAGCGACAAGATCTTCAATCATCTCTTTATCATCTTTCATTAATTCTGGATCAATGACGACACGTTTTACATCATGACGACCATTCATGGTTACTTTAACCAAACCCGCTCCTGATTCACCAATGACTTCTGCATCAGCAAGTTCTTTTTGAACTTTTTCCATATTGGCCTGCATCTCTTGAGCCTGTTTCATGATATTTCCCATACCACCTTTCATCGTTATATTTCCTCTTAATTAAATTTATTGTCTATTGGGGTTGAATTGAATCTTGATCAACTGATGCATTAAATGTATCCATTAATGATTTTACCGTTGGATCATTGTTTACAGAACTTTCAGCTGCCTTTTGTCTTTCTCGTTCTAATCGAGCGTTGGCTTCAGCAGGCGTTTCGTTACTTGCGTCTTCTATCAGGATTAGTAATTTAGCATCTGATCCAAATTGAGTTTGGATCGCTTGCTCCAAACGTTCTTTTTGACTTAATAAGTGTTCTTTTGGAGGTGCTAAGGCCAATTCGAATTTATTATCGTCACGTGTTTTTAAGGCACAATTTACAGCCAGTTCTTTTACTAAAGCTTTCAAACCCATTTCATCGATAATCTTTTTCCATTCATTATCAGAACTAGCCTTTTTGGTTGGAGATGTCTCGCTCGAAACTGCGGACATATGCTCTGGGGCAACATCATTGGTTACTGCCGTAACCGGTGAAGCCTTCGGCGTTACTTCTTGGACACTTGGTTTCCTTGCCGGTTTGAGTGTTTGTGGTTTACTGGCCACTTCATTCCCCGCCATCGGTCTAAATGCTAACATTCTGATCATAACCATCTCAAAGCCTGACTTAACATCTGGCGCAAGATAAAGGTCCTTACGCCCCATCATGCCAATCTGATAATAAAGTTGAGCATCTTCTTTATTGATTGCATTAGCAAAATCGACCAATGCCGTATTATCTTTTATTGGATTACTTGTGTCCGCTGGCAATATTTGAATGATCGCTATTTTTTGTAGCAGACTTAATAATTCTGCCAACAAGGCATCAAAATCAGGACTTTGCATTGCAATGGTCTCGATTGTATTTAGCAATGCTTCTGGATCAGCATCAATCAAGGCCTGAATCAAACCATTCAGATCAGCACTATCAATTGTTCCCATCATGGTACGAACTTGAGACTCTTCTAATGTCCCACCGCCATAGGCAATCGCTTGGTCCAATAAACTTAGCGCATCGCGCATACTGCCTGCGGCACCACGCGCAATAAGTTCTGTCGAGCCTGAATCAAACTCAATATTCTCTTGACCTAAAATCATTTCAACTTGCCTGGAGATTTGATCATTAGTTAAATGACTCAAATTAAATTGCAAACAGCGTGACAAAATCGTTACCGGTAATTTTTTAGGCTCTGTTGTCGCCAGTAAAAATTTGACATGCGGCGGAGGTTCTTCGAGAGTCTTTAATAGAGCATTAAAGCTATGATTAGAAAACATATGGATTTCGTCTATTAGATAGACTTTATATCGACCACTGCTGGGTGCGTATTGAACATTGTCCATCAAGTCGCGTGTTTCCTCGACCTTGGCGCGTGATGCGGCATCCACTTCAATTAAATCAACAAATCGTCCTTCGTCTATCGCGACACAGGCATTACATGTGCCACAGGGTGTAGAACTCACACCTGTATCACAATTCAAACACTTGGCCAGAATTCTGGCCAGGGTCGTTTTACCCACTCCGCGTGTTCCGGTAAACAAATAAGCATGATGTAAACGGTCTTGATCCAGCGCATTAGTCAATGCCTTCAAAACATGTGATTGTCCGACCATATCCTGAAATGATCTAGGCCGCCATTTACGGGCAAGTACTTGATAACTCATTGATTTTTTTGTTGCTCTTCTTTTAAGTAGTATTAAAAAATAACATCAGAATTTAATCATCTATCATACATGAGGAGAGCCTTCGTCGCGAAGCGTTTTGGGTTTTCAATCCAGACAACTGCCATATGGGTGCTCTATATAATAGAGTAAATGTTGGAGGCGACCCGTACCGTCCCTACCCCGGCACACACATCCACTGCTGCCGTTGCTTCCTTCCGGACCTGGCGGGATTCACAATTTCGTGTTGCGAGGGGACCGGCACAGGCCACCATTGAACGAGGACGGATGGTATCAATTCGGCAGCAGAATGACACTACGATATTCAGAATAATTTAAATTTGAATGCCAGAAACAATTGTCACGATGGCTTTGCTTAACTTATCAAGATCTTCTCTGCAAATTATATAAGGCGGCATAACGTAGATTAATTTTCCAAATGGTCTAAGCCAAACACCTGCCTCGACAAACTGTGGCACGATTGTCTTCATATCCACGGGGACTTTTAATTCAACAACGCCTATCCCGCCCAAAATACGAACATCATTTACCTGCGCTAGCTGGCGGCAAGGCGCCAAGCCTTCTTCTAAGGATTGTTGAATTCGGTTGATATTTTCTTGCCAGTTAGAATCTAGTAATAAGCGAATACTGGTAAGCGCCGCACTGCAAGCTAATGGATTTGCCATAAAGGTAGGTCCATGCATAAAAACCCCGGGATCACCACTATCAATCGTTACATGAATATCTTTTGTCGTTATGGTAGCTGCAAGAGATAAATAGCCGCCAGTGAGTGCTTTACCAATACACATAATGTCCGGGACAACAGCTGCATGTTCACAGGCAAATAATTTTCCTGTTCGACCAAAGCCAGTCGCTATTTCATCGAAGATCAGCAATACATTATGTTCATCACATAATTTGCGCGCCTGCTTCACATAATCCGCAGAATAAAACCACATACCACCCGCGCCCTGTACTATCGGCTCCATGATTAAGGCGGCACAATCCTCTCCGTGTTCAATTAATGCTTTTTTGAGTTCGCTAATGTCATTGGCCGTGCAAGGCTCACCGAAACGACATTGGGGTTGCTGAATAAATATCTGTTCGGGCAGTACACCTGAAAATAGACTGTGCATCCCAGTCTCAGGGTCGCACACCGACATTGCGCCTAAAGTATCACCGTGATATCCCGAACGTAGACTAATAAATCGTTGTCGTTTGGCATCCCCTTTCGCATGCCAATATTGAATCGCCATTTTCATTGCGACTTCGACCGCGACTGAACCAGAGTCGGAATAGAAGATAGCATCTAAAGAATCAGGCGTAATTGCAATTAGCTGCTCAGTCAGTTTTATAGCCGGTGTATGTGTCAAACCACCAAACATAACATGCGCCATATCCTTGAGCTGTTGTTCCAATGCCAGATTCATCTTTGCGTGGTTATAGCCGTGAATCACACTCCACCATGACGACATACCATCAATCAGTTCCTGTCCATTGCTTAGTTTTAGACGCACACCAGCGGCAGAGGCAACATGGTAGACTGGTAAATCAGAAGACATGGCGCTATAGGGGTGCCAGATTGAGTTTTTATCTATATTGAGTAATTCGTCAAGGTCTTGCATGATGGTTTATGATAATACGTATTAGCACTTGTGACATTGCATAATGTTTAATATAAAATTTTATTATTGAACTTAGAAATCCTTCTTAACGTCCTACGTCTAGAAAAATAATTTTAATCTCTAAATGGAGTAAATCGTGTCTAATAACTTTTTTAATATTAAGAATGTATCCCGTTTCAGTGCCAGCCTTTTGCTTATATTTGCTTCTGTAATTGCCATTGCTGATGAACATTCAACAACAGCCGTCATCGAAACTAAATTCGGCGATATCGAGATCCGCTTTTTCCCCGAAGATGCGCCTAAGCATGTGGAAAATTTTTTAACACTCGCTAAATCCGGATTCTATGACGGTACTATTTTCCATCGCGTTATTCCCGGCTTTATGATTCAAGGCGGTGATCCCAATACAAAAGGCACCAATAAATCACTCTATGGCTCTGGCGGCCCCGATCATAGAGTCCCAGCTGAGTTTAATAAACGTCCCCATAAAAGAGGCATACTCTCCATGGCGCGTTCACAAGATCCTAACAGTGCCGGTTCTCAGTTCTTTATTGTTGTCCAGGATTCAAACTTTCTTGATGGTCAGTACACTGTCTTTGGTGAAGTCACTAAAGGTATGGAGATCGCTGACATAATCGTTTCGCAAAAACGAGATGGACGAGATAATCCACATGAACGTATAGAGATGAATATTCGCGTAATTGAAACAGAAGCTAAAGAATAGTCTAAAATTAAAAGCCCCTTTTAAAGGGGCTTTTTTATTGCTGCTATAACCAGACCTGTCATTTAATAATTGTATCTAGTGAGCACTCTCAAGTAACCCGCTGTCAGGAGCATAAAATAGAACGTCATGCTTTGTGAAAAATCAAGAAAGCCTTCCTGATGTAGCAAGTGGAACAACCCAATAATGTATCTTTGTTTCTTTAAAATTATGTTTAAGATCTTTAATAACCGTATCTTGAATGTCAGAAGGAATGTGTATTTGAAACATAAATTGTTTTTTACGACCTTCGACTTGTTCAATTAAACTAAGGGAACTTGGAACACTACCATGACCATGTACCTGCATACTGGTAAAACCAGAAATCACATCCTGTTCCAGCAGCCAGTCATTAATGGGGCGTTCAAGTGATGGCGGGCAGATAATTGTCAGTAATACTCGATTCATGATGGTTCTCAGTTGTTGAGCCAGCGATACAACACAGGCAAAATTAATAGAGTCAAAATAGTTGACGTGATCAGACCGCCGATAACAACAATTGCCAACGGCCGCTGAATTTCTGATCCGGGACCAGTCGCAAACAATAGTGGGATCAATGAGAAAGCAGCAATACTCGCAGTCATCATTACCGGGCGTAAACGTCGTCGCGCACCTTGGATCACAACCTCATCGATATCCCGACCTAATGCTCTGAGTTGGTTAAAATAGGTAACCAAAACCACACCGTTTAATACTGCTATTCCTAACAATGCAATAAATCCAACAGAAGCAGGGACAGATATATATTCATTTGCAATCCATAAGGCGATAACACCGCCAATCATTGCAAATGGAATATTGGTAAGAATCAATACAGACTGACTGACTGATCGAAATGTGCTGAATAGTAATAAGAAGATAAGCCCAATAGCCGCTGGAATGACTATTGCGAACCGGGCTGCGGCACGTTGCTGATTTTCAAACTGTCCACCCCATTTTAAATAATATCCTGTTGGTAGTTGAACATTATCCGTTACGATTCGTTTAGCTTCATCGACAAAACCTACCAGATCGCGTCCGCTGACATTAGCAACAACGACGGTTGAACGACTACCTGTTTCGCGGGTAATCATTACCGGTCCTTCTACCCTTTCCAGATGTGCCAAATTGGTAAGCGGGATACTTCGACCATCATCCAGAGTGAGACGAAGATTGGTAAACTCTTCTGCTGATTGACGAAGACCACCGCCACCTTTAATAATCAAGGGCGTGCGTCGTGAAGCTTCATAAATAGTACCCATGTTTTGACCTTCAATCAGCGAACGCAATGTATCTTCCACATCATCAATTGATAATCCAAGACGGCCTATTGCCAACCGATCAATGACAACACGTAAATATTGTACGCCTTCATTTTGTGCGGCAAACACATCTTCCGCACCTTCCAGTTTTTCAACGACACTGGCGATCTCCTGTGCTTTTTTATTAAGTATATCCAGATCATCGCCAAACAATTTTATCGCTACATCACCACGTACACCGGTGAGCATTTCTGAAACACGCATCTCGATGGGCTGGGTAAAACCGAATACAAGGCCGGGAAAATCACCAAGCACAATTCTTAACTTTTCAATTAATTCTTCTTTTGTTTTAAATCGCCATTCAGAGCGCGGCTTGATTTCCAGAAACATGTCGGTCTGGTTTAACCCCATTGGATCAAGCCCTATTTCATCTGACCCGGTACGCGCTATGACACCGGTCACTTCAGGCACATTGTCGAGTATCGCTCGTTCAATCATATTGTCGATGCGCATAGACTCTTCAAGATCAATCGACGGTAACTTTTCAGTCTGGATAATAATATTGCCTTCATCCATGGTCGGCATAAAACTTTTACCCAGTTGCATATAGAGTACGATCATCACAAGTAATCCGGCCAGTGCCAACATAATAGGTATCCAACTGGTTTTTAAGCAACGTTTAAGGATGGGGGTATAAATTTTATCGAACATCCTGACCAATAATGGCTCCTTATGATCAACGTTTTTTATCAGAAAAGAAGCGAGTACCGGAATCACAGTGAGAGACAATAGCAATGATGCCCCTAGTGAAAATACTATTGTAATAGCGACTGGTGAAAACAATTTCCCTTCCAGTCCCTGTAGGGTCAACAAGGGTATAAACACTACCATTATAATAATAATCCCAGTGCTAACGGGCAGGCTGACATCTACTACAGCACGATAGATAAGGTGCAGGCGTGGAACCCGTGCAGTTTTTTGTTGTTGTGCCAGTTCAGACATGATGTTTTCTACAATAACGACAGCGCCATCCACAAGCATACCTATTGCTATCGCCAGACCTCCGAGACTCATGAGATTGGCCGACAGGTCAAACTGTCGCATGAGGATGACCGTAGACAAGGCCGCTAATGGCAGGATTACCGCTACGGTTAAGGCCGCGCGTACATTACCAAGAAATAGCACAAGTAAAATCAAAACCAGTACAATTGCTTCTGCAAGTGCCTTGGCTACTGTTTTTACTGCGCTATCAACAAGCACGCCACGATTATAAAAAACTCTGGTTGTAACACCATCAGGCAATGCAGATTCAAGTTCTTTAAGTTTGATGCTTACGTCCTCTACCAACTCACGGGCATTAGCCCCACGTAATCCGAGCACCAGACCTTCCACAGCTTCACCATCACCATTACGAGTGACACCACCATAGCGGGTAAGTGCGCCAATACTGACTGATGCAATTGCACTTATACTGACAGGCTCGAGAGGATGTGCTTTAACAACTATATTGCCAATATCTTCCAATGTCTGAATACTGCCATCACTACGAATTAATAGCGTTTCCTCACCATCTATTAACTGCCCGGCACCGTCATTACGATTATTTTCTATTAGTGCCGTGCGTAGGGCGTCTAGTGTAATTCCTTGCGCATTCATCAAACCAATATCGGGGGTGACTTCAAAAGTACGTACCAATCCACCTAATGCATTTACATCAGCAACGCCAGCAACAGTTCTTAGCGCAGGACGAATAACCCAATCCAACAAACTACGCTTCTCCATGATGGATAGTCGTTCGCTTTCAATCGTAAACATGAACATCTCGCCCAACGGTGTGGTCATGGGGGCAATTCCGCCACCAATATCGGCAGGTAGATCGGCCCAGATAGCGTTAAGACGCTCAGCTACCTGTTGTCGTGCCCAATAAATATCGGTGCCGTCTTCAAAATCCACAGTGATATCGGCCAAGGCATATTTAGACATAGAACGCAGCATGCTTTGCTTCGGAATACCCAGCATTTCAACTTCTATTGGTGCAGTAATGCGGGTTTCTACTTCTTCCGGCGTCATCCCCGGCGCCTTGATTATGATTTTGACCTGTGTCGTTGAGACATCAGGAAAGGCATCTATCGGCAGGCTCTGAAAAGATTTCCAGCCAGCGATGATCAGGATAAGCGTGGCCATCAGAATCAACAGACGCTGTGTAAGTGAAAATTGAATAATTTTCTCTAGCATCAGATTCTAACCTTCGCCACCAGCGCCAATGAGTATCGCCTTCAAGCTGACTGCACCACTAATAACTACGGGTGAGGTGATGACTTGAGGCAAGGTAATGATCAATTGTTCTTCATGACTCCCGACTATATGAACATTTATCGCTGTATAACCACCTTCAGTTTCGTAGAAGATCATGGCTTTATGATTAATTCTCACAATACCTTTACGAGGGATAAGGTATCGTTGTTGTTCAT
>DBBX01000011.1:0-835 GCA_002292815.1 Thiotrichaceae bacterium UBA973 | reverse complement strand
CTGACGATAGCGCGAATCAATGTCCCTTGATCTGCCGCATGCACTTTACGTCCAATAGTAATTATCTCACCTGTAATATCTAGTTCAGGGATAGCGATTGTGTCACCTAGAACGACACTATTAACAACACTCACCGGCACATGGATTTCTAGCCATAAAGGTGAAAGTTTACCCAACTGAAAAACCGGATCTGCTGCTTCCAGCTTTTGACCTGGTATGGCCATCTGTTCAAGCAATACGCCGTCGAAAGGAGCTGTCAACGTCATACTGCTATTTAATTTTCTGCTTTGTTCTAGTGCAGCGATCGCGGCACTATCCATCCCGGAAAATTGTAAGGTGGCTTCTTGCTGTTCCTTTTGCGTAATAAGTTCTTGCCAGGCACTTTGCGATTCCAGAAAGCGACGTTTAGGGATAATACCTTCATTGAGTAGCTGTTCATCGCGCTTCAATGTCGATCGTGCCAGTTTTAGTTGCGTTAGTGTTTGCAGTAAATCGCGTTGTAATTCGAGTAGTCCAGGACTTTGAATTCTAGCTAATATCTGCCCTTGCTTAACATGTTCACCTTCAGCCACCATCAAGGCTTCAATCAAGCCACCCTGCAGGGCTCCAATGACATGCAACTGTGAATTGGGAACGACGACCTCTGCAGGATAGCGCGAACCGAGTACTTCCGTGGCAGGTAGTAACGGTTCTGTTGTAAAGCCATATGATTTTCTTTGTGCCTCAGAAAGCGTAATTCTATTTCCATTGAACTCAGTTTCGGCGACTGTATTAAAATTGATAACCATCAGTAGTGTGAAAAATAAAAAGAACCTCATGGAATAATCCCCTTTGC
>DBBX01000027.1:145124-146629 GCA_002292815.1 Thiotrichaceae bacterium UBA973 | reverse complement strand
AGGTGGCGCTATAGGTGGTGCCGTGGGCGGTGCCATTGGTGGGCGGGAAGGCGCCATCATTGGTGCAGGAGTTGGTGCTGCTACAGGTGCTGCTGTTAATACCAGTGAAAATGAAGATAATCATCATCATAAAAAGCACCATCATTATAATTCAAGTCGATTTTGTCCGCCTGGACAGGCCAAAAAAGGTCGATGTTAGTTATGATGCTTGTTTAAAACCGAGGATGAACCCTCGGTTTTTATTAGAAAGCAATGGTTCATATTTTTAATAAGTTTAGTGTATAAACTTTAGATATAAGTTTTTCCTTGCAAGAAATCTCTCTCCCAATACACTAGCACCCAGAGTCGGCCAGGCAGTCGCTGTTGGATTTATTCTAATAGAGGAAAGTCCGGGCTCCATAGGGCGAGGTGCCAGATAACATCTGGACGGCGTGAGCCGATGGAAAGTGCCACAGAAAATATACCGCCTGTTTCGATGGGTAAGGGTGAAATGGTGCGGTAAGAGCGCACCGCGCTGTTAGCAATATCAGTGGCAGGGTAAACCCCACCTGGAGCAAGACCAAATAGGGAAACAATGGTGCGGCCCGCACTGTTTCCGGGTAGGTTGCTTGAGGTGTCTGGCGACAGGCATCCCAGATGAATGATTGCCCAAGACAGAACCCGGCTTATCGGCCGACTCTTTTTTATTTTTCCACATAGACTTAGGTAAGAGGTTTGACAATGAGCTGGACGGTTTATTTATCAGGTGAGATCCACACTGATTGGCGTGAACAAATTATGCAAGGCACTGATAAGTTGGGCTTAGATATTACTTATACTTCGGCCGTGACCAATCATGATGCGAGTGATGCCGCTGGCGATCATTTGGGTCATGAAGACAACAGTTTTTGGCGTGATCATAAGTCAGCCAAGGTTAATGCAATCCGCACTAAAAATTTGATCGAGATATGCGATATAGCGGTGATTCGTTTTGGTGATAAATACAAACAGTGGAATGCCGCGTTTGATGCGGGTTATTGTGCCGCACTAGGCAAGCCCTATATCACGCTGCATGATGAATCGATTATTCATCCATTGAAAGAGGTTGATGCCGCAGCCATGGCTTGGGCACAAACTCCGGAACAAGTTATCGAGACCTTGAAATATGTCATCAGTGCCTGATACAAAATCTGAAAAGGATGATGTAAGAAAAGCGATTGATATCGTTAGCCAAGCGTTTACGGATAAAGATTATGGTACGGCCTTAACCTTATTGAAGCCGTTGGCCGATGCAGGAATTGGAGAAGCATTGGGTATGCTGGGTTTGGCTTATAAAATTGGTGCTGGTGTTGAACCTGATGGCATTAAAGCAGTTGAATTATTGCAAAAGGCGGTTGAGTTGGGCGATGCCCTTGCGGCGCATAATTTGGCTCTTTTGTATCAATTTGGCATGTCAAATGTGGAGCAGAATTCGATAGCAAGCCAACGATATCAGCAATTAGCCCAAGAAATGGGCGCTGATCTCG
>DBBX01000027.1:0-144948 GCA_002292815.1 Thiotrichaceae bacterium UBA973 | reverse complement strand
CTATAGTTCACTGAGTGGGGAATTGTGGGTGAAAGTGGATTTTACCAGCAAAATGGGGATGACATTGTGTTTCGAGGCTTTAATAAAATTAGCATTGATAGTAAGGGGCGTTTAGCGGTTCCCAGCCGTTATCGTGATCTTATTGCTGTGCAAGCCGAAAATAATCTTGTTATCACCTTAAACCCATTAGATCGCTCTCTCTGGCTATATCCCTTGCCTGAATGGGATGTGATCGAAGATAAATTGGCCACTCTTTCCGATTTCGATAAACAAAGTCGACGTACCAAACAGATGATGCGCGGCTATGCCTCAGATTGCCAGCTTGATAGCCAGGGTCGCATCCTCCTCCCCAAGGAATTGCGCTCTTATGCAGAACTCACTAAGCAAGCAGTAATTCTGGGACAAGGTAACAAATTCGAAATCTGGAATGAAACGGCCTGGGATGCTCAGCGTGATGAGTGGTTGGAATCTGTTGGTGATGATTCGGTCCCTACACCAGAATCATTGCAGTCGCTCTCATTGTAACGCCGTCATGACGTTAAGTGATGCAACACCTTGAGTAATGGTCATAAACCAGTCTTATTAGATGAGGTTATAGAGGCACTAAATATTCGTGCAGATGGATTCTACATTGACGGTACATTCGGTCGCGGAGGCCATAGTCGTGAAATTATTAAACGACTTGGTCCTGAAGGTCGTTTGCTTGCCTTTGATAAGGATCCCGATGCCGTTATGTCTGTTGGCAATGATCTTATTCAAGATGAACGTTTCGAAATTATCAAGGGCTCTTTCACAATGTTAATGCAACATGTTAGGCGACATGAAGTTGAAGCACAGGTCGCTGGCATTCTATTTGACTTTGGTGTTTCTTCACCGCAGCTAGATGATGCCGAACGTGGTTTTAGTTTTAGATTTGATGCTCCGCTTGATATGCGCATGAATCCTTCTGAAGGACAAACGGTTGCCGAGTGGCTTAACCATGCTAGTGAAACTGAAATTGCAAATGTGATCTATGAATATGGTGAAGAACGGGCGTCAAGACGAATCGCGAAAGCAATCGTTAATGCTCGCGTTGAAAATACGATTACGACAACCAGTCAGCTTGCAGATCTTGTGCGAAAAGTTGTACCAGCAAGAAAGCACGCGAAAAAATCAGGTGATGTTCATCCTGCGACGAAAACATTTCAAGCCTTACGTATCTACATTAACCGTGAACTTGATGAGATAAAAGATGTGCTGCCACAAGCCGTTGATGTTTTATGTCCGCGAGGTCGGCTAGCAGCGATAAGCTTCCACTCATTGGAAGATCGAATTGTTAAACGATTTATGCGTGATCAATCAACACCGAAGGCATATCCACCAGAGATACCGATCATGCCAGACAACAGTAATGTACAACTGAAGCTAATTGGTAAAAAAATACGGGCTACTAAAGAAGAAATTAATCAAAATCCGCGATCACGCAGTGCAACTTTACGTGTGGCAGAGCGTATTAGCTCATGAAAATATTATTTCAATACGGATTTTATATCGTCATTTTTATTTCTGCTTTACAAGTCGTCATTGCGCGTCATGAGACTCGACGTTTGTTTGTTGAGTTGCAAACACTGGAACGAACACGTGATGCATTAAATGAAGAATGGGGCAGATTACAACTTGAACAAAGTACTTGGGCAATCAATGACAGGATTGAAACATTTGCCCGAACCAAACTTAGTATGAAAATACCCGAACGTAGTTCAGTGGTTCTATTAGCGAGATGAAGTTACGTACCATACAAGCCCAATATCCTGTCCGTCGCTGGCTCATCCTCAGTTTATTTCTCTGTGGCATGGTTGTGCTTTCATCGCGCGCTATTTATTTGCAACTCTTAAATAATGATTTTCTTAAAGACCATGGTGATGCGCGGTCAATTCGTGTGGTAGAGATCCCGGCACATCGTGGTGTGATCACGGATCGTAATGGTGAACAGTTAGCTATGAGTACGCCAGTTGATTCGATCTGGGTTACGCCAAGAAAAGTTTTTGAAAATGTAGAACGTTTACCTGAGTTGGCCGAGGCCATGGGAATGACAGTAAATGATTTACAAGTGATTCTGCGTGATCGTATGAGTAGAGAGTTTGTTTACTTAATGCGACATGCTAATCCGGATGTCGTTAAAAAAGTTAAACAACTGGGTATGAAGGGCGTTTCAACCGAACGTGAATATAAACGTTACTATCCAGCTGCTGAGGTAACTTCTCATTTTATTGGTTTTACCAATATAGATGATAAGGGGCAAGAGGGGCTGGAGTTAGCCTATGATAATTGGCTAACGGGCAAACCCGGCAAGAAACGTGTATTGAAAGATCGTTTAAATAGAATCGTTGAAACCATAGAAAGTATTGAGCCTTCCATGCCAGGCAAACAACTCGAATTAAGTATTGATCGACGAGTACAATATCTAGCCTATCGAGAATTGGCAGCGGCCGTTAAGTATCATCAAGCCAAAGGCGGTTCGCTGGTTATGTTGGATATTAGAACCGGTGAGATCATGGCGATGGTTGGACAACCGTCCTATAACCCGAATAACAGGAAGGGTCTAAAGAGCCAGTATTATCGTAATCGTGCTGTGACGGATGTCTTTGAGCCGGGCTCAACAATGAAACCGTTTACAGTTGCTGCTGGATTAGAGTCCGGGAATTACAAACCGCATACATCAATCAATACCTCACCCGGATATTATAAAGTTGGTGGATACACGGTTCAGGATATGCGTAATTATGGAAAAATTGATGTCTCTACTGTCATCACGAGATCGAGTAATGTTGGCGCTAGTAAGATCGCTTTATCTTTAGAGCCAGAACAATATTGGGACGCTTTAAGTCGGTTTGGTTTTGGTCAATCTACTGGCAGTGGTTTCCCGGGAGAGTCCTCTGGTAGTTTAAACCCGTTTAATACATGGTCAGAAATTGAAATGGCAACCTTGTCATTTGGTTATGGCCTTTCGGTAACACCCTTACAACTTGCCCATGCGTATTCTGTCTTGGCAACGGGTGGTGTGATGTTGCCAGTTTCATTTGTAAAGGTTAATGGGCCTGTTTCGGGCAAGCGGGTGATGCCAGAGAATATTACACGGCAGGTTAGGAAGATGTTGGAGACAGTTGTCTCTGCAAGTGGTACCGGTAAACGTGCAGCAATTAGAGGCTATCGTGTTATTGGTAAGACTGGCACGGTACACAAGTCTGTCCGTGGCGGTTATTCTGACGATCGTTATCTTTCCTTGTTTGCCGGGATCGCGCCTGCGAGTGAACCACGTTTCGCCATGGTTGTTTTGATCGATGAGCCTGGTGGAGACCATCATTACGGTGGTGTTGTTGCAGCACCTGTTTTCTCAAAAGTGATGGAAGGTACCTTTCGTATACTCAATATCCCACCAGATGATTTACCTACGTTTACCAGCCCGATCATGGCAGATCGACAGAAACCCGATCAACTACAAGGGTTTGACTGATGATGACAGTTGAAAATTTGAATTATTCAAAATCACTTGGCGATCTTTTTAGTGATCCGACATTAGCTAATGCATCTCTTAATGTTACCGGTGTCGCTATAGATAGTAGAAAGGTTAGATCTGGTGATTTGTTTCTAGCTTACAAAGGTTCGCAAGCTAACGGAATTGATTATATTGAAGATGCAATTCAATCAGGTGCAATTGCGATTGCAGTTGATGAAGATGAAGAGATTAATACTAAGTCAAATTCTATAAAGATAATTAAAGTAGCAAACTTACGTAAACAAGCTGGATTTATTATAAGTCGATTTTATGATCAACCGTCAAAGGCGATGCAATTAATCGGCATTACAGGCACCAATGGCAAGACCACGGTTTCTTATATAATTGCCTATGCCTTATATATGCTCGGTCAGCAAAGTGCTGTCATCGGAACCTTGGGTTATGGAAAGTTCCGCCAATTAGAAGTCAGTACATCAACAACCCCCGATCCAGTTAAGTTACATTCTTTGTTTTCGAGTTGGCGAGACGCAGTTGATTTTGTTGCCATGGAAGTATCATCGCATGCCCTGGATCAGGGACGAGTCGCAGGAGCCGAGTTTGATATTGCCGTGTTCACCAATCTAACACGTGATCATCTTGATTATCATAAAACGATTGAAGATTACGCCGAAGCAAAGTTTCAATTATTTGAATCAGCAGAACTTAAGTATGCCATCGTTAATAGTGATGATAGCTATGGTGCTCAACTCATCGAATCATTACCTTCAACATTGAATACTGTTATTTATTCGGCAAAACAAAATCTCTCTGAATTGACTAAGAGTGATATTTCTTTTGTTTATTGCAAAGAAATAGAGACTAATAATCTTGAGTCAACTCTATCAATAGCGAGTTCGTGGGGACAAGCAACTGTACAGACAAGTTTATTGGGTGAATTTAATGTAGATAATATTCTTGCCGCGTTTGCAACACTCTGCGTGTCCGGTTTTGATGTTGAACAAATCGCTGAGGCATTGTCAGGGTTTACAGGTATTCCAGGTCGGATGGAATATTTTTCTACTGAGGAAAAACCATTACTTGTTATTGACTACGCTCACACGCCAGATGCTCTTGAAAAGGCATTAACGGCATTAAGACCATACTGTTCAGGAAAATTATATTGCGTCTTCGGTTGTGGTGGCGATCGTGATGTAGGTAAACGATCGCAGATGGGAGCTGTCTCTGAACAGCTAGCGGACCAGGTGGTCTTGACCAATGATAACCCGCGTACAGAAACACCAGAGCAGATTGTCGAGAATATCCTTGAAGGGATTCACAACAGGTCCATTGTTACGGTTAAGTATGATCGATCAGATGCGATCACCAATACATTTTTAAATGCTAATAAAAACGATGTGATTTTGATTGCAGGGAAAGGCCACGAAACGACGCAACAGATAGGGGCTTCTTTGTTACCTTTTAGCGATCGCGAGTTAGCACGGCGATTGACGGAAAAAGAATCATGATTAGCATGTCACTTTCCAAAGCGGCTATGGCAATTGAGTCTATTTATAGTGGCGAAGATATTATATTTTCTGGTTGTAGTATTGATAGCCGAACTATTGAGAAAGGAAATTTATTTATCGCCTTGAATGGCGCGAATTTTGATGGACATGACTATGTGTCAATGGCAGAAAAGAAAGGTGCTGCTGCTTTATTACTTGAACGTGAAGTGGACCATGACAAACCATTTTTGAAAGTGAAAGATGCGAGAAAGGCAATGGGTCTGTTAGCAAAATCATGGCGTGAAGAAATGACGGTTCCGGTAGTTGCTATAACCGGTAGTAATGGCAAGACAACAGTAAAAGAAATGGTCAGTAGCATCTTATCTGAATTATCTGAGGTACATGCAACACCCGGCAACCTGAATAATGATATTGGTGTGCCATTGACGCTATTTGGACTAGATAAAAAGCATCAATATGCAGTGATAGAGATGGGTGCGAATCACCCTGGAGAAATTGAATGGCTGAGTGCTATAGCTCGTCCTAATGTCGCAGTGATCACGCAATGCGCACCAGCACATCTTGAAGGGTTTGGTGATATAGATGGTGTCGCAAAAGCGAAAGCAGAAATCTATTCAGGTTTGCAACCTTCCGGCATTGCAATTATTAATGCTGATGATACCTATGCAGAATTTTGGAGTAAGCAATGCAAATTGCTAAATCAACTTAGTTTTGGAATTGAATCTAAAAACGTAGATGTTAGAGCAAAAAATATCCAGATGGCTAAACAATCGGCGTCTACGAATTTTGAATTAATTTGTTCAGCTGGTGCAATCAATATAATTTTACCCCTTTCCGGGACACACAATGTTATGAATGCATTGGCTGCAGCAGCCTGTTGTTTGAGTCTGGATATTCCTTTGCAATCCATTAAAAGTGGATTTGAAAAAATGTCGCCGGTTAAAGGGCGTTTGCAGACTAACCAAGGTAAGCAAGGTGCACGAATTATTGATGATACTTATAACGCTAATCCCACTTCTTTAGAGGCGGCATTAAATGTTCTGAGTAATCTTGAAGGGACACGTTATTTGGTGTTGGGGGATATGGGTGAGCTCGGTGATACAGCGATAGAGTTACATCATGATGCTGGTGTAGTAGCGAAACAAGCAGGTATTGATGGTTTATTTACTATTGGTGACTTGAGCATAAATGCAATGGAGGCTTACGGTGATGGTGCATTACATTTTGAGTCTTATGAAGCACTGAATAAAGTGTTGTTAGAGTTATTAACTAAAGACACAACGATTCTGGTTAAAGGTTCTCGTGCCATGCAGATGGAACGTATTGTAAATAGATTAACGGAGGAACAGAACTAATGTTGTTCTGGTTGACAGAATATCTATCACAGTTTGATAGCGGCTTTAATGTATTTCGTTATTTGACTTTAAGAACTATTTTAGGTGTGCTGACGTCACTATTTGTCTCCTTTATATTTGGCCCCTATTTAATACGTCATTTGACTAATAAACAGATCGGCCAAAGTGTTAGAGACGATGGCCCGGAAACGCATCTTGAAAAGTCTGGTACTCCTACCATGGGAGGCCTGTTAATTCTGGTTTCTATAACCTTTAGTACATTATGTTGGGCGGATTTAAATAATCGTTATGTATTGGTTGTCTTAATAGTAACGTTATTGTTTGGCGTTATCGGTTTAATTGATGACTATAAAAAAGTTATTTATAACAATCCAAAGGGACTAAGTGCTAAATATAAATACACGGCACAGTCTGCAGTGGGTATATGCGCCGCGGTTTATCTTTTTCAAACTGCCGTTCTCCCCGTTGAAACACAATTAATTGTGCCATTTGTTAAAGCATTCGTTTTTGATCTGGGATGGTTGTATGTCGTGCTTGCCTATTTTGTCATCGTTGGTTCAAGTAATGCGGTTAATCTGACAGATGGTTTAGATGGTTTAGCCATTCTACCGACCGTTATGGTCGCTGGTGCGTTAGCTATATTTGCTTATGCCACTGGTCATGCTGGATTTTCAAAATATCTTGGTATTCCATTTATTCCTGGCGTTGGTGAAGTTGCAATCTTTTGTGCAGCCATAGTTGGTTCGGGGCTGGGTTTCCTTTGGTTTAATACTTATCCCGCTCAAGTCTTTATGGGCGATATAGGCGCCTTGGCACTAGGAGCAGCGTTAGGTGTCGTTGCTGTAGTCACACGACAAGAACTAGCGCTATTCATTATGGGCGGTGTCTTTGTTATGGAAACGGTATCGGTCATTTTACAAGTTGGTTCGTATAAGTTAACCGGTAAGCGGATTTTTAGAATGGCCCCCTTGCATCATCACTATGAACTTAAAGGTTGGCCAGAACCCAGGGTCATTGTTCGGTTCTGGATTATTACCGTCATCCTGGTATTGATTGGCCTTGCTAGCCTGAAGATACGATGAGGGATGCCAGTTGCTTTGTAAGACAGAAAAAAAGATAACGATGAAAAAAACTAAACACCATTACGATGTGGTCATTGTCGGTCTTGGCAAGACTGGGCTCTCGTGCGTGCGTTATCTGTTGGATAAAGGCTTGAATATTGCTGTTACGGACAGTCGCGTTAATCCGCCAGGTCTCTCGACATTAAAGACTCAGCGCACACCCGTCGCTACATTTCTTGGGGAAATCAATGCAGAAGTCCTGTTGTCATCAGATCAAATAATTCTAAGTCCAGGGGTGTCGTTAAATAACGAGGCTGTTAAACAAGCGATTGCAACTGGAATTCCTGTTTTTGGTGACATTGAATTATTTTGCCAACAAGCGAAGGCACCAATAATTGCAGTATCTGGTTCTAATGGAAAGAGCACCGTTACAACTTTAATTGCGGAGATGACTCGGCAAGCTGGTTTGAAAACATGTGTCGGTGGAAACCTGGGTACACCAGCACTTCAATTACTAAATGAAGATATTCCCGATATATATGTACTTGAGTTATCTAGTTTCCAATTAGAAACAACTTTTTCCTTAAGTGCACATGCAAGCGTGATATTAAATATCTCACCTGATCATATGGATCGGTATGCGAATGCAGATGAATACGCTAATGCAAAGAAAAGGATCTATTCAGGTAATGGATTGATGGTCATCAATCTAGATGATGATGTGGTGAGAGCAATGGATGACAATTCGAGGGAATCTATTTCTTTTACCCTCGACACACCTGAGAAGAATAACTTCGGCATTATTAAAGATAATGCTGAAGTTTGGTTATGTCAGGGTGATAACAAAATCATCAAACAAGATGAGCTTGGAATAAAAGGTGAACATAATGTTGCCAATGCTCTAGCTGCAATGGCTTTGGCGAGCTCTGTCAACGTATCAGTTGGTGCAATGGTAGAAACCTTAAAAAGGTTTTCAGGTCTGGAACATAGGTGTCAGCGAGTCGCAACGATTAACAAGGTTGATTGGTACAACGATTCGAAGGCGACAAATGTGGGTGCTTGTATCGCCTCTATTAAAGGGCTTTGCGATCTTGGCAATATTATTCTTATTGCCGGTGGCGATAGTAAGGGTGCAGATTTATCCAGTTTGAATCCAATTATTAAACAATATGTGAAACATGTTTTGTTATTGGGCGCCGATGCAAAAAAAATAGCAGATGCTATTGGTTCAGAGGTCATGCACGAATTTGTGATTGATATGAATGAAGCGGTAAAGATTGCAAGCGACTTGGCAGAGGCAGGTGATGTAGTCCTACTTGCTCCGGCCTGTGCAAGTCTGGACATGTATGAAAATTATCAACAGCGTGGTGATGCATTTGTTGCTGCAGTTAATGCATTGGAGGCGTATTGATGTCTGCAGTGTATAAACAACAGGCAACAGTACCTTCACACTACCATGTGAAGAATAAATTAATAGCAGGTTACGACCTCTGGTTAATGGGCATCTCTTTATTAATACTTTGCATTGGCTTGGTTATGGTGGCATCTGCATCTATTTCAATTTCAGCCAAGGAATTTAATGACCCATTACATTATTTTTGGCGACAGGGCATAGCAGCAACAATGGGTTTATCCTTTGCGTTGATAATTTTGAAAATTCCAATGCGATTCTGGGAAGTCGTCAGTGTGCCTTTATTGATGGTGGCAATATTCTTATTAATCTTGATTTTGATTCCCGGTGTTGGTAAAGAAGTTAATGGCAGTATGCGTTGGGTTCAACTGGGGCCATTCGCTTTACAAGCCTCTGAACCAGTTAAGTTATGTGTCATTGCTTATCTTGCTGGATATCTGGTGCGCCATGGAAAAACCGTACAAACAGACTTCACTGGATTTATCAAGCCGATTGGAGTACTGACTTTTATCTCAGGTTTGTTGTTACTTGAACCTGATTTCGGTGCAAGTGTTGTCTTGTTTGCAACCGCATTAGGCATGTTGTTCATGGGCGGTGTCCCATTGACACGTTTTTTTGCATGGGTGTCCGTTGCGGTTAGCGCATTAATCACACTGGCAATTCTTTCTCCTTATCGTATGCAACGACTTATGAGCTTTGTCGATCCCTGGAAGGATCCTTATGACAGTGGTTTCCAGTTGACGCAGGCTTTGATTGCATTTGGTCGCGGCGATTGGTTCGGCGTAGGTCTTGGCAGTAGTGTTCAAAAGCTTTTTTATTTACCGGAAGCACATACTGACTTTGTTTTTTCTGTTTTGGCAGAAGAACTGGGATTGTTCGGTAGTATTACGATGATTATTTTATATTCTTTTATTGTCTGGCGAGCATTTGTGATTGGACACATAGCTGAACGTGTAGAGAAATATTTTGCTGCCTACTTTGCTTACGGCATTGGATTAATTGTTGGCATACAAGCATATATAAATATTGGTGTGAACATGGGTGTTTTACCTACCAAGGGTTTAACGCTACCGATGATGAGTTATGGTGGTAATAGTTTGATTGTCTTTTGTATGTTGTTGGCTATTCTTTTACGAGTTGAATATGAAAACCGCCAGGATAATCGCAATACCATAAATAATGCGGTGCCGGCCTATGCGTGATAAAAACATTCTTATCATGGCCGGTGGAACGGGTGGACATATCTATCCAGCATTGGCTGTTGCAGACCATCTAAAAGAGAATGGTTTTAATTTATTTTGGTTAGGCACTGACAAGGGACTTGAAACGAATGTTGTTCCTAAGCATGGTTATCCACTATTAAAAATTAATGTTGCTGGCGTAAGGGGTAAAGGATTAGTCCGTTTATTATTCACGCCCATTATGCTTTTAATCGCAGTGATTCAGGCACTCTCGATAATGATAAAGGTTCGTCCTGTTGCTGTATTAGGCATGGGTGGCTTTGCTAGTGGACCGGGAGGGGTTGCGGCATGGTTAATGCGAATACCATTGTTGATCCACGAACAAAATGCAATAGCTGGATTGACAAATAAATTACTAGCGCCATTTGCTGTTTCTGTTATGGCAGCCTTCCCTGGTGCATTTAAAGAGTCTGCAAAAATGACGATAACGGGTAATCCTGTACGCACTGATATTGCAGATTTGCCGGGACCTGAAATACGGCATGTGAATGATGATGCCAAGATAATAAAGGTATTAGTGCTTGGTGGTAGCCTAGGTGCAAAAGCATTAAATGATGTGATCCCACAAACATTATTAGCTCTGAGTAGTGATTATCAGATTGAAGTAAAACACCAGTGTGGAGAGAGACATTATGCGGTAATGAGCACTGCCTATAATGACAGTAGCATCAAGTCTGAAGTAACAGCCTTTATCGATGATATGGCAGTTGCCTATGCCTGGGCAGATATTGTCGTGTGTCGGGCGGGTGCATTGACCGTCGCTGAACTAGCGGCGTGTGGTGTTGGCTCAATACTCATCCCATTTCCTTATGCCGTTGATGATCATCAAACTGCAAATGCGAGTTATCTGTCAACAGAGGGAGCAGCGATCCTGATACAGGAAACCCAATTCAACGTTGAAAGATTGAAAGAGGTTTTATCGCAGCTTATACATGCGCCTGAGCAGTTATTGCAGATGGCCATAAAAGCGCGGTCACTTGCCAAACCAGAAGCGACAAAGCTTGTTGCAAATCTATGCATGGAGGCAGCATATGGCTGATATGCAAACACACGCAATGGGTCGAGTGAAAAATATTCACTTTATTGGTATCGGTGGTGCTGGCATGGGTGGTATCGCTGAGGTGCTGAAAAATATTGGTTATGAAATTAGTGGTTCTGATATTAAACAGAGTGCTATTACGCAAAGACTTGAATCACTAGGCATACAAATATCAATAGGACATTCTGCAGGCAATATTAAAGAAACCGATGTCGTTGTTATTACCAGTGCAATTGATGAAAGTAATGAAGAATTATGTGTAGCACGTGAAAATAGAATTCCGGTAGTACGTCGTGCAGAAATGTTGGCGGAATTAATGCGTTTTAGTCCTGGAATTGCTATTGCAGGTACACATGGGAAAACCACTACGACAAGTCTGGTTGCTAGTGTGCTGGCAGAAGGTGGACTTGACCCGACCTATGTTATTGGTGGTTTATTAAACAGTTCGGGGTCTCATGCACGTCTTGGAACAGGTAAGTATATAGTTGCTGAAGCAGATGAAAGTGATGCTTCTTTTCTGCACCTTTATCCAATAATTGCAGTAATCACAAATATCGATGCAGATCACCTTGATACTTATGCGGGTGATTTTGCAAATCTTCGACATAATTTTGTTGAGTTCTTACATCAGTTACCTTTTTATGGTTTAGCTGTTTTATGTATTGATGATGAAGGTGTTAGAAAAATATTGCCAGAGGTCACAAAGCCCGTTGTAACTTATGGGATTGATTTTGAAGCTGATTACAACGCTGAATTAATACGACAGGAAAATGCAAGAACCTGGTTCAAGGTTTCACGTAAAGATAAAAAAGACTGGTTAGAAGTCGAACTCAATTTGCCGGGAAAACACAACTTATTGAATGCTCTGGCATCAATTGCTGTTGCACATGAATTAGGTGTTAGCGATAAAGTTATTATTAATGCGCTATGTCATTTTCAGGGGATATCACGTCGTTGTCATGTGCGTGGTGAAATCAAAATTAATAATTCAAATGTAACGCTGATAGATGACTATGCCCATCATCCAACAGAAATTGAAGCTACATTCGCAGCTATTAGAGCCGGTTGGTCTGCTCGGCGTCTGGTAGTCGTCTACCAACCGCATCGATACACACGTATGCGTGACTTATTCGAAGATTTTAGTCGAGTACTGTCACAGGCAGATTGCCTTTTAATTCTCGACGTTTATGCGGCTGGTGAAGCTCCAATTGCTGGAGCAGATAGTCGTTCATTGTGTCGTGCTATACGGTTAAGAGGTCAGACAGAACCTATTTTTATCGAGGATAAAGATAACGTTCTAGAGGTGATGGCGAGTGTGATTAAAGAGAATGATCTGCTCTTGACATTAGGTGCTGGTGATATTGGTTCAATCTCAAAACAGCTTTATCAAGATTGTTCTGCAACAGTGAATTAAAGGATAAAGCTTTGTTAAGTGTACAAAATGAAATGCAACATAGGCAGTCAGGTTTAAATAACAGAATGCGAAAAACTATTGATACATCAAGATTAAAAGGTGAGTTGCGAGAGCAAGAATCAATGTCTCGTCACACCTCCTGGAAAACGGGTGGTGCTGCTGATTATTTTTATACGCCAGCTGATATTGATGACTTATCTGTTTTTATTTCTGAAGTACCAAAGGAACTACCCATTATCTGGGTGGGGATGGGAAGCAACTTATTAGTCCGTGATGGAGGTGTCCCTGGTGTCGTTATTTCTGTAGTGGGTGTGTTTGATAATCTTGAGTTTACTAATGGAAATGAAATTTCTATTGGTTCGGGTGTGCCGTGCGTTAAAGCAGCTCGCTTTGCGGCAAAACAAGGTCTTCGAGGAATTGAGTTCTTAGCAGGTATTCCCGGATCAATTGGTGGAGCCTTGGCTATGAATGCAGGTGCCTATGGTGGAGAAATTTGGCGAAATGTGAAACAGGTCGAAACAATAAATCGGAAAGGCGAATGTAAGATCTATCCCAGAGAACATTTTAAGGTTGCCTACCGTAGTGTCTCGCTTTCAAAAGATGAATGGTTTACTAATTGTAAAATTGAATTGGAAGTCTCTGATCAGAGTGTTGTTGAGAAAAGTATTAAAACAATGTTAAGCGAACGAGCAGAAGCACAACCTTTAGGACAATTAAGTTGTGGTTCAGTGTTTAGAAATCCACCAGCGGATCATGCGGCGAGATTAATAGAGTCATGTGGATTAAAAGGAAGACATGTTGGTGGTGCATGCGTATCAGAAAAGCATGCCAATTTTATTATTAATATGGGTGATGCGACTTCGTCTGATATAGAACGCTTGATCGAATTGATTCGTGCCACGGTATACGAAAAGCATGCGGTTAAATTAATTCCTGAAGTAAAGGTTATTGGTGAACCAGGAGAGATCAATAATGGATCTGCCTGATTATGAACCGCAAGAATTTGGCAAGGTTGCTGTCTTGATGGGCGGGCAATCTGCTGAGCGAACTATTTCGCTGGAAAGTGGCAAGGCTGTGACAACGGCCCTATGTAATGCCGGTGTAGACGCACATGAAATTGATTTTGATAAAAAGACGTTTAATCGATTAATTAATGATGGTTTCGATCGGGTATTTATCGCATTGCATGGACGCGGTGGTGAGGATGGAACAATTCAGGGCGCTTTGGAGACAATTGGCCTGCCTTATACCGGCAGTGGTGTCTTAGGTTCGGCATTAGCAATGGATAAAATCAGAAGCAAATCACTCTGGCGAGATATTGGATTAACAACACCTACTGCGGTTGAACTATCTGTAACAAGTCAGTGGCATCAAATAGCGGAACAAATTGGTTTGCCGGTCATGGTCAAGCCAGTCAGAGAAGGTTCCAGTATCGGCGCAAGTAAGGTAGTTGAAGCAGGTGATTTATCTATCGCATGGTCTCAGGCAAATCAATTTGATGGTCGAGTGATGGCAGAAAGTTGGGTTGAAGGTAATGAATATACAGTCCCAATATTAAACGACGTCGTTTTACCTGTTATTAAACTTGAAACAGCACGTGATTTTTATGATTACAAGGCAAAGTATGAAGACAACGATACAAAATATATTTGTCCTTGTGGTCTTGATGATGTGTTTGAAAAAAAATTGGGCGAATTGTCTTTGAAAGCATGCCAATGTTTAGGTGTTACTGGTTGGGCGCGTGTGGACATAATAGTAGATGATGCAAATCAAGCTTGGCTGATTGAAGTCAATACTGTTCCAGGTATGACTAGCCACAGCTTGGTTCCCATGGCAGCTAAACAAGCAGGTATATCTTTTGAACAATTAGTCGTTCAAATATTGGCTACGAGTCTAGCGGTACCCGCTGAGCTGGAGCTACAAAAATAATGACTATTGATATGACCATTGATCGAGACAAGTTACATATTGAAACACCAGGTCAAATTTATTTTCTTGGCTCAAGATTGCTTGGCAGTGTAATTGTTTTGGTTTTTATATCGATGATGGTATGGGGAGGGGTAATCTTATCAAACCCGGATACTTTACCTATAAAGCAAGTAAGAATTGAAGGAGATTTTACGAATCTATCACCAGTAGATCTGCAGTTACTTGTGACTGATAAAGTGAGGGGTGGTTTTTTCAATCTTGATGTGGATGCTGTTCGACTTGCCTTATTGGGTGAGCCTTGGGTGAGTGAAGTTATTGTGAAGCGAATATGGCCAGATGCATTACGCGTCATCGTGATTGAGCAGATCCCTGTTGTTCGATGGGGGGATTCAGGTTTATTAAATCCAGCAGGTGAATATTTTTCACCAGAGTCAGGAACAATTCCTGATGAGTTGCCATTGTTATCAGGCCCCGTGGACTCAGAACAAAATTTATTAAACCGATTTAATTCTATGCAGGAGCAGGTTCAGTCTATTGGATTCAATATAGCATCACTCTTCCTAGACAATAGACGGGCATGGTCATTTCATTTTAAAAACGGCATCAAGGTGATTCTTGGTCGGCGCGATTTCGAAGAACGGTTTAATCGGGTTTTAACATTAATACCAATAACAACATCAGGTCGCATTGATCAAATTGAATCAATAGATATGCGATATACAAATGGTTTTTCAATTCTATGGAAAAAATAATATCAATCACTCTGCAAGATAATATCAGGCGGATTAAATATGGTTAAAAAAGTAGATAAAAATCTAATCGTTGGATTAGATATCGGTACATCCAAGGTGGTTGCAATAGTTGGTGAGATTTCAATTGATGATGAGATTGAGATAATCGGCATTGGATCAAACCAATCACGCGGCCTTAAAAAAGGCGTGGTCGTTAATATTGAATCAACAGTGCATTCAATACAAAGAGCGATTGAAGAAGCTGAGCTAATGGCCGGTTGTGAAATTCACTCCGTTTATACGGGTATCGCCGGCAGTCATATACGCAGTTTGAATTCGCATGGCATTGTTGCCATTCGCGACAATGAAGTGACCTATAGTGATGTGGACCGGGTTATCGATGCTGCGAAAGCTGTTGCTATACCAGCAGATCAAAAGATTCTGCATATATTACCGCAAGAGTTCATTATTGATAATCAAGAAGGGGTTAAAGAACCTATAGGTATGTCCGGGGTACGGCTTGAAGCGAAGGTGCATATGGTTACGGGAGCAGTCAGTGCTGCACAGAATATAGTCAAGTGTGTACGTCGTTGTGGTCTGGAAGTAGACGACATTATTCTGGAGCAACTTGCTTCAAGTTATTCAGTTTTGACCGAAGATGAAAAAGACCTTGGTGTTTGCATGATTGATATTGGTGGTGGTACGACTGATATTGCTGTCTTTACTGATGGTGCAATTCATCATACTGCTGTTATCCCGATAGCCGGTGACCAAGTCACTAATGATATTGCTGTTGCTTTACGCACGCCGACACAACATGCGGAAGATATAAAGGTTCAATACGCATGCGCACTAACACAATTGGCTAATCATGATGAGAGTATCGAAGTGCCTAGTGTCGGTGATCGTCCATCACGTCGATTGGCCCGACAAACGCTCGCAGAAGTCGTGCAACCTCGTTACGAAGAATTATTTACCCTGGTTCAGGCTGAATTAAGGCGCAGTGGTTATGAAGGTTTGATCGCTGCTGGGATTGTTTTAACTGGGGGTAGTTCAAAGATGGAAGGTGTCATCGAATTGGCTGAAGAAATTTTTCATATGCCTGTTCGTCTTGGCATACCACAATATGTTTCAGGTTTGTCAGACGTTGTTAAAAGTCCAATTTATGCAACGGGTGTTGGCTTACTTATTTTTGGAAAGCGACAGAGTCAAGAGGGTAATACACAGATTCATATCAATGACGGTGTTAAAGGTATTTTTGAAAGAATGAAGAGTTGGTTTCAGGGTAATTTTTAATTAATAACTATATGCAATGTAGGAGGTTACAAGATGTTTGAATTAGTCGATGCAACTAATCAGGCGGCTATTATAAAAGTAATAGGTGTCGGAGGTGGTGGTGGCAATGCGTTACAACATATGCTGGGTGCCAATATTGAAGGTGTTGAATTTATTTGTGCGAATACTGATTCACAAGCACTTAGAAATTCAAACGCAAAAACTGTTTTGCAATTGGGTACAAATATGACCAAAGGATTGGGTGCAGGTGCCGATCCAGAGGTTGGGCGGCAAGCAGCATTAGAAGATCGTGATCGCTTGATGGATGTCCTCGAAGGTTCGGACATGGTTTTTATAACTGCAGGCATGGGTGGTGGTACCGGTACAGGCGCAGCACCAATAGTAGCTCAAGTTGCAAAAGAAATGGGTATCTTGACAGTTGCTGTTGTGACACGTCCATTTGCATTTGAAGGTAAAAAACGTGCTGCAATTGCAGAAGAAGGTATTATTGAATTAAGTCAGTTTGTTGATTCATTGATCACAATACCGAATGAAAAATTACTAAGTGTTCTTGGTAGAGATGTGAGTCTGCTTAATGCTTTTGGTGCAGCAAATGATGTGTTGTTAGGTGCTGTGCAAGGTATCGCTGAACTAATAACTTGCCCTGGTCTAATCAATGTGGATTTTGCTGATGTTAGAACAGTAATGTCTGAGATGGGTATGGCTATGATGGGGTCCGGAAAGGCTCAAGGTGAAGAACGTGCAAAAGTCGCGGCTGAGGCAGCAATTTCCAGTCCATTGTTAGAAGATGTCAATCTGTCGGGTGCGAGAGGCATCTTGGTTAACATTACTGCTGGCATGGATCTATCTATTGGTGAATTTGATGAAGTAGGTAGAACAGTCAAGGAATTTGCTTCTGATAACGCAACAGTCGTTGTTGGAACTGTTATTGATCCTGAAATGTCTGGCGATATTCGAGTCACGATTGTTGCAACCGGGCTAGGAAATATAATCAAAGAAGATGCATCTCGGATAAAATTGGTTCAAGATGACAGCATAAATGTTAATTATAAGGATTATGAGCGTCCCACGGTAATGAGAAATCAAGTTCCAGAGGCAGATGAAGAAGTGGTCTCGGAAGATACCGACTATCTTGATATCCCAGCATTTTTGAGGAGACAAGCGGACTAAATTTAGTTTGTACGTGGTATAATGACCCCGGGATTGGGGAATTCCGGGTTAGCACATACTGTTGGCGCCATAATTGCCTATAAAACAAGTACTTAAGAATAATAGCTCCTATAGAGAGTAAGTTTGCAATAGCTAAGATGATAAGGCAACGGACATTAAAAAACGTAATTCGAGCTACCGGAGTAGGTCTACACACGGGTAAAAAGGTATTTTTAACCTTGAGGCCCGCAGCTGTAAACGCAGGTATTAATTTCCGTCGTGTCGATCTGGACCCAGCTATAGAAATTCCCGCTAGCCCTGAGTTTGTGGGTGATACCAGTCTTTCAACCACATTAGTTAAAGATAATGTGCGCATCTCAACCGTTGAACATTTGCTGTCTGCCTTGGCAGGTTTTGGCATTGATAATGCTTATATCGATCTTAGTGCTGGTGAAGTTCCTATAATGGATGGCAGTGCCGGTCCATTTGTGTTTTTAATTCAGTCTGCTGGAATCGAAGAACAAAATACGGCAAAAAAATTCTTGAAAATAAAACAAAAGGTGCGTGTTGAGCATGAAGGAAAATGGGCTATGTTCGAGCCATTTGATGGATTTAAAGTAGGCTTTACAATAGAGTTCGATCATCCAGTTTTCAATGATAAAAATTGTCATGCAGAAATTGATTTTTCTACAACTTCTTTTGTTAAGGAAGTTAGTCGTGCTCGTACCTTTGGTTTTATGCGCGATGTTGAATTGTTACGCGAGAATAATCTGGCATTAGGTGGCAGTCTTGATAACGCCGTTGTTGTTGATGATTATAGAATCCTTAATGAGGATGGCTTGAGGTATGAAGACGAATGTGTAAAACACAAAATACTTGATGCTATTGGTGATTTGTATTTACTAGGACATAGCTTGATCGGATCTTTTGAGGGATATAAATCCGGACATGCTCTAAATAATGCACTATTACGTGAATTAATGGCGAATGAAGACTCATGGGAACTGGTAACCTTTGAAGATGAACATAAGGCACCGATTTCATTTATGCAGGCAATGCCTGCAAATTAATCTTATTTAAGACGGTTTTTAGAAATATTTAAAATACATTTGCGTATTTCAGGATCGTTGAAGTTATTAGCAATATCATTAAGAAATTGCGCTGAATTATTCGACAAATAAATTGGTTTTTTAGTTACAACAGAATTTTCGGGCAAAGATTTTTTAATCTTAATTCTGACAGTTTTAATAGAAGTAAAGTTTAGTTGGTTATTAAAAGCATCAAGGATGATTGGAATATTATAACGAAGGCGGGTTGCCCAGGCTGAAGAGCTAACCAGAAAAACCGCAACACCTTCGTTTATATTAGCTAATTCAAATTTATCTTTTAAGGATGGATCGAGTAGTTTTTTTAAATTTCGATCAATTTCCCGGATAGAATTTGCTTTTTTAAACAAAGTAGCAAATGAACAATGATCGTCATTTAATAAACTACTGATAGACAGAGTTTTATTTTTATTGTCAGTGTTCATTAGTATTTACAATTATAGATTTAAATTTGTCACAATTATATGCAATTATTTTTAATATCGAAAACGAGAAAAAAGAGTCTGTCCCTTACTCTAGGGCCAGTATCTATATGTGTGTGTGTAGTATTAAGTCTAGTCTGTGGTTTATTGGTTTTTCACGCGGGTAGTCAATATGCATTGAATTTGACCCGCGGTTCAATTAAGAACTTGTATACACAAACAACGCCTATCTGGAATCAAGAGTTAGAAATTCAACAAAAAATGCTTGAAGATGTTCAAGATAATGCAACAAAGAATCTTGATGCACTAGCAACACGATTAAGTAAATTACAATCACACGTTATGCGTCTGGACGCCCTTGGTTCACGTTTGGCTAGCATGGCTGATCTGCATGAGATTGATTTTGATATCTCATCTACACCTGGCTTAGGCGGTCCTCAACCTGAGCAAAATCGCAGTTCGATGGAAGTAACGGACTTTCTCAGTGCCTTACAAGGTTTAAGTTCCAAAATTCAAGATCGTTCTGAAAAATTGTCAGCAATGGAATCAATGTTGATTGATAGTACATTGCAAAGTCAAACAATTCCAACAGGTAGTCCTACGCTAGATGGCTGGGTTTCATCATTGTTTGGCAAGCGAACTGATCCAATGACCGGCAGGGTTGAGTATCATGACGGGATAGATTATGCAGGTAAGTCTGGTTCACCAATACTTGCGGTTGCTTCTGGAATTGTGACTTGGTCAGGCGTTCGTCATGGTTATGGCAATATAGTTGAGATCAATCATGGTAATGGTTATCAAACACGCTATGCTCACAATAAGAAAAATATTGTTGTTGTTGGTGAAAAAGTTGATAAAGGTCAGATAATTGCTCTCATGGGTTCTTCGGGTAGATCAACGGGTACACATGTTCATTTTGAAGTAGTCAATAATGGTAAAGCAGTCAATCCCAAAAGAATATTTCACTGAACTAAGTCTCCCGCTAAGTTACCGTTGCCATCCGATTATAAACAATCTTTTCTAGAGTCCGTGAAACATCACGCGATATTAAATTAAGACTAAATACTATGATTATAGATGCTGCAAAAAAAATATTTGGTACGCGAAATGATCGGGTAATCAAAAAACTCAGTAAGAAGATTAAGCAAATCAATGTGCTTGAAGATGAGTTGAAGTTATTGAGTGATACGGATTTTCCAGATAAGACCAATCAGTTAAAAGAAAGGGTCAAGCAAGGTGAAAGCCTAGATGATATCTTGCCTGAGGCATTTGCTTTAGTAAGAGAAGCCGGTCGCCGTGTACTGGATATGCGACATTTTGATGTGCAAATGATTGGTGGCATGGTGTTGCATAATGGCAATATTGCAGAAATGCGAACAGGTGAAGGTAAAACACTTGTAGCTACATTAGCCGCTAGTCTAAATGCCCTGTCTGGTATAGGCGTGCATGTCATTACAGTTAATGATTATTTAGCAAAACGCGATGCTGAGTGGATGGGACAGATCTATGGCTTTCTTGGTTTAAGCACAGGTGTCATCGTGTCTGGCCTATCAATGGAAGATAGAAAAGCTGCATATGCTTGCGATATTACCTATGGAACAAATAATGAATTTGGCTTTGATTATCTACGCGATAATATGGCATTTAGTAAAGAAGGCCGAGTTCAAAGGGATTTAAATTTTGCTATCGTAGATGAGGTCGATTCAATCCTGATCGATGAAGCCAGAACACCGTTAATTATATCCGGGATGGTTGATGACAAATCAGATTTATACCTCACTATAAATAAATTAATACCCAAATTAGTTGCTCAAAAAAATGAAGATGGTCCCGGTGACTTCACCTTAGATGAAAAATCAAAACAGGCATATCTTACTGAAGATGGACATGATCACTTTGAACTCTTGTTAAGAGAGGAAGGGATTATTGCTGAGGGACAAGGCTTATATGATCCCGTTAATATCGGCATTCTACACCATCTGAATGCTGCACTGAGAGCACATCATTTGTTTCAAAATGATATTGATTACATAGTTAAAGATGATGAGGTTGTAATCGTCGATGAATTTACTGGACGCACCATGCAAGGTCGACGTTGGTCTGAAGGTTTGCATCAAGCAATAGAAGCAAAAGAAGGTGTGACGATTCAAAATGAAAATCAGACACTAGCATCTATTACGTATCAAAATTATTTTCGTTTATATTCAAAATTGTCCGGTATGACAGGTACTGCAGATACTGAGGCTTATGAATTTCAGACGATATACGGGCTTGAGGTTATTATTATACCAACACATATGCCAATGGTTAGAGATGACCAAAGTGATGTTATTTTTCTTACAGCTAAAGAAAAATATGATTCTATAATTGAAGATGTAAAAATATGCCAAGCTAATGGTCAACCTGTTCTTGTTGGTACAGCATCTATAGAAGTTTCTGAATATTTATCTAAATTATTAGATAAAGAAAATATTAAACATCAGGTTTTAAATGCAAAGTTTCATCAAAAAGAAGCAGAAATTATTGCCCAAGCGGGTAGTCCGGGTATTGTTACCATCGCTACAAATATGGCGGGGCGGGGTACCGATATCGTGCTTGGTGGAAACCATGAAGTTGAAATTAAAGAATTGGGTGATGCAGGTCAAAAGGAAATAAATGATCTTAAAGAGAAGTGGGATAGTAGGCACCAAAAAGTTCTTGAGAGCGGAGGCCTGCATATAATTGGTACAGAACGGCATGAGTCAAGACGTATTGATAATCAGCTTCGCGGACGTTCTGGACGACAAGGTGATCCCGGTTCAAGTCGCTTTTATTTATCGTTAGAAGATAACCTGATGAGAATATTCGCCTCAGAACGAGTTTCTGCAATTATGCAAAAGCTAGGCATGGAAGATGGCGAAGCAATTGAATCAAAGCTGGTGTCACGCGCAATAGAAAACGCGCAACGTAAAGTAGAAGCTCACAATTTCGATATACGCAAAAACTTACTGGATTTTGATGACGTTGCCAATGATCAAAGAAAAGTTATTTATCAACAACGAAATGATCTGCTTGAAGGTGAAACGGTCTCTGAAGAAGTAAATGACATGCGATATGAAGTCATTGAAAATGTGATCGAAGAATATATTCCCCATGGAAGTATGGATGAAATGTGGGATGTTCATGGATTGGAGGGAGCTCTTCAGCATGAGTTTGATGTGTCTGTAGATATTCAAAAATGGCTAGAACAAGATAAATCCCTATATGAAGAAACATTACGTAAAAAACTTCATGAAACCTTAGAAAAGGTCGTTGAAGAAAAAGAGAAAGTCATTACGCCTGATTTAATGAGGCGAATAGAAAAACAAATCATGCTCGACGTGTTAGACAGACATTGGAAAGAGCATCTCGTAAATATGGATCATCTAAGACAAGGTATACACCTTAGAAGTTTTGCCGCTAAAAATCCAAAACAAGAATATAAGCGTGAAGCTTTTGATTTGTTTTTACAAATGCTTGAAAATATTAAACATGATGTCGTCGTCTTTTTGTATAAAGTTAATATTAGAGCCGAAGAAGATATAGAAGCAGCAGAGCAGAAAGAGAAAAAACAAGATATGAATTTTAATCATCCCACTGCACCTAATAGCTTGACTGATGAATCACCGGTAAATGAAGTACGTACAGAAAAACCTTTTGTTAGAAATACACCTAAAGTTGGACGAAATGAACCTTGTCCTTGTGGTTCAGGTAAAAAGTATAAGCAATGCCATGGAAAACTATCTTAATAGATCAGGATTCTATTAATTTTCACTCCTTATCTATAGGTTGAAAGTCATGTCTGTTGGTTTAAAACTCCCCACATCTATATTGCCTATAAATGGAATCCGGCTATCTACCTGTTGCGCAAATCTATATAAAAAAAAGAGAACAGATCTAACTTTAATAGAATTTGCTGAAGGTAGTAATGTTGCTGCAGTATTCACCAAGAATCTATTTTGTGCTGCACCCGTACAAATAGCAAAACAGCATTTAACTGAGTATAAGCCACGTTATTGTTTGATAAACGCGGGCAATGCAAATGCTGGAACTGGTGAACAAGGTTTATTAGATTCAAGCATTACTTGTAAGGCTTTAGCCAATGCTACGGGATGTAAAGAAGGTGAAGTTTTGCCTTTTTCTACAGGCGTGATCGGGGAAGTATTACCAGTAGATAAAATAAATACTGTGCTACCTGAATTAGTTGAAAATTTGTCTGCTAATAGTTGGCTTGATGCAGCTAAAGCCATTATGACCACGGATACGATTCCTAAAGCGGTATCTAAAACTATATCACTAGGTGAATCTGCTATAAGTATAACCGGGGTTGTAAAAGGTTCCGGCATGATACGTCCCAATATGGCGACTATGCTGGCGTTTATTGCTACTGATGCAAACATAAGAAAAGATATGCTTGAAAAAATATTATTGCATGCAGTTAATAAAAGTTTTAATCGGATTACTGTTGATGGTGATACGTCTACAAATGACTCTTGTGTTTTAATTGCCACAGGCAAAGCAAGGCATAAATGTATTGATGATCAAAGTAGTGAGGAATATGCGATATTAGAAAACGCTTTAACAAGTGTTTTCTGTGAATTGTCTCAAGCAGTCATTAGAGATGGGGAAGGAGCAAGTAAATTTCTAACGATAAAGGTTACCGGAGGCAAGCAGCAATCTGAATGTATTGATGTCGCCTATAAGATTGCTGAATCACCATTAGTAAAAACAGCATTTACCGCATCAGATGCAAATTGGGGCCGAATCTTATCGGCAATAGGAAATTCAGGAATTAATGATCTAGATATAAATAACATTGAAGTTTTCTTGGACAACATATGTATTGTTGAAAATGGTCAACGAGCAGCAAGTTATACAGAAGAAAAAGGAAGCATGGTCATGCTTCAAGATGAAATAAAATTAACAGTGAATCTTAAAAGGGGTGAACATCAGGAAGTAATATGGACAACTGATCTGTCACATGAGTATATTAAAATTAATGCAGAATATAGAACCTAGAAGCTAAGTATTTATTCCTTTAGCTGCAATAAAAATTTGTAAATTAATGAGTCAAAGAATACATGTTGCCGTTGGTGTTATTTATAACGCAACAAAAGATAAAGTTTTAATTTCAAAACGTTCAGGCGGTCAGCATCTAGCAGGATGTTGGGAGTTCCCGGGTGGTAAAGTTGAATATAACGAAGATGCTAGTTCTGCATTAAAGCGTGAGTTGTTTGAAGAGTTAGGAATAACAGTAACCAAGGCAGAGGCATTTACATCGATTAGTCATGATTATTCGGATAAAAAAGTATTACTAGATGTTTGGAAAGTATCTGAATGGTATGGGAATCCCGAAAGTAGAGAAAAACAGGAAATATGCTGGGTAAGAATAAGTGAACTCAATAATTATGAATTTCCCGACGCAAATAAACATATTATTCAATCAATTTTGTTGAGTCCTATGTATGTAATTAGTCAAGAATCATATAAAGATTATTCGCACTTATACTCAGTTAGTGAGGAGTGTTTTGCAGCAGGCTTAGGAATATTTCAATTAAGATTAAAAATAGAAAAGAATAATATTTTTCAAGAAGTTATAAAAAAACAAAGTGAAATAGCAAAAAGATATAATTCAAAACTAATACTAAATAGTACAGCTTCAGATATAGACAAATATCCAATTGATGGCATTCATCTCAATTCTAGTGAGTTAAAAAGACACGAGAGTAGACCTATAAGTGAAGAATATCTATTAGGTGCCTCATGTCATACTGAAGAGGAATTGATTAGAGCAGCTAAGATAAATGTTAACTATGCTTTCTTATCACCTGTTCTGGCAACAGCTAGTCACCCTGAAGCCAATGCGATTGGCTGGAAAAGATTTAGTAGTCTTATCAATACGGTCAACTTTCCAATATATGCACTAGGTGGAATAATGCCGACCGATCTAAAAACCGCAAACTCTTATGGTGCCTATGGCATTGCTATGCTGGGAGCAGTATGGAATACAGATACACCAGGTAAAAAAATAAAATTTAATAAAAGTTAGTGTGTTTCAGGGTAGATTTGTACATCATCAACCGGGGAACCATCAGTAATACCATATTTTTCATTGGCCCATTTACCCAAATCTATTAATCGACATCGTTCAGAACAAAAAGGACGGTTTAGATTTGAAATATCTAGTTTAGTCGCTTTGTTACACATAGGACAAGAAATTGACTTATTCATAAGCTGCAGCACTGTAGTTTAAAATCGACATCATTTTCAGCCTGAGTCGGCCTGCTATCTGTTGTTGATTCTTCCATAAAACGTATTGTAAATCGGTGTTTCCCGCCACTAATTTCAGGATAATAACGACTAACCGATGGTAAAAATACTCTAATTAATTGACAGGATAAAGTTGATTCTATGGGTTTTTGATAAAATCCAGTCTCAGCTTTTTCCTTAGTAGGATGCGCACTGTTCCTGACCATGTCTAATGCTATGTAGATCGACTTTTTAATGGGTTCCAGATCAGTTGACCATTTAATGAAATCTTGCTTACGAGTAATACCGGGCTGATTTAACCAGTAATGAAATCGTGGAAGATCAAAACTACAAGTCCCTCCTGGAATGCTGATACGTTGTTTGATGCTAGTGACTAACTCATCATTTTTTAATTGAGTTCCAGGTTGGTAACCATTATCACGTAGTTTTATTAATAAATCGCATATATCGTTATTGATGCTATTTAATCTATTCTCATCTACAGCTGGGTTATCTTTTAATGATGTGAGCATCAAAGAATGTCGTTCCAATTCTTTAATGAGTTCACCTTTTAGGTCAGATCGACTTAATAAATCGTTTATTTCAAGAAGTGATTCAAGAGTGCTTCTGCAATCCCATTCAAGGGTGTCCTGCGAACGAAACTCTATGTGATTAAAAAGATGTTCTAAACGTAAGAAATTTCTCATTCTTTCGTTTAGTGGTTGTTCGTATATTATTGTATTTTGCATAACTAGGTATACAAATCTTCATTCTCAATATTAGTGTTAATCATATAGCTCAATTTGCTTCAGCTAATTTCAGGTACTTATTATGTAGCTTTTGTACGGCGTTTGTAAGTTCTTCAATTTTGACGCTATTGTCAATAATATCATCTGCATATTTTAGTCGTTGTTCTCTACTTGCCTGATTTTTAATAATTTCCGATATCAAATCTATCGATGTATTATCTCTGTCAGAAGCTCGGGCAAGCTGTACCGCCTCTGGAAGATCAACCAGTAGAATACGATCAAATTTTTCTGTTGCCTGAGTCTCGATAAGTAAAGGAATAGCGATCAGACAATACGGGTAATCTATACTAGATGCCGCTCTTTCTATTTCCTGATAGATAACAGGATGTAGTAATTCTTCCAATTTCGTTTTGGCTTCTGAATCATTGAATATGATGTTACGAAGTTTATGACGATCAAGTTCACCTTTATCGTTTAATAGCGTACTGCCAAACTCGTCAATAATATTTTTTAAACAAGGTTTTCCAGGCATTACTATAGTTCTCGATATAACATCTGAATCGATAACCGGTACTCCAAGTGATTGAAATATCGATGATACAGTCGATTTACCACTACCAATACCGCCAGTTAACGCAACATGTAAGGTTTTCGACATTTAAATTACGGTATTCAGATAAGCTGACATTATGTAAGGTCCCCATAACATTGAAATCCATCCGGCGATAGCCAAGTATGGACCGAATGGTATAGCTGTATTTCTGTCATGTGATTTAAAAATTATTAATGAAATACCAATAACCGCTCCAACTAGAGAAGATAAAATTATTATTAGTGGAAGCGACTGCCAGCCAAACCATGCACCTAGTACAGCCAATAATTTGAAATCACCGTGGCCCATACCTTCTTTTCCAGTGACCAATTTAAATATGATATAGACCGACCAAAGTGTTCCGTAACCAAATATTGCACCAAGAACGCTTGATTCAATATCCGTAAATACGCCAAAAAGGTTTATTATGATACCAAGCCAAAGCAGCGGTAAGGTAATGTCATCAGGCAAGTATTGAGTATCAAAATCTATCATGCTTAAAGCAATAAGTGACCAAGTTAAAAATAGTGCGAATAATGTCTGAGTGGAAACACCGAAATAGTAAGCAACAATAACTACAGATATACCACTGACTATTTCTATTAGTGGATATCGAATAGAAATTTTATTTTTGCAGTTATTGCATTTCCCCTTTAAGAAAAGGTAGCTAATAACTGGAATGTTCTGGAATGCACTGATTTGATGTTTGCATTTCGGACAGTGAGAACGAGGAGTCACTAAATTAATATTTGCTTGATCTTTATTGAATTTAGCGTCATCAAGATCAAGTAATTCACAGCATTGTTGTTTCCAATCTCTTTCCATCATTACTGGTAATCTCAGTATGACAACGTTCAGAAAACTACCAATCAATAGTCCTAAAACGAAAATAGTAGATAGGTAGAAATAAGGGTGATTAGTTAAGAGTTCAATAATATGTGACACGAATAGTCTCAGTAAGTTGATAATCCAACAATAGTAATTAGTGGATTAGTGAAACAGAATTCGGTGTTTTTAGAGTTGTTTGTGATTAAACCACAGAACCCATTTTAAAGATCGGGAGATACATGCCAATGACGATGCCGCCGATGACAACACCTAGAAATCCCATAATTGCGGGTTCAAGTAGACTCGTTAAGGCTTCAACAGCATCATCAACCTCTTGTTCATACCAATCAGCAACCTTGCCAAGCATGGTATCGATTGCACCTGATTCCTCTCCGATGGCTACCATCTGGACAACCATATTTGGGAATAACCCGGTGTCTCTCATCGATGATTGAAGTTGTGTTCCCGTCGCAATATCATCTTTCATCTTCATTGTGGCATCGTAAAAAACGATATTGCCACATGACCCGGCTACTGACACCATAGCTTCAACTAATGGCGTACCTGCTGCAAACATCGTTTCAAGAGTTCTAGCAAAACGTGCAATTGCCGCTTTCTCCATAATTTCACCGAGGACAGGAAGTTTTAAAATCGCACGGTCCAGAAAATGCTGGACTGCAATAGATCTCTGCTTAATCTCCATTAAGCCAAAGACGGTACCACCCATAACTGCAAAAATAATGTACCAATAAGACACAAAAAAGTCGGAGGTATCGACCAAAAATTGGGTCAGTGCGGGTAAGTCAGCTCCAAAGTCTGAAAATAGTTCAGAAAATTGAGGGATGACAAAGATCATTAAAATCGAGACAACGATAACAGCAGCAACAATAACTGCAGCTGGGTAAAATAATGCCGATTTGATCTTTGATTTTAAAGCCTCAGTTTTTTCCATATAAGAGGCGAGCTTATGTAGAATAGCTTCTAAAATACCAGCATGCTCACCAGCCTCAACTAGATTGCAATAAAGAGCATTAAACTGAAGAGGATGTTTCTTTAAAGCTTCAGTCAGATTATTCCCTGCTTCTACATCACTTTTGATAGTTAAAATTAATTCCTGCATTCCTGCATTTTCATGTCCACGACCGACAATTTCAAAGGCCTGAACCAGTGGCACGCCAGAAGACATCATGGTTGCTAATTGGCGGCTAAAGACGGTGATATCTTTTGGTGTTATTTTAGCTTTACCGCCGCCACCTAGTAGAGGTTTAGATTTCTTTTTAACCTTTATAGGTTTTATGCCTGAACGTCTAAGCCCAGCTTTGACCAGTGCTTCACTCTGGCCACTGGTTTCCCCTTTTACACGCTTACCCGATTTATCCATGCCTTCCCAGGCATACATGTCTGCTTTCTTTGCTTCAGCCATAATAGTTACTCTACGGTTACTCGGTTAACTTCAGTAAGACTGGTCACGCCAGATGCAGCCTTCATCAATCCCGACTTTCGAATATCCCAAATACCTTCAGCAGCAGATTGATCTGCCAACTGTATCGCATTAGCGCCTTCGATAATTAAGCGTTTCATATCATCGGAAATAGGCATGACTTGATATATCCCCGCACGCCCCTTGTAGCCTGGGTTATCATCAGTTATTTCGCCAGGCTCAAATAAGTTAATGCCCTTTGCAATTAAGTCTTCAGGATAGCCTTCATCTCTTAATGCATCATCAGGCATCTCAAATGGTACTCGATTGTTTGGGCTCAGGCGGCGTAGTAGTCTTTGCGCGGTAATCAGGTTGATAGCCGTTGCAACAGCAAACGCCTGGATGCCCATGTCTTGTAAACGCGTTAGAGTTTGTGGACCGTCATTGGTATGTAGGGTAGACATTACCATATGACCTGTTTGTGCAGCTTTAACCGCAATTGATGCCGTACCCAAGTCACGAACCTCACCCACTAAAATAATATCTGGATCTTGACGTAAGAAAGCTTTTAATGCTTTTTCAAAAGTCATTCCAGTTCGTTCGTCTACCTGAACCTGATTAACACCTGGGAGGTTTATTTCAACCGGGTCTTCTGCTGTAGAAATATTAATATCTTCGGTGTTTAATATATTGATACCTGTATACAGTGAAACGGTTTTACCCGAACCAGTTGGGCCTGTTACCAGAAACATGCCATAAGGTTTATGCAAGTTGGTGAGAAACATTTCTTTCTGGTGGTCTTCATATCCTAATTGGTCAATCTGTAGAGCGGCCGCATCTGAATCGAGAATACGCATACAAGACTTTTCGCCAAATAGTGTTGGGCATGTACTGACGCGAAAATCGATTGATTTTGTTTTAGACAGTTTTAGTTTAATGCGCCCATCCTGTGGTACTCGACGTTCAGACACGTCCAGTCTGGACATGACTTTAATACGGGCTGCTATTTTGCTTGATAGGCTCATCGGTGGTTTTGCTACTTCCATTAAAACCCCGTCTATACGAAATCGAACACGGTATGTCTTTTCATAGGGTTCAAAATGAAGGTCAGAGGCGCCTTTTTTGATAGCATCCAACAAACATTTATTGACAAAACGCACAACGGGGGCATCATCAACTTCAGTATCATCTTGTTCCTGAGGACCATCTTCAGCAACTTCCAGATCATCTAGATCATCGAAGTCTTCATCGTCCATATCTCCCAGACCACCTTCAGCAGCTTCAATAGCCTTTTCAATATTCTTAGTTAATTTATCTTCCTCAACGATGATGGCATCCGTTGTTAAACCGGTTGCGAATTTAATTTCATCCAGAGCTTGAATATTTGTGGGGTCAGAAACTGCAACAGCCAAGCGTTTGCCTCGTTTGAAAAGAGGGAGGGCATGATGTTTTTTAATCAGCTCTTCTTTGACCAGTTTGATTATATCGGGATCTATTTCCAGTAGATCAATATCAACCAAAGGTGCGCCAAACTCGTGTGCGGCGGCTAGTGCAATACTGCTGCTGGGGACAAGCTTGTTTTCAACTATAAGACTAACAAAGGGTTTTTTCTTCTTCAGAGACTCTTCGAATGCACTTTGAGCCTTTTCTTCATCAAGTAAGCCATCGAGCACGAGTTTGCGCGCTAACCCACTGAGATTTATTTTTTTTGTTGGAGCAGCCATTACTGTATTCTTGACCTATTGTTATCAAGTATTTATGTTAAATATTAGATTATATGACGTAAATAACCAACTGTTTTAGCTCATAAATAGGGTCTAATCACCTCAAAATATATAAATCCGGACTATTTGTTAATAATTGGTCAAAAATCTGCTCAGGATGCATCTGTTTCTAATGCAGTGAAAATTAATTTCTCATTGGCGACATCAATTTTTATCACAGCGCCAGCACAATATTGGCCTGATAGTATTCTTTCCGCTATTGGCGTCTCAAGTTTATCCTGAATGACACGTTTTAGAGGTCGTGCACCATAGACAGGATCAAACCCTGCCAAGCCTAGATTATTTATAGCTTCTGAGCTCAATTCAAGAGAGATATCCTGATCATGTAAACGCTTACGTAAACGATCGACCTGAATTTCTGCAATCGCCATAATTTGTCTCTGTATTAAGGCATGGAAAACAACAACTTCATCAATGCGGTTGAGGAACTCGGGTCTGAAATGATTGCTGACTTCATGCAGCACCACTTCTTTCATATTGTCATATTCTGAATCAGCGGACATTTCTTGTATCAGGTCAGAACCTAAATTAGAGGTCATCACGATAACCGTATTTCTAAAATCAACAGTACGGCCATGCCCGTCTGTTAAGCGACCATCATCAAGCACTTGTAACAGAATGTTGAATACATCGGCGTGAGCCTTCTCGATTTCATCCAGTAATATCAGGCTATATGGGCGACGGCGGACGGCTTCAGTTAAATAACCGCCTTGTTCGTAACCGACATAACCTGGCGGAGCACCGATTAATCTAGCGACAGCGTGTTTTTCCATGTATTCGGACATATCTATGCGAATAATCGCATCTTCACTATCGAATAAAAATTCTGACAGGCTTTTACAAAGCTCCGTCTTACCAACCCCCGTTGGTCCGAGAAACAGGAAACTGCCATTAGGCTTGTCTGGATCGGAAAGCCCAGCACGTGAGCGACGAATGGCATTGGAAACTGCTGTAATGGCTTGTTCCTGTCCAATGACCCGATTATGTAATATGTCTTCCATAGACAACAGCTTCTCACGTTCGCCTTCGAGCATTTTACTAACAGGGATTCCGGTCCAATTTGCAACAACTTCTGCAATTTCATTCTCAGTCACTTTGTTTCGAAGTAACGTCATCTCTGGCATATCTGCCTGACTCTCCAGATCCAGTTGCTTTTCAAGTCCAGGAATAACACCGTACTGAAGTTCCGACATGCGATTTAAATCGCCAGTACGTTTAGCAGCTTCAAAATCGATTCTTGCCTGTTCCAGTTTTTCTTTAATGTTATGCGAGCCTTGTAAGGCCGCTTTTTCTGATACCCATATTTCTTCCAAATCAGTGAATTCACGTTCAATCTTTTTAATTTCTTCGTCGAGCAATTCAAGACGTTTTTTAGAGGCTGCATCGGTTTCTTTTTTTAATGCTTCACGTTCGATCTTCATCTGGATTAATCTGCGTTCGAGACGGTCCATGGATTCTGGTTTTGAGTCAATCTCAATACTGATTCGACTTGCAGATTCATCAATTAAGTCAATGGCTTTATCAGGTAGCTGCCTGTCTGTGATATAGCGATTAGATAATGTTGCTGCAGCGACGATGGCGGGATCTGTTATCTGCACGTTGTGATGTACTTCGTAGCGCTCTTTGAGGCCGCGCAGAATTGCTATGGTGTCTTCAACAGTCGGTTCATTGACCAATACCTTTTGGAAACGTCGTTCCAAGGCAGCGTCTTTTTCAATATTTTCACGATATTCATTCAGGGTTGTCGCGCCGACACAGTGAAGCTCACCCCTTGCCAGAGCAGGTTTAAGCATATTTCCTGCATCCATTGCGCCTTCGGCCTTTCCGGCACCGACCATGGTATGCACTTCATCTATGAATAAGATTATTTGGCCTTCCTGCTTTGACAAATCATTCAATACTGCTTTTAAGCGTTCTTCGAATTCACCACGAAATTTTGCGCCAGCAATTAATGCCCCCATATCAAGCGATAATACTCTTTTGTGTTTTAAAGATTCAGGGACTTCTCCATTGACAATACGCTGTGCCAAACCCTCTACAATTGCGGTTTTACCTACACCGGGTTCTCCAATCAGGACAGGATTATTTTTAGTGCGGCGTTGTAATACCTGAATAGTGCGTCGGATCTCTTCATCACGACCAATTACCGGATCAAGTTTTCCGTTTTCCGCACGAGCTGTGAGGTCAGTGGTATATTTTTCCAGTGCCTGTCGGTTTTCTTCTGCATTTGAATCGCTAACTTTTTCGCCACCGCGCAGCTTATCTATCGTGTTATTTAATTTATTTTTATCTGCACCAGATTGACGAAAAATCTCTCCCAGTCTACCTTTATCTTCTAGCGCAGCTATGGCGAAGAGTTCACTGGCGATATAGTCATCATTTCTATCCTGAGCAGTTTTATCCATTACATTCAATAATCGTTCAAGATCTCTGCTGATATGGACATCACCCGCTGAACCACTGCCACTAACCGTAGGCATCGTGTCTAGCAATTTACTCAGTTCGGCTCCAAGTTTATTCAGGTTGATATCTGAACTGGAGAGTATGTGAGAAAGAGTTCCCCCATCCTGATTTAATAGGCTATGGGCTAAATGTACGGGTTCAATATACTGATGTTCACGACCAACGGCTAAACTTTGTGCCTCTGCCAGAGCCATTTGCAACTTTGTCGTCAATTTATCGTGTCTCATTTACGTAACCTTAATTTTGTAGTAATTGAACTATTAAGTATGGCCAATTGATAGAGATTCAAGTGTTATTGAGGATATCGCTAAGAGAACAATTGCAATAACAAGCTTGTTATTGCAATTGGAAAAAACATAATGACTTAATTTAGAAAACACCTATATCAATATATGAACGGACTAGTTTCTGAATTGCGACTACATATGACGCTGTTCTAAAATCGTTGATGTTATCGTCCGAGTTATAGGCCTCTTTTAACTGCTGATAACTATTACGCATCGTATCATCAAGTCCAGATCTAACCAGATCCAGTTCGTTAGCACCTTGAACTAATTCTTTTTGCATCCATTCTTCGGATTGTTTTCCTGTCATCGTTTCAAGTATTTGTAACATGTGCGCGCCACGCATTTCATCATGACGCCTTTCCATTCTGCCAAATCGAATATGGGCAAGATTACGCACCCATTCGAAGTATGAAACAGTAACGCCACCTGCATTGACATAGGCATCGGGCAATATAGTTACGCCACTTTGGCGTAAAATATCATCAGCCTCAAAAGTGACTGGTCCGTTCGCTGCTTCAACAATTAATTTGGTTTTTATATTTTCAGCATTCTTTCTAGTTATTTGAGCTTCCATTGCGGCAGGGATTAAGATGTCACACTCAATTTCTAAGCCTGTTGCACCATCCTCTGAGAAGGTGGCATCAGGAAATCCTTTTATAGTTTTATGTTCGTTTATGTGCATCCTTACATCTTCGACACAAAGGCCTTTCTCATTCATTAGTACGCCATCTCGTTCAACGATGGCTATGATGTTGCTCTCATCTTCCTCATCCAGAAGTTTCGCAGCGTAGTAGCCCACGTTTCCCAGCCCTTGAATGACGATGCGTTTTCCACCAAGCCCCGGTTTAAGTCTCGCTGCCTGAACATCATCGGCATTGCGAAAGAATTCACGTATCGCATAAACCACTCCACGGCCGGTTGCTTCGGTTCTACCGACAATGCCACCATGGGCAATGGGTTTTCCCGTGACGCACGCGGCATAATTTATATCCTCAGGATGAAGGTGCTTATAGGTGTCGGCTATCCAGGCCATCTCCCTTTCTCCTGTTCCCATGTCGGGTGCAGGGACATTTTTTGCGGGGCTAAGAAAGCCTTTTCTAACAAGCTCTCGAGCAAATCTTCGAGTAATTTTTTGTAAGTCATCTCGCTTATATTTGGAAGGATCAATTAATAGACCACCTTTTGAACCACCAAAAGGCACGTCAACGATGGCACATTTATATGTCATTAGTGACGCCAAGGCCTCGACTTCATCTTCATTAACGATAGGAGCGAATCGAATACCACCCTTTGAAGGCAATCTATGGTCACTATGCACAGAACGCCACCCAGTGAAGACTTCTATTTTGCCGTTGATTTCTACTGGGAAATTTATTTTTATGGTTGAATTACAAGCTTTGAGAGCGGCTGAAATGCCAGAGTCAATCTCAAGAACGGATAATGCACGATCAACCATGAAGTTGACGCTCTCGCTGAAACTTAGTGATTTATTATTCTTCTTTTGCCCCATTTTTCTTCCCCTGATGATTAATTCAGTTCTTATATATTAAATAAAGCTTAGTCTAATATTTCTACTATTCCATCCAAATCATAGAAGCTGTACGTCCTGTAACTCCTTCGCGCCGATATGAATATAAGAGTTCGTTCATCGTATAGGTACATAATTCACAGTCATAAATCATTCTAATGCCGGAGTTTTTAAGAATTATTTTTACCATATTAACTAACCCGCATCGCCAATGATTTTCGTTTATCTGGATGAAAGCACCCTTGAGTGAAGTTTTGTGCGCTATGCATCGTTCATAAACCTCTTTGCCTACTTCATAGTGGTTACTGCTGATGCATGGGCCTATCCATGCTAATACTGCGTCTGGATTTGAGTATACATTAACAGCTTTTTCAATTATTCCGTTACAGATACCTCTCCAACCAGCATGAATAGCGGCGACTTTTGAGCCAGCGGTATTACAAAATAATATAGGTACACAGTCTGCTGTCATGATAGTGCACACATTATATTGCTTCGTTGTATAGCTGCCATCAGCAGAGATGTTTTTGTGATGATTGTCTAAAGATATAATGTTGGAGCTGTGCGTTTGTTCCAACCAAACGGGTTCTGAAACTAACTTTAGATGTTGGGATAATATTTTCCGATTATTCAAGACGTCTTTCTCATCATCTCCCACATGCAGCCCGAGATTGAGATCGTTAAAAGGAGAGAGGCTAATACCCCCATTTCTGAGAGACGTGCCGGCATGTACATTTCCTGGTGCAGGCCAATTTGCCCACAGCCATCGATCATCTGACGGTTTAGTCATAACTATTTAAAGCATCGATTAACGATTTTATATCGTTGGGTAATTCCGCAATAAACTTCATTTCTTGCTTGCTTTCAGGATGAGTTAGTTCAAGTGAAAAGGCATGCAAAGCTTGGCGATTAAAATTAAGGATGAAATCACGAAGTGATGAATCTACCCCCTTTCGAATAGATTTATTATTTCCATACACCGGGTCACCAACTATTGGGTGTTTAATATGAGACATGTGAACGCGTATTTGATGTGTACGCCCTGTTTCCAGTTGCACATGTAGGTGCGTGTAATGTTGATATTTCTTGAGTATCCTATAGTGCGTAGTCGCTATTTTCCCGTTATTCGTCACAGCCATTTTAATCCGTTGTTTCGGGTGGCGCCCCATCTTGTTTTCAATAGAGCCACCGGAGGTGAGTTGACCACAGACTATCGCTTGGTATTGACGCTTTATATCTCGTTTTTGAAGTTGATCGACTAAACTCGTATGCGCTTCAAGTGTTCGTGCAACAACTAACACCCCCGTGGTGTCTTTATCAAGACGATGAATGATCCCCGCTCGTGGAATAGCGTCAAGGTTTTCGTCAAAATTCAACAAGGCATTAACTAATGTGTGGTTAGGATTTCCTGCGCCAGGATGGACGATCAGTCCAGCAGGTTTGTTAATAATAATTAAAGACTCGTCTTCATGCAGAATAGTTAAATTGATTGCTTCGGCCTGGTGCTTATCGATGTTGTTAATTTCAGTATTTATTTCAATAATGTCACCGTTGTGTACTTCAGTCCGTTGTTTATAGGTTGATTTATTGACGCTCACATCTCCAGCCCTAATCCATGATTGGATCCTTGAACGTGAATGTTCGGGGACTAGTTGAGAAAGCGCTTGATCCAGACGTCTGCCTGCGAGTTCTTCCGGTATGATTATTTGTAATTGAAGTTTAGGCATATGTTTCAAGCTTTGCCCTCAAGATGGGTTTGAGCTAACCTACAGTCTATGCGACATTCAATAATATTTTTACTGATTTTTATAATTTCAGGCTGTTCTCATTTCAAAGATAAGGGCGATGATACTGCTGCTTGGGATGCTGATCGACTCTATACTGAGGCAAGGGGAGAACTGGACTCTGGCTCATTTGATAAGGCAGTCGAGTATTATCAAAAATTAGAGACCAGATTCCCATTCGGTGTCCATGCGCAACAAGCATTAATGGATTTAGCTTTTGCTCATTACAAGAATGAAGAACCGGATGCTGCAATTGCAGCATGTAATCGATTTATTAAATTATACCCTCAAAATGCACACGTCGATTATACCTATTACCTAAAAGGTTTGACGCACTTTAATCGAGGCAAGGGCATGATGCAGCGTTATATGCCTACAGATGAATCTCAACGTGACCCGGGTGCAGCTTTTAGTGCCTTCCAGGAATTTTCTGAGCTTGTTAAACGGTTTCCCGAAAGCCAGTATGTAGCAGATTCAGCAAAGCGGATGCGTTATTTACGAAATATCCTGGCAAAAAATGAGGTGCATGTCGCTAATTATTATATGCGTCGAGGGGCATTCGTCGCAGCTGTTAACAGGGGCAGGTATGTGATAGAAAATTACCCCAAGACACCATCTGTTCCTGATGCCTTAGTTGTTATGGCCAAGGCCTACCGAGTACTGGAGATGGATGATCTTTCCAATGATGCGTTACGTGTGCTAGAACTGAATTACCCTAATCATCCCGGGCTTTATGAAGTGAAGGAAATAGAAGTCGTTAAATAATCATTTATTTTCTGTATAACCCGAACTAATAGGATAACGGCGATCTCTGCCAAAAGCCCTTTCAGTTATTCTGACTCCTGGCGCTGCTTGTCTACGCTTATATTCATTTCTATCTACCAGAGCAATAAGTTTATATACAGCGTCTGCATCATAGCCTGCGGCAATAATTTTTTTCGGATGCCTATCAAGCTCTATATATTGCTCAAGAATAGGATCCAGAATCTCATAATCAGGCAGTGAGTCTTGATCCAGTTGATCATGACGTAGCTCGGCTGTAGGGGGTCTATCGATGACTCTTTCTGGTATTACAGCTTGTTGCGTATTACGCCATTTTGCGAGTCGGTAGACCAGCGTTTTCCATACGTCTTTGAGTGGCGCATAGCCGCCCGCCATATCACCATAGAGCGTGGCATAACCAACAGCCATTTCACTTTTGTTTCCGGTTGTTAAAACTATCTTTCCACTTTTATTGGAAACCGCCATGAGTAAAATGCCTCTACAACGGGCCTGAATATTTTCTTCTGTAGTGTCGGTAGGTAAATCTTTAAAACGAGGTTCTAGTGCTTTTAGCAAAGCTTCAAAAGGTTGTTCAATAGAAATTATTTCATAATCAACATTAAGCATTTTTGCTTGTAGACAGGCATCTTCATTACTCATGTCTGCGGTATAGCGCGAAGGCATAATCAATACTTCAACATTTTTAGATCCTAAAGCATCGACAGCAATGCTGAGAGTGAGTGCTGAATCGATTCCGCCTGATAGACCAATAAGCGCTCCTTTAAAGTTATTCTTTCTTACGTAATCTTTTACGCCAAGGACAAGTGCGTTGTATATATTCTCTTCCTCGTTTGATGGCGCAGTATATACATTATTTAGTTTATGATTATTCGGGCACTCTAAATCTAATGTAGTACTGTATAAGCCTTCTATAAATTGTGGTGCATGGAAAATACGTTTGCCATGATTATCAATAATCATTGAGTTGCCATCAAACACGAGTTCGTCTTGGCCGCCTACTAGGTTGGTATAGACGATATACAAACCTGAGTTCAAAGCTTGTTTTGAAATTATTTCTTCTCGTTGTGATAACTTGTTTTTATGATAGGGCGATGCATTCATATTAAATAAAAGTTGCGCTCCTGCGGCTGCAATCTCTTGAGTGAACTCTGGTACCCAGACATCTTCGCAGATACTTATTGCTGCTTTAATACCATTAATGTCAAACAAGCAATGTTCGGTTCCTTTCTTGAAATAACGTTTTTCATCGAACACACCGTAGTTCGGCAAGTTTTGTTTGAAATAGGTTTGTAATATTTTTTTGTTTTTAATAAGGCTGCAAGCATTGTATAGCTCACCTTCATGTAAACAGGGATAACCGATTAGTACATGAATGTTATTTGTAGCAGTTATAATTTCATCTAGTGCTTTTCTCGTAGTGTCTAGGAAAGCAGGTCTTAATAGTAAATCTTCTGGCGGGTAAGAACTAATAGTGAGTTCTGGGAAAATAATTATGTCAGCGTTATAAGTTGAACAAGCAGTATCTATAGACGCAATTATTTTTTTTGTATTACCCTCAAGATCGCCAACGGTAAGGTTTAATTGAGCTAGTATAATATGCAGTTGATTTGCAGACATGTTTTCATGATCTAACTAAAAGCCTAGAAACTGATTTTATCTGCTTGTTAAAATAACAAGCAGATAAAAGATGTGTTCAAGTTTAGGGTAGATATATTAATCCTTGATAAAAGGCTAGGGCATTATGGATGCAATGGCAGTTCCTAGTTCACTTGGTGAGCGAACAGTTTTAACATTTGCTTCATCAAGAGCGGCAAATTTATCATCGGCAGTCCCTTTCCCTCCTGAAATAATAGCGCCAGCATGGCCCATTCTTTTTCCGGGCGGGGCAGTGACGCCAGCGATGTAGCCAACGACAGGTTTAGTAACATTATCCTTAATAAACTGTGCTGCTTCTTCTTCTGCTGTGCCACCTATCTCACCAACCATTATGATACCTTTCGTATCAGGATCTTCTTGAAATAACGCCAAGCAATCAATGAAGTTCGTGCCATTAATAGGATCGCCGCCAATACCCACACAAGTACTTTGTCCAAGTCCGTTCATTGTGGTTTGATGAACCGCTTCGTAGGTCAGTGTTCCTGAGCGTGAAACTACGCCGATACTGCCAACTTTATGAATACTGCCTGGCATTATGCCTATCTTGCATTGGCCAGGCGTAATGACGCCGGGACAGTTAGGCCCAACAAGTCTTATCTCTGGAAATTGGTCAACATAAGCTCTTGCCTTAACCATGTCTAATACTGGTATGCCTTCAGTGATACAGACGATGATATTAATTCCGGCTTCTGCAGCTTCTGTTATCGCTTCTGCTGCGAATGCAGGCGGTACCATAATCATGCTTGCATTAGCCCCAGTTTCATTTACTGCGTCTGTAACCGTATCAAACACAGGCTTGTTCAGATGTTTTTCACCACCCTTCCCAGGAGTAACGCCACCAACTAGTTGTGTTCCGTATTCAATGGCTTGTTCTGAATGGAATGTACCTTGACGACCGGTAAAACCTTGCACAATTACTTTAGTGTTTTTGTCGATTAAAATTGCCATTATTTTGCTCCTCCAACAGCAGCAACTGCCTTTTGGGCAGCATCAGAGAGATCCTCTGCTGCAAGTAAGTCAAGTCCACTTTTTGCGAGAGCGGCTTTACCTTCGTTTACATTGGTACCTTCTAATCTAACGACTACGGGCACATCAACGCCTACTTCTTTTACCGCTTGAATAATTCCTTCTGCAATCAAATCACAGCGGACGATACCGCCAAAGATATTGACTAATATAGCTTCTACATTTTTGTCAGAGACAATTAACTTGAATGCTTCCGCAACTCTCTCTGCAGTTGCGCCGCCGCCGACATCAAGAAAGTTTGCAGGTTTGCCGCCGTGTAGTTGAATAATATCCATCGTTGCCATTGCTAAGCCAGCACCATTGACCATGCAGGCAATGTTGCCATCCAGAGTGATATAGTTAAGATCAAACTGCCTTGCGATATTTTCTTTTTCATCTTCTTGAGTTGGATCTCGTAGCTCTTCAAGTTTGGGGTGCCTAAAGAGGGCATTGTCATCTATCCCCACCTTTGCATCGATGGCGACTAAATTGCCTTCTTTGTTAATAATGAGTGGGTTGATTTCAACTAGGCTCAGATCATTTTCGGTAAATAATTTGTACAAGCCTTGCAATATAGAGGTCAACTGCTTTCTCTGATTATTATCAAAACCTAGCGCAAAGCCGATCCGACGAGATTGATGACCTTGCAGCCCAAGCACGGGATCGACAATAACGCTTATAATCTTTTCCGGTTGAGTGGCGGCTACTTCTTCAATGTCCATTCCACCTTCTGTTGATGCCATAATGGCGACTCTTCGACTAGCACGGTCGACGACTAAGCCGAGATATAGCTCAGAGGCGATATCAGAAAGTGATGCAATTAAGACTCTGTTAACAGGCTGTCCATGAGGTGCGGATTGTTTCGTGACTAACTGAGAACCAAGTAATGAATCGACAATAGACTCCAATTCCTCTTCTCCTTTTGCAATTTTTACGCCGCCCGCCTTGCCTCGCCCGCCAGCATGAACCTGAGCCTTGACTATCCAGCCATCACCACCTAGCTCTGATGCGCATTGTTTTGCCTCAGCAACACTTTGTGCTGATTTGCCTGACGGGGTGGGTATGCCATAGTCATCGAATAGTTTTTTAGCCTGATATTCGTGTAGGTTCATGTTATGTCCTTAACAGTGATAGATTGAGATAATGTTGTAAGAAATGTGTTATTTCTTAAAAAATAGTCGTTGTATTCAACAAATTTAATCAATTATGGTGCATTTTTAATGAATTTAATCGTCATAGTCATTTATTAAGCCATCAATTATCCATAATCTTATATTATTCGACCTATAGTTTCGACATTAAAATATAGGCCACAATAAACGTGCCAAATAAAAATAATCTATAATACTTGATGGAAAATTTTAATAAAAAAGCATCGGTTTCGTATGATCAAGATTCCATAAATTGGCAAGCACTAGCCTATTTTAATTATTATCGGATATTACTTTCAGGATTATTTCTGCTTTTAGTCTATATCGGTCGCTTACCCCAACCACTGGGTAGTCTTGATGAGGAACTGTTTTCTATCGCATGTCATAGCTATTTATTGATAGCTATAGTTTTTAGTTATTTTATTCGATGTGAATTTCCAAGGTTTAATCTTCAGGTTGCATTCCATGTCTTGATAGACATCATCATGTTGAGTTTGTTGATGTATTCAAGTAATGGGCTTAGCAGCGGTTTTGGGTTGTTGATTGCAATTGCTGTTGCCGGAGGCAGTCTTCTTCGAGTAGGAAAAATAGCAATCCTGTTTGCTGCTATCGCAACTTTTTTCGTGCTTGGGCATGAAGTTTATCTTCAGTTTTTTGAATTTTATTATTCGGTAAATTACACCCATGCAGGAATTCTAGGTGCTACGTTTTTTATAATAGCTATTATTGGCAATTTACTTGCTACCAAAGTAAAAGAAACTGAAGCATTAGCAGAGTTGCAAGCAATTGAAATAAATGAGCTTGCGAAACTAAATGAACATATTGTCCAGAGGATGCGGTCCGGGATCATGGTATTGGATCGCGACATGAATATCTTGTTAATAAATAAATCTGCAAAGCATTTAATTGGACAACATGGCGAAAGCACTAACAAAGCTTCATATTTCATTAGTTTTTATATAAAAGAACATCTTGATGTCTGGCTCCAAAATAGTGATAAACAGAATATTATTATTAAATTTGATGAAGGTGAAGTTGAACTTCAAGTCTCATTTATAAAGTTAACATTAGAATCAAGTTATCAAGTTTTAATTTTTATTGAAAACTTTTCTCGAGTGAAACAACGTGCGCAGCATTTAAAGCTTGCTTCACTTGGTAGACTTACTGCAAGTATCGCGCATGAAGTCAGAAATCCATTAGGTGCAATTAATCATGCTAGTCAATTATTATGTGAATCTGAATCTCTTACAGTTGAAGACCTACGGTTAACCGAAATAATTAACGACCATTCACTTCGTATAAATAATATAATAGAGAATGTTTTAAGTATTAGTCGCAGAGAAAAAACAACATCTGAAGAGTTCGCTTTAATCCCGTGGTTGATTAAGTTTATTGACGAGTTTGCAACAGGATGTGAATTGCCTAAGAACTGTGTGCGCCTGGAAGAAAATAAGAATGATATATTTGTGAGGATGGATCCTTCTCAATTATACCAAGTATTATGGAATCTATGCGAAAATGCTAAACGCTATAGTAGGGGTATTCCAATTGTGACATTGTTGTGTGATGTCGGTGATGACTCACAAAGACCATACATCGATATTATTGATTATGGCATGGGTATATCAAATGAAATTAAGGAACAATTGTTTGAACCATTTTTCACAACTGAAACAAAAGGTTCTGGATTAGGTTTGTATCTGGCGCGTGAACTTTGCGAGGCAAATCAAGCAACTCTAATTCTTCATACAACATCAACTAAAGGAACAATATTTAGAGTGAGTTTTATGCCTATCAATAAATCGGAAGAGTTGGAATAGGAATGCCGCAACTTGTATTAATTATAGATGACGAACCTGATATTCGAGAATTATTGGGGATAACTCTGAAACGAATGAACATCGACAGTTATTGTGCGGAGGATCTGGCAGTGGCGAGGACTCTATTAAGCCAGCATAAGTTTGACCTGTGTTTAACAGATATGAAATTACCTGATGGAGACGGTGTAGAATTTGTTGATGAAATGCAGATGAACTTTCCGCAAATCCCTATTGCTGTAATTACCGCGCATGGGAGCATGGATAGTGCTATTCAAGCATTGAAGTATGGCGCATTTGATTTTTTAACAAAACCAATCGATCTGAATACATTAAGAACAGTAGTGCAAAGTGCATTAAAAGCAAGATTAAAAAAAGATACAAAAAAACAAATGATCATTGGTGTTAGTAAGGTAATGCAAGATTTACAAAAGAAGATTGAAAAAGTTGCTCACAGTCAAGCCCCGATCTATATCAGTGGTGAATCAGGAACGGGTAAAGAATTAGTTGCCAATATGATTCATGATTATGGACCTCGCGCGGATAAACCCTTTATTCCAATCAATTGTGGCGCGATTCCATCCGATTTAATGGAGAGTGAATTATTTGGGCATAAAAAAGGGAGTTTTACTGGTGCGTTGACTGATAAAGGGGGCCTTTTTCAAGCTGCAGACGGGGGGACACTATTTCTTGATGAAATTGCTGAACTACCACAACATATGCAGGTTAAATTACTTCGCGCGATTCAGGAAAAGGTGATCCGACCTGTTGGTTCTCAGAACGAAATAAAAGTGGATGTTAGAATACTAAGTGCGACGAACTACGATTTGTCTGAGCGCGTTAAACAAAAAATGTTTCGTCAGGATTTGTTTTACAGAATTAATGTCATCGAATTAAAAATTCCGCCATTAAGAGAAAGAACAAATGATATCTTATTGCTTGCCGATCATATTCTTGACGCAATGGTTCAGGTTTCAGGCAATAAAAAGCAGGAATTAAGTGATGATGTGAAAAAATTACTTGAGTCATATCAATTTCCAGGAAATGTCAGGGAATTGGAGAACATACTTGAACGTGCAGTAACATTATGCAGTAATAATATTATCAGCTTAGAAGATATTCAGCTTTCAGAACCTGTCAAAAAAGTAGTATCAAACAACGCTGCTCTGGATTCAGTGTTGGATGATATAGAAAAACAGAAAATCATTGAGGCCTTGGAAAAAACACGATGGAATAAAACAGCAGCAGCGAAATTACTGGGAATCAGTTTTCGCGCATTACGTTATCGACTTGAGAAATTAGGTCTCAATTGATGTTTCGACAATACAAAAAAGCACGACATAATAATGTGTTGAAAAGTTTTATATGAGTGAAACAAATGAAAACATTTCGTTGTTGAATAAGCATAACAAAATATGGAATGAGAAGTTATTGCTTCGGAAGATATACAGAGACTTTTATATATTAATAAAACAAAACCTTGTTTTAAATAATACAGGGAAAATAGTTGAGCTGGGTTCAGGCATAGGGAAAATAAAGGAAATTATTCCTGAATGTATATGCACTGATCAGCATGATAGTAGTTATATAGATGGTATGGAGAACGCATATAATTTATCTTACCAGGATAACTCAATATCCAACTTGATATTGTTTGACGTTTTTCACCATTTAAAATATCCCGGAGATGCCTTAAAAGAATTCAATAGGGTGCTCATGGAATCTGGGAGGTTATTAATTTTCGAGCCGCATCTAAGTTTATTGGGGTTATTAGTCTATGGTTTTTTTCATCCAGAACCATTGAGATTAAATAATAAAATTGAGTGGAATAGTGCTTCACAATCATTGACATTTGATCAGCAATATTACGCAGCGCAAGGTAATGCAAGCAGAATATTTTGTTGGGAAAAATGTATAAGAATTAAAAAAAATTGGAATGCACTAAAAATTATTAAAATACCAGCTATTTCTTATGTTGCTAGTGGAGGCTATACAGGAACGCAATTATATCCATCAAGATTTTTTGCTTTAATGCAGATAATAGATCGGCTATGTGCTTGTTTGCCTCGCGTCTTTGCTACGAGAATGCTTATAGTTCTAGAAAAGAAATAGTTAGGCCAACAATAAATGTTATACAAATTAAGTAAGACGTATTAACGACCATAATCATTTAGTCTATGTCTTAAATATTATATGAAGATTTTTGTTTATCATGAGTGAATTAAAGCGTAAGGACAAAATAAGAAGAATGGCCGATCAGTATGCTTGTGATCGTACAATATGGAAGCAGAAAAACGTATTTTTTCATCAACAGGATCAACGTTATTTGTCTTTTTTAGTATCAAATAACTCAAGGATTTTAGATTTAGGTTGTGGTAATGGGGACTTGCTTGCATCGCTTGAGCCTTCGCGGGGTGTGGGCATTGATTTCAGTGAGAAGGCGATTGATATAGCGAGAAAGGAACATCCTGAACATACCTTTTATGTTGCAGATGTTGAAAATAAAAAAGCAATTGAAATTATTGATGAAAAATTCGATTTTATAATTCTTTCCGACACCATTGGCTCACTAGTGGATTGTCAAAAAACACTATTTCAGCTTCATCCCTTATGCACCAGAGAAACAAGAATCATTATTAGCTATTACACGTACTTTTGGGAGCCGGTCTTAAAACTCGCCGAAATAATCGGTTTGAAGATGCCACAAGTGGAACAAAATTACATGGCAACAAGTGATATTGTTAATATTTTAGAACTTGCTGATTTTGATATCGTCGGTTGTGATTGGCGACAATTACTACCCTTACGTATGGCAGGATTAGGAAATGTAATTAATAAATATATAGCGACACTCCCCATCGTGCGTCGTTTTTGTTTGAGAAATTACGTGATTGCAAGATCGCTTAAACAGATTCTACCTAAAAACAAAAGCTGCTCAATTATAATTCCTTGTCGAAATGAAAAGGGTAATATTGAATCTGCAGTACAACGAATTCCGCAATTTACTGAAGAGATTGAAATTATCTTTGTTGAGGGCCATAGCACTGATGGGACATATGAAGAAATAGAGCGAGTGATAGGTAAATACCCTAAGTCGAACATCAAACTATTGAGACAATTAGGTAAAGGTAAAGCTGATGCAACATTTATGGGATTTGATAATGCACAAGGTGAAGTGTTAATAATACTTGATGGAGATCTTACGGTTCCACCTGAGGAACTCGATAAATTTTGGAACGCAATAACCTCGGGGAAAGGAGAATATATAAATGGGAGTAGGCTCATTTACCCTATGGAAGAAGAGGCGATGCGATTTTTAAATTTAATTGCAAACTGGGGTTTTTCATTAATGTTTACCTGGCTCTTGAATCAAAGGTATACGGATACATTATGTGGTACCAAAGTATTGACTAAATCAGATTACATAAGGATGAAGAAAGAAAGAGACTATTTTAAATTCTATGATCCTTTTGGTGATTTTGATCTATTGTTTTGTTCTTCGAAGTTAAATTTGAAAATGGTTGAAATTCCTATAAATTATAAACAACGGCGTTATGGTAATACGCAAATACAAAGATTTAGAAATGGTTGGCAATTATTAAAGATAGTCTTGTATGGCTATAAAAAGTTGAAAGCATTTTAAGATGTTTTTAATAATCTGATTATTAAAAATTTCTTCTGCTACAGTTGATATGACAATTTACGTCACATTCGGACATAGAATGTTAATAGTTTTGTGTTGTCAGATTGTAATTTAATTAGCATAGTCAATTATTATTCATAATATACAAAGAGTTATGGATAATATTTAATTGAAAACTAATTGGCATAGATTCTGCAGTACACTTACACGCAGTTCAAAATGGCGTACTATCCAAATATAATTGGAGTATCAAATTTTAAGTAATCTTTGCAAAGATTGTTATTAAATAAAACCAACTCAAAGGAGTTAAAAAAGATGAAAAAAACACAACAGGGTTTTACCCTCATAGAATTAATGATTGTTGTTGCAATTATCGGTATTCTTGCCGCAGTTGCTATCCCTTCATATCAAGACTATACCAAGCGTGCACACGTCTCTGAAGGTCTAGGTTTGGCCGGTGCTGCTAAAACGGGTGTGTCCGAATATTATGGTTCTATGGGTGCTTGGCCTAGTTCAAATGCTATGGCTGGAATTGGGGCTGCTGCAAGTATTAACGGTAATGCGGTTAAAACTGTCACAGTTGGTGCTAGCGGTACTATTCTTATCACTTATAATACAAAAGTAGATAGCGCTGATAACTCTACTCTTCTTTTATCACCTTCAGATACCGGTGGTTCTATAAGTTGGTTATGTAACACTGGTTCGGTGCCATCTAAGTTGCGACCTTCTAATTGTAGATAATTCGAAGCTATTTCAACAGGTAGTAATAAAAACCCCTCTTCTGAGGGGTTTTTTTATGGGTGTGATATAAACTAGATAGTTTAGTTATCTATTTATTGATACTTTAAATTTATTCTAAATAACTTTAGATGAATCAGTATTAATATGTACGACACATCTAAAAAAGCATAACGTATCTTGACCGTGTACATTATATGCAAACTATAAATATGACCTTACCTATGAGCGTGAATCAGCGATATGCATTTTTCTTATTTATTATTGCAGTACTAGTTTATCTGCCTGGTCTACCAGGTGAGTTCATTTATGACGATTATTTTAATATTCTCCAAAACCCAGCGATCAATAATTCTGAATTAAGTTTATTAGATGCTTGGACAGCATCGATATCAGGAACATCTGGACCGTTAGGGCGCCCGTTAGCAATGTTAAGTTTCTACTTAAACTATCATTTAGCTGGTTTCTCTCCGCTTAGTTTTAAATTAGTCAATATTTTGGTTCATGCACTGAATACGGTCATTGTATTTTTTATCGTATCCAAACTATTAAGTTTATTAGCAATCAGGACAAATTTTTCAAGTGAGATTGTAGATATTAGGTCGACTGCATTTTGGTCAACAATAATTTGGGCTGTCCATCCCATAAATTTAACAGCAGTTTTATACGTAGTACAAAGAATGACGAGTATGGCCGCCATGTTTACGTTACTAGGTATATATTGCTATATAACATTACGTGAAAAGATAGAAAATAATTTATCACAATTTATCTCTAAACTAATATTGATAATATTGTTTGGACTTGTATCAGCATTGTGTAAAGAGAATGGATTATTATTATTTGTATTTTTATTGGCGATAGAATGCTTTTTTTTCCATTGGCATGTTAATACATTGTCTGAGCGACAATGTTTAAATATTTTTTATTTTATTGTGATTTTTTTGCCTTCGTGTTTGGCAATATTTATGTTATTGAATGGAGAGTTAACGGCAAAATATAGTGGCAGATCATTTGATTTAATTGAAAGGTCGTTAACTCAATTTCGTGTCATTTGGTTTTATATTTTTCAAATACTATTACCTCAAGCTGATATCTTTGGTTTGCATCATGATGATTTTATTCTATCTAAAAGTATTGTTGAACCTATATCTACACTCTGGGCAACAGCATCACTTGTTTTACTTTCTTTTTTTGCAATTAGACATAGAAAAAAAATACCATGGCTGGCTTTCGGGCTTACATTTTTTTTCATTGGTCACTTGATGGAGTCAACAATTCTTCCTCTGAATTTAGTTCATGAACACAGGAACTATCTTCCTTCGATTGGTTTAATTATTATCTTTGTAATATCACTTAATTTAATGGTGAATAAGATAAAGTTTATTAATAAGCATTATTTTTTTGCCGTAATTACATTACTTTTTACTATACTTACAATTAGCCGAGCTCATGATTGGAGTGATGTTATTCTATTAGGTGAAAGGTTAGTGCAGCATCATCCCAACTCCGTCACTTCAAATTATGAGATGGGTTATGCTTACACTAAAAAATACTTACAAACCAAAAACCCTGTTTTTGGAACTGCAGCAAAAGTAGCCCTACGCAAAGCAGAAACGCTCGCGATTAATACGACACAGCCGGCAATTGCACTTATCCATTTAAATGCGATGCTTGGTGAAGAGGAAGATCAAAGCATTATAAACAAGCTCGTGATTAACTTGAAGAATAACAAGATCAATAATACTGAGATAGTAGAGTTACGTCAGCTTATTAACTGTCAGGTCGAATCCAAATGTAATTTAACTTCTACTACGATACACAGCTTATTTTCTAGTATTTTAGAAAATGAAAAGGTAACAGGAAGATTAAGTGATGATGTGCGTTATATATATTCTTCGTACCTAGTGACCATCCCTAATGGAGCAAGTCAAGGCTTAGCCATCATGCGAGATGTCGTTTTAAGGAATCCGAACACGCTTGAGTATCAAATAAAATTAATATCAATATTGTTGACCAATGAAAAAGTTAATGAGGCGAATATGCTCATGAAAGACTTAAATAAAAGTCATGGCATAAAGTTTCATACTATCAAAGAATGACATGCTATTAGGCGTTTTCAGTTCTATTTGAAGAAATTATAATTAAGCCAGACCAAATGAAAACAATTATTTATGTTGTTAAAAATTTATTAGATTCTGGCGTCATAAAAATTAATATAATAAGAAATTAATGTGAAAACAAAATCCATTACTCTTCTCTCTAGCACTATTTTATTTTGTTTGGCGTTTTTTATTTTTAAGTCGTCATTAGGGTACGATTTTGTATGGGATGATCGAGAAATTATTGTTAATAACGAGCATATCAGGTCGTTTAGCTTTAATAGCATGCTTTGGGCATTTACGAACACTCTGGGTGGTCATTATCAACCATTAACATGGTTGTCTTTCATCATGAATTACCATGTCTGGGGTCTGGAAAGTTATGGTTACAGGTTAACTAATATATTACTGCACAGTATTAATGCTGTGCTGTTAATGCTGGTGATCTATTCGGCTTTAAGATTGTTTAATAAATTATCTTCGAATAATTTAAATTTAATAATATCATCTCTAGTTGGGGCATCAATTTTTTCATTACACCCATTAAGAGTAGAGTCTGTCGTATGGGTGACTGAAAGAAGAGATGTCTTCAGTGCATTATTTTTGTTAATAAGTTTTCTTGCATATCTACATTTCAGGTTTCATAAAGAAGTACTCGCATCAAGTAATATATTTAAGAAGAAATTATATATTATTTCTTTTTGTTCTTTTTTCCTGTCATTGTTATGTAAGGCATGGGCAATTACTTTTCCTGTGGTGTTAGTTCTAGTAGATATAGCAATTCTTAATTCCACGAAGCCCACAGTTGCCTTTATGATGAATAGTATAAAAACCAAGATCCCATTTATCATTATATCTTTCTTATTTGCATTGATAGGTGTCTTTGCGGCGAATACATCAGGAGCGATGGTTTCTTGGGAAAAATTAACTCTGGTAGATAGAATTCTGCAGGCAAGTTACGGTTTTAATATGTATTTATTGAATACATTATATCCTTCAAATTTATCGCCATTATATTTGTTAGGGAAAACGAATTTTTATGATATTAAGTTTTATGCGCATTTCTTTGTTTTTATATTCGTATTTGTAACTGCATTTCTGATAAGAAAAAAATATCATTGGCCATTATATTTTTTGCTAATTTATTTAGTGATTATCTTTCCGGTTCTCGGTTTTTCCCAAAGTGGCCCACAGATAATGGCAGATCGGTATGCCTACATTGCTTTAATGCCGTTTTATTTTGTTTTGAGCTATATGACCTTAAAAGGATTGAGAATAAGTTTTAAACAAGAAAAAAATAAAAAAATAATGCTACTGTTTTCTATGCTACTAGTATACGTAATTATATTATGTGCATTAGTAAACAGTACGAAAAGACAAATCTTAATATGGGAAAATGAGGAAACATTGTGGTCACATGCAATAAATGTTGATAAATCAAATTACAGAGCTCTTAGCAACAGAGCCGATTACAGAATGAAGAAAAAATGGTACAACAAAGCCATTGAGGATTATTCTTCAGTTCTACAACTAGACGAGAATAATGCCTATGCTTTAAATGGAAGAGCGTCAGCTAGAATTTATTTGGGAGATTTAAATGGCGCAATCGAGGATTTAAATTCTGCGTTGCTCAAGGCACCTAATAATATTGAAGTCTTGTTAAATAGAGGGGTTGCTAATAATAATCTTGGCAACGTGGATATGGCAAAAAATGATTTTCAGGCAATTATTAAAGATTATCCAGAACATGAAAAAGCAAATTACTATCTTGGCATAAGTTATTTTTCATTAAATGAATTTAATATGGCGATTAAATTATTGACAAAGGTTAATCTTGCTAATCCAGGTCATATTGACTCTATATATTATCGTGGTCTTTCTCACTTAAATATTGGAAATCAACCACAAGCAAAAAAAGATTTTGAATACGTTTTGTTGAAGTTACATAATGACGCTATTCTATATAAAAACGCTGAGCAGCAGCTCAAACTGCTAAATGTTCCTTAAATTTATTTAAAACATTATGAATAAAAGCCTAAGTATTATATTACCAGCAAAGAATGAATCGGCTTCTTTGAAAATATTGTTGCCTGAATTAACATCCTTATATGCTGATGCCGAAATTATCATTGTTAATGATGGGTCTGATGACGATACATTAAGTATATGTAATAAGTATGCTGTGAAAGTTATTAATCATCCATACTCGAAGGGTAATGGCGCATCAATAAAATCAGGCGCGCGGTTTGCAACAGGTGAAATACTAGTTTTCATGGATGCTGATGGCCAGCACAGACCAGATGATATAAAAAGTTTACTCAACGGCATTGATGAAAATCACGATATGGTTATTGGTGCTCGGGAACGAATAACACACGCCAGCATTCCAAGGTATGTCGCTAATGTATTTTATAATAAACTAGCTAGCTATATGTCAGGACATAAAATAGATGACTTGACCTCGGGTTTTAGAGCAGTAAAAGCAGATGTATTTAAACAGTTTTTATATCTGTTGCCAAATGGATTCTCTTATCCAACTACCATCACTATGGCCTTGTTTAGATCCGGCTACAGTATCAAATATGTTCCAATATCTTGCGAGCAAAGAACAGGTAATAGTCATATTAAATTAATTAAAGACGGGTTTAAGTTTTTATTAATCATTTTTAGAGTTACTGCACTATATTCACCATTAAAAATATTTTTTCCAGCTAGCTTAAGTCTTTTTATTATAGGTTTATCCTATTATGGATATACTTATTTTTATCATGGGCGTTTTACTAATATGGGTATATTCATATTTTTAACATCAGTAATTATTTTCCTCATAGGTTTATTGTCAGAGCAAATAACATTTCTTATTTATAGTCAAAATCAAAAAAAGGATGATTGAACAGTTATTATTACACTGTTTAGAATTATAAATTTTGTCTATTTATGTACAGTCCTGAACATAAAAAACATATCCTTGTAGTAAGCTCTACGTTTCCACGTTGGCTTGATGATACTGATCCGCCATTTGTAAATGAATTAAGTAAACGCTTGGTCAACAAAGGTATCGAGGTCGATGTTTTGGCTCCACATGCATTTGGGTCTGAAAAAAAAGAAGTACTGGACGGCATCAATGTATATCGATATCAATACTTCTTTAGTAAATGGCAATTGCTTGCATATGATGGTGGAATTATTGCAAATCTTAAAAAAAATAAGTTACTTTACCTATTAGTTCCAATATTTATATTTTCACAGACATGGTCACTATTAACGTTATTAAAAAAAAATAAATATGATCTCATTCATGCCCATTGGTTAATACCACAAGGCTTAATAGCTGTATTCATCTCAAAGTATCTATATAAAGACTGCCCTAAAATATTATGTACATCACACGGGAGTGATTTATTTTCTTTCCAGTCATTTTTGTTTAAAAGTATTAAAAAGTGGGTTTTGAACTATTCTGATGGAATAACCGTTGTAAGTGAGCATATGCGGGAAAATTGTTTACAGATCACAAACATTAAAGAAAAAATACATGTCTGCTCAATGGGTGTTGATTTAGTAAATACATTTATGCCATTAGCAAATATAAAACAAGACAATAATAAAATATTGTTTGTTGGAAGGCTAGTTGAAGAAAAGAATGTAAATATTTTACTGGAAGCAATGCATAGTCTTATCCAGAAATATCCAAAATTAAAATTATTCATCGTAGGTGATGGTCCTGAAAGATGTCAATTAGAAGCACTGTGTAAAGAATTGAGTATTGAGCATGCTGTCGAATTCATTGGGGCAATAAATCATAATCAATTACCAGAAATATATTCATCATCAACAATAGCTGTGATGACCTCAAAACGAGAAGGGCTAGGATTGGTAGCAATTGAAGCCATGGGCTGCGGATGTGTTGTCATCGCACCATCATTACCAGCAATGGAAGATATTATCGAGAATGGTGTAAATGGAGTTTTAGTAAAGCCTGGAGATTCAGTGCAGCTCGCGAATGCAGTTGAAAATATATTAGTGAATAAAGAAACTAAAAATATGATTGTTGCAAATGCCAGGCAAAGTGTAATAGATAAGTTTGACTGGGGAGTCATCGTTAATAAATACAGAGAGATAATCGAGTCTATGAGTGAGAAAGAATAATTCGTATGAAATTAATTGCTAATATTAAATAAATTTGGTTGGTTTAAATATTCGACTATATGCCCAAATTTGTGATGCTGTTCATAACATTCCTTCTTGAAATATCAAACATATCCGCTATTATGTTCTAATTAATAGAACATAATAGCGGATGTTATATGTCGATTCTATCTTCACTTATTGCCTCAAAAACACGTATTAAGATATTGATGCGTTTGTTTCTAAATCCGGATCAACAGGCATATTTACGTGAATTATCTGATGATTTTAGTGTATCTCCCAGTCAAGTTTCAGGTGAATTGCAGCAATTAAGTGATGCAGGTTTGTTAAACAGCAGCAAGTCAGGCAGGCAAATTAATTATCGTGCTAATACTGAACATCCTTTATTCCCCGAGCTTCATTCGATGGTCAAGAAAGCCTTAGGCATGGATCAGATCCTTGAAAGTATTCTGGAACGTTTGGGCAACCTAAAGCAGGCGTATTTAATTGATGATTATGCACAAGGTAAAGATACGGGGCTGGTGGATTTGTTATTAGTTGGCGATATCGACCTTGAAAGTCTCCAAGATCTTGTTAAAAAGACGGAAAAATACATAGCTAGGAAAATACGAACGTTGGTATTAACTGAAGATGAATTTAAAAACATGGATAAGTTATTTATGCAAAAACCCAGAGTGCTGTTGTGGGAATCTGAGTTGGAATAGAAAACTAGAAAGAGTAATTAAAAGATAAGAAAAGCAAACACAAACTGTATCGTAATAAATATAGTATGGCGGTAGCGTGGGAAATTATGATAACAACCTCGACACACTAAATATTAGTGTTTTAAATATGAAGAAAACAAATTGAAATTCAATTAATGGTTTTATATGACCAAGTTAAAAACAAGAATTTATAACTCAGAGCCACAATTAAAAGATGTCCGATCATTTATACAGTTAATGATTAACGATCTTAAAACATCATATGAATTGTCTATTGTGCTAATGGTTAGAAATATTTCATCCCAATATAGACAAACATATTTAGGTTCCCTTTGGGCAGTATTACCAGCAATATTTACGACATCTATATTTGTTTACCTGAGTAACAAAAGAGTCTTAAGCATCGAAAACATAGAGGGCCCTTATGTATTGTACGTGATCTCAGGAATGGTTTTATGGCAGGTGTTTACGGACTCAATTAACTCACCATTAAATCAAGCAGACAAATCAATCACAATGCTGAAAAAAATAATGTTTACCCGAGAAGCATTAATTGTTGCGGGTATTGGTGAAGTTCTATTCAATTTTTTAATAAGAAGTATTCTCTTGGTAATTACATTTATTTATTACGATGTTCAAATAACGCTACAATTCATTTTTGTGCCAATCGGAGTAATGTCCATTGTATTGTTTGGGACAGTTATAGGCGTCTTGTTGTTGCCATTTGGCCTGCTTTATCGAGATGTAGGTAAAAGTTTAACCATGTTAACGACACTTTGGTTTTTTATAACCCCAGTTATTTATTCAAGTTCAAATCAAGATGTATTTGATTTAGTGAAATATAATCCAGTCACGCCTTTGCTGGCAACCACAAGAAGTCTTTTAATTGGTAGTAATGAAATTTATACCAATCAATTTATATTGGTAACATGTATTTCAATTCTGTTTTTGGTCGCTGGTTGGGTTTTATTTAGATTAGCAATACCACATTTGGTATCTAGAATGGGGTCATGATTTATGAAAAATGATGAGCTTGTTGTTGTAGACGGGGTATCCAAAAAATTCTGCAAAGATTTAAAAAAATCATTGTGGTATGGGCTTAATGATATTTACAAGGAACTAAAAATAGATTCATCAGAGAATAATAGACTAAGGGATGATGAGTTTTGGGCAGTAAATAATATTTCATTTAATCTTAAAAGAGGAGAGTGTCTTGGGTTAATTGGCTGTAACGGAGCGGGCAAAAGCACGTTATTGAAATTATTGAACGGTTTAATTAAACCAGACCAAGGAAGAATAGAAATAAGAGGTAGAGTATGCGCCATGATTGAATTAGCGGCTGGTTTTAATCCAGTGCTTACAGGGAGAGAAAATATATTCATTAATGGCGCTATGCTAGGGCTGAGTAAAAAGGAGATTCAGGATAAATTTGACGCAATAGTTGAGTTTTCAGAAATCGGAGAATTTTTAGATACACCAGTAGCGAGTTATAGCTCAGGCATGAAAACCAGACTTGGCTTTTCTATAGCAGTTCAGATGGAACCAGATGTTTTAATTGTGGATGAAGTTTTAGCTGTTGGCGATATTGGTTTCAATGCAAAATGTTTTAATAGAATACGCGAGATTTATGAAAATACAGTCATAATTTTTGTTTCTCATTCCATTCCTCAGATTGCCAGAGTAGCAAATAAATTATGTGTGCTAGATAAAGGCAATATAGTTTTTTATGGTCAGGATATACCAAAAGGAATCAATGTATATACATCCTTGTTCGATAAGACAAAAAAATCTATTACCGGAAATGGCAAGGCTACTATTGATAGAATTGATGTGAGTGTTAATGGGAAATCGTCAGTTGAGTTTGATTATCTTGATAATGTCAATATACATATTGAAGTTTCTATAGATAAATCCAAACTAAACCCTGTTTGTTGCATCTTGATTTTAAACCACCTCATGGAAGTAGTTGCGCAATGTGATTCATCGTTTAACAAAGTGAAAATTAATAATATTGGTAAAAAGATAGATATAAATATCTTACTTCCTGCTTTGAATCTTAATCCTGGCAATTATTACATGTCAGTATCAATAATGGACGAAGCCAGAATAGAGGTGTTATCGCAACATTTTGCAGCTAAATTATTATCGGTTAAAGGATGTTTTGTTGGAATGGCTCCAGTTCAGTTAAATGGCGAATGGAGCTTGAATTAATAAAGAAAAATTTTCATGTTTTTCTTAAATTGTTCAGGATCAAGATAGAATTACTATAATAAAAATATATTTATAAGTTCACAATAATAATCAATGATTTATAGACGAATTAAATATTCAATCAAAGAATATCTTGATAAGAAGATATTAAGATATCCAGTAACCCTGAATTTTATGGCTAATGATATATGTAATTCAAAATGTAAGATGTGTAACATTTGGAAGAGAAAAAAAGATAAGGAGCTTACACCAGAAGAACTAGAGAATATATTAAACGATGATTTATTTAAGAACCTTTCTAATGTTGGAATATCTGGTGGAGAGCCTACGCTACGTGATGATTTGCCAGATATTGTTCAAGTGTTCGCTAAAAAAGAAGGGACAGAGTCAATTGGAATAATAACAAATGCAATACAGACGCAGAAAGTTATAAAGCAAATTGATGATTGTGAAGCTGTATGTGCTAAAGAAAATGTAAATTTTAATGTAATGGTGTCTTTAGATGGCGTAGGTCATGTTCATGATGAGGTTAGGTCTAGAGAAGGTAATTTTGAGAGCGCCCTACAGGTCATTAATCATGTTAAAAATAATGCAAATATACCGCTGAGTATAGGCTGTACTATAGTTAAAGAAAACGTATGGTATGTAGATGACGTTTTAGATTTTTGTATTCAGAACGATATATATGCAAAATTCCGCGTGGCGGAATTTATTGATAGGCTCTATAACGAAGATCTTAATGCATCTATAAAAAATTTTGATGATGATGAAAAATATAATATCGCTTTATTTTTCTTTAAACTAGAACATACATATGAAAAAGACATTAGTGTAAAAGAAACATACTCAAATATCAGGAAAATGATATTTGAGGGGAAAAAACGCCAGTCAGGATGTCCCTACCAAATTAATGCAGTCGTATTGGATTGCAGAGGCGATTTAATATATTGTTCACCAAAATCTCCTGTTATTGGTTCATGTAGTGAAAACTCAGCTCTCGATCTATATAAGTCTAATATAGATATTCGAAATAATATCATTAAAGATAATTGTGATAGTTGTGTACATGATTATCATGCGTTTCCAAAATTAAGTTCTCTTGTTCAGGTTAAACAAAAAAACAGTTATATTAATAAATTTAATATTGATGTGTTAATGCCTAAATCTATTGCATGCGTATCTGCTATTCCATGTGCAATAGATTGGTTGGATATAAAACGAGTATTAATAGTAGGATGGTATGGGACTGAAACAGTAGGAGACAAAGCAATTCTGGCAGAAATAATTAGAAATATTAAAAATCATAATAATAAAATAATTATTTCTATCGCCAGCTTATATCCATTTGTAACAAAAAAAACACTGCAGGAATTAGGATGTGTAAATGAAGTAATCATTGATACATATTCAGAGGAATATAGTAAAGCGTGTGTTGATGCCGATGTGATTATGATGGGTGGTGGGCCGCTGATGCATATTGAAACACTCGGCGTAATAATGCAGGCATTTATTTTAGGCCAAAAATCAGGATCTATAACCGTACTGGAAGGTTGCGGAATAGGGCCGCTCATAGGAAGTAGATATAGTGATGCAGTTAAAGAAATTGTTCGCTTAGCTAGTGTGGTTCGGGTTAGGGATGCAGCTTCATTGAACTGGATCTATGAAAATGAGAAGAGAGTAGATGCACAATTAATTCAAGATCCAGCTATAAACTATGTAAGGACAAGGAAAAATACATTAATAGCAGAAGAAAATGGCAATAAATTTTGTTGTTTTTTAAGGGATTTACCAAATGAATATGTTTTAGATGAATCACACGTGGATGTTGATAATGTAAAAAGTATGTATGAAAATCAATTATCTGAAATTGTTAAATCTATTAGCAAGAAAACTGGTTTAACCCCTCATTTATTACCAATGCATACATTTGTGGTTGGGGGTGATGATAGACAATTCAATAGAATGTTATGCGATAAGTATTTTAAAGATAGCAACGTCATAAATGATAATAAAATACATTCAGCAGATTCAATCATTAAAAATATGTTAGGTAGTAAACTGAATATCTGCACAAGGTACCATTCCGTAGTCTTTTCTGAAACATTAAATATTCCATATTTAGCAATTGATTATACTAATGGTGGGAAAGTGTGGTCATATTTAAATGATATTGGGAAATTATCCAATCTTATTACGTTTGAATCATTAACAAGTGGTCGTTGGGAAGACAGGGTTAATGATAAGTTATCATTAATTCATTGAGTAATTAGAAGTGCGTAATGATTTATGCTGTCTCATTTTTGCACCAAAATATTATTAAACACGTTCGAGAAATATATCTAACAATATTATATATTGCGACAAATAAAAATATTTCTTATTTATTAAAAAATAAACTTAATGCGCGTTCTTCATCTTAATACTCTGTTGGTCGGTGGTGCAGCTATTGCCGCACAACGATTGCATATGGGGTTGTGTAAAGAAAACATTGAAAGCCGTTTTCTTTATAGGGAAGGAGATACTGACAAACCTGGTTATTTAAAATGGACATGGCAAAGACGTAATTTATTTTCCCGAATAAGACGTCGTCGTTTATTTCTTCGAGAGGAAGCTGCAAATAAAAAATATTTAAAAAACAGACCAGAAGGATTTGAGAGATTTTCTACGGCAACGCTTTCCGAAGGCGTAAGGTTGAGTGATATCGATTTCAATGCTGACATTATTAATTTGCACTGGATCTCTGATATGTTTAATTACAACGATTTCTTCTCATCGATACCTCAAAATAAACCAATTGTATGGACATTGCATGATATGAATGCTTTTACAGGTGGATGTCATTATTCTAATAATTGTAACGGTTATATCAATAATTGTGGGAACTGTCCTCAACTCGATAATCGTAGTGCCAATGATATTTCGAATAAAAGTTTTTCTTCAAAATCTTATTCATATAATAAATACTTTAGAGATCGCGTGTGCATCGTAGCACCAAGTCGCTGGCTGGCCGAAACAGCTAGGCGTAGTAAACTACTTATGAATTATGAGATTCATTGTATTTCAAATGGATTAGATATAAATATATTTAAGCCACGAAATAGATTAAAAGCCAGAAAATTACTTGGCATACCAGAAGATACACAAGTTCTCTTATTTGTAGCTGATGGGCTGGATAATCACAGAAAAGGGTTTGATATACTTGTAGAGGCTTTAAAAACAATTGCTAGTTCTAAAAATATCTTCTTGCTAACGGTAGGTGGTGGTGCCCCACAGCAGGAATTATCGAAGAATCATATTCATCTCGGTTATGTTGATATAGAAGAGAGAATGCCTATGGTTTATAGTGCTGCTGATTTATTTATTGCGCCTTCCCGTGAAGATAATTTACCAAATACAGTGCTGGAATCAATTTCTTGCGGCACACCAGTTGTCGCATTTGACCAAGGAGGTTTAAGTGACTTGGTTAAACCTGGGTTATCAGGTTATCTGGTTAAAGAATTGACGGTAAAAGCAATAGTAGAAGCGATTGAAAGTTTTTTAAATACACCAGCAACAGAATATTCCCTACGTGATAGATGTAGAGAGACTGCGATTAAAAATTTCTCATCTGATCTACAAGCAAAAAAATATATTGATCTGTATCATTCTCTTCTATAGAAAAAAATATGGTGGTCAATAATAGTTCCGCGTATGTCTTTAAATAAACTATTCTTAAAAATAGAGAGCATTAAAGTATAAGATGAGTTTCTCGCTGTTACTTTTACCTGTAAGTTCATATATTGCACTGATGATTGTTTTCACGCGACAACTGAAAGTGGAAACTATCTTAGAAGCATTAATCAAAGCACATCTAGTGGTTTTTACATTCATTTTAATTTCGACAGAATTTCTATCAGCAATTAATAGTATTTCTTTTTCGTGTGTATTAATAATGTGGGTTCTATTCTTCATTTCTTTGTTAGCTATCATTTCAAAGTTTCGGAACACTGAAGTATTAAAAATTCAGGAAGCGCATGAGTATTCTTCTCAAACCTATCTTCTTACAGCAGCGATAGTTTTGATTTTGGCAGCAACATTTTTAACCGCTATCTTGCATCCACCTAATACCTCGGACTCAATGACTTATCATATGTCTCGAGTGGTACATTGGATAAATAACAACGATGTATCATTTTATCCTACCTCGATTACGAGACAGAATTACTTAGCACCGCTTGCAGAGTTTGCAATTATGCATTTACAGGTTTTAACAGGTTCAGACTGGTATGCAAATCTCGTTCAGTGGGTCAGCTTTCTTGTGATTGTTTGCCTTGGTTTTGTTATTGCTGCTGAACTAGGTCTTGATAAAAGACAGCAGCTAATAACAGCATTTATTATTGCGACTTTACCGATGGGAGTACTACAGGCTTCGAGTACACAAAATGATTTGGTTGTATCTAGTTTTATAATGTCTTTTGCATTATTCATGCTTCGCATTCAAAGAAATTTTAGTTTTGAAAATATTCTCTTTGGAACCATTGCGTTGGGGTTAGCGCTTATGACTAAAGGTACAGCCTATATATATTGTGCTGCCGTAGGCACAATACTAGCTATCCCACTATTTATAGAATGCGGCGTTAATCGGGCTCGGATTCAAGAAGTTGTAGTAAAACTTTCGCTAATAGTCTTTATTGCTCTTGTACTGAATGCGGGACACTTTTCACGCAACTTTAAACTGTACGGACATCCTTTATCAACCGAAGTAAAACAATTATATAACGAGGATGCGTCTCCTGCCGCTTTGCTTGCGAATACTGTAAGAAATGGTGCGTTACACATAGGCACACCTTCAATCCTAATTAATAATGTTTTGGAAAAAACTTTGAAGGATGTGCTAGGTTCTCAACTGAATAATCCTCGAACAACCTTGCAAGGCACTACTTTTTATATTCCGTATAATTGGCATGAAGATTTTGCTGGGAATTTAATTCATATGCTAATTATTTTTCTCACACTGATTCTATTGCCACTATTATTATTGAAGGGATATTATTATCGCACGACATGGTACGCTATTAGCCTAATACTAGGCGCTTTACTCTTTTTCTTCTTATTAAAATGGCAACCATGGGCAAGCAGGCTTCACACGCCATTATTCGCAATGGCCGCACCATTAATTGCAATTGCAATTACAACAACAGAATATAGGGCTATCGGAAAACGCTTCAGTTATGTGATTCTTATATGTTTGTTTTGCTATGGTTTGATTTTTACTTTTGCTAACAAAACTCGCTCCTTAATATCTCTCGATTGGTATTATAAAGATCGAGCTGAGTTTTATTTCAAGAATACAAAAGATGTCTATCAAGAATTCATGAATGTAATAAGTATCTTACAATTAGAAAAGCAAAAGGTTGTAGGAATATATTGTAATGAGGGAGGTTGGGAATACCCTTTATGGATGCTTTCAAAGGCGGGATACAATGGTGAAAGAAATATAAGTTTTAGACATGTGGGTGTTAGTAATGCTTCAATGGTCTCAAATCTCCCATTGCCAAAATATGTAGTCGCTACAATTAAGTTGGATAAATGGAAAGACGTAGATAAGTATACTGCAATCTATATATCCACCGGCATCATTTTATTTAGAAAAATATAGAGTAATACTAAATATTTATGGTCTTACCAATAGAAAAAAAACCTATTAGGGTTGGCGTTAATCTGACACCACTTAACCCAGGTAGTGTTGGGGGCATTATGCCTTTGGTCCTAAGCCTCTTGGACGGACTGAACCGAGAAACGGATCTGTTATTTACCTATTTCGTAAACAACGCTATTAAGCACCTGTTTGACGATTCTAGCCATAGGATACGTGTTGTGTCTACGCGTTGGCAGAGTAATGAAATAGAGAATCACTATCGACATGGTGAGTTTGATGTGCTGTTCGCACCGTTGATGAATCCGGGTGTAGAAACGGCTTGCTGTCCTATGGTTGTTCTTTTGGTTGATCTGCAGCACCGTAGTTATCCAGAAAATTTTAATCTTATTGAATTAAGAAATCGCGCACAGTATTGGGAATGGCCTGCTAGAGCAGCACAAACGCTTTGTGTGATTTCGGAATTCGTAGCTGAAGAGGCAGAAACATTTTTGGGAATTCCTCGTGATAAAATCATTTTGACACCGCCCATCTTGTCACAACAGTTTCTTAATAACACGACAGGAGGAACTTTGCCTGTTGCATTATTGGACAAGTTGCCTTTACGGTATCTGCTTTATCCCGCAAACACGTGGCCACATAAAAATCATCTGGGATTGTTGAAGTCCTTAGCTATTGTACGAAAGACTGTGCCGGATCTACATTTAGTGTTTACAGGGTGGGAGCACAAGGCTCATAAAGAGTTAATCAGAACCATCAAGGACTTAAATTTAGAAAGTGCTGTTACATGGCTTGGTTATGTGGATGAACAGTATATGCCAATTCTTTATCGTCGTGCCCGAGGCCTAGTATTTCCTTCTTATTTTGAGGGCTTTGGTATACCGCTTATCGAAGCAATGGCCAGTGATTGCCCTATTGCTTGTTCTGATCGAACGAGTTTGCCGGAGGTTGCTGGCGACAGTGCAATATATTTTAATCCTGAAATCCCTGAAGAAATTGCGGCAGCGATGCAACGACTTTGGCAGGACGATAGTCTTTGTAAAGAGTTAGTAGAGAAGGGACGTAGTAGGTTGTCAAATTTCAATAAGACAAATGTAATACCTATATTGGCTGATGCATTACGCAAAGCGCCTGCAGTATTTGATAATCCGAATCACTGGTCAAGTAAAAGACTAGAGAAAAAAATTGATGAATTCCCACTCGTAAGTATTATCGTGCCGTCATACCAACAGTCGCGTTTTCTCCGAGAATGCATTGATAGCATTCTTGAACAAGACTATCCAAGCATGGAAGTTATTATCATTGATGGTGGCTCAACAGATGGCAGTGTAGAAATATTAAAGTCCTACGGAAATGATATTTACTGGATATCAGAATCTGACGATGGTCAAGCAGATGCTATAAACAAGGGATTGTCTCACAGCAGTGGTGAAATTATTGGCTGGTTGAATTCCGATGATTTGTATAGACCCGGTGCAATACTAGCTGCGGTGACAGGTTTATTAGGGCAGAGTGGTTGCTGGTTAGTTTACGGTGAAGCCGACTATATAGATAAGAAAAGTCGGCGCACTGGTCGATATCCAACAGATACCTACAGTTTGCTTAATTTGTTGCAACACTGTTGTATTTGTCAACCGAGTGTATTTTTTGATCGGCGATTACTTGATACAGCAGGCAATTTGAATATAAATTATGATATGGCACTTGATTATGAGCTTTGGCTTCGCTATTCAAGATATACCCCATTTCTTTATTTGCCCGTGACACTTGCTGCGTCGCGCATGTACCCAGAGAATAAAACAAGTAACTATCGTGATCGGTCAATAAAGGAGAGCATTCGTGCGTCTAAGCTACACTATGGTCGAACATCAATATTGTGGTGTATGCAATATGCCAATCAAGTTGCTAGCAAGTTTCCTTTGATTGGTGGTCGCAGAAAATTACGAGCCCCAGTACAGATTTTGGTTCTAAGCTATGCATTGCTCAGGCACATGACACCTTATTGGATATTCAAGTCTGCGCAATATATTGTACGTACGATGAGGTGATGTTTTTTGTTGATAAATTATTTTTACTCAAAACACTATGTCATTATTGGTTCGCTAAGAATCAGTATTATATTTTAGTCAGATTCGAGGTCTAATTATTAATAATTAGCTGAATTACAATACGTTTATTAAATTGTATTAATTAAGCAAGGTATTTATTTTTTCTCCACATACGAAGACAGATATTAATAGGGTATATAACTGATGGAAAAAACTAACACATTTGAAAACTTTCTTAACTCACAGAGTATCCAGGTAGATCCTCTGAATTTTGCTGTCAACCTTTTGCTTGCTGCTTTTTTGGCTTACGTGCTTAGCCATATATACCGACTCTATGGGAACTCTCTCTCAAATAGAGAATCCTTTTCCAAGAACCTAGTACTATTAGCAATGATTACGATGACCGTAATCAGTATTGTAAAGTCATCCTTGGCACTTTCATTGGGATTGGTCGGCGCACTATCTATCGTTCGCTTCAGGGCGGCAATCAAAGAACCTGAAGAGCTGACTTATTTGTTCCTTGCTATATCCATAGGGCTTGGGCTTGGTGCTGATCAAAGATTAATTATCATCATATCGTTCATTCTCACTGTTTTTGTAATTATTGGCCTTAAGAAGATAACCCGAGATGAATTACTTTCTCAGTCAAATATGTTTATTACAATTAGCAGCCAGGATAAAAAAAATGTGAATCTTGATGCCATTGTGAACATCGTTAACAATAGTTGTGACAGGGTTGATTTAAGACGGCTTGATAGCGGTGCAGACTTAATCGAGGTTACTTTTAATACTCAAGTCAATAACACGGAAAGTTTGGAAAACTTGACTCAGAAACTGACCAATATAGACAGTAACATCAAAATAACATTCATTGACCAACAAGGGATTTTGGCTTGATTCTAAAGGGGGGAACATTATTTATAAATAAAAGCGTTAGTGGGCGAACACCGCAGAAGATTTGGAATGTTTTCTCCTGCCTGATAATTTGTATTAACCTCTTTATTATCGCCGGGTTATTAATTTTTGCAAATATAAATCCAACATCATCCGATGCCGCGTGGAATAAAATCAATAAAACGTTACAGATAACTAAATCCATTAAAACCTATCCCGAAGCAATTATTAATGCGATTCGGGGTTCAATTAATAAAGCGGAAAATCTCTCGATCGACATATCGCATATTAACATGCAAAAACTCGAATATATGAGAAGAAAAGCTATTCCACTCATTACGGAGGATCAAAAATTTGAATATGTGCCTGTAAAGATTACCCAAGGAAACAAACAATTGAAAGCAAAAATAAGACTAAAGGGTGAGCGTAAGATCCATTTTGAAAGTCTATCGAATGCTTCTTTTAGGGTGGAAATAAAGGGAGACAATACCCTTTATGCTATGAAAACATTTTCGCTTCATAAACCGAGGGCGCGAAACTATATTTATGAATGGATTTTTCTGCAACTCGTCAAGAGAGAAGGATTGATTTCCCCAAATTATATTTTTATAAATCTTTCTATAAACGGTAAGAATCTTGGAGTATACGCGCTGGAGGAACACTATGATAAATATCTGGTAGAAAGATACGGACTGAAAGATAGTCCTATTATTCGTTTTGATGAAAGCACGCGAGGAGAGAATCTTTTTTCTGATATGCAAGTTACCCCTTTCAATGAAAAGAAATGGACAAAATCTGAATTTTCGCCAGTCACAGCTAAAGCAATTAATCTTCTAGAGGGATACAGGGATGATAGGTTATCTGTAGGTGAAGTTTTCGACACAAAGAAGCTTGCAATGTTTTATGCGATTACTGACATTATGGGAACCCACCATGGTGCGGTACCGAAAAGTGTCCGTTATTATTATAATCCAATAACTTCTCGTCTCGAACCGATAGCTTTTGATGGGCATAATTTCTTTAATAAGGAGAAACCAATCTTTGCCTATGAACGAGGTATTACTCCTAATAATTTTATCTATGAAGATTGGCGTGAATATTTTTATAAGTTATTTAACACACCAAGAAAAGTGGATCAAGAATTCATCCGAGAATACATTCGCGCGTTAGAGAAACTTGCCGCGCCAGATTATTTAGAAAATTTTTTACTTAGCATAGAAGCAGAACTCAAACATAATCTCGGATTGATATATTCAGAGTTCCCTTTAGAAGATCATGTCTTTTCTTTCGGCCCGGCTGCCTTTATATTCGACAAAACTATTTTAATAAAAAAACGAGACTATGCTTCAAAACATTTGAACAAGGTTAGAATAAAAGCATACCTCAATAATACTCATGAAGATCGTCTCGATATTTATGTTGAGGTAATCGATAACAGGCTGCCTATAGAAATTTTAAATCTATCATGCGGTGATTACGTTTTTTCTGCACTAGAGAATCAATCACTACTAGTTTCTCCAGCTGAACTGAGTACTACGATGGTTCATAATATTAATTTCACTTATGATCCTAGTTTAGAAAGTTTGGATAACTTTCCTGCCTGTCTTTCCCTTAACTATAATAGACCTGGATTATTGAAGATTCATTCAGCTCGTGTTTATCCCTGGAAAAAAAATGAAGATATAGCAACTCTTAAAGGGGATTTAATGCGGCAGGTTGGAAATGTCGAATTATTCAAATTTATACAGCGTAATAGCGAAATTATGCTGACGATCCCTGAGGGGCGGCATATAATTAATGAAAATTTGATTGTCCCTGAAGGCTTTACTCTTGAAGCACAACCAGGGGCAGAACTAATTCTAAATAATCATGCTGTGATCTTATCAAGATCACCGGTACGATTTCTAGGTACCAAAGATAACCCTATATTAATAACTACAACGGATAAAACAGGACAAGGGATGATAGTGCTTAAGTCCAATAGAGAATCACAACTTCAGCATATTAATATTGATTCACTTTTACATCCTGCACAAAACAACTGGTCTACATCAGGAACGATTACTTTTTATGAGTCTCCCTCAAAGATAGATTATGTGAATTTTGTCGGCACTCAATCAGAGGATGCACTTAATATCGTTAGGTCAAAGTTTTCTCTGAACCACCTTAAGTTCACTGATATTAAAGCTGATGCGCTAGATATTGATTTTGGTCAAGGTAATATCTACAAGGCAATTTTTGAGAATATTGGTAATGACGCCATTGATATATCCGGGACTGATATCACAATGCATCATATACAAATGAATAGTGTTGCTGATAAGGGTATAAGCGCGGGAGAAGCGAGTATAGTAAATGGCAGTGATATTGATGTACGTAATACAGAGCTTGCTATTACCAGTAAAGATAACTCTGTAATTAAGCTAAATAATGTACGTGTAACCAAGAGTAGTGTGGCTTTTGTTGCCTTTCAGAAAAAATCTGAATTTGGACCCGGGAAAATAAATATCAATAATTTTACATCGGATGGCAAAGGGGAAACAAGTCTGATTGAATATGGATCGGTGCTTAGTCTTAACGAAGATATTATAGAAGGGGACCAATTTAATATCGAAAAAATACTGTATGGTGTGTCTTATGGAAAAAGCAGCAACTAAAATAGACAGTAATCACACCTATCGGTATGAACGAAAATTTCAAGTTAGAGAACTGTCCGTAAGCGAAATTGAATCCATTGTCAGGCTTCATCCTGCAAGTTTTTGCCGACAGTTTCCAACAAGAATAATAAATAATATATATTTTGATACTAGAAATCTAAATGCGGTCATAGAAAACATAGAAGGTATTGCAAAAAGATTAAAAACGCGAATTCGTTGGTATGGCGAATCCTTTGGCAAAGTTACAAGCCCTGTCCTGGAGTTAAAAATAAAAAATGGTTTTGCCGGGCGGAAAAAGTATTTTTCTCTGGAGCCTTTTTCCCTAAATAGCGATTTTACATCTGACTACTTTAGGAACCACATTAAAGAAAGTGCCTTGCCAGAAAACATAAAACGACATCTGGACTTACTTCTACCCATCTTGCTAAATAATTACACACGCCAATATTATCTTTCTAAATGTGAAAAATTCAGGCTTACAATTGATAATCAGCTCTATAATTATCGAATAGGAGAACGATTCAATTCTTTTAAATTCGTATCATCTGACAGGTTATCTACCATTCTGGAATTGAAGTACGATGTGGAAGATGAGGCAGTTGCGGATACGATAACTAAACATTTCCCATTAAGAGTGACGAAATATTCTAAATATATTAATGGGGTACAACAAATTTTAATGCTGTAGACTTTAAACATAAAAATATTATTATTTATGTTAGTAAGTCTTTTCTCCATAAGGATAATGTGAATAAATTATTATCTGAAATTTTCTATTAGTGAATAATTATTGCTTACTAAAATATAACAAATAATATCTCCTTGTTTTAAATTGCAATTCTAATTATTTAGATATTTTAATGAATAATATTAAGTTCTCTATTATTACGGCAACTCTCAATTCAGAAAAATATATTGAGCACACTATATTGAGTGTTGCTAGGCAGACGTATAAAAATATTGAGCATATTATTATTGATGGCGGATCTACCGATTCGACCATTGATATTATTAGAAACTATAATAGTTGTGTGACATATTGGGTTTCAGAGCCTGACAATGGCATAGCCGAGGCTATGAATAAAGGGATATTAAAAGCGACTGGCGATTATATACTCTTTATTAATTCAGACGATTATTTATTTGAGGAGGATACGTTAAATAAAATTTCTCTATTGGTTAATGATCAACTAGATTTATACATCTTTAAAGTTTTATTTATCTACCCAGACAAAACCAGAATAGTTAAACTTAATAAGGGGTTAGGTTTTTTTACAAATTTTAAAATGGGTTCATGTCATCAGGGGCATGTTATTTCAAGAGAATTGTTTCAGAAACATGGCTTGTTTGATGATACGTTTAAAGTCGCTCTGGATTATGATTTTCTTTTGCGAATATACAGAAAAGATATAAAGTCAAAATCAATAGGGCTAGTGGTTTCATGCATGCGAATAATAGGTGTAAGTTCTAGAAATGACTGGCCTAGTTTAAAAAAGCGTTTCTTAGAAGAGAGACGAGTTCATGACAAATATTGTAAAAACATTTTGTGGGAAATGCTGTATTCTTTTTATTGGTACTTTTATATTATATATAGAAAAACTAAATTTTTAATATGTGAATATTTTTAAATATTATTGGATGATCTGTGTAGTTTAAGTTCATGTATAAGATTCACTAGAAGAAAGAGTGTCAACATAAATATAGAATAAGCATATTTTATAATCTAGATATTTAAATAGTGCTTTAAAAAAATAAAGATGTGTGAAATAAAATGAAAATATGGTTTCCAACTATCCGCGCAGGTACTGGAGCAGATATTTTCATTATTAACCTGGTAAAAGGTTTAAGAGAAAATGGTGTTGAAGCAGAAATCACCTGGATTCCACATTTAGCAGAGCTTTTACCTTACCCACTAAAGTATATTAAAGCACCAAAAAATACAGATATTATACATTCAAATAGTTGGTATGGATTTGCATTTTCAAAAGTTAATATACCGACTGTGATATCTGTATATCATTGGGTGCATGATCTTGCTTTGTCGCCATATAAATCAAAAGCACAAAAAATATATCATAATAATTTAATTAGACGTTATGAAAAATTAAGCATTGAGTCAGCATCTAAAGTTATAGCTATTAGCAAATATACAGGAGATGTCATAAGTAGAAATTATCCAGATATAAAAATTAATATAATAAATACAGGCATAGATACTAATTTATTTAGACCAAAAATAAATAAAAAGACTAAAAACGATAAATTTAATTTACTATTTGTTGGTTCATGCAGCAAAAGGAAAGGGTTTGATTTGTTATTACCAATAATGAAGCTGCTTCCTGAAAACATAGTGTTAAATTACACGGAAGGTAATATTAAAAATGTTAATGTTAATAAACTAGGGAAATTGAACTTAAACGAACTAATAAAGAATTATCAAAATTGCGATGCTTTACTATTCCCGACTAGATACGAGGGGTTTGGGTATGTGGTAGCTGAGGCTATGGCATGTGAAAAACCAGTTGTATCAACTAATTGTACAGCAGTTCCAGAATTAATTGATAATAGTAAAACGGGTTTGCTGTGCGAACAAGATGACATTATATCTTTTTCTAAGTCAATCTTGGAATTATATGAAGATAATAGACTCTGTGTGCGTTTAGGTGAAGAAGCTAGAGATAAAATAATTTGTAAATTTAATATTGAGAATATGATTAATGAATATATTAAACTATATAAAACACTTTTATAAATAAATCATGACAAAAAGAGCATTGATAACAGGTATTACAGGGCAAGATGGTGCTTTCCTATCCAAACTTCTTTTAGAAAAAGGCTATGAAGTCTATGGTACCTGTAGACCAAATTCATCGCCGATAAATTGGCGTTTAAAAGAATTGGGAGTATTTGAACAAGTCCATATGGTGCCTTTAGAGTTATTTGAATACTCTAATATTATCAAAACTGTTGATACCGTAAGGCCTGATGAAATATATAATCTAGGTGCTCAGAGTTTTGTGAGCTCTTCATTTGATCAACCTATATATACCAGTGAAGTAAATGCAATTGGAGTTTTAAGGTTGCTCGAAGTTATTAGAAATGTAAATTCAGATATTAAATTTTATCAAGCTTCTACTTCTGAATTATATGGAAAAGCTCAGGAATCCCCTCAAACAGAAAATACGCGATTTTATCCAAGAAGCCCGTATTCTGTTGCGAAACAATTTGCGCATTCGATCACTATTAATTATCGCGAAGCTTATAATCTTCATGCCTCTGCTGGAATATTATTCAATCATGAATCAGAATTAAGAGGCACTGAGTTTGTTACAAGGAAAATAACATCTTCGCTTGCCATGATATGGCACAACAAGTTAGATGTTCTTGAGCTTGGTAATATAAATATTGAGCGTGATTGGGGTTATGCAAAAGACTATGTGTGTGCCATGTGGAAAATGTTGCAGCAAAAAGTGCCTGGGGAGTTTGTAATCGCAACAGGAAAATCACATACGTTAAGAGAATTCATTTCAATTGCTGCAGATACAATAGGATTTAAATTGGAATGGTCTGGTGAAGGTACAGATGAATTTGCAATTGAAAAAAGCACAGGTAAAAAAATAATCAAAATAAATGAAAAGTATTTTAGGCTTACAGATGTAGATAGAATTGTCGGCGATCCTAAAAACGCAAATGAAGTACTGAAGTGGAAGCCAACAGTCACATTTGAAGAATTAGTACATATAATGGCAAAGACTGATTACGATAGAGTTAAAAACGACAAGCTTCTTATATAATATTAAAAAATACATTGCTCTGATTATTTTAGTCTTGCCATATTAGATATAATCATGAGCTGATTTATTAATGATCTTTTTTAACAAGGAAGCTTGCAAAAATCATTAGCAGCATCAGTATTGCTATTCTAAGCATTATTGCACATTGAATTAAGTGGCGATCTAATTCGCCCAAATCGGCATGCCATATTATTAAATATAAAGCTGTTCCGCTAATTAATAAAAATATTGGCAATAAAGTGTTGTCAATATCAATAGTTTTGTTTTTTATAAATATTGACAGTAATAACAAGGATAATACCGAAAAAGATATCCAAAGGAATGTGTCGGTAAATATAATTTTTAATTTAGTTGGAGCAACTTGTTCATGAAAATGCAAATCGGGCGTTAGATAATTATAGACTGGTTTATTAAACTCATTTGTATACTGGAAAGGTCTAAAAAAGAAATAGCCTGGATGTGTTATTAAATATGTTTGATATGTTTTAGAGGATTTGTTTATCCACCAGTCATTTAATTCAGGGTAATCCTCAAACGGTGCAGTCCATAGCTTTCCAATCGTATCTTTTGGTAATTCAGGCATGCCGGAATTCCTGAAATAATAATATATGTCTTCATATCCTTGAGTACTAATACGAGAAGATATTAAATCTTTCATTGGCACATTGGATCTGTCCCCATTAAACAACATGTATTGATTGAAAATAAAAAGCGAAAGTAATGTAGAAAATAATAGCGCATAGTTTATTTTATAATTGTAATTGCCTTTTATAAAGTGAAAAACAACTAATGGTATTAGTAAAACTATTAGATAGTTATTTGTAATTTTTATAAAAGATAGGGAAATTAATATTAATAGAAAAAGCACAAGAAAAATAATATTTTTTGCGACATATTTTATATGGATTAGGAAAGATATTGTTATAAATAATAAAGAGATAGATATTGATTCAGTTAATATATGTTTATCCCAAAGAGTGATGCTTGATTCCATGCCGAGCATAAGAATGAATGTTGTTGAAACTAATTTGATGTATATATTTTTAAAGATGGAACTAAAAGACAAAGCAAATATGACGCATGATAAAGTAGAAAATAAAAATTGAAACAAAGAGGCGGAAATTATATCAAAATTATTTTTTACTAGAAGATAGGGATAATTATCTAGTAATTCAATTCCCTTAATAATGGTTGGGTTATAAGAAAATAAAGATAAAAAACTGTTTTCTATTGGAATAGGATTGCTTGAAAGCGTAGTAAAGTGCTTCAGAAAAAAGGGATATAATGGGGGTATGCCATCTGACCAGAATAAATTAGACCAGACCGAGGCAAATGATGTTGCTGCAAATTGAGCGCTGTCAAACCAGATTACAAAATATTCTGTTTCAAAATAAATAAGTATTCTAAATATAATAAATAATAAAATTATTGCACAATATATCCCGGTGCTGTAATTATTAATGAGAATCGTTTTATTTTTATCTGAATTGATATAACTATTCATTGTTTAATTGCCAATTTAAAATGATATAAAAGTTATCTTATATCTATATTCTAATAAAATTTATCAAGAATAACTTAGATATACAGCCTACCAAATAATAACACCCCGTTGATTAGTGTATATATTTATGAGAATAAAGAACTTAATAAAAACATATTTCTCAAAAGCGATACTTAAAAATAGACCCTATAAAATGTAATTATGATATTACAGTACCCAAATGACTAAAACCTTATTCACTACACATGCTGTTGATATTTTACTTTGTTTGATTGCAAGTTTGTTATTTTACCAAATTTCGATTTGGCATATAGAATTTGCAATGATCAATGGTGAGTACACTCCCGCTTTTCCTGATTCTTTTTACCATGCAGTAAGGATATTGGACAGCATTGAACATGGAGGATTACTCCAGTTCGATCCCAAGATTCATGCACCAGATGGCGCATGGATTGTCTGGCCTTGGGGGTATGATTGGTTTATTGCAAGAATAATTGAATTAGTTATGTTTATCACCGATATTAATCCAGTAAAAATAATGGCCCATATTCCGCCGTTGTGGGGAATAGTAAACATAGCTTTAATGGTCAGTTTATGTAGGACACTCGAACTAGCATTCCCGTATCGAATTCTGGTTATTTCGTGCTTTATTTTTCTACCCCTTAATCAACAGTTACACCTTATAGGTAGAATTGACCATCATTATATGGAATTAACAATGGTGCTTTTAAGTACTATATTGTCTCTTCAGTGGTTCCGTTTTACTGAATCAAAGCTATATGCAATTTCAGTAGGTATGGTACTAGGTGGGTCGATGGCTATACACAATAGCATGTTCGTCCTTCAAGCACCTGTAATTGCTAGTTTGATAATTTATTGGTTACTTGCGAGGCCTTTGCCTAAAACAACATTGCATTTTTCTTTGTCGTTATTACTTTCCACATTACTATTTTTAATAACTTCTGAAACATTTCGTGAATACACATTCAGCTTTTATCACTATTCATTTTTTCATTTGTACATTTCTTTCTGCGTTTCAATATTTGCATTAATCATATCTCGGATTCCATTAAGCAAAAAAAACATTAGTCTTATTGTTTCGTTAATGATTATATGCGCTTTTCCGTTAGTAAATAATTTAATATCAGGGTATGAATTTATATCAGGCGATATTGAATTCTTGCATTCCATGGGAGAAGTAAAATCATTCATGTCGTTTGACTCAACACAAAGAATTAGTCTTGTTGAAGCGGTAAGTAATTATTCGGCTTTTATCTGTCTTTTACCATTTACGCTTGGATATTTACTGTATCTGGTTTGTCATAAAACTGAATTAAGTAAGATATATTTCATATTATTTTCATTAATGGCTATTTTCTTTTTATTGAAGCAAATGCGATTTCATTATTTTGGTAGTTTCATCTTATATACTCCGCTTGCACTTTTCTTTCAGAATTCATCACGATTAGTATCTGCGAAAAATATACGATTTCTTATCTTTATGTTATTGATATTACTTGCATATTCGTTGCCTGCAAAAACATTGTTCAAAGCACAGCCGAAGTCACAGTTATTTGAGGCTACTTACTGGGCATCATCAGAGTTAAGAAAGCAGTGTGATAATGACACTGGAATAATTCTGGCCCCAGCAGAAGTTGGTCATTATTTACGCTATTTTACAAATTGCTCAATAATCGCTAATAGTTTTATCATGGATCCAAAAGATTTTAAATTTCTCAGAAAAACCAAACAATTATTAGATATGAATTCGCAACAACTGTATTCTTATCAAGAAGATATAAAATATTTATTTTTATTTAGAGAAGATAATATTTATATGAATCTGCCTGATAAAGAAGTTGATTCAATTAACTCCAGGCTTACAAAAGAGTTAATATTTTCTGATGTATTTCCTGACAACTATAAATTGCTTTATGAAATAAAAGTCGATATTAAAAACAAGCAATATGTATTTGCTAGAGCATTTAAAATTATAAGGTAAAAGTATAACGGTTAATTAGGCTACTAAATTAGGTGCTTATTAATCTAATTATTTATATATAGTTGTATTTTTCAAGAGTGTCTTTAAAAGTAATATTAAGAGAGTTTACTGTTTCTATCTTTAATTTATCTTTAAAAGCGTTTGGTCTGCCAGAACGGCGATGTGATTTATTATCCTCATTTTCAAGCGGTCTTGATTGTTTATAAATTTCGTTAAGTATCGTTTGTTTTATGTTAATAAATTTCGTTAGACCGCTTATAAAGTAGTCCCAGTTATCAATCATATCTTCATATTTAATTATGACACTTTCCCCGAAAGCATTACTTATAGTATCAAGCATGACAAAGTGGCTTTGTACTATGGGTGCTGATTCGAGAACATACTCATCAATAGTTTGAAGTTGTAATTTTTTTCTATGCTGTTTTTGTTTTTTACGAATTTCATTATCGGGACTTAAGCCATGTGTCTGTGCAAATGAATAATAGGATGACACAACGATATCTCTGGGGTCTCTAATCAAAAAAATAGCTAGCTTGTTTTGTATAAAATGAAGATCAGAAAGAGGTTGGACTAGGCATGTGTATTCCTTTGACGTGGGAGGAGCAGAAAGACGTATAGGACCATAAATGACACCTTTATTATCAAAAACAATGTGGTCAATCTTCTTTCCTCTGTATATTTTTTTTGCATAATCAATATTATATAGACCGTTTATATTTTTAAGCACATATTTGCTAAAAAAATGGCTGGAACAACGATGAAACGTATAAAAATATACAGTATCACTAGAGTTTGAACCAAGACGCCAACTTAGATAACTTCTGATATTTATTATTAATTGCTTTATATATTGAACACTTCTTTTTATTATGTTTTTAACAGTATTTATATTCATATATTTTCAAGCGGAGTTGATTTAGCATTGAATGTTAATAGGCAAGGTTTCTACAGTTTTAATTGTCTATCATGATAAAAATGGCCGTGTCTGAATCACTAATAATAAGGTTATTTTTTCTTTGCAACTATTAGCAAATTCTTTCCTATAGGGCTGGGCGCTATTTTATCGATAATTCTAATAATGGGTATTATGAAACGATCATATATTTTCGTTGTGTTTTGATCCAACACCCTTTTCATTAAAACAAAGTTAATATACCAGGGTAATATTCCTAACATATCAATATGTTTTACAGTTACCACTTCAAAGCCATTTGAATCAAATAACTGAATGAGTTGATCTTTATGATATCTCCTGAAGTGCCCGATTGATTTATCAAAATCACTATATAACCAAGATAATGCTGGAACAAAGACGCAAGCATAACCATCCACATTTAAAGCATTGTGCATTAAATTTACTTCAGCTATGTCATCCTTTACATGTTCTAATACATTAATATAAAAAATACTGTCCAACATATTGAGGTGCATATCAGAACTTTCAGAAAATATGCTATTAATTAATGTTACTTTCTTATTGCTATCTATGTTCTGAGTAAGATAGTTATACATTTTACTAGAAGGTTCAAAAGCAGTGAGTTCAGAGATTAAATCGTTCGCTAATAATAGTCGCGTCAAGTTCCCAGTGCCAGCTCCGATTTCAGCAACTTTATCACCAATATAAGGACTAAATAGTTCAATAATCCATTTGTTGTAATTTTCAGCATAGGACATTGCTTCTAAATCCCTGCCGATATATACATTATCTGAAAATGATTCAGTCATTATATTTAAGGGTATCTATGATGCTTCGTTTTGCAGTTTATTTTTGAAATAGTCGATGGTTTTTTCAAGTCCACTCTTCTGATCTGTTTTAGGCGCCCAATTCAGTAAAGTATTTGCTTTGCTTATATCTGGGCAACGTTGTAATGGGTCATCCTGAGGGAGAGGCATGAATGATAATATAGACTTACTGTGTGTTAATTTAATGATTAATTCAGCAATTTCAATAATTGTCATTTCAACGGGATTGCCTAGATTAATTGGTACATGTAAATCTGGAGTGTTCATAAATTTAATAAACCCATCAATGAGGTCATCGACGTAGCATAAGGAACGAGTCTGTACTCCTTCACCGTAAATAGTAATGTTTTCATTATTCAAGGCTTGTACGATGAAGTTACTAATAACCCTGCCATCATTTATGGCCATATTAGGACCATAGGTATTGAATATCCGTGCAACTTTTATATCAAGTCCCAGTTCACGGTGATAATCAAAAAAAAGCGTTTCTGCACAACGTTTCCCTTCATCGTAACATGAACGAATGCCTATGCAGTTTACATTCCCCCAATAGTCTTCAGTTTGTGGGTGAATTGTTGGATCACCATATATCTCGCTGGTTGATGCTTGAAGTACGGGTATATTAAGACGTTTTGCAAGACCAAGAACATTGATTGACCCAGAAACATTGGTTTTTGTAGTCTGGATTGGATATTTTTGATAGAAAACAGGACTTGCAGGACAGGCGAGATTATAAATTTGATCTACTTCGAGGTAGATCGGAAATGTAATATCATGACGTATGATCTCAAAATAAGGATTATTTATTAGTCCAATAATATTATCTTTAGAGCCCGTGTAGAAGTTATCAAGACACAGGACTTCGTTGTTTTCATCAAGTAATCTTTTACATAAATGAGATCCTAGAAATCCAGCACCACCAGTAACTAATATTCGATTTTTCATGTTTATGAATCTAGCCCTATTAAATAATAATAATGTTACTTTACAGTAAATAAAATATAAATTTATATTACTATTGTCCCGTTGAGAATTAAATAAACAGGCCTGAAAATCCTTTGATTTGTTACAATTAAATCACCATAAGTTATTGTAAATGGTGAAGTAAATAGTTCGAGAGTAATTATATTACTGTATTATCACATGGCTTGCGAAATATTATTGTTAATATTCCTGAGCAAGTATATGGGCTATATCAACTGAGTAATGCCAATCTAAAAAGCTATTAATTAAGGTAATAATCATAACGGTTATGAGATTCATTTGGGTGATTTATTTAGTGGTTGCCAGAAGATAATATCTAGAGATAATTTCTATCCCAACAATTTAGATGGTTGAATTGTATTTATCTACCTTTCTATAGGCAGGTTATAAAATGTGTTTGAACATGATGGTTGAGTATCAGAGTGTAAGAAATATTAATAAGATAGATTTATAGGTGAAATTAAATTGAAGTGGAATGACATTAAGGGAAAAAACATACATATTATTTGGCTTACCTTTCTTTGGGTTCTGTTATTACTTTCAATAGCATTTCATCTGCTTATCTCCTATCAAGGCACGCCTGGCTTTTGGACTGATGGCTTTATATATTTATTACAAGCAGATTATTTCTCAAGCACTAATTCAGAATATTCTTCTGTGCTAGAGCAAGCAATTACGTACAGAAATTTCCCACCACTATATCCATATTATTTGAGTATATTAGGCGCAGGCAGTAACAATATTGTTCTAGCAAGTGTAGCAACATCTATTTTACTATTACCTGTTTGTTTGTTTTACATTGATTGGCAAGTTAAAGAAGGGATGGCAACATCCAGTGCTTTAATTAATGCAATATTATTTTTATTTCTTCCATCTACTTTATTATTTTCCACTGAACTATGGAGCGAAAACTTATATCTGCTTTTAGTATTTGTCACGTTATGGAGTTTTCATAGGTTAAATAGTGGCAAAAGAAAGTGGATTTATATGTCTGCGTTTGTGTGCGGTTTAGCATTTATTACAAGAAGTGTAGGTCTTTCTTTGATTGTTGCTTTACTTATAGTCGTATTTAACAGAGATAAAAAAAATATCGTTTTTACTGCAATAATTATTATTGTTCCGTATTTAATCTGGACATATATAAGTAGAAACTTTGAGTATAATAATATGTATTTGAAGCATGATCTTATAGAAAGATATGAAAATATGTTGATGGCAAATGATGATATTGCGAGTGGAATTTATGAAATCATACAGGTGCAACTGAAAACATTATGGTGGGGGACTCAATTACAATTTAACAACACAACAAATACTGCTGCTTTTATTTCAGTAATTATTATATTAACAGCAGCATGTTTTTCCTTGTTTAAAAGGGTTTATAATTTTTCACTAGACGCACTGTATGTATTTATTTATTTTGTAATTATATTTGTATGGAATTATCCTGATCATAATGTGCGTTTTATATACGTCATCACCCCTATTATTTTATTTTACGCTCAGCTAACTACTGACTCAGTATTTAAAGGGAGTGGAACAACTATAAAATCATTATCTCATGCATTTCTTCCAGCCATGATTTTAATAACTATTTTGCCCTCACTGATATTTATGACAGATCGATATACAACTGTCCCTGGAGAGTATCACAGTAAAAATAGTAATGACCGTCTATGGTTGACAGGAGCTGATACTAAGAAAATGTATAAACAATTAGTATTTAAAAAAAGGTTAGTCGAATCAATTGTTGCAATACAAAAAATTGTTCCAAAAAAGTCATGTGTCTATTCCACTCATCAAGAACTTGTTATGTTGTATAGTAAAAGAAAGGTTTTCGTGCCACCGGCGCAGCAAGTAACGGAAAAGGATTTCAATAAAGAATTAACGAAGTGCCGTTATATGTTTATTGTTGGCGCTCCTTATAATCAACATGAGCCTTTGTATCCTGTTGATCGAGTTAAACATAATTCATGGATTTTAAGTCAAACATTTTTCCCTGCTGAACATGGGGGGGGAATTATTTCGGTGTTACTTGAGCTAGATGAAGTTATTACTAAATAAAAATGATCAATAATATTCTATAAGAAGTTAATAAAGCAAAAATACTTATTTCAAATATTATTAAATGAGCATAAAAAATAATCGAATGATAGAAAAAAATATTCAAAATCGGTCAATTCTTTTGGTTTTGATATTGGCATTATTTCTGAGAGTTGTTCACCTTGGTTCATCTGTTGCCAATCCTATGACGTATCATCATGGAGCTGATGAGGCATATTATATCAATTTTGGAAAAGATGTAGTGTCTGGCCAATTAGGAATGAGTGACCTCTATGTATTCATGGATCCTCTTTATGGTTATATATCAGGTTTTTTTATATGGGCGACAGGACTAAATCTGTTCTCTCTATATGTATTTCAAATAATCGTTGATGTTTTTACAGTATCGATTGTTTATTCTATTGGTAAAGGACTTTGGAATCATCGAGCAGGTTTAATCGCGGCTGTTCTTTATGCGCTAACCAGCACGGCAATTTTTTATACGGTGACGTTTCTTAAGCCAACTTTAGTAGCTAATTATATTGCATTATGGGTTTTCCTATCAATTAATGTGCCAAAAATTAAAAGTCCGCTAGCATGGTTAGGGTATGGGTTATTTTTAGGTGTGGGAGTTTCATTAAGATCTAATTTACTATTGTTGAGTATAGCGAGTGCTTTTCTAATGCCATTCTTGCATTTTAAAAGCAGTGGTAAGGATGGTTTATCTTTAAAAATAGTTTTACTGCTGCTTGGCTTTAGTTTGCCGGGCATAATGCTGGCGGGACGTAATGCTCATGTTACTAATCATTGGTCAATGCTACCTCCAAATAGTGGCATTGTATTGCATCAATTATATAATTCCCATAATCCCAATTCAGTTCAGTTCTCACCCGCTTTTGTTTCATATAGTAGCCCACCTGAAATATTAGCAGGATACACAAGAGAAACAGAAAAGAAGGTAGGGCAACAATTATCTATATATGAAGTTAGCAGCTTTTGGCGTAAGCAAGCTTTGACATATATAGCATCAAACTCCGATAAGATTATTGAAAATATAATACGAAAAACAAAAGAGTTTATTGCTTTTAAAGAGCTTGAAAACAGTCGCTTTATCAATAGAGAGCGTATATTTTCACCTTTACTCGAAGTTCTACCTAATCCCTTTGGCTGGTTATTTGCTCTTGGGTTACCAGGTTTAGTATTAATTGTATTACGAAATAAATATTTCTCGCTACCCATTATCATTGCTGTTTCTACTGTTTTTGTAACTTTTATTATCTTTATAGCTGCGGCACGATTCCGTGCGCACGGCTTGCCTTTGTTTGCTGTTGGCAGTGGTGTTTTTATAACAGCTCTTATTGACTGGAAAAACACAGGTAAAAATAAAACTATTGCATTAATTTCACTTTCAATAATATTAGGTGTCCTAACAATCGTGAGTGGAAAACACATAAATAATGTAACTGTTATTCCAATGGAATTCGCTTGGGGTTACCTAAAAATGGGAGAGCCCGAGCAAGCGAGAAAATTTGCTGAATATCAAATTGATATCGACCCCGAAAATCCAGATCCGCATGAATTACTAGGTTATATGGCACTTAATAACAAGCAGTACAAGCAAGCAATATTATCGCTTAATAATGCTATTCGGTTTGCACCTCAACACCATGAGACCCAATATAATCTTGCTATTAGTTACCGAAAAAATGAGCAATTTGAAAAATCATTACTAGCGATAGAATCAGCAATTAACTACATAGTATTACCTGAATATCTATATTTAAAAGGACAGGTTCTCGAAGAAATCGGAGACATAAAAAATGCCGTTTCTACTTATATATATTTAATAGAAATAGCTAAGCCTGATAATAATTGGCAATCAAATGTAACCAGCGCGCAAGAACGACTTCGCTTTCTCAAATATTAATGTGATCTTATAAACTGTTGTTAGCAAGCAAGGCAATGCTGTATGCATGAATTCATTGTTGTTATTTTCTATATGTATATTCATTTCTGCCCCGTTAGCATTGAAAGCAACGCCATTTGATTAACATCAGGTAATCTATAGGGTGCGGCACTAATTAATAGAGAAAAATCAGACGAGAAAGAATGGAATGACTAACGAGTATATTTCCCAGATGCCAAAATTAACTTAGGAGGAGGTATAAGCTTTAATTAATACGGAAGAGCCCATACTTAAAAATGCAGTATATAGCACTAACTCCGTCCTTCCAGTTTATTTTTTTTCCTTCAGCATATGTTCTGCCATAATAAGATATACCAACCTCGTATATTCTGATTTCAGGTATTTTTGAAATCTTAATTGTAATTTCAGGCTCAAAACCAAAGCGATTTTCCCGAATATTAATATTTTGAATAATTTCTTTTTTAAATACTTTATAACAGGTTTCCATATCAGAAAGACTGATGTCACTGAACATGTTGCATAACAAGGTGAGAAAACGATTACCAACTGAATGCCAAAAGAATAAAACACGGTGTGAATTTCCACCAAGGAATCTACTGCCGTAAACCACATCAGCTCTATCATCCAGTAATGGGTTAAGTAATTTTGGATAGTCTTGTGGGTCATATTCCAGATCGGCGTCCTGAATAATGACATAATCTCCGGAGGCTTGTTTTATCCCAGCACGGATTGCAGCTCCTTTACCTTGATTGCTATCTTGGAAAATTAATTTATCTATAAGTTCTCTTAATCTTTCATTTAACAACTCACGTGTACCATCTGTAGAGAAATCATCGACAACAATAATTTCAGTATTTTTAATAGGAGAATTAATGACGTTATTTATTAACGTTTCTATTGTTGTTATTTCATTAAAACAAGGAATAATAATAGAAAGCTTATATGTCATAACAAACCTATTTAGTATTTTTAATATTTAACATTAGATTCTCAGGTAATTTTCTTTTTAAAGTAGACAATTATCCTTTTCAGACCAGCATTCAGTTGTGTGATCGGTTTCCATTTCAATAATTTTTTTGCAAAGAGGGAAGCCCAAAAAACCGCTCCCCATGTTACTAATATATTTTTATATCTGTTCTTTAAAAATCTGATTTTGCATAATCACATTTTATAATACATATCACTATGTATTATAAAAGCTTTTTATTACATAGTGAACCAACATGCATAACTACAATATTTTTTGTAGTATTGCTTTAATTAATTTTGGATTCGCAGAAATTATATTTCCACTTTTCATATAATCCAAGCCGCCCGATATTTCACTGTTAATCCCCCCCGCTTCTTGAGTGATTAAGACTCCAGCTGCAATATCCCATGGCTTGAGACTGTACTCCCAAAAACCATCCAAGCGACCGCAAGCGACATAGGCTAAATCAAGCGAGGCCACTCCAGCGCGTCTAATTCCGGCAATTTCAGGATATAGTGATTTGAAACTACTGATAAACTCATCAACGCTATGAGCATCACCATATGGAAAGCCTGTACCAAGTAATGCGCCATCAAGTGTTTTTTGTTGGCTAACACGGATTTTTTTATTGTTAAGTTGAGCGCCTTTGCCTTTAGATGCAGTAAATAATTCTTGCTTCAGTGGATCATAAATCACTGCTTGGTCTAGACGTCCTTTATGCTGGAGGGCAATTGACACTGCAAAATGTGGAAATCCATGCAGAAAATTCGTGGTGCCATCAAGTGGATCGATTATCCAAAGAAAATCACTTTCTCCAGATGCACCACTTTCTTCGCACAAAAAGGCGTGATCGGGATATGATTGTTTAATGGTGTTTATAATAGTGTATTCAGCCTGAGTATCTACTTCGGTGACAAAATCATTTTTACCTTTGATATCAATAGATATGCCACTTACGCGATCCATTTCACGTACAATTAGGTCTCCTGCTGCTCGGGCAGCACGTATTGCAATATTGAGCATGGGATGCATGAGTGTTTTAAATCCTTGAAATATTAAAAACGTATTCTACGTTGAGTGAAAAGATGAGTGTAGTGATTAAATATGAATTCGATAATTAATAATGCGCGCATTGTTCTGGTTGGCACGACACATCCGGGCAATATTGGAGCCGCAGCGCGGGCAATGAAAACAATGTCACAGGATAATCTATATTTGGTTAATCCGAAAGAATTTCCCTCTGCCGTGGCAACTGCTCGAGCAGCAGGGGCGGACGATATATTGGCAAATGCAAGTATACATGATGATTTAAAATCAGCCATTTCAGATTGCGAACTAGTTATAACCACTAGCGCCAGGACAAGGAGTATTCCCTGGCCAATGGTTTCTCCTCGGGAGTGTGCTGAAAAGGTAGCTAAATCAAACGGAGGAAATGTTGCCATTGTCTTCGGGAGAGAAAACTCTGGCTTGAGTAACGAAGAAATGGAATTAGGAAATTTGGTATTACAAATACCGACTAATGCTGATTATAGTTCTCTGAACCTGGCATCCGCGGTGCAGATTATATGTTACGAATTATTCCTTAAACGTAATGCGAATGAAGGTGTAGTTAAAGAAGATAAGGTGCCTCTTGTAAGTCAGGAAAAGATAGAAATGTTTTATGAGCATCTAGAAGAATGCATGATTGAGATAGGCTATCATGATGTTAACTATCCTCGACGATTGATGCATAGAATGCGGCGTCTCTTTAATCGAGCACAATTAGATGAAAGTGAATGGAAAATATTGCGTGGTTTCTTGGCTAAAATTCAAGAGAAACAGAAATAAAAAGATTGGATTTCAGCTATGGAAAATGAACTGTTTGATGAAATGTATAAGGTTGAAACTCAACATTGGTGGTTCGTTGCGCGACGAAAAATAATTGCTAGTGTTATTGATACTTTAGGACTTGGGTCAAATTCTAAGATAATGGATGCAGGCTGTGGTAACGGTGACAATCTTGAGTTTTTATCAAAATATGGTGAATTAATAGCGATTGAAAGAGATGATAATGCCTTGGCAAGAGCACAATCAAGGCAAATAGGTAAGGTAGTCAAAGGAGAGTTGCCGGATAACTTCCCCTCAGATATAAATAGAGAAAATGATTTGATTGTATTGTTAGATGTTTTGGAACATATAGATGATGATGAAAAGAGTTTATCCTCATTGAGAAACTGGGCTAAGAGTAAAGGAAAATTATTAATTACTGTCCCTGCGTATCAGTTTCTCTGGACCAGGCATGACGAATTACATCATCATAAAAGAAGGTATACGGTCAGGCAGTTGAAAAAAATTATAGAAAATAATGGGTGGAAGGTGAATTACATATCCTACTTTAATTCGTTTTTATTTCCATTAGCGCTATTAGACCGTCTTAAAGATAAGGTCTTTCCACCGTCAATAATAGATGGTTTATCTGTACCAAATCGAGTTATAAATATTTTGTTTGAAAAGATATTTAGCCTAGAGACTTGTATCCTGGGTAAAGTCTCATTTCCTTTCGGCTTGTCAATAATAGTTGTTGCTGAGAAAGCATGAATTTATATGGATAACAAACAAGCAAAAAGAAAAAAAATATTGTCTATTGTGGCACCAGCATACAATGAGTCTGCTGGTCTAGATGCGTTTTATTCAAGGCTCATCAGTTCGACCAAAGATTTAGATCTGGAGCTGGAAGTTATCTATGTCAATGATGGTAGTCAGGATGACACTCTTGAACTAATGAGCAAGCAACGTAGCAATGATCCAAGAATTACGATAATAGATTTAAGTAGAAATTTTGGTAAAGAAATCGCTTTGACTGCAGGACTGGATCATGCGCTCGGTGATGCTGTTGTAGTGATAGATACAGACCTGCAAGACCCTCCTGAGGTAATTTCAGAGATGGTTGCGAAATGGCTTGATGGCAATGATGTTGTTAATGCGAAAAGGCTCAAGAGGAGAGGGGAGAGCTGGTTTAAAAAATTAACCTCTTATATGTATTATCGTTTTCTATATCAATTAAGTGATATAAAAATTCCAAAAGATACCGGTGATTTTAGGTTGTTAAGTCGTGATGCATTAGACGCCTTGTTAAAATTGCGGGAAAAACACCGATATATGAAAGGTTTGTTTGCATGGGTAGGTTACTCGCAAGTAGAAGTCACCTATGAACGCGATGAACGGTACGCAGGAGATACAAAATGGGGCTTTTGGGCATTAGTGAATCTGGCGTTCGAGGGCTTAACCTCTTTTTCTGTTTTACCTTTAAGATTAGCTTCTATGGTCGGTGTGCTATCCGCATTTATTGCACTAGTTTTTGGTACTCTCATCATTATAAAGAAATTTCTTTATGGAGATCCTGTCGCCGGCTATGCATCATTAGTTGTCTTAATTACCTTTATTGGTGGTATACAACTTCTTGCGCTAGGTGTTATCGGAGAGTATCTAGGGCGTGTATTCAACGAAACTAAAAATAGACCGCTTTACCTTGTAAAGGACATGCAGAAATCACGCTATCTTTCTAATCAAGAGGATAATAAATCCTAGTCTCAGGCGTAATCGTTACCTTATTTCTACGCTTCCGTTTGTTTTTTCGTCGGCTGTAATTTGTCCAATTATCCAGGCGTCCTCACCAACATCTTTTAGATAGGATAGTGTCTTGCTCGCATTGTCAGCATCTATACATAATATTAACCCGACACCACAGTTAAACGTTTTATACATTTCGTGAGAATCAACATTCCCTTTTTCACGTAGCCATTCAAAGATAGGGGGCAACTTCCAACTATTAGCCTCTATTTGCACAGCTAAATTTTCAGGGATGACGCGGGGAATATTTTCAATTAGTCCACCACCAGTAATGTGTGCGATTGCCTTGATAGGGACTTCTTTAATCAAACCAAGAATTTGTTTTACATAGATCCGGGTTGGTTCAAGCAAGTGGTCTAACAGCGCTTTTCCGTCTAGCGTTTCGGATAAGTCCTGATTAGTGTCTGCAATAATTTTTCTGATCAAAGAGTAACCATTTGAATGACAACCACTCGAAGCTATGGCAATGACCGAATCTCCTGCTGATACCCCTTGACCTGTTATTATTTCATCTTTTTCAACGACGCCGACACAAAAACCCGCCAAGTCATATTCGCCTGACTGATACATGCCTGGCATTTCTGCCGTTTCACCACCAATAAGACTACAGCCAGCTAATGAGCAACCCTCAGCTATGCCATTAATGACCGTTTCAGCAACATCAACATCAAGACTGGAACAGGCAAAATAATCAAGGAAAAATAAAGGATCTGCGCCCTGTACGATTAAATCGTTTACACACATGCCGACTAGGTCAATGCCGATAGACTCGTGTCGGTTATTATCAATGGCAAGTTTAATCTTGGTGCCAACACCATCGGTGCCGGATACTAGCACTGGGTGTTTGTAATTTAATGAGCCAAGATCAAATAATGCCCCAAAACCACCAAGTCCGCCCATCACTCCTTTTCGATGAGTACTACTTACAGTCTTTTTCAGGCGTTTAACCAGTTCATTGCCATGTTCTATGCTAACGCCAGCGTCTTCATAGCTAAGTTTTTTTTCTGTGGGTTCATTCATGCGGCTATGGTATCGATGTCGTCACCTTCTCGCAATCCTTGACTTAAAGACAAGTCTTGCTTAGCGTATTCATTATGAAATTTAGAATGACAGTTATAGTATTTTTTTTCGCCCTTTTGGCTCAAAATGTTTATGCGATCAGGGTTGCAGGTCTCTATCAATCAACAGTGCCAGTTGCCAATGAATCTGCCTCAAAACGTAGCCCTGCCATAAAACAGGCGTTAATTCAGGTTCTGGTTAAGCTGACTGGTGATAGAAACATAAGAACAAGTAGTGATATTGTTCCTCTCCTCGAACGCCCAGAGCGATTCGTCCAACAATTTAGTTATCGGCATACAGATAAACCGGAAGAATCGGCTGTTCAAGCAACCGAGCTATTGGTTCAATTTGACGAAACGGCCTTAAATGAGGGGCTTAGGGACTATGGGTTAAGCATTTGGGGGCAGGAGCGACCATCGGTACTGGTTTGGTTAGCATACGAAAAAAATGAAAATCGTCGGCTCGTTAGTTTTGAAGACAGCCCTGAATATTTAAATATGCTCGATGCAAGTGCAGCGGCTAGAGGCCTATCATTATTGTTTCCGCTGCTTGATCTTGAAGATAGCTCGCAAATAAGTATTAGTGATGTTTGGGGCGGTTTTAAAGAACCGATAGCAAACGCCTCAAATCGTTATCAGGCCGATGTTATCTTGACGGCAAAGGTCATTCAGGTGTCGCCAAATCTTTGGGAGTCAAAATGGACGGCCTATATTAATGAGCAGACTCAGAGCTGGACTAATCAGGGCGAATTAGCTGAGATAGTTTTGAAAGAAGGTGTTGATGAACTAGTCGATAGGATCGCCTCACAATATGTAAATGCTGGTTCATCCGTTTCAGAAGTTATCGAACTATTAGTGACCGATATTGATAATCTGGATAAATATGCCAGAGCCTTATCATATCTGGAGTCAGTACAATCTATCAGCTCGGTCCAAGTTAAACGTGTCTCCAGAAATAATGTTATGTTTACCTTGGTCAATCGTGGTGGACTAGCTGTGATTGATCAATCTATTGCATTGGGTAAGACACTTGAGCTTGTTAGTGATAATGAGCAGATAACCTATCGTCTATTACCAAGATGAGTACAGAAATAACTGATGCCCAGAAATGGTTGGTACTGGCAGTATTAACAATCTCCGGGTATTTGTTATATCTATTGGCACCGATATTAACGCCTTTCCTGATTAGTGCTTTTCTTGCCTATATTGGTGATCCTGCTGTAGATAGACTGGAGCGGATAAAATTCTCAAGAACAGTCTCTGTTGTCTTTGTCTTCTTGCTAATGTTGATCATTAGCTTATGTTTTGTGCTGGTTGTCTTTCCATTAATCGAAGAACAAATCAGACGATTAATTGTACGTATTCCAGATATGATTGACTGGATACAATCAGGTTTTATTCCATGGTTATCACAACGTTTTGGTATAGACCCAGGTATGTTTGGTTTAAGCGGGATAAAGGAATCTTTAGCTGACGATTGGCAAACACTAGGCAATATTGCTGGAAAATTTATCAAGGAAATTTCTGCCTCTGGTCAATTAATACTACTTTGGATAAGTTATATATTATTGATACCGGTAGTTACTTTTTACCTCTTGAGAGATTGGGATAACCTTGTGGACAGGGTTAAAAACCTAATTCCCAGAAAATATGAGTTGGTTGTGACACCTTTAGCAAAAGACTGCGATGCGGTTCTAGCAGAGTTTTTTAGAGGACAGCTTATGGTCATGCTTGCACAGGGTGTTTTTTATAGCATTGGCTTGTGGATTGTCGGGCTTGAGTTTTCATTGTTGATTGGATTAACGGCAGGCGTAGTCAGTTTTGTTCCATATCTTGGTTTTATTGTTGGGATTGTGATCGCCGGGCTAGCTGCTTTAATGCAATTTCATGATGTAATCCATATTATTTATGTCTTGATTGTTTTTGGGGCAGGGCAAATTCTCGAAGGCATGGTGCTGTCACCGATGTTAATAGGAGATAGAATTGGTCTGCATCCAGTTGCAGTGATCTTTGCAGTAATGGCTGGGGCACAATTATTCGGCTTTATCGGTATGCTAATCGCTTTACCTGCGGCGGCAGTCATCACAGTATTGTTGCGACATTTTCACAAGCAATATTTAAATAGTGGTTTTTACACGCCATGACTTCAGCTTCTTCATCTGTTGCACAAATACCATTTCAGTTTGAAAATAATCAGCAGCATGACCTTGATACATTTTTACAAGGCGAGAATAAAACCTTATTACACCTATTAAAATCAATAGCGAGTAATGAAAAACCACATTGTCTATATCTTTGGGGGGTGCAGGGAACAGGGAAGACACACCTTTTGCAAGCAGTTTGTAAACAAGCAAGTGAATCAAACTTACATGTTGCCTATATCCCGTTAAAACAGTTGGACGAGATTAGCATTGAAATGCTGCATGATTTGGGTGATTTGGATATTGTTTGTATCGATGATCTTGAATGCATTTCCGGACATCTGGAATGGCAACAAGGATTGACCTGGCTTTATAATGAGCTACGTGACAATAAACGTTCTCTGGTAATTAGTGCCAATATTTCACCGGCAAATATCCCCCTTGAGGTTAATGACCTGAAATCCAGATTGAGCTGGGATCAGGTTTGCAAAATAAAAACACCCAGTGATGAATTGAAGATTCAAATTTTAAAACAAAAAGCAAAGCTTCGTTCATTTGAACTCAGTGATGATGTGATTGAATTTATAATCCGGCGAGTCGATCGCGACATGGCTACGTTGATGAGTATTCTTGATAAAATCGACCATGCCTCGCTAGCTGCGAAGCGAAAGATAACGATACCATTTGTAAAAGAACTAATTAACTAGCATTTAATTTTTTAGTAATTTCAGCCAATCGTTTTCCTGCTGCAAAGCAAAGCTTCTTTTCATTTTCGCTAACGGGATATTGGTTTTTATCGCCGGCGACATGTGTAGCTCCATACGGCGTACCCCCACCCTCGTTGCTAAATAAACTCGACTCGGTATAGGGCAGACCTACCAGCAGCATACCGTGATGCATTAGTGGCAGCATCATTGATAGTAGTGTTGTTTCTTGTCCGCCGTGCAGACTTGCTGATGAGCTGAATACACTAGCTGGTTTTCCCGCGAGGCTCGCAGATGCCCAAATATCTGAAGTTGAGTCTATAAAATATTTCATTGCCGAAGCCATGTTGCCAAATCGGGTTGGACTGCCTAGCGCAAGACCATCACAATTTATCAGGTCTTCATGTGTGGCATAGGGAGGGCCAGATTCAGGGACTTCAGACTCAACACTTTCAGAAGTAGCGGAAACTGCAGGCACGGTTCGTATATTGGCTTCGCAGTCAGTTACGGATTCTATGCCGTGGGCAATATGACGAGCCATCTCAGCGACACTGCCACTTCGACTATAGTAAAGGACAAGAATTTGTGTCATTTCAAAGAATATCGAGGACAGATTCAGGCGGTCTACCTATGGCGGCTTTTCCATTGGCGACTACTATTGGACGTTCAATCAGGATGGGGTTTTCTACCATGGCATCCAATAATGCTTGAGTGTCATCGGATTTGTCCCCGAGATTAAGCTCTTTGTAGACCGATTCACCTTTTCTCATTAAATCAGTTGGGACGATATCCAGTTTGTTAAGAATATCGGCTAGCGTTTGTTGGTCTGGCGGTGTTTGTAGATATTCAATAATCTCCAGATCAACACCCTTGTCTTCAAGCAGTGCAAGTGTTTGTCTGGATTTGGAACAACGTGGATTATGATAGATTGTTGCTTTCATGATGGCTCCATTACTGTATATTTAATTTCAGGACTATTCTATGACAATGATACGCTGGAATGTATCCAGTCGTGATAATTAAAATAAATCAATCAATATGACAAATTCGACGGGTGGAATGCCGGAAAATATTATTAATTATATTAAATCTGGCGTGATAAAGACGTTTTATTTTTGCCGTTATTTTCTGCGCCATTTTTCTAATTTACGCGGTATGCAGACGGCTTCTTCGTTGGCTTATACAACGCTGCTTTCAATTGTGCCGTTAGTTACCGTTATGTTTGGTCTGTTTGGAAAGATTTCTGTGCTACAGGAATTTTCCACTGCTATACAAGATTTTGCTTTTAACAATTTTGTGCCTGAATTTGGAATGGCTATACAGGAATATATTGGCGAATTCTCAACCAAGGCATCGGAACTCACGATTAGTGGCATCATGGTCTTGGTGCTAATTGCCATAATGCTGATGGCGACAATTGATAATGCTTTCAACAGGATCTGGTTTGTTAGAAATAGAAGGAACCCTGTGGCACGTTTATTGGTCTATTGGGCGGTTCTGACTATGGGGCCGGTATTAATCGGTGTCGGTTTGGCTTCTACTTCTTACTTACTGTCGCTACCCGTAGTCGTCGATGTTGATACCACACTGGATTTGAAGTCACGCCTTCTCAGTTGGTTACCATTCTTGACTACAACAACGGCATTTACTCTATTGTATGTTTTAGTTCCTAATTGTCATGTTTCCAAGCGACATGCTGTAATAGGTGGAATCATTTGTGCGGTCTTATTCGAATTCGCCAAATATGGGTTTGGAATCTACGTTAAAGAAATGCCGAGTTATGAAAACATCTATGGTGCAATCGCAATTGTGCCATTGTTTTTGATATGGATTTATGTCTCCTGGATCATTGTATTATTTGGTGCGCATATTACCTTTTGTCTGTCTTCATTTCGGCTACAAGATGAAATAGAAAATAGCAGCAAAGGTGGATGGGCCTTTGTTGATGCATTACATGTGCTTCAATATTTATATCAGGCACAAAGAGAGGGGCGTGCTTTATCTATATCGCAATTAAGGAAAGGACTAATCCGGTTGCCACATTATCAAATTAATGATTTGCTTGAACACCTGAAAAGACAGAAGTGGGTAAATGAGAGCGATGGAAGCTGGTTATTATCTAAAGACCTGAAAGAAACATGTTTATTTGATTTGCATAAAATATTACCTGTACGCTTACCTGCCACAAGGGATGAGTTGAAAAACGATCAATTATCTAGTCATTTGAAATTGCATCTAAGCGATTATCATAAGCAAGTTGAAGAACATTTGTCTGTATCAATTGCAGAGTTTTTAAAAGGCATTGATGTGTCAGAGTTATCCGACATTCAAACTCAAATATAAATACAAGGTAGTCATTTCATTTTATATTTGAAAAAATCATAAGAGATACTGGACTCATTCAGGTTGTCGGCGACGATCAGCTCTTGTTGATCTCCACTCGTCATTTCCATTTCTCTGTTGGACAAATAAAGACCTTTTTCAGCAATGATCGATCGCTGTTTAGATTTATCCTCTATCATGAATGCCGGTCTTAATTCCCTATCCGCCTGACTGCCAGTACTCGCGCATAGTACGATTGGTTGCGCTGTTTCGGTAATTATTTGTAGGCCAACTTTATGTATGCCCCTGCTTAACATTAACCAGCGTACGACACCGATACTCCAGTTATTTTCATCAACACTGTTATTGATGCCAACGAGATCACCAACGCGAACAGCTTTTTTAGTTTTATCGTCTCTGATGATGGCATAGCCACCTGAGCCTTCATCAATAACCCGCCAAATTTCAGGGATATAGTTAACCTGCGATGCTGTTTCTGTCGGGCTTTCTAATACATCGATTTCATCATCATTACTTTCAGAAGCAATATTGCTTCTGAACGCGTTGCCATTATTCAGGTAGTAATAAATCGCACTAATGCCAGTAACTATATTCAAATGTCCAGATTTTACTTTTCTTGGGAAATAACGCTTAGGAGGTAATCCCCAGGCTTTGAGCATGTGAGACAGTAAAGACTTTGCATAGAATGGAGATAGGACGATGGACTTATCTATCGGTTGCTCCATTTGCAGTAAATCCATCTGTTTTTGAATTAGATTTTGAAGAGGAATCGAATCGAGTAATCGATTATTTTCATTTGAGTTGTCTGGGCTAAACTTTACTAACGGCATTGGTTTGTCGTCTGATTTAAGATCGATAACAAAATATCCAGTGGTATTAGGCTCAACTCGCATAGGGATTATCTGCGTGTGATCTGCCCAACTATCAAGTTGATCATAAACTTCCCAAATTGCACCAAAGGGTAAGTGATGGGGATCAACCAGAGATGCCATTATGATTTTTTTAAAGGTGTGATCTATCGATGTGTTTATATTTTTATTGTTAGCTCCCGGTATTGAATAGGTCTTTTTATGGCAACCGATGGACTCAGCAAAGCTATAAATAAAATTGAGTTGCTGCCAGACTTTTTTAGGGACGGGCGCATATTCCAGAAAACTGAGAACCAAGGCATGTGATAAATAATTCATCGACATGAGCATCGCTTCAACGGGTGGCTTCGCTTGTTTCCAAAGTGTCTTTTTGTTTAAAGCGGTATCAAAAGCCAATTTACAGGCAAAACTCAATGCAACTGCTATCTGTTTCATTTGAGAGACTTGGTTTTGCATAGCATCTATCGTTTGCAATGTATGATGCGCACCGGCCTTGATCTGTGATTCAACATAATATTGATAAGGACGGTTATACAACTCGGCTAATTCAATGCGGGTGGCAGATTTAATTGTTGCCTTATTCGTTGCGACTAATGCTTCATAAAGTAATGCGCTGGTTTTGTTGAAGTCTATATAGGGTAGTGAATCAAGCCATTCTTCAATGTATAGCGGGCGAGTTTCAATCTCATCTCCATCTGCGGTCTTTCTTATCGGTAACTGGGACATAATTTTATTTATATTTCTTATTAATTATAGTTGTCTTTTATCGTTTGGCTTTTATTAACATTTCCATATATCAAAGAGCTGTCATTTAAACTTAAAGTATTATCAGCAATATTCGATCCAATATTCAGGAAGTTAACAGTAAATTAATGTGATGAAGTAGGCAGATTGGATATAATTAAAAGAGATAACTTAATTACCTTAAATTTGATGTTATTCAATTAATTAGTCATTACTATCAATAAGTTAAGTAATTTTAATGCTTGTGTTTCATATTTTAATTTAAATTATGGTCATCCAGATTAGCTATGAGAAATAATGTTGTCTCTATCTGGAGACATCTTTGAGAGTTTATTTAAGGCATTGAATAATATGAAGAATTCAATAAGTTGCTTCGTTAGTGGCAGGGTTCAAGGAGTCTGTTTTCGGATGGCAACCTGTCAGCAAGCAAAATTACTGGGTCTTACCGGCTGGGTTCGTAATCTAAAGGATGGGCGTGTTGAAGTCTTAGCTTGTGGTGAATTGCCGTTATTAGAAGAACTTAGAAAATGGCTAAGCCACGGCCCCAGTATGGCAAAGGTATTAAACTTGGAGTGTGCTACAGCTGAATATCAGGAGTACCCCGATTTTTCGATTCGCTAGCGATTTTATTGAGCAAGTCTCTCAGTTATGAATTGAATAGCTGTATCCAGTACTATCTTTTGGTTATCCGTATCAGTTCGAGCTTTATATTCAATTTCACCAGCATCCAGCCCCTTTTCGCTGAAGACAAACCGATGTGGAATGCCAATCAATTCCATATCGGCAAACATAACCCCTGGACGTTCACGACGATCATCAAGTATCACATCAACACCAGCTGCAAGTAATTCCTCATAGAAAGACATCACCGCTTCACGCAAGCGTTGAGACTTATGCATATTGATCGGAATCAGCGTTAGCTGGAAAGGCGCAATTACTGCTGGCCAGATTATGCCCTTATCATCATGGTTTTGCTCTATTGCTGATGCGACGACACGTGACACACCAATACCATAACAGCCCATAGTCAATGTCACGGCCTTGCCTTGTTCGTTCAGGCAACTCGCCTTCATACTGGTGCTATATTTTGTACCAAGTTGAAAGATATGACCGACTTCTATGCCACGGGCAAAATTCAGTTTTCCAGAACCATCAATGGCCATGTCGCCCTCGCAGACATTACGTATATCCACGGTAGCAGGGAGTGGTAGGTCGCGCTCCCAGTTAACACCGGTTAAATGTTTACCATCGGTATTAGCACCACAGACAAAATCACTCAGGTTTCCGGCACTGTGATCAACATATATGGGGATCGATAATCCCACCGGACCAATAGATCCGACTTCACCGCCAATAGTGGATTTAATCTCGGCGTTATCAGCAAAAGTGATCGGACTCAAAACACCGGCTAATTTTTCTGCCTTGATCGCATTTAATTCATGATCACCACGTAATACGAGGGCGATCAAACCTTCATCATCTGACTTGACGATCAATGTTTTCAAGCATTGCGTAGCAGCGACCTTTAAAAATTCACTAATCTCTTCGATAGAGTGTTGCCCCGGTGTCTCAATAGTTTCCAACGGCTGGCTTGCTTCAGAAGGTGATTTTCGAGGTGTTATGGCCTCGGCTTGTTCAAGATTAGCGGCATAGTCACTATTTTCAGAAAAGACAATTTGGTCTTCGCCAGAATCGGCCAGCACATGAAATTCATGTGATTTGCTGCCGCCTATATTGCCCGAATCAGCAATTACCGCTCTAAATTTCAGGCCTAAGCGAGTGAATATTTTCGAATAGGTCGCGTGCATTTGTTCATAGGTGTCTTGCAATGACTCATCAGTAAGATGAAATGAATAAGCGTCTTTCATCAAAAATTCTCTCGCTCGCATAATGCCAAAGCGTGGTCGTATTTCATCTCTAAATTTGGTTTGGATCTGATAAAGGTTAATCGGGAGTTGCTTATAGCTCCGGATCTCTCGACGGACTAAATCAGTGATGATCTCTTCATGTGTAGGCCCGAAGCAAAATTCTCGTTCATGGCGGTCATTAATACGGAGTAATTCAGGCCCATATTGCTCCCAACGCCCAGACTCCTGCCATAACTCAGCTGGCTGAATGGCTGACATCTGTATCTCCTGTCCACCAGCCAGATTCATTTCATCCCGAACGATGGCCTCTACTTTCCGCAAAACACGTAATCCGAGCGGCAGCCATGTATAGATTCCCGCGGCTAACTGTCGAATCATGCCTGCTCGTAGCATCAATTGATGGCTGATAACCTCCGCATCGGCAGGGGCTTCACGTAGGGTGGCGGTTAATAATTGTGATGTTTTCATAGGTGGGTATATACTTTAAAAAATTAAATTTGAGATTTTGTGTAATTCTAAATATTTTAGTTGTTAATCTGATGTATTTTATCAGGCACGGCACTATAAACGGAATTAATCTGTAGGGTAAGAGGCGAAGAACGGATTCAATTTTTAGCGATGTTTTCAGGACGATTTGGTTTGTTTTTGCTTATTCTTCTCAATATGGCAGACATCACTTGACCTGACCCCGGAATCTCAGTAACTTCCCGCAGTTTCGACGCAATCAAAATACAGGTAATTGGTAAGGCTAGTGGCTAAAAAGAAGGAAATACTTCGCGGCGCAGAAATTTTCTGTCGTGCGCTTGAAGATGAAGGTATCAAACACTTGTTTGGGTATCCGGGTGGTGCTGTATTGCATATCTACGATGCACTCTACAAGCAAGATGCTATAGAACATATTCTGGTGCGCCATGAACAGGGCGCGACGCATGCCGCTGATGGTTACGCGCGTGCAACGGGGAAACCTGGTGTCGTACTGGTGACCTCTGGTCCAGGCGCTACCAATGCTGTCACCGGTATTGCCACTGCCTTTATGGATTCAATTCCATTGGTTGTTTTTACCGGTCAGGTCGCAACCCATATGATAGGTAACGACGCTTTCCAAGAAGTTGACTCTATTGGTATTACGCGTCCCTGTGTGAAGCACAACTTTCTGGTTAAGGATGTTAAAGATCTGGCCGCGACCATAAAAAAAGCTTTCTACGTTGCTACCAGCGGTCGTCCTGGCCCGGTTGTTGTCGATATACCTAAAGACATTACCGCGGATTCGTGTGAATACGAGTATCCGCAAGAAGTCGAAATGCGTTCCTATCGGCCCGTTGTCAAAGGACATCCGGGGCAGATAAAAAAGGCAGCAAAATTACTGCTCTCCGCCAAGAAGCCAATGATCTATTCAGGCGGCGGCGTTCTGCTTAGTGAAGCCAGCACAGAGCTTACCGAGTTTTCAAGACTATTGGGTTATCCCATTACGAATACCTTGATGGGTTTAGGTGCATTTCCGGCGACGGATAAACAATTTGTTGGCATGCTTGGAATGCACGGTACTTACGAAGCGAATATGGGTATGCATCACTGCGATGTGCTCATCGCGATAGGTGCCAGATTTGATGACCGGGTAACCGGTGATTTAGAAAAATTTTGTCCGTATGCAAAGATAATTCAAATAGATGTCGATCCATCCTCTATTGCCAAGAATGTGCCTGTTGATGTGCCTATTGTCGGTGACGTTAAACATGTCCTGACTGATTTAATCAGTACTCTTAAAAATGAAAAAGACAAACCCGATGCTAACGCTCTTAAAGAGTGGTGGAATCAGATTAACGAGTGGAAAGCGCTCGATTGTTTGAAATTTGATCGTACAACTGATGTCATAAAGCCTCAATATGTCGTTGAGAAACTATGGGAGCTGACTAAAGGCGATGCTTTTGTTACTTCCGATGTTGGACAGCATCAGATGTGGGCAGCACAATTTTATCCGTTTGATAAACCAAGACGTTGGATAAATTCTGGTGGCTTAGGCACCATGGGATTTGGTTTGCCTGCGGCAATGGGTGTTAAATTAGCGTATCCAGATGAAACTGTTGCTTGTATCTCTGGTGAAGCAAGTCTAGTGATGTGCATTCAGGAACTATCAACCTGCTTGCAATACAACACGCCAATTAAAATCTTAAGTTTAAACAACCGCTATATGGGTATGGTGCGTCAATGGCAGGAATTCTTTTATTCCAGTCGCTATTCGCATTCCTATATGGAAGCCCTACCAGACTTTGTCAAAATGGCTGAGAGTTATGGCCATGTTGGTATGCGTATCGAAAAGAGTAGTGATGTTGAAGGTGCAATTAAAGAAGCGCTAGCGCTGAAGGACCGGACCGTGTTGATGGATTTCGTTACGGATCAAACAGAGAACGTTTATCCCATGATTGCAGCAGGTAAGGGTCACCATGAAATGCATTTATCATCAGATGTGGATAGGGAGTTGGCATAAGCATGCGCCATATACTTTCATTACTTTTGGAAAATGAGGCAGGTGCTTTGTCGCGAGTTTCCGGTTTGTTTTCTGCTAGAGCATACAATATAGAATCTTTGACTGTTGCACCGACAGAGGACCCCACTATCTCACGAATGACAGTGGTAACCTCTGGGTCAGATCAAATTGTTGAGCAAATTGGCAAACAGCTCAATAAACTGGTTGATGTTATTAAGGTAGTAGATCTTAATGAATATCGACATATTGAGCGCGAACTAATGTTAATCAAACTGACCGCGCAGAAAGAAGACCGTGATGAAGCAAAGCGCATGGTTGAAATTTTTCGTGGTCGGATTATTGATGTTACCGAGAATACTTACACCATTGAAATGACAGGTACAGGTGAAAAACTTGATGCCTTTATAGAAGCACTGGATGACAGCATGATTCTTGAGGTTGTTCGTTCAGGTGTTTCTGGAATATCACGTGGCGATAAAGCCATTCAATCTTAGAATTTATTAACATTATTTTTACGAGAGAACGTTATGAATATTTATTACGATAAAGACGCGGACCTATCTATAATTCAGGGCAAACAAGTTGCCATTATTGGCTATGGTTCCCAAGGGCATGCACATGCAAACAATCTGAAGGATTCAGGTGCTAATGTTTGTGTTGGTTTGCGAGCAGGTTCATCATCTGAAGCCAAGGCCAAAGCAGCCGGTTTGGATGTGAAGTCAATTGCAGATGCGGTTGCTAGTTCTGATGTCGTGATGATACTTGCTCCTGATGAGCATCAAGCAGAACTTTATAGAAATGAGATAGAGCCTAATATCAAACAAGGTGCAGCATTGGCATTTGCTCATGGTTTTAATATCCATTTCCAACAAATTATTCCTCGACCTGATCTTGATGTCATTATGATTGCGCCAAAAGGTCCTGGACATTTAGTCCGTGCCACCTACACCGGTGGTGGTGGTGTGCCGTCATTGATTGCAATATTTCAGGATGCTTCAGGTCAGGCAAAAGAGCTCTCATTATCCTATGCTTCAGCAAATGGTGGTGGTCGTGCTGGAATCATTGAAACCTCATTCAAGGAAGAAACTGAAACCGATTTATTTGGTGAACAAGCAGTGCTTTGTGGTGGTATCACGGCATTAATACAGGCTGGTTTTGAAACACTGGTTGAAGCAGGTTATGCGCCGGAAATGGCTTACTTCGAATGTTTACACGAAACCAAGTTGATCGTTGACCTGATCTACGAAGGCGGCATAGCTAATATGCGTTATTCGATTTCAAATACTGCTGAATATGGTGACTTCACTCGTGGCCCACGTGTCATTACTGAAGAAACAAAACGTGAGATGAAAAAGATTCTGACCGAGATTCAGCATGGTGAATTTGCCAAAGAATTTATACTGGAAAACCAGAGTGGTGCAGCAACGATGAAAGCCAAGCGAAGAATTAGTCGTGAACATGGGATTGAAGTTGTTGGCGAGAAATTGCGATCAATGATGCCATGGATTAAAGCAAATCAATTGGTTGACCATGATAAGAACTAATCAAACTGTAGTAGAGAATTAGTCTACTTTTTGGAAATTGAGCGTTTCATTATCTTATGAGTCGCTATGCCCAGTAATCGTTACCCATTAATCGCACGTGAAGCTTGGGCAATACTATTTGTATTGCTTGGGCTGACCGTTCTCGCGCAGTTTTTGCTTGGTCCCGTTGCCTTCATTATTTCATTCGCAATATTATCTCTAGCGGTTTATCTATTTCGTGATCCAAATCGCGTCATTCCTTCCCAACCATTAGCAATCGTTAGCCCAGTTCATGGGATTATTACGTTGATTGAAGAAGAAGCTGATGAGATACGGCGAAACAACAAGGCTATCCGCGTACAAATAACTATGCGTACGCATGATATTTATTCTTTTCGCAGCCCGATTGAAGGTAAGGTCATGGGGCAATGGTCTTCAGCACCTGACAAGAATGAAGCGCGACGACATTTTGATTTTTATATTAAATCTGATGAAGGTGACGATGTAGTTACCGCCATTAGGTTAAGAGATATTGTCCGTCGATTTCATATGTATCTGCATTCAGGTGAGCGTGTGGGGCAGGGACAACGCTGTGGTTATTTTTATTTTGGCGGTGTCATCGACGTCTTTATTCCACTTGAATCTAAAGTAAAGGTAGAACTCGGTCAATATGTACAATCGGGCAGTACCGTCCTCGCTCAAATCATACATTCCGAGGTCGCAAGCGTTATTCAAAACGATAATAGTTCCTAAAGATGTTCAAGTGACCTATCCCTTTCTTTAAGTAAACACGTTTCGAAGGTACACTTCATAACAGTTTATCAATATCACACATGAGACCAGAACAACGTGCCGAATCATAGACGTGGAATTTATCTATTGCCTAACCTGTTTACCACAGGTGCATTGTTTGCGGGTTTCTATTCCATTATTGCAGCTATGAATGAACAATTTGAGCCTGCGGCAATTGCTATTTTTGTTGCGATGGTTCTAGACGGAATGGATGGTCGTATCGCCCGCCTGACTAATACAGCCAGTGAGTTTGGTATGGAATACGATAGTTTGTCCGATATGGTCTCATTTGGTCTGGCGCCAGCCTTGATTATGTATCAATGGGCATTGTCAGATATTGGTAAATTGGGTTGGTTGGCTGCATTTGTCTACACGGCGTCAGCAGCATTAAGGCTCGCCCGTTTCAATACACAAGCGGCAAGTATCGATAAACGATTTTTCCAGGGGCTTCCTAGTCCTGCTGCCGCAGCGGTTTTGGCAGGCATGATCTGGTTTGGTGGTAGTTATGGTTTGACCGACGGCACTAGTGTGCTGGTGTTTTGTTTACCAGTAACTATTATTGTCGGTATTTTAATGGTTAGTAATATTCGTTATCACAGTTTCAAACAATTAGATCTTAAGGGACGTGTGCCGTTCATGGCTGTATTAGTTATCATCCCTGTTTTTGTCTTTATTGCGGTAGAGCCACCTTTGGTTCTGTTTTTTATGACATCGCTATATGCTATGTCTGGCCCGATATTAACCCTGTTTCAAATACGTAAACATCGCGAATCGAGAAAGGTGAGCGATGAGGACGCAGGAAACACTTGAATTTCCGTTAAATAACGCTATATTTCGTTTATGTTTTTAAATCCTCAAGCAAATAGTATCAAACACACTTGCTGTGTAAACGCACAGTCTACTCTGCTACGCCTTTCACTTCTTCTGCCCTGAGGGGCAAATAATCGTTTTCTAAAATCAGTTGTCGTATTGCGTTTATAAAAGCGCAGGTTTCCTAATTGAATTGTACTGTCTATCAACTTAGACTGAGCATAAGTATTGGAGTAGAGAGTAATGAAGGACAAATTAATCATTTTTGACACAACTTTGCGCGATGGTGAGCAAAGCCCCGGTGCCTCAATGACGAAGGATGAAAAACTTCGCATTGCCAAGGCATTGGAGAAGATGCGTGTCGATATCATTGAAGCCGGTTTTCCCATCGCCAGTCCCGGTGATTTTGAAGCCGTTAAAGCCGTCGCTGAATTGGTGACAGAAAGTACCGTATGTGGGTTGGCCAGAGCACTGGATAAGGATATTGATCGTGCAGCGGAGGCATTAAAGCCTGCCAACTCATCACGTATTCATACTTTTCTTGCAACATCGCCGATACATATGCGCGAGAAATTACGTATGGAACCAGATCAGGTTGTTGAGCAGGCCATACATGCAGTAAAGCGTGCGAGAAACTATACGGACAATGTCGAGTTTTCGCCGGAAGATGCCGGTCGTTCAGAGTTTGATTTCTTATGTCGAGTAATTGAAGCGACGATTGATGCCGGTGCCACGACGATTAATATTCCTGATACCGTGGGTTATAACCTCCCCAAATATTTTGGCGAATTGATTGGTAATTTAATTGAAAACATACCGAACTCAGACAAGGCTGTTTTTTCTGTGCATTGTCATAATGATCTTGGTTTAGCGGTAGGCAATTCATTGGCCGCTGTATTAAACGGCGCACGACAAGTCGAATGTACCATTAACGGTCTAGGTGAACGTGCAGGTAATGCGGCGCTTGAAGAAGTTGTCATGACCGTACGTACGCGCAGGGATATCTTTAATTGCGATACAGAACTTGATACAACTCAAATAATGCATTGCTCACGGCTGGTATCAACGATCACTGGTTTTCCTGTGCAACCAAATAAGGCCATAGTAGGTGCAAATGCGTTTGCCCATGAATCTGGTATTCATCAAGACGGTGTTTTGAAGAGTCGCGAGACCTACGAAATCATGCGTGCGGAAGATGTCGGTTGGAATGCCAATCGTATGGTATTGGGTAAACACTCTGGTCGTAACGCTTTTCGTTCACGCTTGGAAGAATTGGGCATTAAGTTTGAAAAAGAAGAAGACTTGAATGCCGCGTTTGCGAGGTTTAAAGATTTAGCTGATAAAAAACATGAAATCTTTGACGATGACTTACAAGCCTTGGTCAGTGATTCGCTTCAAGAAGGTGCTGATGAGTGGATTAAATTGGTATCGATTAAGGCAAGTATTGAAACAGGCGAAAAGCCAAAAGCCGAGATTACGCTTTCTGTTGATGGCGAAGAAAAACATGCCTATGCTGAAGGTGGTGGTCCGGTTGATGCGACCTTCAAGGCAATTGAAAGCATTATCGAAAGCGGTTGTGACTTACAACTTTATTCAGTGAATAACATCACTACCGGTACAGATTCACAAGGTGAAGTAACGGTGCGTATCGATAAGGATGGACGTATTGTCAATGGGCTGGGTGCTGATACTGATATTGTTACCGCCTCAGCCAAGGCCTATATCAATGCATTGAACAAAGTTTTTAATGAAAGTGAACGCGCACATCCACAAGTCTAAATAATATGCAATCGTATCAACGGCAATATCTAAAGGAGATGGGGGTTGATGTCTGGCTAGACAAAGATACCCCTGTTGCCAAACATGAGAGTGTTGTTGAAGAACATGTTTCTGAAAAGAGTAATGCAGCTGTAGTGAAGGTAACACCTTCAATATTTACTGAAGCGCTAAATAACCTGTCAAAACAGGTGGCAACCTGTCAGCAATGTAGTCTGCATGAGTCACGGTCACAAACTGTGTTTGGTGTGGGTAATCCAAATGCTGACTGGTTGGTGATCGGAGAAGCGCCGGGAGAGGAAGAAGATCGTCAAGGAGAACCCTTTGTTGGTCGTGCTGGTAAATTATTAAATTCCATGTTGCTTGCAATGGGACTGCCAAGAGAACAAGTCTTCATTGCAAATATATTAAAGTGCAGACCACCAAATAATCGAGACCCTCATGTGGAAGAAGTGCTTGCCTGTGAATCTTATTTGCGACAACAGATCGATTTAATAAAGCCAAAGATAATTTTAGCTGTGGGACGCATTGCAGCACAGAACCTGTTAAAGCTTGAAACGCCAATTGGCAAGATGCGTGGTAATCGTTATCAATATCCAGACAGTGAGCTACCGGTGATAGTGACTTATCATCCTGCTTATCTGTTACGATCGCCACGAGAGAAGCGAAAAGTATGGGAAGACCTGAAATTCGCCATGCAAACTTATCAGGCTATTATATGAGTGCGGTAATCAAGGAAGCTGAATTGGACCTCAGGCCGATGCGCGAAGATGATCTGGATTTTATAATGGATATTGAAAAACAGGCGTATGAATATCCATGGACTAAAACAATCTTTAATGACTGTTTGCATGTGGGCTATTGTTGTTGGGTCATAGAGAAGGGTGATGCCCTGCTAGCTTATGGAGTCATGTCCGTCGCTGTTGGAGAATCACATCTTTTAAATTTGTGCGTCCATCCCGATCACCAATCGACAGGTTTGGGGAAAATGTTGTTAGCACATCTATTAGATATAGCGGTTGAACGTTATGCAAACATGACTTTTCTTGAAGTCAGACCCTCAAATTTTGCTGCAATAAAGATGTATCTGGAACATGGGTTTGATGAAATTGGCGTACGTAGAAACTACTACCCGGCGAAGATGGGACGCGAGGATGCCTTAATCCTGGCGAGAACAGTCGTGCGCGGCGATGAATTTAGTGAATAGCAAAAGTATGATGAATAATAAACAAAATAAACTACCAGACTTCCAGACCATGGAATCATTTGTCGGTAATACACCACTGATTAAACTGCAACGCTTACCCGGTGATACAAGCAATGTGATTCTGGGAAAGATGGAAGGGAATAATCCAGCAGGCTCTGTAAAAGATCGACCAGCGCTAAGCATGATCAAACATGCAGAAGAACGTGGTGAAATCCATCCCGGCGATACGCTAATAGAAGCGACTAGTGGAAACACCGGTATTGCATTAGCCATGGCAGCAGCAATTCGTGGTTATCGCATGATATTAATCATGCCCGACAATATGAGTGTTGAGCGGCGCGCGGTAATGAAGGCCTTTGGAGCCGAGATAGTATTAACCCCGGCCGAAGGTAGCATGGAAAAAGCTATTGATGTTTCTCGCGAAATGGAAGCAGAGGGTAAAGGTCGAATACTAGATCAGTTCGCCAATCCTGATAATCCACGAGCACATTACGAGGGTACCGGTCCGGAGATTTGGCGCGACACCAATGGCACGATAACCCACTTTGTCAGTTCTATGGGAACAACCGGTACCATCATGGGCACATCTCGTTATTTAAAAGAAATGAATCCAGATATTCAAATAATTGGTGTACAGCCTGAAGAAGGTTCTAAGATACCGGGTATCCGGCGCTGGCCAGAGCAATACCTGCCAAAGATCTACGAACCACCACGGGTCGATCGGATTATCGACATCGGTCAAGATCTGGCAGAAGAAACCACGCGTGAACTTGGTGCAAAAGAAGGTATCTTTGCGGGTATTTCAGCTGGGGGTGCCATGGCTGCAGCGTTGCAGTTATCAGAAGAAGTAGAAAATGCGGTGATTGTTTCGGTTGTTTGTGACCGAGGTGATCGCTATCTCTCGACTAATATTTTTCCCTCGTAATAAGACATAATGAATATACTTGTTTTTGATATTGAAACCGTACCAGACATTGAGTCAGGTAAAAAGCTGTATAATTTGGAAGGCCTTAAAGCCGAAGATGCCGCTGAGCTAATGTTTAGTCATCGTCGACAAGAGACGGATGGCAAGTCAGATTTCCTGCGACACTATTTACATAAGATCGTTGCTATCTCGCTGGTATTAAAAACAAACGACAAACTCAGCGTTTGGTCTTTGGGTGATAGTGATGCAGATGAAAAAGAGATCATTCAACGTTTTTTTGAAGGCATTGAGCGTTACACACCAACGATTGTTTCCTGGAATGGCAGTGGTTTTGATCTACCGGTGTTACATTATCGTTCACTGTTACACGGTGTCGTCGCACAACGTTATTGGGAAAATGGTGAAGACGATCAAAGTTTCAAATGGAATAATTACCTCTCGCGATTCCATAGCCGTCATACTGATCTGATGGATGTCGTGTCGGGTTATTCACCGATTGCAAAGGCTCCGCTTGATCAAGTCGCAACCTTGCTTGGTTTTCCCGGAAAGATGGGTATGAGTGGTGATAAGGTGTGGGATTGTTATGTGAACGGCGGTATAGAAGAGATACGCAATTATTGTGAGACAGACGTATTGAACACCTATCTGGTCTATCTACGCTATGAATTAATCCGTGGACGCTTAACTGAAAACGCTTATCAAAACGAATGTGAGCAAGTGCGTGACATGTTGAATAATGAATCTAAACCACATCTAAAAGAATTCCTCGAAGCCTGGCAGTCTTAATTCCTATAAAGTATTTCTTGTACCTATGAGTAAACGTCGACGTAACAAAATCCCGGAAGGGCTTTTCAAAGCAGACATTGAATCTTTATCGCATGAAGGTCGCGGTGTTGCCCATATTGAAGGCAAGACCATCTTCATCGAAAACGCACTCCCGGGCGAACAAGTAGAATTCAAGTATGTCAGTAAACGCGCCAAGTTCGATCAGGGTGTGGCGGAGAATATCATCACCGCCAATGAGCAACGCATAGAACCTGAATGCCAATACTCCGGTTATTGCGGCGGCTGTAGTCTTCAACACATGACGCCGGATGCACAATTGGCACACAAACAAAGTGTATTGTTGGAACAGTTTACTCATCTCGGTAATGTACAACCTGAGTCAGTGTTACCACCATTAGAAGGCCCCAGTTTCGGCTATCGTCATAAAGCACGACTTGCGGTCAAGCATGTTATTAAAAAAGAAAAAGTATTGGTTGGCTTCAGAGAGAAGCGAAGTCCTTATGTGGCAGATATAACAGAATGTAAGGTATTACATCCAGATGTAGGTTTGAAATTTACACACTTACAGAAATTGATTGAGAGTTTAAGTATTTATAACCAGATACCTCAGATAGAAGCGGCGGTGAGCGATAATGGTACTGCCTTGGTGTTAAGGCATCTTGCAGACTTTAGCGAAGAAGATATTGCTCAGTTAAATGCTTTTGAAGATAAACATCAATTAAAATTATTTTTGCAACCGGGCGGTTATGACAGTGTTCATCGTCTAAATAAAAGCGATACCGATGAGTTGTTCTATAAACTGGATGATCATGACATCACTATCTATTTCGAGCCTGTTGATTTCACACAGATCAATGTTGAGATAAATAAAAAAATGCTCAACCTGGCAATAGAACTCCTTGAACCAAGCAAGGATGAAAACATTCTCGATTTGTTTTGCGGCGTCGGCAATTTCACTTTACCACTCGCACGCAAGGCAAAGTCAGTTGTTGGAATAGAAGGTGATAAGGGTCTAGTTGAACGCGCAAAAATCAATGCGACCAAAAACAATATTGAAAATGTCGAATTCTATGCTGCTGATCTTGCCGAGCTGGATAAATCCATTGAATTTATGAAAGGTAGCTACGATAAGATTTTATTAGATCCGGCGCGTACCGGAGCGAAAGAGATCATTGAGGCACTAAATACCAAGAACGTAAAACGTATCGTCTATGTCTCATGTAATCCGGCAACGCTAGCAAGAGATGCAGGCATTCTGGTTAATGAAAAAGGATTTAAACTTACCAAAGCAGGCGTCATGGATATGTTCCCTCACACAACGCATGTCGAATCGATCGCTGTCTTTAATAGGGAATGATTTTAAAAGCACTATTGTTGTGTTGTTTATCATTCGTTATTACGGGATGTGCTGAGACAGATAGAAATAGCATTGCTTTTGGCCTGAATACTGCTCCAGTCACGCTCGATCCACGTTTTGCAACGGATGCAGTTTCTTATCGCATCACACGCTTAATCTATAAAAGCCTAGTCGACTTCGATGAGAAATTTCAAGCGGTGCCTGATTTAGCCGACTGGGAACAATTGTCTTTAAATCACTATCGCTTCACTTTAAAAAGTAAAAACAGGGAATTTCATGATGGTACATGTCTGACAGCAAAAGATGTCAAGGCAAGCTATGAGTTTGTATTGAATCCAGAAAATATATCGCCACATAAGGGTTCGCTGCAGATGATCGAAACAATAGAAATAATCGATGACAACACTATAGATTTCAAATTACTGCAAGCCGATCCACTATTTCCCGGCAGATTGGTGATCGGGATTCTTCCAGAAAAATTAATATTGTCACAACATGATTTTAATAAAAAACCGGTTGGCAGTGGCCCAATGCGATTCCTGGAACGGAAAGATGAGTCAAGATTAAAATTAGAACGCATTAAGGATAATCAAGTAATAGAGTTCATCACCTTAAAAGATGCCACTGTCAGAGTACTCAAGTTATTACGTGGGGAAATTGATTTACTACAGGGTGATTTACCACCAGAGATTATCAAATGGTTAGATGAAAAAGAATCTGTGGTCATCAAGCACAAAAGAGGCGATACGTTTGCCTACATAGGTTTTAATCTTGAGGATGCAGTGACTGGTAAACGATTAGTCAGAAAAGCAATTGCTCATGCGATTGACCGTGACGCGATCATTAAATATGTTAAGGGTGGGGCAGCGCGAAAAGCCGGCGCATTATTACCGGCTGAACATTGGGCTGGGCGTCCTGACTTAACCGGCGTTAAATATGATCCGCAAAAGTCACGAAGATTATTAGTACAAGCAGGCTTTAATAATACAAACCAACTTAAGCTAACGTATAAAACAACAAGCAAGCCAGACAGTCTACGGTTGGCAACAATTATTCAAGATCAACTAAAGAGCGTCGGGATTCAGGTAGACATTCGTAGTTACGATTGGGGCACATTGTATGGTGATATTAAGGATGGACGTTTTCAAATGTATAGTCTGGCTTGGGTGGGTCTAAAGATGCCGGATATATTCAGGTATGCCTTCCATAGTGAGTCAATACCACCGAACGGTGCAAATCGAGGTCGGTTTGATGATGCAAGAGTCGATTCCATCATTGAAATCGCTGAATTAGAACCCTCAATAGAAAAACAGGCAGGCTACTATCGAGAGTTACAAAAAGTTTTATTTGATGCCTTACCCTATGTTCCATTATGGTATGAGGATAATATCTTGGCGATACGAAAAGATGTGCAAGGTTATCTATTGAGTACGGATGGTAACTTTGATTCATTAGTAAACACGACGAAAGTACATAATTAAAATAAAAATGCATATTCATATATCAATATCAGATCAAACACTATCATTGTTTGATGAGAATAATCTGGTCAAGAAATTCGCTATCTCTACTGCAAAAAATGGCGCTGGAGAAGAAATGGACAGTGAATGTACGCCACGTGGAAAACATATCATCACTGAAAAAATAGGTGAGGATCATGAAGCAAACGCTGTGTTTGTGGGCAGAATAGCAACGGGTGAAACCTATGAACCGGCATTACGAGATCAGCATCCTCAACGTGACTGGATACTGACGCGCATACTCTGGTTAAGTGGTGTGGAAGAGGGGAAAAATAAAGGCGAACTTGAAGGCATGAACTTAGATAGTCATGACCGATATATCTACATCCATGGTTCACCTGATGATGTTGCAATGGGACAGCCTGGTTCCCGTGGCTGTATCAGGATGAAAAATTCAGAGATTATAGAGTTGTTTGATTTGATAGAGCTTGGTATAGAGGTGAATATTTGTGAATGATAGTGAACAGGAATCATTCCAGCAGCTATTGCCATTTGAAAGAATTGGCGGTGATGAAGGTTTAAAAAAACTCGTCAAATTATTTTATGACAATATGGATACTTTACCTGAGGCAAAGTTAATTCGTGATTTGCATGCGAAAGATCTAAGAAGTTCTCGTGAAAAATTATTTATGTTCCTAAGTGGTTGGATGGGTGGGCCAGATCGCTATATAGCCGCCTTTGGACATCCGCGCTTGCGTGCCAGACATTTACCGTTTCCGATTGGTGCTGATGACCGTGACCAGTGGTTAATGTGTATGCATAAAGCTCTGGATGAGATTGATGTCGACACCGTATTCAAAGAACAACTTATGACATCATTTACCCAGACTGCGGATCATATGATGAATAAATAATCTCTGGTTCAGCATTAGAATGAATCACTACAGGGTAATGTTTATTGTTGTTAACTGCTCTCAAGCAGAAGGTTTTTCTGTGTAAGCAATCGTTTTAATTGAACACAATTACTCTGTTGGCGTTACATATGGCATCGTGGCTAGTAATTTATCACCGCAATATATTAGCACCTCTCTGAATTCGAGCAGAGGTGTCTCAGTTTTAAAACTTACATTTGTTGGCGATATCATTTGCATGGCCATACCGTCGGGGGGTATTAATTCGAGAATGAATCTTTGACTGGGTGGCATGGCTCTGTCTTGAATACCGGTTTTCCAATTAACCGTATAGCCTGATGTCGGGAGATCTATCTGACCGGTGATGTTTAATCTATTGGTCCCTTCTGTACTTGAATAGCGGTCGATCCATGCATGCCAATGACGGCTTTCGTATACCGGGCATTCATTTATGTGTACTACAGTTTCTTGTGGCGCGGTTACTTCGGTCTGTTCAATAGCGTCAACTTCCGCTGATTGTTCAATTCCATCGCATGCTGCAAGAAAGCAGCATGTAAATATAATCGTTAATTTTCTATAGAACATTTTAATTAAGCCAATTGTCTTGGTTTACTTTCGGAGTATAAATTTTATTCTGCCCAAGCTTTATCAGCGCGTTTAATCGATAATTAGTAGGGAACTTAAACTGGTTAATATATTAATAATAAGCTAATCATTTATATCGGGTTCTATAAAACACCATTTAACAACAGGTACTTGTCTTTTTATTTCCACTTCTAGTTCGTTTATATGATTGACCGCTTCTTCAATACTAAGACTCGCTTTCATTTTTATTTTTGCTGCCAACATGACATCTGGCCCAAGATGCATGGTGATCGTGTTTAATAGTTTCTCGATGGCATCATCTTTTTCGATAATGCTGTCTATGAGTTCTCGTAATTCTGCTTCCGCGGAACGGCCAACGATTAAGGACTGAATGCGCCACCCGATAAAGATCGAAATAAAGATTAAAATAACGCCGATACAAATAGAACCCAATGCATCATATACAGGGTCGCCCGTCACGGCGGCGATTGAAACAAATACAAATGCGACTGCTAATCCAATCGTGGCGGCTGTGTCTTCTCCAAGGATGACGACCAGTTCGGCGTTGCGTGTATTCTTAAACCAATCCCTGAAAGACTTATCTTTTCTTATCTCTTTAACGACTTTAAGTGCGCCGTAAAGACTGAATGACTCCAGTACGATACCGAAACCAAGCACTACCAAGGCAATCCAGATCTGATTCAATTCGCCCGGTTCATGTAATTTATGCCAGCCTTCATAAACGGAATAGAGACCACCCATGCTAAACAACATGATGGCGACGATAAAACTCCAGAAGTAGGTGACCTTTCCGTAGCCAAGCGGGTGTTTTACATCGGCTGGTTTTTTAGCTTGTTTCAGACCTATAAAAAGCAGGATTTGATTACCACAATCAGCAAATGAATGAATTGCCTCGGCCGTCATACTGCCAGAGCCGGTATAGATAGCAGCTCCCGTTTTGGCAATGGCAAGACCCAGATTGGCCAGGAATGCATATAAGATTGCTTTAGTCGTGTCGCCGTGTCCCGCCATGGTTTTCTCACTTATTTTTTTATTAGGTTTTGTCAACCGAATGATAACTCAGGCGTTAAGACGGGTGTAGACAAAATAACCCCTTTATGGAGATAGTAATAATGAAGAACATATCAAAAACGACAATTGCTGGATTAACTGCAGCAATATTAGGTTTAAGTCTGAGTTTCACTGCCTTTGCTGACGATGACAGTGATAGAAAAGCAAAACGTGCAGAGATAAGAGCTCAATTCGATGCTGATGGTGATGGTGAATTAAATGACACGGAACGCCAAGCCGCCAGAGAAGCGTTTAAAGCGATGCGCAAGGAACGTATCGATACCGATGGAAATGGTGAGATCAGTGATACAGAACTAACCGCAGCGAAAGAGACCCGTCGTGCGAAGATGCTCGAAAAGTTTGATACTGATGGTGACGGACAATTAAATGATGCTGAGAAACAGGTAGCTAAAGCAAAACATCGTAAAAGAATGGCAAAACGTTTTGATGCTGATGGCGATGGTGAATTGAATGAAGCGGAACGCAATGCTGCAAAAGAAGCACGAGAAAAGCATCGTGAACGTCGTCAAGATAATAGCCAAGACGAGAGCAATACTTAAGCAGCCGTTGCTGATATATATTAATCAATCGATAATAACGTGGCCGGATAGCTTTTCTGGCTACGTTAATTCAGATGAAACAGTTTAATTTAACCATAGATACTAAAGGGGATAGACACTGGAAGCGCAGCGCGAACTTGATGCATTTCTTGCCAGTGTTGAACAGCGGGCCTTTCGTATGGCTCAGATAGCGACAGGCAATACGGATGAGGCGCTGGATATTTTGCAGGATGCCATGTTTAAGCTGGTAGAAAAATATGCAGATCGTGATGCTAAGGAATGGGGACCACTATTTACTACAATCTTGCAAAGTCGGATCAAGGATTGGTATCGACGTAATCAGGTAAGAAACCGATTTCGTAGTTGGTTTAGTAGTAAAAATGAAGAAGATGAAGATCCTATTCAACAAGCAAAAGATGAATCGGCTAGAACACCAGAACAATTATTACAGGCTGATCGGCGTATAGATGAACTCGATGAAGCATTACATAATTTGCCATTGCGGCAACAACAGGCTTTTTTATTAAGAACCTGGGAAGGGTATAGTGTAGAAGCAACAGCGACAGCGATGAAATGTTCAGCAGGTAGTGTAAAAACGCATTATTCGCGTGCAGTACATAATTTACGTGACAAATTAGATGGGCATTGGTGATGAATCAAAATAACGAAGATAAATTAACAAGGAATATCAAGCAAACACTGGATGACAGTGTTCAGTCTCTTGGTGGCAATACCTTGTCCATGATTCGACAAATTCGTACACAAGCCGTAGATAAAGCTGTAACAAGGCAAAGTAATTGGTCAGCTATATTCACAGGGGCATTGGCAACAGCATGCGTTATGGTCTTTGCGGTCATGATTCTGTTGAAATCTCCTCTGTCTAATCACATTGTTCCGCCGGATGATTTAGATCTGATTTCATCTTCTGAGAGTCTTGAGCTATATGAAGATTTGGAATTCTATGAATGGCTCGAAGATGATGTTTTACAGAGCTAGTACATGTTTATGGATATTGATTTGGTCAATGCCATCCTGTTTTGCGGTCGAGAAAAACAATAATTATCCCATGGCCTCATTGGAGGTTCTGGGGGGAGTGGGGAACGGACGTGGGTGACTGGATTGAACCGGAATATTTAGACAATGAATATACTGGTAAATGTATAGGGGCAACAATAGAGACGGATAATGCACAATAGATTATTAACATTACTGCTACTGTGTCTATTACATTCGGCAAATGTGTTTGCCGAAGAAGGCGTGTCGTGGAATTCATTATCAATGGAAGAACAAACACTGTTAGAAGACTTCAAGGATAAGTGGGGTCAATTGCCCGCGAAACGGCAACAACGTATGCAAAAAGGTGCCAGGCGTTGGAGCAAGATGTCAGATGAACAAAAAGTAAAAGCGAAGCAACGCATGCAACGTTGGCAGGCTATGGATGACGATAAAAAAGAAAAGATACGTGAGCGGCATCAAAGGTTTAAAGATTTAACCCCTGAACAGCAGGAGCGCATAAAGAAACGTAAGGAATGGTTTAAAAAATTACCGGAAGCGGAACGTAATGCCTTACGAGAAAAATTTAACAACATGACACCAGAAGAGCGCAAGGCTTTTCGAGAAAATAAAAAAAACAAGCATCAACAGATGCGCCGAAAAATGAAAGAATATATGCAAGCTTTGCCAGCAGCAGAGCGTAAGGCCTTACGTGAGAATATAAAAAATATGTCACCCGAAGAGCGCCGTGAATTTATGCAGAAAGAATACAAGTAGTTTTTGTAGTGAGTCAGGTATTCTAATCTGTAATACATCTTATCTATGCTGTTAGAATAACTATAAAAATCAAGACATGGGAAATATTGATGGAATCATTCCATTGGGATAAAAATTTTGAGACCGGGTTGACAGACGTTGATCATCAACACCGTCATCTGGTGGATTTGATTAATCAGTTTGGTGAGATGCTGACTGGTAATGAACTTGTGTTTGATGATATTGAGAAAGTATTTAAGGAATTGGCAGACTACGCCCAGTATCATTTTGATGAAGAAGAAGAATTGATGCGTCAAGTTGGTATAGATCAACGACACTTTGACCTTCATATTGATAAACATCATAATTTTCTAAACGAAGTAAAATCCATGCATTCAAATATCTCTCCTGAGAATGAAGGTTCTGTAAAAATACTACTAGGTTTTCTTACTAAGTGGCTTGCTTTCCATATACTTTGCACAGACCAAAATTTGGCAAGACAAATAGAAGCCATTAATAAAGGTGTTAGTCCAGTTGAGGCGTATGAGACAGAAGAAATAGAAGCAGATAGCTCAACTCAACCGCTACTAGTCGCGCTCAACGGTTTATTTGAACAGGTTTCAGAGCAAAACAGAGAGTTAGTTGAGTTAAACAAATCTCTTGAAGTAAAAGTTGCAGACCGGACGAAAGCGCTTTCAGAGGCGAACCGTTATCTGGAGGAAATATCATTAACTGATGTACTGACAGGGCTCCCCAACCGGCGTCACGCTTTGCGACAACTCTCATATTTATGGGACGAATCTATCAAGCACGGTTCTCCGCTTACTTGTATGATGATTGATGCTGATCATTTTAAACAAGTGAATGATACCTACGGTCATGATGCGGGCGATCTCGTTCTCCGTGAATTAGCAAAAACGATTCAGTATGCGTTACGTAGTGATGACATCGCCTGCCGTTTGGGCGGTGATGAATTTTTTGTGGTTTGTCCTAATACGGATAAAGAAGGTGGCTTGCACCTTGGGGAACTTATCCGTAAAACAGTATCCGAACTACGCGTTCCCACGGGCGATGGTGCATGGCATGGCAGTATCAGTGTCGGATTAGCGACCCGTTCTGCTGACATGGAAAATAGTGAAGATTTTATTAAGGTTGCAGACGAGGGTGTTTATGTTGCTAAACATGATGGAAAAAATTGTGTGAGAACAACCAACTGAAACAGATTGAAAATCCAATGATCTAGCTAAGATTTAAACTAAACCTCTGTCTTCCAGCAGTAGAGATTATGTGTCTTTATTTCTTTTTTTCTAACTCAGTTAATAGTTTTTTCAGCTCTTCATCATCAGCTGCTTTTTCGTTATTCATTTTTATTTCTTCAATAACAGCAATAGCTTCTCCATTAAGCCCTTCGGTTGCCAATGAGACAGCGTATATTTTCATCGCGTTTAAATCAGCAAGGAAGTTTGGTTCAATGTTTATGGCTTCTTCAATGGCACTGATAACAGATCTGGTGTCATTTAATTCAAAAGAAGCACGTGCTAGCAAGATAAATCCTCTAGCAGTTTCAGTTATAGATAATGATTGTTCTGCAAGAATTTTCGCTTCCTGGTAATTTTCTGTCAGGAATTCGTGGTGTGCCTTTGTATAGTAGCCTGACCACCAATCTGGATATTCCTTGATTGTTTCATCTAACAGAGCTGATGCTTGGTCAAACCTGCCAGTCCAAAGATAGATATACGATAGGCTAATATTCAAACGAGGGTATTTACCATCTAGTTGCATGCCCGCCAAATAAGTCTGTTCTGCCTTATCAAAGGCTTTCATGCGACTATAAAAAGTACCTAATTCAAGTTCATAATGTCCTGTCTGGCCGCCATAAGCAGACTGTTTGCTTTCCCAATATTTAATTGCTGCATCATGTTCCCCTTTATCAAACATTTCTTTAGCAAGCGTTATATCGGTCACAAAATCTTTTTGCTCAAAAGTAAAACCGTTATTTGAAATAATAAGTAATGATAGAGAAATGATTACAGATTTTGAAAAGCGGAACATATTCATAATGATAGAATTTTTTTATAGATAATAATTTGCTAATATTTCGATAATAATAGCACTTATAAGAATGTTAATTTTTATTTTAGGTTTGAGGCTATTCCTAATGATTAGTTGCTAATTATTTTTGAAAAAACGTTGATAACCACTACACCTGATATTATTAGTATCATGCCAATCAACGCGGGTACATCAGGAATTTGTTTGAAAAATACACTCCCTACTATGGTAATCAATACTATTCCCATGCCATTCCATATGGCATAGGCGACACCAACTGGAATAGTTCTTAGAACTAGTGCCAGGAAATAAAATGCGACACCATAACCTGTAACGACAATAATACTAGGTACTAGTTTTGTGAATTCACCAGAGGCTTTTAATGCGCTTGTAGCTATAACCTCAGCGATAATTGCGATTGCAAGATACCAGTATCCCATATCTATACCTGTTAAATTTTAAATACGGATGATCTAAAAATGAAACGGTGTTATGTGCAGATTAAATGCATATCTAACCAACCGCCCAGTAGCTGGGCGTTGGTTAGATATAATAATTCAAGACTATACCGCTTTACGTCTTCTGGTCTTTTTCTTTGGTTTATTTAAAACTCTGTCGGCTGCAGATATTGCTTTGTTATACGCAGATAGTCGTCGACAACTAACCCGTAAGCCAGATAATTCTTCAAAGATGGCTGCTTTAACAACTTTGTTTTTAGCGGCTGCTTTTCTAATAGCGGCTAGCTCTATATCAACAGCACTCAAGGCTTTCTTGTTCGCTGCAATCGGGTTTTTCTGTGCCTTTGCTGCAGCAGTTTTACGTCGTTTAATCAGCGCGATGCGTTTTTTACTGAGCCGTTTTCCCTCAGCTGATAATTGCTTATTATTTTTTGTAGCAAGTGCTAATGCTTTAGAGCCGTTTGCAGTAGCTGCCTCAAGGTTTGTTAGTGAGCTATCGATCACTTTAGCCAATGCAGCATTTTTAATTGTTTTCTTTAATATAGCCATAAAATTCTCCAGGTTAAGTTACTTAAGTTAATAATCTAGTAAATGTTATAGATTACGATGAAATACACTATTCAAATATTCAAAAAGATCGAAAGTCAGTTATTTTTTTTACTGGCTTGAACAATCTGTCTGGCAAGACGTTTTACCTGGGCATCATATAGCGCAAGTTCTCCACCAGTTTTAATTGCCATGATTGCAATACGCGCCAAGAGCAATAGAAGTAGTAAATCAACAACCCAGGCGATGAAATAGGAAATTCGAAAACCATCCGCTTGAATTTCAGGTCTGCTCTCAGATTCAGTGCCGGTCTCCTCTTCTCCTAGTAGACTGTCGCGGATAGGGATAAGACTCTTATCGATGTTTGAACCCGCTTCTATTGCTGTTGCCATACGTTCAATATTGGCTGGCTCTTTATACAGTTCCAAGGCCTCGCTAAAAACTTGTATTGCTATCCAGAGACCAATAAATAACAGCAGTAGTCCGCACATACGGACGACAACACTGAGGACATCCTGACTCGTTTCGTTTAAAGACATAGTTGTTGGTTTGATTGATTTCGTTTCTTGTTCGTTATTATTATCAAATTTATACATAATATTGACCTGAATCTCTAACAAGTCATCATGAACTGTTATCATCATTGTAGCCTGTTATGGGTCAATTGTTGAACCTGGAATGATAAAATAGTGTGTTTCTGAGTTATCTGATTAAACGCTTGATAAGTGCTGTCTTTGTTCTATTCGGCATATCGACACTCGTTTTCTTATTGATTCATCTAGTGCCTGGTGACCCGATAGAGGTGATGTTGGGAGAAACTGCACGTCCAGCGGATAGAGAAGCGTTGCGTCATGCATTGGGACTGGATTTGCCAATTTTGCAACAATGGTGGCAATACCTGAGTAGTGTTGCGCATTTTGATCTGGGTGAATCCTTACACTCTAAACAAGCAGTGACCCAGTTATTACTTGATCGATTGCCCGCTACCGCCATTTTGAGTATTGCCAGTTTATCTATTGCCATCGTGATGGCATTGCCACTAGGGATACTAGCCGCTGTTTATAAAGACTCAATTTGGGATCGACTGGCAATGGTGTCAGCAATGATCGGTGTCTCCATACCTAATTTTGTAATGGGCCCTTTATTAATCTTGATTTTTGCCCTTTGGTTAGGTTGGGTTCCTGTGAGTGGCAAAGAAGGATTATCTTCATTAATTCTTCCCGCTTTGACATTAGGCTCGGCATTGGCAGCCATTTTGTCGCGAATGATACGTGCATCAATGCTGGAAGTTATACAAGAAGATTATATCCGTGCTGCGCGTGCGCGTGGTCTGAGTGAGTTTCGCGTTTTGGGTTTGCATGCATTACGCAATGCTGCGCTACCGGTGATTACTATTTTAGGTATGCAACTCGGGGCCTTGCTTGCCGGTGCTGTCATTACCGAAACTATATTTTCCTGGCCGGGAATTGGGCAACTAATGATCGACTCCATTCAGAAACGTGATTACCCGGTTGTGCAAGCGTGTGTGCTATTGATTAGTTTTACCTATGTGTTGGTTAATCTGATGACTGATGTGACCTATACCGCTTTGGATCCGAGATTGAAGCTCGAATCGTGAACAAGATCTATTCTATTCCGTTATTGATTCTAGTCACTTGGTCGGTATTGGCTTTATTAGGGCCGCTATTGCCATTACATCCCGATCAGATTTCACTAGATAAAATATTATTAACGCCAAACTGGGCGCAATGGTTTGGTCATGATGATCTGGGTCGTTCAATTAGCGCAAGGCTGATCATGGGTGCACGTACCTCATTAAGTGTTGCGATTGTTGTTGTCTCAATATCATTAATCATAGGTACCTTTATTGGTATGATGGGGGCGTGGTTAGGCGGGTTCTGGGATAAGACTTTGGTAATGGTTGTTGATTTGTTTATTGCCTTTCCAGGCATCTTATTGGCAATCGCATTGGCGGGCCTGCTAGGTCCGGGAGTAATGAATGCTGTTATTGCCTTATCCATAGTGAGTTGGGTCGGTTTTGCTCGATTGGCGCGTGTGCAAACACTAAGTATAAAAAATAACGACCATGTTAATGCTGCAACGGCACTCGGGACCTCAAGTTTTATTATCGCCCGGAAACATATCTTGCCATTGATTTTGGCCCCCTTGATTATAGAAGCGACGTTTGCCTTTGCCGGCGTAGTCATTGCTGAAGCCGGGTTATCTTTTCTCGGTTTAGGTGTACAACCCCCGTCTGCATCATGGGGCAGTATGATTCGAGATGGCACACGTTATATGTTGGTGGCTCCGCATATGGTGTTAGCGCCCGGTTTTGCTATCCTGTCACTGGTATTATGTATAAACCTCTTGGGTGACTACCTCAGAGATAAGATGGATATACGAGAAATAGAGGCTGATCGGTGATAATGAATAAAATGACATTGGGTCCTATCATGTGTGATCTACGCGGTCTTCAACTTGAAGTTGATGAACGTGAGATGTTAATGCATCCGCATGTGGGCGGCGTGATCTTGTTTACAAGGAATTTTGAATCACCTGAACAGATAGCAAGCTTAACAAAGGTTATTCATGAACTACGTCAACCACACCTTCTAATTGCCGTTGATCATGAAGGTGGACGCGTACAACGTTTTCGGGAAGGCTTTAGTCGCTTACCGGCATGTGCTTTATTGGCTGAATGTCATAGCGCTAGACAAGCGGAATCGCTTGCTGAACAAGCAGGTTGGTTGATGGCGGCTGAGTTATTAGCGGTGGGCGTTGATCTTAGTTTTGCACCAGTGCTAGATGTGGGCGGCAAGATTAGTCAGGTAATAGGTGATCGTGCTTTTCATGTTAATCCCGATCAGGTGTCGACCCTTGCGCGTGCCTATATGCGTGGCATGAAAGCAGCGGGGATGGCGGCGGTAGGTAAACATTTTCCGGGTCATGGATCAGTACCTGAAGATTCGCATGTTGCGATTCCCTATGATCGCCGAAAATACCAGGACATACAAATGAAAGATCTCATCCCCTTTGAGAGGATGATTCGTGCGGGTTTACCGGGCTTGATGCCAGCACATGTTATCTATCCTGAGGTAGATGAGAAACCCGCCGGGTTTTCTCCCATATGGTTAGAACAGATCTTACGAAAACAGTTGGAATTTCAGGGGACAATCTTTAGCGATGATCTCAGCATGAAAGGCGCGGAGATTATGGGGGATTATCCACAACGTGCAGAAGCGGCATTACATGCCGGTTGTGATATGGTCTTGGCTTGTAACAATCAAACGGGCGCGATTTCCATTCTGGATAAAGCCGAAATACCAAACAGTATTGAATTACAATCACGGTTAATCAGAATGCATGGTCAATTTGATAAAAATCTGGATGAATTAAAACAAACGACATTATGGCAAGAACGTTCAGCGGCAGTGCAACAGCTTGAAAAAGAACCAGAACTGGATTTAGGTGATGACTTATTTGCTTAAACAAAAAATAATTATTTTGCTATGTTGTTTGTTCAGCATAACAAGCATACAAGCACAAGAATTAATCTCGCCGCATTGTGAACCACTTCTTGATAGCCAGACTGCAGCGGAAGTAATCCCTTATGGGCAAGGCTTGCTCTGGAAGATAAGCAAGCAGGACAAAGAACCTAGTTATCTGTTTGGAACGATTCATATATCAGATAAAGATGTTACAACATTACCTGATGTGGTTGAGAAGGCATTGAATGAGTCAGAACAGTTTGTCATGGAAGCCTTGCCGGACGCTGAGCAAATGTTATTGTTTTCACGCATGATGTTTTTTCATGATGGACAACAATTATCAAAGTTGGTTGATACTTCTATATTCAAAAAAACAAAATCAATTTTATCTGCTTATCATCTTGGATCTGATGCAGTATCCATTATGAAACCCTGGGCCGCCTTTTTGCTCATGAATTACCCTCCCGATGCTGGCGATCCTCTAGATCTGGTGCTGTTGTCTATGGCGCAACAGAATGGTGCAACATTTTCCGGACTGGAGTCATTAAAAGAACAAGCTGATATATTTGCTGATTTAAAAATGACTGAACAAGTTAAATTGCTGACGGATACAGTCTGCCATTATGATGTCATTGAAGAGGATTTCATTGCTATGAAATCATTTTATTTGAAACGTGATCTGGGTGGTTTATATAATTACACACAGCGTTATTCGATGAGCAGAGAGCCGGTTTATGAAAAATTGATGACAAAACTGATTGTCGACAGAAATAAAACCATGGCGGAACGTATGCAGCCGATGCTGGATAAAGGAAAATCCTTTATTGCTATAGGTGCTATGCACCTGACCGGGGCAGAAGGTGTATTATTTCTATTAGAGAAACAGGGTTATAGCCTCACTGCTATTTATTGAACATAGTTAATGAATATTTTCTACAGGATATATAAATGAGTTTTTCAGAATCAGTACAAATGATGGAGTCTTTTCTTAAACAGGAGAACTGGATCGTTCAGGTATTTGTTGTTGTATTCCTGACAGCATTTATTAACTGGTTACAAAAACGAATTCTTACAAAGTTGATTAACAGGTTAAAAAAGACCTGGACCAACTGGGATCAGGCCTTATTTATCGCTGCCCAAAAGCCAATAACACTATTGATATGGGTACTGGGTTTAACCTATGCCGCAGACATCGTTAAAACACAGACGGATGCGGCTATTTTTGGTGCGATAGAACCAATTAGAGAAGTTGGGGTTATTGTTATCATTGTCTGGTTTCTTGTGCGATTAATATCCAATTCCGAATCAATTCTTCTGGAAAAGAAACAACTAAAAGGCGAAGACTTTGATCAAACAACCGCAGATGCAATTGCAAAATTATTACGTGTCTCGGTCATCATTACCGGCACATTGGTAATATTGCAAACATTGGGATATAGCATTTCCGGGGTATTAGCATTTGGTGGTATTGGCGGTATCGCAATTGGTTTTGCCGCTAGAGATTTATTAGCCAACTTTTTCGGCGGTTTAACCATTTATATGGATCGACCATTCGATGTGGGTGACTGGATACGATCTCCAGACAGAGAAATTGAAGGTTCAGTTGAAAAGATTGGTTGGCGTTTAACAACTATACGCACGTTTGATAAACGACCTTTGTACATTCCCAACTCAGTATTTACGAATATTGCCGTTGAAAACCCACAACGTATGACAAATCGTCGTATCAAGGAAACGATCGGTATTCGTTACGATGATGCAAGTAAGATGCGTGAGATTATTTCTGATGTTAAAAAAATGCTGCAGGAGCATGATGATATTGATAATAACCAGACTTTAATTGTTAACTTTAATGAGTTTGCGGCATCTTCCCTAAATTTCTTTATTTATACCTTTACCAAAACGGTCAATTGGATCGAGTTTCATAAAGTCAAACAAGATGTCATGCTGAAGGTCATTGATATCATTGAGTCGCATGGAGCAGAATGCGCGTTTCCAACAACAACGATGCATATTCCACAAGAGCTGCATATTGCTGACAAGTGAGTTGTTGAATGATGTGGGCCTAGTGCAATAGTTTCAATAAATATTTGTCCACATCATTTGATCAATACGCTCTCATGCTTTGCGTAATGCCATATAGGTTGTAATCTACGAAAATGGAATATCAATTCACAAAAATGCACGGTATTGGCAACGATTTTGTCGTGTTTGATACCTTCTCACAGCCATTATCGCTCTCGCGAGAACAAGTCAGACATATAGCCGATCGTCAATTTGGTATCGGCTGTGATCAGGTGTTGTTGCTTGAGCCACCAAAAAATAACGAGACAGACGTTTGTTACCGAATATTCAATGCTGATGGCGGTGAGGTGATGCAATGCGGTAATGGCGCGCGTTGTGCTGCTGTCTATCTCAGAGAAAAAGGATTGGTGAAAAAAGACAGGATTATTGCCGAAACGGGCGAAGGTCGTCTTGTTTTACGAATTGAGGCCGATGATTGTGTGACTGTCGATATGGGGGTGCCTGAATTTGAACCAGACAAGATCCCATTAAAAGCTGATGAGCAGCTAGATGAATACGAACTGAGTTTAGCTGGCGATGAACTGACTTTTGGTGCTGTCTCATTAGGGAATCCTCATGCCGTCATTGTTGTCGATGATGTCGATTCGGCTCCGGTAAACGTGATTGGCCCTGCTGTGCAGCTGAGTGGCGCATTTCCAGAGAGTGTCAATGTTGGTTTTATCGAAATATTAAATAAGCAAGCATTCAAATTACGTGTTTTTGAGCGTGGTTCGGGTGAAACACTGGCCTGTGGCAGTGGTGCTTGTGCGGCGATGGTTATTGCTTGTCAGCAAGGGTACTTGGAGGGGACAATAGACGCAGAGTTACGCGGTGGTCATCTGACATTATGCTGGGAAGGAGAAGGCGAACCAGTTTATATGACAGGTTCCGCTACAACGGTCTTTGAGGGGAAAATTGAATTATGAGTGGACAGGAAACAGAAAGCCTGGAATCAAACAATCTTACAGAAAGCATGGTGTCTGAGTTTCTAAGGGACAATCCAGATTTTTTTAATAAATACCCGGATATTCTTTCTGAACTAAAAATTCCACATGATCATGGCGCGGCGATATCATTGGTTGAAAAACAAGTCTCCGTATTACGTGAACAAAACCAACAAACACGTAAGCGCTTACATGAACTCATTGAAATTGCGCGTCAGAATGAAGAACTTGCCAGACGCATGCATCAACTGGCATTAACTCTAATGGATGCAGATGATCCTAAAGATATATTTAATACTTTATACGACAATCTGAAAAAGAATTTTCATGCGGATCGAGCCGTCGTTAGATTATTTGCAAAACCCTCTTTCGTAGATAGTTTTGCAACCGATGAATTTGCAGGTTGTGAAACAGCTGAACAATCCTTGTTTAAAAGCATTATTGATAAACGTTTGCCATTAAGTGGGCGTATGAAACGCCAGCAACAAGTATTTTTGTTTGGTGACGATGGTGATGAGATAGCGTCTTCCGTGATGGTGCCATTACATGGTCAAGGATGGGGGGGAATACTCTCAATCGGTAGTTTCGATGCTGAGCGTTTTCAAGCCGGTATGGGTGTTGAATTGCTTGCTAATCTGGGTGAGGTTTTAAGTTTTATTTTGAAGCCCTGGGTTGAAAATCAATAAATTGACTAATTAGTATATGCAATCGTCCGAGACGTTATTGCTTGAGTCTTTTATAAAGACCTTACATCATCTTTCTGAACATACCCGCAGTGCCTATCAACGCGATCTTGCATATCTGCAAGAGTTTTGTGATAAGCAGCATATAAATAAATGGTCTGATCTTGATGGCAGACAAGTTAGAGGCTTTGTTGCCTATCGGCATCGACAGGGTATTGGTGGTCGTTCGCTACAACGTAACCTATCTGCAATTCGGTCTTTTTATCGTTACTTACTAGACGAAGCTAAGGTCAAAAATAATCCTGCAGAAGGTATTGTTGCGCCTAAGACACCGCGTAAACTCCCCAATGTATTAGATGCAGATCAGACCGTTCAACTAGTCGAAATTGATGGGCAAGATGGTTTGGCGATTCGTGATCGTGCCATGCTGGAGTTGATTTATTCTTCCGGATTACGTCTTGCTGAATTGATAGGTATCAATATGGGTGATATTGATTTTAGTGATCGCGTATTGACCGTGACTGGTAAGGGTAAAAAAATGCGTAGTGTTCCCGTTGGGAAGCATGCTATTCAGGCGATTAATAATTGGCTAAAAATAAGACAAGCCATGGTTAATGAAAACGAAGCTGCATTATTTATTAGCCAGCGAGGCAAACGGATCAGCCCAAGATCAGTTCAAGAACGTTTAAAACAATGGGCTATTAAACAAGGTTTACCCAGCCATGTGCACCCGCATATGTTGCGACATTCATTTGCCAGCCATATGTTGGAATCCAGTGGCGATCTACGTGCTGTTCAGGAGTTGCTTGGCCACGCGGATATAAGTACTACACAAGTTTACACGCACCTTAATTTTCAGCATTTGGCACAGGTTTATGACAAGAGCCATCCTCGCGCACATCGTAAGAAATCGGACTGATAGCGTTACTCTACAGTAGGTATTAGCGTGGGCATTAGCCTGCCGCTCATGTACAATTCCGCTTCCCTTATTAGGAGAGAAAACGTGGAACAATATCGAGGCACAACCATCTTATCTGTACGTCGTGACGAGCATGTCGTTATCGGTGGCGATGGTCAGGTATCATTGGGTGATACTGTCATGAAAGGCAATGCACGTAAGGTGCGACGCTTATATAACGAAAAAATAATTGCTGGATTTGCCGGTGGCACAGCGGATGCGTTTACCCTATTTGAACGATTTGAGGCCAAATTACAAAAACATCAGGGAAATCTAATGCGATCTGCTGTTGAACTGGCAAAAGACTGGCGTACTGATCGTATGTTACGTCGACTTGAAGCATTGCTCTGTGTTGCCGATAAAACGAGTTCGCTGATTATCTCCGGTAATGGAGATGTAATAGAGCCAGAAGACCATATTATGGCAATCGGTTCAGGTGGTAATTATGCAAAATCTGCAGCACAGGCCTTATTTGAAAATACCGAGATGAGTGCGCGTGAAATCGTCGAGAAAGGTTTAGGTATCGCTGCCAATATTTGCATCTACACGAATTCCAACTTAACTATAGAAGAACTATAAATAGTTATTCAAAAATAATATTAAACAAACGGATTAAAATGTCAGACTTAACACCACAGGCGATTGTTGCCGAACTTAACAAACATATTATTGGTCAAGACTCAGCTAAACGTGCTGTTGCTATTGCCTTACGTAATCGTTGGCGTCGTGCGCAAGTTGATGAGTCAATACGAAATGAGATTACCCCCAAAAATATACTAATGATTGGACCCACTGGTGTTGGTAAGACCGAGATTGCTCGACGTCTTGCTAAACTAGCGCAGGCGCCCTTTATTAAAATAGAAGCGACGAAGTTTACCGAGGTAGGTTATGTCGGTCGTGATGTCGAATCGATTGTCCGTGACCTTGCTGATATTGCGATTAAACAAACACGCGAAATTGAAATGGAAAAGGTACATGACCAGGCAGATGAAGCGGCGATGGAAAGAGTGCTTGATATATTATTACCGCCAGCTCGAATGATGGGTGAAGATGATCATGAATCAAGTACAAATTCGACACGTGAAAAATTCAGACAAATGATTATCGAAGGGAAATTCGATGAGAAGGAAATTGATGTTGAGTTAAAGGCACCCAGTGTTGGTGTAGAAATTATGGCGCCGCCGGGTATGGAAGAAATGACCAATCAGTTGCAGGGCATGTTTCAGAACATGGGCTCAGGCAAGAAGCAATCACGCAAACTGCTTGTAAAGGATGCCATCAAGTTACTGGCAGAAGAAGAAGCAGCAAATTTATTAAATGAAGATGATATCAAGGCTCGATCAATTGAGAGTGTTGAGCAACATGGTATTGTTTTCCTGGATGAGCTCGATAAGGTTACACGTCGTTCAGAAGCAAGTGGACCTGATGTTTCTCGTGAAGGTGTGCAACGTGATTTATTACCATTAGTAGAGGGTAGTACAGTAACGACAAAATATGGGATGGTTAAAACAGATCATATTTTATTTATAGCCTCAGGTGCATTTCACCTGGCTAAGCCTTCTGATCTCATTCCGGAATTACAGGGACGCTTGCCCATTCGGGTCGAATTGAGTGCCCTAGTCGCAGATGACTTTATACGCATCCTTACAGAACCCGATGCATCATTAACAGAACAATATACGCTATTAATGGCGACGGAAGGTGTCACTATAGACTTTACTGATGATGGTATTCAACGTATTGCTGAAATTGCCTTTCAGGTAAATGATTCTACTGAGAATATTGGCGCTCGTCGTTTGCATACAGTAATGGAACGCTTGCTTGAGACATTGTCATATGAAGCATCAGAAAAAAATGGTGAATCAATTTCAATTGGTGCAAAGTATGTTAATGATCATCTAAATGAATTGGTCGAGGATGAGGACCTGAGTCGTTACATTCTTTAGCTTGGAAAGTAACATTTAAAATTAATAACAATTAAATAAATTATGTCAGCAGCCAAACGAAGCCCGTCTTCAATAAACTTACATCAGAAATCCCGCGTGCTCGAGATCGAATACGATGATGGGGCTAAATTTGAACTGTCTTGTGAATATTTGCGCGTTTACTCTCCTTCTGCCGATGTCAAAGGGCATGGACCAGGACAAGAAGTCTTACAAGTAGGCAAAGAAAACGTCAATATTAACGAGATAGAACCTGTCGGCAATTATGCTGTTAAGCTGGTTTTCGATGATGGCCATAAGACAGGGCTTTATACTTGGGAATATCTTTATGAACTGGGTGAAGCAAAAGATAATTACTGGACAGATTATTTGGAGGCCTTAAAACAGGCCGGACATACACGCCAACTGAATGACTGAGAAAACAACAACAGACTTTGGTTTTGAAAAAGTCGCTACTAAGGAGAAGGCTGGTCGAGTTGCCGATGTCTTCACATCAGTAGCCTCTGAATATGATTTGATGAATGACGTTATGTCATTTGGTGTGCACCGCTTGTGGAAGCGTAAAGCAGTACATTTGTGCGCTATTAGAAAAAACTTTCATGTGCTGGACCTCGCTGGTGGTACTGGTGATATAGCAAGTTTAATCCATAAGCAGTTGGGTGATGATGGAAGGGTGACATTATGTGACATCAATGCCGATATGTTACAACAGGGACGCGACCGGTTTATAGACAAAGGTGTTATCAAAGGTATTGATTATGTTCAGGCTAATGCAGAGTCATTGCCCTTTGAGGATAACAGTTTTGATTGTATAACGATTGCCTTTGGATTACGTAATGTGACTGATAAAGAAGCAGCGTTACGTTCCATGTACAGTAAGCTAAAATATGGATCACAATTAGTGATTCTTGAGTTTTCAAAGGTCGTTATACCGGTGTTGGATAAACTCTATGATGAATATTCATTCAAGTTGATACCGCAGTTTGGTAAAGTCGTTGCTAATGATGAAGCGAGCTATCAATACCTGGTCGAGTCAATCCGTATGCATCCTGACCAAGACACCCTGGCGTCGATGATGATGAAGGTCGGCTTTGAAAAAATTCAATATCATAATCTCACTGGTGGTGTCGTAGCTATCCATCGCGGTTATAAGTTATGAGTGCTGTCATTGATGACAAAGCACCCGCCTGGATAAGACAGGTAACAAAGCTGGTTAATAAGGCGTTGAGTCTCGATGAGGAAACGCTTCATGCATTAGCAAAACTTGAAGGTAAGGTCATTGCATTTGAGTTTAGCAATACCGGTCTGACGGTGTTTTTATTCCCCGCTATTGAAGGCCTTAAAATTAACTCGGCTTATGAAGACAAGGCGGATGTATTAATTAAAGGCACGCCAACAAATTTCATCATGATGTTAGCCTCGTCGAAGCAAGGCAATGCTAGTTTACCAACTGATATGCAAGTGATTGGTGATATCGGTCTTGCCCAACGGTTTCAGTCGATTATGCAAAATATTGAGATTGATCTTGAAGAACCTCTTTCTAAATGGGTTGGTGACAGTGTTGCCTATCAGCTCGGAAAATTTTTTCGTAATACTAGTCGAGTCGCTACTGATGCCGGTAAAACATTAGCACTGGATATGAGTGAATATCTGCGTTTTGAGACTGATATGCTGCCGGATGATTTATTAGTCGAAGAGTTTTGTAACGAAGTCGACATCCTTAGAGAAGATGTAGATCGACTCTCTCAACGAATTAATAAACTTGAAGTAAAATTAAACAAACAAGAGCAGGGTAGTTAGTCTATGGAACAGATACCTCGTTTATTAGCTATTCAAAGAGTATTGATAAAATACGGTCTGGATGAGTTTATTTTTGCCACGCATTTATTTCGACCAGTACGTTTCCTGTTTTATATCTTTCCCTGGAACTGGTTTGGTAGAAAAAAAGAGCCACGTGCGCGACGAATGCGTTTAATGTTGGAAGAATTAGGACCTATCTATGTCAAGTTAGGACAAATATTATCGACACGGCGTGATCTGATACCAGAAGACATTGCGAACGAGTTTGCCAAGTTACAAGATGCTGTTGCACCATTTTCTGGAAAGGTTGCACGCAAGATTATTGAAGATGCCTACGAATGTGATCTCAACGAGGTGTTTCTGGAATTTGATGAGACGCCGTTGGCCTCAGCCTCAGTCGCACAGGTTCATCGCGCAACGCTGAAAGATGGTCGTGATTTTATTATCAAGGTTATTCGCCCTGATATTGAAACCCTTATCCGTAAAGATCTGAGTTTACTGCATCTCCTTGCAGAGAAAGGAGAAAGATATTATCGCAAAGGTAAATCCTTACGGTTCACTGGCGTGGTGGCTGAATTTGAAAAGACGCTGCTGAACGAACTTGATTTACAAAGAGAGGCGGCTAATGCTTCTCAGCTACGTCGTAATTTTGATAAAGAAGATCGATACTATGTTCCAGAGATAAATTGGGAATTAACACGGCGCAATGTATTGGCTATGGAGCGAGTAACCGGACTCTCAGTACGTAATACGGATGAACTAGAAGCCGCGGGAGTTGATTTGAAATGGCTCGCTGAATATGGTGTTGAGATATTTTTCACGCAAGTCTTTCGTGATAACTTTTTTCATGCTGACATGCATCCGGGCAATATCTTTGTGACGCCTGCAGCAGGCGGTATTCCAGCGCAGGTTAAGGTTATTGACTTCGGCATCATGTGTTCATTAACCGAGTTTGATCAACGCTACCTGGCAGATAACTTTATTGCATTTTTAAATCGCAATTATCATCGTGTCGCTGCATTACATATAGAATCAGGCTGGGTGCCAAAAGGGACACGTTTAGACGAACTTGAATCAGCTATACGTACTGTTTGTGAGCCACTGCTCGTTCGACCAATGCATGAAATATCATTTGGTGAGTTATTACAGCGGCTCATTCAAATTGCACGACGATTTAATGTTGAGATCATGCCGCAATTGATCATGTTGCAAAAAACGATCATTAATATTGAAGGCATAGGTAGACAACTTTATCCAGAACTCGATCTATGGAAAACTGCGCGACCGCAACTAGAACGTTGGATGGGTGAACGCATCGGCGCAAAAGGATTATTGAAAGGAGCGAAGCTCAATATCCCGAAGCTTATTGATCGTCTACCTGACTTACCTAATCGAGCGCTTGATGTATTAGATCAAATCCATGATGGCAAGATAGAAATGGAAAACAAATCAGAAGAAATACATCACCTGCGCCAGGAAATGAAGGTCTATAATCGCAGCACGGTAATGGCCGTTGTCGGCTCAGGGTTCTTATTATCTGCCTCGATTATTTATGCGCTTGATAATACAACACATGGTGTCCTTGCATCGGTACCCATTGTCTCCTGGTTATTAGGTTTTTCCGGAATGATGTTGCTATATTTGTCGTGGCAACAGAAGTAATTATTAATTTTGAATATATTATGCTGAGGGGGTTTAAATGAATGGTTTATTTTGGATTAAAACAAGAAAAAATAAAACGATATTAAATAAAAAAGGCTTTACGCTAATTGAACTAATGATAACCGTCGCTATCATTGGAATTCTTAGTACACTTGTTTTACCCGAATATGAACGTTATATAGTGAAAGCAAAAATCTCAGATGGAATGATATTTGCTGAACATTATAAGTTAAAGATAACAGAATATTACGATACAAATGGTCGTCTGCCGTCAGGTAATGCAGAAGCGGGTATTGACCATCCGAATGTTAATGGTGAAATAGTAGAATATATAAGCTGGCACTTACGTAATATAAGCCATACAGGTAATCAAGGTTATATCGGCGTTCAACTTAACCTCAGTAAATTAGGACATTATTCTACCGCTTTTTATTTTTTAGCTGTAGCCGAGTCCAGCGGACTAAAGTGGCGTTGTATTCATCCAAGCGAAATTGGCCATAGTGGTGGTAGTTTTGTTGACAAGAGTTACTTGCCGGCAAGCTGTAAATAAACAGCTCGTTAACAAGATATACAATGCTTAGTCTATTAAGTTATCAATATAATAGAACACAGGGCATGTATGCATTGGTAGCGATTGTTTCCTTATTGTTACGCTATTCCGTCATGATGATGTTCTTATCATGGCAGCAGAAGTAAACCATCAAAATTTCTTAATGAGAAAAGTTTATGCAGCGGAAAGATGTAGAGTTTACAACAGGAGATAACATCACTCTGCGTGGTTGGTTGTATCAACCCGATGATGCTAAGGGTGCTGCCCCGGCCATTGTCATGGCTCATGGTTATTCTGCAGTTAAAGAAATGTATCTTGATAAGTATGGTGAAGTCTTTGCTGCTGCGGGCATGGCCGCACTTGTTTTTGATAATCGTAATTTTGGTGCAAGCGATGGTGAGCCAAGGCAGGAAATTGACCCGTGGCAACAGGTGCGTGACTACCGTGATGCCATCACTTATGTGGGATCGTTAGCCGAGATCGATGAAAATCGCATCGGTATTTTTGGTTCAAGCTATAGTGGCGGGCACGTTCTGGTTGTCGGCGCAATTGATAAGCGTGTTAAATGTGTTGTCTCTCAGGTTCCTATTATCTCGGGGATTGAGAATGCACGTCGGCTGATTCGCGCAGATATTTGGGATGGTCTTCGCGGCATGTTTGATGCTGATCGTGCCGCACGTTATGCGGGAGATGAGCCGGCGATGATTCCGGTAGTTTCTTCACCGGATGAACAACCTCAGGCACCTGCGGCACTACCCACTGCGGATTCATGGCAATGGTTTACAGAAACGCATGATAAACGCGCCCCTTCCTGGAAAAATGAAGTCACACTTCGCTCCGTGGAAATGTTCATTGAATATGAACCGGGAATTTATATACCATCAATCAGCCCAACGCCTCTTTTAATGTTAGTGGCACGCGATGATGTGCTTACTGTTTCTGATTTGGCTTTTGCTGCTTATGAAACAGCGCGTGAACCAAAACAACTCGTCGTGTTGGATGGTGGACATTTTGATGCCTATATCAAATCATTTGATAAATCGAGCTCAGCTGCTAGTGGATGGCTTAGTCAATATCTTTTAAGATAACAACTATAACGTCATCAGGCAGCAATAAAATTAAAGCAACTATTGATATACTAGGAGATATTTTTAATGCGGTTTAGGCATTCTCATATTAGAAAAAGTAATGGTTTCACTCTTATTGAACTGATGATTGCGGTCTCGATAATTGGAATTTTAGCAGCAGTTTCTGCACCTGGTATGCAACGTTATTATTATGAAGCTAAGGCTGCACAATTATTAGTAAATGTACATGAAATTAGACTGTTATATAAAGAGTCTATAGAAATAGAAGGTCTTACTCTTAATTCTGATGTATCTGAATATAAGAGTCCAGGCATGGGAAAAGCACCTCCCGCATTTAGTCAGCATGACCAATTATATTTTGGAGAAGGTATCTTGTTTTGGTCTAATTTGCGTAAAAGGAATGTTCCCAGAAACGATGTTATTAATGTAAAAGATAAGCCGGTGCCTGTGTTATATGCACTGGCTAGAACTGATCACGCAAGAAAATTATTACATGCATTTGATCATATAACGAAGCAAAAACATAATTGGATGATCAAAGACGTCATTATTCTGAGTTTAGAATAATATTAATTTCAATTATCTAGATACATCATTGTGCTTATTAACATTCAGTAAAATTATAAATTTGAGATTATTATGAATAATAAACCTGAAAATAAAGTCAGCTCATCCAGTAGTTGGGGGGAAGATATCGAGCAGGCGATGAAACAAATTGAGAAACCCACATCAAAAACAAAGTCGGTTGTTTCAAAGAATCATACTACACCGCCATGGGTTCTTTTTGTGTCTATTGCCATACTTCTTGTCCTTATTGTGCTTAGAGCACCAAGCTATGTCACCCCTCATCCTGTCGGAAAAAACAGAGATATGGAATCTGGGTCTAGGGTTGCGATGTTAATTGTGGCAGAAGAAATAGAACAGTATCGTCTGGAAAATGGAAAACTACCAAAGGACCTTCCCAGTGATTTGGGTCGTTCGTTGGGTATTGAATACGCGAAGACTAATAATGATCATTTTGAGCTGCAGATGACTTCAAGTGAAGGTCGATTAGTTTTGCGAGATGGTTCTAGTACTATCAGTGTGCTTTAGCATGAAATTCTATGGCTATTAAACAGAATTTAGATTCACCGCATGCTTGGTTAATTAAGCTTATCGGAGAAGAAGTTTACTCGGCAAACCAAGAAAACTTGAAGACGTTATTATCCAGCGATGCCAAAACGGCATGGAAAAAAGTTGCCGCCTTGATTAACGTTACAGAAAAAGAACTTTGTGAAAAAATTGCTAGTAATCTGGGTTACCCAGTCGCATCAAATGATGATATCGATACCGTTGCTATTTCATTAGTCCCCGAGCGCATCGCACGACGATATTTGGTCTGCCCACTAACATGTTCTGGAAAAACATTGACCATCGCGACAGCCACTCCGGTAAATCGCGATATGATTTCTGCGCTTGGATTTACGTCAGGTCATAATATAAAAATATCAATTGCGACACCCAACGATATTGAAGAATGGATAACTATCGGCTATGGAAAACTTTCACGAGATACAGTTTCTAAATCTGCCAACATTCATCCTGACTCTGAATATGGAGGAATGAATAATTTAGAGAGTACCAATACTCAAGTTTCAGATTCGGTTATTGTTCAAATAGTAAATAAAATGATTGTGGAAGCTGCTGAACTCAACGCAAGTGATATACATATTGAGCCCTTTGTAGAGGGGGGGATAGTTCGATACCGGGTGGATGGCTTATTACAACGTATTTCTACGCTACCCGGAGTGGTATACGCACAAATTATGCAGCGTATAAAAGCTGTTTTCAGACTTGATATTGGTACCAAACTTATTGCCCAAGATGGTAGTTCGAGTCTTAAGTCTGGAGACGGTCGTATAGAAATGAGATTATCTGTGCTTCCTGTCAGTGGTGGAGAAAAGGCGGTCATTAGATTAATTACAGACTCATCTGCCAAGTCACTTGATAATTTAGGTATTGCTGAGCAAGAATTAATAAAATTAAAAGATATAATCTCTTATCAATCAGGGGTGTTTCTTGTAACGGGTCCAACGGGCTCGGGAAAAACGTCGACGTTATATGCTGCTCTTAAAGAATTAAATTCGTTTGAACGTTGTTTAGTGACAATTGAAGACCCAGTTGAATATCAAATAGACGGTATTGCCCAGGTTAATGTTAACCAAGCGCAGGGTCTTACCTTTGCAAGTAGCTTAAGAGCATTGCTCCGTCAGGACCCAGATGTGGTATTGGTTGGAGAAATACGAGATGAAGAAACGGCTGAGATTGCATTGAAAGCAGCATTAACCGGGCACTTTGTTTTAAGTACATTACATACAAGAGATGCGGTTACTACAGTGCCCAGATTATTAGATTTAGGTATTAGTGCATCAATTCTTGCAGATGCATTAGCAGGTCTCTCTGCACAAAGGCTGGCAAGAGGTCTTTGCCAACATTGTGCATCAGATGAAGCGGTTGATTCCAGTGAGCTGGAAATAAAGTATAAAAGTATCCATCCATCATCTAGGCTTATACATCCTATTGGTTGTGAACACTGTAACTTCACAGGCTACCAAGGCCGGCTTCCACTGCTTGAATTAGTGTCCACTGATTCTAATTTCGCTGACGCAGTCAGACGAAATGAACCTAAAGAGAAGCTTAAGGAAATTGCGATAGCCTCTGGAATGCGAACATTCTCAGTGCTTGGTAAAGAGGCAATTGATAATGGAAAATCATCAGTTGACGAAATATATCGTGTACTAGGCCAAGATATTTTTAAATGAATCTTAAGGGGTCTTCGTCTATTTCGACAGATAAGCAATCATGAATTTTGTCACATCATTTATCTTCGAAATAAGTAATTTATACCCGTTTTACGAAAGCGAAAGGAATAAATTGAAGTTTATCTCTCTCGATTTGGAAATCGTTTAAACATTTTATATACGGATTTTTTAAATCTAGACTGTATTTTTTCTGGACTTTGTAGCGCTCGATCATCATCGAAGATGACCTCTTCTGCAGAACCTATCCAAAGTGTTTTGTTCCTATGTAAATCATGCGCATGTATTATTAATGTTCGTTCTGGAATCAGTTCTATTCTTTCGGCCAATACTTTACTGTGGTTAATCCTGGGTGCATGTAGCATGGCTTGCTCCCTAATATGTATAGCATAGCCAATTTGAAGTTCGCATTGATAGTTTGGAACTTCAGTGTAATTTTTTTCTTGCATAGTGCTGGCGATATCTGTTTTTAGCCACTTTTCCAGATCGGGATGTATTGTGATTATATGCTGACTTTCTATATCATCCATTGGGTAGAAGCAGTAATTAGATAAACTACCGATATCACTTTTGGGTGCCAGATGCGACTTTATAATCAGTTCTGGAAAAACGGTATGATCATCAGCAAAAACTGATAAAGGCAACAGTAAGCCGGATACAAAAGTCATGATTTTTAGATGATTTAATTTCACTAAACAGTCTCCGAGTTAAATACATAAACCAAATGACATTTTACGGGCTTTTCTTTGGCAATCATACCAAATCATGAAAAGCAGAAATTAATATCGAACTTACAATTGGTAAACGAATTTGATTAATATATTCAATATTCAACTGGCAACAGGTGAAGGGGAATGGCAAAATATTATGATGAACCTGAAACAAGCACTAATAATAATGTCCTTCTTACTGTCTTTTTCAGTAATCGCTGATGAGGATAAACTAACGACATTCGAACTAAACAAAAAACTGTTAGCGTTTAGCGATAACTACCAAGAAGCTATTGCTGAAGTAACTGACAAGATCATTGCTGAAGGCATCGACCCGAAAGCACGAACGATGTATCACACCGTGAAGCTCTTTTATGTCAACTCGGCAATCAGTATTGCCATCGAGTCCGATGCGATTCATCAGTTACTTGACATGATAGTCATGCTAAGACTTCAGCGCCTCGTATGGAAAAACGTTAGCGATGAAACCTTGGCAACAAAGGATCAGGCTAAGCGTATTTTATTAGAGTTAGATAAGTTAGAAGTCCAGTTACATAAATTAGCCACGCGTGTCTTTACTTATGCAGACATTAATACGGTTGTCTCACTTGCGGAAAATTGGAAAAAAGATAACCCAGAACGTAACTATGTCGCCTTTGTCCGGTTTCAGAATTTTGCTAATTCTGAGGGCAAAGCGAAGATTGATAAAATACTGAGTAAAGGTGGTTTATTTTCCTCGATTTCTGAGGTCAATTACGAAATCGAAGAGAGTCGATTTGCGATTGAGCGCGCCATGTTTATGGCTAACCGTATGCCTATTCTGCTTGAATGGCAGGCCGAACTTTTTTTATATAAATCACTGTCTACCGAAGAAATAACACAGACGCTGGAACAAACACAACGATTAACCGAATCTGCAGAACGTATTAGTTTATAGATCGATCAATTGCCTGAAGATATTCAGATCTTATTCGACAAGAATTCAAAACCGGTAGAAGCTATCACTCATAACATTGCCAAAACCTCAGAGAATCTGAAATTTATTTCCGATCAGTTATCACCGATGCTCCTTTCGCAAGATGACGAAGAGCACGAGGAAATAGATTTGAAGCAGGTTAAATTAATATTTGAGGATGCCTTGACAACATCAAAGCAACTTCTCTTGATTACCGAAAGTCTAAATAAATTTAACTATGATAGTGAAGTCGCTAAAAACCTGTCTGGTCTAGTAGCGAAGCAACTTACTCAGGCCGACAACATATTGGCTAAGAGGATGGCGGATTTGGACAGTCGGCTTATCAATCATCGTGAATTGATCTTTGATCGTATATTTATATTGCTGATGGCCTTTTGTATCGTATTCCCCGTAGTGTTTTTTACTGGGTATCTATTGACTCGACGCCACATCATTAAGTTTGGAAAGAAGGTTGCAGATGACAAAAGCTAGACTTAATGAAAAATCATCAAATAGACTCTCTATGTACATCAGCAGCGCAGCAGGTTTCCTTGAGGCCGCTAACGACAGCTATCTCTGCGTGTCCATAACAGGTCAACAATGGATACGGCTTCGAGTTCTTCACAGCCTCTGTTTTGTGTGTAGGTAACTGCGGTAAAATTGCATATGCAATAGGTCCGAGACGTGCCAATAACATCAAGTCATGTTCATATCGATATCGAATATCATCGATGATGATGGAGATTGCAGCTTGTTCTGCAAAGACAGGATGCGTAATAAAACTGCTGCTTATAAGTTATAATAAAGTCAGGTTTTTGTTTAAATGAAGCATGTCCATGCGCATAACATCATCCTGTTTTTTTCAAATGTATCGCCAAGCCTTTTAGTACGTTTAATGCTTCATAAAGTTGATAGTCTGTTTCAGCGAGAGAAGGCTCGTTATTTTTCTCTTTTTTCTTTGCCTTAGTCTCTTTTGATTTCTTTGTGTTATCTTTCTCGTCTTCTTTCATACCATTATCAAGATGACCGGTTAAATCAGATTCTTTGATTCGAGCTGAAGAATTTGTCGCTGTGCTGTCAATACGAATATTTTCTATGATGATGTCAGGCTCAATACCTGATGCCTGAATAGAACGACCTGATGGAGTGAAATAACGTGCTGTGGTTAATTTTAATGCCGCTTTGTCATTCATTGGCAAGATAGTTTGTACTGAACCTTTCCCAAAGGTACGTTCGCCCATGATGATTGCGCGATCATGGTCTTGTAAGGCGCCAGCAACGATTTCAGATGCTGATGCTGAGCCACCATTAACCAGAACGATGATGGGGGCATCTTTTAGCATGTCTGTCGGTTTTGCAGTAAATCTGAGTTTTGAGTCTTTAATGCGACCCTCGGTATAGACAATCAAGCCGCTATCGAGAAACAGATCAGAGACGCCTACAGCTGCGTTTAGAATGCCGCCAGGATTGTTTCTCAGGTCTAGTATTAAACCACTCAAGCCATTGTCATTTTCTATTTTTAGTTTTTCGAGTGACTTGCGCAGATCTTCTGCAGTATGCGTTTGAAAGTTTGATACACGTATATAGCCATACCCTGGTTCCAGAATTTTACCACGGACACTCTTAACGGTAATGACATCGCGCGTTATCGTAATCTCCATGGGTTTGTCTCCACCCTCTCTTACAACAGTAATAAGGATATCGCTGCCTGGTTTACCACGCATTAATTTAACAGCATCATTCAAAGCCATGCCTTTAACAGACTTTTCATCCAGTTTAATGATTAAATCACCCGCTTTAACTCCTGCACGTTGTGCCGGGGTGTCGTCTATGGGCGATATGACTTTGATAAAACCATCTTCCATACCGACTTCAATACCGAGTCCGCCGAATTCACCTGACGTCCCTTCTTGAAGATCTTCGTAATGTTCTTTGTCAAGATAAGCTGAATGCGGGTCCAGTCCTTCCAGCATCCCGCGTATTGCATTCTCTATTAATTCTCTATCATCAATAATTTCTACATAGTCATTCTTAACTTTAGCAAAGACTTCAGTGAAAATGCGCAGCTCATCTAATGGCAGGGTGTCTGCCTCATTATCTTGTTCAGTGTTTGCAATTGCAGCTGTTGTCAATGACAACAATAGGGTGATGGTGAAATTTTTCAATAGTGACATTCTTTGCTCCATGTAGACTGACATGCGTGAACTATCTTGATTGATTAATACTTAACAAGTTCATTACGCTGCTTATGGTTAAGCATAACCGCGCTCAGCTGTATAAGACAAGCCGATAATGACTATCGTTTACACCAAAGTGATGGGTTTAGCGGTTCTGCCCCTTTTCTGATCTCAAAATAAAGTGCTGTATCTCTTTGGCCGCCACTGTCTCCGACGGTTGCAATCGTTTCACCAGCAAGCACCCAATCGCCGGTATTCTTCAAGAGGTTTTGATTGTGGCCATACAGACTCATAAAGCCATCACCATGGTCGATAATGATTAATAAACCAAGGTTACGAAACCAGTCGGCAAAGACTATTTTACCGGTACTGATAGACACCACGTTGGTCCCTGCTTCTGCATCAATAAGGACCCCTTGCCATTTGAGATCGCCACCTTTCTTTTTAGCACCATATCTCTTTAGTAGTTTGCCTCTTACTGGCCAGGTCAACCTGCCTTTAAGGCTATTGAAGGGGGGCATGTCCTCAAACATTTCTATGGTTACTGCTTTTTCTTTTTTTAATCCCTGGAACAACACTCCGAGTTCACGCTCGTTTTCTTGTAGTGTCTGCAGTTCGACTCCCTGTTCAGCAATATATTTTTGCAAACGTGTGCTGATATTACGACGAGTTGCACGAAATTGGTGGAAATCACTCAATTTGGATTCATAACTGGATTTCAATTCTTCAAGCTCTACCGATTCATCTTTGATAGTGGTTTGAACCTTCTCGAGGTTGACTAAGGTTTGTTTTACCTGCTTGATGCGCTCAGAGCGTGCTCGGTTGTGATAATCATAGTAAGCCAGTGCTCGACCGACTAAGGCAGGGTCTTCCTGATTGAGGATCAGTTTTATATAGTCATAACGACCAACCTGATAGGCTGATCGAATTTGATGGGTTAGCTTCTCTTTTTCTTTCTTGAGCGCTGCATCATGATCAGCTTGCTTGAGCAACAGCGCTTCGAGCTCAGCATTCTTTTTTGAGATATTTGCTTCAATATTATGCAGTCGCGTTAATGTCTTCGCAGTACTCACTTCATTCTCGCGCAATTCTTGTTGTAATTTATCCGTTTCATCCTGCGCGGATTTAATGCGGGTCTCTACATCTTTAATACGTGTTCGAATGTCTTCTAATTCTGTGGCCTTTGCAGCATTGGCTTCATCAGCAGCTAGCGCCAGGTTATAGCTGAAACAGCTAAGAAGAAATATTGAACAGATGAAAGGGGTTACTTTGTCAGCAAAATGATTCATGTGTAATTCACTTGCCGATAACTGCGGGTGTGTCCTTTTCCTCTAATCGTAATAGTGACTTGCCGGTCATCTCTTCGGGTTGTGGGATTCCCATGATCTTGAGCATAGTCGGGGCAATATCAGACAAGGACCCGGTGCCTGGGAGAAATTCCGCCTGTCTGCCAATATAAATAAGAGGTACAAAGTTATTGGTATGTGCCGTATGCGCCTGAGATTTAACCTTCTCAGTGGTATAGGCCTTTAATTGTTCCGCATTACCATGATCGGCAGTGATAATGATCTCACCACCGACTTTTTGCGTAGCCTCAATAACCTTGCCAAGACATTGATCAATTGTTTCTATTGCTGAGATGGTCGCTTTGAAGTCACCGGTATGCCCAACCATGTCGGCATTTGCGTAGTTACAGATGATGGCATCATATTGCCGACTGTCAATCGACTCGATTAGACGTTTAGTGATTTCATCCGCGCTCATCTCTGGTTGCTTGTCGTAGGTCTCGACGTGTGGTGAAGGTACCAAAATACGGTCTTCACCTTCGAAAACACGTTCTTCACCGCCATTGAAGAAAAAAGTGACGTGAGCGTACTTCTCTGTCTCAGCGATGCGAAGTTGTTTCAAGCCAAGATTAGCAATGTACTCACCAAAGACATTGGACATGCTGACTGGCGGGAAAGCGACTGGGAATTCATAATTGGCTTTATACGAGGTCAGGCTGATAAAGGCGGAGAGTTTCGGAACCCGCTCTCGTTCGAATGCTTTGAACTCCGGTTTGGTGAACGCCCGTGCCAATTGCCGGGCACGGTCCGCACGATAATTGGCAAAGACGATAACATCACCATCATCGACAGTGATCGGTGGCTCACCTGATTTTGTAATGGCCGTTGGTCTAATAAATTCGTCCGATTCACCTCGAGCATAGGCCATATCAACGGCGATGAATGGGTCGACCGAGCGATATTCTGCTTTGCCTTGAGTGATAAGGTCGTAAGCCAGCTTAGTGCGATCCCAGCGTTTGTTACGGTCCATTGCATAATGACGGCCAATTATGGATGCGAATCGTCCGACACCCAATTCCTTAATTTTCAGCTGTGCGTTATGAATCGATTCTTCTGCACTTTTTGGTGGTGTATCTCTACCATCGAGAAAAGCATGAAGGTAAATTGTTTTTACGCCGCATCGGTTGGCCAATTCCATTAATGCATAGACATGCTCTTCATGGCTGTGCACACCACCACTGGAGAGTAATCCGAGTAAATGAACCGCTTTATTATTTTCTGCGGCATTTTTGAATGCGGCATTCAGGTTTTCATTATTATAAAAACTGCCATCCTCCAATGCTCGGGTAATGCGCGTGAATTCCTGGTCTACTATTCGGCCTGAACCAATATTCATGTGGCCCACTTCAGAATTACCCATCTGTGCAGCAGGTAGTCCAACATCTATGCCTGATGCGCTTATCAGCGTGTGTGGGTAATTCTCCCAGATCCGTTCCCAGGTGGGTTTATTGGCGGAATAGATGGCATTGTAGACGGTATTATCGGTATGGCCCCAGCCATCCAAAACTATCAGAATTGTTGGTTTATGACTTACTTGCATTGAAGGTTCTATTGGTGATTACTAAAAAGTGAACGGATTTTGAGGTGACGGCAATTTTTGCAATTTCAAGATGAAATATCGATAATAAATGTGGCAGATATATGTAATCGGGCAATAACCCTAAAATCTCCGTTTTCAGTGCGCGGATATTAGCATGAAACCTGACAAGACTTAACATTAATCAATAATACAGATTGAATTGCCTATAACTGTTTTTTCAGCGGGCGATATAACGTATTATTCAGCCCTAATTTAATACTGCCAGCGCAAGAGATTACTGAATGGAACAACTCCCCGAATTTGTGGGCAACCACCTGTTTTTATTTTCACTATTAGTTTCCATATTAATGTTATTAATCTGGAATTTATTTGGTGATATGTTGAGTGGCGTAAAATTACTATTACCTGTTGAAGTGACACAACTCATCAATCGTGAAGATGCCAAAGTGGTCGACCTACGACCTCAAAAGGATTTTGAGAATGGGCATATTATTGATGCAATCAACATCAGTGCCGATCAGTTATCAGGGCAGTTAGACAAACTGAAAAAACACAAGGATAAAGGTATTGTCTTTTGTTGTGCTTCTGGCGCTGTTTCTACAAAAGAGGCACGTAAATTAATGCACGAAGGGTATGAAAAAATTTACAGTCTTAAAGGCGGCATAGTTTCATGGCAGAGTGCAAACCTACCTTTGACTAAAGGGCTTAAATAAAGTTAAAGAATTCTAACAAATTTTAAAAAAGAACAGGAAAAAATCATGGCAGAACAAGACGAACAACAAGTACAACAAGGCAACGGTCCAGAGGATGCACAGTTTTTAGTGCAAAAGGTCTATGTAAAAGATATTTCATTTGAAACACCGACCACACCGGAAATATTTAAGATGGAGTGGCGACCTGAAGTTGAAATGAATATGACCAATAAGGCCACCCCCATCGGTGATGATCATTTTGATGTGGTGTTGACGGTTACTCTTACAGTTAAGGTCGGTGATAAAGTGGCCTATCTGATTGAAGTCAATCAAGCGGGTATATTCATGATCAGGAACCTGCCTGCAGATGTTATTGATCGTATGTTGGCGATTGTCTGTGCCAATATTCTATTTCCTTTTGTACGTGAAACAGTTTCAGATGTCGTGACGCGTGGTGGTTTTCCACAGTTATTGCTGGCACCGGTAAACTTTGATGCCTTGTTTGAACAAGAACAAGCCGAAGCCAAGGCACAGCTAGAAGCAGCCGCACAAGCTAATGCAGACATAACGCATTAATTCATAATGACCAAGCAGTCAGTGTTAGTTCTCGGAGCAGGTTCCTGGGGAACTGCATTGGCGCTGGCGTTAGCGCGGCAACAAAACACGGTCTATCTATGGGATATCAATTCAGATTTAATAAAGAATTTAAAGTCTGAAAAAACGAATACACGTTATATTCCGGGTATCCCATTCCCGGAAAATCTAATCCCGGTTGAATCTATTGATCAAGTTCCTCCGGGAACCAAGATGTTTGTTAATACGGTTCCTTGCCATGGTTTACGTGGCAGTTTGCAATTGTTGAAATCATTTTCTGATGTTCATGTCTGTATTGCCTGTAAGGGCTTTGAGCCAGGCACGCAGAAATTCAATCATCAAGTCGTTGAAGAAGAATTACCTCAAAGTGCTATTGCCATACTCTCCGGTCCGTCCTTCGCGAAAGAGGTTGCTGCCGGTTTACCGACTGCCGTGACCATTGCGGCACAAGATCTTGCCGTTGCACAAGCCTTTGCGGGTTTATTTCACAGCGATGTGTTTCGTATCTATACCCATAGTGATGTTATCGGCGCACAGGTCGGCGGCGCGGTAAAAAATGTAATGGCAATTGCCGCAGGTATTGCCGATGGTTTAGGGTTTGGTGCGAATACGCGAGCAGCATTAGTCACTCGTGGACTGGCCGAGATCATGCGTCTGGGTTTGGCCATGGGTGCGAAACAAGAAACATTCATGGGGCTCGCGGGTTTGGGTGATCTGGTTTTAACCTGTACCGACAATCAATCACGTAATCGTAGTCTGGGATTATTATTAGCCGAAGGTTTATCGATTCAGGAGGCCAGCGATAAGATTGGTCAGGCTATTGAAGGCCTGAAAACAGCTAAAGAAGTAGCCGAATTGGCAAAAAAGTATGAGATTGAAATGCCGATTACTGAACAGGTCAACAATGTATTGCAGTCCCTATGCTCTCCACATGAGGCGGTGAAAAATCTTTTGAGGCGTGAACAGGTTAGCGAAGTTTAACTTATTGATATTAATTAACCTCGCAGATTCCCAAAGCTCGATATGTCCATGACATAGGGTTAGCACTTCCCGATTAGTATTGTAAGTCTGAAAAATAGGTTTAACTTTGATAGTCATAAATCAGACAGGAGGTTAAATTGAAAATAAAATGCATCATTATTTTTGCACTCTATACCTGTCTGCTTGCCCCCGTTTTTTCTGATGATTCAATGCAACTTGTTTCACTACAACCTCAAAATGAAACCGAGCTAATTACAAATTTACTGGCTTGGTTAGACAAACAATATATCTTTCCAGATACAAATGTTGTTCATCCACAAATTCAGTTTGCTGATGCGCATACTCTATGTCATACATCCCTTGGGGATAATTACACAATGCACCAAATTTCCTGTAAGGACATCGCGGGTTTATACAACAATGAAAGTAAAACGATCTATATTAATCAAAGTATTTATATCACTACCATGACTGGTAAGGCAGTAGTATTGCATGAGTTGGTACATCATCTTCAATTTGAGTTCGGTTATACGAATAACATGAAAAACATACTGTACGTCGTCAAAACCTTT
>DBBX01000016.1 GCA_002292815.1 Thiotrichaceae bacterium UBA973 | reverse complement strand
GTACGCCCCCGAGTTTTATTTCCTAAAGAAGATTGAATTATAGACTAACTGACTATAATTAAACATTGAATGTTCAAGTGTATGACTGTGTGGCTGTCATGAAAGTTTCAGGGAGTAGAATCATAGTAGAGGACAATAAAGAGGGGTTAATCTATTTATGTCTCATTATTTGTGCTTTCTGTCGTTGCCAATCGCGATCTTTCTCAGCCTCACGTTTGTCATGTGCCTTTTTGCCACGCGCGACGCCGAGTTCTAGTTTTACTTTGCCGTTTTTCCAATAGAGTGCAGTGGGTACTAAGGCAAAGCCTTTACGTTCGACTGCACCAATCAATCTATTCAATTCGGTACGATGTAACAGTAGTTTACGACTGCGTTGCGGTTCGGGTGAGATATGTGTCGAGGCCGTAGGTAGTGGCGTGATTAATGCGCCAAACAGGAAGGCTTCGTTGTCTTTCAAGAGGATATAGCTTTCGACGATCTGAACTTTACCCGCGCGCAGGCTCTTGACCTCCCATCCTTCGAGGGCGATACCTGCTTCAAATCGTTCATCAATGGAATAATCATGGCGCGCTCTTTTGTTCAGGGCAATTGTTTTGCCACCGCCAGATTGCTTGTCTTTACTCATTTTTAACTGCCCGGATTTGTTATCCGGAAGATTATAGCAGGAGTTGCTTATAGATAAGTATGACTGAATTTAACGAGGCTTATTTTTTTAAACCGCGACGGCAAGTTGTTTAGCTATGGCACCAATGTTCGATTGAAAGCGAGCTAACTGTATCGGTAAGCTAGTATTTGTTATTTTATTGGCTGCTACAATGCCGATATTAGTTACCAATAACGCCTTAATTAGTAGCGGCAAACCTGTCAGAATCTTGAGACCTTTCGGGATAAAATTGCATGCTTGTAGGAACTGACAAATTCACGGAAAATGAAACAAAAAAGAATCTAAAAACATGACCGCTAAACGTTCTTCCATTCATGGTCAGTGGTCATCCCGCTGGGCCTTTATCCTTGCTGCAACTGGCTCAGCTGTTGGCCTCGGTAATATCTGGCGATTCCCTTATTTAGCTGGCGAAAATGGCGGTGGTGCCTTTGTTTTGGTGTATCTGGTCTGTGTTGTGGTGGTGGGGATTCCCATCATGATGGCTGAAATATTATTGGGTCGCCGTGGACGCCAAAGCCCGATTAATACTATGGGTACCTTGGCGGCAGAAGAAGGACTTAGTAAGTACTGGCAATTATTAGGCTGGATGGGTGTTGTGGCGGGATTTATCATCCTGTCTTATTACAGCGTCATTGCCGGTTGGACATTGGCTTATATTTTCAGAACCGGTGCGGGTGTTTTTGTCGATGCAGATGCTGGTTTATCCAAACAGATGTTTACCGAATTAATCTCTGATCCGGAAAAATTATTGGCTTGGCACACCATATTTATACTAATGAGTGTTGTGATTGTGTCGCGTGGCGTAAAGAGCGGTTTGGAAAAAGCCGTTAAATTTTTAATGCCAGCGCTTTTTATCCTGCTATTAGTTATGGTTGGCTACGCGATGAGTACTGAGAAATTCATGGAAGGGATCAGCTATCTGTTCATACCTGATTTTGAACGGTTGGCAGACAAGAATTTTTTTGCCGATATTCTTTTGCCCGCTTTAGGACAAGCCTTTTTTAGCCTAAGTATCGGCATGGGAGCGATCATGATCTATGGTTCGTACTTGTCGCAAAAATCATCCATCACATTTAATTGTTTTACGATTGCCATTGCGGATACCTCTGTTGCTATTCTAGCCGGTATTGCGATATTTCCTATTGTGTTCACCTATGGGCTTGAACCCGCTGGTGGTCCGGGTTTAATCTTTATTTCCCTACCCATTGCCTTTGGACAAATGCCTTTTGGTACTTTCTTCGGCACATTGTTTTTTGTACTGCTGTTATTTGCCGCCTGGACTTCTGCAATTTCACTATTGGAACCCGCCGTGACTTGGTTGGTTGAAAACAGGAATATGACTCGAGTTAAAGCGACAACAATCGCCGGGGTCATTGCCTGGGCGCTTGGTCTAGTAACGGTCTTGTCATTTAATCACTGGGCATTCTCATTTCATTTTGCCGGAGCATTAAAAGAAAATGGACTCTTTGATATCTTTGATATTCTAACTTCAAACATTTTGCTACCCATCGGTGGTTTATTGGTGGCCATATTTGCTGCCTGGTTGATGTCAAGATCATCAACCGTAGAAGAATTGGGTTTGGGTGATAGTCGTGGCTATCAGGCTTGGCGATTTTCCGTTCGCTATGTCGCGCCATGTGGTGTGATCATTATATTCCTAAATGCCATTGGTATATTTAAACTATTAGGGTTTGTTGATTAGCCGGTTCAGTTTGTGACTAAAATAAAAAAGCAGGCTCTGGTTACTTATAGCGCACATCAAATGTTTTCTCTGGTTTGTGATGTTGAGTCCTATCCTGAATTTCTTCCCTGGTGCACAGGCAGCAATATACTTGAGTCTCAGGACAATTATACGGTGGCTTCAGTTTCTGTCGCGATAGGTAAAATAAAACAAACATTCACTACAGCCAATACCATTGAGGCTGATACTTCAGTGATTATGCGGCTTGTTAAAGGGCCGTTTAAAGAATTGCATGGACACTGGCGGTTTCTGGAAAATGATATGGGTGGTTGTCAGGTGATGTTGGAAATGGAGTTTGAATTTAAAAGTAAATTATTAAAACATGCTCTCGGTGCAGCTTTTACAAAGATCACTGATTCCCTGGTCGATGCCTTTATTGAACGAGCGCAAGATGTGTATGACTGAAAAAGAGGGGGTCACCGTAGAGCTCATTTACATTAAACCCGGGAGTCAAAATAGTGTAACGCTGAAAATACCTCAAGGCAGCAATATCAGTCAGGCCATTAACCGATCTGGTGTATTACAACGTTTTCCCGAAATTGATTTAACAGTTAATAAGGTTGGTGTGTTTAGCAAGATTCAAGCATTAGATACTGTGCTTTGCGAAGGTGACCGTGTTGAGATTTATCGACCGTTAGTGGCTGATCCAAAGGAAGCTCGACGACGGCGAGCAAAAAATAAGTAATTTTAATCGCCGCCTAAGGGCTCGGTTTTATCATCTAATGGATTGATTTTATCGTCACTCGATGACTTGGTTTCATCATCATCATCAAATGGGTTGATTGCATTAACTAGGCGACCAAAAAAACCTTTTTCTTCATTGTTCGATTTAGGTACGACGACAGCATCTGCCTCGATAATCTCGTTTACATCTCGGCTGCCGTCAGCCGTTACAATATCCCCGGTAATATGTGTAAGCTTTTGTTTGTCTTCATCAAAGTGTAACGTGATGTGGCGCTGTTCTCTGACGCCGCCACTTTTCTGGAAGCTGAATATATACTCCCAGCGGTTATTATGAAATGGGTCTACTATCACAGGGGTTCCCATGATGAACTTCACCTGATTTTTCTCCATGCCGGGCTTGAGTCTATCGAGCATCTCTTGCTCGATAACGTTACCTTGCTGAACATCGAGCTTATAGAGCAATGGCACTTTGTAACTGCCATCGAAGTTTTTGCTGCACGCGCTAAGAAATACAAGGGATATAAAGAATATAGCTAATTTGTTCATGCAAAGGCTTAAAGTATTTTACCGGTTAATAAGGAAGAGTATCATTCAGGATAACTGTTGCAGTGGAATTCCTCAACGACATTTATTATGATTTAAAGTATACTTTGTCGCCAATTTCAGTATTCACTGTGTTGAACAGCCACTCTTTTTGTTACAGGAAGGTTTTAGTTGGAAGCGACAGATTTAAAAAAAGCCGGTCTTAAGGCAACCTTACCGAGAATCCGAATTATACAGATTCTTGAAGACTCAAATGAACGACATATGAGTGCTGAAGATGTCTATAAAACTTTATTAGGCCATGGTGAAGAGGTCGGATTGGCAACAGTGTATAGAGTGTTGACTCAATTCGAGACGGCAGGTTTGGTGATTCGTCATAACTTTGATTCGGGCCATTCAGTGTTTGAACTGGATCATGGTGCGCATCATGACCATATGGTTTGTTTAAATACCGGGAAGGTCATCGAATTTAAAAATGAAGAGATTGAGCGATTGCAAAAAGAAATTGCTCAAGAGCATGGTTATGAGCTGATTGAGCATAGCCTTGTACTGTATGTAAAACCCAAAGAATAGCTTAGGTTAAATTTTTTCAGCTTCAATATGAAAGCTGACAAGATTCTCGTCTTAAACCCGGAACTACTGTTATAAAACTGACTCGAGCATTTGCGCGGCATTAGCTCGACTTTCATTGGTGATTTCCATTCCCGCCAACATCCGTGCAACTTCATCAATGCGTTCCTGTTCAGCTAGTTCGATAACCTGAGTATAGGTTTGTCCTTTATTACTGTCCTTTATGACACGGAGATGCTGGTGACCACAGGAAGCAACTTGTGCGAGGTGGGTAACGCAAAATATTTGACGATGTTCAGCCAGACTGTTCAGTAATTTGCCAACTATCTCGGCGATACCACCACTGATACCGGCATCGACTTCATCAAACACCATGGTGGGCACACCATTATCTTTTGACGCAATGATTTGAATGGCAAGGCTAAGCCGGGATAATTCTCCACCAGATGCGACTTTAGCGATGGGTCTAAGTGGTTGGCCTGGATTAGTCGAGACGACGAAAGAAATTTTATCCATGCCGAATTGATGAGGTGTTAAGTCTTCCATAACTTCTATAATAATATCAAACTTCCCCCCCATACCCAGATCATGCATTTTATCCGTTACCGCAAGTGCAATTTTATTTGCCGATGCTTTTCTTTTTTCGCTGAGTTTTACAGAAAGCTTTTTGTATTTATTGAGTAATCCAGTTTTCTTTTTTTGCAGGAGTTCGTGTTGTTCCTGACCACCTTCCAATTGATCTAATTGTGATGATAGTAGAGCCAATTGATCAGGTAGTGCTTCCGGTTTTACTTTGTGTTTTCGAGCCAACTCTTGAATCTTGTCCAGCCGACTTTCTATCTTGTTTAGCTGGCTAATATCCGCATCAAAACGATCGATATAGTCTTTTAATTCTGAGCAAGCCTCATCAATCTGGATTGCAGCACTATCAAGCAGGTTATTGATGCTTTCAAGTGAGTGATCTATTTTACATAGATCCGTAATAGCACGTTGATGTTGGCTAAGCTGACTCAGCATTGCGGGATCTGATTCAGAGAGTTCGGCCAGGACTTGCTGGCATGTTGCTATCAAGTCTTGCGAATGGGATTGGCGTTTGAATTCTTCTGCAAGTGATAGATATTCTGATTCGCCAATATCAAGTTGAGTAAGTTCATCTATTTGATATTTGAGAAAAGATAATCGTGCTTCAAAATCATCTCCGCTGGTTTCGAAATTTTGGAGTTGCTCGTTTACCTGCTTCCATTGGTAAAAAATATCAGCAACATCACTCAATAAAGCGCCATAAGTTCCGGCTTGATCGAGTATTTCACGTTGTGTCTTTGCGCGAGATAATGATTGGTGTGCATGTTGGCCATGAATATCGACCAGATATTCGCCAATTTCACGTAAGGTTTGTACCGGGACAGGGGTATTATTTAGATATGCCCGTGAGCGGCCATCCCTGCTAATCGTTCGTCTGATAAATAACTCATCATCAGAGGCTATCTCCATTTCATCTAGACGGTCATTAATATAGGGATTTTTGTTGGTAGAGAAGATTGCTGTGATATCAGTCTTATCCGTACCACCGCGGATGACATTAGTGTCAGCGCGATCGCCCAGCACCAGACCTAATGCGTCAAGTAAGATAGATTTACCTGCGCCTGTTTCGCCCGTTAAAACTGTCATGCCTGGTTTAAAATCAATGTTGAGGCTATCGATAACAGCCAGATCATTAATAACGAGTTGCCGTAACACGCTTATTTACTCCAGTTTAATTTTTCGCGCAGTATATGGAATTGATCGTGATTAGGCGGGTGAATTAATCTTACGTTTTTGTTTTTCTTTTCTACCCGCACACGGTCGCTGGGGATAAGCTCCATCTTTATCTCACCATCCAGGGTTAGATGCGCTTGATCAATTTCTCTATTACCAATCACGACCTCGATATGGCTATTACCGTCAATAACAATTGGGCGGTTAGTCAATGAGTGTGGACAAATAGGCACTAATAACAAGGCATCAAGTGATGGGTGGACAATCGGCCCGCCGCCTGCGAGCGCATAGGCAGTAGAGCCCGTCGGTGATGAGACAATCATCCCGTCAGATCGATGTGTATGAACAAATGTCCCATTGATATAGGTTTCTAACTCTACCAATCTAGCAATATTCCACTTTTGGATAATAATGTCGTTGATAGCATTACCCTCAAACATACATTCTTCACCGCGAAAGACCTGGCCTCTCAACAGGAAGCGCACATCTTCGACATAATGGCCATTCAGTATTTCATCCATATTGCTGGCGATATTATCTGCCGGGATATCTGCCAGAAAACCAACATGACCGAGATTGATGCCTAGTAATGGCACGTTGAAATCACAAAGTATGTGTGACGCCATCAACATCGTGCCATCACCACCAATGGCGATGACGAGATCACAATGCGCTCCCAGCTCACTCGAATCAAAGACATCAAGATTGTGATCATCTAGTAATTCTGCACAACACTTATCCAGAATGATTGTTCGTTCACGAGACTCCAGATATTCAAGCAACTCAGCCAACGTAGTTTGAATGGCTTTGACGCCAGAGTTAGTGATAAGTCCGATTCGCTTAAACATAGTTTAATCCTGGAATCCTTACTTGGGCTCGTTTATACCGTAAATAATTCATAGAGAACGGCATGTTAAGTGAGTGTTTGATTGACTCAGTTACACCGACTAGAAAGCCGCAATCAGATGAGTAGGCGAATCCGCGCATTGCTTGAATGCTTAACTCACAGTAAGGCGCAATTTTAAAATACATAATCATAATTCATGGCCGATCAATTGAGGAATCCAGGATTACGACGCTATCCTGTTGGTTTTTCGTCAAACATAGCATGCTCTGCGGGAGTGACCAATAACTCTCCGAAGTTATTACTTGTTGGCTTTCATTATAAGGTGTGTTGAAGATGTTTTGCACTCAATACAGTAGAGTGCTAAATTTAATCTTATTCTCTCTGTATTCCTTGTTTAAGTATGGTTTCAACAACAGATTCTTCGCAATTATCGGAACGTAGCCTTTATCTCTTCAAGGCTTTAGTCGAGCACTTCATTGATGATGGTGCCCCGGTTGGTTCGCGCACACTCTCTAAAGATTCAGATTTAAACTTGAGCCCTGCCTCGATACGCAATGTTATGGCCGATCTTGAGGATTTTGGTCTACTGCATTCACCGCATACCTCTGCCGGGCGAGTGCCTACGGCCAAAGGCTATAGATTGTTTGTTGATAACCTATTGAGGGTGAATGATCTTAAATCAGCAGAAGTTGAGAAAATTGCTCGAGAAATGGCGCCTGAAAATGATTATTCCTCATTGATGCAACGTACATCATCGATGTTATCGGACATAACTCAATTGGCAGGCGTTGTTATGCTGCCGCGCACGAGTCAATCTAAATTACAGCATATTGAGTTCGTTTCCTTATCATCAAACAGGGTGTTGGTAATCCTGGTTGTAAATGATCGAGAAGTACAAAATAGAATCATTAAAACAGCTAAGCACTATTCATCCTCAGAATTACAGCAGGTCTCTAATTACCTGAATGAGATCTTTGCTGGCAAAGACTTGAAAGTGGTTCGAGCATCAATTCTAGACGAACTGGAAAAGATGAAAGAAGAGGTCAGTCAGTCTATGCAGTCGGCCATTGAGATGGCACAAACTGCTTTTACTAGTGACGATACCAATAATGAGAGTGATGATTTATTGTTTTCCGGGCAAACCAATCTAATGGATCTCGCTGAACTCTCCGACGTAGAAAAATTAAAGAAATTATTTGAAACATTTAATCAAAAGCGAGACATTTTGCATTTACTCGAGCAGGCAATAAATGCAGATGGCATGCAGATATTTATTGGTGAGGAATCAGGTTATGACGTATTGGATAACTGTAGTGTCGTCACGTCCCCCTATGAAGTCGATGGCGAAATACTGGGTGTTTTAGGCGTAATCGGACCCACACGTATGCATTATGAGCGTGTGATTCCCATTGTTGATATTACGGCAAAAATGCTTGGTATTGCCTTGAACTCAAAAAATTAATCCCCACATAGTCAAAATGTGTCCGCATGGATGCACGGATTCTATTGTCTAAAAAGAGGTTAGAAATGACAGCTCAAGAAAATGAAAACGCTCAAAATGAAATAAATAATGATGCAGAGCAAGAAGTTGAAACATTAGAAGAATTAAATGACGTCGTAGATATAGAGGGTGAGCTTGAACCAGCGGAGCAGGCAGATACCGATATCGAGTTTTTGAAAAAACAGCTCGAAAAAGAAAAAGAGCTCTCGCAGACGAATAAAGACCTTGCGCTCAGAGCGCAAGCTGAGATGGATAATTTGCGTAAGCGTACCGGGCGAGATGTCGAGAATGCACATAAATATGCCTTGGAAAAGTTTGTAAACGAACTTTTACCGATCATGGATAGCCTGGAATTAGGCATATCTGCTGCTGAAAGCGCAGAAAATATTGACGATTTACGCGAAGGAATGGATCTAACCGTAAAGATGTTCAATACCGCCATGGACAAATTCAACGTCAAAGCGATAGATCCACAGGGTGAAAAATTCAACCCGGAACAACATGAAGCAGTCTCAATGCAGGAAATTGAAGGGGCTGAATCAGGTCATGTCGTGACGGTCATGCAAAAAGGCTATGAGTTGAATGGACGCCTGGTAAGACCAGCGATGGTCGTTGTTGCTAAATAATAGCGCTATTTCATAAGTTTTTAACATTAAAGGCTTGAAATAGAAGGCAACCGTCCACATTTAATCAAACAACATTATATTAATTAAACACAATAAATCAGTAAGTTAAGAATTTTTGGAGAAGACGAATGGCAAAGATAATTGGAATTGATCTCGGTACCACCAACTCATGTGTGGCAGTTCTCGAGGGTGGCGAAGCAAAGGTCATCGAAAATAGCGAGGGAGGCAGGACAACACCATCGATTGTTGCCTATGCTGATGATGATGAAGTGCTCGTTGGCCAATCAGCTAAACGCCAGTCAGTAACTAACCCTGATAATACGCTTTATGCGGTTAAGCGACTCATCGGTCGTCGTTTTGAAGAAGACACCGTTCAAAAGGATATCAAACTCGTCCCTTACAAGATTGTTAAGGCGGACAACGGCGATGCCTGGGTTGAAATCAACGGTAAAAAGATGGCGCCGCCTGAAGTTTCTGCACGCGTCTTGATGAAGATGAAGAAAACGGCAGAAGATTATCTTGGCGAAGAGGTTACTGAAGCCGTTATTACGGTACCTGCGTACTTTAATGATTCACAGCGTCAAGCAACCAAAGATGCCGGTCGAATCGCGGGGCTTGAAGTCAAGCGTATCATCAATGAGCCTACCGCTGCGGCATTGGCCTACGGTATGGATAAAAAGCGTGGCGATGCCAAGATTGCAGTGTACGATTTAGGTGGCGGTACTTTTGACGTGTCCATTATTGAAATTGCCGAAATAGATGGAGAACATCAGTTTGAAGTGCTTTCAACCAATGGTGATACTTTCCTTGGTGGTGAAGATTTCGATTTCCGTATCATTGACTTCCTTTGTGATGAATTCAAAAAAGAGCAGGGTGTGGATCTACATAATGATCCTTTGGCACTGCAACGTCTTAAAGAAGCAGCAGAGAAAGCCAAAATAGAATTATCATCCAGTCAACAAACGGATATTAATTTGCCTTACATCACGGCAGATTCTAGTGGTCCTAAGCATCTTAATTTGAAGATGACGCGAGCTAAACTGGAGTCATTAGTAGGAGAGCTTGTTGAACGAACCATTTCTCCTTGTAAAATTGCACTCGATGATGCCGGTTTATCAAAATCTGATATTACCGATGTTATTTTGGTTGGTGGTCAAACCCGTATGCCAATGGTACAAGAGAAGGTTCAAGCATTTTTTGAGAAAGAACCACGTAAGGATGTAAACCCGGATGAAGCCGTTGCCGTTGGTGCAGCTATTCAAGCAGGTGTCCTGGGTGGCGATGTTAAAGACGTACTCTTGTTAGACGTTACGCCGTTGTCTTTAGGTATTGAGACAATGGGCGGTATCATGACCAAGTTGATTGATAAGAATACGACGATACCGACTAAAGCCAATCAGGTTTTTTCCACCGCTGAAAATAATCAAACAGCTGTTACCGTGCATGTATTACAAGGTGAACGTGAGATGGCTGCAGGTAATAAATCATTGGGTCGTTTCGATCTAAGTGATATTCCACCAGCACAGAGAGGCGTGCCTCAAATTGAAGTTAATTTCGATATAGATGCGAATGGTATCTTGAACGTAACTGCTAAGGACAAAGCGACAGGAAAAGAACAGTCGATTGTTATTAAGGCATCAAGTGGTCTTTCTGATGAAGAGATCGATAACATGGTTAAAGATGCTGAAGCGCATGCTGAAGAAGATCGTATGGCCAAAGAGTTGATTGAAACGCGTAACATGGCGGAAAACATGATTCATGCAACACAGAAATCAATGGAAGATCTTGGTGACAAGGTTGAAGAACAAGAAAAGACTGACATTGAAGCTGCAATAGCGGATCTTGAAGAGTCTTTAAAAGGTGATGACAAGGAAGCGATTACAGAAAAGACAACCAAGTTGACGGAAGTTGCAGGGAAACTTGCCGAACGTGCTTATGCTGAACAGCAAGCAGCAGAAGGCGGTGATGCAGGAGCTAACCCTGAAGCTGCGGATAGTAATGATTCAGCAGATGATAATGTTGTCGATGCTGAGTTTGAAGAAGTTGAAGACGAGAAAAAATAATCGTATAAAAGCTTTTCAATAGCAGCATAATTACAATAAATCAGCCCGGAGATGAATATTCTTCTCCGGGCTATTTGCGTATTAGCATTATGCAAAATGCACATAAAATAGAAATTTAAAAAGAGTATAGGCATGGCAGATAAACGAGATTATTACGAAGTACTGGGTGTTTCAAAAAATGCTGATGAGGCTGAATTAAAAAAAGCCTATCGTCGTTTGGCAATGAAACACCACCCTGATCGTAATGAAGGTGATGAGAAAGCCGAGGAAAAGTTTAAAGAAGCAAAAGAAGCACATGTTATTTTATCTGATCCGCAAAAACGTGCTGCTTATGACCAATTTGGCCATGCCGGTGTAGATACCAGTGCTGCAGGTGGCGGTGCAGGTGGTGCCGGGTTTGGTGACATTTTTGATAGTGTCTTTGGTGATATTTTTGGTGGTGGTGGTGGCGGTGGACGTGGTGGTAATCGTGTCTATCGCGGTGCAGATTTACGCTATAACCTTGAACTGTCTTTGGAAGATGCCGTTGCTGGAACAACAGTAAAAATTCGTGTCCCGAAAATGATAGTCTGTGAGAGCTGTAAAGGTTCTGGCGCCAAGAAAGGCAGTTCCCCGGTAAGCTGCCCAACCTGTGCCGGACATGGGCAGGTCAGAATGCAACAGGGCTTTTTTTCTGTTCAACAAGCCTGTCCGCAGTGTCGCGGCCAAGGGAAGATAATTAGTGATCCATGTGGTCCTTGTCGAGGCGAGGGCCGAGTCAGGGATAGTAAGACCATTTCAGTGAAGGTACCGGAAGGTGTTGATAATGGTGACCGGATTCGTCTTTCTGGTGAAGGCGAGGCTGGTGAAAATAATGGTCCTGCAGGTGATTTATATGTACATATCTCTGTTAAGGCGCATCCTATCTTTGAACGTGATGTGACGGATCTCTATTGTGATGTGCCTATCAGTTTTACTACTGCGGCGTTGGGTGGTGAACTTGAAGTGCCTACCCTGAATGGAAAAGTAAAATTGAAAATTCCTGCTGAATCTCAAAGCGGAAAAATGTTTCGTCTGAAATCAAAGGGCGTTCGTTCGGTTAGAAGTTCATCAACCGGTGACTTACTCTGCCGCATCATTATTGAAACGCCGGTTAAATTAACTAGCAAACAAAAAGAATTATTAAAAGAATTTGAAACGACAATGAATAGTGGTGGGAATAAACACAGCCCTCAAGCCAGTTCATGGCTGGATGGCGTGAAGAAATTTTTTGACTCTATGACCAGTTAATATTCGCCTTGTGGTGAGCTCGTTGCATCTATGCAGTCGTCCGCTTCTCAAAAGCACTGAGCCTTGAATAAAATATCCAAGGCCCAGTTCTAGGGTTATGACTCTTTCAGTGGAGATATCAATCCAATAGATCCAGACCTATCTGAATTGCTTTTTGCATTTCGGTTTTATCTTTAGTAACTCTCGATGAGACTAACAAACCCTGTATTAGTGTTATCAAGTAGGCGGCCAAAGATTCGGCATCCTTCTTTTTATCTATTTCTCCTGACGCTTGTGCCGAAAGGATGCGGCTGAGGACGGCTTGTTTCATTTGGCAGAGGTGCTTATTCATTTCGTCATAGATCTCTTTATCGACAGAGACCATTTCGAAAGCTGAGTTCGTTACTAAACAACCACTATTCCGGACAGATTCATTACAACTAGCTACTATCAGCTTGAAAATTTTATTGAGACTTTCTTTAAAAGGAGCCTCGGGATTTTCAATTAGAATCGCATAATAAGAAGTATGTTCCATATAATGCGAAACACATTTTAGAAACAATCCTTTTTTATCACCAAATGCCTTGTATAGACTACCGGGTTTTACACCGGTAACTGAAGCTATATCTTTAATGGACGTCGCTTGATAACCATTTGCCCAAAATTGCTTACCCGCATTTAGCAACGTCTCGTTGTAATCAAACTCTCTAAGTCTTGCCATAATATTCTTATATCATAAAAAAAATGATTGAAACAAATCAAACAAGTTCTAATCGTCTTTTTTACGTATGTTTATTAATGAAGTTATCGATCATTGGAAAGGGAGACTTGCCCATGAGCCGGTCAAGATACTCACCCTCTTTAAATAACAATAAAGCAGGTACGCTTCTCACATCATACTCTTCAGCCAAACTGTCATTTTCTTCAATCTTTACTTTTAATATAGAAAGTTTCGGGTACTTTCCGGCAATTTCATTAAGCAACGGTATTAATGACTTACAGGGACCACAGTGTGTAGACCAAAAGTCGAGCATAACGAGACCACCCTGCTGGATGGTCTCTTTACTTTCGCTTGTATCTGCATCGTAAAAATTTGCAGCGCTATTAACCTCAACCATTTGCTGCGGCCTTGGGAATAAACGGATAAGCCATTTCTGTTTCGTAATCGCTTTCATCTGTCGTATCAAGTCGCATGGTGATATTGAATTTGTTGCCAAAATTGAAAACACTGCAAGCGAAAATGAGTTCTACGATCTCTTCTTTGGTAAATTCTTTTCTTAATTCGTCGTAAAACTCGTCAGGAATATAATTCGGATCACCGGCCATATATTCTGCGAGCTTGATACCAAGATACTCAGAACGGGTAAAAGCTGATTCATCAATTTCACCCATAAAGGCCTCTTCTTTTGGGCTCACTTGGTCTACTACACCAGCGGCACGCACGGTCATACAATAGCCACAGCGGTTTATTTCACCAGTTTTAAGACGCATCATCTCAAACAGATGAGCTGGAATACGACCGGCTATGAAAAAAGATTCGAATACTGGCAGGATAGTTTTTAATAAGTCCGGTTGGTGGGCAATAGCGCCCATCATTGCAGAATCGTGCCACCATCCTTTAACAGCCTGATCGATTAATTCATTAACTTCTGGATCATCTGATGTTCCGGGTGCTACAGGTTGAACTATTGAAGACATAGTGATTTACCTCGACTTTGAGTTAAGTAAAAAGGTCATTATGACCCGCTACAATTATTGAATGCACATACAACAATCTGTATCGTAGTAGGCCTGATTTAAAAAATAAAGTAATATCATTAGCAATGAAGCTATTTTTTTCTCCAACATCGCCCTACGTTCGAAAAGTGCGAATTGCCGCTAAAGAATTGGGCCTCGATGACCAAATTGAGTTAATTTCAACAAATCCTTGGGAAAACCCACCTGAACTAGCAGATGCTAACCCACTAGGTAAAGTGCCTGCGCTGATGATTTCCGATAATGAAATATTGTTTGATTCGCCTGTTATTTGTGAATATCTGGATAGTCTAAACAGGGAGGTAGTTCTTTTCCCTGTTGCTGGAAAATCACGTTGGGATGCCTTGCGTCTACAAGCACTTGCTGATGGTATTCTCGATGCTGCGGTGATGATACGCTTAGACAGTTTACGCCCAGAGTCAGAGCGATATAGCGATATGCGGGAACGACAATTAAATGTTATACGACGCGCATTACGCTATTTAGACTCAGAAATGACACGACTTATTGGACCGCTCACGATTGGCCAAGTCGCGGTGGCTTGTGCGCTTGCTTATCTTGATTTTCGCTTACCCGAAGAAGATTGGCATAAAGTGCATCTAAAACTAGACTGTTGGTATGCTACTTGGATGGAAAGAGAATCGATGCAAGTGACAATGCCTCCCCTGGGGTAGCGTTGCCGTAGTCATTAATATGTGGCGTGTGGCCACATAATATTTTTCAGAATGTTAAGTCAGTTTTTGTAATCAATGTATAATCTCAAATATTTAGAATCTATATAGGCGCAGTTTTATGTCGGTAAGAGTTGGTGTGTGTGGTGCAGCTGGAAGAATGGGTAAGACTATCATGGAGGTCTGCAAAGACACTGATGGAGTCGAGGTCACCGCCGCTATTGAGTACAGTGAATCGCCCATGCTTGGGATCGATGCTGGTGAAGTGGCGGGCATTGGTAAAACGGGTGTACTAATTACCGATGATATCTCAAGTGTTGCCGATCAAGTTGACGTGATGATTGATTTTACATTCGCCGCTTCAGTGACAGCCAATATTAAAAAATGCGTCTCCGCTAATTGCAAGATGGTCATAGGGACAACCGGTCTCAGTAAAGCAGATCATGAGCAGATTGAATTAGCTTCAGAAAAAATTGCCATCGTGTTTGCACCAAACATGAGTATCGGCGTCAATTTATGTCTAAAACTATTGGAAATGGCGGCTCAGGTTATCGGCGATGATGCAGATATCGAAATAATTGAAGCGCATCATCGACATAAAAAAGATGCCCCATCAGGTACGGCGATTCGTATGGGAGAAGTCGTTGCCAACACCCTGGGACGAAATCTAAAAGAATGTGCTGTTTATGGTCGTGAAGGGATTACCGGAGAGAGAGACAAGAATGCGATAGGCTTTGAAACAATACGGGCGGGAGACATTGTTGGCGATCATACCGTTATGTTTGCAACTGAAGGTGAACGCGTTGAGATTACACATAAGGCATCATCAAGAAAGACATTTGCTAATGGCGCAGTAAGGGCAGCAAGTTGGCTAGTAGAAAAAGACAAAGGCCTGTTTGATATGCAAGATGTGTTAAGCCTGGGATGAAAAAAAATTTTAATTAAGCATAATTAATCAAGCCTTAAGCTCATTTATTATGTCGGATATTAAGACAGTTCAAAGGTTATATGGTCAGTCGTATATTAGCTACACGGCGACTTATATTGCGGCATTACTGGCTTTTTGGCTGTTTCAGGATATTTCACAAAGTAAGGTAATCAATACCTGGTTTATTGCATTTTCTTTATTTACATTAATACGTTTTTTTATGACGTGGAAATTTAACCAAATCAGTCATGAAGAAGATTATGATATATGGCTAATGACGTTTCTGGTTATGTCTGTCATATCGGGAACTATGTGGGGGCTTACCGGATACATATTTATTCCAAAAGGTACCTTGCCATTACTTGATTCTGTTTTACATCATGGAATATTATTTTTATTTATTGCATCGCTCATTGGTGGTTCGATAATTACCTATTCAGCAAGCAAGATAGTTTATTTAAGTTTTTCATTTCCAGCAGTTGTTCCACAATGTTTTATGTTAATTGCGCAAGGAGATAAATATCATTCATTCCTGGGTGGGATTTTCCTCACTTATGGCATTGTCATGTTTTTAATCTCTGTGTATATCAATAGAGTCTTTGCCGAACATAACAAAATTGATGCCGAAAATGCTACTCTTAAATCAATATTAAAGAAGAACGATATTAAGTACGAATGAACATGATTTCACCTGATAGTAATCGTTATATATAACACGTCTATTTTGTGTAGCCTCCATTTTTTTCAATAACAGATCACCGGTAAAGTTATCTGTTTGAACCAGACTTTAATGGTCTGTTCTTGGTTAACTACAACTGCGACGGCTTCTTCTTATGCAACGTCATTGATAGAAAGTAACCTTGAGTAATTGACATAGGACAAGAAATTCACTATTTTCTACAGATGCGCCGATTTGAAATCAGCTTGCGGGCGCAATAAAAATACCGCTAAAGAGACAACCTGCTTTAGCTGAAGCTGAATGTGGGTTATCTCCATGAATGGAGTGTATGTCGCGAGGACACGACTGCATGGATGCATGAGGTAGGGCGAAGCAGGAGCTAGAGCCGAGGAGTCCGAAGCGACGGTATAAAGTAGACACCAACAGTAGGCGCCTTAGGCGACGTCTGGAATCAGTTGTCGAAACAAATCACGAATATTCCCCCGCATTCACAACAGCAACTTTATCCCAGGCTGACTCTGCAAAGCTCTAATTATTACTATTGAGGATGCCAATATGACAGACAAAACAAAACAACTAAGCGCTGATACGCTAGCCGTTCGTGCCGGACAGGTCCGCAGCCACGAAGGTGAACATAGTGAATTGATATTTGCCAGTTCGAGCTATGTCTTTGCTGATGCCGCTGAGGCAGCAGCGCGTTTTGCGGGCGATAGCCCGGGAAATATCTACTCGCGTTTTACCAACCCGACAGTTCGAACATTCGAACAACGTTTAGCCGCTTTAGAGCAGGGCGAGCGTTGTATCGGTACCTCATCCGGCATGAGCGCTATCTTGTGTACCATGCTTGGTTTGCTGAAGTCAGGTGATCATATTGTGTCATCGCGAAGTATCTTTGGCACAACGGTCAATTTACTTGCAAACATATTACCTAAATACGGTATTACGACGACATTTGTTGACCTTACAAACTATGAGACTTGGGAAACGGCGATTACACCTGAAACGAAGCTACTCTTTCTGGAAACGCCCTCAAACCCACTGACCGAGATTGCTGACATCAGCCGATTGGCCGAAATTGCCCATAGCAAGGACAAGCTCCTGATTGTCGACAATTGTTTTTGTACACCTAGTTTACAATTGCCATTAAAACTAGGCGCAGACATCGTAATCCACTCCGCGACAAAATACCTCGATGGCCAAGGGCGCTGTGTTGGTGGTGCCATTGTCGGTAGTGACGCTTTGCTCGGCGAAGATATCTATGCTTTTCTGCGCACCGGTGGTGCCAGCATGAGTCCGTTTAATGCCTGGGTTTTTCTGAAAGGATTAGAGACATTGTCGATTCGGATGCAGGCACATTGCCAAAATGCACAGCAAATAGCCGAATGGCTAAATAGTCAAAAGTTTGTCAAGAAAGTCTATTACCCCGGTCTAGACTCTCATCCACAGCATCAGCTTGCAGCAGAGCAGCAATCAGGTTCGGGCGGCATCGTTAGTTTTGAAGTGAATGGTGGCAAAGAGCAGGCCTGGCAGTTTATTGACGCAATAAAGCTGTTTTCTATTACCGCAAACTTAGGTGATACAAAGAGTACTATTACTCATCCGCGGACAACGACGCATCATAAACTGACTGATGAGCAAGCCTCAGAAGTCGGTATAAAGCCAGGATTGATCCGTCTCTCGGTTGGGCTTGAAGGAGTGTCAGACATCATTGACGACCTGGATCAGGCTGGGTTGAATATGACAAAATAGTGTCGAATATTTGACAGAAATATTAAAAAACCCCTCAAAACATTGATTTTATCCTTGTTTATTAGTTAGACTGATTAGCTTGCTATCAATCGCCGCAATCTAGCACCCGGTGCTCATTGCGTTAAAAAATAATAAAATAACAAGAATTGATACATTCGCTCACCGCTGAAGAGATGTCTTAGCGAAAGCTCCTGATACTAGAGAACATAAAATAAAAAAGCGGCGATCCCTTTTTTATTTGTAAAGGACATTTTTTTCACAACATTGGAGGGTACACCATGCCTGGACGTAATTTTTTATTTATCCCTGGCCCAACAACGGTTCCACGCCGTATTCAGAATGCAATGAACCACGAGCAGGAAGACATGCGTGCGATGGACTTGCCTGCATTCACCAAACCACTCTATGAAGACATGAAAAAAGTCTTCAAAACCGAAAATGGTCGAGTGTTCATTTTTCCTGCATCGGGTACCGGTGGCTGGGAATCAGCAGTATCAAACACATTGAATGCCGGTGATAAGGTATTAATGTCCAGCTTTGGTCATTTCTCATTCCTTTGGGTCGACCTTTGCCAACGCTGGGGTCTGGAAGTTCAGCACTTTGAAGAAGAGTGGGGTGATGGCGTTCCTGTAGAAAAGTATGCTGAAGTTCTGGCTGCTGATAAAAATCACGAAATCAAAGCGGTCTTCGCCACCCAAAACGAAACAGCAACAGGCGTTGCTTCTGATATCGCCGCTGTACGTAAGGCATTAGACGCTTGCGACCATCCAGCATTGTTGTTCGTTGATGGTGTAAGTTCTGTCGGTTCAATCGATTTTCGTATGGACGAATGGGGCGTAGATATCTGTGTCTCTGGTTCACAAAAAGGCTTTATGTTGCCTACTGGCCTCGGTATTGTTTGTGCCAGTGAAAAAGCACTAGCGTGCCGTGAAGGTTCAACCTTGCCAAAGACCTTTTTTGACTGGAATGATCAAATCAAAACCAATGATTTAGGTTATTTCCCTTACACACCACCAATGAACTTACTCCGCGGCTTACGCGAATCATTAAACATGATTTTCGAAGAAGGACTGGATAACGTTTTCGTACGTCACAATCGTATGGCTAATGCAGTTCGTGCTGCCGTCAGCGCTTGGGGAATGCGACCAATAGCGAACGATGAAAACTGGTATTCCGATACCGTTACTGCAGTTAAGGTCCCAGAAGGCTTTGATGGCAATGAAGTCGTTCGTCATGCCTACAACTACTACAACCTGGCGCTTTCAATCAGTCTTACCAAGATTGCCGGTAAAGCATTTCGTATTGGCCACCTTGGTGATATGAATGAGCTGATGGTTTTAACCCCGATCAATGGTGCAGAAATGACCATGAAAGATCTGGGCTACCCGATTGAATTGGGTAGTGGTGTTGCAGCAGCGCAGGAATACTTGCGTTCAACTGCTAAACCAAGAATACAAGAATAATAATAAAGCTTTAATGGCGGGCGCATAGCCCGCCTTTTTCATAAAAATAATCCGGTATTTCGATACTGGAAATTCTGTAATTAAATGATAGTGTTTATATAAGTTTTTACTAATGCAATTCGTTGTTGTTAGTAAAACGGAGGGTAAATAGTATGAGTTTTACTCAGTTTGAGCAGGCGCGTGCGCGTCTACAACGTAGTGAGTTAGCCGTACCTGGTTCCAATCCAGGTATGTTCGAAAAGGCCGCCAAGAGCGACGCCGATTATATATTTCTCGATTGTGAAGATGCCGTTGTTCCAGATGATAAAGAACAGGCACGCAAAAATATCATTGAAGGTCTAAATGATATCGATTGGGGCAACAAAACTATGTCCGTTCGCATCAATGGTCTGGATACACATTATATGTATCGCGACGTTGTCGATATTCTCGAACAAGCGGGCAACAACCTCGATACCATTCTGATCCCGAAAGTCGGTACCGCAGAAGATGTTTATGCCGTTGACATGATGGTCACGCAAATCGAAACCGCAATGGGTCTGAAGAAAAAGATAGGCCTTGAATGTCTGATTGAAACCGCACTCGGTGGTGCAAACGTTTTCACCATTGCACAGGCCAGCCCGCGACTCGAAGCATTCCACTTTGGCGTAGCAGACTACGCTGCCAGCCTCCGTTCACGTACTACAGTGATTGGTGGTTTAAATCCGGATTATGCTTGTAACGGTGTTGAGATTGATCAATGGCATGCCGCACAGGTGCAAATGCTGACCGCATGTCGCGCTTATGGTCTGCGTGCTATTGATGGCCCGTTTGGTGATTTCAGTGATGCCGATGCCTTTAGAGAAGCCGCACGTCGTGTTGCCGCTCTGGGTTATGAAGGTAAATGGGCAATCCATCCATCGCAAATTGAATTGGCAAATGAAGTGATGTCGCCACCTGATGCAGAAGTGACGCGTGCACGTCGTGTACTCGAAGCACTTGAAGAAGCGGCCAAGGCCGGTAAGGGTGCGGCACAATTAGATGGCAAGATGATCGATATCGCTTCCGAGCGTATGGCGCGCAACGTGATTGCGCAAGCCGATCAGATCGCGGCCAACTAGGCATAACGAATTTAATTCAAAACTATTAGGAGGTTGTAATCATGGATATTCATGAATATCAGTCTAAAGAAATACTTGCAGATTATGGTGTGCCGATTGGCAATGGTGGACTCGCTTACAGTCCTGAACAAGCAGCCTATCGCGCCATAGAAATCGGTGGTGATGTCTGGGTGGTTAAGGCGCAAATTCATTCCGGTGCGCGTGGCAAGGCAGGCGGCATTAAAATCTGTAAAACAGAAGAAGAAGTTTCAAAGGCCGCCGAAGAATTACTCGGTGCAAAATTGATAACGCATCAAACCGGTCCACAAGGCAAGATTTGTCATCGTATTTATATAGAAGCGGGTTGTAATATTGAACGTGAAATCTATCTGGCCTTTGTATTAGACCGCGCCAATGAAAGTGTCACCGTTGTGGCTTCGGCTGAAGGAGGTATGGAGATTGAAGAACTCGCAGTAACCAAACCTGAATCGATTATCAAGATTGCTGTTGAACCCGCAGTCGGTATGCAACCGTTTCAGGCACGTGAAATTGCCTTTGCATTAGGTCTGGATAAATCACAAGTGAATCAAGCTGTGACCACCATCCTCGGTTGTTACCGGGCGATGCGTGATTTGGATGCGACCATGGTTGAGATCAATCCTCTGGTGGTTACCAAAGAAGGCAACATAATAGCCGTTGATGCGAAGATGGGTTTTGACGATAACGCATTATTCCGTCATCACAATATTGCCGAGCTAAGAGATAAGTCACAAGAAGATGCACGTGAAATGCGTGCAGCAGATCGTGGACTGAGTTATGTCGGCCTCGACGGTAACATCGGTTGTATTATCAATGGTGCCGGTTTAGCGATGGCGACCATGGATATGATCATGCATGCCGGCGGCGAACCTGCCAACTTTCTGGATATAGGTGGTGGTGCATCACCCGAGCGTACTACCAAGGCGTTTAATCTTGTGCTTTCTGACGACAAGGTTGAATGTATTCTGGTTAACATCTTTGCCGGGATCAATCGTTGTGACTGGATCGCCGAAGGCGTAGTTCAGGCGGTGCAACAAATTGATCTGAAGGTCCCACTGGTCGTTAGATTATCAGGCACGAATGTCGAAGCGGGTCGCAAGATTCTTGTTGATAGTGGCCTGCCAATTATTATGGCTGATACTTTGAAGGAAGCGGCAGATAAAGCTGTTGCTGTCTGGAAAGAAACGACTGGTAAGTAAGGGGAAACGATTATGGCAATTCATTTAGATGAAAATACAAAAGTTTTAGTTCAAGGTTTTACCGGTCAAATTGGTTCTTTCCATGCGACCGATATGATCAAGTACGGTACCAATGTCGTCGGTGGTGTTACACCCGGCAAAGGCGGTACTAAACATCTTGATAAACCGGTGTTTAATACAATGAAAGAAGCGGTCGAAGCGACCGGTGCGGATGCAAGCATTATCTTTGTGCCACCTCCGTTTGCAGCAGACAGTATTATGGAAGCTGCCGATGCAGGTATTCGCTACTGTGTCGCCATCACCGATGGTATTCCTTCGCAGGACATGATCCGTGTTAAACGTTACATGCGTCGCTACAAAGCAGATCACAAGATGTTATTAACCGGGCCTAACTGTGCCGGTTCTATCAGTCCAGGGAAATGCATGATGGGTATCATGCCAGGACACATCTATCTTCCTGGTAATGTCGGTATCGTTGGTCGTTCCGGCACCTTAGGCTACGAAGCCGCTTCACAGATGAAAGACGTCGGTATTGGTGTCTCTTCCAGTATTGGTATCGGTGGTGATCCTATCAACGGTAGTTCATTCCGTGATCATTTAGCCGCCTTTGAAGAAGACGATCAAACCGATGCGGTAGTGATTATCGGTGAGATTGGTGGACCTCAAGAAGTCGATGCTGCAATGTGGTCTAGAGATAATATGTCTAAACCCGTCATTGGTTATGTTGCTGGATTAACCGCACCGAAAGGTCGTCGCATGGGTCATGCCGGCGCAATTATTTCTGCTGTTGGCGAGAGTGCTGCGGAAAAAGTAGAAATACTTCAGGAATGTGGTGTCACAGTTGTGCCTAATCCATCAGCGTTTGCTTCAGTGGTACAAGAAGTACTGGCTAAAGTAAGTTAATAGGAGATTTTTTTATGCACTGGCAATTGCATCCATGCATTGCCAGTATTTCCGCCATCCATGGCGGTCATCTAGAATTGAATTATATTTATGGGAGACTGTAAGTGAGTAAACCAAAGGTAATATTAACCCGCAAGTGGCCTGCAGAAGCAGAAGCTAAAGCACAGGAACTGTTTGATGTTGTCTTGAATGAAGACGATCACAAGATGTCAGTCGAAGAGCTTAAAGCAGCGATGCAAAATGCAGATGCCGTTTGTCCGACTGTTTCTGATTTTCAGATCAACGAAGAGATCCTTGGTGTCGATGGACGCACATGCAAGATCGTTTCAAACTTTGGTGTCGGCTTTAATAATATTGATACCGATGCAGCAAAAGCGGCGGGTGTTGTTGTCACCAACACACCGGAAGTCTTGACCGATTGTACTGCTGATATCGCCATGAGCTTATTACTGACGGTCTCGCGTCGCGTTGGCGAAGGCGAACGTTTAGTCCGTGACAAGCAGTGGGATGGTTGGTGTCCAACCCATATGTTGGCAACCAAGGTGACCGGCAAGAAACTGGGCTTTATTGGCTTCGGTCGTATCGCGCAGGCAGTAGCCCAAAAAGCACACTTTGGATTTGGTATGGAAATCAGTTTTTATGATCCGTATCCGCCTGCGGATGAAGTGATTAAAAAATTCAGTGCGACGCAACTGGATACCGTTGAGGATGTACTTGAAGGTGCAGACTTTGTTACCTTGCATTGTCCCGGTGGTGGTTCGAATACCAATCTGATGAATGCCGAACGATTAGGCATGATGAAAAATTCAGCATTCCTCATCAACACCGCACGCGGTGATGTGGTGGATGAACCGGCATTGGTGCAAGCATTAAAAGATGGTGTGATTGCAGGCGCCGGACTGGATGTGTTCGCAAAAGAGCCCACGGTTACCGAAGACTTATTGTCGATGGAAAATGTCGTACTACTACCGCATTTGGGTAGTGCCACAACAGAAACCCGCGTTGCTATGGGACTGCGATCTCTGGCTAATGTTAAGGCGTTCTTCGATGGTGATGAACCCGGCGATCGTGTCGCTTAAAATGCGCTTTTTTCGCGATTTATATGCCGTACCGAATAAATTATTTTGGTAAGCGTCATTAGCGCCGTGTTTGGTTCCCTCTTGCACGGCGCTGCTGCGCTATCTCATTATTAACACTGTATTAAGAAGTACCACTATTAATTGTAGGTAGTTTTTTATGACACCAGCACAAACCGAATCCGACGAACGAACATTAGATGCCGCTTCAGCGAGTTACGCTAAAGAAGTGGTTGGCATCTTGACCGATCAACTCATTCAAGTTATTGAACAGCGTCATAGCGAGATACTGCCCTATGTACGTGGGGAGTTGGCGATTCCGCCGGGCGATAAAGAATTGTTGCTGGGTATACTGCAGGCATGGGGTATCTGGTTTCAGTTACTCAATGTCGCAGAAGAAAATACCGGTATGCGTCGTCGACGTATGACGGAAAAAGAACATGGACTGGAAAATGTGCCGGGCACCTTTGCCAATGTCTTTAAACAAGCCAGCGATTCAGGCGTCAGTGCCGAAGAGGTTCAAAGTCTATTAGATGTTGCACACATCCGACCGACGTTAACCGCACATCCGACTGAAGCAAAACGCGTCACGGTGTTAGAGATACATCGTCGTATCTATGTGTTGTTATATCGTCTTGAAGGTGAGCGTTGGACAGCGCGTGAACGTGAAAAATTTATTGATGCATTGCGTAACGAGATCGACTTGCTCTGGCTGACCGGAGAACTGCGACTGGAAAAACCCTCTGTGCCGCAAGAAGTGATTTGGGGATTACATTTCTTCGAACAATCCTTGTTTGAACGTGTACCCGAGACGCATGAAAAATTAAAATGGGCATTAAAGCAAAGCTATCCCGACACAGACTTTACCCTGCAACCTTTCTTTCAGTTTGGTTCATGGATCGGTGGTGATCGTGATGGTAATCCTTTTGTTACCAATGATGTCACTAAAGATACGCTGCTAAAGAATCGGGAAATGGTATTGCGCCATTATATCGAACGTCTGGAACAATTAGTCGAGCACATCAGTGTCTCGAGTAACAATATTACTTTATCGAAGACCTTCGAAGATGACCTTGCCGATATCCTCACCGGTATCGATGAACTGGAACATATCTCGGAAAGAAACCCGGGCGAGGTGTTCCGTCAATTCCTCACCTGCATGCTGATCAAATTGCGCGGCACGCTAGAGAATGATGAGGAAGGACACTACAGCGCGATACGCTATATCGATGCGGATGAGTTTATTAAACATATTAAGCAACTTATGTTTGGATTAAGAAAAGCAGATTGTCGACAACTCGCACGTATGTATGTGATGCCGTTATTACAAGAAGCCGAAGCGTTTCGCTTTCGCAGCGTACGACTCGATCTACGTGAGAATTCAACCACGACCAACAATACGTTGATTGCTATTTATAAAGCAATGCACGGACATGACACAGAACCCGATCTGGATAGCAAAGAGTGGCGCGAATGGCTAGACGAAGAACTGGCAAAACCCTTGACCGACAAACAACCGCAGTTCTCAAATCTCGATGAAGCCTCAGCGTCAACACTCGGACTATTCCAGATGTCAGGCGAGATGATGGACAAACTCGATCGCGAAGCGTTTGGTCATTTCATCTTATCGATGACGCAATCGGTCAACGACATCCTGGGTATTTACGTGTTGGCAAAACTGGCGGGCTTGTTTTTAGAAAAAGACGGTGAAGCCTATAGTCGACTGCCTATCGTGCCGTTATTTGAAACCATAGACGATCTACAACGTGGCCCGGAGATGATGACCGAGTTATTTACCATCCCCATCATCAAGCAATCGATCAAACATCTAACCGGTGTTCAAGAGGTCATGATCGGTTATTCCGATTCCAATAAAGACGGTGGTTATCTCACCGCGAACTGGGAATTGACCAAGGCGCAGGCCAGACTAACCAAAACAGGTGAGGAAGCAGGTATTCCAATCTCCTTCTTTCACGGTAGAGGCGGATCGGTCAGTCGTGGTGGAGCACCCACCGGACATGCCATCGCCGCACAACCCGCCGGTTCGATTCACGGGCAGATGCGCATCACCGAACAGGGTGAAGTGGTGTCATCAAAGTATGCCAATGAAGGTACCGCGCAATACCAGATGGAACTGTTGGCCGCTAGTGTGTTTGAACACACCCTAAAATCATTAAACGAAGACGAACTAAAACCCATCCCCGAATATGATGTGGCGATGGAAAGTCTTTCTGAACTCGCCTTTAATAAATACCGCGAATTGGCAGAGACAGACGACCTGATTGATTACTACAGTGCCGCCAGCCCGGTAGAAGAATTAGCGAAGATGAACATCGGTTCGCGACCCGCCAGACGTTTTGGCGCAAAGTCACTCAGCGACCTGCGCGCCATACCGTGGGTGTTTGCCTGGACACAAAACCGACATTTAGTACCCGGTTGGTATGGTGTCGGTACCGCATTAAAATCATTTATCGATGCACGCGGTGCCGAAGGCGAGGAGCTACTGAAGAGCATGTTCAACGATACACGCTTGTTCCGCCTGATACTGAATGAGGCTGAAAAGACGCTAGCACTGGTCGACCTAGAGGTATCCGAATCTTATTCCAGGCTCGTCGAAAATGAAAAACTTCGCGACACCGTTTTCGGTATGGTCGTCGAAGAATACAACTTATCCGTCGAAATGGTATTGAAGATCACCGGCGAAGAACAACTCTGTGAACGCTTCAAAAAGTTTAGCCGTAAGCTCAACCGCCGTTCCCCGGTACTGTTTCAAGCAGGTATGGAACAAGTGCAATTGGTGAAGGAATTCAGAAGTAGAGAAGAGGGCGATGATGATTTGGAAGGATTGGTGCCGTTGTTGTTATCAATAAACTGCATATCCGCCGGCCTAGGCTGGACAGGCTGATCACCAGAAACGAATTTATAAATAAATAAGGTACTTGAAAATGGCAAATGAATTAATCTCTCCACTTTCCGGACTTAGACGTCTTATCGAAACGGAACAAGTTGGACCAAATGAAAACAAATTTCTTGATGGTAAAGATCCTGTTTGGTCTCCACATAACAAGATCATCAACGTCACACCGGGCCCTGCTTTTGGCTCTGAGCTGGTGGATCAATTTTCATCAACCCAGACACGCGGTATGCGTGGTCCAGACGTCGCGAGGTTTTTTACAACGGTTCGCGCAGAGTACGCCAAAATGGTCGGTATGCAAGAAGGCGGTAGGGCATTGTTCTTCACCGGCTCAGGTACCTCTGGTACTGAAGCGGCTGCAGGCTCATGCCGTTTCCCTGGCGAAGCCGATTCCGATACGCCAGCCGTCATCACCATGGAAATTGGTGCTTTCAGTACGGCAATGGGTAACTGCGTTGAAAACCTGGGCAGAAACGTACTTCGTCTGAAAGGTGAACTTGGTGAAGATCTGCCTTATGACAGGTGTAAAGAAGCCCTGGAAAAAGACACAGAACATAAGGTCCAGTTAGTTATGGCTCCGCAAAACGAAACAGGCGCAGGCGTAACGATTGACCCCAGGAAGTTGCGTGACTTACTGGATGAACTAAACCACCCGGCACTGCTTGTTATTGACGGGGTTTCTTCCATCGGCAGCCTGCCCTGTAATATGACTGACATGGGCATCGACATGCTTATTGGTTGTAGTCAAAAAGGGATGATGGGTACGCCCGGTATCGGTATGCTTTCCATTAGTCCTAAAGCGGTTGAGAAAGTTTATCAGGCCGACAAAGCGCTTGCAGATGCCGGCATTAAGAAAGGCCAACATTACTTACACCTGACTAAGATGATTGATGCTATGGATGGCATGGGACTGCATATTGAAACGCCAGGAAATTATGCTCAATTCGCTGTGGCTCTGGATACGATAGCCATTGAAGGTATTGATCGCGTATGCGAGCGTCATAAAGAGTGTTCGGAAGTTTATCGTGCAGCCGTACTGGCTGCAGGTTTAGAACTGGTTGCAAAAGAAGAACATATTCGATCTAATGCAGTGACGGCAATTAAAGCACCGGAAGGTTTTGGTGTAAAAAAGATCACGGAAGTACTTAACATCATGTTTTCAAAGCACGCCGTAGAAGCGGCCGCTATTCCAGGTGCGCCTAATCTGGGCTGGCGTCTCTGTGCTACTGGCGGTATACAACCACAACATGCTATGGCTGCTTCTATCGCTTTCTTGATGGCATGTGACGAAGCGGGCGTACCGGTAGACGTTGAAAAAGGTATTGCAGCTGCGACTAAAACATATAGAGAAGTTGTTAAGTATCATCGGCCGCTTCCGGGTGTTGACGCATACGGACGTTAAGCTTGTAAAAGTTGTGGAAGTAGAAAAGCCGGTGATAAAAGTCACCGGCTTTTTTTTGCCTAAGACGGTCAATTTCCCGCTACTACCGCGTTGCTTCGCCGTCTGCGGTACGGGGCGCTGAAGGCGCAAAAACTAATGATGGCTAATTTATGCATTTTCTAATATTTCTGCTGTTTTCTCTGGGCTGGCATCACGAATTATCTTAAAAACTTTCTCAACATCAGCGTAACGATATTGACTGTTATGTAGGAGTCTTAGGACACTGTCTCCCGTTCAAAACATATGCGACAGAATTTCTCTAAATAATAAGAGCAGTTACATATGCTTGAAATTGATAGCGATGAGTCATAATAATTTTGAGCAAAAAAAAGACCTTAAAGATCACTCTTTAAGGTCTTCTTGTTTGGCTCCCCGGGACAGGCTCGAACTGCCGACCTAGTGATTAACAGAACCAGAAACAGCCTTGCTGCTTAAGATACTGTAATTAAGAAATAGAGCAACAATGTTTCTGACGGGGAAAAATGGACTAACAAAATACTATGGCATTAAGCTGATTTGGAAACAACAGAGAATCAAACTCTACATTGACTCACTTTATTAATATGAGATGCGCTGATGTTGTGGTCATGGTCATGGGAATCAAGAAATTTTGCTTCGAGTACATAAGCGAGTGATTCGAGTTCATTCTTGCATTGGACGTCTTTGTCTATGCCCGTTTGATATTGCAAATAATGAACAAGCTCATGCAACAATATACCTTTACCTTCATCTGTATCCAGAGCAATGGAATCAAGAAGATAAACAACACCATCATTAAAGTTATAGAGACCAAAAATCTGTAAGGTATCTGGATTGATGTTCTTAGGTAATGTACGTCGTCAAAACCTTTT
>DBBX01000003.1 GCA_002292815.1 Thiotrichaceae bacterium UBA973 | reverse complement strand
AATTGCAGGATAATAGCCGTTGGGAATACGAAAGTTTTCTTAACTTCTTCTCCGAGAAACGTAAAGCTAATCAGAATGTTATGGACACGTTAATAGATCATGTTCGAGAATTGCATGGTCAATCAGTAATGGAAGATGATTTTTCTATTGTCGAAATAACATTCTAATGATTGAAAAAATCAATCAATGGTTATGTTTTTCTGGTTTTGCAAAAAAATCTTATGAAGTATCTAAACGCATTAACGATCTTAAAGGTTCACTTTTGGCATCTTCTTGCGCTAGATTATTTTTTCGTTATGATTCGTAAGTAGCGTAAGATAGCCAAAACATAAATACAATTCTCTGTTAATGATTCGATCAAAATTTGGCCTAATTGGCATAGGCTGGGATGTGCGTGGTTGGCAAAGTGATAAACAACATATTGCTGTAGCACAATTAGAGCCTGGTTTAGATAATATTAATTGGTTAGGCATTTCAGAACCCTTCAAATTCAATGCTGGGCCGATGCCGCCCTTGCTTGATTTACTAATCCCAGCGATCGGTTCAACGCTTGCAATCGAAATAGCCAAAGTAAATAGTATGACTCTGGCAATTGATGCTCCCTTAGCCTTTCCAAAGAAACTTACTGCGCTTCTTAACAATACGAATGCTAATCACAGCAGGGTTCCAGAACGGGCAATCGACAATCCTTATGGTTATCGGGACTGTGAACGGTGGGTCCATGAGCAATATAATAAACGTGCTGGTTCTGCCACCTTTGATCAAATGGGGAATTTAGCCACATTGGCGATGAGCGTTAGCCAGAACCTTACAAAAGAAGGCTTTTCTTTAATACCACAACAGAGCACGCAGTCGCATCGTTCTATTATTGAAGTCTATCCTGCTTTAGTAAAAACTGATTTTCTGCGAAACAGTCCAGCCATAGCTGAAATAGATCAACTTATTCCCAATGAACTTGAATATGGGAGTGATGAATATGATTCAGCGATTTGCGCCGTCATGGCCCTTTTGTTTCAAGGTGCAGAAAGCCAATTAAACTTGCCCTCTCTTATTACTAAGCCTGCCGGTTTGGATAGCCTGGAGGGCTGGATTTATTGTTTGCCGAGGGATGATTTAAAAAATAGTTAGTGTAATGACTATTGCGGGGGACCCTATTCGAACAGCAAATACCTATTCTGCAATCAGCGTTTTGCCGGTTACAGTATTTCTTTAATACGTTCGTGTATTTTATCTGAATTTGGCTCCGTGGTGCTGCTAAACTGTTCGACAACATTGCCGTTTTTATCAATCAGATATTTATTAAAATTCCATGAGGGCGTATTCGACTGCCGCGCGAGTTCTTTGAATATCGGATGTGCATTGTCTCCGCGTACCTCTATTTCGGAAAACATCTGGAAGGAGACACCGTAATTGATATAACAGACTTTCGCTGTTTCTTCTTTTGTCTTGGCTTCTTGTTTAAAACTATTACTTGGGAAACCAAGCAAGACCAAGCCCTGATCTTTATATTGCTTATACAACGCTTCTAACCCTTCAAACTGCGGGGTAAAACCACAATGGCTTGCGGTGTTGACGATCAACATAGGATTGTTACCGAAGTTTTCGCAGATGTTGATGGTTTTTTTCGAGCGCAGCACTTCCATATCAACATTCAGATAGGCCGGACAAGCCGCCCAGACATTAACCACACTGGCGATGCATAAAATAAATAATGCAGCGATATTTTTCATCAAAGCTCTCCTAATCATTTGTTGATATATCCGATAGAATTAATCGGCAACGATAATATTGTTTTAGATGGATAGGAACAGTTTTTATTACATTTCCGCCTGTCAGTGCTTCTACTGTACTGGACAACCCCGTATAACTGTTTAGTTGAGATTTCAATTTCACATTAACTTCACGTCTGTTCATTCAATGTGTGCATGACTAACAAATCGGAAAATATCATGCGCTTAAACAATGCAATAATTAGTATCTCTAATCTTCGATTGCGTACTTATATCGGTTTTAACGAGGAAGAAAAAGAAAAGAAACAAGATGTTGTTATCAATATCGAGATTAATTATGCAGTCACTGAAACTGTACTAAACGATCATATCTCTGATGCACTAAATTACAAAGATATTAGCAAAAAGGTGATTCAACATGTAGAGGAAGGACGCTTCTTGCTGTTGGAAAAGCTGGTTGCCGATGTCCTTGAAATCTGTAGCCAACATAAATCGGTGAACAAAGCACGAGTCAGTGTTGATAAGCCACATGCATTAAGATTTGCTGACTCAGTATCGATTACGCTTGAATATAGTCCTGAGAAAAACGAAGGTCTAAGAATTTTGGAGAAGGCATCATGAACACCAATCCAGTGTATCTTAAAGCACATGTTCGCAATGAAGAATTGGGCTTGAGTCCTGAAGCGATATTGGTTAGGAACACGCTGATTGAACATGGGATAGAAACCCCGATGATTGAATCGTCTTTATCTCAAGAAGAGAAGTATGAAAAGATAAAGGTTCTAATGAAAGAGGTTATACAAACACTCGGCCTTGATTTAAGCGATGATAGTATCATTGAAACGCCTCACCGCATTGCCAAGATGTACGTCCATGAAATTTTTTCGGGCCTGGATTACAGTCAATTCCCAAAGATGTCTTTAATAGAAAATAAGATGGGCGCGAATGAGATGATCAAAATCAGAAATATCGATCTCACCAGTACCTGTGAACACCATTTTGTCACCATTGACGGTACTGCCAAAGTGGCTTATGTACCTGATCAAAAAATAATCGGGCTTTCAAAAATTAATCGAGTGGTGCGTTTCTTTGCGCAACGACCACAAGTGCAAGAGCGTTTAACCAGGCAAGTGTTGATTGCACTACAAACATTGCTTGAAACAGAAAATGTTGCGGTCAATATTGAGGCAACACATTATTGTGTTAAATCACGTGGTGTACAAGACAGTAATTCACAAACAAGTACAACAGCATTGGGAGGCTGTTTCAAAGAAAATATTCATACGCGCGCTGAATTCCTTAATCCATGACGCCCGATTCAATCCTTATTACAGGGGTAGGCAAACGACTGGGTCTTTATCTGGCAAACAGCTTCCTTGACCGAGATATACCGGTAATAGGCACTTACCGTAATGAGACAGCATCGTTGTCACAACTGAATAAAAAAAACGCGAGCCTTTTGCAGTGTGATTTATACAATGATGGAGATATTCAATCATTGATTGATAATGTCAGTTGCAAACATGCCAGCATCAGAGCCATTATTCATAATGCCTCCGACTGGTTGGCTGATGATGCAGAATATATGCCGGCAACAATCATTCAGCGTATGATGCAGGTGCATGCCAATGCGCCCTATCAAATTAATCTCGGTTTGGCACCGTTATTGATGAAGGCTCAAAATAATCATGCTGATATTATCCATGTCGGTGACTATGTGAGTTCGCGTGGTAGCAAGAAGCATATTGCCTATGCCGCCAGTAAAGCGGCGCAGGACAATCTCACCTATTCTTTCTCAGCCAGGTTGGCGCCCAAGGTCAAAGTGAACAGTCTGGCACCTTCTTTGATGTTATTTAATGAAACAGATGACGACGACTATAGAAAGAGAACATTAAAAAAGAGTTTGCTGGAACGTGAAGGCGGTTATGCCGAGTTTCAACACGCTGTCGATTACCTACTGGATAGTCAATACATCACTGGCAGGGTATTGCCGCTAGATGGTGGTAGGCATCTGAAGTAGTGTCAGCATTGAGCAGGCTTGTTAGTTCGTAAATAATAATTAAACAGATAGCTGCACGTTAAAAGATATATTTTGGTATATTGCCCCGTATCTATCTTAAGGAGCCTTACTATGAAAGTCGGTATCATTATCTTGAATGCCATGTTTTTGTTGCTGCTTGTCAGTGTGCTTATTGCCGAGTGGGGTAAAGGCGCGGGGATGTTGGCGGGTATTGCTATTCTGAATACTGTTATTAACTCTGCTTTCATATTCTTTAAGGTCAAGAATGATTTTAAGGAAGCAGTTTAACGCTCTTTTTACTGATAGTGATAAAAATTGAGTCTGTGCCTTTTTCCTGCCATATTTAATCAGTAGTTCGCCCGTTTTATTCCCTGAGCTTTCCTTGTTTGTGTGTTGTGATGTTTACACCACTTCACTCCAGGGGATGTTTTATGAAATTTGCCAATATCAAAAATTCGACGACCTTGCGTGTGTTATTTATTGGGTTTCTTGTCTTATTGTTATTGATTCCTATGGGAATGGTGGAGTCGGTGATCTTTGACCGTAGTCACCTCTATCGACAGGCAACGAATGAAATAACGACTTCATGGGGTAAAGAGCAACTCTTGTACGGGCCAATGCTAACGCTGCCTTTCGTTAAGACCTTTTCAGAAAATGGTGGTTGGTCTTACGACTCACGCTATCAACATCTACGCCCCGAGACGATGACGGTTGATAGCCATATCGAAACTCAGATCCGTTATCGCGGGATCTATGAGGTGCCGGTTTATATTGCGACTGTTCGTTTCAATGGTTTTTTTTCTTTAGCAGAGGTGGATGGTGCGGAGGGTAGCGATGCTGGCTTGCAGTTGGATGAAGGTGTTATCCAGATCCCGGTAAATAATAGTCGTTCGATCAAAGAACCGATTGCTTTCGTGTGGGATGGAGAGGTGATTAAGCTAACACCTAAGTGGGATAAAACCGGTAGCGAGAGTGTCGTCTTTGTAGCGAAGCTTCCTGTGCATTTACTGAACAAGCATAAAGTCCATAAGTTTGAATATGAGATTAAGCTAGCCGGGAGTAAGGTATTCTCGTTTATCTCTTCGGCGCAGGAAACTCATATTAATATGAATTCGAATTGGGCTTCGCCAAGTTTCTTTGGTATTTACTTACCCACTACTCGTGATATCTCTGATGATGGTTATACTGCATCTTGGACGATCAATGATTTGTTGACGGATATGGGCCATAGCGAACAGGAAATGGTCTCGGCTAGCTGGTTTCAAGGGCAGCAATCATTTGGTGTTAATTTTATACAACCAGTCGATACTTATCAGGTGGTGACGCGTGCAGCAAAGTATGCCGTGTTGTTTATTAGTCTGACCTTTCTGGTCTATTTCTTTACTGAGCTATTTAGCAACGCCTTATTGCACCCGATTCAATATCTCTTTGTTGGTGTGGTGAATTGTATCTTCTATCTTTTGTTACTTTCGCTAGCTGAGCACATCAATTTTACGCTGGCGTATTTCATAAGTAGCAGTGCATCGATTTCACTTATCTCGCTTTATAGCAGGAGTATCTTAAAGAGCCGCGCGAAAGCCACTATTGTGTGTGTAACCTTGACGGGTCTGTATACCTATCTGTATGTCACCTTGCGCTCGGAAGGTTTCGCTTTATTGATAGGTAGTATTGGTTTGTTTGTTATTTTAGGTGTCGCGATGTATCTCACGCGTAATATAGATTGGCGTGCGCTCAATTCCGAGATTGCCGAGGGAGAATAAACCTGAACTTTTCCTAAGCTGAAAATTATAAACTGACATATCTATACTCTGTTATTAGATGTTCATCTAATCCAGACGCAATTTCAAATATTAGTAGGTTTTATCGAAAAGCGTTATGTATTCTTACATTTCACACTTTGGTGTTGATTCGCGATGTTATATGATTGATGCTCTGGGAGAGTTCCTGATTTTGAACTAAATAATTATAAAAGATAAGAAACAACCTATGTCATGCCTGTAAAAGTCGGTAAGTATGAAATTCTGGATGAGCTTGGACGCGGCAGTATGGCTGTGGTCTATTCCGCACACGACCCGTTTCTTGACAAGAATGTTGCGATCAAGCTGGTTCATTCAGAAGCTCTAAACAATGAGAAAACTGGAGATCGTTTCAAACGGCTTTTTTTTACTGAGGCCCATGCTGCCAGTGTCTTAAATCATCCCAATATACTCAGGGTCTATGATGCGAATATTGAGGGTGAGTATTATTATCTGGTTATGGATTACATCCCGGAAGCAAAAACACTAGGGGATTATTGTAAGAGTGACTCTTTATTGCCGCTAAGGGATGTTGTAAATGTTATTTATAATTGCGCAAAGGCACTGGATTATGCGCATCGGCAGGGCATTGTTCACCGCGATATTAAACCCAACAACATAATGCAAACCCGTACCAGAGATATCAAGATTGCGGATTTCAGTGTGGCCTTGATTAACCGAGATGACTACATGGAGACTCAGATTGGTGGTTTGCTGGGTTCGCCCTTGTATATGTCGCCTGAACAAATTACTGAACGTGATATGACCAATAATACTGATATCTTTTCGCTAGGTGTGGTCATGTATGAACTGCTTAGCGGACGGCATCCTTTTAGAGCGGATAATATCAATGCCATTATTCATAATATTACTCGAGAAGATCCTCTGTCTTTGTCAGAGTTCAGAACTGATATTCCCGAGCAACTGGAATCAATCATGAAGCGCATGTTGCACAAGGAATCGGTGCAGCGCTACAGTATGGGGCTAGATCTGGCGTCCGATCTGGCCTTGATCTTTCAAGACCTCGATGACATGGATAATGAAGATGCGTTGAAACAAAAGTTTGAGGCTATTAAAAACCTGAGATTCTTCGATAGTTTTTCTGATGTTGATATTTGGGAACTGATGCGCGCTTGTGATTGGCATAAATATAAAAAGGATGAATACATTATCCAGGAGGGAGATGAGGACCATTCATTTTATATCTTGTTGTCTGGCATCGTCAGTGTCGAAAAAAACAAATTAAGTATTGACCATCTTCAGGCCGGGGACTGTTTTGGAGAAATGGGGTATATAACCAAGACCAAACGGACAGCATCGGTTCGGTCGAGCTCGGATGTCTCTTTGATACAGGTTAATGCCTCGACATTGGATCGCGCTAATGAAAGTACACAGCTTCGATTTTTAAAAGTATTTGTCAAAACATTGGTAGCAAGATTGACCGACACAACCAGCGTGCTGGCCAAGAATTAATACTACTCACATGGATGGATGCTCATTTCCTTAGTACACTACAGCGATACTCTAGATTGCGTTAGAACAATGTCAGCACATGATATCATGGTCATCGGCGACTATATTTCTACCATGATTTATGCGCCAATTCGTGTGTTGGATTTTCAGGAGATTCCCGACGATTTGTTGGTAGCATGTTAGGCAAATGACATCCATAAAGTAATCGTTGATGTAACGCATGTCGGAGCCCCGTTTTCTGATTCGGACAAATTCGAATTTGCGAGTTATGCCTCGGCAATACTAAAGGGCGAAGTTGACCAATATGCCTATATCTATTTCCAAGGAACTGATTAGTTATACACCACAAGTTATTCTGCAAGGTAGTGGTTTTAATGTTAGAGGGTTCACTTCTTTAGACGATGCCTTGGCGTGGCTTGATAAAGAATAAGATCTAGTCATCTGTTCTGAAGCTGAAAGTGCTTGGAGTACTCTAAACGATATCTAACTGACCTGAACCAATATTTTCGCTAATCTAAAGTCACATAATATTGTAGAAAATGCACATAGGTAACCTCAATGAACGGCATAAAGCTAATACGATTAATAACAACATTGCTCCTTACTCTTCTTTCGTCTTCTGTTTTATCGGAAACAGCGCCAGAGGTTGATTCTCGTGTTAGTCAATCGAGAATGGTCGTAGAAGCATTTGGAAGTAAATTGATAGGCGAACTAAAGCAGGCTCTAGGAGATGGTGGACCGGTAACAGCAATAAATGTTTGCAATATTGAAGCGCCAAAAATAGCGACAGGTCTATCTGAGAAATACAATTGGTCTATTGGTCGTACCGCTTTAAAAACACGCAACCCAGATAATAACCCCGATGCTTGGGAGAAAAACGTCTTACAGATGTTTGAGCAACGCAAACAACAGGGCGAAGCCATCGCTAAATTTGAATATTATGAGGAAACCAAACAAGGGTTTCGTTATATGAAGGCAATACCCACCAAAGGATTGTGTCTAACGTGTCATGGTGAGAGCTTGACTGAACCAGTTAAAACAGCGCTGCTAAAGCATTATCCGGATGATAGGGCCACTGGATTCAATGTTGGTGATATTCGGGGTGCGTTTACAATAATACAAAAGAACTAATACAATCGATTTAGCTTAAGGTAAATCGATACCTTTAAGCTTACTCACCATTACAGACGGAGCACACCCAATGGGTAATTCACTGATTGATCAGCTTAAAAAGACCGGACTGGTCGATAAGAAAAAGGCGCATAAGGCCAAGCATGAACAATATAAAAATAAAAAGCAGAAGACCAAAAAAGGCTCGGCTACCCAGTTAGACGAAGCCAAGATCTTGGCTAAAAAGGCGCAGGCTGAAAAAGTTGAACGTGATCGAGAGATCAATCAGCAAAAGAAAGAAGAAGCTGAGCGTAAGGCAATTGCTGCGCAGATTATTCAATTGATCGAAACTAATCATGTCGACGATCGTGAGGGTGAGATTGTTTATAATTTTACGGATGTAAATGTGGTTAAACGGTTATTTGTATCAGAAAAAATACATCAGCATCTTATGAGTGGCAAGCTAGTGATTGCCAAACTAGGCGAGGGTTACGAACTTGTACCGAAGCCGGTTGCTGAAAAAATCATACAACGTGATGCTGATTGCATAATTAAAACTGATCATAGTATCGAGACCGAACAGGATGAAGATGATCCTTATGCGGACTATAAAATACCAGATGATTTGATTTGGTAATATTAATCCGGTGGTTTGGGTTCAGATTCAGTTGAATTAGCCTGTTCTGTTGTTTCTGCGTCATAATTACCGAGCACTGATCTCAGAAGGCAAATTTTCACTACGGCACATTTTTCACAACCTACCGAATTTGCTATAGGACAAACAGTCATAACGCCCCCTTATTAATTGGTGTATATGGATAAGTATTCCCATGGACTGACATGAAACAACCTGTCTCTGTCCATGAAATTTATTACGATTAGTCAATATATAGTCCTTATATTTTGAGAGTCAATCAATTCTCATGAAAATGACCTTATGTTTATCCATGTTGTCTGAAACAGGCCGTTTTAATATTGCTATAATGTAATTATTCTTCAATGGGTTTAAAATTAGAAAATTATGTTAATTATTTTTTCATCAAATGCGACTGGCGATATCACCATGTTTGGGGATGTAGCAGAACGCATGTTTGAGCTGATGGGGCACAGCGGTACGATACCGAGTGCGATTGCTGCTAAAGATGTTCCTGCTGTGCTTGAGCGACTTAAGTCTGCGATTGAAGCACAGAATAACGAAGGGTACGATGAAGATAACCCGGATGCAGGAGCAGATGCCGAAGAAGATGAGGTTGAGCCGAAAGTCAGTATTTCGGGTCGTGCATTTCCTTTAATTCAGATGCTCAGCAGGGCTGCTGAGGAAGGTTGTAGTGTGATGTGGCGTAAACAGTAATCGACGTCTTAACTTCAGCTTTTCATGATCTTCCCGATATGTTCCAGATTACAGAATTAATCTGTTGCTTAATACTGCCTCAAAGTGTACAAATGCGAGCCCTTATATATTCAATATAAGTAATTATCTGGAGACTTAAACAATGAAGAAGTTACAAATGCTTGGCCTAGTACTTATTTTGTCAATGGCTGGTTGTAGTGATGATGACAAGTCAGCTGCATCCAAAACGATGAGCGAGGCAGAAAGTAGCACTAAAGCGGCTATGAATGAAGCCAGCAAGGCAGCAACAAAGGCAAGTGCTGCAGTGGCTGAATCTACTGAAGCCGCAGCAGAAGAAACTACTGCAATGGCAGAAGAAGCCGCGGAAGAAACGAAAACGATGACCGATGAAGTCGTTGAAGTGGCAAAAGACGCAGCTCAGGAATATATAGATGAAAACAAGGATGAGATGATGGCAGCGGCCAAAGAAAAAGGGACTGAAATGGTTAAAGAACAAACCACTGACATGGCAAAGGAACAGGCTGAAGAAATGGTTAAAGAAAAAGCGATGGACGCGGCTAAAGATGGTGCAGTAGATAGTGCCAAAGATTTGCTTAAGTACTAACAGCGGGCAAATTATTCTGTATCATAGATATGGTGGGTGAATCTTCTCATCCATCATATTTATTAAAATTAATTGTTAATAGAAAATAATATTATGAGTAACGTAAGAACATGGGTCGTGCTGAGCGACGGCAGATATTTAAAAATATTGATTAACAAAGGCGAAGGAAAGGCACTTACGATCTTGAATGCCGATGATTTACCAGCCTATGCTGAACTTGGCTATCTGATGGTTAATGGAAAACCATTGAATGGAACTGGTGACTCAGCCGTATCGAAAAAAATAGATAATATTCAGTGTCAGATAGACTTCTTGGCAGAACACCACAAGTTAGACATGTTTGATTTATTGGCAATTGCAGCACCTGCCGATGTGTTAACGAAATTTAAGAAGGCCTTACCGGAACAGCTTACAAAGTTAATGATTGGTGAGATAGCAGAAGATCTTACGGTGGATACTAATTCTGAAATTGAAAATAGATTTGCTGATATCGTTCTTGCTGGCATAGAAAAAGCCAGTTAAACGGTAGTAGTTTATTGTTGAGCAGTATTTAGCTTCCAGAAGAGTCCAATTTGGCGCACTGCGCAGATGCCTGCATCAAGAATATATTTATCCGTTTCTCCACAACCAGCATTTGTATCCACTGCTATCCCGTGTGACATCTCAGGGACTAAATAGGTCTCAATAAGTAACTTGCCATTGTTGTCATGGAATTCCTCATGAATGACATTAATCGTCTTGCCCGACTTGCCTTTTTTGTCAGCTATCTGGTCAATACCATGAAGATAAGTCCATTGGTCAATGAGTTCTTGCTGGTTGATTTTATCAACAGTTTCATCGGCTGCACCATGCCAGATTGAGATGGTTGGCCATGGGCCATTAAAGTCCTCATAACCCTCGTTATGCACCAGTTCACCCCATTCCTCGGGTGATTTATCAATGCCATTCATACATGCTTTAGCGTCCGAAAAACTCTGTTTTAAATACCACCAACTAAAGATATCCCAAAAATGCTTTTCTGTCTTAGCACATAAGGCCGGTCCGCCAGCGTTGGTCGCTCCCCCTGCAAACACATCAGGATAGGAGGCTAACAAGGCTGATGTCATATAGGCTCCGGCGGAGAGTCCTTCTACATAGATTCGACTATTATCGATTGAATAGTCAGCTATCATTTTTTCAATCATTTGCACAATTGATTTACTTTCACCTTGGCCACGTTTGATATTTTCCGCCTGAAACCAATTCCAGCATTTATAAAGATTATTACTTCTTTTTTGCTCGGGAAAGATCAAATAAAACTTCCACGTATCTGCCAGCGTTTTCCAACCCACTTTGTTATAAGTTTCAGCATCCTGAAAACAACCATGCAGGGAAACCACTAAAGGGGCATTAGCGGGCATATTCTCAGGAACATACGTATACATATTTACATTACCGGGGTTACTACCGAAGTCTTTAACTGATTCAGCATTTGCATAAGTGAGATTCAGTATTAAAACGATAAGCAGCAGTAGTTTTATATTCATATGGGATTAATTAATGTGTAGGGTCAATCAGGAATCATAGGCTTCAGCCCACGTTTATCAATATCTATATTCGCATGATATTAGATCTGTCATTATTTGTAATTATACAGAGCTGAAATACTAATAATTAATATTAAGAAATCAAGCTTGTCGCATGAGCACTAGACTACAAACAATATTCTCCGATCAGGCCAAGCAGATTACCTTTCTTACTGGAGCGGGCATTTCGTCTGAAAGCGGTATCCCGACGTTTCGTGGTCCTGAAGGTTACTGGACAGTTGGCGCAAAAGAATATCATCCGCAAGAAATGGCAACCTATGCCATGTTTACTAAACACCCTGATGAACTATGGCAGTGGTATCTTTATCGTGCGAGTGTGTGTCTTAATGCCGAACCAAATCAAGCTCATCTTGCTTTGGTGGAGATAGAGCGAATCCTTCAGGATAGGTTTACGCTGATTACTCAGAATGTTGATAACTTACATATTCGAGCGGGCAGCAATCCAGAGCGGACCTTTCAAATACATGGTAATGTTTTTTTTATGCGTTGTGTTAATGAGTGTCAACAAAGACTTATTGCCTTACCACAAAAACTCTTTCTTAGAGAGAAAGACCAGTCTTTATCAGTAGAAGATAAAAACTGTTTAAAGTGTCCCGATTGTGGTGTGGGTACACGTCCGCATGTGCTGTGGTTTGATGAAAGTTACGATGAACATTATTTCAAGTTTGAAAGTGCCATGGCGGTTGCGGAAAAAACAGATGTTCTGATTATTGCAGGAACATCTGGTGCAACTACCTTACCTAATCATGTGGCCAATATGGTCTACCAAAATAAGGGCGCTATCATTGATATTAATATCGAATCAAATTCATTTACTGAACGAGCATTAAACAGCAGCAATGGCCAATTCTTAAACATGAGTTGCTCTGAAGGGTTCGCTAAAATACTAACGGAGATAAAAAAATAATCGTTATAGTTTTCTTAATATTTAATTACTATTTTAATAGTTCCGGTTTCTCTGGGCCAATAACACCATCCGCGCGTGCTTTCAGGTAGCGATAAATGTTTTTAATATTTGCCGTTACCGCAGGGTTGTGTTTCCAACGTGGCATTGTTTCCAATTCACCTGCGTCACGTTTTTCCTGTTTCGCAATTTCTTCAAACAGTGCTTGTTCCATATTCCGCCAATCATCGCCTGTAAATCTGACAATAGTATTGTGCATCACCTTTAACCTAAATTGTTCAGGACTTAGGCGGTCTGCAATTTCTGTTAAATCAGGGGCAATGTCACTACCAACTCCGCCGACGCCATGACAATTCACGCATGCGTTGTGATACATGCTCCAACCAATAAATGTCGCTGCATCTACTTTGCCATGTGTGACTTGATAGAACTCGGTCTTTACGTCTTGATGTCCATGTTCATCCGCGACTGCAATTTGGTTTATGCTTACTAATAACAATAGTTGAAGAATCGGTTTTATATAACGCATAGTAACTCCTTATATATCTGTAACTACAAAAGCTAATGTGACCATCTTGAATGTAAATATAAGGTTATATACTTTATAGCATCTTGATCCAAATCAACAGAATTTGAATTATATTTTTTACCAGGATTATGAATGTTATGCGGCTAGGGTTTAGTTTGTGCGACATAAACAGTGCAGGCAGAATTTCCGTCTGTGTATGGGTTTGGAAAGCTAACTATATGTGATTCAACTGATTGGAATACAGACTCAAGTAGCTTTATGAAATCATTGTCTGGCGGGTCGTTTGACCAGACACCAAAAATACCACTGGGAAGTATTTTCCTGGAGAGGTTTTCTAATGCAGACACCGTATAGAAAGAACGGTTACCTTCATTGAGCCAATGGCTCGGTGAATGGTCGATGTCGAGCAGTACTGCATGCACTAATTTTTCTGGTTCTTCTTTATCAAAACTACCATTATCAGCAGAGGCAATAGCAAAGAAATCATCATGAACCAGTGTACAGCGTGAGTCTGCCGTTAATTTATCGCCAAGTGGGACAAGGCCACGCTGGTGCCAATCAATCACCGGAGCCATGACTTCAATAACCCTAAGTGATTTGATAGCAGGATCTTCCAGTGCCGCAACAGCGGTATAACCAAGACCTAATCCACCAACGATTATATCCAGATTTTTTGTATGGTTATTTTCTTTAAGAGCCGTGAGCCCTAATTTTGAAAGTTGAATCTCAGATTCGGTAAATAGGCTAGACATGAGAAACTCGTCGCCAAGCTTTACCTCATAAAGAATGATGTTGTCGAATCGTGGTTCTGAACGACGTCTAAGACTGATGTCTCCGAGTGGCGTTGTTTGAAAATCTATTTCTTCAAAAACAATAGACATTTATTTATCTGGAGTTAGCGACTTTCTTTCCAACTTCCTGCTGGCTGACCAAATATTCTTCATAGCTACCCTGGAAATCGATTAATTTATTGTCTTTTATTTCAATGACACGTGTCGCCAATGATGAAACAAACTCACGGTCATGACTGACGAAGATTAACGTCCCTTCGTAATGTTCCAAGGCGAGGTTTAACGCTTCAATCGCTTCCATGTCCAGATGATTGGTAGGCTCATCCATTATTAATACATTGGTTTCTTGCATCATCAACTTGCCAAACAACAATCGATTCTTTTCACCACCAGAACAGACGTTGGCCTTTTTATTAAAGTCATCGGTTGAAAATAAAAGACGTCCTAATGTTGCGCGTACAGCTTGATCATCGTGTTTAGGTTTACGCCATTGACTCATCCAATCGAATAGATTTATGTCAGAGGTAAAGACAGCGGCAGTGTCCTGTGGACAGTATGACTGAACTGCATTTTCAGCCCATTTTATGATGCCGTTGTTTGCTGCGATCTCATTCATCAGGCAGCGTAACAGGGTTGATTTCCCCGCGCCGTTCTCACCAATGACGGCTAGACGAGCACCAGCTTCCAGGATCATATTGCCTTTGCTAAATAATGTCTCACCGTCATAACCATGACTGAGGTCTTCGATGGTTAATGCCAGGCGATGTAATTTTTTTGTTTGGTTAAAACGAATGAAAGGGCTGACACGGCTAGAGGGTTTAACCTCATCCAGTTTAATTTTTTCCAGTTGCTTGGCACGTGAAGTTGCTTGTTTCGCCTTTGACGCATTGGCCGAGAAGCGACTGACAAATTGTTGCAGGTCCGCTATTTGTGTTGATTTTTTAGCATTTTCTGAATGTAAACGTTCGCGTGCTTGTGTCGACGCCGTCATGAAATCATCGTAGTTGCCAGGGTAGACACGCAATTCGCCGTAATCGATATCGGCAATATGGGTACAAACGGCATTCAGGAAATGTCGATCATGAGAAATGATGACCATGGTGCTCTTGCGCCCATTGAGCACGGTCTCTAACCAACGGATAGTATTGATGTCCAGGTTATTGGTTGGTTCATCAAGTAAAAGAATGTCAGGATCTGAAAACAGGGCCTGTGCCAATAGTACTCGTAGTTTCCAACCTGGGGCTACTTCACTCATTGGGCCATCATGTAGTTCTAATTCTATACCTGCACTGATGAGCAATTCACCGGCCCGGCTTTCTGCACTATAACCATCCATTTCACCAAACCTGATTTCGAGTTCAGCGACTTTCATACCATCTTCTTCAGTCATTTCGGGTAGGGAATAAATTCGATCACGCTCTTGTTTCACTTTCCACAATTCCGTGTGACCCATAATGACTGTGTCGATAACACCGTATTCTTCAAAGGCAAATTGATCCTGATGTAATTTGCCGACACGATCTGTTGGTCCAATAGAAACATTGCCCGATGTTGGTGCAAGACTGCCATCAAGTATCTTCATGAAAGTCGATTTGCCGCAACCATTGGCTCCAATCAGGCCATAGCGGTTACTATCGCTGAATTTGACCGATATATTTTCAAATAATGGCTTGGCGCCAAACTGCATGGTGATGTTTGCTGTTGAGATCAATGGATTTCCCTGAGTACTGTTGAATGAGCCGCTTAAACGGTGGCGTACTATAGGTGTTTGAGGCTGAAACGTCGAGTTAAACTGTACGAAATCGGCTACAGTTATGCTGAAATCGTATAGATTCTGTAAATAGATGAGGTAGAGGTGATGGAGGATAAATTTGGCCGGATTCAATTACCGCGCCGTTCTTTTTTGAAGTCTGCAGGGGCCTTAACACTTACGCCGCTTATTTCAATCTTGCCGTTTCGTGCATCGACCGCTAATTTGGCGTCTTCTATATTAACCAAGGCCATCCCGGCTACTAAGGAAATGATACCCATAATTGGTATGGGTTCCTGGCTAACGTTCAGTGTAGGTGGCGATGAAAAAGATCGTGCGCGCTGTGTGAGGATATTACAGGCGTTTTTTGCGCGTGGAGGTGCCATGGTGGATTCTTCGCCGATGTATGGTTCATCTCAAGCAGTTATTGGGCACTGCCTGACTAAATTGGACTCTCCTGCTGGATTATTCTCTGCGACCAAGGTTTGGACCCTGGGGAAGAGTTTTGGCATAAATCAGATGGCATCGGCCGAGGAAATGTGGGGTGTGAAACAATTCGATTTAATGCAGATCCATAATATGCTGAGTTGGCGAACGCATTTGGAGACCTTGAAGGAATGGAAAGCGCAAGGGCGCATCCGTTATATCGGCATTACAACGTCGCACGGAAGACGCCATGAGAAAATGGAAAAGGCATTGCTGGAAGAAAATTTTGATTTTGTGCAGTTCACTTACAATATGGTTGATCGCGAAGTAGAGCAACGCCTATTACCTATTGCAAAGGAACGCAACATTGCGGTGATTGTCAATCGACCGTTTCAACGTGGCGGTTTATTTGACATGGTTGAGGGAAAAACCTTACCTGATTGGGCAAAGGAATTTGATTGTGAGAATTGGGCGCAGTTTTTTTTAAAGTTTGTGGTGTCTCATCCAGCAGTGACCTGTGCGATACCAGCAACATCTCAAGTCGCACATATGCATGAAAATATGGGCGCAGCCTATGGAAAGTTACCTGATAAAGACATGCGTGCACGCATGCTTAGGTATTTTTCTGACCAGATTTAAACGTTATGGATTCAGGAGCATTTATTTCTCCCTTTAAATCTTAGCGCAATCTTTTTACTCTAAACTTACGACCTTTTATTTTACCATCAGAAAGAATTTTTAACGCCTGCTTTGCAGTAGCACTTTCAACGGCGACATAGGCTAGCTTATCAAAGATATCGATTTTACCAATTTGATCACCGGCAAGCTCAGTGTTGCCTGTTAAGGCACCGAGGATATCACCAGCACGCACCTTGTCTTTACGACCGGCATTGATGCATAGCGTTACCATTTGAGGATAGAGTTTGATGTTATCTTTAATTTTGAGTGACGCGGTCCTATCAATTTTTACCGGGCTTTTCTTATAGTTTTCGATTGCCTCGATTCTGAATTTTTCAGATTCCATGAACATGCTCAGCGCCAAACCTTCTTTATCCGCGCGACCTGTGCGACCAATACGGTGAATATGAATTTCGGGATCGGGGGACAACTCGAAATTAATCACAGCATGTAGCTCTTTGATATCCAAACCACGCGCGGCAACATCAGTTGCGATTAAAATCGAACAGCTTTTATTAGAAAATTGTATCAATACTTGATCGCGATCACGTTGTTCAAGATCACCATGTAAGGCCAGTGCATGAAAACCCTGTTGCCATAATTCGCTAGCCAGATCCTGGCATTGTTGTTTAGTATTACAAAATACTAAACTTGATTCTGGTTGATAATGCCGTAATAAGGTGATTAATGTCTTTGTTCTTTCGCCTGGAGTTATTTCATAAAAAATCTGTTTAATTTTTTTATCGTCATGCAGACTTTCAATACGAACATCAATCGGATTGATTTGAATCGCGTTACTGATCTTTTTTATTTCATTCGGATAGGTTGCAGAGAATAAGAGGGTTTGTCTTTTATGTGGCGTCATTTTTATAACGCGCATAATTTCGTCATGAAAACCCATGTCCAGCATGCGGTCGGCCTCATCCAGCACCAATGTTTTCAGACCATCGAGTTTTAATGAGCCTTTATCCAGGTGTTTTAATATTCGTCCCGGTGTACCAACAACTATATGCGGTTGATGTTCCAGCGAAGCCAGTTGTGGATCCATTGATTTGCCGCCACATAAAGTGACGATCTTGGTATTTGGAATTGAACGTGCAAGGCGTCTTATCTCATTAGTGACTTGATCGGCTAGTTCGCGTGTCGGACAAAGTATCATTGCTTGTACTTGATAGGTGGTGATTTCAAGCTTATGCAGCAGACCAATAGCAAATGCCGCAGTTTTACCACTACCGGTTTTAGCCTGAGCCAGTAAGTCTTTGCCTTCCAGAATAGCCGGTAGGCTTTGAGTCTGGATTGGCGTCATTGTGCGATACTCCAATGACTGGATATTTGCCAATTCTTCAGGTCTTAGGGGTAGTGATGAAAAGTCTGCTGTTGTCACGGGTTCTAGCTCTTTATTAGCTTGAAGGAAGGTGGCGCATGATAGCATTAATAAAAACAAGTCCGAGAACAATCTTTATTAAAATTGAGGTATGAAAAGTAAAGAATATACCGTTATCCACTAGCTTGATTCGAAACAGAGACTATAATAGCCAGCGTTGGAACTCGTCTTCGGGCTATTTCACACCCCTCAACTTGTATGTACGACTGCGATAATAGATTTATCAGCAGACCCGGTATCAGATTGGTGCATACCTACCAACTATTTTTAATTTTACTAAGACAGAGGGCTTGTGGCTGTTTGTTGCTTATCGATTATAGGATTTAGATGCTTTTACTCTCAAAAAAACAAGATTGGTTAGGAAATACTCGTGCTGACATTCTGGCCGGGCTAGTTGTCGCGCTTGCGTTGATTCCCGAGGCGATTGCCTTCTCTATTATTGCGGGTGTTGATCCTAAAGTGGGTCTCTACGCCTCTTTCTGTATTGCCGTGACAACGGCTATTGTTGGTGGGCGTGCCGGGATGATCAGTGCCGCGACCGGCGCCATGGCGTTGTTAATGGTGACGTTGGTAAAAGAACACGGACTAGAATACCTGTTAGCAACAACCCTGTTAACCGGAGCGATTCAAATTATTGCTGGCTACCTCAAGCTAGGCAGTTTGATGCGTTTTGTCTCGCGTTCGGTAGTTACCGGTTTTGTAAATGCTCTGGCGATACTGATCTTCATGGCGCAGTTACCTGAGCTAACGAATGTTACCTGGCATGTTTATGTGATGACCCTTAGCGGTTTGGGAATTATTTATTTATTTCCACTTATTCCTGTAATTGGAAAATCGATTCCTTCGCCGCTAGTGTGCATTATTGTTTTAACCGCTATCGCATTAATGGTGAAACTGGATATTCGAACTGTAGGTGATATGGGCGAGTTACCAGATACCCTACCTGTTTTTCTGTGGCCAGATGTGCCATTAACCATGGAGACGTTAAAAATCATTTTTCCCTATGCGGTTCCGCTGGCTATAGTAGGTTTACTGGAATCATTAATGACGGCGACGATTGTTGATGATTTAACCGATACTGATAGTGATAAAAATCGAGAGTGCAAAGGTCAGGGGATTGCCAATATTGGCTCAGGGCTGATGGGCGGTATGGCCGGTTGTGCGATGATTGGCCAATCTGTGATAAATATAAAATCAGGTGGCCGAGGACGTCTATCCACCTTGCTTGCCGGTATTTTATTATTGATCATGGTGGTGTTTCTCGATGATTGGATTAGTCGGATACCCATGGCAGCATTGGTTGCGGTGATGATTATGGTATCGATAGGAACGTTTAACTGGGGTTCCTTTCGCGATCTAAAGGAGCATCCGCTCTCTTCTAATCTTGTCATGATAATGACAGTATTGGTTGTTGTCTGGACACATAATCTGGCTTTGGGTGTCTTTGTGGGGGTACTGCTGGCATCATTATTTTTTGCAAATAAGATTAGCCATTTGATGTATGTTGAATCTGAATATGATGAGGATAGCGATACTCGAACTTATCATGTGGTAGGACAGGTATTCTTCAGTTCAGCAGATAAATTTATCGCTGCCTTTGATTTTAAAGAGGCGGTAGAGAAGATTGTAATTGATCTAAATCGGGCACATTTTTGGGATATCACCTCGGTGTCTTCACTGGATAAAGCGGTGATTAAGCTGCGACGCCAAGGTGCAGAAGTAGAATTAATCGGGCTTAATGAAGCCAGTTCGACGATCATTGATCGTTTTGGTGTTCATGATAAACCGGAAGAAATTGAAAAAATTATGGGTGGCCACTAATGACTAATAATAAAAAATTGATTCTGGCTTGTATCGATGGATCTAAACTTTCTGAAGCTGTTTGTGATTATGCAGTATGGTTGGCACAACGTGTTGAAGGGCCATTAAAGCTTATGTACACAATTGACCATCATCAAGAAACGGCGAAAGAAGTAGATTTGTCCGGTAATTTGGGTGTGGACAGTCGTGATCATTTGCTTGAAGAAATTACCAGCAATGAACATACGCGCAGTAAATTACGTTTAAAAGAAGGGAAGTCCATTTTACAAGCGGCAAAAGAGCGTGTTGTTGAGGATGGATTTAATGACCCGATTTTATGTTTGCAACACGGCAGATTGATTGAAACTTTGGTAGAGCTTAAAGAAGAATTACGTATCTTGGTGATAGGCGCGAGAGGAAAAATGCACGAAGATCAAACTGATAAAATTGGTGCAAAGCTAGAGTCGATGATCCGTTCTTTACATGGACATATTTTTGTTGCCTATGCGGCCTTCAAAATTCCGCAACGGATTATGATTGCTTATGATGGTAGTGAAGCCAGTGAGCAACACATTGATATGATAGCTAATAGCCCGATTTACAAAGGCCTAAGCTGTCACTTGGTCTGCGTTAATAAAAAGGATACCGCTGAAAGTCTAATTGAGCAGGCAGTTAATCAACTTAAATCAGCCGGATGGAGTAATATTGTCAGTGCTAGTTTGCAGGGTAAAACTGAGGATGAGTTATGTGATTATCAAGTCAGTCATAATATTGACTTGACGATCATGGGTGCATTTAATCACACTCGATTACACGATCTGATTTTGGGCAGCTTTACTACAAAGATGTTACTTAACACCAAGACGCCCTTGCTCTTACTTAGATAACACGTCGGTTTATAAATTAAGAGAACTACAACTAAAGATCAACGTAGTCTACTTTAATGGAACCGTCCTTTTCATATTTTTTATTTTCAATCAAATTTCTAGCCGCAGCTTCTATTTCCGTTCGATATTTTATAACTGTCTCTAGTGGTGTATCTGCTAGATTAGTAAATTTTGTTTTTATATCAGCATAGGCGATTCGGCAAGACACGCGTTTGCCACTGACTTGAGCCGCTATAGTGATAATTTCTGTTTCCGGATTCCAGCAATGTAATGTCGGAAATGATATACGTCCGTCACCGGCCGTTTTTTGTTTATGGACTATGGCTTCCATGATTATTTACCTCTGTCATTTATGACGTCCCCAGGTGTAGGGACAGATTTATTATTAAAAGACCAATCACGACAATCATCTGGTTTTGATGTTCGTGATGGCCTTCAATAATCTAACTAATATTAAACTGCTGGTCTTTCTGCCGAGGCTGCTCGTCGTTGACGATTGCCAGGGGTGCTATTTCGGTTACTTGAACTGTTTGGCTTGCCATAACGACTACGCTGATTCTGTTCATTTGAACCGTTGCGCTTACCTTTATATTGTTTTGGTGTATTGCCGTTACTGTTGTTAGGGTTCGCGCGTTTTTTATTCTGCGACGATTTACCTGAGACAGAATCAGGGACAATATGCTGTGGTTCAAAGGTTTCTATTTCTTCACGTTCGATCTTACGTTTTATCAGTCGTTCGATATCTTGTAGCTGTTTGGCTTCATCAGCACTAACCAAAGAGATAGCTTGACCACTTGCTCCGGCACGACCTGTGCGGCCGATGCGATGGACATAGTCTTCAGGCACATTCGGTAAATCAAAATTCACAACATGTGAAAGTTGATCGATGTCTATGCCTCTTGCAGCGATATCAGTTGCAACCAATATCTGAGTTTTATTCTTTTTAAATCCGTCGAGTGCCTTGGTGCGTTGCGCTTGACTTTTATTGCCATGAATTGCAGCAGCATGGATATTGTCGCGTGATAAGCGTTTCACCAATTTGTCGGCGCCATGCTTGGTGCGACTGAATACTAATACTTGATACCAGTTTTCTTTGCGTATCAAGTGACTGAGAAGATCAGCTTTACGTGCTTTATCGACGGGATAAACTACTTGTGAGATAGTTTCAACGGCCGAATTACGTGGTGCAACATCTATCTCAACCGGGTTATTGATAATGCCTTTAGCGAGCTGTCTAATTTCTTGTGAAAACGTAGCAGAGAACATCAGGGTTTGACGTTGCTTCGGTAGCAGCGCCATGATTTTTTTGATGTCATGGATAAAGCCCATGTCTAACATACGGTCGGCTTCGTCTAATACCAGTATTTCAATATCATTGAAGTTGATAGCGCGTTGTTGGAACAGATCAAGTAAACGACCTGGTGTCGCAACTAAAACATCGACACCGCGACGTAGTTTCATCATCTGAGGGTTTATTTTAACGCCCCCAAAGACAACTGCGGAGCGTAAATGCAGATGTTTGCCATAGGTAAATACACTTTCTTGAACTTGTGCGGCAAGTTCACGAGTTGGTGTTAACACCAATGCACGTGCACGGTTATTCTTTACCGGTGGTTTTTCATTAAGTAGTTGTAACAATGGCAGGGTAAAGCCGGCGGTTTTTCCGGTGCCGGTTTGTGCTGCGGCCATTACATCATGGCCCTCTAAGATAGCAGGAATGGCTTGCGCCTGAATAGGTGTAGGGCTGGTATAGCCTGTGTCGCGTACAGAACGCAATAATTCTTCGGATAATCCGAGTTTTTCAAATGTCATTAATAATTTCCTAAATATAGGTTTGTATCATTTCGTAACTTGCTCATTCGAGCAAAAAGTCAGCGAAATAACTTATAAATTTGGCTAAGTAAAATAAGCTCTAAAGATTGCGCACACGTAAACGTGCAAACAGATCGGGGCAGTAGATAGCTTTGCCGTAAGTGCGGCATGCAGTAATTGGTTCTCAAAGGGAGGAACAGTTGGACTCTTTGGATGGATTGCGATTATAAATAAAGGCAATGCAGTGAGGCGAACTAACAACTAGTGATGACGCTCTGGACACTTACTGGTGTCGAGATTCTTACACTTTAACATAGAATCAAATAATATATTGGCATTATTTCAGGACAGAAACTGTTTTAGGCTATTAGCGAGCCTATATCCGCTCAAAAAGGCAGCTTCTATACGTCCTTTTATAAACCAATCACCACATGCCCCAAGTTTTAGTTCATCATCGATATGGTAATCGACAGCGGTAGCCTGATTAGTATCTGCATATCGCCAGCGATGTGTTGTCATATATTCACTACTTGAAAAATCATATAACAACAGGCTGTTTAGCTCATTCAGAATAAGCTGCTGTATATCTGATGTCGCTTCATCTATATGGTCTTCCGACCATTGGTTATCGGTTTGAATAACTAGTGTTTGTTTATTATCGCGACCAGGTTTATTTGAATTTAATGCCATCCATGAAATAAGTGAGTTCTTTACTATTGCCGCTTGCCATTCCCATGGCAATGGCTGACTGATAGCTAACATTAGAGTATAACAACCAAGCATTTTACATCTTTTAAAAAGGTGATTTCCCGAAAAAGAGGCGGGTAAAAGTTTTTCGGCTTGTGGTGCAGGTGTTGTATTGATGATCCATTCATATGGCCCGAATGTTTGTTCATCTTTAGTTTTTAGGAACCAATGCTGATTTCGTTTTTCTATTTCGGTGATTTCTGTATTTAAATTGACATCAATCTCCTTTGCCATAGCGATACATAATTCATTCATCTTCGGCACAGGGACATAATGTATTTCTGACCAGTCTCTTATTTTAGCTATCTGTCCTTTTTCTAACAGCATTAATCTTGGTTTCCATTCATGCAAGATCCCCGCATTTATATAGGGGGTTAAAAAAGATTTAAACGCTTCGTCGCGAACAGTAAAATCCTGAGCGCCATGATCAAACTGGTAGGGCTCGGCGTAACGCGTCGACATCCTTCCGCTGACACCACGCGATTTTTCAAATATTTGAACTGATGCTATTTCTTTGAGCTGATTTGCAACGGTGAGGCCGGACATTCCTGCCCCAATGATGGCGATACGTTTCATATGTTTTTATGTCTAAATTGAATAGTCTTAGGCTAAAATTGTGTTAAGTCTCTTGTCTTCGACGACATCTGTTTTACAATGCATGCTTAGTTAGTTAATACACTATAAAATTGTCATAATCTATCTAATCGGCAGGACTTATTATGGACAAGATACATCATGTTGCTATACAGGTGAACAATATTAAAACAGCGGTAAAATGGTATACCGATAAGTTTGATGCCAGTCTAGATTATGAAGATGAAACATGGGCATTACTCAAGTTTAGCAACCTTTCTCTCGCCCTGGTCATGCCGGACCAACACCCTCCACATTTTGCAATTGAAAGTACAAATGCTGAAGCTTTTGGTAAATTAACAAAGCATCGAGATGGAACGGCTTCAGTTTATATTAAAGATCCGTTTGGAAACTCAGTTGAAATTATTGAAACAAAATAATTTTTATAAAGCTGTTTTTATCTATGAATAATGAGATCACAGACAAAACTAAAACTATTATCTATTGTTTAAGTTACGGTGGGTTGTTACCGTTTGTCATTAGCTTGGTGGGTATTTACTCGGATAGTAAAGAGCTTAGTTCGTATGCAATGATTGCATTCGTTTCCTATGGTGCGGTTATCCTTGGCTTCATTGGCGCGGTTCATTGGGGCTTGTTACTGAAGACTGATTCGATACAAAGACAAGGCTTATTATTATCAATTAGCGTATTGCCAGGGCTAATTGGATGGTTAGTGCTAATCAGTCCTTTGCCTGCTGCGTTGCTGATGCTTTGTATTGCATACCCACTTCTGTTTGTTTATGAGAAGTATTCAGAATTAAATAACCTATTACCGGTATGGTACATGCTTATGCGGTTCAGATTGACCATTGTGGTTACACTATTCATGCTGATTGGTCTGGGTACTGTTTATTCTATGGGATGATGAATTAGACGAAGTAAGTCTAATTAGACTTTTTAATTAAGGAAATACTTCACTGCCATCCCAGGCAAATACTTTGCCGCTATCTTTGTTATCCAACTTACTAATGACCTTATACAGATAACTCGCTGATTGCTCTGTTGTTATAAGTTGTCCTGGCTTTAGGTTTCTTTGAAACGGCTTGGATAAATCAGTATCCACAGTACCGGGATGTAGACCCACACAAATAGTATTCGGTGAGCGTCTTTTCAATTCAATTGCGATATTTTTAGTGATCATATTTTGTGCCGCCTTTGCCGCTCGGTAGGCATACCAGCCGCCAGCGCGGTTATCGGAAATACTACCGACACGGGCAGAAGTATTCGATAGCACGCTGCGTTCTTCATGACGAAGCAATGGCAGCGCATAGCGAGCAATGAGTAAAGGGCCAATTGAATTAATTGCAAAAGACTGGGCGAGATGATCAGCATTAATATCTTCCAGACGTTTTTCAGGTTGAAGACCCTTGCTATCATGCAATAGACCAGTGCAATTAATAATAAAATGTAACTTATTTGTCTGTTCAGATATTGAAGTGAATGCCTTTTCTACACTTTCCTGGGCACTAATATCCATAGAAACTATTGTGAACTGTGATTTATAGTCTGCTTTTAGCTTGTTTAGTGGTTCAAATTTACTTATTTGATGTTTTCTGACACTAGCAATGACATGGATGTCTTTCTCCAGTAGAAGCTGAGTCATCGCTATTCCAATACCACCTGATGCGCCAATAACGAGTGCGTTATGCATATAATTAAGATCCGTATTAAATTTATTCAGATAAGTTGATGTTAGTGTATAAGAACAAGCATAAGTTTACATATCGCTGGATTTTTAGGATGAATGACCTATACATAGTGCTATTGGTAAACCATAATAAATATGGCTTTCGTAATTATCATCTTTTTTAAATAAAAATAATATTCTACTCATAATATAGTCATATCTTCAGTCAACTTGCTGCCTAAATATATTGAAATTAACCTATGAGTATGTGGAAACCAACCCTGGCAATCATGTGTTGCCATATTCTTACCGGTACAGCATCTGTTGCCACACGTTATCTGGTTACAGTACTGGATCCGGTCGAAATCGCCTTTATGCGTTATCTCTTTGGTGGTTTTGCAATGTTGCCGCTGTTCTTTCTGTTTCGCACATCACGATTAACTAAAATCCTATTACTAAAGATTGCTGGTCTCGGGGCTTTGTTTTTTGCATTGTTTCCTTTTATGTTTTCATGGGGTTTCGTACATACCAGCGCAGCAAGAGGTTCTCTAGTGTTAGCAACGATGCCGATCTGGGCGATGTTAATTAGTAAGGCTATTGGTCATGAGAACATCAACAAAAACTCATTAATTGCCATTGGGCTTACCTTGCTCGGTCTTACGGTTGCTCTATCAGATAAGTTGATGATGATTTCGGGAGACGGAACCTTATTCAAAGGAGAGATCATCATGTTGTTTACGGCGATTATTGGTGGAATCTATGCCACTTTTGCGCGAGCGGTTTTGCAAGAAGTGCCAGCTTCAACGATGACGCCATTGGCAATGTTGACTGGATGTTTGTGTCTACTGCCATTTAGTATCGCTAACGGCATCGATGAACATGTAAGCTTACTTACACCCGCGCAAATAGGTTTAATGGTTTATTTAGGTATAGTAGCGGGTGGACTTGCATTCTTCCTGTTGAATTGGGTCTTGAATAAAAGCACGGCAACATATACTACGATCTTTGTCACATTAAATCCGATTACCGCTATCATATTAGGCTATTTATTTTTAGGTGAAGCGATCGAGCTTAATTTTATCTTAGGCGTACTGATCGTGTTTATCGGGCTTGGTTTTGCTATGCAGTCGCATTCTCGAGGCCATCATCATGTAGCTGATGATCTATAAAAAAGTTCGAGTAAGTAGCATTAATCTTCCTGCTTTTCGTAAATAAATATCCTTTTTGGATAATGATGTTGATTCTTTATTAGAAGTTCCTGTAATAAATCTATGATGGTTTCGTCTGTTAGTTTCCCATAAGTAGTAGCTAATAGCGGCATAGCGAGACTGTTAATCTTGTGCTGATAACATTGTGCAAATATTTTCTGTAACACTTCCTGGCCCCATGCTTCCTTGCAAATGGGTGTGTGTTCAATATCGTAGATAATCGCAATCAATCGTCTAGGCTTGGATCTTTTAACGATGACACTACCGGGTATCTCGCGAATCTGTTGCTCCATGTTATCAACCAGTGCAGGAAAGCTTTCAACGGTTTCCAAGATGACAGGAGCCTTACCGGGCAATAGGTTTGTGTCCTGTTCCTCGACAACGGCATCGACCTTTAAGTTGGCGGGATCAGTTTCGGTGAACTGTATGATCGTTTTACTGGCAATCCTATCAAGCTGATTGATGTTATTTGGCATTCCATTAACAGCATAGCGAGTTTAAACCCATCTATACAGGGCGAATTATATTTGGTGTTATGTTGGACTGTTCCAGATCGGTCTTTCTTCATAGATGGATAAATCCTGCTTGTCTGGGTATGAGGATTTGCCCAGAAGTATTACAATATGCCGCATATATTGTGTCGTCTAATTTTAACGGTTAAATGGTCTTAAAAACTTACTATGTCTGATGAAGTGGAAAATGGTACGACGCGTGATATCGCGGGTAAATCGTGCGTATATTACGATGGTTACTGGATTAGAAGTTATCACTTACATAAGGATAGCTATGCTGACAAGAAACAAATGATCGATCAATTAACGCGCCGAGTGTTCCATCATGTGGAGCAGGGAATCAATACACCCAGCAAGCGTTTGGATGATATTCGTGCGGTTTATGAGGCCGAAGATAATCCGGCAAGAAAACGTGTTAAAGGTGCAATGTTAGCGGGTTCATTATTAAATCGAGGACGACAAATTTTAACGGCAATTGTTGAGCTTGAAGAAGCGGGGGTTAAGATTGAAACCAGCAATGAGCTACTGCGTGAGTGTGGCAGATGTTTTATAGAGGCATTGGCTTTAGGAAAAAATATCAAGCTTGCTGATGGTGGGGAAGGTGTTGACGAACTTTGGGGTGAACCGTTCAAGGTTTTCTCTTTGCCGATAGAAGATTTTTTTCAAAGCCGATATATCAAGATCTCTCAAACCATGTCAGAAATTGATAAGATCACAAGTGCAATATGTACTGTCACGATAGGGGATGGTGCTTTTTCTGATGTCAATAATAAGATCCTCGAATTGGGTATCATGGCTAAGATGACTTGTGAAACAATTCGTACCGACCCGGTAATGTTTGATGTCTGGCCAAGCTACATAGCAGCCAAAGAAGAATACGAAGACAGCTTGAACAGCCTGTTGACTGATATAAATGATAAGAAAAACATACAATTTATGTATGCCTATCGTTTAATTAAAGAAGGTGGTGTTCTTCTGATCAAACTGGCTACATTGAGAGTACCTATTCCAGCTAGTGTGCGGTCGTTCACCAACAGGTGTAAAGATTTTACAGAAAAAAATGAAATATAATTTCCAATCAGCTACTTAATAAGTTTTAAAGCTTGCTAGTGTTAACGGATTAAATTTTCTAATGACAAGCGAACCCAACCATACCGAATACACTGACCGTGACAGAAAGGTTCAACGCTTAATTATACTTGAGGGTTGTGCGAATATACTGGTGCTCCTTGTTAAACTATTTGTTGGTTTATCTACCAATTCACTTGCCATACTCGCCGACTGTATTCATTCATTAACGGATGTTGCTAATAATATTGTTGCCTGGATTGTATTACGCTTATCGGCTATGCCAGCTGATCGTGAACATCCGTATGGTCATCGAAAATTTGAAACATTAGCCGTATTTGGCCTGGCAACGTTACTTGCTGTAATGGCAATAGAAATTGCTAAAAGTGCATTTACTAAAGAGACAACGGAAATCGTCAGTGGCACTTGGGAGCTTGTATTAATGGTTGGTGTGCTAATCGTGAATATCGTTCTGGCAACTTGGCAACGATATTGGGCTCGTCGTCTGCAATCCGGGATTATGCTTGCCGATGCAGCACATACCTTTGCCGATGTTTTAACGACGGTTGTTGTGATTATTGGCTGGCAATTATCAAGCATGGGCTTTTTAATACTTGATCGACTTTGTGCTCTGGGCGTTGCTGGATTTGTATTTTATCTTGCATATAATTTATATAAAAGCGCCTTTCCCGTGCTTGTTGATGAGTATGCAATTGATCCTGAAGATATTAAAACTGCAGTAATAACTATCCAAGGCGTTAAAGCTGCAGATCGTATACGATCGCGCTGGATAGGATCCGACATTGCTATCGACATCGTAATCTCTGTAGATGCAGAACTGACTACAGAAGAATCACATAAAATTGCCGATCAGGTCGAGATATTAATTGAAGAACAATTTAATGTCGGTGATGCCTTTATTCATGTAGAACCATATTAGGTTTATCAAATTTATTCTCCAATAATTTGGGAAATAATATTTCGTGTACGCGCAGCGGTATCAAAATCTATGACAACGATCTGTTGCCAGGTACCTAACATCAATGTCTGTTCTGTAAATGGAATAGTCAATGACTGACCTTGTATTTGACCACGCAAGTGACTATGACCATTAGTCTCTCCCGCGTTGCGTGTATTATGTTGCCATTCAGGTTTGGCAGGGATTAATTTATCCCAAATATTTTTTGTATCTATCCGCAAACCGGGTTCATCTTCAAAGATCATTATCGATGCCGTGGTGTGTTTAATGAAGAGTGTCACAATGCCTGCTATAAGCCCGGACTCTAATAAACCGTTTTGAACTTTTTCTGTAATATTCTCAATCTGTGTTGCGCCTTGCATATCTAATGAGAATTGTTGTGTTATTACGGCCATCTTTTTTCCTTAAGCTGTAGCTTGGGTATTTAAAGAACGAAGATAATCTAAGTCCTTATCTAATAACTGTCCGTCGCGAGCTTCTGCCAATATAGTGTCAAACAGACCTTGTCCGGTTAACAAACGAACCGCCGATAGAACCTTATCACTGAGCTGCCCTTTTTCTTTTAAGCCTTCCAGATAATTGAAAGCATCAATAAAGTTCTCATCATTTCGATTATAGTAGTCACTGCCACGTTCGCGATTACTATAGGCTTCCAGTTGTTCGCAAGCGACCAGTATCTCTCCTAGCTCATGCACCCAGTCAGGGGCATCATCCAGTTTTTCCGGGTAATAATAATAGAGCGTGACTAGCTCCATCCAATCCAACCATCGAATACCGTCTTGTTTAAGTTTCGGTTCTACCTGTTTTATGAGTCGACTTAACCGTCTAGAATAGCCTAGGCGCATTTCTACTTGTTCTTTTGTCCATGCCTCGGTTTTTATACCTAGTCCCTCTAACCGGGATAGATACAATGCCCAAAATGCTTCGGTTTCATTACCGTATGTTGTCTCCGGGTGTACCGCACGCCACTCTGCCGGTCGCGTTGGAATTCCCTCGGTTCGAGCCCAGGTCCAGATTTTTCCAAACAGGTCTTGATCAAGCCCTGCACGTCCCATGTCATGCAGTAAGCAGGCTATTTGATATTGACGAACCCTCTCATCATCATGCCCCAGATGATGTGCAACTGCGGCACACATCTTTGCTGTTCTGAGCGCATGGTGTTTGTCATAACCTTCAATAATCTCACCGGGCTTATTAGGATTGGGATAATCATAATATTGTAATAATGTGTTCACTGTGGCTTCCGGGAGCCATAACAATGATGTGGGGATAGATAAAGACATGTTCAGAGTTTAAAAGAAAGAGTAAATAAAAGGAATCAACAGATGACGCGCTAGCTACTATCGGCTAATTGGTGTCTATAATAAATAGAAATCAGGCTTATTCGATATGAAACATAATCATTTATTTATATTACTGCTCCTCTTTGCCGATATTGTTGTTGCCGAAGCTATGTCGCTGGACATCAAGGAATGGCAAGTCCCTTATGAAGATTCTCGACCTCGAGATCCTTATGTTGCCCCTGATGGGAGGGTCTGGTTTTGTGGGCAGCTCGGTGCTTATATCGCCGTGCTTGATCCAAGCCTCGGGTGAATTTAAGAAATATAATATGGGTGATGATGTACGGCCACATAACTTAATTATCGATGACCAAGGCATTGTTTGGTATGCCGGTAACACGCGGGGTTATATCGGTCGCTTGGACCCTGCTACAGCTGAGATTAAAAAATATGCTATGCCAAATGATGATGTGAGTGATCCGCATACATTAGTCTTTGATAGCGTTACTCCTTATAGCGGATGCGATAGTATCGCCAGTAATCTTGCGATATATTGAACTCACAACAGGGATATGTTGAAGCGGATTTATTATATCGATTAAATCGCCAAAGCTAAATCTATCTTCTGCAAAAATACTACTTTCTTCCTGTGAGGACGCAGTATTGCTTAAAGCATGAAATTATATTATTTCCGCACTGGTCAGGCTTTGAATTGGACAATCAGACGCCCATTAATTTTCCTTGGTAAATGCAAACGATATAGCAGCCTGACAAATCTTTGCACTTATCCTTAAGCGCCTTATTTGAAGAGCTTCTTAATATGGTGGCGTAGTAGCAAACGGTAAGAGATTGCCGCTTCCCTTACGATGTGGCAGAGTTCGTCTAATGTTAGATATCGTACCCATTCAGGCAGAGCAGCAAGAGCAGATCATTGCTGCGACTGAGGCCTGTATTTATCAAGCCAGTACCGCATTAGAATATTCATTCGAGCCCATCCCGGTATTGTTCGATTTGAAGGGCAGGGCTGCCGGTATGTATAAAGTAAAGCAAACCCAGCGCATGATTCGATATAACCCCTATATATTTGCCAAGTATTTTACTGAAAATCTAATGACAACGGTGCCGCATGAAGTGGCGCATTACGTCGTTGATGTTTTACATGGCCTAAGAAAAACGTTGCCACATGGAAAAGAATGGCGAGATGTCATGGCGGTGTTTAATGCTGACCCAAGTGTGACCTGTAGTTTTGATCTGGATGGTGTCCCTACCAGGCAGTACAAACGATATGCTTATGCCTGTCCCTGTCGCACTTATGAGTTAACCAAAATCAGGCACAATCGGGCATTAAAAGGTGTGCGCTATCATTGTCGGCGCTGTATGCAGATCCTGGTCGCTAAGCATGGCTGAAATCCATCCACAATTATTAAAAGATTGTCTGATCCTTGGTCGGTTTTCCCTATGTTATTTATTATTAATGCGTGACGCTAATTATCCCTGGTTCATCCTTGTCCCGGATCGTGAGGGTATCAGCGAGATATATCAATTATCAGAAGCAGATCAACAGCAATTATTAAGCGAGTCTTCGTTGCTCGCTGAGGTTCTAATGCAGTCGTTTCATGGTGATAAAATGAATATTGCGGCATTAGGCAATATCGTCCCGCAATGTCATATTCATCATGTGGTTCGTTATCATAACGATGCGACATGGCCAGCACCGATATGGGGGACTGTGCCAGGCAAGGCTTATAGCGATCATGAATTACATAGTGTGGTAGATAAGATCAAGAAAGCAACATTGGCAGGGTTCAAATATCAGGAGAATCGTAATGATGATATTTAACTACAATCGTGATTTGATCAACAGTTTGTTTTTTATGCTTGGCTACCTTTGTCTTTAATGTTCAGCGAGATAGTGCCTTTATAGATAAAATAAAATCAGTCTCGACAGAAGACATCACGATGACCTCAGAGACAAAGGCTCATAAAGTTATTTCAAACGATATGCGTGCTTTGGATAGTGAATTGAGTTTACCTAACCTGAAATTTATTAAGCACGCGAAGCAGGGTGGTGGTGCTATAAGCAGTATTGCAATTAGTATCAAAAAAAACCGAAAAAACTCAATTTAATTAATATATTATCTTATTTGAACTGAATGAGTAAAATAGACAAGATGTACTTTAGGTAATATCAACGTCAGGTTTGTTCTGGTATTTAAATAAACTAAAAATATTCTTAACCGGGGGTAATAAAAATGAATATAAAAAATAAATTATCTGTCTTTATTATTGGTTTTATGCTGATTCTTTCTTTTTCAACTGCTAAGGCAGAAGTGACAAGTCTTGAAGAGGCAAATGAAATGATTGCTCTACTCAAGAATGAAAATGAATCATTAAAAGCACAGCTTAGTTATTTTGAAAAAGAAATAACGGCATATAGAAAAAAACTCGAAGCTTATGATGATTTAGAATCAAGCGAAGAAAGTGAAGAGTGATTTCGTTTAATCAATTCTCGGTTTAACTGCTTAATTCAATATAATCGCAATGAAAATTAATCTCTTATTAAGCACAGTATTATTTGTCTTGCTTAGTGCTTGTGCTGATGATGTTCCTGATCTATCCAGGTTGCCCGGTGACGCAGTCATTCTTGCCTTTGGTGACAGCCTTACCCATGGCAACGGTGCAAAAGAGAGTGAAAGTTATCCAACAGTATTGCAGGAGTTAACGGGTCGTACGGTTATTAATGCCGGCATTTCTGGTGAAGAATCCGGGCCAGGATTAAGACGATTGCCTGGTGTATTAGAGCAATATAAACCTCAATTATTAATCTTATGTCATGGCGGTAATGATCTATTACGTAAAAAAGATATCCATAAAATGGAAGCGAATATTCGTAATATGATCCAGTTGGCCAAAGATAAAAACATCCCTGTTATTATGCTTGGTGTGCCAAAGCCTGGTTTATTTTTATCTTCTTTTGAGGTCTATAAAAAGATCGCCGATACAACTGAAATTATTTTCATTGAGGATTTAATACCGGAAGTACTAGGTGACAATGGACTGAAGTCAGATACGGTGCATCCCAACAAGGATGGTTATCGTGTAATGGCTGAGACTATCAGTTTAATATTAAAAGAGTCTGGAGCGATATAACAATAATATGTCTGAAGTATTCAGTTTCATAGAAGATGAAGAATCATTAAGACTGTTATGCGAACAATTAGTATCATCAACATGGTTAGCGGTAGATACTGAATTTGAACGGGTAAGCACATATTATCCAGAGCTATGTTTGGTACAGGTATCCAATGGTGATATCACAGCAGTCATAGACCCTATCGAAATTCAAGATATAACACCCTTGTTAGAGCTGTTGTATCAGTCTTCAATCACAAAAGTATTACACTCTGCGCATCAAGATCTTGAAATATTTTTCAATATAGAAGAAGCAGTCCCGGCACCATTATTTGATACACAACTTGCTGCGCCATTATTGGGTTATGCACAAGGAATAGGTTATGGAAATTTAGTTAAGGAAGCTTTGAGCATAGAACTCGAAAAAGGTCATGCCCGCGCAGATTGGAAGAGACGACCCTTATCTGAAGATATGCTCAGATACGCTGCGGATGATGTCATCTATCTTGGGAAGGTCTATGAAATGTTTGTTGAAAAATTAAAAACGGTTGAAGATCAAACGTCGTTAAATCAAAAATTGGCAAACCTGATTAAAGCCGAGACCTATAAACCCGATCCGGGCTTAATGTGGAAGAAGATGTTTGCCGCAAAAAGGATGAAAGGCAAACAATTAGCTGTCGTTAAAAAACTTGCCGCCTGGCGCGAGTTAACTGCTCGAAAAAGAAACAGACCCAGAAAATGGATCCTGGCTGATCATGCGCTTATAGAGATAGCAAAGCAGTTACCTGAGAATAAGTCAGAATTATTAAAAATTGATAAACTAGGTGAGAAAACGGTAAGTCGACACGGTGATGACTTGTTGAAGGTATGTCATGATGCAACATGAGAAATTAAAGATTAATTCTTAATGATTAATCGAGTTACGTTTACTAATATAAGAATATAAACTTGATACAAGAAAGTTAATCAGGATGGTCCAGATGGAAACAGAAATACGTCGTATTTTAATCATTGATGATGATATTGATTATCGAAAAGCGTTAATGATCCGTTTAGGTAGTTTGTATCCCAAAGCGGATATAGAGACATACGATTTTCCCGTAAAAGGACATCCGCCAATGGATTTCGATTGGGAGAAATACGATGTATTAATCCTGGACTACTATTTAGGCAAAAACGAAACCGGACTGGACTGGTTTAATAAATATAAGAAATCAGAATACTTCCCGGCCACTGTCATTTTGACCGGGATGGATAATGATAAAATCGCTGAACGTGTCCATAAGGCAGGGGTTCATAACTACCTAAGTAAAAAAAGCCTGACCAAAGGCGAAATGTATGAAGGTATAGAAAAGGCATTAGCGCTTCGTGCCTCAATAATTGAAAACTATAATAAGCGTTCTGATCATGGAAACAATTTTGATACCTTCATAAATGATTTTTTACATAAGACGGAAGAAAGATTGTGTGCCGAGATTTTGAATGAGAGGAATGAGACCGGTTATTTGCCAGACGCACGTTCGATAGATGAAAAAATTGAACGCGAGCGTCAGCATATCCTGGAATCAATTGATTACCCACCTGCGCAGGAAGCCGAGCTTGGTCTTTTGGAAATTGTAGCTGAACGAATTAGAAATATGACGTGGTAATTTTATAATGGGAGTCTATCCCGCTAGTTTCAACATATGCTGTTATCTGAAGTTGGTATAACAAGTAAATCATTCTCGGTTCCCTTGCAGCCCGCCAGTATGTATAGCAATGATATTATGTCCTTTTTTAAATCTATTGTTTTTAATCAGGTCAAATAATCCAAATAACATCTTGCCGTTATATAACGGTTCCAGTGGTATGTTGTTGTGTGACTGAAATTCATTCATGAATGAAATCAATTCATCAGTTGATTTAGCAAAACCGCCAAAGTGATAGTCGAAGTTAACCGACCAATTTGGCATGCCTTTCGTGTGTAACAATTTTTTAATATCCTTCTCTAGAAACCCGCCACCTTTAAGTGCGGAAAAGCCGAGTACTTTTTTAGTGCCTGGAAGCGCCTTTGCTATTCCTGCTAGCGTGGTTCCCGTGCCACAGGCTAATGTCAGCGTATCAAAATCCATATCAATCTCTTTTAGAATTTCACCAACACCAGGTAATGCCTCATGACTTGCGCCACCTTCCGGAATCCAGAACCCATCATATTTTTTAGCGGGTTCAGAATCATAGTTACGGTATTTTCTAAGTTCTCGAAATGCACCGCGACTGACAAATTCTAATTCCATTCCCCATTGTCGCAGGTCGGATAAAGTCTGGTTGTCTTTTTTGGGTTGTTCTCCGCGGATTAGGCCTGTGGTTTTCAGTTTTAGTTTGTGTCCGACATAGGCGAGGGCATGTAGATGATTTGAATAAGCGCCCCCCATACTAATAAGATGTTGATGCTCTTTATTTAACGCATGCAGCAGTGAGTATTTAAGTTTTCGCCATTTATTACCAGATATGATCGGGTGTAATAGATCATCACGTTTAATATGCAGGTGAATTTTATGTTCAGCCAGATCAGGATGTTGTACCGGTTCTATAATGGCTGCTTTTGTATCGATACCTAGCTCGGATTCTATTTCTTTTATATCGGGCATTAAAATTACAATAATAAACTCAAGTGTACGGTATTATACAGTTCGTTATATTTTCTATTGGAGTATTTAAAAGTGAGCACATTTGATCAAGTCTCTGTCGTGATTGAAGCAAACATTTATTTTGATGGCAAGGTTACTAGCCGTAGCATTCTTTTCCCGGATGGTTCAAAAAAGACGCTCGGCATATTGCTACCTGGTGAATATCATTTTAATACCGATGCCCCTGAACATATGAAGATAATCTCAGGTGTCGCTGAATATCGTTTAGATGAAAATGATGACTGGAAAACAGTCAAGCAAGACGGTGAATTCAATGTGTCTGGCAATTCGTCATTTGATATTCGTGCGCTTGATATTGTGGATTATTGTTGTTCATTTTTATAAACCTGAACAGTCATACAGCTTAATTTATGATCTTTGATGTCATTATTATAGGTGGTGGTGCGTCAGGTCAATTTTGTGCTATTACTGCGGGCCAACGTGGTCGCAGTGTGCTTGTTCTTGATAGCAGTAATAAGATAGGCAAGAAAATTCTGATGTCTGGTGGTGGGCGATGTAATTTCACCAATTTGAATATTGAACCTGAGTGTTTCCTGTCCAGGAACCTACACTTTTGTAAGTCTGCTCTAAGTCGTTACATGCAATGGGATTTCATAGGTTTGGTTGAGAAGCATGGCATAGCCTATGAAGAACGTAAGCATGGACAATTATTTTGCAAAGGGTCGTCCAAAGAAATACTGACGATGCTTGTTAAGGAATGTGAACAGGCTGGCGTGGTGATAAAGACGCACTGTGAAGTGAAAACGATTACCGCACCTGAACATAATGCGGATAATCATTATATCTTGAACACTAAGCTTGGTAAGTTCAGGGCAAGTAGTCTGGTCATTGCCTCGGGTGGTTTATCAATCCCAAAAATGGGTGCAAGTAATTTTGCTTATAACGTGGCTAAGCAATTTAATATCCCGCTTATCCCGACGCGGGCAGGGCTTGTGCCATTTACCTTTAGCGATAGTTTTAAAGATGTCTCCGAACGATTAAGCGGTGTGTCACAAGAAGTTGTCTTATCAACGGGCAATAAAGAATTTCAGGAAAGCATCCTATTTACACATCGGGGGATAAGTGGGCCAGCAGCCTTGCAATTATCCAGTTACTGGAATCCCGGGGAAAGCATTCATATCAATTTATTGCCAAATGAAGATGTTGGATCGTTATTAATAAAAGCCAAGCAACACAGTCCAAAAATATTATTACGGAATTATTTGTCACAATATCTGGCAAAAAAACTGGTTATAGAGCTTCAAGGTTTATTCTGGCCGAATGAACACTATAAACTGATGACGGATTTTTCTGATAAAAGACTAAAAGAAATAGCAGAAAAATTGTCGGCCTGGGAAATTAAACCATCGGGAACTGAAGGCTATCGAACAGCAGAAGTGACGATGGGTGGCGTTGATACAAACTATTTATCTTCACAGACGATGGAGGTTAAAAATCAATCAGGATTATACTTTATTGGTGAAGCAGTCGATGTTACAGGACATCTTGGTGGATATAATTTTCAGTGGGCCTGGTCTTCGGGGTATGTCGCCGGATTGGTTGTTTAGTAATGGCTGAGTTTAACGATGAGTCTATTTAGGGTTTAAATTGTAATGGCAAAACATCAAATTTCACGCCTTCAAAGCCATCTAAAATAAATTGCCGTATATTTTGATGATCATCACCTGCTGGGTTACCTATTACATCTTCACGAAAATAATGGCCAAAGCAATTTAATGTTTCTGTGACGGTCAGATTATTAATATATGCAAAGGCCAATATTTTAGAAGAACCCTCATTTTCACCGGCTTTATTAAGCTGAGTTCCATTGGTGAAATTTGTTGGCGTGTATTCGTAGTTTGATTCAATAGTCTCAATTGTCTCAGCAAACTCGATTGACTCGGGATCTGTATGCAACTTATCCAGAAAGTCCTGAAGCATCATAATAGTTTACCGATCTATTGAGTTCAGTGCTGATGACCACCAGGACCATGAACGTGACCGTGTTCGAGCTCTTCTTTAGAGGCATCTCTAACACCAATAACTTCGATATCAAAATGTAATTCCACACCAGCTAAAGGGTGATTACCGTCGATGACGACTTCAGTTTCTTCTATCGCGGTAATAACTACATTTACAGCTGTTCCATCAGGTGTAGCAGAGCTAAATGGCATACCTACCTCTAGTTCTTGATCTACCGGGAACATTTTTCTGGGAACACGCTGTATTTTTTGCTCATCACGCTCACCGTAAGCATTTTCAGGGGCGACAACCACATTGGCTTTATCACCGGCCTCTTTCCCTTCTAACGCATCTTCAAGCGCAGGAATGAGGTTTTTTGCACCATGCAGATAGGTAAAAGTACCATCAGTAGATTCGTCCATAATGTTGCTGTCTTTATCTTTCAGCGTATAGTTGATATTTGCGACCTTGTCTTTTGTGAGCTGCACGTCTTTCTCCAGTATTGTTTAAATGCCTACCCAGTCTGGCCATAAAATGCAGAATGCCAGAATAATCAGGACTTATTGAGATTGATAAAAAGCGCTACTATGCAGATCTAAGATCAATTTTTCAAATTTGATTTAATTAAATGCAGCTGAGCGGGTTAGAAATGTATGAAAAAGCTTATATGGTTCGGCCTTTTATTCATGATATGCGCTGATATTTATGCTGCACCATCAGCAAATGACCTGCTCGCAGCTTGTGAGGATTCGTTAGCAAACGGTTTTCATGGTTCAACTGGCATGATGTGTTCTTGGTACGTTACACCATGTGATTGTCATCATGGAAAAGATCTTGCCATGCCACGTGTCTGTCTAACCGGTAATGAATCAGAAGAGTTATTAGCAAAGATCATCGTTGCTGGTTTAAAGGCGCAATCAGAATTGCAGTCTATACCTGCAGAAATGGCTGCGGGAATAATTTTATCGTCTAATTATCCTTGCGACTAGAGCCAGTTATATCAGTATCGAATATTGGAAAGGGTAGGTTCTTGAGTAACTAACTATTTATCTCTAAACAATTGATGACAAGCAGCGCAGGTTTGGTTCAAACGTTCAGTTGCATCATAAAAGATATTATCTTTAGTACTATCTGCATGATCAATATTATAATTCTTTGTTAATTGTTGAATATTCAATGATTCATCATAGAGCTGACTTGCCAAGGCTCTAAAGATAACCTGGTCGTGTACTTCTAACTCTGATTCAGGAACCTTTGCCGACATTAATTCAGAGTAAAAAATCAATTCTTCGACTGCTTCTAATAGGTCAGACAGATCAGCCTTTGTTAGATCAAGATTTTCTTCAATGCGTTCTTCATGCACTACTGAAAACAAGCGACGCATGATTATTGTTAATCGTTCGCTTGCTTCAGCATGAGCGATAGGACCATTCCTATCAGAATTACTATTGTCATCCTGACCATTACTGATTGATGTAGTGAAAATTAAAATGAAAAAGAGTAATGCTCGGGTTAATGACGTCATAATTTCGTTCTCTGTTAAAGACAGCTAGAGTAGTACTATTTAGTCCTTGCTTCTAGTAAAACCTGTAATTTTGGATGATGTAGAATAAATGTTTTGAGTATTGCCTCAAGTTCCTCGGCATGTTTCAGATTTCCACTGGCTTTGGCGTTTTCTATATCTTCAACGATCATTCGTTTGATGTGTTGTTCTCCATCTGGGCCGTGAATCAAATATTCACCATATCCAAGCGCTGCCATATCTGGCAGATGTTCATGCTCTGCAATAGCTGCGATTTCATCTACGGTAAGATCGCAAAGAGCCAGGCAGTCTTCAAAAGTTAGCATTATTGTCGTCTCCTAATTGATTAAATATAAGATTATTATGTAAATAATTTGTCAGCAGTACGTTGATCCAGATCAACAGATAACAATAGCTTTTCGTTAAGAGGCGTCTGCTTTTTTATTGCGTCGTTTTTGTGGTTTTTTCGGGGGCAGTGTAAACCAGTCTTCCTTGGTTATCTCATGGAAATGGTCCGCTTCTTCAACTATAAATCTCGAAGTTGTGCTTGCTACTGCGGCTATTTCTACGCGCACGCCTTCTGATTTTAGATGTCTAACCAGTTCTATATAGTCAGAATCACCAGACATGATAATAATGGTGTCAACTTTATTGGCTAATTGGATGGCATTAATCGAAAGTGGGATATCTGCGCTTTTATGACAAGGTCGAACTGAGCCATGATAAAAATTATGTAAACGTTCCTGAAGTTTATTTGAAATGTGTTTTCCTTCCCGAAAGTAAACCAGACGGCTGAGCCCACGATTAACCAATAATTTTGGTATCAATGCATCAAAGTTGAGCATGGTATTGGTGTCATTTGCTTCTGTGTGAATGCTGCGCTCTATATTGTTGCCGTCTACTAAAATGGCAACAGTTTGGGAGATAACTATATTTTCAGGTTCGTTGGGAACTTCTTTTATATCGTTCATGTAAAGCCTTAATTCATTATTTATCTGATATTATCGCAATTTATGTATCACTTTGTTGAATTATTTATGGATTTTAGCAAAAGTGTTTATCGATTATCACTCGAAAACAACGACCATGATTTAATCTATATGCCAGAGATAAATCAATAACCTGGCAGGAGAATTGTGATTTCTATAACAGTTCCCTTGTCGTTATAATCAACAACATAATTCAAATTTGATTGTATTGAGATGACAGAAAACAGTAATGAAGAAACAGGTGAGAACCTGTTGCATAAAATTAACCGGGAAACCTCTAAAATGGCATGGAGTGATTTATTACCTTTCTTTGCTAAAGGAATGGCGATCTATGTCTCGCATAAAATAGATTTAATCAAAGTAGCCACGGTATTATCCAACGACGACAAAACTCAATTCGAAGACTGGATGAAAGACGGCTTGGTTGGCAATGTCAGTGATGAGCAGGCGAGTGCATGGCATGAAAGCAATGTGACAGTCTGGGCTGTAGTGATTAAGCCTTGGGTTTTAGTCCAGCCCATCGTTGATTAATGGACACTAACTACGAACCACACATGAAAAGAATAATATTAGCTTTCTTACTGCTGAATCTATCAATGCCTATTTATGCTGCTGATTCGTATCTAGACGGGGATCAATTACTAAGCAAGTGTAAGGAAGCTATAAAGGGAGCGAACGGAGATGCTAATTATAACTCATCAGATACAAACTTATGTTTTGGCTATCTTCAATCAGCAGCAGACACCCATCATGCCTATACAAAATCAGGGCTTGTAGAGCCAATTTTTTGTAGGCCAGAGGGTATTAGTGTAGGGAAACTTGTTGTTATCGTTGTTAAGTTTTTGGAGGCCCACCCAGACGTGCTACACAACGCTGCTGGTGGTTTGGTGTCAGCTGCTCTAAGAGCAGCCTTTCCTTGCAGTGCCTCACTAGAATGTCCGGTGATGCCGAAAGAGCAAGACCAAGCAGATACAATCTACTTGTAACTCTGCGTTGAACATAATCGATATATCTTTAGCCTATACGAATAATAACTAAATATGGGAAAACCTAAAATATCAGTTCTTTTTGTATGTATGGGCAATATCTGTCGTTCACCAACAGGCGAGGGCGTTTTTCAACATTATGTTGAACATAATGGCAACGCCGATCAATTTCATCTGGACTCAGCAGGCACCATTGCCTATCACACAGGAGAACCTGCTGATGTTCGCATGCGTGAGGTAGCTAAAAAACGAGGCTATCACCTTAAATCTCTTGCACGCAAAGTGACGGAACAAGATATCGATACTTTTGATCTGATTGTAGCGATGGACACAGACAATCTAATTGAATTGGAATCTCTGGCAGGAGGTCCACAACAACACCTCCGTTTATTAGGTTCTTTTATTGACGGATATTCAGATAATTATGATGCGCCTTCAGTTCCCGATCCTTACTACGGTGGCAATACTGGATTTGAGAAAGTGATAGATATGATCGAATCTGCTTGTCCAATGATGATGTCCCATTGTCTTGAAATATTAAATAACAAATGACGGTTCAGTCACGTGTTGAAGCGGCAATCTCATCCAGCACGGAGCAAAAGGCAGCGTTTGCTGAGAGCAAAACAGCACAGGGTGGTTGTATTAATAATAGCCAAATTGTGACATTAAGAGATGGTCGTCAGTTTTTTGTAAAAACAAACCCTGAATCAAAAACCCGTCCGGGATTATTTGAAACCGAATACGATGCATTATTACTGTTAGCTGAACCTGACGTTATTCATGTTCCAAAACCCATAGCCTGTAGTGATGACTTTATTGTGATAGAAACATTTATTGAAGGTGCGCCAGCTGCCGATTGGCAAGAGCAAATGGGCCGTAGTCTGGCCGAATTGCATACAGCGACAAAAGCAGAACGATTTGGTTTTGATAAAGATAATTATCTTGGCATCAGTAAGCAAATTAATAGCTGGCAAGATGATTGGCTGTCATTCTGGCGGGATCAACGACTAGGCATGCAATTAAAACGACTGGCAATGATTACCGATAAAAACGATCCCTTATTAGCAAAGGGTGAAAAACTGATGTCTCGGCTGGAGTCATTACTAGGTGATATCGAAGAACCCGCTGTGCTTTTGCATGGCGATTTATGGTCGGGAAACGCAGCTGCGAACGAGCAGGGTCAGCCGGTTATCTTTGATCCGGCCAGCTATTATGGTCATCGTGAAGCAGAGATAGGTATGATGCGAATGTTTGGTGGTTTCGATAGCAAGTGCGAAGCGGCTTATGCAGAAGTCTGGCCGCTAGAGGATGGTTCGGAACAACGCATTAGCTTGTATCGTTTGTATCATGAAATGAATCACTTCATTTTATTTGGTTACAATTATTATCGAAGCTGTATCGCGACAATGGATAGCCTAATATAAAGTCTCAATGGATATAGTGACACAAGGTGTTTTAGGTGCAGCGCTGGCTCAATCTGTCGCTAAAAAAGAGCACGTTCGTTTAGCGACAATTATTGGACTAGTTGCCGGTGTCATTGCGGATGCTGATATCTTGATTCGTTCATCTGCTGATCCATTATTGTCTCTGGAGTTTCATCGTCACTTCACCCATTCAATATTCTTCATTCCTATTGGTGCAGGCATTGCCTTTTTATTATTGTGGCCGTTTTTGCGCAATAAACTACCTGTAGCTTATCTATATCTTTATTGTTGTATGGGTTATCTATTAAGTGGTTTTATCGATGCCTGTACCAGTTATGGCACCAATTTATTATGGCCGCTCATCGATACACGAATCTCATGGCATATTATTTCTATTGTTGATCCTGTATTCACGATTATATTAATAGCCGCAATCATCGCTGGATATAAAAAACTCAGACCAAGCTTTAGTCGTATTGGTATTTTATTAGCAGGTTGTTATTTATTGTTTGCACTTTTTCAAATGAATCGCGCAGAAAATTCGATAATTGAGTTGGCTGCACAACGCGGTCACACGATTGAAAAGATAATAGTAAAACCGACCATTGGTAATTCCTTACTATGGCGATCAGTGTACTTATCAAAAAATACATTTTACATAGATGCAGTACGAGTAGGTTTATCAAAGCGCATCTATCAAGGTAATTCAATAAAACAATTTGATATGTCACAAACGTTTCCAGAGCTAGATACTAATTCTCAGCTAGTCGAAGACATTCAACGCTTTGAAATCTTTTCTGATAATTTTGTAAGCCAATATCCAGGAAGACCTGAGGTTTTAGGTGATGTGCGTTATTCGATGAACCCGATTGGCATTATACCTTTATGGGGAATAGAAATGAATCTAGATGACTCTAGTCAGCATGTGAAATTCGATAATTATCGAGCTGCATCGGAACAGGTCAAACAACAGTTTATTGATATGTTATTGAATAGAACTCTATATGAATAGGGTTATTTACCATTAAGGAGCTATGTTCCTGTTCATGCCCTTACTTGCATTCCTGTAGGCAATTGAGTGACATGACAAATGCGATATTCGTATGGTCTATAGTTCAAGTGGACACTCTGGACTGGATAGAGCTACTATAATCTGTTGATTGCAATACCTGTTTGGAACAATAAGGTTTACATGAACTTCATTGTAAAAAATCTATAGTGCTTTAGCGGACAGGTAGTGTCCCTTAAGATACAGTTAGTCAATACTCAAGAGGCGTTATGTTATCCATTTTCACAATATTAGCTGATTGGCTCGCTTACTCAATATTTGGTTTCATGCCGGATTCAAAACTAGGCGGAGCGGTTCACTTCTTTATCGAAGATACAACAAAGATATTTTTCCTGCTAGTCTTGATGATCTATATTATTGCTCTTATTCGCGCATCACTAAATGTTGAGAGGGTGCGTGATTATTTGGCAAAAAATAATAAATATCTTGGCTATCTCATGGGGGCAACATTCGGAGCTATAACGCCCTTTTGTTCCTGTTCTAGCATACCGGTTTTTCTTGGCTTCACATCTGCAGGGATACCTGTCGGTATTACAATGTCATTTCTTTTAACCTCACCACTCATTAATGAGGTGGCAGTATTGCTGTTATTGAGTTTGGTAGGATTGGAAATAACTATTATTTATGTATTGGTTGGAATGGCCATCGGGATAGCGGGTGGAGTTTTTCTTGACCTTATTCGTGCCGAACAACTGCTGCAACCTTTTGCGCTAAAGGCATATCAAACAGCGGCGTTTTCTGATGGCGAGCTCAGCATCAGACCTAAGCTTTCGTTTAGAGAGCGACATGATTTCGCTAAAGTAGAGTTGTTGGATATTTTAAATCGTGTTTGGAAGTGGGTGCTTATTGGTGTTGGTTTAGGCGCAGCATTACATGGTTTTGTGCCCGACTTATGGTTTGCAGATAATTTGGGGAACGGGCAATGGTGGTCTGTGCCAATGGCAGTCCTAGCTGGAATTCCTCTTTATTCAAATGCCACTGGCGTTATTCCTGTGATGGAAAGTTTAATCCTAAAGGGACTCCCGCTGGGGACAACACTGGCATTTTGCATGAGTACTGTTGCAGCGAGTTTTCCAGAATTTATCTTGTTAAAGCAGGTGATGACATGGAAGTTACTTGTTATTATTTTTATGCTCTTGCTGATGTCATTCACGCTGGTCGGGTGGCTAATAAATATAATCTATGTGTTATGAGGGGGATTCTTGAAAGAAATTGAAGTGCTTGGTAGTGGGTGTGCAAAATGCGTTAAGACCGCTGAACTTATTCAGGCGGTTGCCAATGATTGTGGAATTCCGGTTCGTGTCATCAAGGAGTCTAGTCCCGAAGTCATACTCAAGCATGGTGTAATGAGCACGCCGGCAGTGGTTATAGACAACCGCCTGATGCACTCAGGATCTGTTCCCGATAAGAACAGAATAAAAGAGTGGTTGTTAATGACCCAGTGAAATAAAACATGCCCGAACAAGCGCCTGTAGCCGCTCACTGCATACGTTATTCAGTGGGGAGGTTCACATGTGTAGAAAGTAGGGGAAAGGTATGTGCAATTGGAGGCGGAAAAAAGTCTGATAAACCTGCATTCTTATTTAAAACGTCTGAGTTCTATTTTCTTTTTCTCAGTGACGAGCGCGGTTATCGGCCAGCGCCTTACTTTTCTTTTCGCGGAATGAAGTGGATGCAATGGTTCGATATGCCGGTTACTGAGGATGATGGACTTGAATATTATCTCAAAGAATCTTGCCGCATTGTTTCTTTAGGCCTAACCAAGAAAAAGCAGAAGGAACTTGGTCTTAACCAAAACTAACTATGTCTGTTAAACTACCATGCAGAAGAGCGCAATCAGTTGAAATATGCTGTGTTTTAACTGCACCAATCCTAATTATATAGAAGAGAAAACGAATGGCTAAACCCAATTACTCATATGAAAAGCGCCAGAAAGAAATAGCGAAAAAGAAAAAGAAGGAAGAGAAGCGCCTGCAAAAAGCAAAATCAGTCGATAGTCAGCCGCCGGCCGCTGAAGCTTTAACGGGCAGCGACGATAAAGCGGCAACAACAGACGAGACATAACGAGGCGTTTAAGCAGGACAAACCAAAGGCTATCGCCTTTGGTTTTCCTTCTCAGCTTAATTTCTAGACGTATAAAGTATTAGCTAAGAACAGAATGCTATCTGTTATTCAGGCGGTTTTTGTTTCCATGGATTAGGCAACTTGCCCTGAATTGTCAGAGACAAACAAGAACCAATAATTAGAATTGCTCCAACGCTAGAGCCGACATCCGGCAATTCATGCCAACCGATCCAGCCGAATAACGTCGCCATCATTACAGTTACGTAGGTAAATGGTGCTACTGTTACTGCTTCATTATGTGTAAAGGAATAGGTCAGTAGTGTTTGCCCGCCGGTAGCACAGATAGCTGCGAGCACCATGATCGACACATCAAACATCGTTGGCGTCTGCCAAAACCAGATCATCAATATGCTTGAATAAATAGTTGAAAAAATACTGAAGTAAAAAACAGTGCGCAAGACGGGTTCTGTGTTTGCCATATAGCGAACTAATATTTTTGCGCAGGCAATAAAAAAACCAGAACATAATCCAATCAATGCGGCGAATGTAAATAATATCGTACCGGGTTTTAATATAAAACATACACCAATAAAACCAACGACTAAGGCTACGGCACTATGTTTAGTGACTTTCTCTTTGAGTATTGAAAAAGCTAACAGACCGACGAATAATGGTGACGAGGCATTTAGTAAGGTTGATTCTGATAGTCCGACATGTGATATGGCATAGAAAAAACAGGTCATTGCGCAGAGACTGATAAAGCCGCGAAGCATGTGTAAATGTAATACTGGGGTTTTAACGAAATCGATACCTCTCGGCAAGACAAAGGGCAGGATGATGATTAAGCCAATAATGCTACGGAGAAAGACTAATTGAACGGCGGGTAATTCAGAAGAGGCTATTTTGATGCAGACTGCCATGACTGCAAAACAGCAAGCAGAAAAGAAGGCAGGTAAAAGACCATGAATTAAATAGCGTCTATCGATCTGCATATTTATTATGTTTGTAACTCTTTTGCCATTGTTTCAAGTTCATCCCAACGGCGAATAGCTGTGTCCAATTCTTTATGCCTAATATTTAGTTCATCAAGTATCGGTTGTTGTTCTTCATATGGCGTGGCATAAAAGTCAGCAGCGCTGGTTTTCACTTCCAACCCAGAAATAGACTTTTCTAATGCCGCTATCTTTGCAGGCAATTTCTCTAGCTCTAGTTTTAATTTATAACTTAGTTTTTTATTGCTTCTTTGCTTGTTATCAGCGTCAATTAATTTGCTCTTTTTTTCTTTTGCTGTTGTCGGGTTATCCATTTCAGCCAGGTGTTTGCCGTGTCGATGCCAATCGCTAAAGCCACCGGCATAGTTTTGAATCGTGCCGGAGTCTTCAAATACAAGAATACTGCTGACGACGTTATCGAGAAACTCACGATCGTGCGTGACGATAATTAATGTTCCCTTGTATTCCATGAGTCTATCTTCCAGAACTTCCAGTGTTTCAACATCAAGATCATTAGTGGGCTCATCTAACACTAATAAGTTACTGGGACGCGTTAATAATTTCGCCAGGATGACACGATTTTTCTCACCGCCAGATAGCACTTTTATTTTTGTCATTGCCCGTTTAGCAGAAAACAGGAAGCCACGTAAATAACCGATAACGTGACGTTCTTTACCATTCAATTTTATATAGTCACCACCATCGGCAACAATCTGTGCAATTGTTTTCTCTGGATCAAGGTTACGACGTAATTGGTCAAAGTAAGCAATCTCCAGATTAGTACCAATCTTTACCGTGCCGGAAGTAGGTTCGATTTCACCCAAGAGTATTTTTAACAGAGTACTTTTACCAACGCCGTTGTTACCCACCAGACCAATACGATCACCACGCATGATTTTTAATGAGAGTTTGTCGATTAAGTTCTGTTCACCATAACTATGACAAATTTTGTGTGCTTCGATCACCTTACGTCCCGATTGCTCGGCTTCTTCAATAGTAATACGCGCTTTGTTTTGAGGTTTTAAGCGTTTAGCAACTTCTGACCGCATGCTGATTAAAGAACGCACTCGGCCTTCATTACGTGTTCGTCGCGCTTTTATGCCTTGTCTAATCCAGACCTCTTCTTCCCCTACTTTTTTATCGAATAAAGCGTTTGCTTTCGCTTCTTCTTCAAGAGCCTTTTCCTTGTTCATTAGGTAGTCTTGATAGGTTCCCGGCCAACTGGAAAGATTACCGCGGTCCAATTCAATGATGCGTGTTGCCAGTTTTTGCAAGAATGCCCGGTCATGCGTGATAAAGATGACGGCACCGTTAAAATTGAGCACACGATTTTCCAACCATTCAATAGTACTTAGATCAAGATGGTTAGTCGGTTCATCGAGTAATAATAATTGCGGGTTACTCACAAGAGCTTTACCAAGTGCAACTCGCCGTCGCCAACCACCTGATAGTTGAGTAAGCTTTAACTCAGCTGGTAAATTTATATCGGATATAACGGTTTCGACACGTTGATCGATATTCCAGCCACCCTCGGCTTCGATCTGATGCTGTAAGTCTTCCAGTTCTCGTAAGCTGGCTGGATTTGTATCATCGAATTGATGTGAGCGCTCTTCGTACTCTTTGAGTAATAATTGTAAATGAATGAGCCCTTCAGCCACATAGTCTCGTACCGTTATGTCTCGTGTCTGTGGCAGAGATTGTTCTAATTGGCTTACCCTGAGATGAGATTGTTTAATGATTTCACCGCTATCGGCCTCAATCTTCTCGGCAATAATATTGATCAAGGTTGATTTACCGGTACCGTTGCGGCCTATCAGACAGACACGCTCGCCCGACTCCACTGCCATACTGACATTATTGAGTATGAGTTGATCGCCGAATTCGAGAGAAACCTCACCAAAAGTGATTAAAGCCATTGCACACCAGCACTAGAAAAAGCGCGATTATATAGTATTCATCGAATCGGGACAGGATTTGTCAGGCAGTCTAATCGTGGTAAGTTATCAAAAGACAGGCTAGAGTCTGTCACCCTCATAAATAGCAAAGCGGAGAGCACCATGTTAGATAAGATTTTCGAGATGCAGACAGAACTTAATGATTATGTCTTTAGTAAAAATAAACTCAAAGATAAGTCGGGACAGGATCTGAATATGCAGTCGATCATTGCTGCTGTCGCTGAGAATAAGTTGAATGTTAATGAACTACCAAATGAATGGTTAATGAACTATGCAAAGGCCATGAAAGAAGAATTAGTTGAACTTGATGAAGAATTGTTATGGAAATGGTGGAGCAAAGATGAAATTGATATGCAAAATATTCGGGTTGAATTAATCGACATTCTACATTTTCTGGTATCCGCAATGATGTGTGCCGGACTTGATGCCGACAAAGTATTCGATATTTATCAGCAGAAGCATGCTGTTAATCTCAAACGACAAGACACCAATTATAAAAAAGATACCAAGACAGAAGAAGATAATAAAAGCATTAGTTAACTAAAGGGAAAGTAATGATATCTATAATCCTTTATAACAATTCATCCCGGTAAGCGAGTAAAATGAAATCCATAAAATGGAACGGCAAGGAGCTCTTGCCATCAAAAGTTGTTTGTATTGGTCGAAACTATGTGGAACATATTCGGGAACTGAATAATGAAGTCCCAGAAGAGCCAATTATCTTCCTAAAACCAAACTCAGCAATCTCTAACGAGATACACCTTTGTAATTCAGATGTGATTCATTATGAAGGAGAAATTACATTTATGATTATTGATAGTGAACTACGAGGCGTAGGCTTTGGTATTGATATAACAAAGAGAGAACTTCAGGCTAAGTTGAAGACAAAGGGTTTGCCATGGGAACGGGCTAAGTCATTTGATAATTCTGCTGTCTTTAGTGAATTTATTTCCTTTAATTGCGACATTAGTGAGTTGAGGATGGAATTGTTTATAAATGACTGTTTAATTCAGGACGGTGCTTGTGAATTAATGTTGAATCAACCTCAGCAGTTATTGGACGAGGCCATGAGTTTTCTTTCATTTGAAGATGGAGATTTATTAATGTGTGGTACACCAAAAGGTAGTGGCGTTATTAATTCTGGTGATAAGTTTATCGGCAAGGTTTTCCATAAAGAGAAACTGTTAGTTGAAGCATGCTGGCAAGCAAACTAAGAATTAGTGACTGTAAATACGGTAAGTAATGATGATAATGACAATAGCTACTAAGTTTGATGATTTAAAACCCACCGGTGTTAGCTGCTCACTGTGTGGCAAAGGTACACTTGAGCCAGCTAGTGGCCGGTTTGGACCTGTCTATAGGTGCTCAGCTAAAGGTTGCAATTTTTATGTTGAGACACGACCAACAGGAAAGAAATGTAAGTGCCTCCGCGGCGATAAGAAATGTGGTGCACTAATCGTTGAAGGCACCAAGACAATTCCTGATCGTTGTAGCGACAAAACTTGTCCAAACCGAAATCCACAGAAGCTTAAAAAGTAAGACTATTTATTATAAAGGTCTGCCTTCAGGGTAAAAGACAAAGACAGTACAGCCTGTTTTAGACTGAGGGACATGCGCCGAACCTTTAGGCATATGAATATAGGTACCAGCAGGGTAATCACGTTCACCATCGCTGAAGACCCCGGAAGCAATATAAACCTCTTCTGAACTAGATTCATGGATATCATCACCACCTTCCCAGCAGGCGCCTGGAGCAAATTCTACAAGCATCGCTTTAATCCCGGTTTCATCTTCCATCAGTGTTTGCATACGAATGCCTTCAAATAACTCGTTTACAGGGGCATCCTTCAACTCTGTCCATTGCATTTTAGACATAATGATTCTCTCTTTTGGTGGTTTATTTTAAGTTAAGAGTATAATTATCTACTCTCCTTAATAATTCAATTAAATTAAACTGAAAATGCATTATGGACGAACATGAAAAAATAAATTATGTTGAGTTTCCAGCCAGAGATATCGAAGCTGCAAAAAAGTTTTTCACAACAGTATTTGCTTGGTCATTTGTCGATTATGGCTCTGATTATACCGCTTTCACAAATGAAGGAATTGATGGCGGGTTTTTTAAATCAGCATTAAGCTCATCAGCTAAGAAAGGTGCTGCATTGATTGTTTTCTATAGTAATGATCTGAACATGACAAAATCAAAAATAGAAAAGGCTGGAGGTTCGAATCTTAAAGCCATATTCTGTTTTCCCGGCGGTCGCCGCTTTCATTTTAGTGATCCAAACGGTAATGAATATGCTGTTTGGACAGATAAATAAACTACATCGGGTAATCTGACATATGCGAATATTCCTAATTCTTTTTTTCTCTTTATTTTTAAGTGCGTGTACGGGTTTGCCTGAAGGCATTACCGCAGTGTCTGATTTTGAAATGAACAAGTATCTTGGAAAATGGTATGAAATCGCAAGACTCGATCATTCGTTTGAACGAGGGCTGGATAAAGTTAATGCTGAATACTCGCTACGAGAAGATGGTGGTGTCAAAGTAATAAACAGAGGATATTCCACTGAGAATAAAGACTGGAATGAGGCGGAGGGTAAAGCCTACTTTGTCAGCTCTAAAGATAAAGGTCATTTGAAGGTATCTTTCTTCGGGCCATTTTATGGTTCTTACATCGTCTTTGAACTCGACAAAGAAAATTATCAATATTCATTTGTGTCCGGCAACAACAGATCTTATCTATGGTTATTGGCAAGAACACCAACGGTTAGTCAGGATATTATTGATAGATTTATTTTCAGGTCAAAAGAATTAGGTTTTGACACAGATCAATTGATTTATGTTGACCAATCCAGATAGATAACTACTTATGAGAAAAGTTATTGTCAACGATAATATGCAGTCGGATTATATTTATTCTCTGATTGAACCTGTGGGCAGGAACTTCGATCATGATTTTAAACCTGAGCTCAAGCCCAAAGAAATGTTAGCGCTTGGCATATTTGGTGGAAAATATATGACCGATTGCCAAGATGAGTTTCCAGAGAGTTGGTTCAAGAAAGCGAAATTATCTTCACTCAAAAAAAATCCTCAGCTCAATTATTATGGCGTTGATGCCTCACTGCCTTTAATAGAGTGGCAGAAGAAAGGCTGGATATTTGAGGAAGACCCGCGTGGCTGGTTTCAGTGGTATTGCCGTTATTATATGGGTCGTCGCATTCCAGAAGAAGATTATCGACAGATTAAGCGATGGAAAGCGATTGTCAGGCATAGAGGTGCGATTAGAAAAAACTGCGAAAAGTATGATTTACAATGCAGACGAAAACAAAGACAAGCGTTGTTACATTGGGCATACGATTCACGAGAAATATAAGTCGGTTATGACTATTCTTTTATCGGGATAGATTAACTACTTTTAATATGTTACTGATTACTTCCTCAGGCGCATCTTTGTAAATATTATGACCGCTATCTTTAATTACAGACTGCCAACTATTTTTACTGAGTTTAAGTAAATCTTTTTGCATATCACGCCATGCTGATTCAAGTGAGACACCATTAATCACGGGTAACTGAGTCTTCCCCCTGGTTAGTATTGCCAAAGGGATATCAGACATCGGGCCAGAGTGTTTTACTTCATACGCGCTTTGCTTAAAGTATTTTAGTTCATTCATCTGTGCAAACACTGCTTTTCTACTCGAATTTAATGCGTACCAGCGTTTTTCAAAGTCAGTCATAGAAGCTGGTGCCAATTCTCTTCGGGTTATTTTCAAAGGTGGTTTATTTTTTATGTTATCGAGTTCTGATAGTCGATATATTTGATCTGGATGCGATGAATCAACTAATACGGCACCGACGATTTTATTTGGGTGAGTCGCAGCAAAATATCTTGCTGTAAATCCTCCGAAAGAATGGCCTACTAATACATAAGGTCCTGGAACTTCAGCGAATTCGAGCAACATATTAAGTTCATGTACGATTTGTGCCGTTGTTCTTGTACCAGGACCTGGGTCACTCCAACCATAACCGGCTCGGTCATATATACATGTGCGGACATCTTTTGATAGGCTTTTTGCAAGTTTATGCCAATTAGCAGAAGAGTCAGCAATCCCAACATCAATTAGTACTGTTGGTGACTTATCTCCAAAACAATCGATATACATCACATGCATACCAAGATTTATAAATTTTCCGGGAGGGTGAAATGGTTTGTATTCATTAGCCGGCACTGCACTGGCATAGCTCAACATAAACCAACAGAAAAAGTAAAAAGTTTTTTTATTATTTAACATAAAATGTATTCCTGAATTTATGGTTTTACACTATCAGTTTCTGCTTCTGCTTCTATTACCTTTTTTAATGCCTGCTCCATTATTGAACGGGCATGGCCTGTCAAATTTCCAAGCAATTTATGTAAATCACCATCCTTTTTAAATCTGGTGGCGCATTCATCACTATATATTTCAAATTGAATTAATTTCAGGATCATGCTTGAAAGATGCTGTGGACATTCACATTTGATCGTAGCTGAAGCGGAAGATAGTTTAATTAATTCATTATTAGAATATGTTCTTAACGGGGCTTTACTATCTAGGTCAGAAACAAAATTATTATCCTCAGAGATATTATTTTCTGTAATTAAATCATTTATTTCTTTGTTTAGATGGTCAATGGTTATAGGTGCTTGTATATAGGTAAAATCAGTTTTTCTTAATAATTTCTTTGCCGCACTATTAGTGAATCCATATATCAACATTAATTGTTTTGCGCCTGAGTTTTTGAATAACGCATCAATTTCTTTAACGTGGTCTCCCTGTATAGCTGGACATTCATATATCAATACATCTATCGCATCGTCTTGTTTGTTTGCAGTGTAATCAGTTTCATTTCGATACAATCCTGTGAAGCTATAATCTGATTCAGCGATATCGAAATGTTCAAGTTGTAATGATAAAACCTCGCCAATCACAACGACACGTACGTTCTTTTTTGTGTCATCTGACTTTGTGCGGATTTTATTTTGATCATGTATTTCCAAACGTTCGATTAATTTCTCATTAGCGAGTGGGGCTATGCTGCCAATAGAGTGGCCTCTGTCGACCAACATCTTTAACAATGTCAGTCTATTGATATCATCGTTTCGGTATTGGCGATCAGAATTATTTGAACGAATTGGTACTACAACGCTATAGCGTCTTTCCCAAATGCGTAATGTATCAATCGGTATATTGGTAATACGCGAAACTGCACCGATCTTAAAACTAGTTAAAGTCTCAGTAGTAGGGTTTGCGGAGATAGTCATAATTAATAATTCTCATATTTGGATGACTCCATGGTAGACAAAGACTGGACAGATGTCGATTAAGTCGAGGAAAAATAACTACCATTATTTGAATAAAATGATAAAAATAATATAAGTATATGATATATATATAAATATAAGAAATATTATTGTCATGGACAAAAAATAGAATGCTAGGACAATCATCAAGGTTTGAATAAGATGCAAATGCTATTATCCCTAAGCAAGAAATATTTTTAATATTAATTACGAAAATTTAACGAGGTTTTAATGGTTAATCACACGATGGACCTGGATGAGATAATTAAATCTCGTCGCACGATCCACGATTTCATTTCTGAACAGGTTCCAGAACTATCGGTAATTAAAGATGCATTGGCGACAGCGTGTTGGGCGCCAAACCATCATCTTTCTGAACCATGGCATTTTTATTCATTAGGACAGGAAACAGTAAGTAGTATTTGTGAGCTGAATAAGGAAACGCTAATTGAAACAAAGGGGATAGAGGCTGCTGAAAAGAAGTATAAACGTTGGATGGAGATACCGGGCTGGTTACTTGTGACCTGTCAAAAATCAAATGACGAGTTACTCTTTCAGGAAGACTATGCTGCTTGTTGCTGTGTTATTCAAAACATGATGCTTTGCCTATGGGATAAAGGCATCGGTACAAAGTGGTCGACAGGTCCGGTAACTCGTGAAGATCGATTTTATGATTTAGTTTGGGTCAATAAAGACCTGGAAAAAATTGTTGGACTAATTTGGTATGGTTTTCCAGCTGAGGTACCGAAGACTATACGAAAATCATTACAACAAGTTATGACAGAGCTACCTTAAGTAAAGAACGAGAAACGGCATCCTTCATCTATTGCTTCATTTACTGGTACCATTGGTGCCAGCTCTACTATTTTTTAAAAAAAAATGGAAGGTTGCCTATTGTATTATGATCGCAACGATGCTCGTTGATCTTGATCATTTACTCGCTGATCCAATATACGATCCCAATCGATGTAGTATTGGATTCCATCCACTGCATGAATTTATACCGGTTATTATTTATGGCGTAATTTGTTTTATCAAACCATTACGTTATGTTGGTATCGGACTGATTATTCATATGGCACTGGATTCAATCGACTGTATGGCAAGTAATGGTGTCTGGTATGTTTAGAAACTAACTAAATTCTTCTGATGCAGAGGCTCGACCAATTTGCATTGCAACTTCTCGCCATTTTCGACCTTCAATGTATTGATGCATAGCGGCTGACTCTTGTTCAAGTTCAGACATACGCGCATTTACAATATCGCCAATACTAATCACACCGGCTAAGTAGTCGTTATCATCAACAACAGGTAGATGGCGAATACGTTTTGAACTCATTATCGCCATTAGTGTGGCGAGTGTATCTTCCGGATGACTAATAATAACATTGCATGTCATGAATTCCTTGACGGTTTTATTCAGTATAGGTTGACCTGTTGTGGAAATACCATTGACGATGTCGCGTTCAGATAGAATACCCGCAATCTTTCCCTCTGGGTCCAGCACAATAAGACTGCCAATTCTGTTTTCTGTGAGGATCTTGCACGCTTCCGAAATTAAGGTCTCTGGTACTATTGTATGAATTTCTGTGCTTTTACTTTTTAATATTGTTGCAGCCGATATAGATATATCTAAATTTCGCTGCTGAATTATCTTTGCCAGATTATCGACTAATTGTGTAGAGAATAGATTAAGAATAGGAATGATTTGGTGCTTATTGAGGAAGAAACCAAAAGGACCATACTTCGGCGTGTATTCATATCGAATAGCGATGACAACATTTTTTTGTTTTTGCACCATGCTGGTTGTACGGCGCAGGTAAGTTACTGGTAATAGATAATTATCACCCCTCACTTGCATAGTGAAATGAGATTGTGGTTCCCATTCAATGCATTCTTCTTCCCATGAACCGCTGATTCTATGGTGAACGCGTCTTATCATACCCAGACCTTCACCGGATAGTATTTCAACACGGATAATGTCAGGACCTGCATCAGCAAAACACTTTATATCAGTGAGTATTTCCCAGACGGTTTCCAATTCGCCTTTTACACGTTTGTCGTTTTCAAGTGTCAGCATGATAAATAATATTTAATATCCAAGTATTATGCATTGCCTGCGATTGTAATACCTAAATAGGATAAGGGATATGTTAGATTAAATCAGGCATGCGAATTTCAAACGAAATGCTATGTTATAATTCATTCTCAATTAAGCCTATATTTTCGGGAAGCCATAGCAGGATGATTACTGTTTTAGAGAAACCAATTCCATTTGGTGGCGGTATACAATTATCACCAAATAAGGCGATGTCTCTGGAACAGCCGCTAAAAAAAGCAAAACTACCAAGTATAATTAAAATCCCCTTACGCCAGCATATCGGTTTACCTGCATTACCTATTATTAAAGTCGGAGATCAGGTCTTAAAAGGACAAGTAATTGCAAAAGAGCAGGGCTCTATTAGTGCGCCAGTCCATGCCAGTACCTCGGGTGCTATTAAAGAGATAGCTGAGCATCTTCTCCCGAATCCATCTGGAGCAATGTCACCTTGTATTGTGATTGCAGCAGATGGTGAAGATAAATGGATTGAGAACAGAACACCGACTGTCGATTTCTACAGTCTGAGTCCAGTTAAGATTCAGCAAAAAATACTTGAAGCCGGAGTTGTTGGTTTGGGTGGTGCTGGATTTCCATCTGCAGTGAAGATTATTCCAGGTTTTAATCTTGATATTGAATTATTGATTTTAAATGCAGCCGAATGTGAACCCTATATTAGTTGTGACGAGATATTGATACGACATTATGCAAAAGATGTTATTGCTGGTGTGGAAATTCTCGCGCATGCATTGCAAGTAGACGAATGCGTTATCGCTATAGAAGATAATAAAACTGAAGCGATAAATGCATTGCAAGAAACACTGAATAGTAATGCAAACATCGATATTAAATTAAGATTGATATCTAGTCTCTATCCTGCCGGTGGTGAGAAACAACTTATTAAATCAATAACGGGTATTGAAGTGGCTGCCGAAGGCTTGCCGGTTGATGTCGGTGTTGTTTGTTATAACGTAGGTACTGCCGTTGCCGTTAAAAAAGCGATTGTTGACGACGAGCCGCTGATCAGCCGCATTGTTACGATAACGGGCCCCGGAATAAATCAAGCTTGTAATCTTGAGGTTTTGCTTGGTACACCCATGGACGAGGTCATAGAACAATGTGGTGGATATAATGAGCAATGCGAATACTTGATTATGGGTGGCCCCATGATGGGTTTTCGATTATATGATGATAATGTGCCGGTTATTAAAACGACAAATTGCTTATTGGCCGTTGACTCCCAATTTAATAATTCAAAAATAAAAGAATCACCCTGTATCCGTTGTGATGAATGCGCTCCGGTATGCCCTGTGAATTTACAACCTCAACAACTGCATTGGCAGAGTAAAGAATTTAATACCGAACGATTGCTAGATTACCACTTGTTTGATTGTATAGAGTGCGGTTGCTGCTCTTATGTTTGCCCGAGTCACATTCCCTTGGTGGATGAATATCGACAATCAAAAAATCGTATTTGGGATAATCGACAAACTCAATTAAAAGCAGAACAAAACAAACAACGATATCTCAATAAACAACAGCGAACAGAACAGCGAAAACTCGACAAGCGGATTAAACCCCCAATAGTTGACGAAGAACATGTCAACAAAGAATCCGTACTAAAGAAGAAACAGGATGATATAACAGCGGCAGTAAACCGTGTTAAGGCAAAACGGAAAAATAAAAATAATTAGATGCTAATTATTCTGTAAAGAATTTATGTCTGTAAGAAACTAGAACTGGCTTGTTCGTGCCGGCAGGCGTCACGTCAATATCAAAAATGATTGTTTCTCTATTGCCCACTGGGAGTACACCAATATAGTAAATTGCAACGGGGTCAGCTTCCTTTATTTCTCTCAATTTAATGTTTTTTAACTGGCTGCTCAGGTTTTTAGCAATGACGTTAACTACAGCAGTTATGGGTGTTTCAACCTCTCCTTGCTTTTCACGGACGGTGACATTCAGCATAGCTCGGTTTTTACTACGGGAAATCTTGTATCCTTGAGCAACTTCGGTTGGCAGCTGATCTGTTGTTAGGGCGTTAATATGAATTATATGCTTTCCAAAAGTTTTTTCGTGAACATTAGCATCGTAGGAGATTCTGTCAGGATTAGTTTGACTGGTTTCACTCTGTTGTTCGCAAGCGCTTAGTAAGATTAGAGATATGAACAGGAACGGCAGGATTTTTACTCTATTTGTGCTCATTATTTCTATCTCCATGTTCGGTATCGAAATACAGTTAACTATTTATACTATAGTCGATCTTTAGAATGATAACGAGTATCGAGGTCCTAAATAAGCGGTCGTTTGTAACTATATTTGTTGCTGAAGAATCTTTAATAGGATGTATGCTTGTTACTTGTTCATTTCGGGCACATATTATTCGAGTCTTTATAAAGAGAAAGGCTGATTAGCTACTACCAAAATTAAAAAGGAGCTTGTAATGCCTAGAGTAAAAGCCAGTTTTAAAAACACACAAGGTGAATGTCTATCAGGTTTATTAGAAATACCTGATACGGAAACTAAGGCTTATGCTCTATTTGCTCATTGTTTTACTTGCTCGAAAGATATTGCTGCGGCATCGAGAATCACAAGGGCATTAGCAAATAAAGGCATTGCAGTGTTACGGTTTGATTTTACTGGCCTGGGTAATAGCGACGGTGATTTTGCCAATACTAATTTTTCATCGAATATCAGTGACCTGATTCAGGCAGCGAATCATTTAGAAGAAAATTATGCTGCTCCGGTTATGATAATTGGCCATAGTTTAGGAGGTGCTGCCGTTTTGGCGGCTGCCCATTCAATACCATCATTGAAAGCGGTAGTAACAATAGGCGCGCCTTCAACGGGACATCATGTCGAACATTTGTTTTCTCATGCCAAAGAAGAAATAGTTAATAATAATGATGAGGCACTGGTAGATTTAGCTGGAAGACAATTCAAGATAAAAAAACAGTTTGTCGAAGACATCAACACCTATAATGACACGACACATATCGGTCAGTTGGATAAAGCCTTATTGGTGTTGCATTCACCCATTGATGAAACGGTCGCTATTGGTGAAGCTGCAAAAATATATTCTGCAGCAAAACATCCCAAAAGTTTTATATCACTTGATAAAGCAGATCACTTGTTATCAAGACGTGAAGATTCAGAGTATGTCGCCAGTATTGTTTCAAGTTGGGCAGCACGCTATCTTGAAATTACCGATGTGAATCATGAGGCCTCTTCGGGCACGGCACCAACGATAGAAAGCGGCCATGTTTTAGTTACTGAACAAAATAAAAAATTCACACGAAAAATCTATACGCAAGATCACCAATTAATCGCGGATGAACCCTTGTCGGCTAGTGGATCAAATCTGGGCCCCAATCCTTATGAGTTGTTATTGGCGGCACTTGGCGCATGCACCTCAATGACGATGCGAATGTATGCGACTAGAAAAAATCTGAATCTAGACAATATAGAAGTCACGATGAAGCATGATCATATTCATGTAGAAGACTGTTCTGACTGTGATTCCAAAACAGGTTTGGTAGATAAGATAGAAAAGACTATTAAGTTGGAAGGAAAACTTACTGATGCAGAGCGCCAACGTCTTCTTGAAATTGCGGATATGTGTCCAGTGCATAAAACGCTACATAATGAGATACAGATTAAGAGCCAGCTAGCATAAAAATGGCATGCATTATGCTTCATTTTATCTATGCTGAGGCATCGTCAAATTATTCTTGTCTTGTACACAGCATTAATTTTAAGCGAGAGTAGCGCTTAACGCTGATCAAGGATTGATAAAGCCTAAAAAGAGAACGGTTTATTATTCACTACTTTAAGGATTAAAACTGCTCGCTGGGTGAGATATACAACAGTGTATTTTCAGCCATTATGATGGTGTTCAGCTATGTGGCAATGCACCAGAAATAAGTATATTCGAAACTATAGGGCTCAACTGCAAGAGAAAATTGCTGCCAGTGACCTCAAAAATGGTGATGCATCAATAGATGTTGACCATGTTGTCGGGAACCTGGAAATAGACATAGCGGTCAAAATATAGCTGATTTGTGATAAAAATGGTCCGTGATGCCTCTATTCATCAAGGCGATCAGTTGATTATTGGTTTTTTATTAGCTTGTAAGGCTACGTTATATACTGAATTATTTCGTTTTTTCAGCCTTAAAATATTTGTGATATATTCCTAATACTCAAATATTAGTAGAAACAGTTTTTTCGGAGTTTTTGGTATGAAGGTTATTGCGTTAAGAGGTTTTTATGTCGAATCTGGAGTGAAGATTCGCAAGGGTGATGTTGTTGATCTTCCTGATCAAGAAGCAAATTACCTAATTGATTTTAAAGCTGCACGAGAAGCTACAAAAAAGGACGAAGAAGAATTCCTTAATAGTGATCAAGTAGTCAGTTTTTGCGGTGGCGTTTTACATATGGGTATCCGCAGAGCTGAGAAAGTAGATTTGGTTGATGAAAAACTGGATAAGAGACTCAATGTAAAAGATTAAAATAGCTTATTGATATAAGCCATACTTTAATCCGGTCTTTTTAGCCAGCACATCATTTTTATATATTTTCATTCCATTGATATTGCCATCCTTATCCCAGGTAATCATTAGTCCATCTCTCTTATCATACTTATAATTCTGTTCGCTTTGTTTCCTTCCATTTTGATACCACTCAGTTCTAAGCCCTGTTTTCTTTCCAAACTTGTAGTTCTCTTCTAATTCTTTTTGCCCATTTTCATACCACCATGTTACAAGCCCATTCTCTTTACCATCAGCGATATTTGATTCAGTTTTCTTTTTTCCATTATTGTAATAAGCAATATATTGACCAGTAAATGGGGTTTGTGAATTAATCTCATATTTCAAACCATTCCTACTAACCAAAGAAGAAGCTGAATTTATATCTGAACAGGAAGTTAATAAATGGGTTAAATAAAAGATAAATACGACAGGTATTAAATTCATTTGATTAGAGTTAGATAAAGTAAAAGTATGAGTTCGGCTGGCTGCAGGGGATTCGAACCTCTACTGACTGAGTCAGAAAAGAAGACACACTCAATTTGTTTTTTTCTAAGCAGATCATATCTAAGAATTATTTTCCTGCCATTTTGCATTGTGTTCAATTACTGAAAAAAACGTACACTTTCAATGTGTATCTTGGCAAAAAACTAAATCAGATTCAATGGGTTACTTATTCGACTTGATGAACCTAGTGCCGTAGTTGGAAAATTATTCAAAGTGGAACTAGTCGGGGGGTGAGGCAGGGTCTAATCGATGCAGCCGCATGGCTTTAGTCTTAGAAGCAGTTATGTTGATGTTTTTGATCAGAAAATATTCATAAAGGCTAGAAAAATGTGATCATAACGGGGCGTGATCGTAAGACGGAACATTATCTTTTAGAGGGCAACTCAACATTATTCGTGCGACTTCAAATGTAACCAAAAGCTAGGCTATTTGTTTGACTTATACTCAAAATATATTATCAGTTTTGCTATTGTGCAGTTAAAGTTTCGAATTAATCAAAAACTAATTATTTGCTTAGGGTGTAAGTATGTCTCAACGTTTATCAATAGTCATCGCAGGTGCAACAGGTTTAGTCGGTCAATCCACATTAAATACAGCGCTAGATAATGAAAGTATTAGCCGCGTCTACTCGCTTTCTCGACGACCTATTGGAATAGAGCATCAAAAACTGACTCAATGGTTGAGTCCAGAATTAAATCCACCTGCTATTAACTCGCTATCGGACTGCCCGTTAGTGGGCGTGATTGCGCTAGGTACAACGTTAAAAAAAGCGGGCAGTAAAAAGAAGTTGCACGCTGTTGATGTTGAACTAGTGATTAAGGTGGCGAAAAATATGCAGGCATTAGGCGTGCAACATATTATTGTTGTTTCATGTTTAGGTGCATCAACTAAGGCTCGTTCTCATTACCTTCGATGCAAAGGCGAAATGGAAATGGCTATGCAACAACTCGACATGGTTAAATTAACGTATATGCAACCCGGGCCATTGTCTGGGCCTCGTGAAGAGCAAAGAATAGATGAAAAATTGCTTCAATGCGTGATGAAAATAATTAATCCTTTTATGGTAGGTGCCTTGGCAAATTATAAACCGATTGAGTCTATTGATGTAGCTCATGCCATTATTCATTTAGCGACTGAGCAACATGTTGTTAAGGATAAACAAGTAAAACGTATTAATACATCTCAAATGCTTGCATTAATCAGATAGTGTTTTATTTATAGCGCTGTTAATGTGCTTACTCATTATTTGTCATGATATGTTGTGGATTTACATAATCAAGATAGGCATGACAAACTCAGAAGTATTATAGATTGATAAAGGATATAAATTATGGATATAGAGCAAAAGATAATTGACGTTGTTTCCAAGCAGCGCCAATTCTATAACACAGGGATTACACAAAAATATGAAACTCGTATTAAGTGTTTGCAGAAACTAAAGTCTGGTCTTTTGAAATATGAAAAAGACTTTCATGCTGCATTGAAACAGGATTTAGGAAAAAAAGAATTTGAAGCATATCTTTCTGAAACAGGATTTTGTCAACACGAATTGACAGAGACAATGAAGAAACTAAAAAAATGGATGAAACCTAAACGAACATCAACATCTATGCTCGTTCAACCAGCCACTAGCAAAATCTATTTTTCCCCCCTTGGTGTGAATTTGATAATCGCACCATACAATTATCCTATTAACCTAACGTTTTCTCCATTAATTGCTGCGATTGCTGCTGGTAATACTGCGGTGATCAAGACTTCCGAGATGACGCCGACTTGCAGTGAAGTGACCCAAAAGTTGATAGAGGAAATATTTGAAGAAAATTATATTGCTTATGTGCCTGGCGAAGTTAAAGAGACTACCGCGCTATTAGAACAAAAATTTGACCATATTTTCTTTACCGGTAGTCCGCGGGTCGGTTCTATTGTTATGAGCGCAGCGGCAAAAAATTTAACGCCTGTAACATTGGAGTTGGGTGGTAAAAGTCCCTGCATCGTTCATGATGATGCCAATATTGATATTGCCGTTAATCGAATTGTGAATGGTAAGTTTTTAAATGCGGGTCAAACATGTATTGCTCCAGACTATGTGTTACTACATAGAAATATTAAAGAAACATTTATTAAAAAACTGAAACAACGAATTATCCATAGCTACGGGGAGGATCCGTCAAGCAGTCCAGACTTTGGTCGCATTGTTAATGATGGTCATTTTGAACGTATTGCAAATATGATTGAACAAGACAAGGTCGTTGTCGGAGGGCAAACTAATGCAGCCTAAAAATATATTGCACCAACAGTAATGCGTGATGTGTCGCTAGATGATAAATCAATGTCTGAGGAAATTTTCGGGCCTTTATTGCCTATATTAGATTATACAAGTTTTGAAGATATCTATTCCGTCATAGCACAATTACCTCAACATCCATTGGCCTGCTATATATTTAGTGAAGACAAATCTATTCAACAAGAACTAATTTCCAATATACAGTTTGGCGGTGGCTGTATAAATAATTGTGTGTTCCGTATGGGAAATTCACATCTTCCCTTCGGCGGCGTGGGAGAAAGCGGTATTGGTAGTTATCATGGTGTTGATGGATTTGAACGATTTTCCCATAAGAAAAGCATGCTCAAATCAGCAACATGGATCGATAATAAATTGTTGTATGCGCCCTATGGTAATAAAATAAAGCTCCTTCGCCTATTGATGAAATGGTTCTAGGTGACTTAATACGAGTTAACTTGACAGTAGTATTTATACCTATACGCGTTTTATCCGAATTACGATTAGGGCGATTAGTACTCCAATTATAGGGGCAGTGAGAGGGTATAGAATCATAGTTATCGCTGCCTCTTTAGGTACTTTTTGTATGAGAGGTCGATATTTTATATTTGGGTCTGGCACAAGCAATTTACAATAACTTTCCGCATCCTCTTCTGAAGATTTAAAAATTCGGGCTTGCTTATCCATGCAGTTTTCATATTCATGAGGCTGCTTTATTAAGGCAATTTGGTATTCTTGCTTTAGAGAGTCATGCTGAAGGTAGAAAATTATGCCAAAGCTTATAATCCATATTATGGATATAACAACGTGAATCCCAAGCAACCCTTTTTTCCAATTAATTTTCATATAGGGAGCAACAGAATAAAAGGGATAAGTTTTTCATGGCTAATGCTTAAATGTCTACACAGTTACCTTGCACCATTGAGGAATACGAAGTTGCCACGGTTGATGTGAGCACAAAACGTTTATTCTCTAAGTTTAATACAAAATGCATATAATTATCATCAGACAATTTTAATGAAGCAATCTTATCTGAAGTAGACTGGTAAACATCAAGAACTTGCTCCCCAAACCCACCATCATTACTGAATAAAGATGTTTGTCTATTTTCAACAGTAACAAGTATCTTTCCACCATCAAATGTACTCATGCCGTCTTCACTGATTAGTTGATATCCTTGGTCAAAACTACATCCGTATTCTTTTGTGTCTTGTGCATAGACATGACAGGAACAGAACATGAGTGATATGAGGATTATTTTTTTCATGTCTTATTTCACCTCTTTTCTTCTAAATTATTTTGTTTTTTTAATTTTACCCTGCATTAGAGAAAAGCCAACTATGGCTATTCTAAGGGATTCTTAAATTTATTATTCGCCGATGTACCTGCTGAACATCCATTACATGCCGGTTGTATCACGTCATTAAGCCGAAAATACTCGAATTAATTCCAAAGAAACCACATGCAATGTGAGTTGGACAGAGTGATGATTTGGTTTTGATGGTGCTCAGGGTGATACGATCACAATCTGCAGCCTTTTCCTCTCAAAGGCAAGGGTTGGTAATTATCACAATAACAACAACCATGTGAGACAACTGTGTAACCGACACGCACGCTTCTTGATCTTCTTCACAACCTTCTTTGGCCAACAATAGACCGACACAAAGCAGATAGAGTAATCGCCTTGGGTGAAGATGAACTATGTCAACTTGATATTGTCTTAGGGTCCAATGGAAAATAAAAAAGCATCATTACCCAACGACCAAAGTAATAGCAGCAGATTGTTATATGTCGCTGGCTGGCTCGGAGTCGTCATCGCCACCCCTTTTTTTCTGTGGGTGCCGCTCGGATTAACTGGTCTAGTACCATCCATGATTGATGTTTTTGGCATCGTCGGGCTTCGTCTCCCGGCGGGAGTCACGATCGCCGGGTTGTTGCTAGCCGCAGTCGGTTTCCATCGGGTTTAGATGGGTGCATCCGGGCCCTTATCCGGACAAACGTCAACTATAAAGTAAGGAAATTAATATGTTTAAACTATCCGACTTTTTTATCCTGCTCGCGGTCGCGGTGTCTTTTGCCATTTCTGGACTGCTCTGGTTCGAGGGTAAACAAATGGAGGGATTGTTCACTGCCGTATGGGTGCCTTCCATTCTTGCGTTTGGTATCTACTTTAAATTGTCGAGCCTCCTATCAAAGCGAGAGCAATCATGATTGCCGACAACTTGATTTATTTAGCCGTTTTTGTATTCGTGATGATGCTCATAGGCCTTGTGCTAACTTTCTTAGAGTTTCGACATGGTGAACCAAAACAGCAGCAGGAGCGTGCAGAGAGGAATTCAGCTTTGGCGGACAGAGACTGACTCCACCTGCAGAAAATTTCGCTGTCGAGGGCATGACTACCTGTAAAAATCGCCAGAGGGGAGCAGTCTGTAGGGCAGGGGTGATCGCTTGCACCCAAACCACCCCTAGAACTTTCTTGAACCGATCACCTTACATTTTTATTAGCAGACTCATCGAGAAGGGGTGTCCATGCTAATGGAATCTTATAGTAAAGTTGTTTAACTAAATAACTTCGAGCAATAAGTATAATTCGGGCTTCTTATCTTAAGAAGCCCGGCCAATACACGAAATCATAACTAGATGATTAGTCCTAGTTAAAATTGAATTAAGGGTGTTGTTTTTAGTATTTATTTTTTGTATTGAATTGCAGCTCTTACTTTAGAGTTTGCAGGAGTGTTTTTAGACTCTTCTAATAAAGCTACATCAGTCACACTAATACTTTGTATGGTACGTTTAAAAGGGGGCTTGCCAGTTCTATCAACCTTCACAACTTTAACTGTTTCATAAGAATTGTTCTTAGCAACAACGTTATTATCTGCGAATGCAGACATCGATAAAAATACTAAACTTAATGTGAATAAACCCAATTTTTTCATTTTCTTTGATCCTATTATTTGTTTTCTTTTTAAATTTTTTCTAGATTTTACCATCTAATATTAGATTAGAAACGAAGTAAATTTGTGAGACATTCATATAGTATTTATCTATATACCTCCCTTAATTTTATCTCATTTTTTTTGTATATAACGACTTTATATAGTGCAGGTATGCACTATATTGGTGCATATGTATGTTTTTTATGTCTATTTTAACTATTTGATAATCGTTAATTTCTTTAAATAACAACAGGTTATGAATTAAATTCTGGCTTGGCAGGGTTTATGCAATTATTTTAATAGATATTAAATTTACAGATGAATCATTTGCACTTTAAAAAACGACTAGGCTATTTGGAATTTAAGACAACATGAAAATAAAATTACTCATCTCCTTTCTGCTTATACATACATCCGCTCAAGCAATTGATGTTAACGTTCCTATCGATAAATCACAGTCTGGCAGTCTATATGTAGAAGCAGTAATCAACTCTAATATTCGCTCTCAATTTTTAGTCGATACTGGAGCAGGAATGATTACACTGAATCGTGAATTATTCAAACAAATTTCGGAGTCTGGAAAAGTTGAAAAAACAGGTGAAATAGCAGCGCGGCTCGCAAATGGTAAATATGAAACGATGAACCTATACAAGATAAAGTCTTTTAGTATTGGAGAAAACTGCAATTTAGGTGAAATGGAAGTTGCGGTAATGAAACGTGCCGGTCGCAACATACTGGGTTTAAGCGCCTTAAGTATAGCAGCGCCCTTTGCAGTACATATAAAACCACTAGAGTTAGTGTTGTCAGGTTGTCCCTTTTATAAAAATTCAATTGCTGAAAACCTAATATCGATGAAATAGCAGTCGATGAAATTAAAGAAGATATTACTAAACAGTTAACTAGGGTTTCCAATTACATTACTTCTACAACATCGCCGAGCTTTTCCTTAATCAGTTCTTTAAATACAACGGAAAACTCTCTAAAAAATATTCGTGCGGGTGAACTATGACGCCATGCAATAGCGTGCATTCGATAAATAGACTCCCCTTTTATTTTCATCACATGTAAATTTGACTCAGCTCTAATCTCTGAATGGACATATAGTGATGGGAAGAAAGCTATACCAACACCTGTAGAAACCATCGCACGCAAAGCGTCTAGACTCGTTCCCTGATAATCTTTTAGGGGGGCTAAACCAAAGCGATTACAAAGCTCATCTATTTGCTTTGAGTAAAGATGGTTATCTTCCATATTGACCACTTTTTCTCCGACTAAATCATCTGTAGTTATACTGCTTTTGGTTGCCAATGGATGATCATTGGCCATCACAATAAATAACTCCTCACGAATTAAAGTCTCAATATGAAAACTATCATTATTTAAAGGCAAGGGAATCAAAAGCAAATCATGACGGCCTTCTGTCAATCCTTCTACCAGAATGTTTGGCGCATCTTCACGAACAATAAATTTTAGATGATGATATTGCTGATGAATTTCAGGTAACAGATAAGCGAGTAAATACGAGCCTAATGTAGAAGTCACACCCAGACGATAAACTCCCTTGCTGCCACTTATTGCAATTTCTACTGCGTCCATCAAATTATTCATGTCTTCAACCATAATCTGGACATAAGGTAATAGATGTTGGCCAGATGGAGACAATATAGTGCCGCTACGAACACGTTCGAATAAATTTAATTTAAATATTTGTTCAAGTTTTGCTAACTGAGCACTTAACGTTGGTTGACTAATACCCAATGCATTTGCCGCTCGACGGATACTGCCATATTTAATAATAGCAAGAAAATATTCCAATTGTTTTAAAGTGGGTTTCATAACTGTATGCGACTAAGCTTCTTATCCTGCATGCAAATATAATACGTTAAGTCTTATAATTATTCTCACAATTGTAAGAAAATATTTTTTTAATTATTTACATAAAAGCTTGAATAAAATTAACATAAGTAAAAAACTTTGATGATTCTATCATCAAAGATTAAAATTGAAATTCTTGCAGTCTAATGAAGAAGCACTTAATCAAGCAAATGATACAACTGGTCTAAGAGAGATGGCAGCGAGCATAGGAAGCAATATTGCTGGAGGAGTATTTGGAGAAGCTAGTGAAATAGATTGGAGTGAAAGACCAAGGGTGTATTTACCCTTCTAGTTGTATAAACACCGTGTTCTTAATTTTTAGTGTTGGATCGAGTGCCATGAGGATGAACTATCAGTATATGCCATCCATGCCAGGTAAGGCTCTCCCGGACGATTCCATCCATGCCGATCCTGTCGCGAACTGATCTCGATTAACTTATTAAAGTCTGACGTTTTTCTTACGAAAAATTAAAGTATCTAGAATCATATTTTGTGAACTAATTCATAGTTATAATTATATATAAAAGGTAAACATATATTATAATTATTAAGAAGTATCTTTTATATCTCTCACTATTAGAGATATAAAATTTATAAATTATATATTAGTAATTAAGAGGGTTTAAGGCATGAATACACTTGACAATAACTTTATAAGTGTCATTTTTAAACAGAATTTTGGACCACTTTTCGACCATTATAGTGATGCGGTATTTGTTAAAAATACCAATCAAGTTTATACCTACCTCAATAATGCTGCTTCAAAAATGATCGGCAAGGATCCAATAGAAATTCTTGGCCACACAGATGAAGATATATTCGACCCCACCACAGCAGCAATCATAAGTTCAGTATCCAAAAAAGTATTAACCACATTAGAAACAATTACAGAAAGACGTGTTTACAACGAAGCTGAAAATAAAAGACATATCCACTCAACAATATCCCCATTTTTTGATCAAGACAACAATGTGTTAGGCACTATTGGTATATGCCACGACTTGACAAAATTTCAAGATTTAGAAACAGCGCTTAGAGAGAGAGAAGCATTACTTTCACTCATTTTTGAACAATCGAAAGATGTTATCTTTAAAAAAGACAGAAGAGGTAAATATGTAATCATTAATAAAGCAGGAGCTGATTTAATTGGTCGTAAAGTAGAAGATATTATTGGAAAAACTGATCATGAAATATTTCCTGGAGATTTAGCTGACGATATTGTTGCTATGGATCGAAAAGCCATACGGACAAAAGAGTCATACAAACATGACGAGATGTTTGATTCTCCAGAGGGTCCAAAGTGGTTTGAATTGTCAATAACGCCATGCGTTAGCGTAGTTGATGAAAATATGGTTACTGGCGTCCTTGGTGTATCACGCGATATAACAAATCGTTTAAAAATAGAAGAGAAACTAAGGAAAAGCCAAGAAAATCTGTCAACTGTTATTAATAACACTCAAGATTGTATTTATTTTAAAAATCTAAAAGGTAAATACAAGTATATTAATCCAGCTGGTGCGAAATTTGTCGGAAAAGAATATGAAGATATAGTCGAACATGATGATTATGAGATCTTCGATGAAGAGACAGCTATGTTAATTAAATCAATTGATGATGAGGTGATGGCAACTGAAAAACCCTATAGCAAGGAAAATATATTTGGAAATAAAAACAATATTAAATATTTTAATTCTACAGTACAGCCAGCATTTTCTAAACAAGGTGAATTAGTTGGTGTCGTTGGAATTTCAAGGGACGTGACGGATATTAGACAGACGCAGGATGCTTTATGGGATGTTGAAAAACGGTATCATGATTTATATGAAGAAACGCCGGCCATTTTTATAACTTTGGATATTGAAGGCACTATTAAAGAAGTAAACAGGTATGGAGCTGAATACTTAGGATACGAAGTAAAAGAATTAAAAAATAAAAAAATATTTGAATTTGTGCCTAAAGTAGACGTTCATGGAATCAAGGCAGCCTTGAAAAAGATAGTTCAAAAACCAGGTCAATTATTTACTCATAAGCGTCGTTTTATTAGGAAGGATGGAGAGATAATCTGGGTTAAGGATTATTCGCGGGTGATTCTTGACATGGACGGAACAATAAGAATTCCTGTTTTATCAGAAGATGTTACACAAGCACATGAATTGCATGAAGAGCTTGATTATAACAAAAAATATGACCCGAAAACGGGTTTAATGACGACAGAAGAGTTTGTTGCTAATGTTCAAAAAGTTATTGACGCAAGTAAAAATAATCAGTGCAGCAACACTTTATGCATGATTAGTATTGATCAGACAAAAGCAATACTTGAATCATGTGGGCATAAACAGAGAGATGATTTATTAAAGGAAGTATCATCCATAGTGACTAATGCTATGGGTAAAAGTGCTTTGATAGGCAAGACTTCTAATCAAAGCATTTCTGTTCTTCTGGAAAAAAATAGAATAACTGAATTAATGCCACGGTTTATTGCGCTATTAAATGCAATACAAACATTTGTCTTTAAAACGGATAATAAATCTTTTGATGTTACAGCTAGTCTAGGTGTCGTCGATATCGTTAATATTAATAATGCAAATGAAATCATTCGAATGGGACAACAAGCTATTTCATTGGCTAGTGACTTAGGGGGCAATCGAATTTATGTTTGGGATCCAGACGATACAGATTTAGATCGAAAGAAAAAGGAAATACAAGCTATCTCCCTGATATCTGATGCTTTGAAAGAAAACCGCTTTGTGCTCTATAAACAATTAATAACGCCTTTACTAGATAAATTTTCAGGTAATCATTATGAATTATTGATAAGGATGATTGATGAAGATGGCAGTATTGTAGCGCCTAATTCCTTTTTACCTGCAGCCGAAAGACATAGTATGGTAGACCGCATAGATAAATGGGTGATAGACCATGCATTTTCTTGGCTTGTATCGGAAGGAAAAAGTCTTGGAAAAAATGATGATATTTCTATTAATTTATCTGGTCAAACAGTGAGTAATGAAAATATGATGGATTATATTCATGATAAGATAATTCAGTATGATGTACCTACCAATAGGGTATGTTTCGAAATCACAGAAAGTTCAGCAATGACAAATTTAAGCCTCTCAATTAATCATATTAAATCATTAACAGATGTTGGATGTAAGTTTTCTTTGGATGATTTTGGTAGTGGATTGTCTTCATTTATGTATTTGAAGAACTTGCCGGTTAACTATTTAAAAATAGATGGCTCTTTTGTAAAAGATATTCTAGAAGATGAAGTAAGCGAAGTATTTGTAAAGAGCATCACTGATGTGGGACATGTGATGGGTTTGAAGATTATTGGAGAATACGTAGAGAACGAAGAAATACAGAATAAGCTCAAGGAATTAAATGTCGATTTTGCGCAAGGGTATGCGATTCATAAGCCTGAACCGTTGCTATAAAAAAAACGATATCAGCCAAATTTAATTTCAGTTCTTCTTTAAATTTTACATGTGAAAAAACTATTACAGTTGTCCTTCTGTGCTACAACAGTTAATTCAGTTAATTCCCAAATGTCGTAGAAAACAGGTTCATTTTTGAACCTGTTTTTTTTAGGCAGGAATGAGCATGATCTACTATTATTAACATATTGTTATTATATAGCCACAGGGACACACCTCCTTCCTCTTAGCCGTCTTTGCTGGCCTTCTATATAGCCTGGTCATATCCAAACCTGGATACCTGGATACCTGGTTGACTGTTACGCCAATCTATTGTCCTTATCCGCCAAATACTTCAATGTTTCTATCAAAGCCTCTTTTAGTGGAACATCATTCTTAATCTGTCCACTTCCATCACAGATAAGACATGTACAATTATTATCGCAAGAAGAGACCTTGTAAATTAATGGAATTTTATTTACGCTCGACAGAATTGCCGTATGTGTTTTCTGTGATTGTTTATTAACTAATTGAGATAATACCCCCGTCCCACTACATTCAGGACAAGTGACTTTACTTGTAACAAAATACTTTTTATCTTGTGTCATTGTATTAGTTTTCATTTTTAATCCCCACAACCCATATCACTTTGTTACTATTAAGAGCATGTAATGCATCATCTTCATTTTTATAACCTTCTGCACTATAAGTATGTGTTTCGATATTCCTGAGGTAGTAACGCTCAAATGCAGATGAATAGACGATAACGACAACATTGCTGATGCTCTTTACTGTGCTAATCATAAATCCTCCGTATATGTATACCGTTGATTCAATTTATCTTGTGCCAGAGTATTAGTTTTCATTCTTGATCCCCGCAGCCCATATCACTTTGTTATTCTTGTATGCATCTAGAGCATCACCTTCATTTTTATAACCTTCTGCGCTATATGTATGTGTTTCGATATTGCCGACATAGTAACGCTCGAATGCAGATGAATAGACGATAGATACTCCATTGTCGATACGATTTATTGTGCTAACCATAAATCCTCCATATATATTTCCGTTGATTCAATACATCTATTTTGTGTTTAATTACTGAATGTTTTTTTCCAAACGCAGAGAAATTATGGTGGGTGTATTGATAGATTGCTTGACATAACATGCCAATCATTTAGCTTAGTGCGACAAATGCTATTCATTAAATGCGGGGGAAACCTTAAGAACAAAGCAGCTTTTATTTGTCGTTTATGTCATAAATAAATACGAACAACTGAAAAAAATTATCTTGTAGAATTTATTCGATTATTGGCTGTAAGTGTGTACGTCGTCAAAACCTTT
>DBBX01000007.1 GCA_002292815.1 Thiotrichaceae bacterium UBA973 | reverse complement strand
CGTAAGTTTGTTAAAATGTCCCCGGCACTTCGGTGCCGGGGATTTTTTTTTAAGTATTACCTGTATCTTTTAGGTGTAGATTTTAAAGTTCAGTATTTATCTAGTTTATCTAAAAGAACTTGTTAGCATTTTTGTAGTCTCAAAGTTTGAGTCCGTAAAACCTAGGATTAAATTAAATACGAAAAAAGTTTTGTCCGCTTAATTATAAATTGATAAATAAGCATGTATAGAAAGCTGCAGCTATTATGATTCAGCTGAAGATTTACATTTATATACAACAAAATTGAATACATCAAAAACAGTAATGAATAATATTAAATAATTACCCGGAGATGAGTAAGATGAAAATAACCAATGTTTTAGCCAAAATCATGATTGCAACAGCAATGTTACTGCCTAATTTTGTCTATGCTGCAGATCACGTAATAAAGGCTGGTGCACGTGCCTTTGAAACACCAATACTTTATGTCGCAGAGGGTGACAAAGTTCAATTTTCAAACATGAACTCTCACAATTCTGCATCTGTTGATGGTTTAATTCCTGATGGTGCGACAGCTTGGGCCGGTGGAATGGGTGAGAATGTTGCTCCAGCATTGGAAAAAGCAGGCATCTATTCTTATGTATGCGTACCGCATATAGGTTTTGGTATGGTTGGTGTTATCGTCGTTGGCGATGTTAGTGCTGAAGATATAGCAGCCTATAAGCAAAAAGCGATTGACACATTAGAAGGGCCCTTCCGAAGATTGCTTGGCAAGATTAACAAAATTAAACCAACCATATAATCTTACCACTTTGATTAAAATTACTAATCGACTGGAATGCCCGCTGCTAATCAGCGGGCTACATAACTTATGAAAATATTTTACGCAATCATCTTATCAATATCATTTATTCAACCTGTCTTCGCTAATGAAGACCCAGGTATGCCTGACTTAGAATATCTCAAGGTATGTGCAGATCCATATATGTTACCCTTTTCTAATCAAAAAGAAGAAGGCTATGAAAACAAAATTGCTCAATTACTGGCTAAGAAACTGGGTTTGAAATTAAAGTATGAATTCTTTCCACAACGTATTGGTTTTATAAGAAACACGCTTAGAGCAGAATCAGAAGATAGCCTTGGCTTTAAGTGTGACCTAGTCATCAGTGCACCATCTAATTTTGAATTAGCTGCAACAACGGAACCTTATTTCACATCGACATACGTTTTGGTTTACGCCAAGGGTAAAAAACTGGATTCAATAACTGATCCATCTATGTTAGATAAATTTGTCAATGAAGATGGAAATGAAATAAAGATCGGTTTGCCAGATCGTGGACCACAACAATTATGGGTGTTTTACAATGAACTGATGGGGAGTATGGTGCGTTATTCTGGCCAATCAGGCGATCCAAAAGTCAATCCAGGCCAACAAATGGTCGAAGATGTTGCTTCTGGCAAGATCGATGCGACGATCATATGGGGACCAACGGCAGGTTATTTCGCTAAAGAGCTTAAAAAAGATAATGTTGAATTAGTCTTGTTACCTCTGTCAGATGACCCGAAAAAGCCAGAAATGCGATTTTCATACAGTTTTTCTATGGCCGTTCGTTATGGTGAAAAAATCTGGAAAGAAAAAATTAATAGCTTAATTAAAGATAATAAATCTGAAATTGAGCAAATATTAACTGATTACGGCGTGCCGTTAATTAAATAGTAGAGTTAAAGCCTTATGAAATTTAGTACTTATATATTTTTGTCAATTTGTACCTTAGCCATGATAAACGTCAATGTTATGGCTGAAGAACAGAATCAAACAGTCGTGACCCCTACAGGCGGCACGCCTTTATCAAAGGAAGAGCTTGAGTCTAGAATAGGTCGTTTTGGTGATGTTGATGAGATACCGGAAGATTTTCAATTCAACGCGGCTGAAGTTTTGTTATGGCATGCTGATCATTTAGCAAATATTGAGGAACCTGTTAGCCTATATTACGAGTTTGTAAAATCAGGTACGTTTGAAGAAGGATTTACCGATTCTGTTTATTTAAAGATATTAGAAATAAATGAAGATGGATCTAAAAATGCAATGATGGAGTTCTTTACCGCAGAGAAGAAACAAGTTGTAACGCCAGAAAATGTGACAAATATAAAAGGTAACCCGACAATTGGCATCTATATGCAAGGCGATGTCTATGAAATGAATCGTATAGCCAATGGTCATTGGCGGCATTTTCAAAAATCTATTAAGATTTCTTTAAGAAATGATGCAGTGGTAGAACCGACTACTTTTAAATTTAATGGCAAAGATTATAAAGGTGAAAAAGTGTTTTTCTCTCCTTATTTAAATGACCCGCACAGACGTGATTTTGAGAAATTTGCTGATAAGTATTATGAGTTCATCTTTTCAGATGAAATTCCCGGTAGTCTTTATCAAATAACAACAATCATTCATGATAGAAGTAAAGAGAATGCAGAACCACTAGTTTTGGAGACATTAACTTTAATCGATGTTAAATCAAACTAATCCTGATTTAAATAGCCCTCTGTAAATTCCAAGTTTGAGGAAAAAAAAACATCTATCTTCGTGAAAATTAAGATAGATGTTATTTCTTTTTAACTTATCTGTTCTTTCTTCTTTCTGTTAATTTGATCATTTGCACGCGTTCCTTTTTTCAAAGCGACGGCACAAAATTTAAATTCTGGTATTTTACCAAAAGGGTCTAACTCTTCATTTGTAATCAAATTGGCTGCGGCTTCAGTGAAAGTAAATGGCATCATGACGACTCCTTCCAGCATATGTTCATCCGCACGTGTCGTGGCCGCTATCCTGCCTCTGCGTGACTCAATAACCAGCATATCGCCTGTTTTTATTTTAAATTTAGCCATGTCTTTTGGGTTAATCATGATGCATGGCCCAGGTTCGAGCGCATCTAGAACGCGTGAATGTCGCGTCATTGTCCCGGTATGCCAATGCTCTAATTGACGACCAGTAACGAAGACATAAGGAAATTTAGGATCTGGCATTTCTGCAGCTTCAATATACTCAGCTGGTACAAATCGACCTTTACCGTCATCTGTTGGGAAGATGCCATCTTTAAAAATAATGGGTTCTCCAGGGTCACCTTCTTTTAATAGTGGATAAGTTAGAGAATCTTCTTGTTCCAGTCTTTCCCATGTCATGCCACCCATACTTGGTACCGCTTTACGTATTTCATTAAAGACATCTTTTGGACCTGTATAATTCCAATCAAGACCAATCCGGTTTGCGATCTCTTGAATTATCCACAAATCTTGTTTAGCTTCACCAGGAGGGTCAATTGCTTGTCGTCCCATTTGTACTCGACGATCAGTATTGGTAAAGGTGCCCGTTTTTTCTGGAAATGCACTTGCAGGTAAAATCACGTCTGCATAACTGCAGGTTTCTGTAAAGAAAATATCCTGAACTACGCAGTGTTCAAGGTTTGCCAATGCAGCCCGCGCATGATTCAGATTTGGATCAGACATAGCAGGATTTTCACCCATTATATAAAGACCATTTAAATCCCCATCATGAATGGCATGCATAATCTCGACTACGGTCTTGCCAGCATTATGGTTTAATTTCTGTCCCCAAAGTTTTTCAAATTTTTCTCTAACATTTGGGTCAGAGACAGGTTGGTAATCAGGATAAACCATAGGGATTAAACCAACATCTGAAGTGCCTTGTACATTATTTTGCCCTCGTAAGGGATGTAAGCCTGTACTAGGTCGACCAATCTGTCCGGTCATTAGTGCTAGAGATATTAGGCAACGGGCATTATCTGTCCCATGGATATGTTGTGATATACCCATTCCCCAAAATATGATTGCGGTTTCTGCCATTGCATATAGTCGCGCAACAGTTTTTATTGTTTCAGGTGGAATTGCACAAATGGGCGCCACTTCTTCTGGGCTGTATCTAAGTACAGTTTCTTTTAACGCCGCAAAACCATCTGTGTGTTCATCAATAAATTCCTGATTTTGTAAGTTTTCAGTGATAATCGTGTGCATTATTGCATTAAGTAATAATACATCTGTGCCCGGTCTTAATTGTAATAAGTGTTCTGCATGTAGGTACATCTCTGAACCATAGGGTTCAATCAGTATCAATTTGCTCCCACGGTCTGTGGCATTTTTAATAAATGTAGCAGCAACCGGGTGGTTATCATTTGGGCGAGCCCCAATAACAATGATGACTTCTGCTTTTGAACCATCAGCTACCTGATTAGATACAGCTCCAGAGCCAATTGTCTCTAATAGAGCTGCTACCGATGAGGCGTGGCAAAGGCGTGTGCAATGGTCAACATTATTGGTGCCAAAACCTGTGCGAACAAGTTTTTGTACTAGATAGGCTTCTTCATTACTACCTTTTGCACAACCAAAACCAGCTAATGCTTCACTACCCTTATCATCTCTTATGGTTTTTAATCCATTGGCAGCGTAGTCTAATGCTTCTTCCCAACTGGCTTCACGAAAATACTTGTGCATATCTAATGGGTCGATTAGTTCTGATGTTTTCTCAGCATCATCACGACGAATCAAAGGTTTACTTAGACGATCTGGATGGTGAACATAGTCAAATCCATATCTTCCTTTCACACAGAGTCTGCTTTTGTTTGCAGGACCATCACGGCCTTCAATATATTGAATATGATTGTTTTTAACGATATAGGTTAGTAAACATCCTACGCCACAATAAGGGCATGCCGATTCAACTTTTTTATCTGGTTCAATTAAGCCAACATTTTTTGCCGGCATTAACGCACCGGTAGGGCATGCTTGAACACATTCGCCACAAGCTACGCAGGTACTCTCACCCAGGGGTTCGGCCATGTCAAAGGTGATCTCTGCATGCTTGCCACGATAGGCTAAACCAATGACGTCATTAACCTGCTCTTCACGACAGGCTCTGACACAACGTGTACATTGAATACAGGCATCAAGATTTACAGCTATAGCAGGGTGAGAGAGATCTGGTTTAGTTTGTTCACGCTGTTCAAAGCGTGGATTGAATACATTTAGTTTTTCTGCCCAATAATCTAGTTCAGAGTTTAAGGTATAAGGTGATTTCCCTTGTTGTGGCATATCCGATAGTAATAATTCCAATACCATCTTTTGTGAAAGCTGGGCTCTTTCATTATCGCTATTTACTTCCATACCCTCAGCAGGTTGACGACAGCAAGAAGGTGCTAATACGCGTTCCCCATCAATCTCAACCATGCAAGCGCGACAGTTTCCATCTGGACGGTAGCCCTCTTTATAACAAAGGTGGGGTATTTCTATGTCATTTCTTTTTGCAGCCTGCAGTATAGTTTCGTCACCATAGGCATCGATTTCATTGCCGTTAAGTTTAAAAGTAGTGGCTTTTTCATTCATGAATTTTGGATTAGCAGCCATTATTTAAATTCCTCAGGGAAATATTTCATCGCACAGCGTAAAGGATTTGGTGCCGCCTGACCTAAGCCACAGATAGATGCATCGGCCATTGCCGTTGATAGCTCTTCTAATAGAGGTTGATCCCAATCATCTTTCTCCATCAGCTTAACTGCCTTAGCCGTTCCAACTCTACACGGAGTACACTGACCGCAAGATTCATCTTCAAAAAAGCGCATTGCATTTAATGCCATTTGTTTTGCACTATCTTTATTAGATAATACGACAATTGCTGCTGAGCCAATAAAGCAGCCATAAGGTTGCAAGGTATCGAAATCTAGGGGGATATTAGCTAATGAAGCAGGCAAAATACCACCAGATGCGCCGCCTGGGAAATAACCATACAAATCATGGCCTTCTAGCATTCCGGCACAATACTCATCTATTAATTCCTGCATGGTTATGCCAGCAGGGGCGAGATGTACTCCAGGCTTTTGCACGCGACCACTGACAGAAAAAGAACGCAGTCCTTTTCTGTCATGACGACCATTATTAGAGAACCATTCCGGACCATTGCTAATAATGTCACGGATCCAGTGCATACTTTCCATATTTTGTTCGAGGGTAGGGTGGCCAAATAAGCCGACCTGTGCAACATATGGAGGTCGTAACCTCGGCATCCCGCGTTTACCTTCAATAGATTCAATCATTGCAGATTCTTCTCCACAAATATAAGCACCAGCACCACGTCTTAAGTGTATTTCAGGTAACTCACAAGGTGGATCTTGTTTCAATAGTTCAAGTTCTTTTTCTAATGCTTTGCGACAGCCCGCATATTCGTCTCTTAAATAAATATAAATTTTGTCTGCATCTGTAGCCCAGTGAGCAATTAGAGTGCCTTCAATAAAACGATGAGGATCTTGCTCAAGGTAAATCCTATCTTTAAATGTCCCTGGCTCTCCTTCATCTATATTAATAGCAACCATTTTAGGTTTAGCTTGTTCGCTTAATATGCGCCATTTACGGCCAGTCGGGAAACCTGCTCCACCAAGACCACGTAGGTTGGAATCTTCCAGTAGAGATATGATGTTTTCGCGTTCAAATTTCCCTTCAACACAATCGACTAATAATTGATAGCCGCCATTTTTTTTATATTCTACAAAGCTTATACAGTTAGGCTCAGTATCCTCAAAGGCGTTATTTTCGATCGCTGATTTAACCTTCGTTGTATCTGCAGTTTCTATTGGGTTTGTTCCAACAACAGCAACGGGAGCGGCGTTACACCGTCCGACACAGGGCACAGCTTGAATACGAACGTCATCAATATCTTCAGCCTCAAGTTGTTGGAGCAATGTTTTAGCGCCAAACATCTCACAGGTCAGTGAATCGCATACTCGAACTGTTTTAGCAGGTGGGGGTGATTCATTTTCTTTTAATACATCAAAGTGATGATAAAAGGTTGCTGTTTCATAGACTTCAGCCATGGGCAGGCTCATATCTATCGAGAGCGCAAGAATGTGTCGGTTTGATATATGGTGATAATGATCTTGTATTTTATGAAGATTCTCTATCAACATATCTCTTGTACGAGGAGCATCGCCAAGAACCTGTCTGATCTCTGCTAAAGACTTATGGGGGGTAGTACGGCCTTCGACACGACCTTTCTTTCCGCGAGTTCGTTTCATTGATATTCGTTTTTATATGGATTTTTAGTATTTGTTAACAAGTGTCATTCCGATTACTGAATATACATACTAAATTATAAACAATAGTCTGTATTTACAATAGCTGCTTAGATGCCACTGTTAAACCACAATTATTGATAGAAACGAACATCATCCCAATTCTAGCAATTAATTTTATCTACAATATTGATTTAGTTCTTACATAATGTCAATTATGCTTTTTGTGCAGATAAAATCTGCTATTTTCTGCAAAAATAAGCTAAGAGCACAAATGACGCTATTTATAATGTTGTAAAATCAGAAGCTCTCCTTTTCCATTTCTGGCCAAGTCTCCTGAAAATCTATGAGCTTCAGGACCATATTTATTGAAGAGTGAAAGTTCATCATCAATACTCGCTAATTGTGTAAATAAGAGGCGTAAGAACTGCATTTTCAAATTACCACAGCTTTTAAATGTTGCTGATAGATGAGTGGGCTTTTTAGCAAGTATTATCGTGCCGCGGCGCATGCCCTCTCCCGGCAGTTTACCTACTTTATCAAGAACAATTATCGTGCCTGCATGAATACGGCTGCCACAATAATTCCCGGATTTGCCCTGTATTATGATTATACCGCGTCGCATTCTATCTCCAACTCGGTCACCTGCATTACCTTTAATATTGATAAGGCCATTGGACATGCCAAAAGCATCACCGGGTAATCCGGCACCAACATAATCACCCGCATTACCATTTATATTAATACGTCCTCCAGACATGGCATTACCTGTCCACGAACCGGTATTTCCAATAACTGTAAGAGTGCCATTTTTCATTCCTTGACCTAGAAAATCTCCGGCATCTCCATTAATTGTAAGGCTACCTTTGGTCATTGCTTGACCTGCATTGATAAGCTTATCGGTGCTGTTTTCTATAATTATCTGTGACGAGTCGGTACCTTCTACGGTAAATAAAGTATCTAGTTTGCTCGTTTTATTGCCATAGATAATTTTTAAATTCTTTATTTGAGTAAGTGTTTTACCTTCCAGGTTCTCCGGGGTTAGTGGCGCTGCATCCAAAGTAAATTTAGGCTGGTTCTTCAATGTAAATATTAACGCGCTCATTTAAGTAGTTTCCTAAGGTGAAATAAATGGGGGCCAAGATTACCTCCATAATTTCCTGCGCTGATGCGGCAGATACCCTTTGCAGGACCAAATGAGCATGCTGCCTTTATTCCTAGGCGCATTGCTTCGTTTATAGATTCTTCATCAAGGCCATCTATTACGATTTCTAGCACTGAACCAATTTCATCTGATAGCTCGGATTTAACTTGACCTTTTAGGGTAGGGCAATAAGCCTCATTGGTTGAAGCAGTAAGAAATTTATACTTTGAACCAACTTTTGAACCTGAGCCAACAACACCCCCCGGGAAAGCAGTTATGACTCCTGGCACCTTTTGAATCTCTTCGACTGCCTTTTCACAGGCAGCTAGTCCATGTCTGGCCGTTTTTGCCAAAACTAGAAAGTTACCACCACCAATAGCTTTTGTTACACCCGCCGTTTCTTCAACAATGAATTCCCCATGCATCACCGGGATACGCCAAAAACGCCTTTTATTGACTACTTTTGATATTTGAAATCCATCCCCAAAAAAACGAAGACTTTTACCCATGGAAACTTTTTGTTCGCTATCTAATCCTGAATAACAGGCTGTTGTAGCAGTGGTCATAACAGATTGGCCAACGCGCGTTGCGACATGTTTTTCAAGATCTTTCATCGACATTGCAAATATCATGACGGAAATACCTGGTCTACCATCAGGCGTTTCTGATGGTTTAAGTTCTCGTTCAATATCTGCTTCAATACCACAAGCTATAACTGATGATGCAAAACCACGTATTGCATTAGCAGCACGATATGCCCATTTAAGTGTCATTGCTGTGATGATTATGCGTGTTGCTTTCATTGGGAAAGCCTCCGCAAATGTATCATCTATCTGTACGCCATTTATTTTCATAATTAATTAATATTTACATACAGGGTTGCACGATAATTTTACCATTGCCATGTTCAACGATTTCATCATCATCAATTTTAAAATTACCAAGGCTGACCGTATGGAAATCTTTAAAATAACGTTTAAGTGATTTTTCTATGCCGTTATCAAATTCCGGTCTCAATGTATGAGTGGCGCCATTGACTACTTTTACAATTTTCCCATTACGCACAATAAGCTCACCATCTTTAAATACGTAGTCGGGTTTGCTAAACATTTTCTCTTTATCTTTATTGTTGGTGTATACAGTGATATCTGCAACAGCTCCTGATCCTAAATGCCCTCGATTTTTTAAGCCAAGACTTCTAGCAGGAGCCGCTCTAGTCATTATTGCGATATCGTATAATGAATATTCTCTATCGATACTTGCTAGTGTGCTTGCTGCTGCTGCTTCTTTATTAATGGTTGAGAGCATGTCATTTCTGAAGCTTCTATCCATCAATAAACGTATTAGATGTGGATAACTGGTAAATGGCGCACCATTAGGGTGATCTGTTGTCAGAAAGATTCTCCATGGATCATCGACAAGTAGAAATAGTTCCAGACCTATAGCCCATTGCAATGCATTTACAAAGTTTTTGTCTCTGTATTTAAAAGGTACAACCCCACAACCCGCGTCACACTCAATATCCATAATAACCCATTTTTTAGGGTGTGCATGCCAATGACCCGCATATTGCAACATCGAGTCACCAGAAGCCGTGACTGTTTGACCAAATAATACCTGGCCGACATCAATAGATATATTAGGGTTTTTGTTAACGGCTTCAGCAATTTCTGCAGCCCCGGACGAGAATTTTTTATCACCTTCGGTTCCATAGCTGTGAAATTGAATATGAGTAAGATGCATGCGCATACCTTCAACGGCATCAATAGTTTCTAGCGTAGTTTTGAGATTGCCGGGCACGCCCAGATTACACCCATGCACATGCAAAGGATGTGGTATACCTAATTCTGTTACTGCTCTGGCAAGAGATTTTATAATGTCGCGCGGAGATACACCGTAGTATTGATTTAATTCATCGAGTTCAAGTTTGCGTTGGTTAAATTTGAAGGCGCTTATGCCGCCTGGATTAACAACTTTAATTCCTAGCGCTTGTGTTGCATTTATAGTCCAGCCAACATAATCACTGATGGCAGCCTGATCTTTCTTTGACGCTAACATACGCAAAAAGAAATCATCACTGCCAAGCATGGCATAGGCACCTTTGTCGACCATTGGCGTGTCAGCCATTTCCATATGCGTTTGACGTGCATTAGCAGGTAACATCGCTGGTTCAAAGCAGGCGGTATAACCCATTTCAGCGTAGCGATAACCGGCAGTCAGAGTTGATGGTGCTGCATATCCACAACCTGAACGAGTGAGTTCTGTTCTTTCAACCAAATCTGCGGCATGATCTTCTGGCAACATCATGCGTGCTATATTAACTTTGCCGCCACCGATATGAGTATGAATATCAATTGCGCCGGCCATGATAACCTTGTCTTTCATGTCATAGGTTTTACAAATTTTTGTATTACCAGAGGGCTTGCGTGTTATATGGCCGTCATTGATATAGATATCCCTGTGCTCTCCATTAATACCATGGACAGGATCATAAACAATACCGTTAGTTAATTTTATATACATTCGTTTTGTCTATATCCTTTGTAAAACTTGCTTCAGTATTGAACTGACATTGGCATATGGAGATTGCCTTAACTTTTTTAATGGTAGTGATACTGCGCTATCAGCGCGGATTAGTTGTCCCGAATGGTCAACGCCCGGGGTTGATACCGGTATAAAGATATCGGGTTTAAAATTTAATTTAGTCTCAGGCGTGCAAAGTACAATGGTTGGTATTGATGCACGGGGGGAATTCACATTTGAACTAAAACTGGAAATCCAGAGTAGGGAATCGACCTCTTTATTTTTAAGCACGTTATATGTTGAATTACGTTGAGCGTCATATTCGGGATAACCTTTATTAAAATTAACACGTAATGGATAACCACTTTGCCATGCGCAGACGCTATTCGCGCTTGTTGCACCATCATTACCGCCTAATGAAAATCCAGCAAAGCGGGTAAAGCGTGTTAGATATTTTACAATTTCACAAAAATTTTGAATTGTAAGTTCTGCGTGAGGTATATCTAGTTCAGATGGAGACCATACAATTACGCCATATTTGGCAGACTTCATTTGAACAGCTAATGATTGCAGTGTTTTAATTTTTATTCCTGCTATTTCTGTTACATCAAGGCTCGCACCAGTTACAAGTGCATGTAAAGCTGAAATGACTTCACCTATCTGTTCTGTTTTGCAGTTGAGTGTAGTTGGTTGTTTACCGTCCGGGCTTATCCCTGCTTTACTATCTAGTTGTTCCCCTATGTACACTATGTTGCGATCCTCATTTTTGAGCTTAAACATAGATTTTTTATTCCAGATGGTGCGTTCGAAAAATCGTGGATAATTTCTTGCATCTGTCCCGGCGAAAATAATTAAATCTGCACGATTTCTAATTTCGGTCATGGTTGTTGTTATCCAGCCAAGATCCTGTAATACAAGTGAGTTGCGAATAAGCGCGTTGCCGTGCATGTGATCAACGATGGCGCCCGTTTTATCTGCAAGATGCATTACCTGTCGCATTCCACCAACGTCTGTACCAAGACCTGCAAATAATGGGTTATGTGATTTCTTGAGAATGTCACATATGGCATCTATGGCTTCTGAAAGCGGGACATTCTTACCTTTTATTTTTGGAGAGGATACTGCTTGTTTAGACTCGAAAGAAGCGACCGCTTTGGGACAGCCATTATCGAGTACTTTAAGTGTCTCATCCTGACTTTGGATAACTAAATCATCACACAGTATCCCACAGAAAGGACAGGTCACATCCTTGTTGATGGTACTTGAAATATTTGATGTTTTATCCAATGACAACTCCTTAAGTTTCAATCAATGATAATTTACGAAACACAAACAATCCCGTGCAACAATACCAGCATAGCCTACAGCTAATAAAGGTGCATCATTATCAACAATTAATATTACCGAACTTGAAGGTGTATATTTGTAAAATGTAGTGCAGTATCAGAAACACATTTGATTATTCTGTGACTGACAACATCTCATTAATATAGGTGTATTTCTCTCTAGGTTTCCCTTTGGGTTCTCCACGCTGAATTTCTTTAGCGTCTATCTTCTTCCAATCATCATAACTTACATGATGTATGTTGTTACTTTCTAAAATCGTAAATATCGCATTAGCACCTGATTTCTTACTACCGTCATCCAATTTGCTTAGATCATGTAATAGACAAGCAACTGTTTCAACACTGCAAGCTCGATTTGTGCCAATTATGCCACTAGGCCCACGTTTAATCCAACCCGCCGTATAAAATTGCCGAACGACATTGTTATCATTATCAGTAACCCTGCCATTTTCATTAGGTATGGTGCCCCAGCTTTCATGAAACGGTACTCCCTCAATTGGGGTTCCTCGATAGCCTATGCTACGAAATAAAATACCGCTATCGAGTTCCATTATCTCCCCTGTACCTCTGGCAGACTGTTTAAAAGGTTCTCCGGATAAAGTATTTTTTTCAAGCACGACTTTTTCTAGTATAGAATTACCAACTAGTTCTTTGGGGCCCATTAAAAAGCTGAAGAAACATTTTCTCGATTTACTACTATCAATGTCACGTTTAGAAAATTCGCAAAATAGTTCGTATATTTTTTTGCTGGCAACATTACTTTTTTCTTCTAACTCACATGTGCTTTCTGGATTAAGAGGCATGTCTTGCTCGAGTACAATAGGGTTGCAGTCTGCAAGCTCTCCAAATTCACGTAATTCTTTTGGCGTGAATTTGGCTTGTGCAGGACCACGTCTACCAATGACATGTATTTCCTTTATCTTGCTATCAGCAAGAGTGTCGAGCGCATGTTGCGCGATATCAGTATGTTTTAATTCATCGACAGTTTTAGACAATATTCTACTGACATCAGCAGCAACATTTCCTTGTCCAATGATGACAGCGACGTCGTGAGAAAGATCAAATTCACGATCACGATAATCCGGATGTCCGTTATACCAGCCGACAAATTCTGTAGCCGTATAACTGCCTTTTAAATCTTCACCAGGGACACCTAACTTACGGTCTGACTCTGCACCGCAAGTAAAGATAACAGCGTGGTGAGATTCACATAAGTCTTTAACAGTAATATCTGTCCCGACAGTTACATTGGCTATTAAATTGAAATAAGGTGATTCAGCAATTTTTTCATATAGCTTGATTGCCTGCTTCAATTTTTGATGGTCTGGCGCAACACCGCTTCGTACTAAACCGAATGGAGAAGGTAAGCGTTCAAGCACGTCCACCTTAACCGTAATATCAGATTTAATCAGGGCTTCAGCGGCATAAAAACCACTCGGGCCGCTACCAACGATGGCGACTAATAGTGGGTTTTGTTCAGTTCCAAGAGTTGACATCAGATCAATTAAAAGCCTAATTCGGTCTTACGCTCTTCAGCACCGGGCAGGGGATCCATTTGTTCTTCACAAACGGGTAGGTCAGGTGCTTTTTCAGCGTTAATCTCAATCCATTTTTCTTGATCTTCCGGTATGTCGTCTCCTTCATAGATGGCCTGAACCGGACATTCAGGTATGCATGCACTACAGTCAATACAGACATCCGGATCGATATACAGCATTTCATCATCATAATGAAAGCAGGCGACAGGGCAGACTGTTACACAATCAGTAAAACGGCAGCTTTTACAGTTTTCAGTTACGATTGTTGTCATCGTTTCCTCCTCAGCCTTAACAGGCAGTTACTCTAGTGAAATTTAAAGTGTAGTAATATGAATTACTTACCCGCGTATAACAAAATTTCCCCTCGGTTTAATTCAATCGAGTCGCCACACCAACGTTCGAAGGGACTATTCATCAAAGAATCACTGATAGTGAGTCCAAGTGTTTGTAAATATTTAAAATAATGACGTAGAAATGAAGGTTGATAATCGCAACTTTTGGTAAAAGTTGGCAATAACTCAGACTTAGTCTGACAAATTATTGAACCACGTTTCATCCCCGCGCCAGTGCGAATACCCATTTCTCCAAGCACAATAATTGTACCAGCGACCATGTTTACACCGGTAAAGTCACCGGAATTACCACCTACGACAATTAAGCCGCGTCGCATAACATGGCCGGTTTCATTTTTTACATTGCCATGCACAATGATTTCACCGCCTTGCATACCAATAGTACTACCACGGTAACCGCTGCCGACCATATGACCTGCATTACCTTTGACGGTAATCCTGCCGCCGAGCATTTCTGGGCCTACCCAATCAGAGGCATCACCCTCGATGATTATTTCGCCACCACTCATGGCAGCACCTGTATGGACACCAACATTACCTGAAACCGTTATTTTTCCAAAGGACATGGTCGAAGCTATGTGTTTTACATCGACCAAATCACCTTCAATATTAATTTCACCATCAAAGTCACCACTGCATTCAAAGAAATCTTTTAATGGAACCTGACGATTACCATGAAAGACGGTGAGGTTTTCTATTTCCGTTGGGCTGAGAGATTGCATTCGGTCGGGGCAAATACAGTCCGCTTCCAGAGGCACTTCGGGTTTTGTATGTAGTTTTAATTTGAGAGCCATTCGTTAAGTTTCCGTAATTATCTTATCGGTTTAAGCTTCAAGGCCTAGTTTATGTAACTGAATATGATATTGACCCAATCCACCACCATAATTGCCTGCTGATATTTTCTTTATGCCAGGTTTAGCAGCAGCGATTGCACCAACACGCATCGCTTGTTCTACTGCCTCTAAAGTTAAGCCATCGATAACGATCTCAAGCACACTATTAATACCATCATCCAGTTCAGAGTTTTCTACTACGCCACGCAGTGTTGGACAGTACGCATCATTTGTTGAAGCAATCAGTTTTTTATATTTAGAACCGACCTTGCTACCACTGCGAACAACCCCATTAGGGAAAGGGAGGATGATGTCGCTTAATTCACGCATTGCTTTTGTTGCAGCACTTGCTGCCTTCAATGTCGATTTTTGATCTTTACCTAAGATTAATAAATTACCACCGCCAACAGATTCTTGAATATTAAACTTATCGTCAACTAGGAACTCACCATCCATGACAGGGATGCGCCAGAGTTTAGATTCACCAAGGACTTTACTAATTTGATGGCCATCGCCAAAGTAACGTAATTGGCCACCAACAATAACCGACGAGCCTTCGGCTAATCCGTTATAACAGGCTGTAGTAGGACAGGTCATAACACATTGACCAATGCGTTCCATTAACCGTTTGCCCAGACTTTCAGCATCCATGGCAAACATTAAAACGCTTACACCGGGTCTTAGATCAGGAGAGTCATCAGCATCAATAATAGCTTCTATTCCGGCTTCACATTTACATCCAATGACGGACGTTGCAAAACCAGTTATTGATTGTGCTGCCGCCATGGCCCATTCTTTTGTCTCTGCAGTGATGATGACGCGACTGCCATACATCTTGAAGGCTTCGGCAAAGGTATCGACAATAGTTGTTGATTTTATCTTCATCGCTATGCCTTCCCTGTTGCTATAATTTCATGGTCATGAAGATAGCTATCATCAACAGCATAATTAGAAAATTCGATTGAATAATAACTTTCGAAGAAAGGTTGTACGACTTCTTCAATTTTCTTGTCATATTCAGGTGTGATATGTAAGAGTTTACCGATGAAATCAGTAATAAACTCATGATTACCTATGATGATATTACCTGACTTGATGACATAACGCGGAGCATTAAACATCATCTCTTTATCATCCATTTCATCGTATATTGTTATATCTGCATCTGCACCAACACCTAAATGACCTTTGTTTTTTAAACCTAAGGCTCTAGCAGGACCGGCTCTTGTAATAATGGCAATTTCGTTCAAGGTAAATTCACGATCTAAATCGCGCAGTGAACAATTCTCCAACGCGCTTTGGTTGACGCGTTTCATTTCTTCATGACGGAACGCCTTATCCATCAGCAGTTTAATGAGCTTGGGATAATTCATGAACGAGCCACCGTTAGGGTGGTCTGTCGATAAAATTACTCGCCAAGGATCTTTTGCCATTAAAAATATTTCAAGACCAATTGCCCACTGCAGGGTGTGCATATAAATGTGTTCTTGATAATTGAAAGGGAGGATGCCGCAGCCACTCTCACACTCAGTATCTGCATTGACCCATTTGCCTTTGGTATGCCCCTTTAAAACATAAGCCAAGGGTGCATCAGCTGTCATGATAGTCGACTTACCAAACATAACCTGACCGACATCACAGGTGATGTTCGGGTGGTTGTCGACGTACTCAACAATTTCCGCAGCTTTAGAAACCGGATTCTTGCCTAACTCTCCGCCATAACTATGAAACTGGATATGGGCAATGTGCGCGCGCATATCACCTGCTGTTTTCATGGTTTCTAATGTGGTTATATAGTTGCCACTATGACCAAGGTTGTTGCAGTGGATATGCGGTGGGTGAGGAAAGCCTTGTTTGTCTACAGACTTTATAAACGCTTCAATAATTTGACGAGGGGTGAGGCCTTCATCTGTTTTTTCATCGATGTCAGCTACATTGGAATTTTTCTTGCCTTTCCACGGCTCATCACCACCAGGGTTAACCAATTTTACGGTATAAGCTTTTGTCGCGTTGATCCACCAGGCTACAGCTTCATTGAACTCTTCGATGCGTTTTTCACGCAATAAATTTTGTAAGAAAATATTTTCGCCTAGTAAGACATAAAAACCTTTGTCTATGACTGGTGTGTCATGAAACTCTTCAAGCGTATGTCTGGCGCCAATGGGTGTTACTGCCGCTTCCATTGCTGTTGTATAACCTAACGTTGCATAGCGATACCCGGTAGCAAATGTAGAGGGAACTGTACCGCCTGTACCTGATCGTGTGAAGGGTGTTCCGGGATGCACATCATGACGATGATCTTCAGGTTGCAGTTTTCTAGCTGCGTTTACTTTGGGACCAGCAATGTGGCAATGGATGTCAACACCACCCGGCATAATGACCATGCCCTGTGCGTCAATAACGGTTGCATCTTCAGGAACAGAATCGACAATTCTGCCGTCCTGAATGCAGATTTCTTTTATCTTGCCATCTATATTATTGGCAGGGTCATAGACTTTCCCATTTACGATGCGCATAGCTGCAGACATCACATACCCCTAAATATTATTGTTATATTTTTATGAGTAATTTCACGACGGCAGTAATCTGCAATTTTTTAATCAAAATACTATTAGTTTTAAAACAAATAAAAGTTAGTATTTATGATTAGTACTGATTTTCTCGTAAATGGTCTCAATTGATTTCTAAAAATTACACTACAAAAACACTATAGTTTATGCAGAACTAAAATTAAAGTGACGCTTGCCTTTTAAATAGGGGCAGCCACTTTTACTTCTCCGCTAGCACCACTTGCATAGTGTTTAGCTAACATTAATTCATTCACCCTTTTATTTATACCCTTCAAAATCGTTTCGTCATCTGGAAACGGAGACTCAAATGCAGGGCGTAAGGTTATCGGCACATCGTCCATACGATATACGGTTCCGGCGGTATTAATACCATAAGTTGATGTGCGAAAAGCTACATGTGCATCTTTACTAGTCTCTGTACATTTAGTGTCGAGCACAACTATGGGGATACTTTTTAAATGTGCTATCGCTTTCTTCGGAAAATTAGATGCGGGATCACTTGCAATTATCATTGCTGCGTCGGCATGGCCATTGGCCAAGGTATCAACTGTCGTAAACTCTCCAGGATTGAAGCGCGGATATCCGCGACTGAAATTAACACCAAAAGGATAGCCCGTCTGCCAAGAAACCACGTTATCGGCACCGGTTACATTGCCGTGTCCACGAACGGGTTTGGCAACAAAATGCGTAAATTCGTTCAAATCGGTCGCTAAAGCGAGTAGGGCACCAGAGTTGAAATGGCGACCACGAGTCATGGTCAGGCCCATACCAAAGAAGAGCACGCCAAATCGGCAGTTCTTCATACGCTCGCTTAGATCTTGTAACACTTCCAGAGGAACGCCGGTACGCTCTTCAATGTCATTTGATAATTTTTTACCTTTGACTAATGCGCGTAAAGCCCATAAAACTTCGAAATCTTTCCCTGGCTTCGGTCGAATTAGAATATCTGCTACTGGAGAACTTTTTGTCTTGCGCACATCTATAAGGACTATTGTGCGATCCTTTTTACCACCAGGGGTAAACATACCTTTTGGTGTCACAGCATAACGGCCAAAATGACGGGGATGCGATTCAGCGGGGTTGCCACCCCAATAGATAACTAAATCAGCTCTATTTTTAACTTCTCCCAAAGTACTGGTGCTTTCCCCCACTCCTTGAAAGGCTAAGCCGGATGGGCCATGGCAAACAGAAGTAGTGGTATCGATGTTGCCTTTAATTCTATCCGTGATTGCAACAGCTTGGCGCTGAGCTTCGCATGTTGTATCACTCAGGCCATAGGTAATGGGAAATTTTGCTTTGGTTAGTGTTTGTGCTGCTTCTTCAATGGCTTCTTCGACTGAGACTTCTTTGCCATCAATCATCGCTGCCGGGGCGCCTTCTTCTATCGTATGCTCCGCGAACCATGCACGACCAAGAACGCAGGCATTTTTAGATTTTATGATTTTCTTCTCGTCGAGATCTACGGTCAGGATCATGTCATCGCAGACACAGCCACAGAAGGTACAGGTTGCATTTTCAATGATTTTGGTATTTTCAGTCATAGTAACTATTACACCTTAAATCGAAAAATTATATTATGAGTTTAAGTTGAGATTTTCTCAATTTCAACTTCCATGTGTTTAGATAATGGCATACCACACCCTGCCGTGTCACTTGCCATGAGTTCACTCGAAGGAGGGCCATAAGGAATGAACGCCATGCCATCAGGCAAATCTTCAGGTTTTTTACCTATGCAAGACACTATAGTTTCACCAACATCATTGCTGAGACGAACTTTGTCGCCGTCGACAAGCCCTCTTTTAGCCATTTCATCTGTATTCATTTCCAGAGTTGATGTGACTTCTTTGTATTCATCCTTGAGTTTGCCTATATTTAGGCTCGTTCCCTGTTTAGCAGAACGACCTGGAATTAGGATCATCTTTTTTGACACATGTCTCTCCTCATTTGATTCTCATCTGATTATAGTCTGGAGTATTGCATAAGGACAAACAGATAGGCTATAAGACTAATTTGTTTCGGCAGAACGCTGTTTCAGCGCTGCCGCATACAGTATAATGGCTGGTTTTGCATAATTCATAATTGGATATAAAAATTTCCTAATAAAAATGGATAATAAACAATCAATAAGCAAATCGAGGCAGGTGAGTGTTAATGCGCCTGCTAGATTGCATCTAGGGTTTCTCGATCTGCACGGGGGACTGGGGAGAAAGTTTGGTAGTCTGGGTCTATCTATCCATAATGTTGAGACTGCGCTTACAGCAGAATATGCCGACGATATAGATGTGACCGGGCCTTCTGCCAAACGGGCAGAGGACTATGCGGAACAAGTGTTGTCCCATTTTGGCATCAACGGCGGTGTTAAAATGACGATAAAGACGGCTATTCCTGAACATTCCGGACTAGGATCAGGGACGCAATTGTCATTAGCTGTTGCATCGGCCATCTCTAATTTATACGAATTATCTGAACAAAATCCTAACCGTCTGGCAGCGGTGTTACATCGTGGGGCTCGATCAGGCATCGGTATCGGCACTTTTATGCATGGCGGGTTTATAATCGATGGTGGTCGAGGAGAAAATACTGATGTCCCCCCGGTTATCAGTCATATGTCTTTTCCGGACAATTGGCGGATCGTATTAATATTCGATGATGAAGCAGAAGGTATTAATGGCGTGCCAGAACGGCGCGCGTTCAATACCTTACCGCCAATGGATGGTGCAATGTCTGGTCTGCTTTGTAGATTGACATTGATGCAAGTGTTGCCGGCTATTAGAGAAAAAGATTGCGGGCAATTTGGCAAAGCTATCACTCAGATTCAAAATATTGTTGGCGATTATTTTGCTGATGCACAGGGCGGGCGTTATACCTCGCCTTTTCTTAAACCTATTCTTGAATCTATGAAGAATAGCGGTGCGACAGGTATGGGGCAAAGTTCCTGGGGACCAACCGGTTTTGCCTTTTTTCCAGATGAAACACTGGCATTTCAAGCGATGAAAAAAGCACGTGAAGAATGGCAACCTGAATCAAGATTGCGTTTTGTAATGAGTAAGGCATGTAATTCTAGAGCTAAAATTACATTAAGCGATATGAACGCGCCAACGCAAAACGAAAACCTAAAAGTAACGAATTTATAATTTAAAGAGAGAACTATTACAAAATGAAAGATCCATATTTATTACACATGTTTAACCCAACAAAAAATGTCAGTCCATTTGATGTCAATATGGCCTATGAGGCAGAATTTGATGGCGTTATTCCATATTCTGAAGTCGCGCTAGAGGATATTCATGCGCTAACTCAAGACACGATTTTTTCACGTGGTAAAAAGGGTGTTAAACGAACCGGTATTTTTATTGGTGGTAGAGAGTTTGGATTAGCGATTGATATGTTTAATCGAGCAAAGGCTGCAATGTTTCCTCCCTTTGCAGTTTCTGTTTTTGCTGATCCCAGTGGAGCAATAACCACGGCCGCAGCATTGATGGCTTGTATAGAACAGCAATTACAAAAGAAAACAGGCGAATCATTATCCGGGAAACGTATCGACATTATCGGTGGCACCGGCCCGGTTGGAGTATGCGCTGGTATTTTAGCTGCTAATTGTGGTGCTATGGTCTATTTAACCAGTCGTAGAGGCACTAAAGTCGCCACCGAATATGCGTCTGAATATAACGCACGTTTTGCCGTGGAAATGTTTGGGGCAGATAGTAGCACCGATGCGAAAGTAATGGAGTTTTTGCCTGAAACGAATATTGTTATTGGTGCTGCTAAGGCAGGTGTACAAGTTCTATCAAAGAAGCAATTAGGTGAAGCAAAAAACCTATTAGTTGCTGCTGATGTGAATGCCGTACCTCCAGTAGGTATTGAAGGTGTTGGTATTCATGACATGGGAGTAGAGTTACCTGAGACACCGCAAAATGCAATTGGACTTGGTGCTTTGGCTATTGGTGATATTAAATATAAATTACATCTTAAATTATTCGAAATGATGAAGAGTGCAGATGAACCGTTGTATGTTGATCATAATTGCGCATTTGATGTTGCCAGAGAAATTGTTAGTAAGCTTTAATATTGTTTTTATTCATTAAGTTCATGCTCAGGAAATTTTTCTGAGCAGGGACGAATAGATGACAGACGTTCTCATTGTTGCTCGATCAGGAAGGGCGTTAGCTGCATCAGCTCATCAAGCTGGATATCGCGTTCATGTATTGGATTGTTTTGCCGATGATGATACAACAACTGTATCGAATTCCATTCATCAACTTCAGTATCATTGTGAAGGATTTGATAAGACAGATTTAGTCGGACAGGTTAAGAGGCTGGTTTCTTGTTATCCAGAAGCAATCCTGGTTGTTGGTACGGGGTTCGAGCAAACTCCAGAGTTGCTTGATAGCTTGGCGACAATCATGCCTGTCTTCAGTAATAGTGAAAGCATTATTCATAGTTTGAAAGATCCTGTTTCTCTTTTTAAACTTTTGAGTTGTGCCTCTATCAATGTGCCGGAAATCGCGTTAACGCGTCCGATTGAGCCTGATGAGTGGCTGGTGAAAAAAATTGCAGGTATTGGCGGAGGACACGTGCAATGGTTGTCACGATTAAAATTGGATATCGGCACAGATTGTTATTATCAGAAATATATCCCGGGCATAGTTTTAAGTGCAATATTTCTGGCTAAAGAAACACATGCAATACTTATAGGCATTAACGAACAACTACAATCAGAACAATTTAACGAAATGCCTTTCCTGTATAAAGGTGTTGTTAAATTGAATGCTATTGAAGAACAGCATAGACAAAACGTGATAGAAATTATCACTAGGATAACTAAAAAAACTCGACTGGTTGGGCTTTGCGGGGTTGATTATGTCGTTGCAGAGTCTGGAGAGATTGTTGTGCTTGAGGTTAACCCAAGACCGCCATCTTCTTTCGAGCTATATGATCAACAAGGTGCTTTATTTGATGCGCATCTAGCTTGCTTTGGGGAAGGGGAAGTCGACTATCAGTTTAAACAAAATAATTACTCAAAAGGCTATGCTATCTATTATGCGCAACAAGAAATACAGATTAGCAATAAAATAGTTTGGCCGGACTGGGTTAAAGACAAGCCTTCTGTTGGCTCGACTATAACGGAAAAGTTTCCTGTTTGTACTGTTCATGCAAAAGATAAATCGGTCAGCAATGTTAAAGCAGTTTTGCAGGAACAGTTAAATTATATTGAAACCATTGTCATGGCAGAACAGCATGCTGCTTGAGACTTATAAATTAAATCAAGAAATGAGGAAAAAAATGTGAGCAAGCAAACATCATCACCTAGTCTTAATGCGTTGACAGCTCCGCTAGTTGAAAACTTGATTGTTAATGCAGCGGCATTACGATTAGCTATCACCCAACTGGATAATGGTTGTCGTATTATTGATGCGGGAATTAACGTGCCAGGTGGGCTTGAAGCTGGAAGGTTAATTGCAGAAATATGTATGGGTGGATTGGGCTCAGTAAAATTAAGAGCATCAACAAGTTTTCGCAACTGGTCATGGCATCTAGATGTGCATAGCACAAACCCTGTCTTGTCATGTTTGGGTAGCCAATATGCGGGGTGGAGTTTGAGTCATGGTGAGGGCAAGGGCGCATTTAATGCACTAGGCTCAGGACCAGCTCGCGCTATCGGAAGTAGTGAAGGGCTTTACGATGAACTGGGTTATCGCGACTCAGGAGAACAGGCTTACATAGTCATTGAAGCCGATAAAATCCCACCAGTAGAAATTGCAGATAAAATAGCTGGGAAATGTGGCATTCCTGCTTCTGCGTTAACGATTATATTAACGCCGACATCTAGTTTGGCAGGCTCAGCACAGGTAGTTGCTAGAGTATTGGAAACGGCGCTACATAAAGCACATGCATTACATTTTCCATTAGAAAATATTATTGATGGTGCTGGTAGTGCACCAATATGTCCTCCATCGAAAGATTTTTTGACGGCCATGAGCAGGACTAATGATTCAATTTTATTTGCAGGTCAAATACAATTATTTATTGAAGCTAGTGATGACGATGCCAAAGAATTAGCCAATAAATTACCAAGTAGTTCTTCTAATGATTACGGAAGACCCTTTGGTGAAATTTTCAAAGATGTTGGTTATGATTTTTATAAGATTGACCCGATGTTGTTTAGTCCGGCACAAGTCGCTGTGAGTTCTTTAACTACAGGGCACACATTCCATGCAGGAAAGATTGATCTTGATTTGCTGGATAAATCATTCAGTTAAACCGAGTGAAAGCCTCACAAAGAAAAATTGCTATAGTTACTGATGACCCAGGGTGGCATGGCAGGCAATTAACAACATCGCTCAAAGAACATGGGTTTGAGAGTCAATATGTTTCCTTGACGGATTGTACTATTGAAATCAATGGTGAGGGCAATGAAATTACTTTCCCAGGGTTTGATACGCTTCCACTAGGTATCTTCGTAAGAGGAGTCCCTGGCGGTAGTCTGGAGCAAGTGATCTTTCGGTTAGATATTTTGCACGGACTACATATGTCTGGTGTTACGGTTTATAACACTCCACGAGCAATAGAACGCACGGTGGATAAACCGCTTACCAGTTTGCTATTAAGCCGGGCTGGCTTACCTACACCGACTACATGGATATGTGAAACTCCAGAACATGCCAGATCAATACTTGAAAAAGAAACATCAAAAGGTGGCCAACTAATTTTAAAACCATTGTTTGGTTCACAAGGGATTGGCATACATCTGGTGGACTATAAAACAGGATTGATTCACGATGAAAAATTCGCTGGTATATATTATTTACAGCGATTTATTGAACGGCAAAATAATGAGTATACGGATATACGCGTACTGGTTATTGATGGTATTGCTAAAGCGGCAATGTTACGCCGTGGACAAGAGTGGGTTACTAATCGTGCACAAGGAGCGATCTGTGAACCATTAGTTATGGATAAAGTTATTGCTGATTTGGCAGAATCGGCGTGTAAGGTTTTAGACATAGATTATGCTGGCGTAGATCTCATGCAAGATAAAAACGGACAATTTTATATCATTGAGGTAAACAGTATTCCTGCCTGGTATGGCCTGCAAGGTGTAGTGGACTTTGATATAGCATCATGTTTGATCGATTCGTTTGTTAAACATATTGCTGAGATCAATCAATTAAAAGCTTGTTCAGAACTTAACTGAACATGGATAGAAAGGCATTAGAAAATGCGGTTATGGCTAGTTTTCTGGGAGAATTGGAAGCTTTCAAACCTGGGAATGTTAGTTTCTATGCTGATGGGCATGATATGACTGTCCTTGATTTTCAGAAAAGTGCCAAGGTTTCTGTGCCATTACTTTGTGAAGGTAACAATAGTTTAGGTCAACGTATATTAGATAGTGTTTGTGCAACGCAAGATGCAGTTGGATGTAATACCAACTTAGGCATGTTATTACTTTTTGCACCAATAATTATGGCAGCAGAATCTGGGTTCAAAGATAGTTTTGAGCTAAATAAAAACCTAGAAAACACATTAATCTCCATAAGAAAAACAGATACAGAACAGATATTTGAGGCAATAAGCTTAGCAAGTCCCGGAGGTTTGGGTAGCGTCAAAATACATGATGTAAATAAGAAGCCTCACTGTACTTTACTTGAAGCAATGCAACTAGCTAGTTATCGGGATTCTGTTGCGTTGCAATATATGAATAATTTTCGGGAAATATTTAACATCGGCCTAGTCGACATTAAAAACTTTGAGAAACGTTGGAATAGTGTAAAATGGTCGACCGTTTCATGTTATTTGAATTTTATGTCAACGATGACAGATTCACACATAGAACGAAAATTTGGTCGAGAGAAAGCTGAAAGAATAAAAATAAAAAGTAAGGTCATTGCTGAAAGCTTCAATAATTCTAGCGTACCTGAAAATAACATTGAATTGTTGCAAAGTTTCGACGGGGAACTTAAAACAAAAAATTATAATCCAGGAACTAGCGCCGACCTAACTGCGGCAAGTTTATTGGTTTATAATTTGACCGTATAGAAAGAGACATAAATTAGAGAATATACGACAAATACGGGCAAAAAGATCTTTTCTTTTTGCTAGTTATACTGGAAAAGGGGTTATATCCCTTGTTAATTTTAAATTTAAAAAAATAGGAAGGCGGCGATGTCGATATTAAAAAAGCTATGTGGCTTTCTAACTGGAGGAGATAAAAAAATGGCAGTCATTGATAGAGTATTAATTGGTGAAGCATTGGTGGGTGACGGTAATGAAGTTGCACACATTGACTTAATGATGGGTCCACGTGGTAGCGCAGCTGAATCAGCATTCGCAAACGCATTGACCAACAACAAAGATGGTTTCAGTACCTTATTGGCAGTTGTAGCGCCAAACTTGCTTTGTAAACCTAATACCATTCTTTTCAACAAAGTAACCATTAAAGGTTCAAAACAAGCAGTTCAAATGTTTGGCCCTGCGCAACGTGGTGTAGCTATGGCGGTTATGGATTGTGTTGAAGACGGCACTATCCCTGCTGATGAAGCTGATGATATATTCATTTCAGTTGGTGTTTTCATTCATTGGTTAGCTGAAGATGATGCAAAGATTCAAGACTACAATTATGAAGCAACCAAGCTTTCAATTAAGAGAGCAGTTGCTCGTGAGCCTAAAGCAGCAGAAGTTGTTAGCAAGAAAGGTTCAGCTGAACATCCATTTGCAGCACACGCTTAATTTGTAACTAATAAAGCGTAAGTGTTGCTGGATTAGTTTTCAGCAAAAATTAATGCCCTGATTAGCAATAATCGGGGCATTTTTACTTACAAGTAGGTAATCTGTATCTTTTGTGCAGGAGCATACAAAGAGCAGTGTTGATGATGGAAAGTATTCCGTTAGAGGACAAGACTGCACGGCTGCAGGAGTTTGAGTGAAGCCGGATGCAAAAGCCGAGGAGTGCGAAACGAAGATTTACCTGATGCTAAGTGCGCTGGTGTTAAACAGCTTCAGTGATGACGATGATTTTTATCTGCTGTGTCACTAAGAGTAGAATCTTCAGCATCATCTATAAAGGGTGTCGGGTCCTGAGTTCCAGCGCCGATAACCTGAAGTCTTTCCTCACTTTTCTTTAGTGCGAATTCGATCTGTTTTCGTTTGCTAATATCCCAGACAGTTGCTTGTATCACATCCCGGCCATTTAATATCAAATGAGTTAGCAGTATTTCCGCAGGAAAATCCTCTCCTGTAGCGCGACGGTAAATCCATTCGAATGAGTGCGTATTTTTTTGGAATGCTAGCGATATCATCTCATTTACGACTTCTTCTGAATCTCTACCATCTGGTTGTGTAGGGGGTGAAAATTCGTTGAGTTTGGAGTCTATAAAATCTTCACGAGATGTATAGTCAAATAATTCCAATGCAGCTGAGTTACAATCGAAGCAGGTATTCTCATTAAGCAGTATGATGGCATCGTTTGATGTTTCAAAAACTGTTCTGTATTTGCTCTCACTCTCTTGTAATTCCTTGCTGCGCAAGTCAACAGTCTCTTTTCGACTTTCACCCATTTGATAAAGTACGAGTTGAGCAGCTACGCGCGCCAGCACATCGCCGCGTCGAATTGGTTTGGTGATAAAGTCCACGGCCCCGACTTCAAATCCGCGCAGTCTATCTTGTGTTTCCTGTAGGGCAGTAATAAAGATAATGGGAACATCTGCTGTGTTCTCATTCTGTTTTAGCTGTCGACACACTTCGAAGCCATCCATTCCCGGCATCATTATATCTAGCAGGATAAGATTGGGAGGATTGGCTAGTGCTGATTCAATCGCCATTTCTGGAACGCGAGTCGGACGCACCATGTAACCTTCGTCCTCCAGCAGGCCAGCCAACAACTGCAGGTTAGCGGGCGTATCATCAACGATCATCACTTCACCACGATTGACCATTATTAGTTTCTCTCAAGTTATAATGAGTATCTATGATTATTCCTAATCAGCATAGTTTTTCACAATTATCAGCTGATTGGTAGTTTAATGATGCATACGATCACTCTCGTTGAGCAGTTTCATTATTTGATCGAAGCTGAACTCCTCTACCAGTAATTGTAGGCCCTCTGCGGTCTCGGGGTGCTTGCTGCGAATACGTTCAACCACTTGATTGGTCGCAGAGGCATCCAGGTATTGTGCCGGTTGCCGCAATGCTTCTCTTAAATAAGCGGGCAATCCGGCGACCATTTCAGCCGTAACATTAACAGATTCTGCCAAAGACGTTCGACTCTGTTCCTCATAGATATAACGGGCACCCAACTGTTGTGACATAGATTCGAAGATCTCGTGACTCTGGACTGGTTTGTGTACGACGTCGTCACAGCCCGCTGCTAATATGTTTTGACGTTGTTCTTTGAATGCACTGGCAGTGATAGCGACTATCTTAACGGCATCACCACCGGGTAGTTCACGTATTGTTGAAGTGGCTTCATAGCCATCCATTACGGGCATACGCATATCCATCCAGATGAAGTGAGGTTGCCACTCTTGGAACATAGTAACGGCCTCTTCACCATTTTCGGCCTCTCTTGTCTCAAAACCTGCCTGATGCAAGATACTACTTAGTAACAACCGGTTTTCTGCACTATCTTCCACCACCAGTATTCGCCATGCAGGTTGTCCAAGCTCCAATCCCAGAACAATTGGTCTGATTGCCTTTACATCAACAACCTCCGCCGCCTTGGCTAAAGCGACGGGTATGCTGACATGAAATACAGACCCTTTGCCAATTTCACTCTCTGCGCTAATATCTCCACTCAGTAATTCGACGAACGATTTACTGATAGCCAATCCTAGACCAGTGCCTTTAGTATTCGTTTTAAATCTCTTCGCCTGAACAAAAGGCTCAAAAATTCTCTCCATGAGTTCTGGTTCTATGCCCGTTCCTGTGTCCTTAACCTCAAGCTTTAGTGCGAGCATGCTTGAATCACCCTTAATAGGTTCTGTCGATGTTCTCAGGGTGATACTACCTTGGGTAGTGAATTTCACAGCGTTGCCGAGTAGGTTGAATAAAATTTGACGCAATTTGTTAACATCAGAAGTTATATATTGAGCAAGTGAAGAATCGAGATCCAGATAAAAATGCAGTCCGGCGTTCTCTGCACGAGCCTCAAACATAAGTCCAATATCCTGTAGCATCCGCAGTAAATCGAAAGCTTGGGGTTCCAGTTCTACTCGACCCGCCTCGATCTTTGACAAATCCAGTACGTCGTTAATCATCTCCAGTAAATGCTCGCCACTGTGATTAATGATAGTGATCTTCTCTTTTTTACTACCCGTTATCTCGACGTCACGACTCAGCATCTCGGAAAAACCAAGAATCGCATTGAGAGGTGTACGTAATTCATGGGACATATTAGCCAGAAAGGTACTTTTGGCTCTGTTGGCGTTATCTGCATCATCTCTTGCCTTCCTCAGTCGGACTTCACTTTCAGATAATGCCGCTGTCTGTCGTCTCATAACCTGAACCCATGCCAGTGCCACCGACAAGATAATCAGAAACCCTAGTGCTATTTTCCACACTAACTCGTAATCAGTCTTCTGTTGAAAGTCTACCGTCATCCAGCGGTTACGGATGTTTTTATGCTCATCTGCTGTCATGGCGATGATGCTTTTGTCGATAATAGAGGCCAATTCCGGCCAATCCTTACGCACCGCGATCGAGAGGTTATTAGGTTTGAAGGGTGCGGGTGCCGCAACCACGATATTTGGTAAACCAAGTTCAAAGCTCAAATAATGTCCCGACATCAGGTTGCTCACATAAGCATCCGCTTGCCCTGCAGCCAATGTTTTCAGTGCCTCAGTGGTAAAATCAGTTTCGATTAAGTCTAAGTCGGGAAACTGCTTTTTCAATAAATCATGGATAGCATAATTTCTCTCCACCACCACGCGTTTACCGAGGAGATCCTCCATATGTAAGATGCGATCACTATGCTGTCGTTGGAATATTACAAACGGAGAGGCGACATAGGGCTGGGTAAAGCTCGCCAGTTGTTCTCGACCAGCATTTCGTTGCCAGCCAGGTTGAATTGCGATACCACCCGGGCTTTGCATTGAATCAATGGATTCAGAAGTGGTAAGCCCCTGTGCAAAGTCACACTCAAGGTCGTGAGCGATACACATGACGCGTACATAGTCTATAGAGATACCCTGGGGCGTGTCATCTGCGACAAAGTGAAAGGGCGGGTAGTCTCCCACCTGAACAGGAATCCTGAGTCTGGTTGAAAGCCATTTATGCTCGCTGGCGCTCAACTGAACCTGTTGTCTGATTCGAAATGCCAACTGAGCAAGATTAGGATAGGCTTCTAGCCAAGCCTTATCTTTTGCCGTCAGCACAAGCGGAGTAGTTTTTACCTTTTCTTTTAATCGCGTCCATGTGTTGACAGTAGCATTGACCTTGGCTTGATCAATAGCGGCTAGTCCTTTGTTCATTATCGAGACCACCTCTGATGATTCACTGCTTATGGAAGCAACCCCAACGGCACTGTATTGCTTCAAAAAGTAGACTGGCGCAATATCAACAAGAAAATGCTTTCCAATAAGATAATTATGATAGCTGAGCCCAAAGGCGATATCGGCTCTACCCCGAAGTACCAGTGTCATCATCTCTTGAGCAGATCCGGTTTCGATGATCTCAATCTTGTCTTTGTATTGGGCTAAGGTTTTTTCTATAACATCGATACCCTTATGTACGGCAATCCTTTTCCCAATCAGGTCATCGATGCTGTTGATTTCAAACGGTGCATCGGTTCTGGCAAAGATTGCAGGAGTGCCTTTTACTATCGATGTTGAATAAGGCAAGTCAATCGATTCTGCAAAAGCGGGTGGTGAGGCTAGCAGTCCATTAATCTTTCCTTGTTTAACTTTTTCGATTGTTGAAGGCCAGTTACCACTTTTGATATTGACCTTTAAACCGGTGAGTTTTTCGAGCTCATCATAGATGTCGACGATAATACCAGAAAGGCTTCCATCTTCGTCGACAACTATCAGGGGCTCAATATTTGGTGTAAAACCAAGTGTTATTTCTCCATATTTTCTAAGCCAGACTTTTTCTTCTTCAGTAAGCGTTATCCGCTTAATATCAAGTTTGCGACGTTCGGGATAGACCCATTTGTTGAAGATGTTTGTTTTTTTATTTTCAGGAGTTGCTTTTAACTCTTTGTTCAAAATAGATACGAACTCAGGCCAGTCCTTTCTTACCCCAATGCTGCCTTTGCCTCCTCCCCAGGGTAATACAGTTTTTATTTCGAGATCGAATATCTCATTGCGGTTCATCAAATCAACTGAAGCCGCATGTAATAACACGGTGGCGTCGGCCTTACCTTCAGCAACCTGAAGTAGTGCTGCGAATGGTGTTGCTGCGTATGAATAATCTAAATCTGGATGTCTTCTAAGCAAGGCATCATTTGCGACAAAATCTTTTAGGAGCACGACCCGTTTACTGGACATGTCAGACTCGTCTTGAATTGTAGTGTCTCCTCTGCGCGCTACGATGGCATAACTGTAGCGAAGGAAGTCATCAGAAAAAAGCATATGTTGTTCATGTTCAGGAAGCGGGCTTAGCGATGGAACGACATCAACTTCTTTATTGGCAAGCATGTCTAGCACTTCTTTTTCGCTTGTGGCGGTGACGACCTCTATTTTTATATCTAAATCATTTTGGAAGAGTTGAAAAAAGTCAGCTGCCAGACCGGAGAACTTCCCATTGCTATCAAGGAAATGATAGGGTGGATTGTCTGACATCAGGGCGAGACGTATAACGGGATGTTTTTTTATCCAGGCATGTTCATCATGTGTCAGTCCAATCAATTTCTCTCCACTGAACCATCGGTCATAGAGACGATAATAAATTGAAGATTTGTTTCTCTTTAATCGCCAGACGCGGTTGCTAATGGTTCTTGAAATTTCCTTGTGACGGCCTACAGGAAAGGCAAGCGTACTGAGGGTTGGAGCAAATTCAATTGGTGCCAATTGAGCATTAAATTTTTTGGCATGACGTAATGCATAAATGTTGCTGCTGATACTGGCAAATACTTCGCCGGATTCTATTAATTTAAACGCTTCGGCATAGGTATTCACTTCAAGAAAGACAGGCTGTATACCAACATGTAAACAATGCTGCTTGAAGTCTTCAGCTATTTTATCATTTTTAAGCAGCCCGATGGGCTTGCCGTCTAGATCAGTAATGTCCTGAATATTTGATTCAGGAAGGGCAGAGACCGCACCCCAAGTAGAGAAAAATTCAACATCACCAAAGTCCAGGAACTTGTCGCGTTCTTCCGTATAGGCGATCCCCATAAGCAGATCAATTTCTCCGATGCGGGTTTTGTCCAGCAAAACAGACCAATCGTCAAAGACATATTCGAGCGACCAGCCTTCCTGGGCAGCGACATCGTTGAGCATTTCGATGTCAAAACCTCTGGGAGTCCCCTTGTCATCTATAAAAACGAAGGGAGGATTGTCGTAGATGCCAACTTTAAGCGGCAGTTGACCTGGTGTAAAACAGATAGCGGGCATGAGAGCAAATATCAACAGAATGACTAAATACTGAAAAAAAGAAGCAATAGACAAAGAGGATAGACGATGTTTCAAAACGAGCCCCTTGCTGCCGGCAGGTCAGTACGTGTTTTTTGATAAATGTTTGAACTCATGACATTGCTCATGCCTATATAAATGCAGTCTTGACGCTGTTAATTATCGCTGTGCCGATACCAAGCCAGTTCCAAATTGAAACGTAGTGCATAAAGTATATCGCCAATCTGAATTGGAAGCGAAGGTGTTTAAAGCCAGTGCGCAGGCTTTTTTGATTACAAATTATTGTTTACTAAATAAATGTAACTCATCTTGCGATATTGAACCGTTGTGCAGTGCAGAAGCAAGCAATACTCCTTTAATTTCGGTTTTCTTTAATTGATAAAGGTCATTTAGATTGTGTATTCCACCCGCTGCAAATATATTATGCTTGCTTCCAATCCTTAAGATATTATTCAGACACTCGCTATCAACGCCTTTATTTAAACCGACTCGGTGAAGCATCATGACAATAAGCTGTTTGGGCCATAGATTTGTATCATCGAGTAAATAGGAATTACCCAGTAAGCCGGCTTCATTAAAATCAAGAGACAATAGGATGTCCGGGTTTTTGTTGAGGATTTCCGTAAGCAACTCAGACGGTAATTTATTTTCTGAACCTAAAATTAGTTTTATATTGTCGCCATCAAAATGATTGTTATCATCTTGTATGGCAGCTATCCCCGCATCCACCCAGAACTCACACTGATCAAACCTAGATGAGAGTTTTTCGATCAATGTGGCCTGATTGCCTGTTCCTTGAATAGCATCAAGATCAGCAATATAAATTATTTTGAAAGGGTATAATTCCAAAAATGCAGACAGGACTGATTCTGGTTTAGAACTTGATGATATGACTGATGTGACGGGTTTATAGAGATGTCTATCGCCATGTATTGCATGAACAACCAAACCGCGACTTAGATCAAGAACTGGAATAATTAACATAATAACAATGCGTCATTTTTTATTTGAGTTTATCACAGGAGGTGGACTATCTGGACAAGCCTTACCAGAAACTTTAGTCAGGGAAGGCGAGATCATGATGCAAACATTATTGAATGAATTAATTGAGGCTGGATATTCTGATATATCGTTAACCAGAGATAAAAGGCTAGGTTCATGCGAAGCTAAAGCTAAGCAGTATATTGTTCAGGAGTCGCTGGAAGAAGAATTGCACAATTACATTAATGAGTCTGATATTGCGTGGCTGATTGCACCTGAAACAGACGATTGTTTAGCTAAACTAGCAGAAGAATTTATTAGAAACGGGAAAATATTCATAGGTTCAAGTCCTCGTGCTATAAGAATTGCCGCAAGCAAGTTACTGACAAGCAGGCTCCTTTCAGAGGCAAATATTAATATTGTTGATACAAGAACACTGGGCGATGACATCCCTGTTAGTCAAACTGGTTGGGTTATAAAACCAGATGATGGTGTCGGTGGAGAGGCTTGCTATTTCATTAATGATAAAAACAGACTGACTGAAATTGCCGCAGAATATAAATATAACAATTTTGTGGTGCAACCTTTTATTCATGGCAGGCATATGAGCATGTCATTACTGGTTTATGATGATGATGTCAGGTTGTTGTCATGTAATGAGCAATATGTTGTTTTTAAAGATGACGTTGTCAGTTTGTCTGCTATAGGTGTAAATGAATGTTTATTTTTAAAAGATAAAATGATGGCTTTAGCCACTAGCATCGTTTCCAATATTTCGGGTTTTGCTGGATATATCGGAGTTGATATGATTGAGGTCGATAATGAATTGATCCTGTTAGAGATCAATCCAAGATTCACAACTGCCTATGCAGGATTATCTAAATCATTAGGTTGTAATATGACTAAAATAATATTAGATACGTTTCTTGAAAAAGAATTGCCTGATATTGATCTCACGGCAGCAGTACCAATAAGAATAAATATTTAAAAATTATATGAAAGTTTCAAATTACATAGGCTGGGATATTGGCGGTGCGCATCTTAAGGTTGCAAGCGTCGATGCCTCTGGGAAAGTAAAGTTGGTAGAACAATTTGCTACGCCTCTTTGGCAAGGTTTAGAGCAGCTTGAAGAGGCGTTTCCTAAATTAATAGACAGATTGCCTGATGGCACGCTGTCTCATGCATTAACAATGACTGCAGAGCTAGTTGATATATTCAAAGATAGACAGTCAGGAATGGTGGCGATAATAAATTTATGTGAAAAAGTACTCGGAAGCAACATAAGCCTATATGCAATAAATGGCGGGGTGTCGAGTTTAAGTAATGCCAGTCATAGACTTGAACAACTTGCTTCGGCAAATTGGCATGCTAGTGCGACTTATGCTGCGTCATTGGTAGATGCCGGTTTGTTTGTTGATGTTGGAAGTACGACGACAGATATAATTCCTTTTAGCAACAAGCTTGTTAATGCTCGTGGCATTGATGATCAAAGTCGATTACGTTTTGACGAACTGGTTTATACTGGGGCCGTTAGAACGCCATTAATGACATTAACGAAACAAGTCCCTTTTGCTGGTGAATGGCAAAATTTAGCAGCAGAATATTTTTCAAATACAGCGGATGTATATAGAGTTCTGGGTTATCTCGAAGATGGTGATGACTTGATGGAAACGGCAGATGGCTGTGAGAAAGACATTGTCAGTAGTATTAGACGTCTTGCCAGAATGCTGGGAACAGACGCTAGTGACTTTGAATATAGTAATCGCTGCTGGATTAAATTAGCACAATATTTTGAAGAAGCGCAGCTGCAGTTGCTGACAAAGTCCGTTCTTCGAGTATTAACACATGTCGATGCTAAAAATCAAAAAATAGTGGGGGCTGGTGTTGGATGCTTTCTGGTTAAGAAGATCGCACAACGACTAAACATCTCTTATATGGAGTTTAGTGAGTTATGCGATGTTGATTCAGAGTTGACGCATAAATGTAACACCTGTGCGCCAGCTGTTGCGATGGCACAGTTAAACCGGCTTTCGGTGGTAACATGAAAGTTTCTGAATTACCTTATCATCGAAATGCAGCAGATTTTTTCTCTCTGGTAGCAGATGAGCCCTGGAGCATGTTTCTTGATAGCGGCTATCCTGAGATTGATATGGGACGTTACGATATTATTGTTTCACGTCCTGCGATCACGCTCGAGACGTATGGCGAGGTTACGCATATCAATGACAATGGTAAGGAAACAACTTCTAGAGAAGACCCCTTACTACTTTTAAGTCAGTATCTTGGTGAAAAAGACAACAACCTGAGTGGCCTACCGTTTTGTGGTGGTGCAGTGGGGTATTTAGCCTATGATCTGGGGCGTAGATTAGAAACATTACCTGAAACGGCAAAGCATGACATCAAGATGCCAGAAATGGCGGTGGCCATTTACGATTGGTCGCTTATTGTCGATCATCATCTAAGGCGCGTATGGCTAGCCAGCTTTTGTCGTTTTGATAAAACAGAATCAATATGGCAGGAATTACAGGATTTATTTGCAACGCCAGCAGCTAATGAAACAAAAGGATATCGAGTAACCTCTGCGGTTAAGTCTAATCTATCAAGAGAGCAGTATGGTCTTGCCTTTAATAAAGTTAAAGAATATATACGTGATGGTGATTGTTATCAGGTTAATTTATCGCAGCGATTCGCTGCCGATTTTGAAGGCGATAGTTGGTCAGCGTATTTAAAGTTACGAAATGTTAATCCCGCTCCCTATGCTGCATATCTTAACTTACCCACCGGCGCTGTATTAAGCTCGTCTCCAGAACGTTTCTTACGTGTCACAGGTAATCAAGTTGAAACTAAACCAATCAAAGGCACAAAGCATCGTTCGGTGTTTGCTTATGAAGACAAAGCATTAGCTGTGTGTTTATTAGAAAGCGAAAAAGATCGTGCCGAAAACTTGATGATTGTTGATCTGTTAAGAAATGATATTAGTAAAGTTTGTGAATCAGGTTCTGTAGTTGTGCCGAAATTATTTGCGTTGGAGAGCTACGCAACAGTTCATCATCTTGTCAGTACTATTACCGGACGTTTATCAGACAATAAAGACGCACTTGATTTGATGCGTGGATGTTTCCCCGGTGGTTCTATAACGGGAGCACCCAAATACAGATCAATGGAAATCATTGAAGAACTGGAGCCGCATCGTCGTTCAATATACTGCGGTTCAATTTTTTATCTTGGTTTTGATGGAAACATGGATAGTAATATCAGCATAAGAACCTTGATTAAATATAATGGACAGCTTTATTTTAATGCGGGTGGTGGCATTGTTTGGGATTCTGATGTCGATGCCGAATATAAAGAATGCTTTGACAAGGCTGCGGCTATGTTGAAATTATTCAAACAGGAAGAACCCATTTGATCATAACCGTTGTCAAATTGGGCGGCAGTTTAATGTGCAGTAGTGAACTAAGAGACTGGTTAGACACACTTCAATCACTAGCAACAAGGACTAATATTGTTATTGTTCCCGGCGGTGGTGAATTTGCTGACAAAGTTCGCGAGATACAAGTCTCGTTAGCGTTTAATGATCAGGTTGCGCATCGAATGGCATTACTGGCGATGTCTCAATATGGTTATTTGTTAACCGGGATGAGTCAAAACCTTCGGGTTGTGGAAGATATTGAAACATTGTTATCAAATTTGGGTAGGGGATTACCTCTATTATGGCTGCCAACAGCCTTGCTCAAGGATGATACTGGAATACCAGCAAGCTGGGATTTTACTTCTGACAGTATCGCCCTGTGGTTAGCAACAAAACTGGCTGCGAAGAGCCTGGTATTGGTTAAAGCCAAAGCGCTTACGCAAACCGAATCGACGCTTGAGGATTATATTGAAAATGGTGTTTTGGACAAAGGATTTCAAAAGTTTACTGAAAAATACCAGGGAACCATACATTTGCTCGATAAGAGTCATAGTCAGCAGTTAATAGACTTGTTTTAGGCAAAATACGCGATTTAAGCACTCTTCCTCTGATTGACTCAATAAACATCAATCTAAAGCCTGCTTTTTAATCAAGCTAGCACCATTATCGAATTATCTCATTTATGCAAAAGAATATTTAATAAATTTTAAAGGCTTTGTTGTCTAAGCCGAAATAGTCTTTGAAGGGATTGTTTATTTTTTACAACCAACAGATTTTTATATATTACTGAATGGAGTTTGGAGCAGATGGATGGAAAAGTTGATTACAATATTGAATATGCGCAAACATTTGATTTGTTTACTACTGTAGTTCTTGATGGTTAATCGCTGTGCAATCTGCAATATATTTTAGTTTTTCCGATAGTTTGCTGTGTTATTACGACATAATTAAACAATACAAACCTTGTGCCACAGGTTTGTGTACTGAATAAGAAGGCCTGGTACCCAGAAGAGGCTGGAGGTACCAGGCAATAGCCGAGCGTCCATCTCGGCTGTTCCCGCTAAGGCGGTCACGGTAAATCGACAAGTGTATTTTGAAGAAACCTTTCAGATGAGTACAAGACGAGGCAAAGCAAAGAGTGGCTAGTAAGCGTAGGTTACAAATGAGCATTGTGAGCCGATCTTTAACGAAGTATTGTGCCATATGAGTGCTTTCGACTAATCCCAATTTAGTGCGCCACCGGTTTGATATTCGGTAACACGCGTTTCAAAGAAATTCTTTTCTTTCCTCATATTGGCTTGTTCATCCAGCCAGGGCAGGGTTGATTCTGCGCCAGGGAAAGGTTCTTCGCCCAAGCCAAGTTGATTGGCACGGCGATTGGCAATGTATTGAAATTGGCCAATGTGGGTTTCTGCTGAATAACCCAGTATCGGGTCTTTCAAGATGTAGCTGGTGTAGGCTTTTTCTGCTTCATAGGACTCATCCCACATTTCGCGTATTGCATCCTGATCTAGCGTTAGGTTTTCTTCTTGAATGATTTGTTTAACGACACGAATACCAAAAGCAGCATGCATAACTTCATCGCGCATGATGTACTGCAATTGCTCAGCTGTACCTTTCATGAGTCCGCGACGTTGCAAGGCAAAGATAGGGCTGAAACCATTATAAAACCAACAACCTTCAAAAATGCCAGCAAAGAACATATAGGCGATAACGAAATTGTGTAGCTCATCTCTGTCACGTAAATCAATATCAGATCGCATGACTGAACTTAGACGGCGATTAGCGACAGATATCTTCTGGTGTATCTCCGGGACGACACGATAGCGGTTGTAGATCTCGCCTTGATCTAGCCCGATCGTTTCTATGCAATGTTGATAGGTCCAGGTGTGCAATGCTTCTTCATATACCTGACGTGCTTGATATATTTGTAATTCAGGTGCGGACATCTTTTCCATAACGGCTAGACCGATATTACGCATGGCTAAAATGTCAGAGGTAGTTAGATAAGACAGCACGTTTTCATAAACGTGTTTTTCTTCTAGCGTTAGTTTGTGACGATAATCTGTTACATCCTGAGCCATATTGATATCAAGTGGCGTCCAATGATTCTTATTGGCATTAAGGAAAAAATTCCAAGCCCATGGATATTTAAAAGGTGCTAATTGATTAATGTCTGTTTGCCCATTAATAACACGCTTATCTTCTGGGTTAACAGGCGCAAGCTTGCTCAGTGCAGGGGTGTTATTAACATCTTCAGAAACAGGGTTGTTTAATGTCTGCTTGACAATAGTAGGTTCTACAGTATCGCTATTGACTGCCGGTTTAGCTAAAGGGTCATTCCAGTCCAACATTTATAGGTTTACCTCATTGATAATTTTATCTGCTTTTACTGACATGCTTCACAATCCGGGTCGATAATAGAACAAACTTTTGGTTCTTCTGTAGGAGCACTCTGGTTTTCAGAACTATTGCTAGTGCTTTTTTCCATATGTGTTGCGCCAAGTGAACGCAAGTAGTACGTAGTTTTAAGACCACGCACCCAGGCAAGTTTATACAGGTTGTCTAGTTTCTTGCCGCTAGGTTCAGCCATGTAAAGATTCAATGATTGACCCTGATCTATCCATTTTTGACGTCTTGAAGCCGCTTCGACCAACCAGCGCGAGTCCACTTCAAAAGCGGTGGCGTAGATTTCTTTCAAATTATTCGGGATTCGATCAATTTCTTGCACACTCCCATCAAAGTATTTTAGGTCATTCACCATAACTTCATCCCAAATACCGTGCTCTTTTAAATCATGCGCAAGGTAAGGATTAACGACCGTAAATTCACCTGACAAGTTTGATTTAACAAACAGGTTTTGGTACGTGGGTTCGATGGATTGACTTACGCCACATATATTTGAAATAGTTGCTGTGGGTGCAATAGCCATGCAGTTCGAGTTACGCATGCCTACCTTCATTACACGTTCACGCAATTCATCCCAGTTTAAGGTTTGTTCAAAGTTTGCTTGTAGATAATCACCACGAACATCAGCCAGACGCTGCATTGAATCTATCGGCAATATACCTTGGCTCCAAAGCGAACCGTTATAGCTTGAATAAGAACCACGTTCTTCAGCCAGATCTGTAGATGCCTTGATAGCATAATAACTGACTGCTTCCATACTCGTATCGGCAAAACTAATCGCTTCATCAGAGGTGTAAGATAAACGTTGTTTATATAAAGCATCCTGAAAGCCCATGATGCCAAGGCCAACTGGTCTGTGTCGCAAATTGGAGCGTCTTGCTTTGAGCACACTGTAATAGTTGTAATCAATCACGTTATCCAGCATACGCATCGCTGTAGTGATGGTCTTTTCAAGTTTTTCTACGTTGAGACCATTCTCGTCGACGTGTTGTGGCAGATTAACAGAGCCGAGATTACATACTGCAATCTCATCCTCTGAGGTGTTGAGTGTGATCTCAGTACATAGATTTGATGAATGTACGACACCCACATGCGGTTGCGGCGAACGGATGTTACATGGGTCTTTGAATGTGATCCATGGATGCCCTGTTTCAAATAGCATCGATAGCATCTTGCGCCATAAATCCGTGGCTGGAATAGTTTTGAAATTATTGATGCCACCGGCGGCCGCTTGTTGTTCGTACTCAACATAGCGTGTTTCAAATTCAATACCGTAAAGGTCATGTAGATCCGGTGTTTCATGCGGTGAGAATAATGTCCATTCTGCTTCTTCGGCGACACGCTTCATGAATAGATCCGGGATCCAGTTAGCTGTATTCATGTCATGCGTACGTCGACGTTCATCACCCGTGTTCTTACGTAAATCCAGAAACTCTTCGATATCCATGTGCCAGGTTTCAAGATAGGCGCACATAGCCCCCTTACGTTTTCCTCCTTGATTGACGGCTACAGCAGTATCGTTAGCGACTTTCAAGAAAGGTACAATGCCCTGTGATTTACCATTAGTGCCTTTGATATGAGCTCCCAAGGCGCGAACAGGGGTCCAGTCATTACCCAAACCACCGGCAAATTTAGATAACATAGCGTCATCTTTTATCGCCGAGAATATACCATCGAGATCATCAGGGACTGTTGTTAGATAACAGCTAGAGAGTTGTGGACGACAGGTGCCTGAATTAAACAGGGTAGGGGTTGAACTCATGAAATCAAATGATGATAAGAGTTCATAGAATTCTATAGCACGACCTTCACGATCCAGTTCATTGATGGCCAACCCCATGGCAACGCGCATAAAAAATGCTTGCGGCAATTCAAAACGAAAATCATCGGAGTGAATAAAATAGCGATCATAGAGCGTTTGCAGTCCGAGATAAGTAAATTGACGATCACGATCAGGCTGGATAGCATCACCTAATCGGTCCAGATCATATTTGGTTAATTCATGATCTATTAGTTCTAAGTCAGCTCCAGTACTTATATATTTCTTGAAATAAGCACCATAACCTTCACTCATTTCATGCTGAGTCGCTTGGGTCATTGTGCCTTCAATAAAAGTCAGGGCCTCTTGCCGCATTTTATCCAGTAATAGGCATGCTGCGACGTAGGTGTAATCAGGCTCTTTTTCGATCAATGTTCTGGCACACATTACCAATGCATTACCAACGTCGACCTCATCGATACCATCGAATAGATTGTTAAGGGAATCTTGAATAATTAACTCTGCATCGACCTCAGAAAAACCATCACAGGCCTCAGTAACAACAGCGCGTAAACGTGCTTCATCAAGCGGCGTTTTTTGACCATCTAGTTGTTTAACATTGATTTGGATAGAAGGTGTTTCTTGCTCAGAGGATGGGTTTGTCGCAGCTTCAGCCGCACGTTCTCGTGAACGTTCTTCACGATAGATAACATAAGCACGTGCTATTTTCTGCTCACCGGCACGCATCAGAGATAGTTCTACCTGATCTTGAATATCTTCAATATGAACCGTACCACCATCAGGCATACGCCGTGTTAGGGCATTAACGACTTGTTGTGTTAATGAGTCTACGATTTGATGGATACGGGTAGAGGCTGCAGCAGTACCGCCTTCGACATTGATAAACGCTTTGGTCATGGCCACAGATATTTTTCCAAGGTCAAATGCAGTAACCTTTCCATTTCTGCGAATCACATGATATTGACTGAGTTGCCCCGTCAAATAATCAGGCTGATGCGAGCCTAAATTAGTATCGTCTGTGCCAGCATTGAGACTATCGTCTGTCGTGCTAACAGTTGGTTCTGAATTACCAGTACCTTCTGCCTCCATTTACCCCTCCAATTATTTCTTTTTTTTATATGTTTCGATTGTGCAAATATTGCTCGAAACTTGTTGATGTTTATTTTCAAACGAATATATAACACCACAATAAAATGTGGTCAAGTTTTATTGAACCACAAGATGATGTGGAATGTCCTGTGTCTTAGATCTGTATTTCCTGTGGATAAGGTGGGTAAAGTTTCACTAGATAGGCGTTACGAGTGCTAAAATTTTATTTAATTCAGTAGCTTAGTTTACGATGGGTTCTGTATGCTTTTTGCTTTTTAACTTGTGTAAAAACTATCCCAAACCGTGTTTGCATAGCTAATCTTTATGAATTGGGATGGTGAAATAATCGACTTTCTGACTTTAATTATTTCAGTGGGAAAAGGTCGTGGGTTTTGAAGTTAAATTAGAGTTTGATTTTATCGATGTTTTGCATCCATAAGCTAACAGGATTTTAGAGTTTATTAGCACTGAAGGGTATCGAACTGACAGCAGCAACTTTAGGAAAGTTGGGATGTATTACGTATTATTTTTAGTTATCTATTCAGTAAAAATAAATATTTACGGTTTATTTGAAATGGATGGCTACTGTTATGGATTCGCTAGAGCTTCATTTTGTATATGACGCTACGTAAGGCATCGACACTGTGGGCAGGAATGAAGTGATCGATGAAAGGCTTTGCGGCTAACATTGTTCTATTACCTGATGTGTAGGTTTTTCGCCCTAACATGGGATTCAACCAGATGAGTTGTTTGCTTTTACTTTTTATGAGCTTTAATTGACTTGCAAGATATTCAGGTGCATCTGTGTCAAAACCGTCACTGATGATGATGATGATAGCATTATTTCTTAAAGTTGTTTTTGCATAGTGTTGATTAAAGTACTTTAATGACTCGGCGATACAGGTACCACCCAACCAAAGATGATTGTTTGATTCCAGTTTGTTTCGCATTTGTTGAATTGATTTTTCACGATAGAGTTTTGTGACACAAAATAATCGTGTATGAAATACAAATGCCTCGCTCTCAGGGCACGCTTTTATTAGACCACGGGCAAAACGAAATAATAACGGATTGTTCCAACTCATCGAATGAGAGACATCATGCAATATAACGAGATGTGGCGGTTTTTTATACTTGATACTAAACGCAGGATGCAGTGGTATTCCTCCATGCGCCATGTTACGTCTAATGGTGTGACGTATATCCATGTTCCTGCCTTTTGATACTATTTTTCGATGTGTCCGACTACGTGCTTTGAGTTGCAATGCTAATTTCTCAGCAAGATTCTCGGCTTCACGCATTGCATGATGATTGTTGAGGAAACGGAAATCTGCTTTAGTGATGGTGTTTTGTTTCCCGGCCGCATAGTCGGTTGAATAAGCCATAGTTTCAAACAAGTTTGTTGTTGTGCCGGCGATACCACTGATACTTTTACCCTGTTGTTTGAGGATGGTTGTCTCGGTATTTTGGGAAGTGCTCTTGGCTTCTCTTGATGCGGCATGCGGATACCAAAAAGAGGTGAACATTTTTTCAAACTGTTGCCATTCATATTTGTTGCGGCAACAAAGTGAGCGCAGCGAATGTAGCGTTGAATTCTCATCAGGTTGTTTCATCTCACTGATAATATGCATACTGTCAGTGAGTTCTTTTAGCCCAATAACGTGTCCTTTGTTGCGAAGGAGATGGGCAAACTCAACAATCCTGTCGCTGAACTGAGTGTTGATCATGAGACTGAGTTGAATAACTCCTCTAATCTGTTGTTATTGATGAATTCCCAATCTTCCTGTGTTTTTAGTAAGCAGCTTAATGTTTTTGAAATTAATTCTTTTGACTCAAGCAAGTCTTTAACGCCCATACCAATGAGTGCCATAGACCAGTCTAATGTTTCTGCGACCCCCGGTTTTTTGCGTAAATCTTGAGCACGTAATGCCTGGATAAAATCGACAATTTGTTGATTTAATTTTTTATTTATATTCGGTACCGCTTGTTCAATGATCAGAGATTCTCTTTCTCTATCAGGGTAATCCATATAATGATACAAACAACGACGACGCAACGCATCACTGAGCTCTCGAGTACCATTTGAAGTTATAATAACTCTTGGAATTGATTCCGCTTTTATCGTCCCTAATTCTGGGATGCTTATCTGAAATTCTGATAGTAGCTCTAATAGAAAGGCTTCAAATGATTCATCAGCACGGTCAATTTCATCTATCAAAAGAATAGGAGGCTTTTTCTGCCTGATAGCCTTTAGTAATGGCCGTTCGAGCAGGAATTCCTCATTGAAGATATGATTTATATCAGACTCTGACTTTTGATTGTTTTGAGAATTGATCCAGAGTAATTGTTTTGAGTAATTCCATTCATAGACAGATGTTTGAACATCAAGGTTTTCATAACATTGTAATCGAATCAGTTCACAGTCATGTATCTTCGCCAGCGCAATGGCGATAGATGTCTTGCCGACACCAGCATCACCTTCTATGAGTAGTGGTCTATCAAGGTTTTCCATCAGTTCAAGTGTGGTTATTAATGCCGTATCTGGCACATAACCATTTGTCAGTAATTTGATATTCAGCTTTGTCATTACACAAATTCCAATTGGCGATTCATTAATAAATCTAATTACATCCTATTGAGAGAGTATGATCAAAATATATTTTATTTGATAAGCTGTATGCTGTTGAAAAATATAGTTAAAAAGTGAAATATACAAAACGATGTAAGCGGTTCATAATATTAGGTTAGGATAAAGCTCAAATAAATCGATACTTTAAGGATTCTGGCTCATAAAGCAGGATGTTTATCGTGCCTATTGACGTTATATTGATTCATTTTAAAGCTAGCAGCTTAAATTAAAATAAAATTATAAAAGGAGAGGGTAATAATATGGCCGCAGTAATAAAAGAAACTGCCTTTGGTGGTTGTCCGCATGATTGTCCAGATACCTGTGCAATGGTATTTGATATTGAAGATGGCAAAGTAACCGGTGTCAGGGGTAACAAAGATCACCCAATGACCCGTGGCGGGCTCTGCGTCAAATTAAAAGACTACGAAAAACGACATTATCATCCTGATCGCTTGTTATACCCCATGCGCCGCACTGGCCCTAAAGGCAGCAAAGAATTTGAAAGAATTACCTGGGATGAAGCATTAACCGAAATTACCGATAAATGGAAAGCCATTATCGACGAACATGGCCCTCGTGCCATCGTACCTTATAGCTATCTTGGTCATCAGGGTCTCGTTCATGGATTAAATGGTGGCGATGCATTTTTTAACAAGATGGGTGCTACTGTCATGGAACGTACTTTCTGTGGTGAAGGCTCCTGTACGGCGTGGTTATTAACCGTAGGTCCAACAGCCGGTGTTGACCCTGAAAGCTACATCCATTCGAAATACATTGTCCTCTGGGCGTGTAACAGTGTCAGTACCAATCTGCATCACTTTGCGATTGTTAAAGAAGCACAGCAGAAAGGTGCCAAGGTGGTGGTGATTGATTCATATGCATCAAAAACCGCAAAACAAGCCGATTGGCATATTGCGCCAAAACCCGGTACTGACGGTGCATTAGCGATGGCGGTGATTAACAGCATTATTGAACAAGACTTAACGGATAAAGATTACGTCGCGAATCATACGGTTGGATTCGATGCGTTAGCCGAGCGAGCGAAAGAGCGTACACCGGAATGGGCTGCAGAGATTACCGGTGTTCCTGCTGATGATATTCGACAATTTGCAAAAGAATTAGCGACCTCACAACCAGCGGCGATCCGCATGGGTGTGGCACTGGAACGAACCTATGGTGGTAGTCAGACGATTCGTGCGGTGACATGTATTCCTGCGTTGACCGGTGCGTGGAAGCACGTCGGTGGCGGCGTTACACAATTCCCTGTCTGGGAACACCCATACAAGTTTGATGTGATTAGTCGTCCGGATTTAATTCCTGAAGGCACACCAGTGATTAGCAACTTACAAATAGGTCGTGTTTTAACAGGCGAGATTAAGACAGAAGTACCGATTAAATCGATGATGATTTGGAATTCAAATCCTGTGACGCAAGCACCTGAAACAGACAAAATTGTTGAAGGTTTAATGAATGAAGATATGTTCATGGTTTCTGCGGAACACTTTCTTTCTGATACCGCTTCTTATGCCGATATTGTATTACCTGCATCAATGGGTGCTGAGTTAGAAGATATTATTCTCTCATGGGGACATTTATATCTGACGTACAACGCCAAGAGTGTAGAGTCTCCAGGAGAAGCCATTCCTAATAATGAAATTTTCCGTCGTTTATCGGCACTCATGGGTTATGACGAAGATAGATTGAAATGGTCTGATTCAGAATGTTTAGAAAACTTTGTTGATTGGGATTCACCCGCGTGTGAAGGTATTGATTTAGAGTACTTACGTAATAACGGCTATGCTCGTTTAACAGTCGGAACCAAAGACGATCGTTGTCCGCATAAAGAAGGTAACTTCCCCACGCCGTCAGGCAAATGTGAATTTGAAGTCATAGGTGCGAAGAACTTTGTGGCAGCACCGTTTAGGCAAATGTACGAAGGCTTTCAACCAGGTGAAGATTTAGATAGTTTACCGGATTATGTGCCTTCACGTGAACGACCAGAGACGAATCCAGAGTTAGCCAAGAAATACCCGTTGAATATTATCTCACCGAAGAGTCACGGCTTTTTGAATTCGTGTTATGCGAATATGGATCACAAGATCAAAGGCCAGGGTGAACAGTTTGTGATGATCAATGAAGCTGATGCGGGCACACGTAATATCAAAGAAGGTGACACGGTGAAAGTATTCAATGACCGTGGCGCGTTTGAAGGTAAGGCACAAATTACCGATGATGTTAATGCGGGTATTGTAGTTGCGACCTTAGGTTATTGGCGCCAACTGAACAACGGTACAGTCAACTCTATCAGTTCTGCTGAGTTTGGTGACATGGGACATTCCCCTTCATTTTCAGACAACCTGGTTCAGGTAGAATCTGCCTAACTAAAGAGGGCTGTTGAGGTTAATAAAAAAGAGGATGCTTTGTGCATCCTCTTTTTTATCTCCATGGATGGAGTGTATGCCGCGAGAGGACAGGAGTCCGAAGTGGCTATGTACAGGATGTACTTTCAATATTTGCTAAGAATTTACTGATGGCAGCGAATATCTTATACAGATTAAATTACAATTAAGGAGAGCAACGTCATGAGTGATGACCGAACAATGATTGAAAAAACTGTTCAATATTATATTGATGGCGCCAGATCTGGGAAAGGTGATGATATGAAACCTGCATTTCATCCAGACGCGACGATCTTTGGTTATATTGGAGATGATTTATTTGCTGGTCCGATACAAAATCTTTTTGAATGGCATGATGAAAATGGTGCAGCGACAGAGCTTGAAGCAAAAATAGCCGATATTGACATAGTTGGAACAGTTGCAACGGTTAGGCTCGAACTTGATAACTGGACAGGCCATAAATTTACAGATTTATTTACTTTGCTTAAGTTTGAGGGAACATGGAAGATTATGAATAAAGTCTTTTATCTTCATCCTTAATTTAATATCAGGGTGAAAGCAGCTTGTCGCAATTATGTGCTAGTGCTTATGCAGATTCAGAGAAGAACTGACCTTTATTTTTGTTAAAGTTGACCGTTAACAATTGAATGCCTGCCGCATGATTATCCTTTAATGATTCGTGTTCGTTTATACTGCTACATGAGACAACTCCTGCTGCTTTAAAACCTTCGCCATCGATCTTGATTGTTTGATCTTATAACAGTCCGATAGTTGAGACTAACTATGTACCAAGTGTAGAGATGACGATGTCACTTCGGTGTAAACTGATAAAACTGACGATTTAATTCTAATGCTTTATTGTTTGTCGAGGTGTTCCAGTGTTTCCAGAGTGTAAACATAACTTTCGTAATATAGGACGTTAATTTTTATTGATAATTTCTCGCGAGGCATCAGCTTGTACATTTAATGTACGGTAATCATTCCTTCTCTCATTTTTAGCAAGTTTGTTATTTGAGTCTCTAAAACGTCATCGGCAGTATATTTAATATATTGAGAAGTGTATTTTGATTATGGATAATATCGTTGTATTCATACAGGCTAATCAATTTAACTAGTATAGTGCACGTAATAGAGTGATGTTGAAGCTGAGATGAGAATTGATACTGCCCCTAGTAACACTATAATTGTAAGCGTAATTTAAACCATAGAGATAGATAAAATGACTAAATCGATTGTCATTGTGGCGATGTATAAATTCGTTCGACTTGATAACCATGAGGCTATGCAGCCTATTGTGTTGTCTTTTTGTCAGCAACGAGAGATTTATGGGACTTTGTTATTGGCTGAAGAAGGTTTGAACGGAACTCTTGCCGGGACGCGTAGCGCCATAGATGCACTATTGGTTTTCCTGAAATCAGATCGGCGTTTGGCTGACCTTGAATATAAAGAGTCTTATTCAGATGAAGTCCCATTTCATAGGACTAAAGTGAAGATAAAGAAAGAGATTGTTACTATGGGGCAGCCTAATATCAAACCTTCTGATCGGTCAGGTATTCGTGTTGAACCAGAGCAATGGAATGAAATTATTAGCGACCCGGAAGTGTTACTCATCGATACGCGTAATGAATACGAATATCAAATAGGAACATTCAAAGATGCGGTCTCACCAGAGACGACAAACTTTCGGGAATTTCCTGAATATGTAACAAAGGAATTAAATCCGGCGACAACAAAAAAAGTTGCTATGTTTTGCACCGGCGGCATACGTTGTGAAAAAGCCAGTGCCTATATGCTTGAACAAGGTTTTGAAGAGGTTTACCAACTCAATGGCGGTATAATTAAATACCTTGAAGAAATTGACCAGGCGGAAAGTCTTTGGGAAGGTGAATGTTTCGTTTTTGATAGTCGAGTTTCTGTTGATCACCAGCTTGCTGAAGGTAATTATGAGCAGTGTTTCGCATGCAGACGGCCTATTACCGATGAAGACATAAAGTCGAAAGATTATGAGGAAGGCGTCTCATGTCCGCGTTGCATCAACGAGACGACTGAGGAACAACGCACAGGCTTCAATGAACGCCAACGACAGGTAACTTTGGCAAAGCAACGCAATCAAAAACATATCGGCGCAAAGATGTAATTAGCATTCAATGCCCAGCTTATAAAACTCTATAATGAACAAGTTTCCAATACTTTATTCTTTTAGACGTTGCCCTTACGCCATGCGTGCACGCATGGCAATTTACCAGGCACATATCAAATGTGAATATAGAGAGGTGTTGTTAAAGGATAAACCTGAGGCTATGTTGTCCTTGTCTAGAAAAGGTACCGTGCCGGTATTGGTGACAAGCGATAACAAGGTGATTGACCAAAGTCTTGATGTTATGCATTGGGCATTAAACCAGCGTGATCTAGACGGTTGGTTAAATGAGGATAGTTCGTTGGGACGAGCCTTGATTGAACGGAATGACAATGAATTTAAGTACTATCTGGATCGATACAAATATCACGTTGCTTATCCTGAGTATCCACCAGAAGACTATCGTGACAAGGCTGGAGATTTTTTAGATCTACTTGAACTCAGGTTGAGTGATAATCAGGGTGTCGCTTTAACCAGCAGAAACATTTCATTTTCAGATATTTGTATATTTCCTTTTGTACGACAGTTTGCGAATGTGGATCTCGATTGGTTCAAATCCAGCTCTTATGAATTGCTTAATGGCTGGTACAACAAGATAGAGCAGAGTGATTTATTCAGAGATTGCATGAAAAAATATAAGCAATGGTCGCCAGGGCAAGCACCTGTTTACTTTCCAGAATAGGCTATAAATGCAACATGAGAAATAGAGATACTCTATATCGATCTGATGACGAGCCGATTAAACCTTTTGAGTTTAATCAACGCGTTGCTGAGGTTTTTCCAGACATGATTGAACGATCTGTTCCCGGCTACCCATTAACTATTGCGATGTTAAGTGTTATCGCAGATGAATATGTGCAGGAAAATTCAAATATTTATGACCTTGGGTGTTCGCTAGGCGCAGCGGGTGTCGCGATCCAACAAGGATTGAAAGATAAAAAATGTAAAATTATTGCAATTGATAGTTCAAAAGCAATGATCGAGGCATGCGATAAAAATCTCCCTCAGGATAATCAGCGCAACAAAATAATTTTTGAATTAGGTGATGTACTAAAGACAAAGATAGAAAATGCATCTGTTGTCGTTATGAACTTCACCTTGCAATTTATTCCTGTGGCGCAGCGTCAATTGTTAATAGATAAGATTTATCATGGTTTATTGCCCGGAGGAGTATTAGTTCTATCCGAAAAAATAGTGTTTGATGACAACGTGGAAAATAGTGTTATGAATAAGCTGCATCATCACATGAAGGAATTAAATGGTTACGAACAACTTGAGATTGCTAATAAGCGAGATGCATTAGAAAAGGTGTTGATTCCAGAAACACTGGAAGAACATCAGCGGCGGATAAGTAATGCTGGGTTTTTACAATCATTTGTTTGGTTAAAGTGTTTTAATTTTTCTTCTCTAATCGCAATAAAATAGTTTTTCTTCACAATGAGTTTTCAGAAACTGTTTGATGTCCTTAATGCCTGTTCTATGCAGGAATGGTCTGCGTTATTAGATTCTCAGTTAACTGATTATTTCGACAAGCTTAATCATGGGGACTACCCCAGATGGAAGGTGGCGGTAGATAAACTGCCAGATATAGAGCCCTCGAAAATTGCGCTCGATTCAAACAGTATCCACATTGGTATTAGTACGGATTGTTCTGAAGACGTTGCTAAAGAATTGAAACATCAGTTGAAAGTCTTGATGCCATGGAGAAAAGGCCCTTTCAATTTATTTGGCTGTCCCATTGATAGCGAATGGCGTTCAGATCTGAAATGGTCCCGTTTAGAAACGCATATCAAATCATTAGATGATCGCATGGTGTTAGATATTGGTTGTGGTAATGGTTATTACGGTTGGCGTATGTTGGGAAACAATGCTCGGTATATTATTGGTCTCGATCCCACGCTATTGTTTTATATGCAGTTTTCAGCAATCAAGAAGTACATGCCTGATGCCAATATCGATCTGTTGCCGTTTGGCATTCAAAAGCTACCTGATTTTGAATTAAACTTTGATACTGTATTTTCAATGGGTGTTATTTACCATCGTCGTGATCCAATAGATCACTTAAGTCAATGCCTCAATTGTTTAAAGGCCGGTGGTGAATTAGTCCTGGAGTCATTGGTCATTGATGACGAAAACATGGAAGTACTTATCCCGGATGAACGATATGCAAAGATGAAGAATGTTTGGGCTATTCCAACTATCACAACGATGATCAAATGGGTAGAGCAGGCAGGGTTTCAAAACGTTCGTATTATTGATGTCACACAAACTACTAGCGATGAACAGCGTCAAACAGACTGGATGAAATTTGAATCTTTAAGTGATTTTCTGGACAAAGAAGATAGACTGAAGACGGTTGAAGGGTATCCTGCTCCCACTCGCGCTATTCTGCTGGCAGATAAGCCTTGAGTTATATTCAGTGTCTGAATTACCCTATGGATGCGTGCAAAATGAATAAAGTAATTACTAGTTTAATATTAAGTCTTTGTTTTACATTTACAATAAATGCTGACCAAAGCTACTCGTCAGAAAAACATTCATTCACGGTTGAAACGGTCGTTGAAGGTTTGGAAAATCCATGGTCAGTCGATTTTTTGCCTGATGGCCGAATCTTAGTGACTGAACGTCCTGGTCGATTGCGTATCGTTGATAATGGACAACTATCCGAACCTGTTAAGGGTTTGCCCAAGGTAAAGGCCAAAGGGCAGGGTGGTCTACTTGATATAGCCCTCGATCCTAGTTTTGCTGACAATCAGATACTTTATTTTTCGTATTCAGCTGCTGATAAGACTGGCATTGGTACTGAAGTCGCCAGTGCTAAACTAGTGGAAAATGAGCTAACGCAAGTTAAAGTCCTGTTTAAGGCATTACCCAAAAGCAGAGGAGGCAATCATTTTGGCTCGCGTTTATTAATAGATAAAGAAGGAAAGTTATTTATAACCCTTGGTGAAAGGGGTACTAAGGAACGTGCGCAAGATATAGATGATCATGCAGGTTCTCTTATTCGAATTAACACAGACGGAACAATTCCGAAAGATAATCCTTTTATCAATAACCCAGTCGCTAAGCCTGAAATATACACCTATGGTAATCGTAATATCCAAGGTATTGCGATGCATCCAGATACAGGTGAGGTATGGACAATTGAGCATGGGCCACAAGGCGGTGATGAACTAAATCTGATGAAGCCAGGTGTCAATTATGGCTGGCCTATTATTACCTATGGCGTAAATTATGTTATTGGAACAAAGATAGGTGAAGGCACAGAAAAAACAGGTATGGCTCAGCCCATTCATTATTGGGTGCCGTCAATAGCATCCTCGAGCTTACTTTTTTATACCGGGGCTCAGTTTTCTGAGTGGCAAGGCAATGCCTTTATTAGTTCGTTGGTGTTCGGCCAGTTAGTCAGATTAGAAATGAAAGGTAACAAAGTTCTAAAAGAAGAAAGATTGCTAAGTGGTGATTTTGGACGAATAAGAGAGGTGCAACAGGGACGAGATGGCTATCTTTACTTCATAACTGATGACACAAGAGGTAAGTTGTACCGGATTACACCAAGATAAGAGCTTTCTGTTGAGGGTCCCAGGCTAAAGCCTGAGACCCACAGAGTTATTTGTTAATAGATAATAAGGACTATTAGTCTTCGCGACTGGTAATTTCCAATAAGTGATAACCAAATTGCGTTTTAACAGGGCCGTGCACTGTGCCGAGATCGCCACTAAATACGACCTCATCAAATTCTTTTACCATTTGACCAGGTCCAAATTCTCCCAGATCTCCACCACTACGACCTGATGGACAACTTGAATGTTCTTTTGCAACCTCTGCGAAGTCAGTACCATCTTCAATTTGTTGTTTAAGTGATGCGCATTGGTCTTCGCTATCAACCAAAATATGTCGTGCACTAGCTTTTGCCATTTTCATTCTCTCCAAGAGTAAATTGTAACTGTTAAAAAGACATTCTCTATCTTAATTATAAAAAATTTCTGTTTAATCTTCGATTCGTTCCTTAACATAGCTGCCAGGAGCATCTTCAATTACCTTCAGTTTTTCACCAGGCTTACGCGCGGCTATTCTTTTACCAGATTTTGTCTTGATCCATTTTTGCCAGTCAGTCCACCATGAGCCTTCATTACTTTTGGCATTGTCAAACCAGTCATCTGGGTCAACTTCAATATCATCATTAGTCCAATAATTATATTTATTTTTAACGGGAGGATTAATAATGCCAGCAATATGTCCTGAACCACCCAAGACGAAACGTGTAGGGCCAGACATTAATCTTGCACCTTCGTAGGTCGATTTCCACGGGGTAATGTGGTCCTCTCGTGTAGAGATAAAATAAGTCGGGATCTTTATCTTTCGTAGATCTATGGGGGTACCATTCATTTCAATGCCACCGGGTTCACGTAATAAATTATTGAGATAACAATTACGAAGATAATAACTATGTGCTGTTGCAGGAATTCGTGTTGAATCTGAATTCCAGTAAAGTAAATCAAACGCTGTAGGTTCTTTACCCAATAGATAATTATTGATAAAGAAAGGCCATATTAGATCGTTTGCTCGCAGCATATTAAAGACGGTCGCCATTGATGAGCCATCAAGAAAGCCATCTTTTTCCATGTTGGCATCAAGAGCATCAAGTTTTTCTTCATCGATAAATACTCCTAAATCGCCAGGTTCTTCAAAATCGACCAAGGTTGTGAAATAGGTAGCAGATTTGATAGGTTTGCGACGTTTACTTGCAAGATAGGCATTTGTCGCCGCAAGTAAGGTGCCGCCAATGCAATAACCTATAGTATTAACATTGCTGATTCCTGTTTCTTGTTTGACTTGATCAATAGCCGTCAGCACACCTTCGAGCATATAGTCTTCAAACTTAGTGTCAGCATAACTCGCATCAGGATTCTTCCAGGAGATAACAAAAACGGTGTGACCTTGGTCTACGGCCCATTTGATAAAGCTGTTTTCTTCTCTTAGGTCCAGTATGTAAAATTTATTTATCCAGGGTGGAACAATAAGCAACGGTGTCTCGAAAACTGTATCGGTTGTGGGTGTATATTGAATGAGCTGAATTAATTCATTTTGGAAAACAACTTTACCAGGTGTTGTTGCAATATTTTTACCAATTTCAAATGACGAAGTATCCGTCATCTTGGTCATTAGTTTTTGTCCTTTTCCACGTACCAGGTCTTCAACTAGCGCATTGATTCCCTGAACAATATTCTCACCTTTGCTATCAATAGTTTGTTTTAATACGGCGGGATTAGTTGCCGCAAAATTACTCGGTGATAATGCATCTACACATTGCCTGGTGTAGAAGTCGATTTCTTTCTCATACTTTTTATCTATTTGCTTATGCTCAAGACTGGTATTAAGTATGTACTTGGAACTTAACAAGTAGAATTGTTTAATATAATCAAAGGCAATATTTTCATTCCAGGATTCATCTGAAAAACGTCTGTCTGATTTGTCTGGAGAGATTACCTGATCTGCTTCCATTCCCATGGATTTAGACATTGCATATTGAAAGAGCTTCAGGTGATCATGAATATATTGAATATTGTCTTGGCTTAATGACGACGATTTATTAATTTTATCTTTTAATTCATCGATAACATCAGATTTGAATAGAGTAGAATTTGTCTTATTCAGGGTATCCATACTTGCATTAAGAAATTTGCTCGTCATCTCTATATGAGAATCTGATATCTTTTTGAGTAATTCTACAGTCTCGCCAGAAAACATAATTGTTCCTTTCCTATTAAATTCAGCCAAGCAGTATAAATGATATTGTGCAGTGCACAATACTATCTGCGTATTAAGTCCCTATATCAGAAATACTAAACTAACTATGTTAGAACATCAAAATCGTAAAAAAACATATAAGCCATTGTAATTATGAGTAATTAAAGTGTTCTTTATTTATTTTCCAGGTGATTTACGAATTAAAAGGACTTATATTATTTATTGTGATTTAACGCATTACTATCAATTTAAATGCAGATTAGTGGCGTAAAAATAAGTTGTGCTCAGTGTCGCAGTAGTTTCAAGGCCATAGATTACGAAGTATTGCTGCAAAAGCCTAATCAACCTGATATTCATTACATTATGCGATGTTATGCAATTGGTGATGATAATTGCTCTCGTAACCTATGAGCCTTGATGGTTTTGATGTTCAGAAAAGCCTATAGGAATTAGTTGATTGGCTCGTATTCAGTCAATTTTTCTGCGTTTATTAAAGGCAAAAAACTGCTATGCTTCACAGTATCAATAAAAATAATAAATCTTAATAATTGAGAGTATGAAAAGAAGGCATGTATTAAAAGCTTTGGGTATGAGTTGTCTCGGATTTGGTCTTGCTCCAGAAATATCCGCAAAGACTATTCAGAGTTATTTTGCTGGTAAAAAGGCATACCCAGAAGAAGATCAACTCAAAGATTATTTGCAGAAGATTCAGAACTTTAATAAGCCACACGATGACGACGTACTGCTTGATTATGAGCAGTATGAGACATTTGAATCGACTGTATTACGGCTCAGACGCCTACAGAAACTGGTTGGGCATGGTAATTTTAATATATTAAATTTTACCGATGGTCTTTCTCTAGCAGGTAATTATTCCAGGGTTGGTAAATTTACTAAACAGGAACTTCAGTTTATGGAGCTAACCTTTTACGAAGACGGCCAGCTATACGGTTTTCTGGGACAAAAACCGTTAAAAGAAATAACTGACCAGGTAAAAAAGAAAGATGTTATCAAAATACCGCACAGCGGAAATTATCTTTATAAGGATAGATCAATTGAGATATTCGATGACATAAAAAAAGAATTGGGTGATCAGGTTATCCTGACATCTGGCATTCGTAGTGTGATGAAGCAGTTTCTATTATTCCTAAACAAAGTTCACAACAGTGAAGGTAACCTATCTCTTGCCTCTCGATCCCTTGCCCCTCCAGGTTACTCATTTCATGGCAATGGAGATTTTGATGTTGGACAAAAAGGTTACGGAAAGTTAAATTTCACAGGAACCTTTACTGAGACAGAGGTTTATAAACGACTTTCCGAAATGGGATATCTTCAGTTGCGCTACCCAGCAGGCAACAAACTAGGCGTCCGTTATGAGCCTTGGCATATAAAAATCAATGCTAACGTGTAAATGTTTCCAGTATGAACAGATGAAGAGGTGTCTGGGCTAAATAAAATTTATAATAATGAATATAGAGCTAATTTAATTTATCTATTTACGAGTGTAATTATTTCAACTACTTATTCAATTACTTAAAGTATTGCTTTAGAAGAAAGCTTATTCGAAATAAAATTATTCCTGTTAATTTATGAAATTGTTCTATAATTAAATTAAGGGTGTCATCACTCCTGTAATGTCACTATCAGTGACACAACCCCCCGCGTGAATCAATCACGGGGGGTTCTCACGTCATCATCTTTAATAACAATATCCGTAATAACTTCGGTTATATCTAACGCCGTCAAAACTTCTGCAGCAAGTAATCAGGTAATTTGTCTAAAGCCTATTAGTGTGAAATCGTCAGGGTGACAACGTCGGTCGGGAAGTGGCTCTTTCATATTCAGATTACATTGCACAATCAATTCTTTAACACCGTCGGGTAATGGTCCTTTTCGTATAAACTCAGAGATCTCTTCTTCATAGAGGTTGTCTGATAAGGCATCACTAGAAAGTATAATCGTGTCATGTGGTGCGAGTTCAATGATTGGGCCAATATTGATATGCATATCATTGCAACCTATATAATTAGATATCAAGTTGCGCTCTGGATGTCTCATGGCTTGTTCTTGATCAAGCGCGCCACATATTTGTGCGTAACCAATTGGCGAATGAGAGAGTGTCTGGTATTTAACGTTGCCATGATTAGTAGTGAGTAATATAAGAGAATCACCTGCATGATATGTTCTCAATTTATTGCCCGATAATTCAGCTATAGAAACAGTAGTGCCTGCTCCTGTTTTCATGTCTAAAATTGTTTTGTTAGCCTCATCAATGCCATCTAAAATAGATTCACGCACAGATGATTTGATGTTACTTGCTGATGCTATTAAAGAATCGACAACAATTTGTGAAGCTTGTTCGCCAGCAGGCATTCCACCAAGACCATCAGCGACGACTAATATTATTGTTTCGTCATCGACAGGAATAACGGCTAAGGCATCTTCATTTGGTGTATCTTTCTTCGGTGATCTGTTCGAATAACAGACAATCTCACCATGGCTCGTAGATATATCGAGAGGTTCACTGTCCGTTGCGTTGAAGCGGGTAATAATTTTACTATTATCATCCATGTTCACATTGTATCCCATTGCATGTTCTCTATATAGCGGCGTAATTTACCTGCACTGTTAAATTTTTTAAGTGCCAGTGAATGTTTTAATCCGCAACAAATGGCTTTAATTTCGGCTGGTTGCTTCGAGTAGTATTTTTGGCCACCTAATGCATCATAAAAGATTTTAATCAAATCCATAACATCACTTTTGATATTTGCGCCCGGTGTGTCAACCCATTGAAACATGTCGATAATTTTTAGATTATAATTTAGACCAACATTTTGAACAATAATATTATCTGTGTGTAGATCACCGTGATATTCGCCTACAGAATGTATACATTCAATTCCTTTTGCTAGGGCATAAAGTAAATGTACCGCTTGGTACGGGTGAAGTCGTTTGCCTTTTTGTCTTTTTAAATATTCAGTTAATAACTCGCCTTCTACATATTCTGATACCAAAAAAGATATTGGCATTTTTTTATGAATAATGCTGTCTTGAGTTGAATATTGAATGACGATAGGGCATTTACGAAGTTTATGTAATTTTCGCGCATAGAACTTTAATGATTTATCTTTAATGTTACGTTTAGGAAAAAAGAATTTTGCAGTGCGTTCAATTCCTGTCGCACATTCACGAACGAGATAAACTTCTGCCTCCCATCCAGAGCCAAGTAATTTTTCTACGATGTATTTACGTGCAATAACACGTCCAGCATGAAAGTTAAACGTGTCGATATCGCTTATTGGCATTTGTGTGCTCAAGGGTATAAATAGTTTTGCTAAACTATTCTAAGTCTTTAAACGTTTGTACTTCATTCGTTTTGGCTGTGAGTCATTACCTTTACGATTTAGAAAGTCTTGATGATATTCAGTAAAATCCCCTTCCAGAAACACAACTTCACCATCATCTTCAAATGCAAGGATATGACTGGCAATTCGATCCAGGAACCATCGATCATGAGATATTACAAGAACACAACCAGGGAATGCGAGTATCGCTTCTTCCAATGCACGTAAGGTTTCAATATCAAGGTCATTTGATGGTTCATCAAGGAGTAATACATTAGCGCCTTGTTTTAATGTATGCGCTAAATGTAAACGACCACGTTCACCACCAGATAAATCGCCAACATGTTTTTGTTGATCCGTTCCCTTGAAATTAAAACGACCAACATAGGCGCGTGAATTTATTTCATAATTACCAATCGTTATATTATCGAGTCCATCAGAGACGGCCTCCCAGACTGTTTTGTCATCCTCAAGGCTTTCACGACTTTGTTCGACATAGGCCACCTGAACTGACTCACCTAAATGAATTTCACCGCTATCGGGCTGCTCTGTACCTGCAATCATGCGAAAGAGGGTGGATTTGCCCACACCGTTTCCGCCGATAATGCCAACAACTGAACCTTTGGGTATATTGAGATTCAGATTTTCATACAAAATATGATCGTCAAATTTTTTACTGACGTCTTTTAATTCAATAACCATATCACCCAGACGCATACCCGGTGGAATATAAATTTCATTCGTTTCGTTACGTTTTTGGAAGTCCTGTGAATTCATTTCTTCAAAGCGGGCAAGTCGAGCCTTGCTTTTGGCATGACGTCCCTTAGGTGCTGTACGTACCCATTCAAGTTCCTGTTTAATCGCTTTTTGTCTTGCTGATTCAGCCTTTTCTTCAGATTCAAGACGTTGTTCCTTGTTTTCTAACCATTGTGAATAATTACCTTCGAAGGGGATACCTTCTCCACGGTCTAGTTCTAATATCCAGCCGGCAACATTATCAAGAAAGTAACGGTCATGCGTTACTGCTACTACCGTGCCGTTAAAGTCAGCAAGGAATCTTTCTAACCAATATACAGATTCAGCATCTAGGTGGTTGGTAGGCTCATCTAATAACAACATATCTGGACGTGAGAGCAATAAACGGCAAAGCGCCACACGACGTTTTTCACCACCGGACAATGTCGCAATAGCAGCATCCCAGGGCGGAAGACGTAGGGCATCGGCTGCAATTTCAAGTGTGTTTTCAAGGTTTTCTGCATCCCATGTGGCAACAATACTTTCTAATTGTTCTTGTTTCTTGGCCAGAGCATCGAAATCAGCATCAGCGTCTGCATAAGCAGCATAGACTTCTGTTAAACCAGCCAAGGCATCCAGTGGTTCACGTAGGCCTTCTTCAACATTACCGCGAACATCTTTATCCGGATCGAGTTGCGGTTCTTGTGGTAAATAACCGACTTTAATATCCGGCATAGGGCGAGCTTCACCGATAATTTCAGTGTCTATGCCTGCCATTATTTTTAACAGGGTTGATTTACCCGCACCATTTAAACCCAAGACACCAATCTTGGCACCAGGAAAAAATGAAAGGTAGATGTCTTTAAGTATTTGGCGTTTTGGTGGGACGATCTTACCAACGCCATTCATGGTATATACGTATTGAGCCATAGGACTATGAAATATATGCTTGTTTAAGTGAGTTTAAAATTAAAGAATAAGAGATTATCGTTAATACGAATTAACTAAGCAATATTATTAATGCTGCTTATACGCGTCATAAGCTTATCTAGTCGGCAGTCCAAAAATATTTTTCTAATTCACTGCGTAATTCTGTCGTGAGTGGCTGTGATTTTTTTTGCTCGTAGTCAAAACGAACCAAGGTGGTAAGTCCTCGGGCAGCCAATTCTCCATCTTGAAATAATTCCTGACGAATCAAGAAAGAACTGTTGCCGATATGTTGTATCCCCGTTTTGATGGTTACGGTAATGCGATAATCAAGTTCACGCAGGTATTCAACTTCAATTTTGGCAAGAATTAACTCCCATTTTTTCGGATCAAGGTCTGGTGTGAAAATCTTGAATAATGGCGTACGGGCTTTCTCAAACCACATCGGCACGACAGTATTATTAATGTGACCTAAAGCGTCTGTCTCATAAAAACCGGGAGTAATTGACTCTTCAAGGAGATTATTAGTCATTTCCATTTTTCTCCTAATCTAGGGTCTGTTTCCATTCGAAAGCGGGTGTCCCTTCAGAATCGCCGCGATATTTAAGCTGTAAACCGTTGAGGAAGTTGCGTAAGATCTGATCTTTACATTCCCTATAATGCTTATGACCGGGCTTACGAAAAAAAGCACTTAATTCGTGTTTGCTGATATGCAATTCAGACAGTTCAAGTAAAGCCAATACATCTTCTGCCTTAAGGTTTAATGCAATTTTTAGCTTATTGAAGATAATATTATTGGTTAATTTTTCTTCCGGGACTGGATTTGGACCTTCTTTTTTACCGCGCTTTTCGTTAATCAAACCGTTTAGAAAAGTTGCCAGTAGCAGATCAGTACATTGCTGATAGGCAGGATCATCTTCTTTTTTTAGCCAATCGCTGATTTGTACTCGTGTAACGTCGTGATCTGCCTGGGCAAAGATAGCGATCATCTTTGTATCGTCAAAATCGAATACGTAGCGAAGGCGTCGTAATACATCATTGCTTATCATAGGTGTTCCAGATTAGGTCTGAATTGATTTGAATTATGCTTATACTTTCTTTAAAAAGCATGTTTTAAGCACTATAGTCGATTTTCCCTTGCCACATTCTATCTCTTCATCTTTATTCGTGAGTCTTATATTTTTGTAAATCGTGCCGCGTTTCAATGAGCTTGAAGTGCCTTTTACCTTCAGGTCTTTTATAACTTGAACTGAATCACCGTCGTCGAGTTCAGTGCCGTTACTGTCTTTACTAGCCATAGTCTATAATTCTTCGTGATTACTGTTTGAATTGTAGACGTATTTTTTCTTCGCCAAACTCAATGATGTCACCTGAAACAATTTTTTTTCTTTTTTGTGTTTCTACTATGCCATTAACAGTTACTTTTCCTTCAGCAATCGCATTTTTAGCTTCTCCGCCACTAGTAACCATGCCCTCAAATTTTAGTATTTTATAGAGTTCAACAGGTTCTTTTGTTAATTCAACATCTTTCATTTTGTAGGCCTTTTAAAGAATAAGGGTTTTATTTACACGTAGATAATGTGGCAGCCATTGTGCCTCATTGAATTATATCGCTGATTATCAATTTTACGGGTAAAACTATCTTAGTTGGAACTAAATCGAGTGTGCCGATTAAATCTCCTGCTGTTGATTTGGTATTGCCACTTTTTGATATTCTGGCAATAAGCTGTACCTGTTTATGGTCAGATAATTTATTGGAGGACATCAGTGCCATTGAATCATCCAGTGAAACTTGTATCGGTAGTTCACTTACTTTTTTACGTGATATAGCCAGTGGCATTAGCGATCCGTCAATGGCATTGGCATATATAAACACATCATCGTTATCATTGACTTCATTTAATAAAGTATCTGACAAACTAACATTAATTTTAAGTGATATGTCAGAGACAGGCTCAGAATTTGTTTCAATTATTTGTTCACGTGCCAAGTCTATATAGTGTTTTATCTTCAGTTGCGACTCTGAACCAGCATCAAACTGATCATGAAGTTGTTGCCAATGTTTTAGTGCCTTTTTAATATCACCACGTTGTATCGCAGCAAGCCCGGCTAACCAAAGACCATTGCTATTTATTGGGTCAAGGCGCAGAGCTTCGTCAATTAACTCAGCTGGTTCACCCTTGAATCGACCATTGTTTACCATGGACATGATATCTGCATAACGGAACATGATGGATGGTTCTTTCCCTTTAATCCGATATAGGTTTTCGATTGCTCTAAGGGCATCATCATAACGTTTAAGAGTAGTATATGAGTTGGTTAAAATTAACCAGCTTTCAGCATCATCTGGATTATTGAGTAGCTTTTTCTCAAGATGCTCTATCATCTTTTCAACGGTAACTGATTTTTCTTCATCAGTTTTAGCAGAATTTAATTCTTGTATTAACGATACTTGTTCAACAAATTCGGGTTTACTTAAATATTGATAAAGACCATAAGAAAATACCGCTAACAGTAATAATAAAATGACTATTGTTAACTTTTTCACTTTCGTTTTTTCTTTTAACATGTGTTCAAAATATGTTTTTTAATAGCGTTATAGAAATTCTTTTTATTTCTGTAGAGTAGGATGATGAAGCCCACATCTAATCGGAAGCGAAGTATAGCCCAAGTCGATTGAGACACGAAAGAACCGTTAGCGGCATTGGGAAGTGTTACTATTTGACGCGCTGTTACCGATTTTTCAGAGCGAATTCAATTTTTGCATTACCATCGCAGATTTGTTCTTCAGCTGTGGGGGAGTAGCTAAAGAGTATTGCCCGCTAATCCTGATAATTGAATGGGTCTATCGCACTGAAGAAAATAAAAAGGACTGAGATCAAGGCTTTAGCGAATTAATAAGAATGTCAACCATGGGGTTAGTTGAAACCTCAATCGTATCTGAATAACCTTCATAATCGCCTGATCGACCTTGAGGTTGCCCGTTGCTTGAAAGGCGAGCACCGACAATTACTTTTGGAAAACTGGAAAGAGACATTTTCGGCATCATCGCCATACTGTCATCAAGGATTACAGTGATCGGCAGGTCTTTAGCCAAACCTTTATATACAGCAAGCGGCATAGGTGGTCCCTCGGATGCGCGCGCATAGATAAATAGGGTTGTATTTGGATCTACTTTGCCTAGAAACTCAGATGCCAAGGCTACATTCACCTGAATAGATTGTTGTATATCACTTGATTGTTCTGCGGTGTTATTTGCTGGAACTAATGCACCGCTCTCTAATTCGGAAATCATGTTGGCAAGATGTTGAAATGCTTCTGAATCTTCTTCTATAGCAGCGAGTAGATGACGCCAATGTGTTAATGCGCCTTCTTTGTTGTTGGCTTGTTGTTCGGCAAAACCGGCCAGCCATAGCGCACGTCTATGCTTGGGCTCTATCTCTAAAGCTGCATTTAATAATACGGTGGGTTTGCCTGTTAAACGGTTACCATGTAGGCGTGCCAGTGTTTCAGCATAATTGACCAGGATGTCAGGATCATCAGGGCGCAGTTTCTTAAGCTCAAGATAAACAGTTGCGGCGTCACTGTATCGTTCTAATTCAACATAAACTTGCGCTAAGGCGATTCTTCCTTCTACGTTATCAGGGTTTTCTTGCACCGCCTGTTCTACTGCGGCAAGCATATTCTCAATTTCTTGGTTAGCTATTGACGATTCATCCGTCTGCAGTGCGACATCAAAGGCAGCTTCATTACCCAGATGTTGATATATCGCAATGGAAAGTAACGGTACTAGCAGTGCTACTATGACAGCTAATATTGTATTGCCTTTATGCTTATGTGTTTCAGGTAATGAGGTATTACGTAAATCATCAAGAGCAGCTGTTTCCAACTCAAGTTTGTAATTATCGAATCTTTCTTGGTCTATTAGCCCATTTTCTAATTCAAGTTTCAATTCTGAAAGTCTTGTAGCCGCAGCTTGAATATTGACAGCATCCCGTTCTACTTTGGATTGCTGTTCTTTTTTTGATAGTAAAGGTCGCAATAAAAGCAAGACGGCAATCACTGCTATTGCCAGAGTAAGCAGTACAAACATCATCGTTTCTCTTCCTCTGCTTGCAGTAATGCACGTATTTTTTGCAAGTCTTCTTCGCTAACTTGTGTTTGTTGTCTCTGGTTTCTGAACTTGCTGAAACGAATTAAACAAAAAATTCCGACAATGAATAATAATATAGGCGTTAACCAGAGTAATAATGTTTTCGTCGCAAACCTTGGTTTGTATAAAATAAAATCGCCATAGCGATCGGTCATAAAATTAATGATCTGATTATTCGAATTACCACCAAGAACTTGTTGATAAAGCTCTGAACGAAGATCTTGAGCGAGTCCCGCATTTGAATCGGCCAGAGATTGGTTTTGACAAACCAGACAACGGAGTTCAGCGGACAGTTCACGAAAGCGCTGTTCTTGTGCTTCACTTTCAAATGGAAATCCAGCGATTTCGGCAGAGCTTGTGGTAACGAAGAATAACAACAGGCACAAACAAGCAATTTTATACGCCATTATTATTCCTTAATGAATTGATCATAGGTAATAACGTTGTTTCCCAATCGTGCCAGCTAATAGGGCCAACATGTTTATAACGAATGATACCTTTTTGATCGATGAGGAAAGTCTCAGGTGTGCCATAGGCACCCCATTCGATTCCGACTTTACCATTCTCATCCACCGCATTTTCACGGTATGGATCACCATAGTCCTGTAACCAAACCACTCCCTGAGCAGGGATATCCTTATAATATAAACCATAAATAGGAACTTCTTCACTTTCTGCTATCTTCATCAAGACAGGATGTTCTTGTCGACAAGAGGTACACCAGGTTGCCCAAATATTTAACAAGCTTACTTCGCCTTTTAAATCTGTATGCTGAAACAATTCATCAGGATTACTCAGTTTTGGCAATGAAAACTCAGGTGTTGGCTGACCGATTAAAGGCGAGGGCAATAGACGCGGGTTGAGACCAAGCCCAAAAAAGAAAAACACCATAAGCACTACAAACAAACCTAGTGGCAAGAGATAAACCCAACGTTTGGGTCTTTGTCCTTGTGGTGACGCTACTTGACTTTCAACTGGCTGTGACATGATTCGCATCCAGTTTTACTTTTTCTTGTTTTACTTCAAGACGATAACGCTTATCTGTTACAGCGAGTAATCCGCCCAAAACCATGAATAATCCACCCAGCCAAATCCACAGGATAAAGGGTTTGTAATAAAGCCTAACTGACCATGCACCAGTATTGGCGTTTCGTTGTTCACCCAAAGAGACATATAAATCTCTCAATAAATTAGAATGAATCGCAGCCTCTGTCATGACGTTCTTGCGAACGTTATAAATACGTTTTTCAGGATGTAAGGTCATTAATTCTTTTTCATCTTTATAAATACGAATTGTACCCATATCTGCTTGATAGTTTGGTCCTGTTATTCTCTCAACATCCACTAACTCAAAGCGATACTCGCCCAGTGTTCTGGTATCACCTTTTACCATGTGCACGTCTTGTTCCTGACTATATACACTGGAAAGAGCTATCCCTATAACCGTGAAGCCCAGGCCAATGTGAGCCAATATCATGCCGTACCATCCTCTTGGAGTTCTCCTTAAACCTTGCAACAAACCTTGAGAATGGCGTAATCGTTGCTGTAATTGGACAAAACAACTATTGATTACCCAAAAGGCAAGCAGTAGCGCAAACCAGGCTGTAAAGCTGGCTTTACCAGGAAGGAGAAGTAATATCACGCTTGCAAAAACAATGGCAAGAATGGCAGGTGTGCGTAATTGTTTAATCAGAGTAGAGAGACTATCTTCACGCCAGCGTATTAAAGAGCCGATTGCGACTAGGAAGACCACCGGGATCATTAGAGGAATAAAGACGCGACTAAAGTAGGGCGGGCCGACAGATATTTTTCCCCCACCTAGTGCTTCGAGTATTAATGGATAAAGCGTGCCTAATAAGACCGTTAACATCGTGACCAATAAAAGCACGCTGTTAGTCAGTAAGGCCATTTCTCGAGAGATTAAACTAAATGGTGTGAGCGTACGTAATTGCCAAGCCCTAAATGCAAATAAACTTAGTGAGATTCCGACAACCAGGCCAAGAAAGGCTAATACATAAATGCCACGAGTAGGATCAGATGCGAAGGCATGTACCGATGTTAATACACCTGAGCGAACCAGGAATGTGCCTAGCAAACTTAAAGAAAAGCTGATGATCGCTAACAAAATTGTCCAGTTGCGCAAAGCGTGGCGTTTCTCTGTTACGGCTAGTGAATGAATTAATGCGGTACCTGTTAACCACGGCATGAACGATGCATTTTCAACGGGATCCCAAAACCACCAACCACCCCAGCCCAATTCGTAATAGGCCCACCAGCTTCCTAAAGTAATACCACCAGTTAAACAGACCCATGCTGTTAACGCCCAAGGACGTACCCAACGTGCCCAAGCCGTATCGAGTTTACCCTGAACCAACGCCACGATTGCAAAAGCAAACGGTACTGCAAAACCTACATAACCCATATAAAGCATAGGCGGATGTATGGCCATTACCGGATCTTGTAATAAGGGATTTAGATCGCCTCCATCTATAGGGACAGGGAAGAGACGTATAAAAGGATTCGATGTAAATAAACTAAATAACAAAAAACCAATACTTATAAAACCTAATACAGAAATAACGCCCGCACCCATGTCTACGGGATAATGTTTACTGTACATTGCCAGTATTGCAGTCCAGGCACTGAGTATTAATACCCATAATAATAATGAGCCCTCATGAGCACCCCAAACTCCTGATATACGATAAATTAAAGGTAATTCAGAATTGGATGTGTTCGCTACATAGAGAACAGAAAAATCATGCACAATGAAGGAGTAGGTCAGGATGCCATAGGCTAATAATACTAAGGCAAATTGTATCAGAGCCGCAGGTTTAGCAATGGCCATCCAGTCTGCACGACGACGTAACAAACCCATGCCAGGAATGATGGCTTGTACTAATGCGACAGCAAGTGCCAGTATTAATGCAAAGTGGCCTAATTCAGGGATCATTCTTTTGCCTCATTATTATGGTAATCTCCGCCACTTACTTTCAGCGCATGTTCAACTTCAGGTGGCATATAGTTTTCGTCATGTTTCGCTAGTACTTGGTCGGCAATAAAGACACCTTCTTCATTTAATTTCCCTTCCGCGACAATGCCTTGTCCTTCACGAAACAAATCGGGCAAGATTCCAGCATATTTAAGTTGTACTTCTTTAACTGAGTCATTGAGCTTAAAGAGAACGGTTAGTTCACCATCAAGTTTTTCTACGCTGTCCAGTGTCACCATGCCGCCAATGCGAAATCGTTGATTGTCAGGCACTTCACCAGCAACTACCTGTGAGGGGGTGAAAAATAAATTAATATTTTCATTCAATGCCATAAGCACCAAGCCGATACCTGTGCTAAGACCAACTACTAGCAAGCTAACTAAAATAAAACGTTGTTTTTGTTTAGGTGTCATTATTGTTTTCACCATGTAATCGTTTAAGACGACGCAGTAAACTTCGGTAGCGTCGCCATGAAGAAATTGAATTCAGAAGCAAAACGACAGCAACAATACCATAGGATGACCAGACATAAGCAGCATAACCGCCCATTTTTAAAAACTCGATCATGATGAAGTCACCAGTTCTTTTACCCATTGGCTGCGTTTTTCCTGTTCCAGTAATTCAGAACGAGAATTAATTAATAGTATGCAGAGGTAAAATAATTTAAAGGCAAGTGCCATAGATAATAAGGGGATTAACATATTCAATTCTATTGAAGGATTGTCAAACTTAGAAACGCTTGCCGATTGATGCAAAGTATTCCACCAGACAACGGAATAATGAATGATAGGAATGTTTATAGCGCCGACTAATGCCAGAATGGAACCCGCTTTTCCTGCAACACGACGATCATCAATCGCTGAACGTAAGCCGATATAACCAAGATATAAAAATAATAATAATAATTCAGATGTTAAACGGGCATCCCATACCCACCATGTTCCCCACATTGGTTTGCCCCAAATAGATCCAGTGATCAAAGCCAGAAATGTAAATGAGGCACCAATTACCGCACTGGACCGAGCGACGATGTCTGATAATTTAATATGCCAGATTAAGAATATAGCACTGTTTACTGCCATGACCATATAAACGAACATTGACATCCATGCAGACGGAACATGTACATAAATTATTCTGAAGCCATCGCCTTGTTGATAGTCGGCAGGGGCAAATACCAGTCCACCAATCAAACCAATTAACATTAATGTTGTTGTGGCGACGATAGACCAGGGTAAAAGTTGTCCGGCCAGATTATAGAAATAAGCTGGTGATGCCATGCGATGGAACCACAACCAAACTTTATCTTTTACAGACATGCTCTATTCAATACTCCGGTGTTTAATAGTGAATTCATTAATTTATCTATAACTACAGGATACTCTAAGGGCTGAACTAATCACAAAGGGGCTCAGCGTTGTCGCAATGACTAATAACGCAGCCAACCATAACAATTGACCATTATAAGGCAAATGGTTCGCTGCCGAGATGACAGCATTACTACCAAAGATTAATACCGGCACATATAAAGGTAAAACCAGTAATGACAATAATGCTCCTGCTTGTCTTAGACCAATAGTTAATGCGACACCAATGGCACCAACCATATTCAAATAGGGCACGCCCAACAATAATGAAATGAAAAGAACCCAGATAACATGTGCATCAAGGTGTAAAAGTAGTCCTAACAACGGTGAAATAATGATCAATGGTAAGCCGGTTACACACCACTGCGCGATAATTCGCGCCAACATCAATAATGACCCCGGGAATGGACTCAATAATATTTGCTCCATGGAACCATCGTTAAAATCAGAACGAAATAAACTTTGTAATGATAATAAAATTGATAACAAGGCTGCGATCCAGATTACGCCGGGACCTATGCTTTTCAGTACTGTGGGATCAGGGCTGATCGCTAAAGGAAATAAACTAACAACAACAACAAAAAAAATGACCGGCAACATGATCTCTGCACGTTGCCGAAAGGCAATTCGAAGATCTCGAAACAGCATGGCGACGAAAGGATTACTGTGGGTCATGACGTTGTTATCCTAGCTGAAGGCGCGTGGTATTGACTTGATCTAACTCAATATGCTGATGACTTGTCAATACCAGTAAACCGCCATTATCCACATGAGCTTTGAATCGTTTTTCTAAAGCGCCAATCATTTTTTTATCCAATCCAGCAAAGGGTTCATCAAGGATCCAGAGCTGAGATGGTTCCATCAATAATCGAGTTAAAGCAATACGCCGTTGTTGCCCATAAGATAAATGTCTGCCTGGACTATTCTCATACCCTTTTAGACCGACCCATTCAATTGCCGATTGAGAATTCTCTTTTTGCGGTAAGCCGGAAAGTGAAGAAAAGAAATTAATGTTTTCTAATGTACTTAACTCGGCCTTGACTCCCGTACTATGCCCGAGATAGGTGAGCTGTTGATTAAATTCAATACGATCTTCTTCAATATTTTTGCCGTTCCAAGTTATCTTACCTTCATCAGCTTGCATCAGTCCTGAAAGAATACGTAATAAGGTGGTTTTGCCACTACCATTACTTCCTTCAATAAATAACATTTCGCCAGACGTAACTGAAAAACTTATACCATTAATGATTAACTTGTCATTGATCTCGTAAATCAGATTTTCAGCACGTAATTGATAGTTGTCACTGACAGTAGTGGAGAACATAAGATGTATTTTAAAGGTATATAAAAGTTGTTAGAAAAATCCTTTGTAGAATACATTACCAGTTAGTGAGATCAATATCGTTATATTGTTTGGAAGTATTAATGCGTTTTTTTTAAAATGTAAAATAAATTAAATAATTTAGGATATATATCCAGGTAAGAATCTTATATTGTCACCTTTCCCAATTACAAAGTGAGTTTACTTGTTTAAAACACATAACTGACTAGCACAATTCTAATTTAACTTGCCGCCATTTAGTTGTATCCCCAAATTTATAAAGAAAAGAATTACATTCTCCCCCTAAATTAGTTAATAGAACCCTTAAACCAGAACAGGTCAAAGTCTTAATAGCGTTAGACTCTTTTTTACTCATACATGTTTGTATGGGCAAACTGAATCTGGTTTATATGAACCATATTTATGTTTGCATTCAACCAAATCATCTAGGAGACCACGTAAATTAACTACAGCAATTTTGGATACTACAATCTTAAAATCAAGACTAATAATAGCTATTAGCACAATATCAATTAAGAATTAGACTCATTCTAATTGTTAGTATGTTTTCTGCTAACTCACGATTACAAATTAATTATGAGGAGGTAAATATGCTTAAAAATACAATAAATCTAATGACAATGATTGGAATTGCCGTACTTATTCTCGGATTATCAACGGTATTTTCCATCAATCTTGCGACGGCTCAAGAAAATGGAATGACAAATCAAGATTGGTGGCCGGAAAAACTCAACCTTGATCAACTACGTGCGCATGATCCTGCGTCTAACCCTTATGGTGACGAGTTTGACTACGCCAAGGCATTCGAAAGTGTCGATCTAAAGGAACTTAAGAATGATATTGAAAAAACATTGACCACATCTCAAGACTGGTGGCCTGCTGATTGGGGTCACTATGGTGGTTTAATGATCCGTTCAGCGTGGCACGCTTCTGGTACCTACCGCACGATGGATGGTCGTGGTGGCGCTGATGGAGGACAGACACGTCTCGAACCACAGAACAGCTGGCCTGATAATGCCAACCTTGATAAAGCACGTCGATTATTGTGGCCGATCAAACAAAAATACGGTCGCAATGTTTCCTGGGGTGATCTGATAATTCTAGCGGGTAATGTCGCGCTGGAATCCATGGGTTTTGAAACTTTTGGCTTTGCCGGTGGCCGTGCAGACGATTGGGAAGCAGACCTGGTGTACTGGGGTGCAGAAAGAAAATGGCTTGCTGCCGATAAGCGTTTCAAAGATAAAAAAATGGAATCACCGCTGGCTGCCGTGCAGATGGGTTTGATCTATGTCAATCCGGAAGGTCCTGGCGGCAGTCACGATCCACTCGCTGCCGCTGAACATATGCGCCTATCGTTTGGCCGCATGGCGATGAACGATGAAGAAATAGTGGCATTGGTCGCAGGTGGACACACCTTAGGTAAGGCGCATGGTGCCAAGACCGGTGATTGTGTCGGTCCCGAGCCTGCTGCTGCTGCTGTCGAAGAACAAGGTTTCGGTTGGAAGAACAAGTGTGGTAAAGGCAATGCTGAAGACACTATGACCAGTGGTCTGGAAGGCGCCTGGACCTCGACACCAACCGCGTGGTCTATTCTATACCTCGATAATCTGATGAGATTTGAGTGGAAACAAACAAAGAGCCCTGCTGGTGCAACGCAATGGATTCCAACGGATGAATCAGCGGCAAGCTTGGTACCGGATGCCCATATCGAGGGTAAACGACATGCACCGATCATGTTCACAACCGATATGGCATTGAAAAAAGATCCGGGTTTTCGCAAGATTACCGAGCGATTTCTGAAAAACCCGAAAGCATTTGATCTTGCTTTTGGTAAGGCGTGGTTCAAACTGACACATCGTGACCTGGGCCCTCGTGCGCGTTATGTCGGTTCAGAAGTTCCAGCGGAAGTTCTAATTTGGCAAGACCCGGTACCGGCTGTCGATCACAAGTTAATCAGTCATGATGACGCCGAAATACTGGAGTCCCTGATTCTTAAGTCGGGTCTAAGCATTCCTGAATTGGTTAGAACCGCCTGGGCCTCAGCTTCGACCTTCCGTGGTTCTGATATGCGCGGTGGTGCCAATGGTGCACGTGTTCGTCTCGCACCGCAGAAGGATTGGGCAGTCAATAATCCTAAAGAACTGGCCAAGTCGTTAAATACTCTGAAAAAGGTTCAACAGGACTTCAACAAATCGTTGTCTGGTGGAAAGAAAGTCTCTCTGGCTGACGTGATTGTTGTCGGTGGAAATGCTGCTGTAGAACAAGCAGCGAAGAAGGCTGGTCACAGCCTTGAAATTCCATTCAAACCCGGCCGTACCGATGCGTCACAAGAACAAACCGACGTGAAATCTTTTGCATGGCTGGAACCTAATGCAGACGGTTTCCGTAATTACCACACTGGCATGAGCTACGGTTCACCAGCAGATATGTTGGTTGAAAAAGCGGACCTGTTGACCCTGACGGCACCGGAAATGACGGTACTGGTTGGCGGCATGCGTGTATTGAATGCCAATACCGGACAAACCAAACAGGGTGTATTCACAGACAAAGCGGGTACCTTAAGCAACGATTTCTTCGTTAACCTGCTTGATATGTCTACTGTGTGGACGAAGTCCAAGTCAGAAGGTATCTACGAAGGCAAAGATCGTGCGACAGGCAAGCTGAGATGGACGGCAACACCGGTTGACCTTATCTTTGGATCTAACTCCGAGCTACGTGCCTTGGCGGAAGTCTATGCATCTGACGACGCAGATAAAAAGTTTGTGCAAGACTTTGCTGCTGCCTGGACTAAGGTAATGAATCTCGACCGTTTTGATCTACTTTAGAACTAGATGGAAAAGGTGTTTGAAAGCTTCTGAAACGTAGCTTTCATAAAAATAGAAAGCGACTGATATGGTAATCAGTCCCTTTTTTATTAATCTTATGCTTGAACAAATCATATGAAACATGAGTACTTGGTGACTATTACTAGTTATCTATGTATTCACGATTTCACACTCTTACATGGTGTACTCTTAGTCCTTAAATTTTTTTTCTTTATCTAATAGAGCGATAATATTTCTGCGTAATTGATGCCTAGATAGGTTTTTTTGCTTTAACGATTATGCTCAATGATGATAAATGATTTATGGCGGTATCGTTTTGGTAAATGGCTGCTAATGGCTCCTATAAGCAATACGCAAACCAAAAGACTGATACGTTCTTCCCAAAACAGGGGTATTAATAGTAATAAAATTATTTTAAATAATATTGCCATACCTCTAACTTCAAACAATATGGCTAAACTTGAATGGAGATCAGTTATTAGGATGATGATGCCTGTGGCCACTGTAGTCCATAACCAAGGTTCTAAAATGGCTTCTGTTTGATTGAATATATGTCCGCCTAGCAAAACGCCGGCAGCGAGAATATGCAGTGCGCGGCTTAAGACGCGTATGCTTAAACGGAAAGGCAAGTCTCGAGGTTTATCTGGGAATAAACTCGATAAAAACCGATCGTTACTATTTATTATAAGTTTTATCAGTTGTCTCCTGACTTTTATTACCAGAGAAAATGAATAGTCCCTGGAATGGTTTTGACGCAAGGGCTTAATTTTGCGCTTTTAGCTGAATATATAACTATAGTGATTAATTAAACTAAACTCGAAATACATATTCCTTGCCAGTTTCACGATCAATGTCAGGTGGGAAATTTTTATATTTATCGTCATAGTACGTCTTTAAATGCTCGCCTTCAGATAACTTATTATACGTTGCAAAATATAGACGCCGTGTTGAGTTCGTTAAGTTCGGTTCAGATGCATGAGGTGTATAGCAATCAAAAAAAACAATATCCCCGGGCTTAGTGGGGTAGTGTACGAATTCCATATCTTCCATGTCTTGATCGGTAAGAGGCTCCCATTCTCGATACAATCCTTGGTCTTGAAATCCTGAGACCATCTGCAAACAACCATTTTCTATAGTTGCATCATCTATGCAAACTAACACACTAATAAAATAATCGGCATAATCTTGCCAGCCAGCCTGTGAGTCCTGATGTGGTTTAAATCCATCACCGCCTGGCATTTTAAAATTAATTTTTTCTTTAAAAAGAGCGGCCTCTTCATCAAATAATTGTGCCATAGGATGTTTAAGCACATTACTTAATTCAGCAAAGCCTTGATGGAATGGAGAAATATTTTCTATGCGATTGATGAGTTCTATCTCTGGGTCAATCTTGCTCTTTTCATGGTATACCCAATGAGTGCCAGACCGTTCAGGCATGTTGGCGAGTTCTGTTGCCCAGGATTCAATCAAAGTAGTTTCTTTTTGATTAAAACCATTTTCAATTATTAGAAAGCCATCTTTTTTAAATTGTTCGATTTGCTCTTTATTGATATTTGGAATGGTAAGCATATGTTTATTTCTTCGGCTAATGGTCCTAGATCATTTTAGAGAAGTTGTTATTGCTTTTTTCTCTGTCTAGGTAAATGTCAAAAACAGAACAGATATTTCTTATCAAAAACCTGCCTGCAGGTAATATTTCAATTGCGTCTTCGTTTATTATTAATAATTCATCTCTTTGCATATCAGCTAATATATTTATTTCTTTTGAGAAATAATCAGAAAAATCTATGTTGAACAAATCTTCAATCTCACGAAACTCGATCTGAAAGTGACAAATTAATTTTGAAATCACTTCTCTTCTAAGCTCATCATCATCATTTAATTTATATCCGCGAAGCAGGGGTGTTATATTTTTTTCTAAGGCACTATGATATTCCTCTAACGTACGAATATTTTGTGAGTATGAATTGCTTATTTTACTAATAGCAGTAATACCAAATCCAATGACATCACAGCTAGCATTAGTAGAGTACCCTTGAAAGTTTCGATATAAATTTCCTTTACGTTGTGCAATAGCTAATTCATCATCAGGCTTTGCAAAATGATCCATGCCGATATAAACATAGCCTGCGTCTTGTAGTGATTGGATTGTTTCACCAAGTATCTCAAGCTTTTCACCAGGACCTGGCAGGTCTTCATCTTTTATTTGTCGCTGTGTTTTAAATAAATGGGGAAGATGAGCGTAATTATATACTGCAATACGATCAGGTCTCATTTCAATGATTTTGTTGATGGTGTTGCAAAAAGTACGCGGTGTTTGTTTTGGCAGTCCGTATATCAAGTCTATGTTGATTGAATGAAACCCAAGCTTTCTAGCTTCATTAAAAACATTGCTTGTTTGCTCATAGGACTGATTTCGATTTACTGCGTTTTGTACCTGAGGGTCAAAATCCTGCACGCCAATACTCATTCTATTAAAACCGAGGTTTCTTAACAGATGTATTGTTTCTGTTTTTACTTCTCTCGGGTCGATTTCAATAGAATATTCGCCTGTGTCATCATCGAGTAAAGTAAAATTCTTCTTTATCACACACATCAAATCAGACATTTGGCCATGTGATATAAAAGTCGGTGTTCCACCTCCCCAATGAAGCTGGTCTACGATTCGATCATTATCAAAAAGAGGGCCTTGTAGATTGATTTCTTTATGAAGATCTTCTAGGTAAGGGATAGTGCGACTGCGATTTGCAGTTATAATTTTATTACAGGCACAATAAAAACAGACCGTATTACAAAAAGGCAAGTGTATGTATATTGATAACGGTTTGGGTAATAAATCTTCATTAGAATCTTTAACAACCTGATAATAATCCTTGATTCCAAACTCTTCATTGAATTGGCTTGCACCAGGATAGGATGTATATCTAGGTCCTAACTGATTATATCGATTAATTAATTCTTTATTAAAAATGATGGATTGTTTCAATGCTTAACCCAAGTGAATTGACAATGCACGTAAGATTACGTCTATTTTTTTTAAATGCCTTGATCTGGATCAAGGCCTGGAAAAATGTGTAAATTTAAGTGATGGGTGACTATGATGAGTTTAATGCGAAGCATCAGACCTGTTTATTTATAGAAACTGACTTTTTCAATTAGAGCGGGCGAAGAATAATATCTCGATGCATTTGATATCGAATTCTGTATTGTAAATTTAAGCAAAAACCAGAACCATAAAATGGTGTGTCCAAATGAGCTTCGCACAACTTTCAGACGATCAAAATGATGTTTTATTGCTGTTTTGATGATGAGTTTTGTTGTTCATAGTGTTCATTGACTATATCTTTAACGTTATTTGCTTGATCAAAAAGTTGCTCAATACCCTGTGGCGAGTAGTGATTTACTGCTGAGACATCTAAATTGCGTGTTTCTGGTGATGGTTTATGCGAATCATTCTGCTTTATGCTTGCTTCAGAAACAGCCGGAACGATATTCGTATCTCTGCTCAATTCAATTGTTTCAACTTCAATATCAGCGGCAGGTTTTTCACTTGTATAGTGAATGATGCCTTTCGCGTTACGCCATTTATATAAATATTTTGAATCAGATGACCCTTCTCCACTAAAATCGAACAGTTTTGTCACTGATTCAGATATCTTGGAAAGACCTGGGACAGGCATGTTAGATTTGTGTAAAACTAAATTTGGCAAATCGCCAGTCATGAGGTAGTTAGCATATAAGCCAATGCCAATTGATATGGATGAAATCAGGAGTATTTTTAATACAATTTTAATCACATTAATCTATTGATGGTGTTTCTATTGTTTAATAATACGCTTACGATGTGTTCATATATTTTATACTAATTGGTTTTATACTATAAGACATGAAATACTTGAGTATTCTAATTACAGTATTAGCAACGTTACTTATTTCAGGCTGCGGACCAATGGCATTGGTTGGTGCTGTTGGTCAGACCATTAATAATGCAGCGTACAATTCTGCTGAAAGAGATTTAAATAATCCAAAAAAAATAAGTAAAGATCAAGCCCTGGAAGTGGCTATTGCTAATATGAATCTTGGAGTTGAATACATGCAGCAGGGTTCATATGAAAATGCACTGACTAGGTTGGAACGTTCACTTTCGGCCAAGCCTGATTATGCTCCAACATATAATGTTCTGGGTTTGCTTTATCAACGCCTGGGAGAACCTGTTGAATCAGAAAAAAACTTTAAAAAATCCTTGTCATTAGACTCGTCGGATTCATCCACACACAATAACTATGGCTTGTTGTTATGTAATAGCGGTCGACTTGATGAAGCCGAGACGCAATTTTTAAATGCTGCAAATAATCTTTTATATGACACGCCTGAAATTGCACTAACTAATGCGGGTTTATGTGTCTATGATAATAAACCACAAATAGGTGAGGAGTACTTTAAAAAAGCGTTAAGTAAAAACCCGCGTTTTTCATATGCCTTAATCAAAATGGCTGATATTTCTTATAATAGAAATGAATACGAGTTAGCGTATCAATATTTTGAACGATATCAAGATAATGCAAGGCATAGTCCAAAGAGCTTATGGTTAGGCATTCAAATCTGTAAAGAACTCAACTTTGAAGATGATGTATCTAGCTATGCCTTATTATTACGAAACCAATATCCGGATACAGTAGAAGCAAAAAAATTAAGCGAATGGCAATTATAAAAAATAATAGCATCTGTTTTTTCCATGTCTATGTTGATATGAATCAATAAATCAAAATTCGTTTATTGCTAATCTTTGAGCATGATAATTAAGAGGAAGGTGTTGTTATGTCGGATGACACAATACAGAAACTAGCGATATTGTATGCGGATGTTTCAGGAAGTACGCATATTTATGAAACACATGGTGATGCAATAGCACGTCAAAATATAGAAACTTGTATCTCTATATTATCAGACGTAGCCTCTAGCTTAGAAGGTAGCGTCGTTAAAACTATTGGCGATGAGGCCATGTGTAAATTCCCAAACCCTGTCAAAGCCGCTATGGCAGCAATAGCTATGCATGAAGCACTTCAGTCAGCTAGTGAGCAAGGAAGATTTAGTATCGGCGAAGTGCATGTCAAAATAGGCTGGCATTATGGCGCGGTGCGGTATAGAGGCAAGGAGCTCATAGGTGAAGCACCGATTATCGCCCAGCAGATTATCAACCTTGCAAAAAAAGATGAAATTCTTACCAGTAGCCAAAGTATTGATGCATTACCGGAAGAACTTAAATATAACGCGCGATTCATTAATTCTGTAGAAGCCGATGCCTGGGATGGTGAGCTAAAGGTTTATGGCCTTCCATGGGAAGAAGAGGAAGAGGTAACAAGAATTGGTAGGTTACCGTCTACTGAAGAAGATGCCACTCATACAGCACTTTTGTTGGATTACGGAGGAAAACAGATTCGCCTCGATTCAGCGCACACTCATTGTCTGGTTGGTCGTGGGGAGACGAATGATCTTTGTGTAGATGGGAAATTCACATCAAAGTCACATGCTGAAATCACCTTCCGTCATGGTGTTTTTCATCTTCAGGACAATAGTACAAACGGAACAGCTGTCTATTTTGCGAATGGGCGTAATATTAGATTACATAGAGAAGAAGAATTGCTTGCTGATCATGGCACTATCTATTTTGGCGGCACTCCTTTAAATGATCCTCATGCTGGTGTTATTTTTCGGTGTGTTAGAATTTAACTTTGCCGGCTTTATTCTTCATCAGGTAGATCTGGAAGTGTAAAGGGCGTTGATGGACCCAGTTGACGCATGTATATAATGCCGCCGTGCGGTCTGTCTATATCTGCTTCTTCATAGATATAGAAAAATATATCGTCTGCTTCATCTTGATTGACAACAATATTTAACATGTCTTTTTCCGCTTGTTCGCCAGCGCCACGATAGGCCAGAGGGGTAATTTTCCCCATACCACGAGCCGATTTAAGATGAGCCCTGATAATGCCTTTTTCAGTTTTTAATTTTTTCAAAATTGGCGAAGCCAAACCTTTTGGTAAGATGCAGGTGATTAACTTGTCGTTAGATAACTTAATCTTTCCCATGGTTTCCAGATTTTCTGGTTTGTTAGGCACTTAAGCTTCCGTAGCGAGTTTGTCAGCAATTTCTGCAGGTATGTAAGTAGCGGCCTTTTCTAAAGGAGTAACATACATGAAGCCCATGCCTGGCGTATCAAGATTTCCCGCCAGATATATTTTTTCAAATATACGATCAATTTGATCAGTAGCAACAACAATATTAATAATTTCTTTTTCAACTTCAACAGCAATTCCGAACACACCAAGTCTTTCTCTAACGCCACTACCTCTTGCATAAAATACAGTTGCACCTTGGGCACCAGCATCCTGGGCAGCCTTCACTATAGTGTCGGCGGATCCTTTTTGAATAATGCACGTTATCAATGCTACATCGGTTAAAACAACGATATTGCGTTTACTCATGAGTCAACTCCTTCAAGAGATTCAACTAATTCATCTTCACGTTCGCGGCGCTTGTTAACTTTCCATTGTATCCATAAGCCAGTAGCCATAACTGAAATGATTGGACCAATTGATGCCATAGATAAAATACCAAAGCCTTCTATCGCGCCAACTGCTTCACCAAAGCCTAATCCCATCGCTAACACTAATGGTACAGTTACCGGGCCTGTTGTAACGCCAGCACTGTCCCAGGCAATATTGACAAACTCTTCAGTTGAGAAGTATGTCAAAACGATAGCAACTAAATAACCAGGGATAATAATGTAGGCAATCGGAATGGAGAATATAATTTTAAAGATACCTATTGCTATGCCACAGCCAACACCAAACGAAACAGCGTGCATTAATAACTTTTTTCTAAAAGCGCCATTAGTCAGGTTTTCAACGGTCGTGCCCAATGCGTTTAATGCCGGCTCGGCCAGCGTTGCGCCAAAACCGAGTATCCATGCAAAAGCAAGTGCAATCGTCATACCTAATGCAAAGTTATATAAAGGTGATTCGCTGATAAGCTCGATCTGTGTGAAAGCACCAGGTACCAGACCGCCAGATTGACCTCCTAGTTTGGACAGGCCATAACTCAGGCCAACATTAAAGATAATCATACCTATTACAGATAGGGAAATTCCATAAGCAATGGTGCCTGGATGTTTGATTTTTTCTTTAAGTATATAAAGAAGTATAAACATTAAAAATATTACTAATGGAACAATTGCACGGATACCTGATAGTAATTCAACGTAAGGTGTTGTTTCGTGCCAACTTAAGGTGCTTGATAAATTACTGATAGAGGCAGCTTCACTAATAATCATTTCGGGTGTTTCTGTAAAAGAAACAAAAATAGCCAGAATTTGAACGGCAATGATAGGAAATAATGATGCGAGAGTGACAATACCAAACCCGGATAACGATGATCGGCCTTTGCCAGCGGCTGTGGCAATACCAATTCCGAGTGAAAGCACCAGAGGTACCGTGACTGGTCCAGTTGTTACCGCTCCACAATCCCATGCTAGGCCCAGTATTTTACTGAGTTCACTGTCAGTCATAATATATAGGGTTAATCCAATAGTCGGTATTAATGACATGTAGATAAGAGGTTTCAAACTCCAGCCATATATAAATCGAAGTGTTCCCAAAACTGCCGCAAGTCCAACACCCATGCCAACCATTAACACCAGCACGCCTGACCATGAATTTAATAAAGAATATAAATAGGGTGCTCGTTCAACATTGACTATCGCGCCAGCTGTCTTTAGTGCACCAATAGCAGGTTCAGCGAAGGTGACACCAATGCCAAGCAAAAAGGCAATGAACAATACAGTTGGTAGTTTTGCCTTTGATGGCAAGATATTGCCAATTGTTTCACCAAAAGGCATGAGCCCCACTTTTAAACCTTCAATAAAAAACATAAGCCCAAAAATTACGGACATTAAACCTGCTGTAATAATCCATGAATCTGTAACATTCTGACGTAGTATCAGCAGTTGAAATAAAATCAGATAAATGGCCAGTGGCAATACAGCCTTGATTTGATCGATTAATCGTACCTTGAAATAAGGTTGCACCAGTCGATATATATCAATCGAACGTAATTTGAGCTTGCCAGGTTGATAGACTAAATCGTTTCCATATTGATCCTGTTTGATCTCTGGCGCTAAATCATTATAGCTAACCTCTTCTTGACGCATTGTTATCTCGCGGACAAAAGAACCAAAGCGGATGTATTTTAAAGTAGGCATGTTTATGGTGAATTAAATTTTATATTTGCTTATTTAAGATGAGTAAGCCTGATATTATAATAGTCGCAGTTTTTAAGTATAAAAGTGATATAAATAAGGTGTTTGATCCATATCAACAGCTTGATGAGTTTGCCTTATGAATTTATGCTTATCAGGCTATTTGAGTAGATATTAGCAATAACGCTATTTGAAACTACAACTCATAATAATTGTTTAATATGTTGTCAGATAATTATTACTCAAAACTTCCCATACACGCTGATTTTTCAGTTGTTTCAGATTTGTCCAAGTATTCAAAATTACCTGATGACTGGTTCATTGTAGCTGCAGACATCCAAAATTCAACCGGCGCTATCAAATCAGGAAAATATAAAGCCGTTAACATCGTCGGGGTGTCTGTTATTACTGCTATCAGAAATATTTCCCCATCCATTCTTCTGCCTTCGATGTTTGGTGGTGATGGCGCATCACTCTGTATTCCTGCGGATCTAGTCGGGCAAGCAAAGAAAGCATTAGTTGCAACAAAATTTATGGCAGAAAAACAATTCGATCTTAAACTAAGAATTGGTATTGTCCCGATAGACGTTGTGAGAAATGCCGGGCATGAGGTCTTTGTCGCGCGCTATAGAATGTCTGAATACTATAATCAAGCCGCATTCGCTGGAGGGGGAATAGAGTATGCGGAAAGTCTGCTGAAAGATAAGCTGAAAGGTCAACAATATCGCTACGAAGATAATATTGAAGAGACGAGTACTGACTATTCAGGTCTTGAGTGTCGGTGGGATAATATACCAAGCAAACATGGCGAAACAATTGCACTGATAGTTAAGGTGTTGGCGCCTTCAATTGAAGAAGAATCTATAATATATAATGAGATTATCAGCAGGGTGCAACAAATATACGGAACTGATGATGAGTGTCGCCCTGTTTATGAAACTGGTCTAAGTTTGACAGCTGATACAGATAAATTAACAAATGAAGTCCGTGTCAGGACATGCAATGAAAATGCTTGGACTGTATTAAAGTATTGGGTAAAACTCTACGCGCAAAATATCTTAGGCTGGATATTCATGACGTTTAACTTGAACGTCACAGGAACCCCCTGGGGAACATATAAAATCGACTTGGTGAAAAATACCGATTTTAAAAAATTTGACGGCGTCTTACGTCAAGTCATCTCTGGCACACAAAAGCAGCGAGAGGAATTAGAAGCTTATCTCAATGAAAAATATTTGAAAAAGCAATGCGTTTACGGCATTCATTTTTCAAATTCTGCTTTGATGACTTGTATGATAGATAATCGTTGTGGCGAGCATTTTCATTTCGTAGATGCGGCTGATGGTGGTTATGCAATTGCTGCATTGCAAATGAAGGAGAAAATAAAATCAGCTAATTTGTGAGAATATTCTTAACATCATTTAAGAAGTTATCCAGACTATGATGGCGTTATTGTTCTGTGTGGCAAGGCCATTACCTTTAGGTTTGTGGTTGAGAACAGTCTCAAGTCGACATTCAATACTTCAATTCATGTCGCTGTAAACTAATTTTCCGGAAATCGTTAAAGTCTATTGGTGAAATGTATTGCCGGCTTTATTCTGAAAATATTGAAGATGAGTTAGCAGCTAAATTTGTAGAAGCAGATCAGCTAAAAAATAAAGCTCTCAATTCAGCTAATGAAAATACTAAAGAGCAAGCTCCAGTCCCGGTCAATGCTACGACAAAAACAATATCCCCCGCAAAACAATTTTATCGATAATTTTAAATATTGTGGCGCTATATATTATCTATTTTGCTGTTAACTGATGGTGCTAATATGTAGGATTAGCCTTAGGTGATGCTTCCGCAGAGCATCATTGATAAGTTCAGAAAAATATTCGGTTTAATTGTACAATCTCCCAATGTCTGCATTAATTGCTATTATCCCACTTGCTGTTGTTTTTTTATTGCTGGTTATTTGGCAATGGCCGGCAAAACGAACCATGCCTGTTGGTCTCATAATTACTATTTTATTGGCAATATTTTATTGGCAAGTCGATCTAATAACGGTAGCTGCAGCTAGCATTGAAGGCTTAATTATAGCTGGCAAGGTACTTTATATTGTCCTCGGCGCTTTATTGTTGCTGTTTGTATTAGTACATTCTGGCGCTGTTACGGTAATCAGGAATGCCTTCACTCAGATATCTCCCGACCCAAGAATACAAGTGATAATTATTGCATGGGCCTTTGGTGCTTTTATTGAAGGCGCATCGGGCTTCGGTACACCTGCTGCTGTTGCAGGACCATTATTAGTCGTAATGGGCTTTCCTCCCTTGGCAGCAGTAATGTGCGCCTTAATTATACAAAGCACCCCGGTATCTTTTGGTGCAGCCGGGACTCCTATATTAATTGGCGTACACGATGGTTTGGCAGGACAAGCCATTGTTGATACATATATAGCAACACAAGACCAAATTGGCTCACTAGATGAACTTGTTTTTTTAATTGGTGGGCAGGTGGCATTAATTCATGCTGTCATTGGTTTTGTTATACCTTTATTTGTTGTCACGCTATTAACCCGTTTTTTTGGCGCTAACCGTAGTTGGCGCGAGGGATTTGAAGTTTGGCGATTTGCCCTGTTCGCTGGTTTAGCCTTTGTTATCCCTTATGCCGTGTTTGCAAATGTACTCGGGCCAGAATTCCCATCACTAATTGGCGGGCTTATCGCGTTAATTGCAACGACAATAGCAGCGAAGCATGGATTGTTTCAGCCTGATAAAATATGGCAATTTCCCGAAGAGAAAGATTGGTTGGCCAATTGGAAGGCATCAGAGCCCGTTCATGAAGCCCATGGGGATAAAAAAATAATACCCATATGGAAAGCATGTTTGCCTTATGCTCTTATCGGATTATTGTTAGTCATTACGCGATTACCAGAACTGCCTTTTAAGTCATTTTTAGCAGGGTTTAAATTATCAATACCGTCAATCCTGAATACAGGTATCAATGCTTCAATTAATATTCTGTATCTACCTGGCAGTATTTTTATTCTCGTTGCACTTATTTGTCTTCCATTGTATCGAATGTCAAAATCTGAGGTTTTTGCTGCTGTAAAAAGCACTACAAGATCATTTAAAAATGCAGCAGTAGTCTTAATATTTGCTGTCCCTATGGTTCGTATCTTTATTCAGTCGGACATAAATTCTGCTGGACTTGCCAGCATGCCAATTGAATTAGCACAAACAATAGCCACATTATCGGGTCAAACATGGCCAATATTTTCTGCTCCAATAGGTGCATTAGGTGCATTTATTGCTGGCAGTAACACTATTAGTAACCTTACTTTTTCTTTATTCCAATTTGGTGTCGGAATTAAAACAGGTTTATCGCCGACACTGATCGTAGCTTTGCAAGCTATAGGCGGTGCGGCGGGAAACATGATCTGTATTCATAATATTGTTGCTGCATCAGCGACATGTGGTCTTTCTGGGCAAGAAGGGAACTTAATACGTAAAACCATTATTCCAACAGTATATTATCTTTTAATGGCAGCATTTATTGCCGTCATAATCACATGAAAAAATATATTTTAATATTATTTATTCTGGTTTTGTCGGCCTGTGGACAATCAGACTTTGATAGAGCAATTGAAGCATTTAATGCTCATGAATATGAAGATGCACTTAAAAAATTAACGCCTCTAGCCGAAACGGGTAATAACATGGCGCAGAACTATATTGGTCAGATATATGAAAGGGGTTTGGGCGTTGAACGAGATTACAATCAAGCAGCTAACTGGTACAAGAAGGCTGCAGATGATGGTGTAGCAGAGTCACAAATAAGGTTAGCTCAACTTTATATCGCAGGCCTCGGTGTTAAACGTGATTATTGGCTTGCATTAAAGTGGGCACGTAATGCCGCTGTACAGGGTAATGCTGAAGCCGAAGCAAATTTAGGTTATATGTTTCATGATGGTATTGGCGTTAAGCAAGATTATAAAGAAGCGGCTAAATGGTATCGTAAGGCAGCAGAGAAAGGGACGGCCAGTGCTCAACATGATCTGGGTGTTATGCATGAAAATGGTCTTGGCATAGAGCAAGATTACAATGCAGCAATAGAATGGTACCGAAAAGCTGCAGCTCAAGGCATATTAAATTCTCAAAAAAACCTACTTAATATGTACCAAGATGGTTTGGGTATCCCACAAAATAACTCAGAAGCTATGGCATGGTTTCTAGAGGCCGCACAAAAGAAAAACATAATGGCTCAGTATTATTTGGGAAAAATATATTATGCCGGGATTAAAACCGAGCAAGACTTTGTTCAAGCCTATGCCTGGGTAGGCATAGTTGCCGCTGGAGGCTATAAACAGGCTGAGAAATTACGTGATGAAATTGAAGAATATATGACTGTTGATGAGCGAAAACAAGGCCATGATCTTGCTAAAGAGCTGTGGGGGAAATATGGAGTGGCTCAAAATGAAAATAAAAATAGAAAGAAAGCAGAGACAGAGTCATGAATTTTAAATTCAGATCGTAAATCAAGATGAACTTATACAAACTTATATCACACTAAGGCTTGACAACTATTGAAATGAGGCAGACCATCTTATCCACATGAAAACAATGACTCTGACAAAACAGTATTTTATTTGGCATCGCACAGTGATGTGCGACAGCTTTATGCCTCTGTGTGTCTGTGGATTAATAATTTGATCTAATAGTTTAAGTTTAAGTAGTTCTTAAAAGGCCGCAGGTGATAAACCTCCGGCCTTTTTTTATGTTCAGGATGAACTGTATATCGCAGGCGGATAGATGCAGAACAGCGACTGTTAAACGGAAACAGAGTGGTAGTACGTCGTAACCTAAACACAACAGGAGGCTCATAAATAGTGAGATAGTAAAATGAAACATATAAATAGAATTGCCAATTTATTAGTTTGGTCAATATTCATAGCCACGCCCGCGCTAGGGCAAGGGATTGATTACACCATGAGAAACTACACAACACAGTCTTGTGAATTATTCGCAAATGACGCTTATTATGCAGCGTATACATATAAGCGTGGTGTTGTGCTCCAAAAAGTCTTGGAGACAATAAATGCCGTTTCAGGTGCGGATAGTAAGAAACATCGTGCATTTCAAGCAGTTCAATTCGTTTGGAAAAATCAGCTAGATAATCCCACGCTTGCTTATAGCTTGGCGATGGGTTTGTGTCTAAAACCAAAAAAGGAAATGGCGCCTATAGATGAACCTTGGATAAGTTCGCTAAGAACAAGTAAGGAGTTCTTTTAATTGTTTATGGTTGCACAGGGATGTGCAATTAATGCTGGCCGAACGATATTGGTTGTCAGTTATTACTTTTAATCGTAATGATTATTCAACTAATAACCCTTTCCTTTTATACAGGCTAGCATCAACTTCTTTGTCTTCGCTCATTTGTTTATGTAATACGGGCATCATCTCAAAGTAAGGTCGAATTACATCAGAACGTGATTTTTCAAATTCATCAAATGGCCCATCAAAATGAACCTTACCGTGATGTAGCATGATCGTCCTTGGTCGCAAGCGACTGAGCAAATCTTTGTCGTGAGTAATTATGATTGATGTACGTTTCGATCCATCCTCCATATTGGTGTTATGAATATTAAAAATCAGTTCATGAATGTTGGTAGAGCTGGCCGGATCAAGACCTGTAGTTGGTTCATCATAAAATAAAACATAGGGGTCCATTGAGATAGCCCGTGCTATTGCAAGTCGTTTCGCCATTCCACCTGACAATGCATTGCTGCTTTTTTCCATAAACTGTTTATCATTAGGTAGGTCAACTGACGCTAATGCGCTTTCTGCAATTGACTTTATGAGATCATCTTCCAATCCTTTAATTTCTTTTAACCACAATGCGATATTAAAATAAACTGAACCTGAGAAGAGGGCATTGCGTTGAAAAACTACTCCCCAATGCCTATGAATGTCATCAATATCAAGCGCACTAAAATCATTAAGGTTTTTCAAATTCCAATTCTCATGGGTTCTATCTAAAATCGAGATAGAACCTTTGTCGAATGAATACTGACCTAATATTGAATTTAATAGCACTGTTTTACCACAACCAGAACTGCCAACAACAGCTATCATTTCTCCACTATAGAGCTCCAGGTCAATTCCTTTTAAAATCGTATTCCCATCAAAAGACTTGTGTAAATCTTTGATTTGAAATTCGACCTGAGATTCGTTATCCACGTTTTAAATATTATATGAAACTTTTAGAATAAATCTTCTATAGAAAGATAACGTTCCCCAGAGTCATAGCTAAAAACCAAAACACGGCTATCTGCCGCTATATCATTTTCTTTTTGTTTTACAGCCGCTAATGTTGCGCCAGAAGATATCCCAATAAAGATACCTTCTTCCTTTGTGCATCGACGTGCCATATCAAAAGAGTCTTCTTCAGAGACTTGTATTGTTCCATCAAGGATCTCAACGTTTAGTACATCGGGAACAAAACCAGCGCCGATACCTTGTAATCGATGCAATCCTTTTTCTCCACCGCTAATGACGGGTGATTTTTCAGGTTCAACAGCAAAGACTTTTAAATTTGAAAAATTTTCTTTTAATATCTCTGCGCATCCAGTGATATGACCGCCAGTACCTACACCAGTAATCATGTAATCTATCCCATCGGGGAAATCAGCCAAAATCTCCTGAGCGGTCGTTTCTCTATGAGCTTGTGCATTTGCCGGGTTTTCAAATTGTTGCGGCATCCACCCATTTGGGTTTTCAGCAAGCAATTCTTTTGCCTTGGCAATCGTGCCACCCATGCCTAATTCTTTAGGCGTTAATACCAGTTCTGCTCCTAGCGCTTGCATGTATTTGCGTCTTTCAATAGACATAGATTCAGGCATAGTCAGTATTAAACGGTAACCTTTTACTGCAGCAACCAATGCCAAACCTATCCCCGTATTCCCGGATGTAGGTTCAATGATTACGGTGTCTTTATTAATGAGTCCTTTATCTTCGGCATCATTAATCATCGCCATGGCAATTCGATCTTTAATACTGCTGCAAGGATTAAAACTTTCCGTTTTCATCCAGACCTCGATATCGTTACGAAAAAGATGGTTGATACGAATATGGGGGGTATTTCCGATGGTTTGAAGAATATTGTCGTATTTCATATATGCTTTCCTAGTGAATAGTATATTGAGGACATTATATGTGATTCTGCTTTAAATTATGCAGCACATCATTATTTGCTCGATAATAATAGTATTTATCATAATGGCAAGTGAGTGTTATAAACGAATAAGACTTTCAATAAATATTTGTTATATATTGTTTTTTCATTATCTCTATCTGTAGAACAGTGATAAATTGATGATACATAATTATTATATTAATTTTGAAAGCAACTTTATGTCATGAACAAAACTGGTACGCTTACAGGAAAAACAATAGACCGTTACGAATTTCAAGAACTAATCGGAGTTGGTGCTTTTGGTGAAGTTTATAAAGCCCTTGATAAAAAACTCTTTCGAAATGTTGCTATAAAGGCAACAACACCTGCCTTAAGCAAACAAAGTGGAGGAAAAGAATATATTCTTCGTGAAGCAAGGATTCATGCCCGCGCAGAACATTCCAATATTATTCCTATCTATGATGTTTTGGATTACGAACAATCCGTGTTAATTGTTATGCGGCTGGTAATAGGTGAAGACCTAGACCAGATGTTAAGCCGCTAAAAACAACCACTAAAAATAGATGAATCACTGAAGATTATGCATCAAGTATTATGGGGAATGGATTATGCTCATAGCAGAGGAATAGTGCATCTTGATTTGAAGCCAGGCAATATCAGGATCTCATTTGCTGGTGAAGCGCTTATCATGGACTTTGGCATTGCCTCTATGTTGGAAGATCAAAGTCTGAGGGAGAATCATGTCCACGGCACACCTTCATACATGTCGCCGGAGCAGATTCAATGTACATACATGGATGCCAGATCTGATATCTATTCTCTCGGTGTTATTCTCTACAAAATGATTACTGGCCATCATCCCTTTACAAAAGCAGCAACCTTATCTGAACTATTAAAAAGTCATCTTGAAGAGAACCCCGTTGCACCATCGCATTATGTTCCGACATTGCCCGAAAAATTTCAAATAGCCATATTGAAAGCATTAGAAAAAAAGTCACGCGACAGATATCACTCATGCAGAGAATTCTCTTTTGCTTTGGAGCACTCTTTAAAAGGAATAGGCCAGAATAGTTTAGATAATAAAGACCTGCGTTGGGACCCCAGAGTAGCAGCCTATCTCAAAGGTCGAATTCATTTAAAAGAGGTTGATGATTATATTTCTGCAGAAACGATTAATTTGTCGACTAGTGGCGCTACTTTACGAGTCTCGTCAGATATTCCAGTAGGCAGTAATATTGAACTAGAACTCTATCTTCCTAAAGAAGATGAGTACACGAAGATATCTGCAAAAGCGACTGTCTTATGGAAAAACAGTAATCTTGAACATGACAATATTGTCATTGGCGTTTATATGCACGAAGTTAAAGATATCGACAGACATAAGCTGGGTATATTTGTTCGCGATTTATTGTTGAATGTAGAACAAGACGAGCTGCCTAGTGAACGAACGCAGACATTCATGTAATGCTATATTTTTCAGAGTTGTGAGTATTTAATTTAGTGCTTTGAGTTAGCTGATATTCAACATTAATTTATTTTTCGAAAATTTACGGATTTAGACTTAGTCAAAATAGATAGACATTTATTGATGCGACTCCTATCCTGTCAGTCCGATTATGAAAATATAGAGGCACTGATTATGACAATTAAAGTGGGAGATACTCTCCCGGCAAGCTCATTTATGTGGATGGGACCGGATTCTGAGATTGATGTACGTACTAGTACGAGTGATGAAATCTTTAAGTGAAAAAAAGTAGCAGTATTTGGTTTGCCCGGCGCATATACGCCAGTTTGTTCTGCAGATCATTTGCCTGGTTTTGTGAAAGTGGCTGATGCGTTACTTGAAAGAGGCGTAGATGCTGTAGTTTGTATTTCTATCAATGACCCATTTGTAATGGATGCCTGGGCAAAAGCGCAAGGTGTTGGCGACAATATAAAAATGCTTTGCGACCCAACAGCAGCGTTTACTAATGCAGTCGGTCTTAATCTGGATCTTGCCGACTTTGGGCTTGGCGTTCGATCAGAGCGCTATTCAATGATTGTTAATGACGGTGTTGTATCTACTGTCAACGTAGAGGAGAGTATTCTCGCATGTGATGCCAGTAGCGCTGATACATTACTTGCTCAAGTTTAAATAGTAATAAAAATAGTACTCTAGGATTGTGTCTTTATAAGAGCTGGTTTTCTGAAATGTTAAAAATTATTACAACCAATAAAGCAGGATTGAATTGCTAATATATTCAAGAATTAAAATAGGCTTAATATTCTGCTTATTAGCTACGGGTTGTAGTGATTATCAAACCGGATATCAGGAGGGGTTTGGGCATGGTTACCAAGAAGCAAAGCACAATAAATGGATAGTGTTTGGACGCGATGATTATCTGAGAGGCTATGATGCAGGTCAGGCTGAAAAATTCCAGGAAGAGTGGGTTTCTGAAGATGCGCTTGAATTAGGTGATTCCCCATTACGCTGTCGTGATATAAAAATTGAAGCGGATGCTTTAATGTTCTTGCCTGCAGAATATCGAAGGATTAGTACCGATACATATCAATTAAATTAAAGACTTACTCATTTTGCGATGTGGTATGCCCGCATCATCAAAAACATCGCTTTCCACCTTGAAACCCTGTTTTTTATAAAATGCCATTGCGTCCAATTGTGCATTCAGAATTACACTTTGCATATTATTTTTTTCTGCAATGGATAAGAGCTTTACTAACATCGCACTACCAACGCCTAATAAACGGTAAGGTTTTAGAACAGCCATGCGGCCTATTTGACCTGTGTTTAGAAGACGAGCCGTAGCGACATAATGTCCTGCCGTTTTCACCAAGAGGTGCACTGCATTATGATCGGCTTCTTCCCACTCTAAATCTTCAGGGACATTCTGTTCTTCAATAAAAACCTTGGTACGTATATCTCGTAAATGAGGCTCCATGCCTTGCCATGATACTTGTAGTACTTCCACATCACTCATCGAAATAAAAGCAGCCAGCACTATATAATGTAAAGAGCAGATCTGAGGTCAGAACCTTATCGTTGAATCCATGTAATTCAGAGCAATCAAGACGGTGTGAGCTGCATAAGTATTGTATTAAGTTGAGCTGTGAAATTGACAATAATACTGATTGGCCTGAATAGAATAACGTTACCGTGTCATTATTGTTGATATAAGAGAAACGAATATTACCATAACGGTTTAAATGACTAGCTTGCTTCAGTGTTTTTCTAAAAGCAGGCTCGTCTAGCAGATCATATTCTGGTTCAAGATCATCAAGGTTGTTGGTTATAAAATGACCAAACCAATTAGCAAACTCAGTTTTATTAGAGATAGCAGATAGCAACATATTTTGCAGTGACTGAATATCTTCAGGCTTAATCTCACCTGAAGCATCTTGTAGTTTCAGATCAGGGTCAGTGTAAAAGGTATCTTTTGCGTGTTCATTGAAACTAACCGTATAGGCGCTGAGTAATTCTTTCTGAGAAGGAGCTCGAAAACCAATGGAATAGGTTAGGCAGTTATCAAGCGCTATACCATGGTGGGCAACACCCGGTGGTAAATAGAGCATATCACCGGCTTCTAAGATCCAATCCTGTTGTGATTCGAACTCACTGAGGATCTTTAAATCCAGACCTTCAATAAAATCGTCTTCTGAATAATCGCCCTCATTAATATGCCAATGACGAAGTCCCTGTACCTGCAATAAAAAGACATCGTAATTATCTAGATGCGGGCCAACACTTCCTCCTTCAGGCGCAAAACTGACCATCACATCATCAACACGCCAATTAGGAATAAAGTTAAACTGATCCAAAAGTTGGCTAAGCTCAGGGAGATGATGATCGAGCGCTTGAACAAGCAAAGACCAGTGAGTCGGTGGGAGTGAAGTAAAATCCTCTTCCTCAAATGGACCGTATCGTAGCTCCCAAGGTCCTTCTGTGCCTTGCTCTTGAATAAGTCGAGACTCAATGCCTTCCTCACAAGCCAAACCAGCAAGTTCTTCTGGTGAGATAGGGGAAGTAATGTCAGGGAATGCCTGCCTGATTAACAGCGGCTTTTTCTGCCAATGTGTATTTAAGAAGTCTGTTTGACTCAATTTTCCTAATATTTGCATGGATGAATTATGACGGTAATCTGTTAAAGATTAAACATTTAGTGAAAAGTCACATTTATGATTGCTAAAATATAGATGTTTAATAACAAATAAAAACTAATAATGAACAATGAATTTCACGGTCATATCTAAAATCAGTTATTTTGCTATATTTGTCTGCCTATTTGGGCATTCAGCTATCGTAATGTCTGAGGAATCACAACATAATATCTGCTTCAATTTTACCATTGTCACTAAACAGAGCATTGATGTTTCAGAAGTCGCTCAGTTTAAACAACAAAAATCTCTGCTGCATGAACAAATCTCGAGAACACAATCAGTTTTCGATAAAAACAAAACGCAAAACTGTCCTAAGTTTAAATTTGCACAAGAAATAATAAAGCACGTTACTTGGGAAAAAGCGCTTCGCTTGAGTCAGCCACTTGATCAAGCTTTCAATGAAAAACAATCAGACTATCAAGATAGAAAAATAAAAGAACATCTTAATGAAATAGAGTCCATAGCTACAAAAATTAAACAGACTCCAGATATTAAATACTATTCATTGCTAGATTTGTCTCCTGGCATTGCAATTGTTAATGCTGAAAGGGCTCTCGTTACGATGGATGCCGAGCAGCAGAGATTGGTAGATAGTACAAGCTTGCATGAATTAGGAATATTACGCGTAAAAACTCAAGCATCAATTCAACTAGTCAATGAAAAGCTGGAATATTATGGTGTTGAAAAAAGAAATGAAATCGTTAAGAGAGCTGAGTCGATGCTTAGAAAATATCAGAAAATAGATGATGCCAGCGCGAGTAGTTGGCAAGAGGGTGTTTTAACATTATGGAATGACGTAGAAGCTCAAAATACATCGGTCGAATTAAAGAATCTAATTCAGCACTATCATACACAAGGCAATAATTGTTTAGATGTCTACGTCGTACCTAAAGCTAATAGCCCATCAACAGGTAGGGGTGATGTTGAAAAAAATAACGACTGGACTATTCGTGGTGGCGCAGCCTTGTCAGAAAAGTATTTTCCCAGGACAACAGCAGGAAGAGGGCGCGTGATTATTCTGACGCAAGATGCAAGGGAAACAGAAAACCGATTGGCACATGAATTAGGACATTTGTTGATTGATAAACCGAATGCTCATTTTGGGAAAGAAGCTAAAGATTTGATGTATAGAAACAGCCTAGGGGGAGCTTATCTTGATGAAGAAGAGTGCAAGAAAATTAAAGAAAATATTATATCCTTTTAGTTATTTAAATTTTCTTGATTTTTTAAGGGCAGGATTAATCTCATCTAACTCAGCCTGAACTTGCTCGCGGCTACAGTGGTAGATGATCTCTCTGCCTAGAACACTTCCAACATAAGCCTGCTCGTTCTTAGTAGGCGTGAGTTCACATTTCATACTATGAACACCTTCACCGATAACCACAATAATTACACTGGCTCGCTTATCAAATACGAGCACGTCCATCGTTTGTTCGCTTTCTGTATTTGAAACTGTGATCATTTCGTTTTGCATAGACATAAGTATATCGGGATATTAATGAGAATACGATTCTCAAACAGTTTGTTCTCAATATTTAGTTAAAATGCTGTTTGTTTTTTGTTGGTCAATCAATAACAGTTGATTTTGGTGGCTATGAATCGCCTACATGGATGTAGGTGATAGCGTAATGTAGGAGCTATTACCAAAGAATTAAACACTCGGTCCTGGCGTTATGAGTGCTATGTTCTTTAAGTCTCAGGATCATAGCCCAAGTTAGGAGCAAGCCATCTTTCTATTTGTTTTAAATCCATTCCTTTTCTATGAGAATAATCTTCAATTTGATCCTTATTAATCTTACCCAAGCCGAAGTATCTTGAATTTGGATGAGAAAAATACCAACCGGATACTGCCGCCGTAGGATACATGGCAAAAGATTCGGTTATTTCTATACCTGTATTTTCTTCAACATCAAGCAAATCCCAAAGCAAGCCTTTCTCAGTATGATCCGGACAGGCAGGATAACCGGGGGCAGGGCGTATGCCTTGGTATGCTTCGTTAATTAGGTCTTCATTACTAAGTACTTCTTCTGATGCATAACCCCAATACTCTTTTCTTATGCGCACATGTAATCGTTCTGCAAAGGCCTCGGCTAGACGGTCCGCTAGTGCTTTGAGCATAATTGCACTGTAATCGTCATGATCGGCTTCAAAGGCTTTGATTCTATCTTCCATACCAAATCCAGTAGCTACTGCGAATGCACCAAAGTAATCTTCAACACCGGTTTCTTTAGGTGCAATAAAATCCGCCAGTGCAAAGTTGGCTTGACCTGGTGGTTTTTGTGTTTGTTGTCTTAATGAATGAATAGTTGTTAATAACCCTTCACGATTATCATCGACATAGACATCAATATCATCATGACCTATTGAATTCGCCGGGAAGAGTCCGAATACGCCTTTTGCGGAGAACCATTTTTCATTGACGATCTTTTCAAGCATAGCTTTCGCATCGTTAAATAATCGGGTTGCTTCTTCACCAACAACTTCATCACTTAAAATTCTTGGGTATTTACCTGCTAATTCCCATGCAATAAAGAACGGCGTCCAGTCGATACCTGCGGCTAACTCATCTAAGGGGTAATCGTCAAAGACTGTAACGCCTAGTTGCTTCGGTTTTGTCGGCGTATAGCCATTCCAATCAATAGGTGTGCGATTTTCGCGTGCATCTTCAATGCTTAACCATTTAATCTTTTGTTGTTTGCCCGCATGACGTTCACGTACCGTGTCGTACTCTGTGCTGATTTCTTTAACAAAGTCAGCTTTCATGTCAGCGCTGATTAATTTGGTCGAGACACCGACCGCGCGCGAGGCATCTTTTACATGCACGACAGGGTGATCGTAACCCAAATCAATTTTTACTGCGGTATGTGCACGCGATGTTGTTGCGCCACCAATCATTAAGGGCAAGTTAAATTCTTGGCGTTGCATTTCTTTAGCAACGTGTACCATTTCATCTAGCGATGGAGTAATTAGTCCGCTCAAGCCAATGATGTCTGCATTATGTTCTTTTGCCGCATCTAATATCTTTTGCGCGGAGACCATGACGCCTAGATCGAATACTTCAAAGTTGTTACATTGCAACACGACACCAACAATATTTTTACCAATGTCGTGCACATCACCTTTAACGGTGGCCATAATAATCTTGCCGTTACTTTGTATTTCGCCATCACCTTTTTCTGCTTCTATGTAAGGTATTAAATAGGCGACTGCCTTTTTCATGACGCGTGCGCTCTTTACAACTTGTGGCAAAAACATCTTGCCGGCACCAAACAAATCGCCAACGATATTCATGCCATCCATTAATGACCCTTCGATGACGTGTATTGGTTTTTCTGCTTGTTGTCGCGCTTCTTCGGTATCTTCTACAACGTAATCGGCAATGCCTTTAACTAATGCATGAGCGAGTCGTTCTCCGACAGTGCCCTTGCGCCATTCGAGATCAACTTTCTTTTCTTTTGCTGCACCGCCTTTAACTGTTTCAGAAAATTCAACTAGACGATCAGTGGAGTCGTCTCGTCGGTTTAATAACACATCCTCTATGTAGACTAATAAATCTTTTGGGATTTCATCATAGATGCCGAGTTGTCCGGAATTAACAATAGCCATGTCCATGCCAGACTGAATGCCGTGATAGAGGAAAGAAGCATGCATTGCTTCACGCACCGGGTTATTACCTCGGAATGAAAATGAAACATTACTTAACCCACCACTGACTAATGCATGCGGCAAGTGCTCTTTAATTAAACGTGTTGCCTCAAAGAAAGAGACCGCGTAATTATTGTGTTCTTCCATCCCTGTCGCGACCGTCAGGATGTTTGGATCGAAGATGATGTCTTCAGGAGCAAAACCAACTTTGTCGACCAATATGTCATAAGAACGTTTGCAAAGATCAAAACGACGTTCTGTTGTGTCGGCCTGACCTGACTCATCAAAGGCCATGACAACAACAGCAGCGCCGTAACGTCTGACTAGTTTTGCGTGTTCAATAAATTTTTCTTCACCTTCTTTCAGACTGATCGAATTGACGACACATTTTCCCTGGACACAGCGTAGTCCTGATTCGATGACCGTCCATTTGGATGAGTCGATCATAATAGGGACACGGCAGATGTCTGGTTCAGATGCGATCAGTTTCAGGAATTCAGCCATTAACAGCTCGGAGTCGAGCATGCCTTCGTCCATACAGATATCGATTATCTGTGCACCGTTTTCGACCTGTTGTCGTGCGACTTCAAGTGCCGCATCCAGGTCTTCATCTTCTTTGATCAATTTCAGGAATCTAGGCGAGCCGGCAACGTTGGTACGTTCACCCACATTCACGAAATTTACCTGTGGGGTGATATTGAAGGGCTCCAGACCACTGAGTCTTTGATAGATTGGTAAATCAGGTAATTGTCTTGGCGTAATGCCAATTACTGCATTAGCCATGGCCTTTATATGGGCAGGAGAGGTGCCGCAACAACCGCCGACGATGTTCAATAATCCTGACTCGGCCCATTCCTTAATGTGATCTGACATCGGATCGGCATCAAGGTCATATTCGCCGAATTCATTGGGTAATCCAGCGTTCGGATGAGCGCTAATATAGCACTGCGAGAAGCTAGAAAGTTCTTCAATATATTGACGTAAGTCATTGGGACCTAAGGCACAATTTAATCCAACTGTGAGTGGGCTCGAATGTCTGACTGAGTTCCAAAAGGCCTCTGTGGTTTGTCCTGTCAGAGTACGTCCTGAGGCATCCGTAATCGTCCCAGAGATCATAATTGGACGATTAATGCCGTGATCTTGGTAATACTGATCGATAGCAAATAATGCCGCCTTGGCATTCAGAGTATCGAAAATGGTCTCGACCAGGATCAGATCTGCACCACCATCGATTAACCCGCGTAATGCCTCGGTATAAGACTCAACCAGTTCTTGATAGGTGACATTCCGATAACCGGGGTTATTTACGTCTGGAGATATCGAGCAGGTGCGGTTTGTTGGGCCAAGGACTCCAGCGACAAACTTCAGACCACCAGTTTTTTCTTCGAATTCATCGGCAACAGAACGGGCGAGGGCAGCGCCTTCTTTATTGAGGTCGTAGACCAGATCTTCCATCTGGTAATCTGCCATCGCAATAGACGTCGAATTAAAGGTATTTGTTTCAACAATATCGGCACCGGCATCAAAATAGGCGCCATGAATCGCTTTTATGATATCGGGGCGAGTCAGTGATAGCAGATCATTATTCCCCTTTACATCACAGGGGTGTTCGCTAAATCGTTCTCCACGATAATCCTCTTCTTCCAGTTTATAGGACTGGATCATCGTTCCCATAGCACCATCCAAGACGAGGATGCGTTCTGCCATGAGTTGTTTAATTTGTGCTGTTTTATCCGTCATTTCGCTTATTAATTCTATTCAATAGTTATAGCGATTGACGATTTCTTTGAAGTGCCGCCATCTCGCTTAGTTTTAAAACATTAAGCGAGCGCGGTTTTTTTAGAGCTACGCCTGAGCCTGGCAACAGTAATAACTGTCGTCGCAGCGCTCCTCAGGACGTATTTTCAGGCTGCGAATTATAGACTAAGGTGCTTATTATTCCAAGAATTGCAGCTTGGTTGTGCTAATTAATTACTCGACTATGGTGTGTGCCGTTTTTGGACGAATGACAAACCAGGCGATATAACCAATAGGCCAGGCTAACAAAGCCCAGGTCATGCCTTTTGTGAGTGCCAATGCGGCTGCGATAACGAATATTAGCGGCAATATTGCCCCTTTTATCCCCATATCACGCGTGGCCGAATCACCATATATCCAAAGTATGCTACACACGTAGACAGAGCAAAGGATGATAAAGATAAATACTTCTGTTGCGTTACTAAATGAAAATGACATGTTTATGTTCTCCCTATCTAATAGGTGCCTCTGAAAATAGTGATTTTTTTGTTAGAGCTAGGAAGTACCACACACAGAACCGCAATGTATAAGTCGATACATGAGGTTTCGAGTATGGAACTGACGCTGCTATAGCGAAAAAAGTGCATTTTCAAAGGTGCCTATTCTTTCATGTGGTGTTTTGGGTTGACCGGTCGCATTGTTGCATTGGCTATCAACGCGACAAATAAGATGACCGCCATCAAATACATCGTGGTGTTGTAGAGACTTGATGTTGGGTCGACCGTTCCTGCCGGCGCTATCTCCATCAATTTACTTATCGTTACCGTTTTTGCAGCAACCAGTTGATCTAATTGCTCCACACCAGCACCGAATGTAGCCTGAAATTCAGCAGGGCTTATCTTGGTGATTAGGTCATTTATCGCATTCTTAACTGAAATTTCCCGGAGTGAGGTAATGGCCAGCGGGCCAAAAACACCTGCGCTAGCCCAAGCAGTAAGGAGTCGGCCATGGATGCCGCCAACAAACTTGGTGCCGAAGATATCTGCTAAATAAGCAGGTATTGTCGCGAAGCCGCCGCCGTACATGGTGAAGATAATCATCGTTGCAGCATAGAAATAGACCAGCCAAACAACAGAAGGATTTACGCTAACCTGTTGTGCAGTATAAGGAATTGAACAATATAAAATAATACCGAGAGTAAAGAAGACCCAATAGGTATTGCGGCGACCAAGATAATCTGACGCGCTGGCCCAAACGAAGCGTCCGACCATATTGAATGCGCTGATCATCAGTACATAGGTAGATGCAAAACCAAAATCAACAATATTGGGCAGGGTAGAGCCAAATATTTCATTCATCATGGTCTTGGCAACTGCCAATACCCCGATTCCTGCGGTCACATTAAAACAGAGCACGACCCAGAGTTGATAGAACTGAGGTGTTTTTAGTGCTTCATCAATATGCACACTATGCTGACTGATCATGGCATGTTGTGAGTCTTCTGGTGGTGGTTCCCATCCTTTGGGTTTCCAGCCTTCACGAGGTACACGATATCCAAATGCCGCACATAGCATAATGACAAAATAGACTGCGCCTAAGGTGAAGAAGGCCTCTGCAACACCGACTGTGCCGGTTCCAACCACATAAACACCGGCATCTCCTGGCACAAGCATGTTGGCAATATCATTCGCACCAACAATAACGACCTCTTGTAGGTTGCCGGCGATTTCAGCCAAGCGACGTCCTGATTCATCCGTTGTTAAGGTAACACTATCAACTGTTCCCAGATAATCAGGTGCTTTATAAAATATCTTAATGAACGGTTCGATCATGAATTTTGCAATCATCGCGCCGCCGCCAAAGCCCATAATGGCAATCCCCGTCGCCATACCGCGTCTATCCGGAAACCAGCGTATTAAGGTGCTGACCGGAGAAACATATCCGAGCCCTAATCCACAGCCACCAATAACGCCATAGCCGAGATAAAGTAACCAGAGATGCCCCGTCATTATGCCGATACCACCGATCACAAAGCCGCCACCCCAACAACAGGCGGCAACGGTGCCGACCATGCGCGGGCCAACTTTTTCCAGCCATTTACCGGCAACGGCGGCTGATAAACCAAGAAAGACAATAGCGACAGTAAATACCCAAACAACACTTTTAAGAGTCCAGTCATCCGCTGCACTGGTGACAACACCGAGACGTTTAATAAGAGAGGGGTTAAATAAACTCCAGGCATAAACGGAGCCGATACAAAGGTGGATTCCTAAAGCAGCAGGGGCAATTAACCAGCGGTTAAAGCCTTCTTTGGCTACGATGTGTTGTTTAGTCAATAGTTCAAGCATGTAGAAATAACTCCCGTCAGAATTCATATGTGTTTAATTAAGTAAATTATTTATCAACACATAGTGGCAGATTTTTATCTTAATTTATTTTTGTGCCATGTTTTGTGAAACATTGAAAAATTATAATTTGACTAAGACAGGATAGTCAGTATCCTCCGCGATTGAAAGTATTAGGTGCCAGCTGTGCCATCACAGTTGTGTTAAACGGGAAGTCGGTGCGTATTTTAAACAATTCCGACGCTGCCCCCGCAACGGTAAACGAGTTAAAGTTTATTCATTAAGTCACTGTGTCGTAAGTCTAAAAACGAGATGGGAAGGCGAATAAATCAATGCAATGCATTGCTCGTAAGCCCGGAGACCGGCCTGATATTTATAAAACCACGCTGCGGGCGGCTGTGAAGGCTATTATTATGCATACAGAATTCTCTGTAGCCTACATATTGCCTGATAGTTACTCCCAGCTTACAAAAATTAAACGGTGCGGCGGGCACCTCGGGAGACTTACCTAAATGCTACGTTTTAATTCGTGTTTCATTTTTATATCGTTATTACTTTCAATTCCACTTCCACTTCATGTTTATGCTGAAGAAGCTAAAGAACATGAAGCGATGATTGTTAGCGCTACTCGTTGGGAAACAGTGGGTACGCCAACAGCAAGTAGTATTTCAATAATTGGTTCTGAAGAGATAAAAAATAGTGGTGCAAGGACTGTCGTTGATCTTTTACGTGGTCGAGGTGGATTACAGATTAGTGATCAATATGGTGATGGTAGTCGTGCGACTGTCAGCATGCGTGGTTTTGGTGCTAATGCACAATCAAACAGTCTGATACTTGTTGATGGTCGACGTTTGAATAATACTGATCTAGCTGCGCCAGCTTTAAGTACAATATCACTTAAAGATGTAGAACGTATTGAAATTGTTCAAGGCAGTTCGGCTGTGCTCTATGGTGACCAGGCAGTTGGTGGTGTTATTAACATTATCACACGCAAGCCTGAAGAGTTACGACTAGGGTTTAATGCAGGTATGGGCAGTTATTCTACACAGACACAAACAGCAAATGTTGAAAATGCATTTTCCAATGGTTTTTCATTTCGTGGTTCTTATCAACGTGTAGAAGGGGATAATTATCGTGACAATAATGAAAAGCTATATCGAAATGGGCTTGGTTCTATTGCCTATGATTGGAGCGCGGGTCGAATATTCTTTGAGCACCAAGATATCCGTGAGGATATAAATTTGCCTGGTGCTATTTTTGCGAATCAAGTTGCAATTGACAGAAAGCAAACTCGTTTCCCAACTGATTTTAATAGTACGGATACTGGTATCACGCGTGTTGGTGGTCGTTATGATATTAATGAAACTTGGCAAGTTGCTGCTGATTTCACTAATCGGCGTGCAGATATAGAAGGCATTGTAAGTGGTACATCGTTTGTTCAAGATCGTCATAATCGAAGTTTTAATCCAAGATTACGAGGCGATATTCCTTTCAATGGATCACATTTGAATATTATTGCAGGTTTCGACTTGGAAAATATTGATTATGGACTTACCGCATTCGCCATAACGGATAGCCAACAATTTGTTCGTAGTGTTTATATGCAAACAGTCATTCCAATATCTGATCAGATTCATCTGACTACTGGATTTAGACAGGCATGGTATAAAGAAAACATTATTGTTGATTTCAGTTTTCCTAATGGAATTACTTTACGTGACGAACAACTTATTCCTACAGCTGGGCTCTCTTATGAGCCTAACAAAAACTGGCGTCTTAACATCAAATATGAAGAAAATTATCGTTTTCCTTTAATTGATGAAGAAACAAATGTGCCTACTGGTGTTGTGGGGCTAAAGACGCAAACGGGTGAATCGTATGAAGCTAGTATTAATTGGCATACAGCTAATTATGCAAGTAAGTTAGCTTTTTATCACTTGGCGCTTGAAAATGAAATTGACTTTGACCCAACGGCAGGTGCTTTTGGAGGGGGCGCAAATACAAACCTGGATCCTACTGAACGGAACGGTTTAATTTTTGAAGCTTCTGCGTCTATTTTCGATTCAATAATTTTACGTGGACAGTACAGCTATGTTGATGCGGTTTTTGATAAAGGCTCAAATGCTGGAAATCTAATACCATTTGTTGCTGAGCATCAAGCAAGCGTGAGACTGGATTACGAAATATTTAATGGGTTTAACTTTTTTACTGAAGTACTGGCAACTGGTGAACGAGTTGCCTCTGGAGATTATGCAAACAGTGGCGCACGTCTTTCAGGTTATACCGTAGCAAATTTATCAGCAAATTATGATTACAAGGGAATCAATCTATCCGCCAGGTTGAATAATCTGCTTGATAAGGAGTACAGTGATGCTGCCGCAACAGCATTTAATCCTTTTCCAACAGTTGAAACAGGGTTTTATCCTGCTCCAGAGAGGAACTTTTTTCTTTCTATCGGTTATACTTACTAATAAAAATTTCATATTAAATAATATGTGGTTTAACTAATACTCGTAATTTGAGGAATAAGATAATGTTGAAACATAAAAATATATTTTTATTAATTCTCGTTCTTTTGGCTGTTTTATCGAGATTAATACCTCATCCACTTAATTTTACACCTATAGGTGCTCTCGGTCTTTTTGCAGGTGCTTATATCATTGATAAAAGAGTATGGTTACTGCCTGTTTGCGCATTATTACTGAGTGATTTTTTTGTGGGATTTTACGAGCCAATTGGCATGTTGTTTGTGTACATTGGGTTCGCCTTAAGTGCCTTTATAGGACGCTTACTACTTTCTGATAAACGCACATCGCTTAGACTTGGTGGAGCAGCATTATCTTCAGCAACATTATTTTTTATTGTTTCAAATTTTGGAACATGGGTGTCAGGAACATTATACCCAATGTCATTAGCTGGATTGACTGAATGTTTTGTAATGGCAATTCCGTTTTATGGGAATACCTTACTAGGTGATCTTTTTTATGTGGCAGTATTGTTTGGTCTTTTTGAAGGCTCACAAGTCTGGATGCAAAAGCGGAACATTACTCAAGCCGCTTAAATAAAACATAGAAGGAAACTATTCTAATGGGGAATAGATTGTCAAAAATCTATACTCGCACGGGCGATAATGGCACGACTGCCTTAGGTAATGGTGAACGCATTGATAAGTCTAATGTTCGTATTGATGTCATGGGTGATGTCGATGAACTAAATAGTCTATGTGGTGTACTTGGAGCAAGTGGTATTCCCGATGATGTCTCTGGTTACTTACTCAACATACAGCATCGCTTGTTTGATATCGGCGGTGAACTAGCAATACCCGGCAATGCGGCCATTGATCCTGTTTGTGTCGATAGGCTGGAAGAACTCATCGATACTTACAATGAAGACTTACCAGCCCTAAAAGAATTTATTTTGCCCGGTGGATCACTATCTGCGTCAGTTTGTCATTTGGCGAGGAGTGTGTGTCGACGAGTGGAGCGTAATTTAGTTGCTATGGGTAGAAATGAATACATTAATCCAGAATCATTGCGCTATATTAATCGGCTGTCAGATTTATTTTTTGTGTTAGCTAGAGCACTAAATCAAGAAAAAGGTGGTAAAGAAATATTTTGGGATAGCGAGCGATTAAAACGTTCTGTTTAGTTATTAATACTTTTTCTCTAGCTCCATTATTCGTCCTTCACGTTTCATGTCTAACTTGCCTAGGAATGACATGCCAAGCAGAGCAGTGACCGGAAAATCGCCTTCGTGCACGACACCCCTTATATTTCGCAACTCAATATTGCCTACGCGTACTCTATTTAGGTTAACTATATATATTTCATCTTTTCCAGAAGCGGTATAAGAAATTCCTTTTTTGCCAGTTAATTTGTAATCTATGCCGAGGCGCTTGGCAATATTACTATTCATTGAAACAGCGCTAGCACCAGTATCGATAACAAAGCTCACAGGAAAGCGATTGATGCTGCCATTAAGGCTATACATACCGCCGCTATCGGGAACTATGATAAGTTTTTCACCGGTAGTAGGTTTTTTAGCACTGTTAGTGCCTATATGAGTCCCTAGTGTATAGACTTCTTGGTTTCCTTCTATTTCAATAATCGCTTGCTTGCTATTAGCTCCGATTAGCAAAGCCCCTTCGGGGCTAACTTTACCTTTTTTTAGTACACGTTGTTTTCCATCAATTGTTACAATAGCTTTGTCTTTAAAAAGACCATTAATAACGATTTTTTCTACAGCAATTGCAGAGAAACTTACCAATAACATTAAGAAAGACAATGGAATTATTATGTTAATCAATTTAGACAAGTCCATAAAAACATATGATTTAAGCGGTTAAATTGTTATTTATTTTTCAATTATTAAATGTAATGATTTGGTCAATTATTCTTATATAAGTTCTTTAAATTAAATGATTATTATTCTAAAGCCTGATTCAGATAAGACTAGCACCGAATATACTGATTTGGTGGCCTATCTCGACAATCTACCGAATATTACGGTTCGCATGCACGAAGAAAAGGGTGAGCAACAGCGTTTGACAGAGTTTTATCTGGTTGGCGACACCATGCCGCTTGATGATGCGCATATCAGCAATTTCCCCCTGGTTGAAAGAGTAGTTCGCGTATCGCGAGAATATAGAGTCTTGGGGCGCCATAATGAAGATGTCCGTGCCAGTTACTTTGATTATAACGGCGTCCGCTTTGGGCAAGACGAATTCCATGTGTTTGCTGGCCTTTGCGCCGTTGATACACGTGAACATGTTGAAATTGTAATGCGAGCGTTAAATGAACTCGGATTAAACTGCACGCGGATGGGTGCGTATAAACCGCGTACAAATCCTTATTCATTTCAAGGCTATGGAAAAGACTGCCTGCCTTATGTGTTTGAGCTGGCAGGTAAATACGATATCAAGGTAATAGCGATGGAAATTACGCATGATATCCATATAGAGGAGATCAGTCAGGCGCTAGAACAAGCGGGAAACCCAACTGGGGTTATGTTGCAGATTGGTACTCGGAATACCCAGAATTTTGAATTACTCAAAGCAGTAGGTCGTCAACGACAATTCCCGGTGTTAATCAAGCGAGGATTTGGTATCACCCTGGAAGAGTCATTGAATGCAGCAGAATATCTTGCCAGCGAAGGTAATCACAATGTCGTTTTCTGCTTACGTGGTATGAAAACTAATATGGGAGATCCTCATCGAAACCTGGTTGACTTTGCCCATGTGCCGGTGGTCAAACGTTATACACATATGCCGGTTTGCATTGATCCATCACATTCTGTCGGTTCGCGTGAAGCCGGACCAGAAGGGATTTTAGATGTCATGCATGCTGCCGCACAAGGTGTCATTGCTGGAGCAAACATGGTGCTCGCTGATTTTCACCCTGATTCTACAAAGGCCTTGGTTGATGGTCCTCAAGCCTTAAAGATGAATGAGCTGGAATGGTTTGTGAACGATCTACAAATTGCCAGAGATGCATTTCTGGCACGCAAACAATGTCATGACAAATACAATAGTTAATCGCTTTAAATTGTAATTTCTTTTTGTTTGGGAATGGTCTTTATATTCCAGTTTTTAATGGACCAATCTAATAATGACTCAAGGTCGGAGTCAATGGCTTCAGGCGGTGGTGATTGTCCAAGAAAGCAGAGCGCATCGAAAATTACTTTGGGTGGATCTTTGAGATTGATTTCTGCAGCATGAGATTGTTTGCTCACTTTACTGCCATCTTTATTTGTCGCAACAGGCAAATGAAGATAGGTAGGTGTATGTACGCCAAGTAGTTTTTGTAAATATATCTGTCTTGGTGTTGAATCAAGTAAGTCTGCACCTCTGACGATTTCATTGATATTTTGTTCGGCATCATCAACAGTGACAGCCAGGTGATAGGCGAATAATCCGTCCGTACGTTTAATAATAAAGTCGCCAATATCTGATTCTAGCGATTGAGAATATTTGCCCTGCAATAGATCAGCAACCGAAATAGTTTCATTGTTTGTTTTGATGCGAATCGAACGGCCCGTCAGACCGTTAGCGACACCTTTACGACAAGTGCCTGGATAAGGTCTGTTTGCAGTCTTTTTACGAGTACATGCACATGTGAAAGTGCATCCTTCTAGATTTAAAGTCTCAAGTGCGGATTCGTATAGATGAGAGCGTTGGCTTTGAAAAACAATTTCTTCATCCCAAAACAAACCTAGAGCCTCTAGTTGATTAAGAATGACCTTGTCTGAATCAAGGACTGTTCTAGGCAGATCGACATCTTCAATTCGAACCAACCATTTCCCATTTTGTTGTCGAGCTTGTAGATAACTGCCTAAGGCGGCAATGACGGAACCGAAATGAAGAGGACCGCTCGGCGTTGGAGCAAAGCGGCCACGATATTCAGAATTAATATTCGAATCAGAGATTAAAACAAATCAACCTAGTTGACGTTCTTTAATTTCGTCTAGAGTCTTACAATCAATGCATTGTGTTGCGGTTGGCCTTGCCTCAAGTCTGCGCACACCGATTTCAATGCCACATACATCACAATAGCCATAATCACCACTATCTAAAGTCAGTATTGCTTCATCAATCTTACGGATTAATTTTCTTTCTCTGTCCCGTGTGCGAAGTTCCAGAGCAAATTCTTCTTCTTGTGATGCTCTATCACTTGGGTCAGGAAAGTTTGATGCTTCGTCTTGCATATGATGAACAGTTCGGTCAACTTCTTCCATCAGGTCGTGTTTCCACGTGTTGAGTATCTCACGGAAATGTTCTGTTTGTTCCGCTCCCATATAATCCTCACCTTTCTTTTCTGTATAGGGCGCAACTTTAGTTTTCTTGTTTGTTTTACTTACCTTGTCACTTTTTGTGTTGATCTTAGTTACTTTTGCCATTCCTTCATTTTTCTTCTTGGTAGGTTTAACGGATTGCTTTTTTACAACTGTTTTTTTCTTGGCAACCTTTTTCTTGGGGGGTGTCTTTTTAACAGTTGTTTTTTTCTTAGCCACTTTCTTTTTGGCGGCTGTTTTTTTCTTGGTCACCTTCTTTTTAGATGCTTTTTTAGTAGCGGCTTTTTTCTTGGTCACCTTCTTTTTCAAAGGAACCTTCTTTTTTGCCACTTTCTTTTTAGCAGTTTTTTTACTCGTTTTCTTCTTGGTCGCCATTCCAAGTCTCCGGCTAATAAAAATCAGCGTGCATCTATACCAGAAAGCAAGTATCGAAGCAATTTATGAATGATAAATATCATTCATAACTTCAACTCCGGGGATTCAACAAACATGCGTGTTGCCCCGGCCACAGCTACTGGCATAGCTAAAAAATTAATAACAGGAATCATGGTTAAAAGCATGACACCAGAACCAAAACCAAATGCAAGTTGGCGATTTAATCTGAATTTTTCGCGTTGCTGCTTAAAGTCAATATCATGATTCCCCATAGGGTAATCGCCATATTCAAGGGCTAACATCCATGCTGTAAACAAGAACCATATTAAAGGTGCTGCAACTTGAACCATCGGTATAATGAATAGTATCAAAAGAGGTATCGCACGGATAATGAAATATAAAACTTTTTGAAATTCAGACTTAATGGCATCAACAACTACTTTTATCAGAGCCTGCTCATTTATTGATGTGATTTCTTTGCCTGTTAATGATCGTTCTACTGAAGCTGCTAAAAATCCATTAAAAGGAGCACCAATAAGATTGGCAATTATTGAAAAACAAAAGAATACGATTGCTAATGAGATAATTACGAAAATTGGCCAGATCAGCCATGTTAAATATTCGAGCCAATCCCAGCGGGCCAAAAGCCCATTAATTAAATTATTAAGTGAGTCTGCGCCAAAAAGGATGGCTGTTGCAAATAATAAAGTGTTTATGAGCAAAGGAATTACGACGTAAACGCGAATGCCCGGTTTCAGGATCAATTTAAAGCCAGAGAGCACATAATTAAAGCCCAATTGAAATTGTTTCATGTCAATAAATCTTGTTAAACCAAAGAGATTGGCGTTTTAGGAGCCCATCCATCCTGTATATGGTCGACAACGACCGTGGTATATACACCACCACGAACATTGAATATTGCTGTCAATCTCATATAACGAGGTGATGTTGCTGCCACCAAATCATCCAGAATTTTATTGGTAACGGCCTCATGAAAAGCGCCTTGGTCTCGGTAGGACCAGACGTAAAGCTTTAGGGCTTTGAGTTCGACACATAATTCGTCCGGAATATACTCAATTTCGAGTGTCGCAAAGTCAGGTTGGCCTGTTTTCGGACATAAACAGGTAAATTCAGGCACATCGATCCTGATAGTAAAATCACGTTCAGATTTTGGATTTGGAAATGTTTCAAGTGTATCAGTAGCTTGGCTAGACATTCGGTAAAAACTCTCTTTGGTAGTAAAAAATCGAACGATAACATAGTTCATTTAAAATGTTATTACATGACTTGTCACTTATTACGTGTATAAGTAATTATATTATATATATCAGCAAGTTATTAGTATTATATAATGTTATTTATAGTTTTAATTTTGGTTTGGACAGCGACTTGAATCTCTAGTATTGTATCGCCCCATGCGATTGTGCAATATAAAACTTTCAGGCTTTAAATCCTTTGTAGATCCAACCAATCTGATCATCCCCGGCAGCCTTGTTGGCGTGGTTGGTCCAAACGGTTGTGGCAAATCAAACATCATTGACGCTGTTACGTGGGTAATGGGGGAAAGTTCTGCGAAACATCTTCGTGGCGAATCACTAACAGACGTCATATTTAGTGGTTCAAGTGCCAGGCAGCCCGTTAGTCAAGCCTCCGTTGAGCTGGTTTTTGATAATACTGAGAACAAATTGGGTGGGCAATATGCTAGCTACAATGAAATTTCAGTTAAACGTCAGATTAATCGAGATGCGGTTTCAACCTATTATTTAAATGGTACGCGTTGTCGACGCAGAGATATCACAGCAATTTTTCTTGGAACGGGTCTAGGACCTCGTAGTTATGCCATTATTGAGCAGGGCATGATTTCAAGGTTGATCGAAGCGAAACCAGAAGAATTAAGAGTATTTATTGAGGAAGCTGCCGGAATATCAAAATATCGTGAACGTCGTCGTGAAACTGAAAATCGAATTAGGCATACCAAAGAAAATATTGAGCGATTAACCGATATTCGTGACGAATTAGAAAAACAACTAAACCATTTGCAACGACAAGCCAAAGCCGCGGAACGTTATAAAAATTTGAAGCAAGATCAACGCAAATTAAGTGCTGAATTGCTGGCATTGAATTGGCGTGACCTTAGCTCTGAAATGGAGTCGCTGAAAGAAGAGTCTGGCAAAAGAGAAAATACAGTAGAGGCTTCTATTGCAAGAGTGCGCGAAACTGAGGCAGAGATAGAAAAGCAGCGTGATAGTCTGAGCGAGGCCAATCAAAACTTTAATAATATGCAGTCAGAATATTACAAAGTGGGTAGTGATATATCTCAGTACGAACAAAAACTTCAGCATACTCGGGAAAAAATTACATCTATCGAATCAGAACTTGAGAAGGCAAGAGCAAACCATGCCGACACAAGCAGGCAGCATGAACAAGATAAGTCCGAGTACGAGAAGCTCCATGCTGAACTAGCCAATCTAGAACCAAAACTTACCGGTTCAAGAGACGAAAGTAACAAGGCATATGAAATCCTGAATAATGCTGAAGAAGCGATGCAAGGCTGGCAAGCTGAGTGGGATACATTCAATGAATCATTTTCTGAGTTCGCTCGACAAGAGCAACTTGATAAAACTCGTTTAGAACATCTTGAGTTTGGTCTTGATGAACTAGCCGAACGTAGAATTATGCTAGACCAGGAAATATCAAGGTTTGAAGAGTCTGAACTAAATAATAATATTCAGAGCTTAACCATTAGCTTAAAAGAAGAAGAAGATAAACAAGCAGCTTTATTAAGTTCACATTCTGAAAAACAGACTATTGTGAGAGAATATCGAGACAAAGTCAGAACATTGTCAACAAGTCTTGATGCTGCCCGTCAAAAATATCAACACTTAAAGGGGCGGCTAGCTTCTTTGGAGACATTACAACAATCTGTTCTCGATGATAATCAGGAAATAAATGCCTGGTTACTGGAACATGATTTGGACAAGCAATTACGTCTTTCTCAATCTATAAAGGTTGAGCCGAAATGGGCACATGCATTGGAAACGGTCATTGGTAATCACCTTCATGACATTTGCGTCGATGATATTGGCAATTACCTAAGCAGGTTAGAACGCGCGCCCGGAAAAATAGGACTTATCAATTCAACTAGCAGCAATCCATCACTCGATTCAAATCAGTTTCCTCGTCTAATAGACCAAATTACAACTGATATTCGAATCCCATCCATTCTTGAAAACGTTTTTCTTGCGGAATCTTCTGATGAAGCTGGCAGGATGTTGTCCAGTTTATCTGTAGGGCAAAGCGTTGTTACCGCAAAGGGTGTGTGGATGACGCATGACTGGGTTGTTGTCAACAATGCCAGTGACGCTACTAGTGGTGTTCTAAATCGAGAGGCTGAAATCACTACACTCAAGCAAGACCTTGGGAACAGTGAAACAGAAATCAAAGTTATCGAAGGTCAATTGCACGCTAATGCAGAAAACCTTGAAGAGGCTGAGTTGACAGTTGATAAACAGCAAGTTTTATTAAACAGCCAGCAACAAGAAATCTCCAACGTGCGAACTAAGCTGGCATCTTCTCAAACTGAATCTGAACAACAAACGATTCGCTATCAACAATTTGTTGAAGAACGCGATCTAAATCAAGAGCAAAATGAGACTGATAAAGCAGAAATTTATTCTATAAAACAACGACTGGTACAGCTTGATAAAGATAAAGTTCAACTACAAGAGCAACGGACTGAGTTATCGAATGTAAAAGAAAAACATCGTGAATCTTTGAATACAGCGAGAGCGCGTTGGCAAGAAACACATAACGAAAGTCATGGTATTGCATTGCAACTAGAGTCACACAGCTCTCGTCGCGCTTCATATGAACAGGCAATTAAACGAAATGACATTCAGGTCTCGCAACTAATGACAAGAATGTCTGAATTAGAGAAAAACTTATCAGAAAACAAGTCCCCGGTTAATGAAATACAAGAGAAGATCGAAGCTTGTTTAAAAGATAAAGTTCATGCTGAAAAAAATCTAAGCGATGCCAGAACGAATGTGCAAACTATCGAAGGGGTCATGAGAGAGTCTGAGCAAATCAGACATAAATACGAACAAGGATTGGAGGCACTTCGAACAGATCTTGAAAAAGCACGATTAGGCGTCAATAGCTGTCAGGTTAGACTTGAGACAGTTGAAGAACAATTAAATGCTGAAGAACAGAATGCAAAAGAAATACTGGGAGCCATGGAAGAGGGCGCTAATCAGGAAGAATGGAGTACGCAACTAGAAGCGCTGGATCGAAAAATTCAAAGACTGGGGCCGATCAATCTTGCAGCAATTGACGAGTACACACAGAATTCTGAGCGTAAGACTTATCTTGATAGCCAACATAAAGATCTAATTGATGCATTAACAACCCTAGAGAATGCTATCGGCAAGATTGACAAGGAAACACGTACTCGTTTCAAAGAGACATTTGATGCGCTAAATACAAATATCAAAGAAATGTTTCCAAAACTGTTTGGTGGTGGGCATGCCTATCTCGAATTAACAGGTGATGATTTGTTGCAGACCGGTGTTGCTATAATGGCTCGTCCGCCAGGCAAAAAGAACAGCAATATCCATTTATTATCAGGTGGTGAAAAAGCACTTACAGCGGTTGCACTAGTCTTTGGAATATTTAAACTTAATCCGGCACCCTTCTGCATTTTAGACGAAGTTGATGCGCCTCTCGATGACACTAATGTAGGTCGTTTCAGTGAATTGGTGAAATCGATGTCCGATGAAGTGCAGTTTATTTTTATAACGCATAATAAAATAACAATGGAAATCGCTAATCAACTTCTGGGAGTCACGATGCATGAGGCCGGTGTGTCACGACTCGTGTCAGTGGATATGGACGAAGCAGTTGAGATGGCAGCTACAGCCTAATCAATTACTAAAGCTTGTTTGGCTTTGAGTGTCGGCAAATCTACTGTTATTCTATCTCAATCAATAAATATCATGAGCCATAAGCGCCTATGGATAAGCTGCGCCTAACATTATTAATAGTTGGATGCTTTATAGTCCTAGGCATTTACCTATGGGAAATATTTTATAAGACGAGCCCAAAAAAGAAGACGGATATTCTTGATGCCGTTGACGAAACCCCTGACATCCCATTAACACCATTCAACAATGAAGCGGAAGATTCTGCTGCTGCAATGGCTGTTCTAGGTAGCTTGTTAACTCAAACAAGAGACCAGAACATAGGTGAATCTAATCCAGTTGTACCTTTAACTACACCAGAACCTGAAAATAATCATGATGCTCCTGATGATGAACTACCATTACCGCTTGAAATGAGTGTCAAGGATTATGAAACAGAATCTTCTGAAAATAATGACTATGATGTCTTTGCTGCAATCGAAGAAGATATTCAAGAACATGAAGATGAAAGAACACCAGAAGTACCTGAGCAGGATGCAGATACACTAAAAGCTAATCAAAGCAGTGAAGATTTATTAGTGCTGTATATTACCAGCCCCGCACATATATTATTTAACGGGCTATCGATCAGTAAAGCCGCTGATGAAGTAGGAATGGTCTATGGACACATGAATATTTTTCATCACTTTGGGCCAGGTAAACTTCATTCTGGGCAACCATTATTTAGCATTGCAAATATGCATGAACCTGGGTCGTTCGACCTTGGACGTATGGCCGACTTAAAGACAAAAGGCGTTGTCGTATTCATGTATTCACCTGCTTCAATTGATGCTAGCGTGGTATTTGAATTATATTTAAACACCACACAACGCGTGGCTGAGTTATTAGGTGGAGATGTACGCACATCTGATAATGAGATATTAAACACGGCATCTATCAAAACATTACGTGATAAAGCGGCATCCCTTTCAGATAATTAAAGAACTAAATGGAACTGGAACAAGCAACTGAAAGGGCAGAGGCCTTACGTCAATTAATCAATAAGTATAATTATCAATATTACGTATTGGATGAGCCATCAAAAACGGATCATGAATATGATTTGTTGATGCGAGAATTGATTGATATAGAAACTGAATTCCCTGAATTAATAACCCCAAACTCACCGACTCAACGAGTAGGGGTGTCGCCAGTATCAGCATTAAAAGAAGTTAAACATCTGCTTCCGATGCTGTCATTGGCAAATGCATTTAATGAAGATGAAATGCAGGCTTTTTATAAAAGAATCAAAGAAAAATTATCCCTTGACTCGATAGTCTTTTCTGGAGAAACAAAATTTGATGGTCTTGCCGTCAATATCTTGTATGAGAATGGATTTTTAATTACTGCTGCTACGCGTGGCGATGGGTCTGTCGGAGAGGATGTTACGCACAATATACGAACCATCCAGCAACTGCCGCTAAAACTTATCGGAGACAACATCCCGCAATTAATAGAAGTAAGGGGTGAGGTGGTTATGACGCATAAGGGATTTGCAAAATTAAACGATAGACAGCGGCAGAAAGGTGAAAAGATTTTTGCTAATCCACGTAATGCAGCGGCAGGTTCTTTACGTCAATTAGATTCAAGGGTGACAGCACAACGACCGTTGTCATTCTTTACATACGGTATCGGCGATTATAAAGGCGATATGGATTTAACCAGTCATACAGAGATATTAAGGCAATTACAACAATGGGGACTCCCTGTTTCATCTGAAACCAAGCGTCTCGACGGTATCGAGGCATGTCAGCATTTTTACGCTGAAATTGGCGCTATACGTTCAGAATTAGCGCATGATATTGATGGCGTCGTATTTAAAGTAAATGATATTGCACAACAACGTAAATTAGGTTTCGTGTCACGAGCACCACGCTGGGCGATAGCCTATAAATTCCCACCGTTAGAAGAGATAACTCAGTTACTCGATATTGAAATTCAAGTTGGTCGTACAGGTGCATTAACACCTGTTGCACGCTTATCTCCGGTCAATGTTGCTGGTGTTACGGTAACTAATGCGACATTGCATAATATTGACGAAATTAAACGTAAAGACATCAAGATCGGTGATTGGGTTTATGTTCGTCGAGCGGGTGATGTCATTCCGGAGGTGGTTGCTGTTATAAAAGAAAAACGTGCGAATGTTTCTGAGTTTGTCATGCCAGACATTTGTCCTGTTTGTGGATCTGATGTTGTACGACAAGAAGGTGAGGCTGTCTTTCGTTGTATAGGTGGGCTTTCATGTTCTGCCCAGAATATTCAGGCAATCATTCACTTTGCGTCACGCAAGGCAATGAATATCGACGGGCTAGGAGATAAACTGATCATTCAATTAAACGAGTCGGGATTAATTAGTACTGTTGCTGATCTTTATTCATTATCAACAGAACAATTAGCTGATCTTGATAGAATGGGGTCAAAGTCGGCTGAAAATTTAATCGTTGCACTAGATAAGAGTAAAGAAACTACATTAGAACGATTTATCTATGCACTAGGTATACGTGAAGTTGGTGAAGCAACGGCACGCACACTCGCTAAAAAATACAAGTCGTTAGAATTAATAGAAGAAGCCACAACTGATGAATTAGAAACAATATCAGATATAGGGCCAATTGTTGCTCTAAATATACATAGTTTTTTTCAACAGAAACATAATCTCGAGATAATTGAGAGATTATTATTGGTTGGTATTCATTGGGGTCATGAGAAAGACGAAACTGAACTGAGATTAAATGGAATGTCTTTTGTGCTTACCGGCAGTTTACAAAAGATGACGCGTGAGGAAGCAAAACAAAGACTACTATCACTGGGCGCGAAAGTAACAGGAAGCGTTTCCAAGAAAACAAACTATGTTATTTATGGTGAAAATGCTGGTAGCAAGTACGAAAAAGCAGTTGAACTTGGAGTAACGACTTTAAACGAAGAATCGTTTATAAAAATGATTGAAAAATAAAAGTATATTAAGACGCTATCCGATTACGACCATTATTTTTTGCTATATGAGGTAAGCCATCAGCACGTTAAATCAATTTCAGGAAGTCATCGCCATCTTGCACCTGAGCAGTGTGACTATCTGAATAGTTTTTAGGCTGCAATGTGACCATCTTCAGAAGTTTCTGCTTTTATGACAGTATTTTCGCCTATATCGGAGATCTCTGTGACAGGATAATCTGTCGTGAAATGGAGACCTCTACTTTCCTTTCTTTTCAGTGCCGATTCAATAATCAATTCTGCTACGACAGCCAGATTACGCAACTCGACTAAATCTTTACTTATTCTGAAATTGCCGTAATAGTCAGTGATTTCCGACTTTAACAGCTCAATTCTATGCTGTGCACGTTGAAGTCTTTTAGTGGTTCTAACGATTCCGACGTAGTCCCACATAAACCGGCGTATTTCATCCCAGTTATGGCTAACAACCACTTCTTCATCAGAATCAGTTACTCGGCTCTCATCCCATTCAGGCAGTTTGCCCGGCATATTAATAGCGGCCAAAGATTGCTGGATGGCTTCAGAAGCGGCGTGAGCAAAGACTACGCATTCTAGGAGGGAGTTACTAGCCATGCGATTTGCGCCATGCAAACCGGAGCAACTAGTCTCCCCTATAGCGTATAGGCCTGATATATCGGTTTGTCCTTCCTGATTAATCATGACGCCACCACAAGTGTAGTGGGCGGCGGGAACGACCGGGATAGGCTCTTTTGACATATCTATGCCGAGATCAAGGCAGCGTTTATTGATTGTTGGAAAATGTTCTTCAATAAAATCAAGGGATTTATATGTAATATCTAGATATACACAGTCATGACCTAAACGTTTCATTTCATAATCAATTGCGCGTGCAACTACATCTCTAGGAGCTAATTCTTCGCGTTGATCATAACGATGCATAAAAGGCTCGCCATTTTCCAAGACTAATTTTGCGCCTTCTCCTCTCAATGCTTCGGAGATAAGAAACGACTTTGCCATTGGGTGATAAAGACAAGTTGGATGAAATTGGATGAATTCCATATTTGCAATTCGGCAACCCGCACGCCATGCCATAGCTATGCCATCACCCGTACAGCCATCAGGGTTGCTTGTGTAAAGATAGGCCTTACCAGCACCACCGCTTGCTAGAACGACGCTTTTGGCACTAAATACCATGACATTATTATTATTAATATCAAGCACATAAGCGCCGATACAACGATTCAAGGAATTTGATGATTTATTGGTTGTAATTAAATCAACGGCAATGTGGTGCTCGTATAAATCGATATTGGGATGCTGCCGCACACGCGACTCAAGTGTTGTTTCAATGGCTTTGCCGGTTGCATCCGCAGCATGAATAATGCGTCTATGACTATGACCACCTTCTTTATGTAAATGAAATGGCGAATTACTGCCCGAGTTAGTATTCGCGCGGGTAAAGTCAACGCCTAATTCTACCAGCCAATCGATACTTTTATAAGCACGTTCGACGACAAAGTGCACTATGTCTGGATCACATAATCCCGCTCCAGTAAGTAATGTATCTTCAACATGAGATTCAATTGAATCCTGCTCATCGAGAACCGCAGACACACCACCTTGGGCATATAGCGTGGCACCTTCATTCAATGCTTCTTTTGATAAAACTGCGACATTGGCATTATCTGCAAGCTTTAAAGCTAGACTGAGTCCTGCAGCACCGCTGCCAATTATCAATACGTCATGTTGTTGTTGGTCATGCATGTTAGTTAAGGTAGTATTGCCATTTTTTTATCTAAGCCTTTGATTGTATAATACTAATATAATATGCAATGTAATTGCTCAGAAACATATAAGTCATTTCACATTGCAGTATGCAAAATAATAGCACAAGAGGGTAGGCCAGATGGCCAATAACGTTACAGATAAACAACTCATAGAACGCGTTAAAAATGGCGAAAAGGCGGCCTATGATCTGCTTGTGCTTAAATACCAGCAACGAATTGTTAATCTGGTAATGCGTTTTGTAAGGAACCATAGTGATGCATTGGATGTCACACAAGAAGCATTTATAAAAGCTTATCGGGCATTACCTAATTTTCGTGGAGATAGTGCATTTTATACCTGGCTTTATCGAATTGCGGTAAATACAGCAAAAAATCACCTTGCTGTACAGTCACGGCGTCCGAGGGCAAGTGATTATGATGTATCTGAGATTGAACAAATTGAGGGTAATGCTGCTCTAAAAGAACAGGCAACACCTGAAAATTTGTTGCTCAAAGATGAATTACAGGCAACGGTCCTGAAAGCAATTGAAGATTTGCCTGAAGATTTGAAAACAGCAATCATGCTTAGAGAAGTTGAAGGTTTGAGTTATGAAGAAATCGCGAGTGTTATGGAATGTCCTATCGGCACTGTCCGATCCAGGATATTTCGCGCCCGTGAAGCAATTGATGAAAAAATGAGTCCATTACTGCAAAATTGAGATTATAGGCTAAACATATGAGCGAATATAACAACGAAGAACTGTCAGCATTGATAGATGGTGAATTTAATGGCAACTATGACAAGGCTTTTGATGAGCTAATTCATAACCAATACATGAAAGATAAATGGTCTCGTTATCACCTGATTGGGGATTCTCTACGCGAACATCTGCCAGAAAAGATTACTAACCAAGTTTCTGCTCATGTAAGTAATGCACTCCAAAATGAACCTACAGTTCTTGCACCACAAAAAACAAAACAACTTAACTTAAAACCACTAGCAGGCTTCGCTATTGCGGCATCAGTTGCAATGGCCGCCGTGTTTAGTGTCCAACAGAGCAATGAAACTAATTCAGTTTCTACTACTCCGGCCCTTGCGGTGAATACTTCAGTAACTCAACCCCAAACTTTTAGTTTCCCAGACACACCAGTATTACCAGCGTCTGTTAGAAAATCCGATACCCCTGAGGAAATCGCTAACCAGCGCCTTAATAAGTATTTAATGAATCATAATGAGTATCGAAGTAATGGCAGTATGAATGGAATTTTGCCCTATGTAAGACTTGTCACGATCGAATCACAGGAATAATTTTAGTTGAGATATCCATTATTATTTTTGGCAACGTTCCTTTTCGGAAATTTGCCCACTGCTTATGCAGCGGATAGTCTGCCAAACCCACAAGTTTTGATTGACGAAATGTCAACAGCAAGCCGAACTTTAAATTACGATGGCGTCTTTATTTACTCGTTAGGCAAACAGATTGACACCATGAGAATCATTCATAAATCGGGCGATGGAAATTCTTACGAGCGTTTGGTATCACTGACAGGCCTCGCAAGAGAGGTGATACGAGATAAAGACCAAGTCCGTTGTTATTTTCCTGAGAATAAGGCCGTTGTAGTTGAAAAGAGCCGACTAGGAAAACTAATCTCAAGCTATTTGCCACATCCAATCAAATCAATTTCTGATTTTTATATTTTCGAACTTGCCGGCGAAGATCGTATAGCCGGACTGGATGCATGGATTCTAAATATTAGGCCTATTGATAAGTATCGTTACGGTTATCAACTCTGGATAGACAAAAAGTCAAAGTTGTTACTTAAGTCAGAACTCAAAAATCAATTAGGCGTGACACTGGAGCAAATTATGTTCGCACAATTAAACGTGCTCGACGAGATTGACGATGCGCTTCTAGAACCATCAACAGAGGCCGAAGGTTTTACTTGGTACAAAAATACGACTAATGAACGTGTTGAGACAAAAGAAAGTGATAAACAATGGAAGGTTACCTGGATGCCAGCAGGATTTTCCATGAGCGATCAACCAAAAGAACCCCTGTTGTCTGGCCGCATGTCTGTCGAACACCTGATTTACACTGATGGCTTAGCTATGGTTTCTATTTATGTTGAGCAGTTAAATCAACAACCAGATAATACTGCAGGCGCATCAAATTTTGGTGGTGTCAATACTTACGCAGTTTTTACGGACGGCTACCAAATAACAGCAGTTGGAGAAGTACCTAAAACCACTGTTAAATTAATGGCAGATTCAGTAAAGTCATATCATTAAGTAATTCAATTATCATCAACCCCTAGTTTGTCTTGATTTTAGACAAGAATTTCTCATGGAATGTTAGTAATGCGGCAAAATTTATTTATATCATTTTTAAGTTTATTTTTTCTTTTACATGCCAACGTGATTCAGGCGCGTTCACTGCCTGATTTCACCGGCTTAGTTAACGAAAACTCTGCCGCTGTCGTAAATATCAGTACAAGCGCAAAGAGCACAAGTGCTGCTATAGGAGGTTTACCACCAGGGCACAGCTTGCCAGATATTCCGGAAGACAGTCCTTTCTATGAGTTTTTTAAAAAATACTTTGGTGAAGTACCTGAAGGTCAAGGACCATCTCAAGAACGTTCATCTTTAGGCTCGGGGTTTATCATTTCTAAAGATGGCTACGTGATAACTAATCACCATGTAGTGATAGATGCCGAAGAAATCATTGTCAGATTGAACGACCGGCGTGAATATGTTGCCGAATTAATTGGTAGTGATGAAAGAAGTGATATTGCCGTTTTAAAAATCGAAGCGACTGACTTACCCACATTAAAACTAGGCGATTCATCAAATCTTAATGTAGGTGAATGGGTCCTGGCTATTGGATCGCCATTTGGTTTTGACGCATCAGTAACGGCTGGGATTATTAGTGCGATTGGTCGCAGTCTACCAAATGAAAATTACGTACCATTTATTCAAACGGATGTTGCCATTAACCCGGGAAACTCGGGTGGACCGTTATTTAATTTAGATGGAGAAGTTATTGGTGTTAATTCCCAGATTTACAGTCGAACAGGCGGTTTTATGGGCTTGTCCTTTGCCGTCCCAGTTAATGTCGTTGAAAATGTCTATAAACAGTTAAAAAATAAGGGGCGCGTTAGCAGAGGTTGGCTGGGCGTGTTGATACAAGATGTGACTCGAGAATTAGCTGAGTCATTCGATATGGATTATCCTCATGGAGCTTTGATAGCCAAAGTCTTACCTGATGGCCCTGCAGAAAAAGCCGGTATAGAAGTTGGAGACATTGTCGTTAAATTTAATGGTGAAATAGTTAGTTTCTCTTCAGACTTACCACCATTAGTTGGCTCCACATTGGTCGAAACGACTGTTTCTGTTGACATTATTAGACGATCTAAACATAAAACTATACAAGTTAAGATATCAGAGTTACCCACGGCTGATGAAGTCATTGCTGAAAATTCAACTATCCCAAAGCGACCCGATGAAAATGCATTGAATGTCATCGCTAAAGATATAACTAAAGAACAGCGAGATAAACTCGAACTAGAAGATAATGGCGTCCTGGTAGAAAGCATAGGCACAGGACCGGCACAAAAAGCGGGGATACGCGAAGGAGATATCATTCTGATTTTGAATAATATCAAGATAAGAGATTCTTCTCATTTTCACGAACTAGTGAAAGAATTGCCAAAAGGCCGTTCTATACCTGTGCTTATCCAGCGTCGAGGCGGACCAGTTTTCCTCGCTCTTAAACTTGATGAGTAATGAAAAAAAAATATTGATAGTCTATTCAAGGAAAGATTGTTGTTTGTGTCATGAAATGCTGGAGGCTTTGAAACCTTGGCAAAGTCGGTTCAATTTCAAGGTAGAAATGATTGATATAGACCATGACACCCGTTTAACGGAACGATTTGCTGCACGTATTCCCTTACTTGCTGACGGAGACAAAGAGATCTGCCAATATCATTTTGACGAGCAAATGCTATTGAAACACTTTAAAGAAGCAGTTTAGTCTTTAAATTCCATTATATTTCCATATTTGATTTATGGTCTGAATAAGATCGTATAGAATCGCGCGTTTTGCAAACAACTGTTAGATAACCCAATAAGTGACAAAATTAATGCAGCATATACGAAATTTCTCAATTATTGCCCATATTGACCATGGTAAATCTACTCTGGCAGATAGATTTATACAAATGTGCGGTGCTTTAACGGAGCGTGAGATGTCTGCACAAGTGCTAGATTCGATGGATATTGAGCGTGAGCGCGGCATTACTATCAAAGCACAAAGCGTTACTTTGTATTATGAAGCCAATAATGGTGAGCAATATCAATTTAATATTATTGATACACCAGGGCATGTCGATTTCAGTTATGAAGTATCACGTTCATTAGCGGCATGTGAAGGGGCTTTACTCGTAGTTGATGCTGCGCAAGGTGTTGAAGCTCAAAGTGTCGCTAATTGCTTGACAGCTATAAATAATGACCTTGAGGTATTGCCCGTATTAAACAAAATTGATCTGCCGTCGGCAGAACCTGAGCGTGTTATCAATGAGATTGAAGAGATTATTGGTATAGATGCACAAGAAGCATTACGGGTTAGCGCAAAAACCGGTGAGGGAATTAAAGAACTATTAGAAGAATTAGTTATAAAGATTCCTCCTCCTAAAGGAAATACAGAAGGACCTCTCAAAGCGTTAATCATTGACTCATGGTTTGATAATTATCTAGGCGTTGTTTCTTTGGTACGTATAATCGATGGTCAATTGGAGGTTGGTAAGAAAATCAGAATAATGTCAACGGGAAGAGACTTTCTAGTTGATCAAGTTGGGACATTCACGCCAAAACGCAATCCTAAAAAGGTTCTTAATACTGGTGAAGTAGGCTATGTGGTTGCAGGCATCAAGGAAATAGATGGCGCACCAGTCGGGGACACCTTAACCCTGACGGAAGCACCCTCAATAGAAGCCTTACCAGGATTTCAAACGATTAAACCTCGTGTGTTTTCGGGTTTATTCCCAATAGACTCCTCTGATTATGAATCTTTTAGAGAGGCTCTCGGAAAGCTTAGGCTGAATGATGCAGCACTTCATTACGAACCCGAATCATCACAAGCGCTGGGTTTTGGATTCCGTTGTGGCTTCCTGGGTATGTTACATATGGAGATTGTTCAAGAACGCTTGGAAAGGGAATATGACCTTGGCTTGATAATATCAGCGCCGACAGTAATCTATGAGGTGCTTACGACCAATAATGAGCTCATCAGCATAGATAATCCGGCTAAACTTCCACCGCCTAATAAAATACTCGAGATTCGTGAACCTATAATTACTGCAGATATTCTTGTCCCACAAGAGTATTTGGGCAATGTTATCACCTTATGTATAGAAAAACGGGGCGTACAAAAAAAGTTACAATATTTAGGCAAACAGATTTCTCTTTCATTCGAGATACCGATGAGTGAGGTCGTCGTTGATTTCTTTGATCGACTTAAATCTGTTAGCCGCGGTTTTGCCTCGTTCGACTATAGTTTTAATCGTTTTGAAGCAGCAAAATTGGTCAAACTTGATATTCTGATAAATAATGAACATGTCGATGCCCTTTCTTGCATCGTACATCAGGACCAATCAATCAGCAGGGGGCGCGAGCTAACTGAGAAGATGAAGGAATTTATACCTCGTCAAATGTACGAAGTGGCGATACAAGCCGCAATTGGTTCAAAAATACTAGCTAGACAGACTGTTAAAGCAATGAGAAAGAATGTGACTGCGAAATGCTATGGCGGGGATATTTCTCGTAAACGTAAATTGCTAGAAAAACAAAAAGCAGGTAAAAAACGTATGAAGCAATTCGGTTCAGTAGAGATACCTCAATCAGCCTTTATGGCCATTCTCCATGTAGGAAAAGATAAATGAATTTTGATTTTTCAGCTTTATTGGTATTTTTAACGTTTTCTAGTGGTATTATTTGGCTGGTTGATAGCCTTGTTTTCGTGCCACGACGCCAAACAAAGGCAGCGGCCAATCAAGAATTTAATAAAGAGGCAAACAAAACAGAACACTTAAAGTTGCCGTTAATTGTTGAATATGCAAAATCATTCTTTCCTATCTTCTTAATTGTCTTGATTCTGCGCTCTTTTATCTTTGAACCCTTTAAAATCCCATCAGGCTCAATGATGCCAACGCTATTAATTGGTGATTTTATTCTAGTCAATAAATTTGATTATGGTATGCGCCTTCCTGTTCTACATAACAAAGTTATAGAAAACAAGACCCCTTCACGAGGCGATATAGTTGTATTTCGTTACCCAGAAGACCCTAGTATTCCGTTTATCAAACGGGTAGTTGGCTTGCCCGGAGACAAGGTTTCGTACCACAATAAAACACTCTACATTAATGATATATCTATTACCCAGGTATTAAGTGGCCGCTATAATGCACATGGTTCTGGTTTTATGATGGATGGGGTTTCCTTGAGAGTTGAAAATTTAGGCGACATAGAACATGAGATATTGATATCTCCTACAAGACCCTCACAAGAACTTGAAGTTATCGTCCCAGATGGTCATTATTTCGTCTTAGGTGATAACAGAGATAATAGTAAAGACAGTCGCTTTTGGGGGTTTGTACCAGATGAAAATCTTGTTGGACGTGCCTTCATGATCTGGATGAATTGGGATAGTAAGAATGGTGGTGTAGATTTTCATCGAATTGGTACAATGATCAAATAACTAAGAATTAAACAGGAGGTGTTTATGAAACATATATCACAACGACAAGGCGGCATGACGGCACTTGGTATTTTCATTATATTAGCAATGATAGCTTGTTTTGTTGTATTTGGATTGAGAGCTTTCCCATTGTATAACGAGTATTTAACTGTGCAGAGTGCTATGCAATCTGTTGTAGGTAGGATGCCCGATGACAGAAAAACAACAAAACAAATTAGAACAATATTTCTCCGAAATGTGGAACTGAATAATGTTGAGCGATTTACTGATCAATCAATTAAAGAGTTAGTTAACGTTAAAAAATCAAAAGATGGTAAGAAAAAATACCTTAATGTTAAATATCAAGCGAGTAATAAGCTCTTTAAGAACATTTACCTAATGATGGATGTTGATGAAACTATCGAATTGACAGGGAAGGTAACACAGTAATCAAATCTATAGGCTATGAGTTCACTAACAATGATTTGTTAGAGCAAGCACTAACACATCGAAGTATTGGAAATAACAATAATGAACGGCTTGAATACTTGGGGGATGCAATACTCGGTTTTGTCATCGCCGATATAATTTACCAACAATTCCCAACCGCTTCCGAAGGTGAGTTGACAAGATTAAGAGCCACTTTAGTTAAAGGTGAAAAGCTTGCCGAGATAAGCAGGGAGATTCAATTATCTAATCAAATAAAACTTGGCACAGGTGAATTGAAAAGCGGTGGCTGGCGGCGAGATTCTATCTTGGCTAACACGCTTGAAGCGTTAATTGGTGCAGTCTATCTTGATTCAGGCATTGAAAGGTGTCGTGAATTCATACTCAATCTTTACAAAACACATCTTGATAATGTTAATCCAGCAGATATCAAAAAAGATGCAAAAACACAATTGCAAGAATATCTCCAATCAAGAACACAAAGTGTTCCCGAGTATAAAGTGATATCAGAAACGGGATCATCGCATGAACCAGAATTCACCGTCTCTTGCAAAATTGACCTGTTTGATGAGGCTGTTATTGCAACAGGTAAAAGTAAGCGAAAAGCAGAACAGGCTGTCGCAAAACAAGTGATTATAATGTTGGAATCCAGAGATGAATAATTTTAAAACAGGATACGTAAGCATTGTTGGTAGGCCAAATGTTGGTAAATCAACATTGCTGAATTACATGATTGATCAAAAGTTAAGCATTGTCTCTAGAAAGCCTCAGACCACACGTTGGAATTTACAAGGTATAAAAACAACAGAGAGCGCACAGATTATTTTTATCGATACTCCTGGCTTGCAAAAACAACCTAAATCAGCATTGAATCGACATATGAACAGGGCCGTATCTCATTCGCTCGATCATATTGATAAAGTTTTATTTGTTGTTGAAGGATTAAAGTGGAATGAGCTTGATGAAAATGTGATCGAATTATTAAAGGACGTACCAAAAGATAAGTTATTTTTAATCATTAATAAAGTAGATAAAATTCAGAATAAGAACCAGCTACTATCATTTATCGAGATGGTTTCAAGTCATATTGAATTCAAAGAGATAATTCCTGTGTCCGCAATAAAAGGAGAGGGCCTTGCTAATTTAGAGTCACTACTAATTAAAGATTTGCCAATAGCAGCGCCACTTTATCCTGATGATCAAGTCACTGATAGAAATGAACGTTTTTTTGCCGCAGAATTTATTCGCGAACAATTAATCTTGAGATTAAGTGACGAACTGCCATACCGTTTATCAATCACTATAGATGAATTCAAAGATGATGATAATATCATTCATATTCATGCATCTATTTGGGTGGAAACAAAAGGACAAAAATCGATCGTTATTGGAAAAGAAGGTAACGTTCTGAAGGCTGTAGGCAAGGCGGCAAGACTTGAGCTTGAAAAATTATATGATAAAAAGGTTAATCTAAAAACATGGGTGAAAGTTAAATCCAAGTGGGCTGATTCAGAACAAGCTTTGAAACAATTTGGTTATTACGACTAGTCTTTAGATTTTTTAAAAATGAAGGTCGAACATACGCCATGCTATATTCTCCATCGTAGGGATTACCGTGAAAGTAGCCTTATACTTGAAGTCCTTTCCAGAGAGCATGGTCGTGTTAGCCTTATTGCAAAAGGGGCGAAACGCAATAAGAAACAACAAGGGATAAATTACAATCTCTATCAAGAATATTTAATGTCATGGGTTAGCAAGTCGGAATTAGGCACCTTGGTTGATGCTGAGCTAGCGACAATTATGAATTCTATGGGTCCACAACAAATGATGACGGGCTTTTATATGAATGAAATAATACTTAGACTGTTGCATAAACATGAATCACACCCAGAATTATTTGACTCCTACAGTACCACCATAATCGAATTATCCAGGAACAATACCGATCAAGTATTGATACGCTATTTCGAAAAAATATTATTACAGTCATTAGGCTATGGCGTCATTTTTGACCAAGACTTAAACACGGGAACAGCTATTCTTACGGATGAGGACTATTATTATAAGTTGGATTTTGGGCCAACTTCTAACAAGCAAGACAATAGAGCCGGTGTTGCCGTATCAGGCAAAACGTTAATAGATCTGGATAATGAATCTTTGACAGAGTCTAAAAATAAAAATGAAGCAAAGACGCTTCTAAGATCATTGCTTAAACAGTATCTAGGAGAAAAGCCTTTGGAAAGTAGAAAGCTCTATCGTGAGTATATAAAAAACAAACAAGCTGTTTGATGTACCTGTATATAGATTGTCGCTACAATATCATTTTTCATAATCTTTAAAACCATCTCTTATGTTACTTGGTGTAAACATCGATCATATAGCGACGCTCCGGCAAGCGCGAGGCACAAGATACCCGGATCCAGTAGCTGCTGCGCATATAGCTGAACAAGCAGGTGCCGATTCTATTACGATACATTTACGTGAAGATCGTCGACATATTCAAGAAAGAGATGTGCGTCTATTAAAAGAAACGCTTGTAACGCCAATGAATCTTGAAATGGCATTAACAGAAGAGATGATGGTAATTGCTGAGTCAATTAGACCCAAGTATTGTTGTTTAGTACCAGAAAAACGCGAAGAACTTACAACAGAAGGCGGCCTAGATGTATTTTCTCAGTTAAACAAAATAACTGAAAGCAATGCTCGACTAAAAGAAGCTGGCATCAGGGTTTCTTTATTTGTTGATGCTGATGAGAAACAAATAAATGCAGCAGTGGAATCTTCAGCGCCTTGTATCGAAATTCATACCGGTCACTATGCAGATGCAATTGATGAGAAGAACAGAAAACTAGAGCTAAACAAGATAATAAAATCAGTTGAATATGCCAGTAATGCAGGTCTAAAAGTGCATGCAGGTCATGGCTTGAGCTACACTAATGTAATGGATATTGCCGCTATTCCAGAAATACTGGAATTAAATATCGGTCATAGTATTATCTCTCGCGCTGTATTATCCGGATTGCCTGAAGCGGTTAGAGAAATGAAACGATTGATAACGACTTCAGTGCTGCCAAAACATTAATCTAATAAAAAATATTTTCTATCTAAACTATATATCAGATGTCTGATCAACACGTTCAAACCGATAAAAGGCGTACTTTTGCTATTATTTCTCATCCTGACGCTGGTAAAACAACGGTAACAGAACAACTATTATTGTTTGGCGGTGCAATACAAATGGCTGGAACAGTAAAATCCAGAAAATCTGATCGTCATGCAACGTCTGATTGGATGCAGATGGAAAAGGAAAGAGGCATTTCAGTGACCAGCTCTGTGATGCAGTTTAAATATAACAATAAAATTGTTAATTTATTAGACACTCCCGGACATGCTGACTTCTCGGAAGATACCTATCGAACATTAACCGCTGTTGATTCTGCTCTTATGGTGATCGACGTAGCCAAAGGTGTTGAAGAACGTACTCTAAAATTGATGGAGGTTTGTCGTTTACGAGATACGCCAATCATTACCTTCATTAACAAATTAGACCGCGAAGGCAAGGACCCCATAGAACTCTTAGATGAAATTGAAACAGATCTAGGCATCAAATGTGTGCCATTTACTTGGCCTATTGGAATGGGGTCCAGATTAACCGGAATATATAATTTATTAAATGATACTTTACGTTTATACGACAAAAAAGATGATGCTGTCCATGGAAAACTAATACATGGGCTGCATAGTGACGAAGCAAAAAAAGTACTTGGCGAACGAATCAAAGACATTGACGAAGAAATTGATTTAATACAAGGCGTATACGAAAAATTTAATAAAACTGATTTTTTATCAGGTCAGATTACACCTGTTTTTTTTGGAACAGCATTGCATAATTTTGGAATTTCAGAATTTCTGGATTGTTTACTTGAACACGCGCCGGCTCCACAAGCACGCACTGCTGCAGAACGTGAAGTAGATCCAAACGAAGATAAGTTGAGTGGTTTTGTTTTCAAAATTCAAGCAAATATGGACCCATCACATCGCGATAGAATCGCATTCCTGCGTTTATGCTCAGGAAGCTACCAACGCGGCATGAAAATTCATCACGTGCGCTTGGGTCGTGATGTGCAAGTTTCTAATGCATTGACTTTTATGGCAGGAAATCGTGAGCAAGCTGAGGAAGCATGGTCAGGCGATGTGATTGGGTTACATAATCATGGCACCATTCAAGTTGGCGATACTTTTACGCAGGGAGAAAAATTAAATTTCACCGGCATACCACATTTCGCCCCTGAATTATTCAGACGTGTCCAATTGCGAGATCCCTTAAAGCTGAAGGCGTTGCAAAAAGGTTTAACCCAATTAGGTGAAGAGGGCGCAACACAAGTATTTAGACCTAAGAATAGAAACGATTTGATTCTTGGTGCTGTGGGAATCCTGCAATTTGATGTCGTTGCCTGGCGTCTCAAAGAAGAATACAGCGTTGAATGTACATACGACAATATTCCTGTTGTCGCCGCGCGCTGGATTGAATGCGCTGACAGCAAAATGCTTGATGAATTTTCAAAGAAGGCCAGCGATAATATCGCCCTAGATGGTGGCGGTCATTTGACTTATTTAGCACCATCCATGGTTAATTTAAATTTAACGATAGAGCGCTGGCCTGACATTACATTCCATGCGACAAGAGAACACTAAGGACTAAGTCTTATCAATTTCCTTTACTACTTCCTGCTTCCCGCTTTGCAAATTCATGTCGTTATTTTGAAGATTACGATTAATATCCGTTCTATCATCATCGTTTGAATTATCTTGCATAGGCCTAACTGAAGCAGTGTTAGGATTTATTTGCGTTATTTCATTGTCTTTTTCAGGCTCTCTAACGCTTACTGGTTTAATCTCAGCCTGTTCATTGTTTGATGTATTCTCTACCGCTTTAGGTGCTTCAGTTGCTTTAGGTTTTGTTTGAGAATCATTATCACTTTGTTGCGTTATATTGTTCTGTTCGCTTCCAACGCTTTTGCGTGTTTGCTGATCCGTCGCATTATCTACAACTGCATCCGCCCGTTTGCTGTCATCAGGCTTGTTTACCTTAGCGTTTGTATTTGTTTCACTGTTCGCATCAGTATTGGTATTTTCTTGCTTCCGTCTACGACCACCCCGTCGTCCGCGTCGGGAGCCGGGATTTGAATTTCTTTGAGCGGTGTCAGCATTAGCAGCATCATTCTCAGAATTTTTATCATTATCATTTCGTTGGTTTCTGTTTTGCTGCTGATTATTTGAGTCTGAATTCGAATTACGTCTTTGTTGATTGTTTGAGCCCGAGTTTGAATTGCGTCTTTGCTGGTTGTTTGAATTGGTACGTCTTGGTCGATCACGATTAGAATCATTGTTGCGATTATTTCGTGAACGATTATTTTGCCTAGCATTATTTGAATTAGTCTTTGTGGCCTCTTTTTCTTCAGGCGCGCCAAATAGATTAGCAAATATTTTAGCGATCAAACCCTTTGCCTTATCCTTGGTTTTTTTAGCAGGAGCAGGTGCTGACGGTACAAATTGTTTTACAACTGGTTGCTCAGCGCGAGGTTTATTATGCGTACTGACAAGATCATTGTTTGTATTATTCTTTTCATCTGCTTGAATCTTGTAGCTAGCTTGTTGATTCTCACTCTGTTTAGATTCACTCAAGCGAACACGTTGCACTGAGTATTGTGGGGTAACCATTGATGGTTCAGGAATCACCAAAATATCAACGTCAAGTCGATGCTGTACTTCGCTGATAGGCTGACGTTTCTCATTTAGTAAGAAAGTAGCTGCATCAACGGGCACTCTTACAATGACCTTAGCGGTCATATCTTTCATCGCTTCTTCTTCGATTATGCGCAATACTGAAAGGGACAAAGATTCCACATCGCGAATAGTTCCTTGTCCATCGCATCGCGGGCAAGGGGTGTGACTGGATTCTCCTAATGAAGGCCTTAATCGTTGACGAGACATTTCAAGAAGGCCGAAGCGAGATATTCTGCCAACTTGAACACGTGCCCGATCCATACGTAAGCTATCACGCATCGCATTTTCAACCTCACGCTGATTACGTGTGTTTAACATATCAATGAAATCTATAACAATCAGACCACCAATATCACGTAATCTTAGTTGGCGTCCTATTTCTTCAGCGGCTTCTTTATTTGTGTTAAAGGCTGTTTCTTCTATGTCACTGCCTTTAGTCGCTCTCGCCGAGTTTATATCAATAGATATTAATGCTTCAGTATGATCGATAATCACAGCACCTCCAGAGGGTAAACGAACCTCTCTGGAAAATGCGGTTTCTATCTGGTATTCAATTTGATAACGAGTGAAAAGAGGATCGCTATCCGTATAGAGTTTCAATTTTTCAAGATTATGTGGCATAACTTGAGTCATAAAATCATGACAACGTTTATGAACTTCAGGATCATCTATCCATATCTCATTGATATCTTTTCGTAGGTAATCACGAATAGCCCGAATAATGACTTCACTTTCCTGATAAATAAGGAATGAGGCAGGGCGCTCATCTGCAGCAGTACTTATTGCCGCCCAAAGTTGATTTAGATAATCCAAATCCCATTGGAGCTCTTCTGATGATTTACCGACACCCGCAGTTCTTAAAATCAGCCCCATACCTTCAGGGACAACCAGACCGCTCATAGCATCGCGTGCTTCTGATCGATCGCTACCTTCAATTTGTCTAGAGACACCGCCTGCACGGGGATTATTTGGCATTAACACGAGATAGCGACCCGCAAGACTAACAAAAGTCGTCAGTGCGGCGCCTTTATTGCCTCGTTCTTCTTTTTCGATTTGAACAATGAATTCCTGACCTTCTGCAATAGCATCGCTGATGCTAACTCGGCCAGTTCGAGGTTTGTCCGCGTGCTCAGGCTTGAATAAGACGCGAGCTATTTCTTTGAATGGAAGAAAACCGTGACGTTCAGCACCGTAATCAACGAATGCGGCTTCCAAACTCGGTTCAATACGAACGACTTTAGCTTTATATATATTGGATTTTTTTTGTTCACGATCGGCCGATTCTATATCAAGATCGTATAATCGTTGTCCATCTACAAGTGCAACACGCACCTCTTCTGGCTGAGTTGCGTTGATCAGCATACGTTTCATTGTTGTTATTCCTTAAGCCTCGCTCTACCATTGCAGCATGGGACATGAGATTATCCAATCAAATGTAATTTCCATGTGCTGGGAGCGCGGACACAAATTTTTGCTCATTTTGTTTGGGTTGAGCATGATTACAACCCTGTGTTTGTGACTATCATGTATTCGGCATAATGCGAATATCATCTAGATAAAATCACTAAACATCACCTATGACATAATATGGCTCGCGATAAATTCTTAAATAATCAAGACAGGTCGCGTATTGTTAATATATTCTTTTTGAATGATATTTTTAGCTTTATCATCCTTACCATCTCATGAACAAACCTTAAAAGTACTTCGCACCAGTTTTGTGCATCTTAATTTATACACCGACTGTGATAGGTCTTAATCTGAATGCCCGGTTTGAGCGGCTTAATATAGCAATCTTACCGCTCTACAGCAATAAAATGAGTAATAAATGAACCAAATCCATGCAAAAAAAATCAATTCAAAACAAATAGTTATATCTGTAGATAATGCGGGGCAACGGATTGATAACTTTCTTATCCGTTATTTCGGAAAAATCCCAAAATCTCGTGTCTATCAAATGCTGAGAAAAGGTGAAGTCCGAATCAACAGTGGAAGAATTAAACAGACTTATAAATTAGTAGAAGGCGATATTTTACGTGTTCCGCCAATTTATCTTGATGAACAAGGAGAAACCATCCCCTCTCGTTCACTGCAACAAAGAATAGCGGATTCTATTATTTTTGAGGACGAAGGCTTGATTATCATCAATAAGCCCGCAGGGATTGTAGTTCACAGCGGTAGCGGTCAATCTCATGGTGTAATAGAGACATTTAGGGCAATGGGAGACAGTTATAAAAAACTGGAATTAGTGCATCGCTTGGACAAAGATACCTCTGGATGTCTGATGTTGGCTAAAAGTATTCCCATATTGAGACAATTACATTCAGCGATGAATAACGATGAAATAGCAAAATCATACAGCGCTCTATTAGCGGGTCGAATTGCTGACAAGAAAATTACTATTGATGCTCCATTAAGTAAAAATACGGTCAGTTCGGGAGAACGGATGGTTACTATCAATGAAAATGGGAAGTCGGCTATGACCAAACTCTCTCGTGAACGAGTATTTCAGTCAGCTACTCTCGTTAATATAAAATTGATTACTGGCCGTACCCATCAAATCCGCGTACACACTGCCTCTATAGATCACCCGGTAATTGGCGATATGAAGTATGGTGATCGGATAATTAATCGAGAATACAAAAAGAAGGGCTTAAAGCGAATGTTCCTGCACGCAAAAACCTTAAAATTCATATCTCCCGTAAGCCAAGAACCCTTGACCATCGACGCTCCACTTGAACCTAAATTGTGTCAATTTTTGGAACAATTGGCTGATTAGAATAAGATATGGTAAAGATGGGTTTTGAACACTGACTTCAAATAGGGGTCATAGAGATGATTCGTAAAGAGTCATATTAATAGACCAGCTCGCTGTCTATAATTGAATCATTATTAACACAATATACAATAATTAACATTAAGTGATAACCATAAATGACTGATATAAAAGAAAATAATGATAAAAATAAGTTTGAGCAGTCACTGATCAATGGGCTTGCAAAAGAAGTCTTAACTGAGCAACGTCGAAATCGACGTTGGGGTATTTTCTTCAAAATGTTATTGGTCTTGTATTTATCCACATTTTTAATTATCTACGTTGTTGAAAATACAGAGATGGGAAGTTTTAGCAGCGATAAACATACTGCATTAATTGAAATTAATGGTGTGATCGCAGCGAATAGCGAAGCAAGGGCAGACTTTATTGTCACCGGCTTGAGGAAAGCCTTTGAAGATGAAAATACACAAGGCGTTATATTACGCATCAATAGTCCCGGCGGTAGCCCGGTTCAGGCCGGTTACATAAATGATGAGATAAGCCGCCTGAAAGAGGAATACCCAGAAATACCGGTCTATGCGGTAATCAGTGACATGTGTGCCTCAGGTGGATATTACATCGCTGCGGCGACAGATAAAATTTACGCAAACAAGGCAAGCATTGTCGGTTCAATAGGTGTCATTATGGCCGGGTTTGGATTTGTCGATACCATTGAAAAATTAGGAATAGAACGACGCTTGTTGCACGCTGGTGATAACAAAGGCTTTATGGACCCATTTCAACCACTTAAAGCCAGTGAATCTAGTCATGTACAAGGTTTGCTGAATGAAATCCATCAACAATTTATTGATGTTGTTAAAAATGGCAGGGGAGATCGATTGATAGATGATGAAAAGCTATATTCAGGCCTCATATGGTCAGGACAGGAATCTATCAAGCTTGGTCTAGTTGATGAATTAGCCAGCGCCAGCCAAGTGGCGCGTGATGTGATCGGCGCGGAAGATATTGTCGATTATACCAAGCGGGAGAACTATTTCGACCGATTTGCAAAACAAATGGGCTCAGCCATGCTGCATAGCCTAACTAACTCTATAAGGTTGCAGTAATCCTTATGGGAGTTTTACTCCTAGATTTCTCAACATCTCACATAGTCTGATTAAGGGTAATCCAATCAACGCGGTTGGATCTTCCCCTTGCATCTTTGACATCAAACTGACCCCTAGTCTTTCAGACATAAAACTACCTGCGCAATTATAGGGCTGTTCTTTATGTAAATAGTCTTCAATTTCTTCTTCTCCCAGTTTTCTAAAAGACACACGATAAATGATGACATCTTTTTCACTTTTATCCGTACTAGAGTCGAATACACAAAGACCGGTATAAAATAACAAAGTCATGTTACTCATGGCCATGAGTTGCTGTTTAGCAATCTCATGACTACCAGGTTTCCCCAATATCTTGCCGTCGCATTCAAGCGCCTGGTCTGAACCGATGACAATGGACTTAGCATGTTTTGTTGCTACATGTTTTGCCTTTGCCTCCGCTAATCGTACAACGTAATTCTTAATCGATTCTCCCTCAAGAGATTCCTCATCAATATTTGGAGATTCAGTCGAGAATTCAAGCTGAAGTCTTTCAAGTAGCGCCTTCCGATAGGGGGACGATGAAGCAAGTATTATTTTAATTGGGCTGATATAATCTCTCCTGACGTACGATTTGCGCTTTATTTTGGGCAAATTTAAATAAATATCAAATAAGTCAGCTATTTAACAAATATTTATCGATATTATTTTGACAGTTTAAGGGTCTATCGATAAAATTCGCCGCCTGATGCCATCTGACCTGTCGCAATCTATCAATCCATTGCGTCTAGCAAAAGCCAGAGAACGGATTGTAGGTGAAATACAACTTAACTCATTGGCCCGTCTAAAGGGAATTTTGCTGGATGATAAGGGAAAGTTGAAATACAGCCTGAGCTTTGATTTCGATGAAGCAGGTATTTGTCTTGTTGAATGTGATATAGAGACACAATTAATACTTGAGTGTCAAAGATGCTTTAAACCGGTTGAGGTTGATATTCGAAAAAACTCTTTGCTGGGAGTCGTTAATGAAGGTGATGAATTCGACGAATTACCAAAGGAATATGAACCATTACAATTAGATGACGATGGTGTTACCACTGTAGAGGAGCTGATTGAAGAGGAATTATTATTATCAATTCCGCTCTCAGCACTACATCCAGTAGACAAATGTGAAGGAATAAATGATTTAGATAGAATTAATGCAGAGGCAAAGTTACAACCTTTTGCAGGTTTAGCAGCATTAATAAAAGGTAAAGATTGATCAATATATTTAGTAATTCTTAGGAGACAAGTAGTCATGGCTGTACAAAAATCGAAGAAATCAACCTCAAGACGGAATATGCGTCGTTCACATGATGCTTTGACTTCCGCTGCAACATCAATAGAACCTACTTCAGGTAAAGTACACCTTCGCCACAATATCTGTTCAGACGGTTATTATCGAGGCAATAAGGTATTAGAGGTTAAAGGCGATCAGGAATAATTGGCCTGAGCTCAAATCAAATAACTTTCCAGAGTTTAATTACTGCTCTGGATAATCTATGTCTCTAAAGTCAACAATTGCACTTGACGCAATGGGTGGCGATTTTGGTCCATCTGAAATTGTCCCTGCCGCACTCTTTGCTCTAGAAAAACATAATGCACTCCATTTGCTACTGGTTGGCAAAGAAGAACTTGTGCTTAATGTGTTAGAAAAGCATAACGCAACCGGGCATGAGCGAATAAAGATAATCCATGCTCCTGAAGTAGTTGAAATGCATGAATCGCCATCACAGGCCCTGCGTAATAAAAAAGAATCTTCAATGCGAGTGGCCATAGAGTTAGTGCGTGATGGAGAAGCTGCCGCCTGTGTTAGCGCGGGCAATACCGGGGCGCTGATGGCAACATCTCGTTTTGTCTTGAAAATGCTTCCTGGCATGGATCGGCCCGCAATTTGTACCACCTTACCTGGAAAGAACGGACATACTCATGTCCTTGATCTAGGCGCCAATGTTGATTCAAGTTCCGAACAATTATTTCAATTTGCTATTATGGGCGCTGAGTTAGCAAGCGCCGTTGAAGGGAAGGAAAATCCGACGATAGCATTGTTGAATGTTGGCGAAGAAGAGATCAAGGGCAATGACCGTGTCAAACAAGCTGCAACATTACTTGCAGAGAGTCATCTTAATTATACTGGATTCGTAGAAGGTACTGACTTATACACTGGTGATGTAGACGTTATAGTCTGTGATGGCTTCGTTGGTAATATTGCGTTAAAAGCCAGCGAAGGCTTGGCTGAATTCCTCCGTCACCACGCAACAGTTCAATTTAAGAGCAGTCTGTACGCTAAATTTGCAGCAATGGTAGCAATGCCCGTCTTAAAAGCATTAAAACAAAAAATTGATCCAAAACAATATAATGGCGCATCATTACTTGGGCTCCGCGGCATCGTTATCAAAAGTCACGGTGGTGCAGATCATATATCATTCGCCACAGCAATTGATGAGGCCATTATAGAAGTTGAGAATAATGTGCCGGAAAAAATAAATGCAAAATTGGAACAATTACTAATCGATAGGCAAAGTCTTTAATGTATTCGAAAATTACTGGCACCGGTTCCTATTTACCTGAACGTATCTTGACCAATGCCGATCTAGAGTTGATGGTCGATACGTCAGATGAATGGATACGCTCTCGTACAGGAATTGAAAAGCGACATATCGCCGCCGATGATGAGACAACCTGTGACCTAGCTGAAAAAGCAGCATTGTCGGCCATAGAAGCTGCTGGAATAGAAGCTACTGACATAGACTTAATAATTATTGGCACAACTACACCAGATCTTATTTTCCCTAGCACAGCCTGTTTATTACAACAGCGGTTAGGTATTCATGGGTGTCCAGCTTTTGATGTTCAGGCAGTTTGCACGGGTTTTATCTATGCAATGAGTATCGCTGAAAAATTCATTGGTAGTGGTAGCTCAAAGTGTGCGTTGGTGATAGGTGCTGAAACTGTCTCACGCATCATCGACTGGAAAGATAGAAATACATCTGTCATTTTTGGTGATGGCGCTGGTGCTGTCATCCTGCAAGCAAGCGAAACACAGGGGATTTTGTCCAGCCATATTCACGCAGATGGTCAGTATGCTGATCTATTAAATGTTCCTGCAGGCATTTCTTCTGATTACGATATGGTGAAGGCAGATAAAGCATTCGTCACCATGCAAGGCAACGAAGTTTTCAAAGTCGCCGTTAACACGTTAGGCCGTATTGTCGATGAAACGTTAGCAGCAAACTCGATTAAGAAAGAAGATATAGACTGGCTAGTGCCACATCAGGCGAATATGCGAATTATATCAGCCACAGCAAAAAAGCTGGATATGTCGATGGAACGCGTGATTGTTACCGTTGATCAACATGGCAATACTTCAGCGGCTTCAGTTCCTTTAGCATTTGATGTCGCCATTAGAGATGGGCGTATCAAAGCAGGTGATATCGTTTTGCTTGAAGCATTTGGTGGTGGTTTTACTTGGGGTTCAGTCTTGTTACGTTACTAACGTCTATATAGTTTTAAAAATTTACAAACAATCAAAATGAATAGTAATTTCAAGCTTGCGGTTGTCTTTCCAGGACAAGGTTCTCAATCAATAGGAATGGCGGATAGCCTGCTTCAACATCACTCCAGTGATGTTAGCGCTATATTTACAGCTGCTTCAGATATCTTAGGTTACGACCTCACTGAAATCATTAAGTCAGGACCTATAGAAAAACTCAATCAAACCGAAATCACGCAACCCGCATTATTAGTTTGCGCCTATGCAACCTGGACAGTCTGGAAAAAACAATCTGATGTCAGTCCAATCGTTTTAGCCGGACATAGTCTGGGAGAATATTCAGCGCTTGTGTGCGCTGACGTTTTAAACTTTGAAGAATGTATTGGTCTAGTTGCCGAGAGAGGGCGCTGTATGCAAAGGGCTGTGCCAGATGGTATTGGTGCAATGGCTGCTATTTTAGGCATTGAAGACCAACAAGTTATTCAGGTTTGTAATGAAAGTGCGGGAGAAGAAATTGTCTCTGCAGCAAATTTCAATTCGCCTGGGCAGGTTGTTATTGCTGGTCATGTCAATGCTGTTGAAAGAGCAATAAGTGCTGCCAAGGATGTTGGTGCCAAGCGAGCAATGATATTACCCGTCAGCGTTCCCTCTCATTGTTTGTTAATGAAAGAGGCCGCAAATGAATTTGCAGAAACTTTGAATAAAGTTACATTTAGAGATGCAAGCATCCCTATTATTCAAAATGTAGATGCGTCGGTTAAATCTAAAGCAGATGAAATTAAACCAGCGCTTCTAGAACAACTTTACAAACCGGTACAATGGTCTAATAGTATAAAGTCATTGAAAAACTTAAATGTCACAAATGCAATAGAATGCGGCCCAGGGAAAGTACTTTCCGGATTGATTAAACGCATAGACAGAACAATAGAAACATCTACTACCCAAGACGAAGCTTCGCTTATAAAAGCGTCAGGGTAAATCAAGAGAGAATGATTAATGTCTGAAATATTTAAAGATAAAGTGGTACTAGTCACAGGAGCCAGTCGCGGCATAGGTAAAGCGATAGCAATCAAATTTGCAGAACATGGCGCCTTTGTTATTGGCACAGCAACTACAGAGGCCTCTGCGGAACAAATATCAAGCAATTTGACCGCGGGTGATTTCACTGGAATAGGCATGGTATTAAATATTGCAGATAAAAATTCCGTTGAAGATTTCGGCAACAAGCTCAAAGAAGTGAATGCGCCAAATATCCTCATCAATAATGCCGGCATCACGCGTGATAATTTATTGATGCGTATGAAAGATGATGAATGGGAAGATGTAATCAATACAAATTTGACTGGCATGTTCCGAGTAACAAAACTATGTATGCGTGCCATGATGAAACAACGCTATGGACGTATCATTAACATCAGTTCAGTTGTCGGGCTATCAGGAAACCCAGGTCAATCAAATTACTCTGCTGCTAAAGCAGGGATGCTAGGTTTTACACGTTCCCTTGCGAAAGAAGTGGGGTCGAGAGGCATTACTGTAAATGCTATTGCGCCAGGTTTCATTGAAACTGATATGACAGATGAATTGAGCACTGATGTTCGTGATTCAATCTTAAATCAGATCGCATTGGGTCGATTAGGTCGGCCAGAAGAAATAGCAAATGTGGTTGACTTTCTGGCTTCAGATGAGGCGGGCTATATTACCGGACAAACTATTAGCGTAAATGGTGGGATGTATATGGGATAAAGCTATTATTTACTTTAAATTATTTTTATAACCAATTGATATTAAAGTATATTAATATCAAGGCATAATCTAAGTTGCAAGAAGATTTCATTTCACTAAACTTAGCACACTAAAAACGGCCACTGAGCCGCTAAGGGAGGATTTATTAATCATGAGTAGTGTTGAAGAACGCGTAAAAAAAATCGTTATAGAACAACTGGGCGTTAAAGAAGACGAGGTCACTAATGAAGCATCATTCGTTGATGATTTAGGTGCAGATTCTTTAGATACTGTTGAGTTAGTTATGGCATTGGAAGAAGAATTTAAAACCGAAATTCCAGATGAAGAAGCTGAGAATATTACCACGGTTAATGAAGCGGTTAAGTACATCAATGCACATCTAGAGTAATCTAAAATAGAAAGGACACCCAAGGCCGCGTTATGACAACTCTCTTACGCGGCCTTTTTTATTGTTAAATATTGACATAATATTTTTATATAAAAATTCAAACAAGCGTCCTCTTTCTTTTTCTAAAACATATAGACAGGTATTATCTTAAGTGAGTAAACGTCGTGTAGTTATAACAGGTTTAGGCATGGTAACGCCTTTAGGTAATAGTGTTGATGAAACCTGGAGTAATATCCTCGCCGGAAAGAGCGGTATTGGTTTAATAGATCATTTCGACACATCTGAATTTACCGTTCGAATTGGAGGTTCTATACGAAATCTTGATTTAGATCATTACATCCCTAGAAAAGATCAAAAGAAAATGGATCCATTCATACACTACGGTCTAACCGCAGGTATTCAGGCGATTGAGGATTCTGGCTTAGAAGTTAATGATGAAAACGCCTCACGCATTGGCGTCGCCATTGGCTCGGGCATTGGTGGGTTACCCGGCATTGAAAAAAGTGTCCGACAATTCATCAATGGTGGCCCAAGAAAAGTATCTCCATTTTTCATCCCAAGTAACATTATCAATATGATTTCAGGGCATTTATCCATCATCTATGGATTAAAGGGCCCAAACTTCGCTATCTCTACTGCGTGCACAACCGGCACACATAATATTGGCGATGCTGCGAGGTTAATAGAATATGGTGATGCCGATGTCATGATTGCGGGCGGCGCAGAAATGGCAACTTCCGAAAATGGTTTGGCCGGATTTGCATCTGCTCGTGCGCTATCGATCAGGAATGATGAGCCAGAACGCGCCAGCCGGCCTTGGGACAAGGGCAGAGATGGTTTTGTCTTGAGTGATGGAGCTGGGGTTGTCGTTCTGGAAGAATATGAACACGCTAAAAAACGTGGCGCCAATATAATTGCTGAAGTTGCCGGTTATGGCATGAGTGGTGATGCCTACCATATGACTGCACCTTCGGAAAATGGTGAAGGCGCTGCAAACTGCATGATAAACGCCTTAAGAAATGGCAGCATCAATATTGATGAAGTTGATTATATAAATGCACATGGTACTTCAACCCCGGCAGGAGATATTGCAGAAACCAATGCTGTAAAACGTGTATTTAAAGAAGATTCAAAGTCATTAGCCGTAAGCTCAACAAAATCAATGATTGGTCATTTATTAGGGGCGGCAGGGGGCGTAGAGGCTATATTTTCAGTTTTAGCCATTCGTGACCAGGTTGCACCACCAACGATAAACCTTGATGAGCCCGACCCTGAATGTGATTTAGATTATGTTCCACATACTGCTCGTGCAATGAAGGTCGATGTCGCATTATCTAATTCATTTGGCTTTGGCGGCACTAATGGTTCACTAATCTTTAAGAAGCTGAGTTAAGCTCGATAAGCCATAACAATATAATGGCAATCAAATCTCTCATTAATGGAAAATCGACTGATGCAGTTTCTTTGTATGATCGAGGCTTGCAATACGGTGACGGTTTATTTGAAACAATTGCGGTAGAAGATGAGTCGCTACTGTGCTGGGATGAACATCTAGAAAGATTGCAATCAGGATGCAGTAGATTAAAGATTCCCATCCCCAATCAAGATACGTTAAGCGCAGAGTCTCAGCGTTTAATAAGTTCTGTTAAGCGCGGCATAATCAAAATAATTATCACTCGAGGACAAGGCGGTCGCGGCTACGCTTCACCTGTTAATATAGAGCCAACTCGTATAATTTCACTTTACCCTTGGCCTGAATATTCATTTGGAAATTCAGATGACGGTATTAACGTTCGTGTCTGCAACTATCGTTATGCTCATAATTCAATGCTTGCTGGTATCAAGCACCTCAATAGACTTGAGCAAATTTTAGCAAGATCAGAATGGACCGATAGCTCAATTGCAGAGGGCGTTGTTCTGGATCATGAAGAAAATGTTATTGAAGGAACGATGAGCAATGTTTTTTATATCAAGAATAATACGTTGTACACGCCTGAATTATCTGCTTGTGGTGTTGATGGTGTTATCAGAAAAAAAATTATTACATTAGCAGCAGAATTACATCTTGAGATTTGCATTAACAAAATTTCGCTAAAATCATTAATGGATGCTGATGAAGCCTTTATGTGTAATAGCATTATAGGTGTATGGCCAATTAAAAAGATAGATCGAAAGTCTTTCGAAGTTGGAGACAAAACCATTCAAATTAAAAAGACATTACAAAAACAAAACTTCATTCTTACGTCATGATCAAACGTCTCCTTGGACTCATGGCGCTAAGTTTATTATTTCTTATAGTGACGACTGTATTACTCTACAATGAATATCAAGCATTCCTAAATACGCCCTTAAGTATTGAAAAAGAAACTATCTTTGAAGTAGAGCCGGGCATGACTTTCACCGACGTCAACACCAAGATGAAAAGACTGGAACTGACAAAGGACACTGGTTATTTTAAAATTCTTGCTCGGCATAGCGGGAAAGCAAACAAGATTAAATCAGGTGAATATTTATTATCGCCTGGATTAACCCCAATCGAGCTGCTAAACCTTCTGGTATCAAGCAAAGTAATACAATACTCCTTTACACTTCTTGAAGGTTGGCAAGTCAGAGAGATGCTGCAAGCGATTCGTGCAACAGACTTAATAGAACATACCTTGCTTAGTGATGAAGCCGAGAAGGTAATGATTGAACTCGGCTATACAGACAAACCGGCTGAGGGCTTGTTCTTTCCAGACACCTATAACTTCCCAAAAGGCACTACTGATAAAGCATTTTTACTCAGAGCCTATCAACGTTTACATGATGTATTAGCTGAGGAGTGGCAGACACGCGCTGAAAACTTGCCATACAAGACAGCATACGAAGCCTTAATTATGGCTTCTATCATAGAAAAAGAAACCGGTTTGGCTAGTGAGCGTAGCACCATTGCCGGAGTCTTTGTTCGTCGCTTAAATAAAAAAATGAAACTACAAACGGATCCAACGGTTATTTACGCAATGGGGAAACAGTATAATGGCAATATACGTAAAAAAGATCTGGATATAGACTCTCCCTATAACACTTACCGCTATAAAGGCTTACCGCCTAGTCCAATTGCATTGGTTGGCCGAGAAGCGATTCACGCAGCGTTACATCCAGAAGAGGGTAAGTCACTCTACTTTGTTGCAAAAGGGGATGGTTCACATTATTTTTCAGAAACGCTGAAAGAACATAATCGGGCCGTCACAAAATATCAATTAAAGAAAAAGTAAAACATAATGCAAGAAGCTTTATTTATAACGCTCGAAGGTGTTGAGGGTGCTGGTAAAAGCAGTTTAATGGACTATATTTCCGAGCTGTTTACTCGCGCTGGTCTCGCGGTCATACAAACACGCGAGCCAGGCGGAACAAAAACCGGAGAGCAGATTAGAGAGATTCTGCTAGACAGCAATAATATTGGTCTGGAAAATAACACAGAACTGCTATTAATGTTTGCTGCAAGAATGCAGCATCTAGAAGAAGTCATAAAACCTGCTTTGGCATCAGGTCAGATTGTTATTTGCGATCGATTCACTGATGCTAGTTATGCATACCAAGGCGGCGGCAGGGGAATTGAAGAGTCACGCATACAAATACTTGAAGATTGGGTTCAAGAAGGTTTAAAACCTGATCTGACCTTATTATTCGATCTCGATGTTGAGATTGGATTACGTCGTGCAGGGAAAAGAAGTCAAGCTGACAGGTTTGAACAAGAAGACATCCTGTTTTTCGAACGTATTCGATCATGTTATCTTGAGCGGGCAAATAAAGAACCGACACGTTTTAGAATCATCGATTCAGGCGAATCTCTGGAAAATGTGAAACAGCAAATACAGAAAGTATTGCAAGAGCATCTATGACAGGTATCTATCCTTGGCAAAATGAGCAATGGCAGAGGTTGATGGAGATGCAACAGCAACATCGCTTGCCCCATGCAATATTACTTTGCGGCCCGGAAGGTATCGGTTTAAAGCAATTTGCACAAACGGCAGCCATGCAACTGTTGTGTTTATCAAAAGACCCTGAAACTAATAACGCCTGTGGTAAATGTCAAAGTTGCCAGTTATATAATGCTGGAAATCATCCTGATTTAAACCTCATCGAACCTGAAGAAACCGGTAAGCAACTCAAAATTGCTCAGGTGCGTGAGTTAATTGAATATGTAGCCTTAAAGAGTTTTTCTGGTAAGCAGAAAATTGCGATTATTGAACCTGCCGATGCAATGAATCGCGCAACAGCAAATGCATTATTGAAAACGCTGGAAGAACCTCCTTCTCAATCGATGTTATTCCTATTGAGCCATAGACCTTCGAAACTACCTATAACCATAAGAAGCCGATGCCAACGGATAGATTTTAAGCCGGCTTATAAACAAATGGACATAGATTGGCTTAAGGATAAGTTAGTAGATTCAAAGCTGTCTGCGAAAGCATTACTTCGTTTATCTGGAGGAGGGCCATTAAAAGCACTTTCTATGATTGAAGAGGAGCAGCTAGAGTTCCGAATCACTCTACTCAGAGACCTCAAATTAATGAGTAAAAACAACTGCGACCCCGTCCAAATAGCCGCCAGTTGGCAAACATTGGGACTGGAAAATATCCTCAGCTGGCTATTGAAGATAATACTGGATCTAATTCGCCTTAAATTGCTTCATGATAGCGCAAACCTGATAAACCTTGACTTGAAAGAAGACTTGCAAGACCTTGTAAATTCATTAGACTTGGTCGCATTGGTCAAGAATTATGATTTCGTATTATTGAAATACCAACAATCGACTGGACCAATGAATTACAATCCATTGAGCATACTTGAAGAGATTGTATTGCACTGGAACAACCCTGAAATAGCAAAGTAACAGGAGTAAATGTAAATGGCTGCAGGCCGCGATCCACGACAAGGTATTTTATCCCTAACAATACGAGATAAAAGCGCGCTTTATGCTTCTTATATGCCATTTGTGAAAAATGGTGGTCTGTTTATACCTACTGCTAAAACCTACAAATTAGGCGATGAAGTATTCATGCTATTAACCTTAACCGACAGTAAAGATAAGTTGCCGGTAGCGGGTAAAGTTGCCTGGATCACGCCAAAAGGCGCTCAGGGTAATAAAATAGCCGGTATCGGCGTACAATTTAGCGAATTGGACAAAGGTGCTACCAAGAGCAAGATTGAAAACCAATTAGCTGGTGCATTAAAATCAGATCGCCCAACTCACACCATGTAATTATCAGTAAGCCACTGTTTTTAAAATAATATCTGCCTGCCCTCGTGACCTCTCTGATAGATTCCCACTGTCACATTCCACTATTGAGTGAAGACCTATCTGTCGACGATATTATAAATAATGCAAAACAAAACGATATTGAGCACATGCTCTGTGTTGCCATAGATCTGGATGGCTCGCCTGATATTATCAATTTAGCCTGTCAATATGACATGATCTCTGCCTCTGTAGGTATTCATCCCAACACTGAACTGGAAAATGAAGCTACTGCAGACGATATTATTACCTTAGCGAGCAATGACGATGTCGTCGCTATAGGCGAAACCGGACTTGATTACTTTCGAAGTGAAGGGGATCTTGAATGGCAACGCAACCGGTTTCGAACTCACATAAATGCCGCTAAAGAGCTGGATAAGCCGCTGATTATTCATACTCGTGAGGCCAAAGATGACGTAATTCGTATATTAAAAGAAGAGGGTGCTGATAAAGTCGGCGGAGTAATGCATTGCTTTGTTGAAGATTGGGAAACCGCCCAGGCAGCAATGGACCTAAACTTCCTTATCTCTTTTTCTGGCATTGTCACCTTTAAAAACGCGAAAGAGCTTCATGAGGTCGCAAAACTAGTCCCATTAGAGCAAATGTTAGTTGAAACGGACTCGCCTTATCTGGCACCGGTTCCATTTAGAGGAAAAAAAAATCAACCTGCATATGTCCGCCATGTTGCAGAATTTATTTCTACATTAAAAGAGATTGATTTTGATGTTCTGGCAAATCAAACAACTAGAAACTACCATAAATTATTTAATTAATTCAAATAGATGATACTAATACCTCAAGTGAATTATCGATAATCTTTCGGCTCGTATAAAAATGAGGTGAAAACCGTATTCCTCCCGCTCGATTTGCACATATCAGCCTATTTTTCATTAACTTAGAATAAAGTTCAGGCATATTAGTACCTTCAATTGTGAATGTTACTATCCCTGCATAATGTGGTTTAATTGTCGGGGAAACAAATGTCAACCCAGGTATATTCTTCAATAAATCAATAAGGTAGCTAATATTATTAATAATATTAGCAGAAATATTTTCTATCCCGATTTCTTCTATCAAGGAAAGACTGGCCGACAAGGCATGAATTCCTAGCATATTGGGGCTGCCACATTCAAAGCGTCGACCTGAATCAGCGTACCCTGACTCCTTGGAATCATAATTGCCGACATCCTTAACCATATGCCAGCCAAATTGGTGTAAATTTAGTGAATCCCTGATCTCGGCCTTACAGTAAAATAATGCGATTCCTTCAGGGCCTAACAGCCATTTGTGTGCATCTGCCATGACAAAATCAGCTTTAATCGTCTGACAATTGAAAGGTAGGGCGCCTAGACTTTGAATCGCATCAACACAAAACAGTATATTGTTCTCGTAGCAGTATTCTCCAAGCACCGTTAAATTCAGACATGTTCCTGTACCATATTGAATAGAACTTATTGTTAATAAACGTGTTTTATCATCGCATGCGTCAATTAACGCTTCTTCAGGGCTTCTTCCTTTAGAAAGGCTTACCTGCCGAAACGCGACACCATTTTTTGCCTGTGCTAGCCAGGGAAGTCTATTGGAAGGGAATTCCTCATCAGAACTTACGATATTATCCCCAGTTTGCCATTCGATGCCTTCTGCAACTACAGATAAGGCTTCTGATGTGTTTTTTAAAAGCGAGATATCGTCTACAGAAGGCGCATTTATTAAGCGTTTAAGCTGTTGGCGCAGCTCGGCTTCTTTCTCTAACCATACGAGATAATTTGTCGCTCCAAGCGTAGTGTTTTCATTGGCAAACCGATGAACTGCATCAGCAGTACGCTGAGGCCAGGGTGATACTGCGGCATGATTCAAATAAAGAATACTTTCATCCAGAAGAAATTCTTTTTTTATTATCTTTTCGATTGTCATGATTAAGATGATTCCCTGTATTAATAGTGTATTATTTATACTAATCGCAATAGATATGAAAGCTAAGCTTATGAAAATAATAATTATTGCTGTTTTGATGGTGCTTTCACATCAGTCATATGCTGTGGAATTCCATCAGTGCATCGATCAAAAAGGGCAGCGACATTTTACTAATCTACCTCCTCAAAGCCTAGGTTCAAATTGTAAAGAAACGACCGATCGCTACTCATATTTGATCAATCAAGATTATTCAAATTTAGAAAAACGTTATCAACAGGTCGTTCTCCCAGACGAAACGGATCAACTCAATGAGCCCTTACTAAATTTAAACTCAACTGAAAAAGAATTAGAGCAAGTTAATGATCCAGTATTACCTATAAATCCTGTCATGAAACCGATATTAGATGTTATCGATCCAGACAATGTATTAGAAGAAGTAAATAAAACAAAATCTCAATTAAAATCAATACTTTCTGAAGACAAGACCGGTGCTCTGGCTAATGACACCTAACCATATAACTGCGCATAATGTATATTATGTTAAATTAGATAAATACATCTAAAGACCTGAACTATCCTAAATGAGTTATTCCCTTTCTTGTTATTTATATAGCTAGTAGATTAAATCTATGACTAATCAAACTGATAATGCCTTCTGGATTGGTAAAACATTTGACGACTTTTTGTTCCGCCCTCAAAAAGGAATTTCTGATTCTCGCCGAAACATACATCTTGTTTCGAAATTGACAAACACTATTCAGCTAGAGCTACCGATTGTCTCGTCGAACATGGATAGCGTAACGGGCTCAGATATGGCCCGAACTATGGCCATGGATGGTGGTTTAGGCGTGGTTCATAGGGCAATGTCAATAAAACGACAAGTAAGGAAAATTGCTGAGGTGAAACGTAGTCAGAGTGCTGTTATTGAAAACCCCTTATGTTTACCGTTGTCTGCAACCATAAGACAGGCAAAGAACTTTGCCAATAAGCACAATATAACGGGAATACTCATAGAAACTGAATCTGGAAGTGGTATTTTAGCCGGCGTACTCTCAGGCAGAGATATTCCCTGGGATAATGATGTTAATGATAAAGTGGTCAGTGATTACATGACTCCAGTTGAGAAATTAACCACTGAAAAACCTGAAATAAGCACCGATGAAGCGGCAAGTATCCTATTTGATAAACGTTTAGAAAGATTGCCGTTAATTGATGCAAACCGACGTATTCATGGCCTTATTACGCGTAAAGACATCTTTTCATTGCGAGAGCGACCTGATGCCAGTAAAGATGATAAAGGTCATTTATTAGTTGCCGCAGCCATAGGCGCTCATGGCGATTATCTTGAACGGGCGAGTGCCCTACTCGTCTCTGGCGCAGATTGTTTGTTTATTGACATTGCACATGGCCATTCTAGTGTGATGGAGGTAGCAGTTAACAACATTCGTAAACAATGTAATGACGTGCCATTGGTCTGCGGTAATGTTGCGACAAGTGAAGGCGCTCAATTTATGAAAGATATTGGTGCCGATGCTATTAAAGTTGGCGTTGGTCCAGGCCGAGGTTGTCGAACACGCCTGAAAACTGCGGCAGGTGTGCCTCAATTACAGGCAATTCGAGAAGCCTATGAGACAGTGGGTGATTCAATACCGATTATGGCCGACGGTGGGATTAAAACAGATAAAGATATATTTTTAGCGTTAATCAGTGGTGCTTCAACAGTAATGTTAGGCAGTGCCTTATCTGGCACCGACGAAGCGCCGGGACAGATGATTGAAGACCCGGTGACAAACACTAAAAAGAAAATCTATAGGGGTATGACTTCACCTCAAGCCGTACTCGAGTCTTTATATGAATCTGAGAATGATGAAATTGATGCTGCACTCGATACGCCATCTGAAGGCCAGGAAATACAAATGCCTTATAAGGGCAGTGTAGTAGATATATTGCATCGTATACGCGGACATTTACAATCGTCGGTAAGCTATGCGGGAGAAATATCATTAGCTGCAGCACGAGAAAAGATTTTGTCTGATCCCGAACGTTACCTTATACCGCTTTCCGACTCATCCAGAAGAGAATCTTTCGATAGGTAAAATAGCCATCTGCTAGCTTAGCGTAGATGGAATGAATAATTTATGGATTAAAATGATTAAAGATTATTCCCAGTACTAATATTTGAGGCAGTGTTACTAAAGGTAAAAAAAGTGGAATAATCCATCTGCCTGTTGCCTCTTTAAGCACCATTATCTCCGTATAATCTGTTGCCACACCGGCCATTAGAAATGTAAAGCTATTGCCAGGGGCATTGGCACGCGTCAGTAAATCAGCAGCAATGGGTAATGTCCCTTCTGAACAAACTTCTATAATTGTTGCAACAACCAAGGTTAGGCCTAAGCCAATTATTGTCGGACCAAAATATGTTTGAAACTGATCTGTCGCAACGAATGTCCTAATCAATGAGGCGAGAATAACACCTAAAAAGATCCATCGAACTACCATCCGTGAGTCTTTTATTCCTTGTATCAAGGTAGAAATAAGCCATCTTGGTGTTAGCCTGAATCTTGTAAAAGCAGATTTAGCTTCTTTAAAAATATCAAAACCATCAGGTAAATCGATACGGTTTGGGTTGTCCGGTAAGATCTTGATTTTGACTAAATGTTCAAAAATCAATCCTGAAATGATACCTATCAGCATTGAGGCAAGTAAAAATATCATCATCCATTTAAACCCAACCAAGGCCCATAATATTAATGTTAAGGATATGGAGTTCCATGGGCTAGCGATTAAAAATGCCGTGACCTGCCCTACACTTGCCCCTTTTTCATAGAGCTTTGTTCCGACCATTAATATGCCATGACTACAAAGGTCCAGTAAAACGCCTGCACAAGTCGCCCTGATTATCCCCCCAACTCCATTTTTGTCGCCTAAAAGAGCTATAATGAATTCGCGTGGTATCGTACCTATTAAGCCAATGAAAATAATGCCAACAATAATCCCCCACGACATGGTGTTAATAAGTGTAACGTTTGAGGAGATGAATGTAGTTAAATATCCAGATGCATCTAAACCAGAATCTGGTAATAAAAAAATAAGATAAGATGTTACGATTGAAATTGATGTAACAATCAATAAGTAATCGTGGCCGTGATTCGTCTCATGACAAGTTTCGTGTTTTTTTTCTTTATGACAACATTCATTCATAATAATTGAAATTTATACTCGTTTTATAGATCATGAGCTTGTACATAAGTACTAATATATACAAATCCCTAATCTAGTTCTCAAATGAAATCTTTACCTAAACATTGGCTTATTATAGCCGTAATATTACATTTATTAGTGGCATGGTTTAGCGTTGGTCACTATCACGATGATGAATATGCTCAAATTCTGAATTTTGCGACATCCAAGATTGGTATGGATATGCAAAGTGAACTCATGTGGGAATTTGAGGCCGGTGTTAGAAGTGGTTTTCAACCCTTTATTGCTTTTCTATTATCAAAAGCAACAGACTTTGTTGGCATTGATTCTCATTTTGTCCTTGCCTTCATCTATCGGCTTATGAGTGCCATTATTTCTCTTGTTGCCACCGTGGTTTTTATAAAGGCCATCGCTAAAGAGATAGACTCAAATAATGCCTTTAAATGGACTGTATTTTTTCTATTCTTTTCCTGGATTCTGTTGTTTATAAATGTTCGTTTTTCCTCCGAAGGCTGGGCAACTTCATTTTTCATCCTTGGGTTTGGCTTATTTCTACTGCCAAGCCCTGGCAGTATTCAAAGATATTTAGCGGTTGGATTCTTTTTAGGTTTGGCCTTCCTGGCAAGGTATCAAGTTGGTTTTATGTTGTTCGGCCTCGGTCTATGGATGTTGTTCATTCATCGAATAAAATACATCAACTTATTTTATATCCTGTCTGCCGGGCTATTTACGTTAATCCTCGGCGCAGGATTTGATTGGTGGCTCTACGCAGAGCCGACGGTTAGTTCGTGGCAATATTTTAAATGGCATTATGATGGCTTAACATCCGCGTCAGGCGGTATCAGCAAAACTGTTTATGAGCCTTGGTGGTTTTATATTCAGTATTCTTCACTACAACTAATTCCTCCTATATCTTTATTATTGCCCATTGCTATCGTAGCCTTTTGGATATTTTTCCCTGTCCATCCGATCACTTGGCTAACAATCCCGTTTGTCTTTTTTCATACGTATTTTGGGCATAAAGAAATGCGTTATTTATTTCCATTATTGCCCTTTGCACCAGTGATGTTTGCCATGCTATCTATTCACTTAAACCAACGTTTTGGGTTAATGAATTTAAAATTTATTAAATATCCATGGCTGTCAATTTTAGGAATATCCATATTTGTAAATAGCATACTTGTTATTCTTACCTTGTCTTTACCAGCCAGCAAAGAAGTCGCACTGTGGCAAAATTGCTTGTCGCCGATAGCGGCTGAAAAACCCTCGATGTTATTAGTCTTGGATCAAGACGGTTCATATTCTGATCCGGCAGAATTGAATCTAGACTTTTACAATACAATCAATCTCCAGATCAACTCAGTCAAAGATGAAAATGAAATTAAAGAAATAATAGAACAACATCCGAGCAAACAAATATTATATGCATCGCGCAAGCGAAATCGGAGTCAGCAAATGGATGCGGCTAATCTTTCATATGAGCTTACTTGCCAGGCCTTGCCAAACTGGATTTTAAAAATAAACATTAATAACTGGACTTCACGCACAAGCATGTGGCGGGTATGGACGATAAAGAAACATTAGTTTTCTTATTCTTCAAGTCGTGATTAATAATATTGCAGTTAATCTCTATTGTTATATGGTTATAAGTAATAAACACTCTTTCAAACATTATATTCAAAAGGATTAGTTCATGGGAAAAATCATCAAAATTCTAGTCATTCTAGGGCTGCTCGTTGTCGTTGCTTTAGCAGGCATCATTTTCACTACTGATATCAATCAATATAAAGAGCAGATAGTTCAAGTAGTCAAAGACAATACCGGAAGAGATTTTGAAATAAGTGGTGACTTGAAATTAGCACCCTCCCTCATTCCCACTATTGCTGTTGAAGGCGTTACGCTCGGGAATGCCAGTTGGGCAAAAGAGAAGAACATGCTGAGCGTAACAAAATTTGAAGCCCAGATTGCGCTTATGCCTTTGTTGAAGAAAAACATACAGGTCATTAAATTTATTTTGATTGAACCGAATATCTATCTTGAGACAAATAACAAGGGTGAAGGCAACTGGGTCTTAGCTACTGGCCCTACTCCTAAAGAAACAGAGCCCGTAACAGAATCAGGAGCAACAACACTGCCGGGTTTGGCGGTTAATGAAGTGCATATTGAAGATGCAAATATAAGCTATAAAGATGGTAAAACGGGTGAGACAACTAAATTACATATCGATGAAGTGACGATTAATTCGGAGAGTTTTTCCGACCCAATGAGCCTATTTATTAAAGCTGACATTAACGAGTCGGATCTGGAAATGGAAGGTACATTAGGGTCAATCAATAACTTGCTCGATAACAAAGATTACCCGGTCAATATTAAAGGCAATATTGCCGGTGCTGAAATCAGTATCGAAGGTACGCTGGGGCAACCGATGGACGCTAAAGGCATCGACTTACTTGCAACGTTAAACATAAAAGAATTAAGCAGTCTGAATAAGCTAGCTGGCGCAGAACTGCCAGAAGTTGGCCCGATTATCTTTAGTGGCAAACTATCTGATACTAAAACTGGTTATTCTGTTAAGGCCATGGCTGCACAAATTATGGAATATAAAGTCAATGGTGATGTAGAGATAGGACTTGGTGGTGCGCGACCTGAATTAATTGCAACCCTGTCAACCGACAGTCTCGATGTCAGCCCTTTTCAAGGCGCCTCTGAAGAAGAAGCGATTAAAAAAGATAAAGTTTTTCCATCAGACCCGTTACCTTTGGAAGGGCTTAAAGCCGCCGACGTTGATTTGAAATTTAAAGCACAGAAACTCATCACTAAAGATTTAACACTCGATGATGTGACCCTGACTTTAACATTGAACAATGGCAAGTTGCAGATAACACAGAATGCGAAAGCAGTTGGCGGAACAATTTCAGCGAATATCGATCTAGATGGCAGTAATGGTAAATCAGCTACGCTTAGTAACAATATTGAAATAAAACAATTTGAGATTGGTTTGATTCCGGCTATAAAAGCAAAGAACTTATTAACGGGTGGTAAATCTGACATCTCTATCAACGTAAAGGGAACTGGTTCAAGTGTTAGCAACATCATGGCGGGGCTTAATGGCGCACTTTTAATAAAAGTTGGTAAAGGTAATATTTCAAATAAAAGTTTAAACGTTGCAAGTGCTGATGCCCTTGTGAGTACATTATCTTTAATAAATCCAGGCGCTAATAAAGCTGAAGGCAGCATACTTGAATGTGCTGTTGTTAATTTTAATATTAAAGATGGTATAGCAACTGCCAATAATGGCATTGGTATATCAACTAATCGTTTGAATGTTTATGGTGGCGGCACTATAAATTTAAAAACAGAAGCATTGGATATAGGCATTAAACCAAAGGCACAGGAAGGTGTTGGACTAAACCTTAGTCAACTTGCCGGTCTGGTTCGTATCGGTGGCACAATAGCAAATCCTGCTCCAAAGGCAGACACAAAAGCGGCGTTGTCAGCGGGTTTATCTGCAGGGGCAGCTATTGCGTCAGGAGGTCTTTCTCTTTTGGGTGAAGGTGCCTTATCAGGCTCTTCTAAAGATTCTGGAAACCCTTGTGATATTGCTTTAGGGATAGCACCAATGAAAAAAGCAGAAAAACCAACAACAGAAAAAAGTACCGTTGAAAAAACCACCAGCACTGTAAAAGATGCCGCAAGTGCAGTAGGCGATAAACTTAAAAGCCTGTTTTGATTCTAGGGTGTTATCGTTATATCAAAAGGTAGTTGGTTTAAAGACAATGCAAATTCCTGTAGCCATGACTCCGGGAGTTTTTCAATCACTTTTGCTTCAGGCTGTAAGGATGGCCGCTCGACACCGTAAAGCAGCACACCTTTAACGGCTATGTCGCGGCTAACTGTGGCCTTCAATAAATTAATATAGGCATCTGTTTCTGCTTTACTGGGTGGTTTATTTTTATAACTAAATACACATGTCTGTATCCAGGTTGGACAAAGTTCAGCCGAGACTTTCAAGCGTTTGAGTGTAGAAATGTTTGATCCTCTTATTTTATTTATAGTGGCAATACCTGTTGGTGTTGCACTATCAATCTTGAACCAAACTTCACCATTCATTTTCGCAAGCTTCTTCAAGCCTTTCTTGACATGAACTCGATTTACCATGCTGCCATTGGTAATCAATACGCATTTTATAGAATTCAACAAGCCATATTCATTTAATATTAATTCAATCAGGTTAATGACCTGATCAAACTCATTGGCTGTAGTCGGCTCGCCATTTCCAGATATCGCAATATCTTTAATTACCCGATATTCATCCGGCACCTCTTCCCTATCATAGAAACGACCATGAACAACATCGGCCAGAAAATTACGTAGTTCGTGACCTAATTTATCTAGATTAACAGCAGGGGCACTCCCGCGAATTAAATCAGGAACCTGGCAATAGATACAACGCCAATTACAAGCATTATTGATATTCAAATTAATACCAATTGATAGTCCACCAGCACGACGGGAAAGAACCGGGTAAACATAAGTTAGTCCAGCCTTGTCGCGACTGTGGTCAGATGTGGTTAGCATTAATTTTTTGGAGCTAGAAATATTTTAAAATAGTGTCCTAATTATACTTTATTTAGAACGCTTGACACTAGATAACTGATGTTAAGACACTGTAGCTACAAAAGCATAAAGTGGATCACCATTGCCAGTACTACAGTCTATATATTCGATATTATCAAAACATTCAGTTTTTAATAGATAGGTTCTGATCAGATACTTTCGATCATCTTCCGCTAATGAAAGCCACGCGGAAGTTACCTTACTTTCAAAATATCGATTTGAATAAGTAATAATGAGCGGCGCATTCATTTTTAAAACACGCCCCAATTCCATCAGAACTTCTACCGGATGTATTAAATAATCTATCGAGACACAAATAACACCTGCATCGAATTCATTATCTTTAAATGGAAGATGCGGTTGTTTATTCAAGTCATGAACCAACCATTCATTTAATTGCTTATTGCGTGCAAGTTCCCTGGCGTTCATCCCTAACCCAACGATTCGGCCGTAACTTACATTGCTCGGAAGATGGCTCACCCAGCTACTCATCAAATCCAAAATATCAGCATTAGCCGGGATATACTTACAGTAAAGGTCGGTTACAGCTTGTATTGCATTGGGGTCGATGTGAGTGACAAACCTCGGTATCCTGTAGAATCCTTCATCAGGAGATTCATCTATCCGACGAAAAGCGTCTTTAGAAAGCTCTACTGTAATGTTATTTTTAAGCGTCATTTATTCTGGCGACCAATTATTTCTAATAATGAAAGCTGTATATTCTATGTCCTGAGATGAATGAATTGTTCAGTTATTAACAGCATCCTGTGTAACTATGCTGATTGAGATTGGGAGAAAGAGTTCAATATTATTATTTAGGTTTTGTCTGATTCTCTATTTCACCTAGTGCATCAACCTCTACTGATCCATCCTCTCCAGTATAGATATGATAATTTTTATCATTCATACATGTCACTATGTGGTCGTCGGAACTAGTACTGCTAACCTTTGTTATAGAATCACATGCATACCCAGACAGCTCAATGATAGAAAAAAGACTACGCGCAACTTCAATATCGTGTTCAGTTATATTGTCTTTCTGTTGGAATAGATAGCCAGTCAATGGAATGGCCTTAAGAATCATGCCTATGCTTTTAAGTACTGCTCCTGTTACTTTATCAACAATAGTAAGAATGCCATCCGTAGTTTGACTTATATTAAATTGACCACCACTATTACAGGCAACATCATAGCTACCCTTTTCACTTGGCTGTAGCTCATCGATACCATCGCAATTTATTCCCTGTAATGTCAAAGCAGTATAAATATCATTAGCAATCGAAGTTTCATTGGCCTCATCTTTAGAAAAGACAATGGATGGAAAAATGAAAGTTAATAATAAATATATCATTATATGCTTCAGCGTCTTATTCATGGATAAATTCACAAGCATGACTCTAGATTGATTTATATTTTTCAGGGTCAGAAAGATAAGACCATAGTAGCAAGCGCGCCGCAGAAATTTCGCGGGCAAGTTCTGGATCTTTTTTCTGAACCAGAACCATCATTTCTTTCACCATTAAATCATAACGTTCTCTTAGCTCATCAATAGTCGGCGGACGTTCCCCGTCATGATAACTGGCAAAAGATTGATTAAGACGATCGACATTATGTTTTATTGATAACTTTGTAAAAATACCAATTGATTTTGTAGTAGCAAAACGATCCATTAAATCATCGAACACCTGATCAGCAACCCCTTCCTGCTCCGGCGTTTGTTTACTGTCGACACCTTTAGCGCAATATTGTTTTGAAGACTGAGGAGCAAAACGAGAATATAGCGATTTCAAATTAACAGGAATGCCTGCATATTTAGCTAATGACAGCGGCATGTTGCCTGACAGAGGTGCTTCTGATTTAATCACAAAAAAACTGTACCCCGTCAGCCCCAT
>DBBX01000019.1 GCA_002292815.1 Thiotrichaceae bacterium UBA973 | reverse complement strand
AAGGTTTTGACGACGTACACTTTAATTTTCCCAACTGGCCGGCTATATGCAACCGGTTACTTTGATTTATCGATCTAGCCTCTGTGCAAGAAAAACAAGCGACACCCGGCCCCTTTCAATATCTTAAGTCTAAAACATGCCACATACCGCACGTTTAATATGACTGGGCTAGGAACAATGGGCCGCCCACTCAGCAGCTAAGGTTAATGCTTATCGTGGGTCAGTTTCAAGTGTAAATCAATAGTCAAACTATGGCCGCAAAGCGACGCTACCTATATTCCATCTCTTTTAGGTTGTGCGTACCCATGGGAGCTAATCTGGCGTTATTGTCTCAAGAATCATGCCCTTCGTTTCTTCAACAAGCGTAGTTATTAATGCTAGCTGTTCTAATAGCAGTATTTTATCAATAGAACGTAACACAATATTTACACCTAGTTTGCCACGCTTGAAGTAGGGGTAACTACCGATACTTACTTCTATACATTCGTCCTGAATCTTACTCATCCCTACTGCGAGTTTACTCTCCGTCAAATTAGTGCTGACGCTCGCTGTTAAAATTGGCGGACCGCCAATCAATCTATCGGCTAAGCCATCGAGCATCGCTTGCATAATTTCGGGAACACCCGCCATGATAAAAACATTTTTGATCTGTATGCCAGGTGCACCACTAACTGGATTTTCTATAAGCGTTGCACCTTCTGGAATATCAGCCATCTTTAATCGCGCTTCGGTCAACGTGCCAGGTTCATAGTAGCCTTCCATAACAGCTACAGCATCTGGGTGACGTATAAGTTTCAGAGAAAATGCCTTAGCAATAGATGCTGTGGTGATATCGTCATGCGTCGGGCCTATACCTCCAGTCGTAAATACATAATCAAATTTATCAGCGTACGAGCTTACTCTCTCAATGATCGTTTCTTCGTCGTCCGGAATAACGATGACTTCTGCCAGAACTATGCCTAGGTTTCCAAGTTTATTGCCTATATAGGAGACATTCAGATCCTGCGTGCGCCCCGATAATATTTCATTGCCGATAATAATAACGCCTGCCGTTTTAATTTCTGTATTCACTTATTTGTTCTACTTATTATGGAAAATATTCGATTTATTGATGGAACGATTCTTTTTTTCTATTCATAAACATTATATTTTGCCATATTTTGAGTAACGAAATCGGGTTATAAATAATATTCTATATTTTAAATGTTTGAGGATTATCTTATATGGAATTTAGCTAAATCTAGCGTTCTATATAACAATGGTCGGCCTAATGTCATTTACTGCTCATGCAGAGAATGAAAAAACCTATCAAGTAATTGATGGAAAAATCAGTGCCAATGCTATGTATGGTTGGAAAATCTACAATGGAAGTGGCTGTGGTGCTTGCCACGGTAAAGGTGGCGCGGGTGCTGTTGGGTCTAATCTCGAAAATAGTGTGACCACAAAATTAAGCGAGGCTGATTTTGTAAACATTTTGACGAATGGCAAATCTGGCACACTAATGCGCCCATTCAAGAACGATAAACATCTTATGGCTAATCTTGACAATCTCTATGCCTATCTGGTTGCTCGTGGCGATGATGTCCTTGGGCCAGGTAATCTGATTAAATTGCCCTTGGGTAAATAAGCAAGGGTAAATAATTATTTTCTTAAAATTCATACAACCTATTATTTTATAGGCTGTATGAAGAGCACCTAATGATTGAGTTTATAAGATGCTTTACTCTGAATATTGATTAACTTTGTTACCACTTATAAACCAGATTGATGTAACCGTTTATCCCTGGACCAGGCACACGCACACCAGCCGGCACATCGACACCACGAACACGATTAACACCACCCAGATGAGGCGCGTAATTTTTATCGAATAGATTATCAATCCCTGCGACAAAGGTGAGTCCTGACTTAGGGATATTGTAGTTACCGTAAATATTCAGCAAGGCATAGCCCGCTGTTTCAAGTTCATTGGTGACTCCAGACACATCATCTTTTTCCAGATATGCGTGCGTCTCTAAAGTGGCAGACCAATTCTTTTGTTGGCGGGTTAGACTAAGACGCGCATTGGCAGGAGAAATACGATAGAGGTTATCGCCATTATCACGACGCTCTCCTTTTACATAGCTAACCACACCGTCTACATGCCAAAAATCATTAAGGTGATAACCAAAGTCAGCATCGATTCCATACAAGCGGGCATCAACATTTGCAAACTGTAAAAGTTTTGCACGGCTACCGGTCATACCCGTTGCCATTGTATGAAAGGCAATAGCCGTTGTATTAGTAGCATCAATACCCTCAATGTAATCATCAACATGATGATAGAAAGCACGTGGAGCAAAGTAGGCCGCTTTGTTACGCAAGTCCAGACCTAGTTCAAACTGATAAGAAACTTCCGGATCAAGATTGATATCGCCGATATAGTTATTACCATCCGCCAAACCACCCGTTGATTGCAATGGCAACCAGAGATAACGTTCCTGATAAGTTGGCGAACGCATCTTACGAGCAAAACCAACTTCAATGTTGGTATCCTTGCGTAGTGCATGGTTCAATTTTAGAACCACATCGATATTGTCATCTTGTTGCGAAAGATCCGAGGTATTAAAAGTAGTTGCGAGTGCATTGGCATTCATTGCCATCATTCCAATCATTCCCGTTGCCGACACCGATCCGGCATCCATATTGACTCGTGTATATCTCAGACCCAGTTCCAAATCCCATGCGGCCGCAAGCTCACGCTGCCACTCCCCAAAAACACCAAAGACATCACGTTTAATATCATTGAAATTTTCGACTCGAAAGGTAACGCTCATTGGATTAAATACATCAGCATCATGATTTGCCAGATGACCGTCTGTGCCCAACTTTAATTTGCCTCCTGCAAAAGACATACTGGCATCAATGCCATAACCAACATCTTCACTATCTGCAAGTGAAAAACGTTGCATAGTCCCCGGGCCTGCGCCACCGCCTGTTAACGGTGGTAAACGTAATTCAAAATTGGACATTTTATGATCGACTTGAGACCAATATACCTTGCTCTCTATATCAATCTGATTCCAACGGCTTGTATAAGTCCCTCGAACAATATCTGCATCAATATAAACAATGTCCATAGGCAATGCCGGTGTGCCGCTTCCATTAGTATCATTTAGCACGTATTCAAGACCAATTTCATGGTTTTCTCTTTTGAAACCATAGCCAATTTCATAGCTGTTACGTTCGTGCTCGCTAGGGGTTACATCTCCATTAGCGAATTCATAATCATCGCTATCTTGTCGACTACCCGCTACATGCATGCGATGGTTTTGGTTTGCCATTGACATCAATAATGAGGTGTCATAACCGGAGTTTACGCTATGTCCTCCGGCCGATACTTCACCATGCATAGTAAGTTGCTCTTCTTCTGTAAAAGCGCTACGTGTAGATGTCGCGCGTATGGTGCCACCAATGGTTTCGTTGCCAGAACTAACCGGTGCAATACCGCGAATGACTTCCAGGCTTTCTAATTGCGCACGAGGGATATACGAAAGCGGTGAATCCATAGCATTAGGCCCACCGGAGCTAATCTTGATACCGTCTATGAGTGTATTGATGCGCTGGCCATACATGCCGCGGTATTGTGCGATGCCCGTCACGGTACCATTGCTGTTCACATTAGCGCCCGGTATTTTCTTCAGCAACTGAGCCGAATCGGCTGCCGGGGCGTTAATCAAGTCAGGATGAAGAACGTACACATTAAAACCCGAGTACTCACCTGATACCACAATCTCGGATAACGATGCGGGATGCTCAGCGCTCACTGTGCTTGCCACACATAATAATGAGCACAGCATTAAATATTCACAGGCGCATCTGAGTTTTATGTTGTTATACAAAATAGTTTGCCCTTATTACTTATTGTTAATTACTGATCGGATAGAGGAACTTAGCAAAAACATCGGGGGTTTAGAATGTGACATATTGTCACAGTGGTTTTATTTGATAAGCAGGTATAATTAACAACAAGATTTAAATAGATAGAATTCTAATCATGCATCTCAACCTCGGATATCTGCTGTTAATCCGCCTGTTCTCTATGAGCGGCCAGGTTCTGGCTTTGAGCTATATGTATTTTTATACCGGGATACATTTACCCGTCAAACCCGTTATTTTAATCATCACCTTATTAAGCTTATTTACTGCTTATTCCTGGCTGCATTACCGCGGCTTGAAAGAGATTACTGATCGCATCTTTGTGACGCAATTGATGATAGATATTTGCGCATTATCATTATTAATCTATTACACAGGTGGCTCAATCAATCCCTTTATTTCGTTTTTCATATTACCCATCATCTTTGCAGCAGCGAGCCTGAGACCTCCATATACTTTTACCCTAACGCTAGTTGCCATAGGCAGTTATTCCGCATTGATGTTTCTATATGTCCCGTTAGATGGCGTACATATTCATCAAAGTGGCACGCAAATACACCTCTGGGGAATGTGGTTTGGCTTTATATTGACTGCAAGCCTAGTCGCATATTTTGTCGCTCGCATTTCCAGCACGGTTCGAAAACAAGACAGAGCGCTGGCAGAAGCAAGGGAAGCTGCATTACATGCAGATCGTATCCTTGCATTGGGTACACTCGCTGCAGGTACAGCACACGAGCTAGGCACACCATTATCAACAATGGCTGTAATTACTGGTGAATTGTTAAATGATCATCAAGAAGATAAAGAATTAATTAGTGAACTAAAGTTACTTAAAGAGCAAATTCAGCGGTGCAAAACCATATTAGGACGCATGTCTTCAGATGCCGGCCAATCACAGGCGGATACAGGCAGCAAGATCAAGGTTGATGCCTATATTCAGGAAATTATTAGTAGCTGGCAACAAACCCGCACTGACATTGATTTTGAGATTGAGTTGAAACCCTCTACAGAAACACCGGAAATTATTGTCGATCGGACTTTAACATCGGCGATTATCAATATCCTGAATAATGCGGCTGATGCTTCATCAAAAAAGATCCATATTGTCTGTGGCTGGAATAACACCAGCATGGATATTGAGGTCATCGATGACGGTCATGGCATTAAAGAACAACACCAGCCATTATTGGGTAAGTCAATTTTTTCCACCAAAGCTTCCGATAAAGGTCTTGGAATTGGTCTATTTCTGGCAGAAACAACATTGACCCGAATAGGTGGCAATATTTCCTTAAGCAACCACAAAGATGGGGGAGCACATGCTGAAATAAGCATACCCCTATCACCACTACTTGCTCGATAAAACTATATACATACTAATGAAACCAATACTCATCGTTGACGATGACCCGATATTTAGCGAAGTATTAACAAAAGCATTAACTAAAAGAGACTTCGAAGTAAGGTCGGCAACAAACGTCGAACACGCCAAACAACTATTGAAAGAATTTCAGCCTGACTATGCTGTTGTTGATCTAAGAATGCCGGGGCCATCAGGTCTGGAATTGATTCCATCATTATGTGAATTAAACAAAGAAATCAAAATCGTTATATTGACGGGTTATGCCAGTATTTCTACTGCTGTTGAAGCAGTGAAACTTGGCGCTACGCACTATCTGACCAAGCCTGCTGATGCTGACGAAATTGTTGCTGCCTTTGAACGTAGCAGCGGAGAAAGTCAGACAGAAATTCCACCAACGCCTATCTCACTGGATCGTCTTGAGTGGGAACACATTCAGAAGGTTCTTGCTGACTGTAACGGAAATATATCTGAAGCAGCTCGTTCTCTTGGTTTGCACAGAAGAACACTACAAAGAAAGCTACAAAAGCGACCGGTTAGATCTCTTTAAGCTACTAACCTTGAATACGTTAAGCAGCTTGTACCGGGATATGATCTTTTATGCGTGAGATATTGTTTTCTGGATCAAGATAAACCAACGTTGGTTTGAACTTGCTTATCTCGCTTTCGTTTATTTTGCCATAGGCACAAATAATAACGCGATCACCAGGATTGGCTTTATGTGCTGCCGCCCCGTTTACTGAAATAATCCGCGAATTATCTTCAGCACGAATTGCGTACGTGGTAAAACGCTCACCATTAGTAATGTTATAGATATCGATTTGCTCGTATTCATGGATTCCCGCTTTATCAAGCAAGACACCATCTATGGCACAAGACCCATCGTATTCAAGTTCAGCATGCGTAACACAGGCCTGATGTAATTTTGTTTTTAAAACCGTTATTTCCATAATTTTCTATAAGCTTGTCGATTTAAATCCGGATATTACCCGAGATCGAAAGGAGGTCAATCATAGGATTGCACTGCAACATTGTCAATTAATCGAGCTTTTCCTAACCATGCCGCCGCTACAATCACAACATCTTGATTTATAGGTGGTTTTAGTGTTTTTGAATCACATATACTGAAATATTCAGGTTTAAATCCAGCATTTTTTAATGATGAAATCGCGTTTTTTTCGAGATTTTGATAATTTGATTCGCCTCTTTTTATAGATTTAGCTACCGCCATTAACGCTTTATATAATACTGGTGCTTTCTGGCGTTCGGTCTCATTCAGATACATATTACGGGAACTCATTGCCAACCCATCGGTTTCACGCATAGTAGCTGCTCCATAAATATCTATTGGTAAGTTAAGGTTTTTTACCAGGCTACGTATAACTAATAATTGCTGATAATCTTTTTCCCCAAAAACGGCAATTTCAGGCTGAACGATATTGAATAATTTACATACTACCGTTGCCACACCTTTAAAATGTCCCGGCCGATATTCACCACAATAAATTGAATCAAGCTCGGGCACGACCACTTCAGTTGTTATTTGAACATCACCTGGATAAACCTCCGCCATGTCGGGTATAAAAACAAGGTCGACATTTAAATGTTTCAAATATTCAAGATCGGCCTCTAGCGTGCGTGGATAGTTTTCAAAATCTTCACCAGCAACAAATTGCGTTGGATTTACAAAGATGCTAACGACAACATAGTCTGCTAATGATTGTGCTAGTTTTACTAGAGAGAGATGTCCTTCGTGTAAATTACCCATAGTAGGAACCAGGGCAATTTTCTTATCGGCTTTACGTACTAGGCTTAACTTCTCCCGAAGCACGTTAATTTTTTCTATTCGTTCCATTATTCGTATGAATGCGAAGCACTCGGAAAAGAGTTATTTTTAACTGCCGTAATGTAATCCTTTAACGCATCGGCTATGGATCCTTTACCAACAAGAAAGTTCTTTGAAAATTTAAATTCCTTCCCGCTTAAACCAAGCATGTCATACACCACCAAGACTTGCCCATCACAATCTACCCCTGCACCAATGCCAATAACCGGAATATCTAATAGATCACTGACTTCTGCAGCAACTTTTGCTGGCACACACTCCAACACTAAACAGTCCGCACCAGAGGCTTGTAATGAAATCGCATCCTGCTTAAGCTTTTCTGCTGCTGCTGTCGTCTTCGCTTGTACGCGATAACCACCTAACTCGTGGATAGACTGTGGCATCAGCCCAAGATGCCCACAAACCGGAATGCCTGCTTCTGTAATCTGTGAAACGGCTTCGCTTATTTCTGCCCCGCCTTCTAACTTCACCATGTCTGCATTACCTTCGCTGACCAAACGTTTTGCATTCTTCAACGCCAGCGATGATGAGGTATAACTTTTATATGGCATATCACTAATGACGAACGCGCGTTGGCACACTTTGCTTACCAAGCGAGTATGATAAATCATATCGGCCATGGTTACGTTCAGGGTTGTCTCATCACCATGTAAAACCATGCCGAGAGAATCACCAACTAGTAATACATCCACCCCTGTTTCATCTTGTAGTTTTGCAAAACTGGCATCGTATGAAGTCAAACAAGCGATCTTTTCGCCTGCTGATTTCATTTTTTTTAGAGTCGTTATGGTAACTTTCTGCGTCATAATTCAATCGGGTTGAAATAGTGCCTGCCCGGCGGAAGATGGCTGATGTGTTCTAGTAAAAGATTATAGTCGCTATCATTGCCCGACAGATCAAAATCATTAGTATTTACAATCAGCAATGGTGCCGTTGTGTAATGATAAAAGAACTCAACATAGGCCTCTGATATTTTTTTAAGATAACTACGGTTGATGGGTCGTTCATAGTCATGACCACGTTCTATTATTCGTTGCATTAATATATCTATTGGCGCTTGTAGATAAATAACAAGATCAGGGACAGGTGAATCCAGAGTTAGTCTGTCATAGACTTGATGATATAACGCTAGCTCATCATCATCCAAAGTAACCGAGGCAAACAACTTATCTTTTTCAATCAAGAAATCGGATACCTGAACTGGTTTAAACATATCTGTTTGTCGCAAAGCTTCTAGTTGTTTGGCGCGCTGAAATAAAAAGAAGAGTTGCGTTGGTAAGGCGACTGATTTTGGATCGGAATAAAACCGCGGTAGAAATGGATTTTCTGCTGCGAGCTCCAACATCAATTCAGTATTAAATGTTTTTGCCAGACGTTTGGCTAATGTTGTCTTACCGACGCCAATCGGCCCCTCAACAACAATATAGTCCGGATGCCCCTGCTTCATGACATTACCGTCAGGCCGGCTTGATCTACTTTCGAAACTAAATCAGTCACCAGCCCTTTTTCTGGAATAACACAATCAGGATTGATTTCGGCTAGAGGCACTAATACAAAAGGTCGATTACATATCTCTGCATGAGGAATCGTCAATCTATCATTATGAATAACTTGATCACCAAACAATAATATATCCAGATCCAGTGTTCTTGGACCCCAGTGCTGCTTACGTTCCCGGCCATGATCATTTTCAATCGCTTGCAAACTATCCAGCAACGCTATGGCAACAAGATCCGTTTCAAGCTTCACAACCGCATTAATGTAATCACCCTGATCTTGCGGACCAACCGGTTTACTTTCATATAAAGAGGATGCGCTAATCATTTGTGTAGATTGTATCTCGCCAAGCGACTGGATAGCAGTTGTTATTTGCTGTCTGGGTGAATTCATATTGCTACCCAAACCAATGAATGCGATGGTCATGAATCAGCAGAATTATTATTTTGGTTTTTACGCGGACGTCGTCGCGATCGTGGTTTATGGTATCCAGGCTTTATTTTCTCTTTACCGGCCAGTGGTTCTTCCAGTTGTTCTTTTGTCCAATAATTAACAAATTCACCAAGCGGCTCACCCGCCTGGGCACGTAATAATAGAAAATCATATGCTGCTCGAAATTTTGGATGCATTAATACACGTATTGCGCGTTTTTTAGTCCTTTTTAACCTGACTTGTAAGGTCCAAATATCACGTGCCATATGAGTAAATCGTCGCGGCATTGCCGTACTTAAAATTTGTCTTGAAACAACAGTATCGCCAGCCAGTTGCACTGCTTCCATTTCTGACAAGCCATTAGCAATATGTTCATCAGCGATAACCCGCATAGGTTCCCATAATAACGCTGCTAATAAAAAACCAGGCGCAACTGAATTACCTTCATTGATCCTTTGGTCTGTATTTTTCAATGCCTGCATAATAAAAGTATGCGGATAATCGCGTTCCTGCGTATCCAATAACTTATCTGTCTGTGGAAACAAATACTGAAATAGACTGTAATGTCGCAACGACTCGAAAGTTTGCAGGGCATACCCACCCATAAATAACTTGAGCATTTCTTCAAATAAACGAGCCGCCGGAATATCTTTTAAAAGCGCCGCATACTCACCAATAGGTTTCTCTGCTTCCGGATGTATATTCAATCCCAGTTTAGATGAAAAACGTATGGCACGAAGCATGCGCACAGGGTCTTCTATATAACGTTGTGCCGGATCACCAATCAACCTGAGTTGACCGGCTTCAAGATCTTTTACACCACCAACGTAATCAACAATTGAAAAGTCTTTTATATTGTAGAACAAGGCATTGATGGTGAAATCACGTCGCCAAACGTCATCATCAATATCACCATACACATTGTCACGAATTATCCTGCCATCCTCTGTATGACCTTCTCCTTGATCGGAGACGTGATGTGCCGCTCGAAAGGTTGATACCTCGATCAATTCATCACCAAAACGGACATGCGCCAACCGGAAGCGACGACCAATTAATCGACAATTACGAAATAACTCCCTTATCTGCTCGGGTTTTGCATCAGTAACAACATCAAAATCCTTGGGTTCTCTACCTAACAAGATATCGCGGACACCACCACCGACCAAATAAGCCTTATACTCCGCATTCTTTAGGCGATACAACACCTTCAGGGCATTTTCACTGATTGCTGCACGAGATATCGTGTGTTGATCACGCGTAATAATCGTCGGTTTTATTTTAAGCTTGGTGACCTTTTTGGATTTATCAGGGATTGTCATTTAAAAATTATCTATATGAGGGCATCTTATTGTTGCCTATAATAACGCAGTTCAATATCCATTGCTCCCTTCGTCTAGTGGCCTAGGACGTCGCCCTCTCACGGCGAAAACACGAGTTCGAGTCTCGTAGGGAGCACCATAACAACTATCAGTCTTAATAAATTGAAGAAAGAAGATCAAATACCCTGCAATCTTTTGCGTCGTCTTGCAGCAATACTCTATGATTGCTTATTGCTCACCGCTGTTCTGTTTGTTGGCACCGCCACCTTAATACCGTTCATCGGTGGTAATGCTATTGAAAGCGGTAATCTTGCATACAATGCTTTTCTATTATTAATTAGCTTTCTGTATTTCGGCTGGCATTGGGTAAAAGGCGGGCAAACATTAGGCATGCGTAGCTGGCATATTTTTGTCATTAATGAGTCGGGACAAAATCCAAACTGGAGACAGGCCTCGCTAAGGTTCTTTTCTGCACTACTGTCTTTATTATTGCTCGGCCTTGGTTTTGTCTGGTCTTTATTTGATAAAAACAAACTCGCTTTGCACGACCATCTGTCAAAAACCAGATTGATTACACGCAATAATCATTAAGAATAAACTACTGTTATCTAAGCTACAGAGAAAAACAAAAAACTACATCAAGAATAAGCACCAAGTTGCGATTGGCGTTGTGAGGAGTCGTAACAAAGTTACATTTCTTCTCTGTTCTTTGTGTCTTTTGAATAAGTCAAAGCGACTAACAATATCAAAACATAGCTTAATAGCTCTAATGCTTCTTCTAGAAGCACGTTGTGCGAAAGGGAATGTGCATCCTCAAAATATTCGCCAAGGAAAAGAAGCATCCCCGCAGTGATCATCAAAACACCATCAATAGACAAAACAAAATTTCTCAGGACAGTTTTGTAATGTGTAAGATTATAAATTGCGCAGGAAAGTATGCCAACAAACCCAGCAACGACCAGCACGTTACGACCGATGCCAGAGCCAATGTATTTTAGTATATTTGGGATATTAAGATCTTCGACATCAACTTCTCTAAGAATAAAGCTAAGACAAAGAAAAGCGAAAAACAAAAGCAGTAATTTATCAGTTCTTTTTTGGTATACGACAGGCGCGGAAAAAATAAGCCCAGCGAGCGCTAAAATGAACACCTGCGCATTTTCAAGCAATCTATTCTCTGCATAAATAGACGTCTGATTAAGAACATAGACCGAATAAGCAATGTAAGAAAGCAGCCCTAGAAATATCATTATAATCATGATGTTTCTTTTATTTATGTAATCCTTGATCATCATTTCCATTTCATGAGTTTTATATTCTCTCATTCGTAGCAAGCTGCGGGGAATAAAACCCAGAGAGATTAATGTGGCTATTAATTTAAACGGTGTATGTGTAGTGGTTTAATCTAAACTATTCTGCTTATCCCAATGGAACTGATAGGGAGGGAGAGATATAAACAAATAGATATGACGCTTAATAACTCCTGCTAAGCCGATAATAAATATAAGATAGTATCATTATCGTTGGCGCACAAACACTAATAAACGCAGGTACGCCGTACACAATGCCGAGATGCCCGCTCACCTGATTTATTAAATGAAAAGTAATACCTATTAATGCACCAATAAAAACACGTTGCCCCAGCCCCATTGGTCGTCCCTCGCACCTGACAACACAGATGGACAACAAGATCATCGCCATAATTGTAAATGGGTTAGCTAGCTTTGACCAAAAGGCCTGTACATATTGTTTGCTACTTTGATTATTGGCCTTGAGATAATCAATATAACTGATTAAACCCAAGATGGACAAATAACGTGGCTTGATGGTAACCATATCAATAACATCTGGGTTTAGTAATGCTTCCCACTCAGCGGTGTCGTAATGATTGTTTGTTACTTGTTGTTCTGTAATCTCAGTTTTTAAAATATTGTGCAGTATCCATTTATCCTGATCATATTCTGCGTGTTTTGCATAGATCATCGACCTTAATTGATGTTCTTTATCAAATTCATAAATGTAGATTTCCTCAACACGATCTCCCGGCAGTATCTTTCTTATATTGATGTAGTTGTCACCATCGCGTGACCAAAACCCGTTTTTGGTTTTCATTGAAATTTCTTTGGTCAATGCTATCGAGCGTTTCTGTTGCGCTGCCTGCTCCGTCACTGGTGCGATGACTTCTCCAATTAATATACTGATAATAACAAAGGCCAACCCCGTCTTTATTAATGAATAGGCCAACTGAGCCTGTGATACACCTGACGTGCGAATCACAGCCAGCTCTGAAGTGTTTGCCAACATACCAAGTGCAGCCATGCTGCCAATGACAGTCGCTATCGGGAAGAGCTCATAGCTCAATCGTGGCACCGTTAGTAATACATATTGTATGGCCTCGCTCACACCGTAATTACCTTGTCCGGTACGATCAAGTTGGTCGACCAGGGTAAAAAATGAAAAAACCGCAACCAGTGCAAATAACGACAATACGCTGGTGACGATTATGCTTCGGCCTATATATCGGTCAAGAATCATTTATTTCAGGGTCCGTCTGCTGGAATAAATTGATGCTTATCTTCATCTTTTTTCATAAATCGATATCTTGGCAAATAATAAAAGGCTAATAATCCAGCGATTAATATTATGTGTACCCACCACAAACCAATAAATCCAGGTATAACATCTCGGCTAAGTAAGGTCTTTGCAATACCAAGTAAGTTGCTATAAATGAGATAAATTGAGATGCCTATTACAAATGGCATGTATCTACGTTCACTGGTGTGAGATTGAATGAGTAATATTGCGAGTAGTGACAATAACAAACAAGACAGAATTAATGATATACGCCATTGAAACTCGGCTTGATGAACCTTATTGTCAGAGCCGATTATATCAGCCGTTAATAACGCGCCTGTCTTCGCGCCCGGCGTATTAGTCTCGGCACTCTCTGTTAGAATTGCGTATTTTTCATATTCAGTGATCTGATAGTCAAGCAAACCCGGCTCACCTACATAGCGTCGGCCATCACTGAAGATGATATATTTATTTCCTGATTTTTTATCTATTTTAAATCGAGCGCTATCAGAGGTTAAAACACCAAGGTCACCTTGTTGCCTTACCTGCAGAAAAACTTCTTCCATCGAGAGATTATCAACCGAGGGCTTTTGCACATAAACGACGCGATCGCCTTTACTGAACTCTTTAAACTGCCCGGCTTTAATCCCTGAAATATCAGATTCCTGTTTGGCTCGTTCTTTTAGATTATGCACACCCTGTTCTGCCCAAGGCGCAAAATACAAGGTAAGGACAGACACAAATAAACAGAACACAAGAGCAAACCGCAGGACAATTCCTATTTGAAAAATTTTACTTACACCTGATGCCGACAATATCAACAGTTCTCTGTCACTAGCCATGCGCGAGAAAGCGAGCAACATGCCAACCAGTATCGAAATTGGTAAAATTTTTGGCAGCGTCGCCAACATTTTGTAAGCCAACATTAAGAACACCATCTCTGCTGGTAGGCTGCCTTCGGCCGCATCGGCAAGAAAACCGACAAACCTTTTACTGGCAACAACAAGGATAAGCAAACTCAGTATCCACAACAGTTTTTCCAACAACTCCCTGTAGATGTAGTGCTGGATAATCACAATTCTGGCCTCATACTATAACTCGGCTTTGCTTAGTTGAAGATAAATGAATAAACTTGACTAAAATTATGGTTTTGGCCATTTTTCACTGTTTTTAACAAAAAACGGAACGATTATGACACGCTTGATATCAAAGTGCAGAATAAATTAACTCATCACTGTAACTAAATTAACCAAACTATAATCTACAAAAAGTTGTTAACAACCCTGGAGCTGGTATGGATTTCAATATAAAAAGCGGTAACCCTGAAAAACAACGAACAGCTTGCGTAATTGTTGGTATTTTTGAATCGCGACGACTATCTACCGCGGCCAAAGCCATTGATGCGGTAAGTAAAAAATATCTGTCTAACCTGATTCGTCGTGGCGATATGGATGGCAACAAAGGACAGTACTTATTACTGCACAATGTCCCTGGCATGATTGCCGACCGTGTATTACTGATCGGCTGTGGTAAAGAAAGAGAAATCGATGAACGAAACTACCGCACAATCATAGCGAATAGTATACAAGCATTGAACAATACAGGCTCTTTGGACGGCGTTAACTACCTCAGCGAATTGACTATAAAAGGGCGCGATCATCACTGGAAAATCAGACAAGCAGTTCAAGTAGCAGAACACAGCTTGTATCAATTCAATGAATTAAAAACAAAAAAGAAAGCGAACAGACGGCCATTACGAAAAATTACATTTACCGTACCTACACGTCGTGAATTACCACAAGGCGAAATCGCCATGCAAGAAGGTCGAGCTATTGCCAATGGTATTAAATTTACCCGTGATCTTGCTAACAGACCTTCTAATGTGTGCACACCAACCTATCTCGCGCAACAAGCAGCCGCGCTAGGCAAAGGACATCGTTCACTGACGGTAGAGATATTAGAAGAAGCCGATATGAAAAAACTGGGCATGGGCTCCTTGCTTTCTGTATCCCAAGGCTCTGCCAGACCTGCAAAATTAATTACTATGGAATATAAAGGTTCTAAAAAAGCACAAAAACCGATCGTGCTGGTTGGTAAAGCTGTTACCTTTGATACTGGCGGTATATCACTTAAGCCCGGTGCAGCAATGGATGAAATGAAATACGATATGTGTGGCGGCGCCAGTGTTTTTGGCACAATTTCCGCCGTAGCAGAACTTGGCTTGCCCATAAATGTTGTGGGTGTGGTTCCTGCTGTTGAGAATATGCCTAGCAGCACGGCGACCAATCCGGGCGATATATTTACCAGTATGTCCGGGCAAACCATTGAAGTACTCAATACTGATGCTGAAGGTCGGTTGATATTGTGCGATGCCATTACCTACAGCGAACGCTTTAACCCTGAAGTCGTTATCGATATCGCCACCCTGACGGGCGCATGTGTAATAGCACTGGGAAAACATGCCACCGGTTTATTAAGTAATCACAATCCATTAGCGAGAGAATTACTCAATGCCGGTGATGAATCCGGTGACCGCGCTTGGCAACTGCCATTATGGGATGAGTATCAACAACAATTGAATAGCCCTTTTGCAGATATAGCTAATATTGGTGGCAGAGATGCAGGTACAATCACTGCCGCCTGTTTCTTGTCACGCTTTGCAGAAAAATATCATTGGGCTCATCTGGATATTGCTGGCACTGCCTGGGTTTCAGGTAACAATAAAGGAGCAACTGGACGACCAGTTTCATTATTGATGCAATATATACTTAATCAAACAAAGTAATCTTGAGATTGAAATACAGTGTCGCGTGTTGATTTTTACATCTTGTCTGATGCAAACAACGTAGACAGATTCGCCTGCGCCATTGCCGCTAAAGCCTGGTCAGGTGGGAATAGAGTACATATTCACACTCAATCTCAAGAACTTGCGACCAAGTTCGATGACTTACTCTGGGTGTATAAAGATATCAGTTTTGTGCCACATGAAATATTGGATGAAAATATCAATGATGAAACTCCTGTCACGATTGGCTATGGCAACAACGCTCCACAAGCATCACAAGTCATGATTAATCTTGGAACGGATATTCCTGACTTTGCATCAAGTTTCGACAGGGTCGTTGAGATTGTCGGTGGTAATGAATCTAATAAGCAATTAGCACGTCAGCGTTATCGTCTATACAAGGAAGCAGATTACGAAATCCATGATCATAAAATTGAAAACCTGACAGAAAATGATTGATTCTTCAAATACCCACCCAGAAGAATTATCAGATTCAGATAGAAATAATCTGGTTAATCGGATCGATGAGCTCGAACAACTTTTAGCGAAAAAAAAGACAGAATCAAAACAAACAAAACTACCGCGTCTAAGAGTAGGTACAGATGGCATCCCTGTTCTGGTAGATCTCTTCACTGAGGATGACCTGAATCAGGATCTGGAACACACTTTTCAACAAATTGAAAAAGAGGACCAGCTAATTAATGACATCATAGATAAAGTTGACAAGGAAATAACTGAGGATCTGGATGAATTAATTCTCATGCTCAAGGACAGCATCATTGATGAAGTAAAAACACGATTGCTCGAAGAGTTTCATAGTAAAAAAGGCAATACGGACAAAGAAGGATAACGGGATAAACCCAATAAAGATTGCCCTAAGCGGTCTCCTTGTGGACAATACGCCTCCCAATAATAGGCTACTCATCATTTAGCCCCTAATAATATTTATTATAAAGATGGATAAAACCTATAAACCCGAAACGATAGAAGCCAATTGCTATGATAATTGGGAGAAGAAGAACTACTTTGCTCCCCGAAATGATAGCAAGGGTGAAGGTGACTCCTATTGCATCATGTTACCGCCGCCAAATGTCACTGGCAGCTTACATATGGGCCACGCCTTCCAACAAACTTTGATGGATATTTTAACGCGTTACCATCGCATGAATGGCAATGACACATTATGGCAATGTGGCACAGACCACGCAGGCATCGCAACGCAGATGGTGGTTGAACGTCAACTCCAGCAAAAAGACATATCACGTCACGATCTGGGGCGAGAAAAATTTATTGAAGCGGTTTGGGACTGGAAAGAACACTCAGGCAATACCATCACCCGTCAATCACGCCGATTAGGAACTTCAATGGACTGGTCACGTGAACGCTTCACTATGGATGACGGTTTATCAGAAGCAGTCAAAGAAGTCTTTGTACGCTTACACGATGAAGGCTTGATCTATCGTGGCAAACGGTTGGTTAACTGGGATCCGGTATTGCATACCGCTATATCCGATCTCGAAGTCATCTCTGAAGAAGAAAATGGCTATCTATGGCATATGCGTTATCCATTAAAAGAGCCTGTTGATGGACTCGAATATATTGTAGTCGCGACGACAAGACCTGAAACCATGCTCGGTGATGCCGCAGTTGCAGTTCATCCTGATGATGAACGTTATAAAAAACTGGTCGGCAAGGAAGTATTACTGCCTTTAACTGATCGAGCATTGCCTGTCATTGCCGATGATTATGTCGACCCGGAATTCGGTACTGGCTGCGTCAAGATTACTCCCGCACACGATTTCAACGACTATGAAATGGGCGAACGCCATAAGCTGGAAAAGATAAATATTTTTACTGTCGATGCTGCAGTTAATGATGAAGCGCCAGAAAAATATCGTGGCATGGATCGTTATGAAGCACGCAAACAAATCGTCGCCGATCTTGAGCAACAAGGGCTACTCGATAAAATAGATGACCATAAATTAATGGTGCCGCGTGGTGATCGTTCACATGCCGTTGTTGAACCTTATCTAACCGATCAATGGTATGTAAAAATACAACCGCTTGCCGATCCTGCGATCAAGGCAGTGAAAGATGGCGATATCAAGTTTGTCCCGGCAAACTGGGACAAGACCTATTTTGAATGGATGAACAATATTCAAGATTGGTGTATCAGCCGGCAGCTCTGGTGGGGACATCGTATACCGGCCTGGTATGACGACAAAGGCAATATCTATGTTGGTCATGATGAGGCCGCGGTCAGAGAGAAACACAATCTGGGTGATATCAATCTCAAACAAGATGAAGATGTGCTCGACACCTGGTTCTCTTCTGCCTTATGGCCCTTCTCTACTTTAGGCTGGCCTGACAAAACACCTGAGCTTGATAAATTCTACCCGACTAATGTTTTAGTCACCGGTTTTGACATCATCTTCTTTTGGGTCGCACGCATGATTATGTTCGGGCTTAAGTTTATGGATGATATTCCATTCAAGGAAGTCTATATCCATGGTTTGGTTCGCGACGGCGAAGGACAGAAGATGTCCAAGTCAAAAGGTAATGTGCTTGACCCGATCGACTTGATCGATGGCATTGAGCTTGAAGAACTTATTAGTAAACGCACAAGTGGAATGATGCAGCCACAGATGGCAGCAAAGATTGAAAAAGCCACGCGTAAACATTTTCCAGACGGGATCGAATCCTACGGAACAGACTCTTTACGATTTACTTTTGCATCATTGGCAACGCAAGGCCGTTTTATCAATTTTGAAACCGGTCGAATACAAGGCTATAGAAACTTTTGCAATAAGCTCTGGAATGCCGCGCGCTATGTCATCAGCAATGTCGAGGCTCAGTCAATTAAACTCGACGAAGGCGAGATGAAATTTGGATTAGCTGAACGATGGATTACCAGCAAACTGTCTGATGCCGTCTCAGCAACACATGAAGGCATGAAAACCTATCGTTTTGATCTTGCTGCGCAAGCACTTTATGAATTCACCTGGGATGAATACTGCGATTGGTATATTGAATTATCCAAAACAACCTTAAATAGCGCGGAAACAAGCGAAGAAGAAAAACGCGGCACACTCTATACATTATTAAATGCACTTGAGACTTTGCAACGCGCGCTTCATCCTTTTATTCCTTTCATTACCGAAGAACTTTGGCATCGAGTAGCTACTCTACTAGACAAAAAAGGTGAGAGCGTCATGCTCGAATCTTTTCCAAAACAAGATGAGCTCGAAACCGATAATGATGCTGTAGAGCAAATTGAATGGATTAAGGCATTTATTATGGGCGTGCGCCGTATTCGCGCAGAACGTGATATATCACCAGGCAAGTCACTAAATGTATTTGTTCGCAACGGTACAAAAGATGAGTGCCAATGGTTAGATGAACATCAAAACTATATAAAAATTCTAGGCAGAATCGAATCAATCGAAACTACTGAAAACGAGATGGACGATGCTGTAATGGCCTTGGCCGGTGAGATGACATTGCTGGTTCCATTAGCTGATATTATTGATCCAGAAGCAGAAAAAGCGCGAATACTTAATACTCTTGATAAACTGGCTAAAGAAAAATGCGGCCTGGAAAATAAACTAGAAAATAAAAACTTTGTTGAACGTGCACCAGAAGATGTAGTCGGAGGTGTTAAACGACGTCTTGCTGATATACTAAACGAAATTAAAACGTACGAAACTCAACTTCAATCGATATCAAAACTATCAGAAAAATAATGTTTAGTACCATCAAAGAAGAAATCGACGTTGTCTTCGAGCGCGACCCGGCAGCACGTTCAGCATTGGAGACGGTCTTCACCTGCCCTGGATTTCAAGCCATTATCTTGCATCGTTTTAATCATTGGCTGTGGAACAAAAATTTGTATTTCATCGCCCGCTTAATGGCGCATTTTGCCCGCTTCATTACCGGCATTGAAATTCATCCTGGCGCAAAAATCGGACGGCGATTTTTTATCGACCATGGTATGGGCATTGTTATCGGTGAAACCTCAGAAGTAGGTGATGACGTTTCGATTTATCACGGTGTTACATTAGGTGGTACCACCTGGAACAAAGGCAAACGCCACCCTACTCTGGGAAATAATGTTGTCATTGGCGCTGGTGCGAAAATATTAGGCCCAATTACTCTTGGTGCGGGTACACGCGTTGGCTGTAATGCGGTCGTTGTTAAAGACACGCCAGAATGTGCAACTGTCGTTGGGGTGCCAGGCCATATCATCGTAAAACGAACAGACGATGATAAAGATGCCCAACGTGAAGCCATGGCAAAAAAGATTGGTTTTACTGCTTATGCCGAAAGCAAAGACATGCCCGACCCGGTACAGAATGGCCTTAAATCAGTCTTAGATCACCTGCATAAGGTAGAAAAAGAGTTAGAAGAACTCAAAAAGAAATAATATTGGATTAAATAAATGACTAGCAAAAAAGATCCGAATATATTTCAAATTGCATTTAGCCTATTAGCCTCTTTCTTTGGCGTTCAATCGCAGGAAAATATGGATCGCGATGAAGCCTACATAGAAAAAAATGGTATTAAAGTCTATGTCATCATGGGTTTCTTTTTAGTTTTTTGCCTACTCTTGACCCTTTATGGAATTGTTCAAATAATCTTGCATTCTATTCAATAAAAACCCCAGTCTTTCAACATCCTCTTTTCCACATAATGTTCTTAATTTATTGATTTAATTGGTAAATTTTTTGGCGAACCATATCTGACTATTTTTGTCTGATATATACTTGACTAAAACACTAGGTTATGTGACTCTTGCTGACCCAAATATGGGTGCCGCTAGAGAAATAGACGATGAAAATGACAACCAAAGGCCGTTATGCCGTAACTGCAATCCTTGATGTGGCGTTACATGATAGTAACGGGCCGGTGAATCTGTCAGACATTTCTCAACGTCAGGATATATCACTGACATACCTTGAGCAGCTATTCAGCAAATTAAAAAGGAATGGACTCGTTGAAAGTGCCCGTGGCCCGGGTGGCGGTTACCGTCTGGCGCAAGATGCTGACCAAATTACCGTTGCCAAAGTTATCTATTCTGTTGATGAACCGATTGATGTCACGCGGTGCAAAGGTAAGCAAAACTGCCAAGGCGACTTGCGTTGTCTAACGCATGATTTATGGATGGAATTAAATATGCACATTTCAGGTTTTTTGAATGGGCTTACCTTGGCCGATTTAATCAACCGCAATAATGTTAAACAAGTATCTGAGCGACAAGACGTCGTCATGATGCAATTACAAAGCTGATAAATACTATGACTACTGAAACAACCATTAACCTGACTGATAGTGCTAAACAACATATAGAAGGCGTACTGGCCAAAGATGCTGATGGTATTGGCTTGCGCGTAGGCGTTAAAACCACAGGCTGTTCCGGCTATCAATATGTTATTGAAACGGCGAAGGCAATAAACGAAGAAGATAAGACGCTTGAGTCAAATGGCATCAAGATCATTATTGATGACCAAAGCCTACGCTATCTTGCGGGTACTGAACTCGACTTTGTACGTGAAGGTTTAAACGCCGGATTTAAGTTTAACAATCCCAATGTAGAAGAATCCTGTGGCTGCGGTGAGAGCTTTAGCCTTAAAGAAGAAATGGAAACCTAGACTAATGGAAATTAATACCGAGAACGTAGAAGACCTCGTCAGCAAAGACTATGAACACGGGTTTGTCACTGACATTGATACAGATACCGTAGCGCCGGGCCTTAACGAAGAGACCATTGCATTTATCTCGAAAAAGAAAGAAGAACCTGAGTGGCTACTCGAATGGCGACTCAAGGCATACCGTCATTGGTTGACCATGGAAGACCCAACCTGGGCACACCTTGATATCGAACACATTGATTATCAGGCGATCTCTTATTATTCAGCGCCTAAATCAAAAGACGATGCTCCTAAAAGTCTCGATGAAGTTGATCCAAAATTATTAGAGACCTATGAGAAATTAGGTATTCCATTGCAAGAACAAAAATTTCTGGCAGGTGTTGCCGTTGATGCTGTATTCGATAGCGTCTCTGTTGCAACAACCTTTAAAGGTAAACTTGCCGATGCCGGTGTTATCTTTTGCCCCTTTTCTGAAGCCGTAAAAGAACACCCGGAACTTGTTAAAAAGTATCTTGGTTCAGTTGTGCCAGCTGCGGATAATTTCTTCGGCGCATTAAATTCAGCCGTCTTCACCGACGGCTCGTTTGTTTATATTCCAAAAGGCGTACGTTGCCCGATGGAGTTATCAACTTACTTTAGAATTAATGCGTCTAACACCGGGCAATTTGAACGCACTTTGATTATTGCAGATGAAAAAAGTCATGTCAGTTATCTCGAAGGCTGTACTGCACCAATGCGTGATGAAAACCAATTACATGCTGCTGTTGTCGAGTTAGTTGCTCTGGAAGATGCAGAGATCAAGTACTCAACCGTACAGAACTGGTATCCCGGTGATGAGAATGGTGTTGGTGGCATTTATAACTTTGTCACCAAACGCGCTGATTGCCGCGGGAATAACTCTAAAGTCTCCTGGACACAAGTCGAAACCGGATCGGCAATTACCTGGAAATATCCTAGCTGCATTTTAAAGGGCGATAATTCAGTCGGTGAATTTTATTCTGTTGCGGTAACGAATAACCATCAACAAGCTGATACCGGCACGAAGATGATACACATTGGTAAGAACACCAGTAGCACCATCATCTCTAAAGGTATCTCTGCGCGACATGCCCAGCAATCATATCGTGGTCTAGTCAAGATAAGTAAAAGCGCGGAAAACGCACGAAACTATACGCAATGTGATTCCTTATTAATGGGCGACCAATGTGGTGCACATACCTTCCCTTATATCGAAGCTAAAAACTCAAGTGCTACTGTTGAGCATGAAGCCACCACATCAAAAATTGGTGATGACCAATTATTTTATTGTATGCAGCGTGGTATCAAAGAAGAAGATGCGGTCAATATGATCGTTAATGGCTTTTGCAAAGAAGTCTTCAAAGAATTACCTATGGAGTTTGCAGTAGAAGCACAAAAGCTTTTAGGTATTACACTCGAAGGTGCCGTCGGTTAAATAGACATCGATTAAAAAATTTAAATATTTCAGGTATAGATAATGCTAAACATCCAAGACTTACATGCGAAAATTGGTAACAAAGAAATACTCAAAGGTTTAAACCTGAGTGTAAACGCCGGTGAAGTACATGCCATCATGGGGCCGAATGGTTCTGGCAAAAGCACATTGGCCAATGTGCTGGCGGGCAGGAACGGTTATGACGTCACCAAAGGCACAGTTGAGTATGAAGGCAAGGATTTACTCGAACTTGCGCCAGAAGAACGCGCCTGGGCAGGTGTGTTTCTCGCCTTTCAATATCCAGTAGAAATACCTGGTGTTAATAATGTTTATCTTTTAAAAGCAGCGGTTAATGCTGTTCGTAAATATCGTGGTCAGACTGAGTTAGACGCGGTCGAATTTCTAGGGTTGATCAAAGAAAAGATGAAGATCGTCAAGATGAAAGAAGACTTGCTCAATCGATCTGTTAATGAAGGTTTTTCCGGCGGTGAAAAGAAACGTAACGAGATATTTCAAATGTCCGTGCTTGAACCAAAGCTTGCCATTCTTGATGAAACCGATTCAGGGCTTGATATCGATGCATTAAAAATTGTCTCTGAAGGTGTTAATAGTTTACGTAACGAAGAACGTTCTATTATTTTAGTAACACATTACCAACGCTTGTTGGATTACATTAAACCTGATCACGTGCATGTACTAAGCAATGGCAAGATCATTAAATCTGGCGGGCCTGACCTGGCATTAGAGCTTGAAGAAAAAGGTTATGACTGGATTAAGGAAGAAGCTGCGTGAGTACAGACATCCAAAATTATATTAGCGACTTTGATCGGTTAAAAAACGATGACTGGTTTGCTAATAGTCGCCAATCAGCTTTAAACCTTTTCAAGGATACTGGATTTCCGAACTCGAGACTTGAAAACTGGAAGTACACTGACGTGCGCCCGATTAAGAAAAAATCATTTTCTAATGTGACTGAGGCAGCTGTTTCAGTCAGCACTGAAGAAATTAATACGATACGATTTGATGGCCTTGATTGCATAGAAGTGGTTTTCATTAATGGTGTATTTTCAAAAGAACATTCCAGCCTTGATGATTTAGACAACGGTTTAGTCGTTGAAAATATGCTGGACGCTTTGTCGAATGATCAAGACCTGTTAGCAAAGCATTTAACAAAATATGCAGATGATAAGGTCAGTCCTTTCACCGCGTTAAACACCGCATTTATACAGAACGGTACATTTATTAATGTATCGGCAAATACTGTTATTGAAAAACCTATTAACATTTTATACCTGGCAAAAGACAGCAACGGATCTCTTGCTACACACCCTAGAAACCTTATCGTTATGGGTGAGGGTTCCGAAGCAACGGTAATTGAAAGCTACATTGGTCTTGATGATGCAAATTATTTTACCAATGCAGTAACAGAAGTTGCTTTGTCATCCAGTGCAATTCTTAAACATTATAAGATTCAGCAAGAAAGCCTGAATGCCTATCATATTGGCAATCTGAATGTAATGCAGGGCAAGGACAGCAAATTCGAATCGCATTCAATTTCACTTGGCGGTGCCTTGGTCCGCAATGATATACATGGACAACTTGCAGCTGAAGGCGCAGAGATAATTATGAATGGTCTATACATGACCGGTGACAAACAACATGTGGATAATCACACCCGTGTTGATCACCTAAAGCCACACACACTCAGCACAGAGAACTATCGCGGCGTGCTCAATGGGAAAAGTCGCGCCGTATTCAACGGAAAGGTTATCGTACACAAAGATGCACAAAAGATAGAAGCGCATCAAAACAATGCCAATTTACTGTTGTCAGATGATGCAGAGATTGACACTAAACCTGAGCTTGAAATTTATGCCGATGATGTTAAATGCACTCATGGTGCAACCGTCGGACAACTTGATCAAAACATGTTGTTCTATTTACGTTCACGTGCGATTGATGAAGAAACAGCACGCAGTTTATTAACCTATGCATTTGCTGACGAACTTATTAGCAATATAAACTTCGCGCCGATCAGAAACCGACTGGAACGTCTGGTCATAGGTCAGCTACCCGATGCCGCCTTGATTCGTGAGTTTACTAATGAATAACCCTAATACAGTAACAACTTTAATAAATAAAACTGCGGAGTTTGATGTAGCGAAAATTCGTGCAGATTTTCCTATATTAAATGAAAAGATACATGGTAAGCCGCTTGTCTATCTTGATAACGCAGCTACTGCGCAAAAACCTAGTCACGTTATTGAGGTGTTAAATGACTACTACCGCGAGACTAATTCGAATATTCATCGTGGTGTACATACCTTAAGTGAAAAAGCGACAGCGCAATATGAATCGGCACGCAATAAGGTCAAAGATTTTGTTAATGCCGAATCAACTAAAGAAATCATTTTTGTTCGCGGCACAACAGACGCGATTAACCTTGTTGCACAGAGTTTTGGTCGTGACACTCTAAAAGCCGGTGATGAGATTATTATTACTGAGCTAGAACATCATTCGAATATTGTTCCCTGGCAAATACTCAGTGATCAAACCGGTGCAACGCTTAGATATGTGCCGATTAATGATGCGGGAGAGTTGATACTCGAAGAGTTTGAAAAATTATTAAATAACAAAACACGCATTGTTGCTGTTGGCCATATCTCCAACGCACTCGGCACGATCAATCCGATCAAAACCATCATCGATAAAGCCCATGCCGTTGGTGCAAAAGTATTAGTTGATGGTGCTCAAGCCGTTCCACATACACGCGTTGATGTGAAAGCGCTGGATTGTGATTTCTACGCATTCTCTGGTCATAAACTGTTTGGCCCAACGGGAATCGGCGTACTCTATGGAAAAGAGGCTTTACTGGATGCGATGCCTCCTTACCAAGGTGGTGGCGACATGATCCAGATGGTCACGATGGAAAAAAGCACCTATAACGTTTTGCCTTATAAGTTCGAAGCAGGAACGCCACATATCGCAGGTGTTATTGGTCTAGGTGCAGCGATTGATTATGTGAATGAACTTGGGCTTGAAGCTGCTGCACAATATGAAATAGAGCTACTTGATTATGCCAATGAACAGGCAACGCAGGTCGCTGGTTTAAATTTGGTTGGCACAGCAAAAAATAAAACCAGCATTCTCTCTTTCACCCTGGATGGAATCCATCCACATGATATCGGCACCATACTTGATGGCGAAGGTGTAGCGATTCGTGCCGGACATCATTGTGCAATGCCGGTAATGGAACGGTTCAATGTTCCAGCAACGGCCAGGGCTTCATTTGCTTTCTACAATACCCGACAAGAAGTAGACGCCTTAATACAAGCCATCGATAAATGTCAGAAGGTATTTAACTAATGTTTGATATAAAAGATTTATATCAGGAAGTGATCGTTGATCACAATCGCAGTCCGCGTAATTTTGGCAAACTCGAAAATGCTGATACAACGCTTGAAGGTTTTAACCCATTATGTGGCGACAAACTCACCCTCTATCTTAAAACCGATGGCGTTACAATTAACGACATTGCATTTGATGGTTCAGGTTGTGCTATCTCAGTCGCATCTGCATCATTAATGACCGACGCAATGAAGGGCAAGTCATTAGAGGAAGCAGAAACACTATTTAATGAATTTCACAATTTAGTCACCACCGATAATGACTACAACGAAGAACTACTAGGGAAGTTAGCCGCATTAGCTGGCGTTAAAGACTATCCCGCTAGAGTTAAATGCGCTTCACTCTGCTGGCACACGCTACATTCCGCGCTACAAGGTGATAACACTCCCGTTAAAACAGAATAAGAAATATATTGTCATGCAAGAAAATAAACCTATCACCTTAGAACGTGACTGCGATGCAGTCTTAATTCCAGTCGGCACGCCATTAGAATTACCGGAGGGTACCGTTGTATTAGTTACCCAGGCGCTTGGCGGCAGTTACACAGTCAATGTTAATGGGAACCTCGCCCGTATTGCTGCAAAAGATGCAGATGCCCTTGGTTTTGAAATTGAAGACAGTGTTGATGAAACAATAGAAAAAGAAGTCACTGGTGATGGTAGCGTTGATGAAGATTTAGTATGGGATCAAATGCGAACTTGTTATGACCCGGAGATCCCCATAAACATTGTTGAGCTTGGGCTCATCTATGAGTGTGATATCACGCCTCTCGGTGCCGATGGCAATCAGGTCGATATTGTAATGACACTAACTGCTGCCGGCTGTGGTATGGGCGACTTTCTAGCCGATGATGTCCGCACGAAAGTATTAACTATTCCTAATGTTACTCGTGTAAATGTCGATGTTACGTTCGAACCACCCTGGAGTCAGGAAATGATGTCTGAGGCGGCAAGATTAGAAACAGGCATGTATTAGCATGGCGGGTTGGTTTAACGTCGCGCCTGAGACAGAACTATTACCCGGGCAAGCAAAACTGGTCGATGTTGATAATGTCATGATCGCTGTCTTCAATCTGGATGGTGAATATCATGCGATTGAGGATATCTGTACTCACGACGGTTCTCCCATGCTCGGCTGTGGTCTCGGTCCAGAACAAGTCATCGACGGCGCAGAAATCATCTGCCCACGCCACGGCGCGCGTTTTTGTGTAAAAACGGGCGAAGCTCTAACACCACCTGCCTACGAGCCAACCACGACATTTCCAGTCCGAGTAGAAAATGGAATGATTCAGGTGACCGACGACCGCTGGGACTAAAGCAATGCTCAAAAATATCGTATTCTCTAAAATAAGCTCGTAAATGACATAATTTCCAGCTTTTGATTAACAATTTAAGCTAGATTACTGCTTTATATACAAAATTAATGTCATTGGTAGTTTCATCAACGACGCTGTAACACGTATAATCTCGCGATTTAATAATAAGTAATGATCTAGGGAGATTTGGTTAAATGGCACTTGAAAAAACACTCACGATAATTAAGCCTGACGCTGTTGCCGTAAACAACACCGGCAAAATATTAGCGATGATAGAAGCAGCAGGCCTTCGTGTTATAGCAGCAAAAATGCTGCATATGTCAGATAAACACACAGAAGGACTCTATGAAGAACATAAGGAACGCCCCTTTTATGCTTCATTAGCCGGTTATATGACATCCGGCCCGGTATTGGTAATGGCACTTGAAGGTGAGAATGCCGTCTCCACCCTGCGAAAAATCATGGGTGCAACAATCCCCAAAGATGCAGAAACCGGTACAATTCGTAACCTTCATGCCGAACATGAACAAAAAGATGGCGCCCTCGAAAATGCGATACATGGTTCAGACAGTAGCGCTAGCGCTCAAAGAGAAATTGACTTTTTCTTTAAACCTGATGAAATTTGCCCACGAACACGATAAAAAGGCATGACTGATAAAACCAACCTCCTTGATTTCGATAGAAAATCTCTAGAAGCTTATTTCGATGAGATTGGTGATAAGTCTTTTCGCGCGCAACAAGTTATCAAATGGATATTTCATCATGGTGTAATTGATTATCCATCGATGACCAACTTGAGTAAGAACTTACGCAGCAAGCTTGAAGAAAATACCGTCATTCAACCACCGGAAATTGTTACTGAACAAAAATCTGAGGATGGCACACGCAAATGGCTTGTCCAGTTAGATAACAAAAACTCTGTCGAGACAGTATTCATCCCCGAGAATGACAGGGGTACGCTTTGTATTTCATCACAAGTCGGCTGCCCTCTGGACTGCAAGTTCTGTTCAACAGCACAGCAAGGCTTTAACCGTAACCTTACTACCAGTGAAATAATCGGTCAGGTCTGGATTGCCAACAAAGCACTTGGTTGTTTTGAAAGCGGCAAACGTATGATTACAAATATCGTATTCATGGGCATGGGCGAACCCTTACTCAATTATGCCAATGTCTTAAAAGCCATAAATCTATTAACAGATGATCTGGCATTCGGTCTTGCACGTCGACGCGTAACTGTCAGCACTTCTGGAATCATTCCAGAAATAGATAGATTAAAAGATGACACAAATGTCAGCCTCGCAATTTCATTACATGCCAGTAATAATGAACTGCGTAATAGTATTGTTCCAATAAACCGCTCATTTCCATTGGCCGATTTACTGGCTGCATGTAAACGCTTTTCTGAAGGACGTGATGATGATGCAGTTACAATTGAATACGTCATGCTCAACGGTATAAATGATAGTATTCAGGATGCGCGTGACCTTGTGAAATGCCTAGAGGGCTTACCTTCCAAGGTAAACCTGATTCCTTTTAACAAATTCCCGGGGACGAATTATACTTGTTCTGATATGAACACGATAAATGCATTTAGAGATATTTTGATGAAAGCTGGCATATTCACCATTACACGTAAGACACGTGGTGATGATATAGATGCAGCCTGCGGCCAACTTGTTGGCAAAGTAGCATCAAAAGCAGCCAGACATCAAAAGCAACAAGCAGGATTAATCTAATGCCAATATTAAAACAAAAGATAATTCTCATCCTGGCAATATCTATGTCACTAAGTGCTTGCAATCAGGTACGACCATCGAATCAAGACATACGTGCATCACAGACTACTAATAATGTTGCTACGGCTAATCTTGATCTGGGCATTGAGTACATGAAACAAGGCAAGTATGAAAACGCACTAAAAAATCTGGAAAAAGCAAAAGAAGCCGATCCAGTTTACCCACCAATATATAATGTCCTCGGTTTGCTCTACCAACAACTTGGCGATAGCAAAAAAGCTGAACGTAATTTTAAACGCGCATTGAGCTTAAATAATAATGATTCCCCCACACTAAATAATTATGGTAGCTTTCTGTGCCAGCAAGGCAGGCTTGAAGAAGCAGAAAAAACCTTCTTAAGGGCTGCGGCAAATCCATTATATGAATCACCAGAGATTGCTATTACTAATGCCGGATTATGTCTCAGTAATAATCAAAGAGAGGCCGATGCGGAAAAATATTATAGAGAGGCCTTACAATTAAACCCGCAAGTTCCACAAGCATTGATAAAAATGTGTGAAATTTCATTTAATATACCAAATTATTTAGCCGCACGTGGATACTTACAACGTTACCAGCAAGTTGCTCGCCATACTGCAAAAAGTCTTTGGCTCGGGATACGGCTTGAACAGGAGCTCGGTGACAAAGATACCGTTTCCAGCTATGCCCTACAGTTGAAAAATAATTTTCCCAACTCTCAAGAAGCAACGCTATTAAATGAATCAAGGATTCAATAATGACTGAAACTTCATACAATAATAACGCAGAGTTATTTGATACACCGGGGCTATTACTTCGCAAAGAACGTGAAAAGCAAGGCCTATCGGCACAAGAAATTGCAAAACGCACTCGCCTTGATATAAAAATAATTGAGTCGATTGAACAAGACAGTTATGAAGGAATGCCTGCCGCGACTTATCTCCGAGGTTATTTACGTAGTTATGCCAAGGTAGTAGGCGTAGATCCAGATCATGTCATCACACTTTATAATTCCGATTCACCTAAACCACCACCTGAAATTTTACCAGAAGTGAAACAGCCATCGCAGGTAAGCAGCAGCGACAAACCTGTTAAAGCATTCACCTATCTGATAACCCTGGGACTCGTGTTGCTATTGCTAATCTGGTATCAAAGTAACTTTGTTATTGAGACTTCAACTGTTAATGAGCCAGAAAATTACAATTCACAAACAAGAATTAATGGTGTTGACATTACCTACGCCATTATAAATCATCCAAGCTCATGGCAATCGCCTAAAATTCTTGCAAAGATTGAACCTGCCTCACCAGCAACGACTACCGATGATAACGATACACTCAAACTACAATCAGATACTGGCGAGCAAACGCTCGGCATCTTGCCTATTGAGGGTATTGATAATAAAGAACTCTCCACTAACATCGGGACTGGTCTAGATACAATTGATTTGGAAGTGAAACAAAAATCATGGATTTCTATAACCGATGCTAATGATAAAAGGTTATTTCATGATAATGCGCTTAGCGGTGAAAAATATTCCATACATGGAACAGCCCCATTTAACGTATTATTCGGCTTTTCACCCGGCGTCACTATCAAGTTTAATGGCAAGGCATTCAATCATTCGCGTTATTCCAATAACGCTATTGCCAAATTCAAATTACCTGAATAACAATTAAGTTGTTCATAAAATACATTCATTTCTTTCTGCTAAACTGCGCTTTTTTTAAGCGACTATTGGAGACTTTTGATGGCTAAGATACAAGCGGTTCGTGGTATGCATGACATACTCATGCAAGACACGCCGCACTGGCAATACATGGAAGAGTCCATCAGTTCTATCCTCAGACAATATGCTTATCAGGAAATACGCCTTCCAATAGTTGAAAAGACTGAACTGTTTAAACGTTCTATAGGAGACAACACAGATATTGTTTCCAAAGAGATGTATAGCTTCGATGATAGAAATGAAACCAGTCTGACGTTAAGACCTGAAGGTACAGCTGGCTGTGTTCGCGCTGGAATTGAACATGGTCTGTTCCATAATCAAACCCAACGGCTTTGGTATATCGGCCCGATGTTTCGACACGAACGCCCACAAAAAGGGCGACAACGACAATTTCATCAAATCGGTGTAGAAGCATTTGGCTTTGATGGTCCTGATATAGATGCCGAACAGATATTACTGTGCGCTCGAATCTGGAAGGCATTGAACCTAAGCGATATTAGTCTTGAAATAAATTCGCTAGGGACTAGTGAATCCCGTGCGAATTACAGAACAATACTAGTCGACTATTTCTCATCTAATAAAGACCAGCTTGATGATGATAGTCTCGTGCGACTTGAACAAAACCCCTTACGCATACTCGATAGTAAAAACCAGGATATGCGAACGTTAATAGATGAATCACCGACTCTGGATGAACACCTTGATATTGAATCTGCCGATCATTTTGCTGGTCTGAAAGAAATACTGGATAGCGCCGGCATCGAATACAAGTTAAACCCAAGGCTCGTCAGGGGCCTGGATTATTATGGAAAAACAGTCTTTGAGTGGATTACCACACAGCTTGGCGCGCAGGGCACTGTTTGCGCAGGAGGGCGCTATGATGGCTTGGTTGAACATCACGGCGCTTCGTCAACACCCGCCGTCGGATTCGCGATTGGGCTTGAACGTTTACTGGCGTTAACCGATTTCAGCAAAATGGCAGACAAGCAGTCACCCCATGTATATTTGATATTATCTGGGGCACAAGCAACAGAACGCGGGATTTTGTTGGCTGAACAACTTCGAGACCAATTGCCGACATTGAGGATATTGAGTCATTGTGGTGGTGGCAGCCTAAAAAGCCAATTTAAGAAGGCTGATAAATCCGGGGCACAACTTGCGCTTGTTTTAGCTGAGGATGAAGTTGTTCAAAATCAAGTATCTATCAAGTTTTTACGAGCGGATACCCCACAAACTGTCATCAAATGGCCTGAAATAGCAGATTTTCTCAGCAAAAGTCTGTCAATCTAATGCTTTTTGAAACATTAAACTGATTTCACGCTTAAGCGTAAAATCAGACTACGTAAAGGATGCACGGGGATTAGCACGCAAGCTTGACTGCCGATTAGCCAGATAAATGCACTTTCGTAGGCACCTTCCGGGCAATTCACTCAAATAAGTCGGTCTTAGCACTAAACAAACGTAAAACGCACGTTATAATGTGCGCCCTCTGCAAGTGGTAATTTCACACTGAGCAATCAAGAATTCCCAGGAGATTTTAGAAGTGGATGTTTACAAGACAGAAGAAGAACAAGTTGAAGCCATAAAGAAGTGGTGGCAGGAAAACGGTAAGTCGATTATTGCCGGTGTTGTTATTGGCATTACCGCCATCTTTGGTTGGCGTGCTTATGATAGCCATATGGCCGTGCAGTCTGAGCAAGCTTCAGTACTCTATGAACAAATGATTGTTGCTGCACGCACAAATGACGATGAGAACGTCCTCGTTTATGCCAACCGTATCATCGGTGACTATAAATCCAGTACCTATGCCGTATTTGCTTCATTGATGCTGGCTAAAGTTGCCGCTGAAGCTGGTGAGTTTGAGCAAGCCGAAACACATCTGCGTTGGGTGCTGAAAAATAGCTCACAAGTAGAATTTGAGCATATTGCACGCCTACGTCTGGCACGAATATTAATCGCCAGCGATAAGCTAGAGCTTGCAACAGAAACCCTTAATGTAAATAAACCTGGTGACTTTGTTGCTCGCTATGAGGAATTGCGCGGTGACATCTATGTCAAGCAAGGCAAACCTGATGAAGCAATAAAAGCCTATGAAAAGTCGCTTGCAAATACAAAGGGATCCAGTGATGCGCAATCGGTTTTGCAAATGAAACTAGATGATTTAGGTAGAAGTTAATTTGTTTACACCTTTGCGTGGTTTAGTACTTCTCATCATATTTTCTACTTGCTTTGGCTGTGGCGTAATGAAAGAGATGTTTGCGAGCGACGACGATAATTCTATACCGCCATCGCCACTGACTGATATCGTTTCAACCGCTGATCTGAATCAAGCTTGGACTGAGAATATTGGTAAAGGAACTGATGAACTATTCATCAAACTGACCCCCGTAGTTATGGGTGAACACGTCTTTATCGCCGATACTCGTGGAGAGATCGTGGCCCTTTTTGCCGAAACAGGTAAGAAGGTCTGGGAAAATGATAGCGATCTTCCCATCACCGGTGGCCCTGGCGCTGATGAAAACCTCGTCCTCGTCGGAACCAGCGAAGGTGATGTCCTTGGCCTGATCAGTGAATCCGGAGAAGAAGCCTGGCGTACAAAAGTCTCTAGTGAAATTTTATCTCCGCCACGAGAATCAGATGGCGTTGTTGTCGTTAGAACAATCGATGGAAAAATCTTCGCGATTGATGCAACTACAGGCGATCGTCTCTGGGTCTATGACCGTACCGTACCCAATTTAACATTACGCGGCACCAGTACTCCTGTTATCGCAAACGGCCTGGTCATCGCCGGGTTTGATGGCGGCCGGCTCACAGCACTTGAATTAAAAACCGGTAAATTAATCTGGGAAGCAAAGGTCGCTATTCCTCGTGGTAGAAGTCAACTTGAACGTATGGTCGATATTGATTCTCAACCTTTAATATTAGACGATACTATCTATGTCACTACCTTTCAGGCCAATGTCTCAGCATTATCATTAGAAAATGGGCAAGTGCTCTGGCAGCGAGACATATCCTCACACTCTGAGCTAAGTGCTGATGTCGAACACCTTTATGTTACCGATTATGTTGGAAATATCTGGGCCCTGGATCGCTTCTCAGGTGGTTCTGTCTGGAAGCAGGAAAAATTGGCACACCGTAATGTGACCGGTCCAGCTATCCTTGGCGATAAGATTATTGTTGGCGATCTAGAAGGCTACTTACATTGGCTAGATAAAAGTACAGGAGACTTTGCAGGTCGGATTAAAGTTGAGAAATCCCCTATACTGACAAAGCCCATCGTTTCAAACGGCATGCTTTTCGCCTATTCAAGCGGGGGCAGACTAGCCGCATATACTTATAAAAATAACGAAGTAACAGGCAGGCCAAACAAGCCTGTTGTAATAAAAGAAGAACCTGAAATAAAAGAAACATCCATATCAGTCGAGAAATCGGAAGAAAGTGCAGAAGAAGAAAGTTCTTTCTTTGGAGGTTTTCTGGACATATTCTCTAGTGGTGCGTACGAAGAAGAAGAATAAGCTCTACTTCACAACTTCGACATTACTAATGAATAACTCAACCATATAACTCTAGCAACAACTATGAAGCCAGTTATCGCCATCGTTGGTCGACCCAACGTCGGCAAGTCTACTTTTTTCAATCGCCTGACATCCACTCGTGATGCCCTCGTCGCTGATCGCCCAGGGGTAACCCGTGATCGTCAATACGGCGTTGCCCTGCATAATTCACGATCATTTCTAATTATTGATACGGGTGGTATTGGTGAAGAAGATCATGACAGCCAAGACGTTGCTGATTTAATGACAGAACAATCGATGCTGGCAGCAAGCGAGGCTTCGGTATTGGTCTGGATCGTCGATGGTCGTGATGGCTTGACCGCAGTTGATGAGATTCTATCTGCAGAATTTCGCAAGCTGGATAAACCGATATTTTTAGCCGTCAATAAAATCGAAGGTTATGAAAGCGAAGTAGCTGTCAGTGATTTTTATCGTCTTGGTATTGATTCAGTATGGCCCATCTCATCCAAACGTGGCGACGGTATAGCGAACTTACTCGATGCTGTCTCAGAAACAATTCCCGATACTGTAGAAGATGATACTGAAGAACTGGAGGGCATAGCAGTTTCAGTTTTAGGCCGACCTAATGTGGGTAAGTCGACATTAGTCAATCGAATGATTGGTGAAGATCGTGTACTTACCTTTGATCATCCGGGCACTACACGTGACAGTATAAAGATACCGTTCGAGAAAAACGGTAAAGATTACATCTTGATCGATACTGCTGGTGTGCGCAGGAAAAGCAAAGTGCTCGACATGGTTGAAAAATTCAGCATCTTAAAATCATTTGAAGCAATCGATGCCGCCAATATTATCATATTAGTTATTGATGCCAGCGAAGGTGTAACCGATCAAGACACTACGCTCTTAGGCATGATAGAAGACAGCGGCAAGTCTCTTATCATCGTAGTGAATAAATGGGATGGCATGGAGACCTCTGACAAAGAACGTGTCAAGCAATTGCTATCACGCAAGTTCAGTTTCATCGATTATGCTCAATACCATTTCACCTCAGCACTACATGGTACCGGCGTTGGCAATCTGTTTAAAACCATAGACAAGATAGAAAAATCACTCGATATCAATGTCTCTACATCGGACATGACCGACATACTAGAAGATGCTGTCGCAAAACACCCGCCGCACATGGTACAAGGCCGAAGAATAAAACTGCGCTACGCTCACCTCGGCGGCACCGATCCCATTCGCGTCATAATACACGGCAATCAAACCGATAAAGTCCCCGATGCCTACAAACGTTATTTAGCCAGCGTATTTCGTAAACGATTAAAGTTAGTGGGAACAAACGTACTAGTCGACTTCAAACACGGTGACAACCCATTCAAAGGCAAAAAGAATATTTTAACCCCACGACAAATCACAAAACGTAAACGCTTAATGAAATTTGTCAAAAAACGTTGATTCACCATTTCTTTAAATCAATAATCCTTTAATCTAATGTATAAATCGATACTAATCGTTGATTATGCTCTTTTAATTCAGTATTTTTTCGGTACAAATGTCTGTTGATGCATAGCCGTGCGTTTATAACCTTTTTCTTCTTTCAGTGGCGGAATTTTTGGAACTTTAGGCTTTAAATCCTCATACGGAATCAAATCCAGTAGATGTGATATACAATTCAGACGGGCTCGTTTCTTGTCATCTGAAGGAACAACATACCAGGGTGCTTGTGGAATATCAGTATTGAAGAACATCTCATCTTTACACTTGGAGTAATCCATCCATCTCGATCTGGATTCCATATCCATGGGACTTAGCTTCCATAATTTATGCCGCTCCAAAGCACGTCCCTGAAAACGTCTTTCCTGCTCTACATTACTAACCGAAAACCAGTACTTAATGAGGATAATCCCTGACCGCACCAAAGAGCATTCGAATTCAGGGCAAAAACGTAAAAACTCCTGGTACTCCTCCTCTGTACAAAAACCCATTACTCTTTCTACTCCGGCACGGTTATACCAGCTCCTATCAAACAGAGCTATCTCACCTGCTGCAGGAAGATGCTTGATATAGCGCTGAAAGTACCACTGCGTTTTTTCCCGTTCTGTGGGTGCGGGCAACGCGACTATATTACAGATCCGGGGACTCATGTGCTCAATAATGCGTTTGATGACCCCACCTTTACCTGCGGCATCACGACCCTCAAAGATGACCGCCACTCTAAGCCCCTTCTTTGTTACCCATTCCTGTAACTTGACCAGTTCTACCTGAAGCCGAAACATCTCTTTTTCGTAATACTTGCTATCTAGCTTCTCTTCTTTTTCCCCCCTGAGCCTTGGATCTTTTTCATGATACGCATCAACTTTTTCAGTTACCTTCTTCTCATGCTTGGTATGTTTTTTCTTATGCATAATTGTTTTCCTTTAATATTGGATTCAATTTTCAATAGCACTACTTAAGTATTACTAGTGTGGCTGACGTAATGATGACTTTTCTTGTCACCATCAAACTAATCCAGCGTGCATTCAGCCTATGCTCTAATTATAGACAGTCATTTCTTTATTTTTTTGATCTAGATCAGAACAACACGGAAGAAAATCAAAGAGCCGCGTGTGTTTCGTAAGCGATTAAGATTAGTAGACACAAATGCATTAATCGACTTAAAAAACACATACAATCCATTCAAGGGCAAAAAGAATATACTCACACCAAGACAAACCGCAAAACGTAAACGTTTAATGAAGTTTTTTAAAAAACGCTAATTATTGGCCATTATTTTTAAAATCCTGTTCGTAATCACAGGCCCTATTAATTCGAAAAATATCGTTGTACTGATAATGACAGACAATAACAACTGACGATATTCCGGAAAGTGATTGGATGCAACCAATGCCATACCCATAGCGACACCGGCTTGCGGCAATAAAGCCAAACCCATCCAGTTTTTTACCGAACTATCTGCCTTACAAAGCTCGCCAGAAATTTTCACCCCGATAATCTTACCGGTAATACGAGCAAGAATGTAAACCGTGCCAATCACACCAATACCTGATAATGAATCCAGTTCAAGCGACGCACCTGCCATCACGAAAAACATAATGATAAATGGTGACTCAATATCCTCTATAGCATGAAAGGGATATTTGTGGTGTTTAGCCAGATTAACAATTGTCATTCCCATAACAATAGCAGCAATCAAGAATGACACTTCGAACCAGATTGCCAGCCCTCCACAAAGAAAGACTATACCCAATGCTTCAAACAGCATTGGTTGGCCTTCTTCAATACGTCCGGTTAAATAAGCTGCCGGTAGACCCACGGCCAGACCAATCAGTACTGCTCCAAAGATCTCTTTAAACGCTAATAACAAAGGTGGTAACAATCCATTTAAACCTGTCATTAATCCGATCATGGCCAGACCTAAACTGAATATAATTAAGCCCCAGGCATCATCCAGTGCAACGATTGATACAAGCAAATTGACAAAATGTCCCTTTGCCTTTGACTCTTCAACAACATCTAGTATTGCAGCAGGTGCCGTCGCAGTTGCAATACATCCAAGCAGTATTGCTATCTCTGTAGAGACACCGACAACAGTCAATGCAAAACCGACAATACTAACTGTCCCAATTACCGCGCCTAACGACACCCAAACTAATTCCTTGCCTAAACTTTTGAATAACTTCCTGGATAGTTTCCCACCAATTAAAAAACCCACCATTATAAGAGCGATGTTAGCGATCAGTTCAAAGCGAGAAATGAAGATCTCAGGAAGTAGATTGAGTAAGCTTGGACCAATGATCATGCCAAACAATAAAAGTAAGGTGACACGGGGTAAAAAAGTACGTCTCCCAAGTAAATCCGTAAGCAATCCCAGCAACATTATGCCGCCGATTGATAATAAAATTTCAGCTGTTGCATGCATAATAAAATTATGCACCTACTAAATTAGTTTTTATAGATGTTTAACAATATATTGTTATTAAATTATAAATTGTTTCCTGAGGAGAAATGAAATACCTGATAGATATACATCAAAATCTCACATATACTGAAATCGTTCATGAAATGAATAAGGGGACATGCCAACAAGACATTGTTCCCCCACCGAAATATCAATCTAACGTGGTATAAGGATATTTATGAAAAACGAACACCTCAATCGTAGAGAATTTCTCTGCAACAGCGGCAAAAGCCTTGCTGGTATTGTCGTTGCATCATCCGGCGCTGTCACTCTTATCTTCCCCTCTACTGGTTGGTCCGCTCAACTTGCGATGCTAAACGAACATGAAAGCAAGACACTGCTTAATATGACACGCCAATTGTTTCCACATGACAAGGTTGAAGATAAGTTTTACGCCGTCGTCGTTAAAGCACTCGACAGTGATGCAGCTGCAAGTGCCGATACTGCAAATAAACTCAAAGCTGGCATTGCTAATCTCGACAATCTCGCGCAGGGGAACTGGAACGAACTCTCTGCTGATAAACGCGGGGCTATTCTGGAAAAGATCGATTCAACGGCTTTTTTTCAACAAGTTAGATCCAAATGTGTTACCGGTATATACAATAATAAAGACCTTTGGGATCACTTCGGTTACGAAGGGTCTTCTGCTGAACATGGTGGTTACATCAATCGCGGCTTTGATGATTTGGATTGGCTGCCTAACCCACCTGAAGCTGATAGCCCCAAGGCGCACTAGCATTTAAGGAGAAACATCTTGGCGAAGATTGATTTGAATGATAACTCTGCCGTAGTCATTATTGGATCTGGGGCTGGTGGCGGTACCCTTGCGAATGAACTTTGTCAGAAAGGCATTAAAGTTATTTTGCTTGAAGCAGGTAAACATCATAGCATCGCCGATTTTGTCAATGATGAGTGGCCTTCCTTTAGTCAATTGGCCTGGTTAGACAAACGTACAACCTCCGGTGATTGGCGTGTTGCAAAAGATTTTCCGAACCTACCCGCATGGATCTGTAAAACAGTCGGTGGTACTACAACGCATTGGGCCGGTGCTAGTCTTCGTATTCAGGATCATGAATTCAGAGCAGAAACACATTATGGAAATATAGATGATGCTAATCTAATCGATTGGCCTTTAACCTTGAAAGACCTTGAACCTTACTATGCAAAGGCTGAAGACAAGATGGGGGTAACACGCACCAATGGTATCCCCGGTCTTCCAGGCAACAATAACTTCAAGGTCATGCATGCTGGTGCAAAAAAACTCGGTTATAAAGAAGTTCATACTGGACGCATGGCGATCAACAGTCGTCCACGAAACGGTCGTGCAGCATGTCAGCAGATAGGTTTCTGTTTTCAAGGCTGTAAGTCGGGTGCTAAATGGTCAACCTTGTATACCGAGATACCCGCAGCAGAAGCAACCGGTAATCTAGAATTAAGATCCGAATCACATGTATTACAAGTTAAGCATGATGCAGATGGTAAAGTTAGCGGTGTTTTGTATGCTGATAAGGATGGTAATCAGCACTTACAAAAAGCACGCATTGTTTGCGTCGCTGGTAACTCGATTGAATCTCCGCGTTTATTATTAAATTCTGCGAGTTCTTTATACCCCGATGGATTAGCAAATTCTTCTGGTCAGGTTGGTAGAAACTATATGCGTCATACTACTGGCTCCGTCTACGCGACCTTTGAAAAACCAGTATATATGTATCGTGGTACGACAATGGCAGGGATCATAGCTGATGAAAACCGATATGATACAAGTAGAGGTTTTGCCGGTGGATATGAAATGGAAACATTATCACTCGGTCTACCGTTCATGGCTGCGTTTTTAGACCCTGGTGCTTCGGGGAAAAAGTTTAGTGATGCTTTAGAAGATTATGATCACATGGCGGGCATGTGGATTGTTGGTGAAGATATGCCGCAAGAAAAGAATCGCGTGACATTACATGCGTCAGAAAAAGATCAACATGGACAACCTATCCCTAATGTTCATTTCGATGATCATAAAAATGATATCGCTATGCGTAATCATGCTTATAAACAAGGCACGATGGTGTACGAAGCAGCCGGCGCAAAAACAGTTTGGGAAACACCACCCTACCCATCAACCCACAACCTGGGTACGAATCGCATGAGTACGAAAGCGGGTGATGGCGTCTGTAATGGTTTTGGTCAAACGCACGATATTAAAAATCTGTTTATATCGGACGGCAGCCAATTTACAACTGGCGCAGCAGAAAACCCTACTTTAACAATTGTCACGCTTGCAATTAGACAAGCAGACTATATTGCTGAACAAATGGGCAAGAAAAACATTTAAAATATTTACATTAGTATTGTAGCTGCACACCGAAAGTAAACATGTCGACATCTCTACCAGCATAACCGCTAGCGTTGTTATCACCGCTGATAAAGTTAAAATTTAATTTCGCATTATTGCCCGAGATCACGTAGTTTGTGCCGAACTCAACAGAGTCACTCGTTCGGGCATCACTAGGATTGTTTTCTACATACCTAAAATAAGGTTGAAACTTCCCCCAACCGATCACTTTAGGAAACAAGTAAGCTAGCGTAGCAAAAACTGAATGGCCATCAAATAAACAGAAGCAACCATCTAAACCCGCTGTGGGTGGTGTAGCAAGTGTAAAGTCTGAATGAAATTTTTTATATTCTGCTTCGATAGTAAAAACGCCACCGTCATCCAAAACGGTCTCTGATAAGACATCAAATGTATAACCAAAAAAATCGCCCTGCTGAATTGAACTACCCGTACCGCCAGATTGCTGTTGAAATGAGAACGCGAGTGTTAAAAGATCGCCTTGCTCGCCAAAATAATTAGAACTTGAGTAATAGACCGGGTTTGATTCTATATCTAAAAAACTGTAAGAAATACGAGCACTGTACAGTAAATGATTATCTTGATTACTAAGACCTTTCAAGCCATCAAATATACCTAATGCATAATGCACTCTGCCAGTCGTGCCCCAAAATACACCGCCTTCACTTCGACCTAGTGTGCCGGCTTCGGCACCGTAGCCCGAGGGAAATAGTGGCTGTCGATATTGATTCCAGTTGAGGGAATAGAATGGACCATTCTTATCAATACGATCTGCCGGTACTAATGTTCGTCCAATCCATATATTGATACCAGGGTTAAACTCAAACCTTGCCAGGGCATCCATTAGAAATGTTGATTGATGATTCTGCTTATCGGTATTCACATAAAACTTTAGATACTTATGCACCTGCGCTTCAAAATAAAAACGAATGCTATCAAAAGAAAGATCTGAATTATTATCGAAGTCACTTTTTCTGGAATCAAGTTGCATGCGAATACCTGTGCCTGCTGTCAGCCATAAGGTATCACTATGTTCGAATTTAACGCCGGCAATTACTGACGTAGTAAAAGTAAATGAAAGACTAGCGATTAAAAGACATATGGTTCGCCGAGCGAGATTGCCTGTACTAAACTGTTGTACTTCAATCACTAGTTGTCCTTATGTTTTTTTAGTCGGTCACGTGTCTAGATTTACAACTTAATATTGCAACTGAATACCAAATGTGACTTTATCAACATCCCTGCCGGCATAACCACTCGCATTGGTATCACCACTGACATAACTCAGATTCAGTTTAGCTTTATGGCCTGAAATAATATAGTTCGAACCAAACTCGACAGAATCACTTGAAGGGGCACCAGTCGGATCATTTTCAACGTATCGAATATAAGGCTGAAACTTACCGAAACCAATTTTATTCGGGTATAAGTAACTTAATGTAGCGAAGACTGAATTTCCATCAAACAAACAAAAACAATCCGCTGAACCAGCGGTGGGAGTTGATGCGCTACTATAGTCTGCATCAAAATCTTTGTATTCTGCCTCAAGAGTGATAACACCTATACCGGGAAGAACGGTCTCGGATAATAGGTCAATGGAATAACCAAAAAAGTCACCTTGCTCGATAGCGCTACCACTACCGCCATCTTGATTTTGTAATGTTAGCGCAACAGTAAACAAATCACCCTGTTCACCAAAGTATGTAGAACTGGTGTAATAACCAAAGTTAGATTCTACATTTAGAAAATTATAAGTTAATCGAGCAGCATATAGTTTATCGTTGGATTGATTACTGAATCCCTTCAAACCATCAACAATGCCTAGTGCATAATGAAATTTTCCCGCTGTCCCCCAAAACACACCACCTTCACCACGTCCTAAGCTACCCGCAGCACCGCCTAATTCAGTTGGGTATAGAGGTTGTCTATACTGGCTCCAATTCATTCCATAGAACGGTCCACTCATACCAATACGATTACCTGGTACGACTAGGCGCCCCAACCAAAGATTGAAGTAGGAATTTATTTCAAAACGGACCATCGCATCAATAAGGTCAGTTGAGTCGTGATTCTGTTTGTCGGTGTTGATACTAAACTTAAGATATTTATGCAGTTGCGCTGCGATATAGACACGTATGCTATCGAATGAAATATCTGAATTATTATCGAAGTCACTTTTTCTCGAATCTAGCTGCATACGAGCACCGCCACCGATACTTAGCCAAACGGTGTCACTGTGCTCAAACTTGACGCCACTCATGACTGGCATGGAGGCTAATGAAATTAAACTTAGAAATATAAATTTGGTGATTTTTTGAACGTGCTTAGCACTCAGGAAATTATGTTGCAACTTGAACATATCCTTGCCCTTTTTTATTAGTTTGCTTCCCCCACAACTTAGTAAGCGATTCGCTAATATATTTACATCAATCTCTTCTAGTCTCAATATAATAAGCTTTCCAAAAATCAAGTCAGGCAAGCTAATATTTATTTAGACTTAACTATACAACTATCTTTAAAATAAAGTTTAAAAATAATAATGCAGTATCAAGCTACGACTATAATTTATTATAATTTTCTTTTAACCTCTCAAGAATAGCGTTAGCATCTGCCCCGGTTGACCATTCACCATCTTTATTCATGACGATGACTTCTGTCCTATCACCGACGCCGGTTAAGCTTAACTGATAAGGCGTGCCTTCGTCCTCATCATCACCCCAGAATTTTAATTTAGATAAAATTCCTTTTTCTTCTTTTTCAGCTTCTGCCATAAAATAACGAAATTCATAAGTACCTTTTGACTGATCACTAGCTTCAATCAAATACCCTGAGCGATCCAAGATCATTTGTGCTTCACGCCAAGCGCGCGTAAATTCTTGTGGAATGATCAGATAACTTTTTCCATCACCTACATTAAGTATTTCTGCCGTTGTTTTTTCTGGTTTTGAGGCAACAGCAGGTTCTGGGGTAGTACTCCTGCTTGAACTACTAGCAGTGCTTGTATCACCAGGAACTTCACTACCATAAAAATGTAGATTTAACTTTCGTATAACATTCTTTTCCAGACGTACATCAACCAACACATCAAGCCATTCACCCTCGGTCATAACCTGCTTTTCACTCGACATAAATAGAATCGTACCACCTGACTCATCCGGTTCAGCAAAGATCTTGAATTTGTGTCTGCTACCACCGTCTTCTTTCCAGGCTGTTTCAAGCACACCTAATTCTGCATCATTAAGTTCAATGGCGTAATCGTTTTCATTCCAGAACTCTCGTAGTTTAGGCCATATATCAATAGATGAGCCTTTTAAGGCTAACCATTGTTCACCATCTGCTTCACCGGAACCTAGTACAGAACCCTGCCGTTTATTTTGAGATCGTTGTCGCTCAAACTCGCTCAGAGAATTCGACTCCTCTCCCGGAATCTTTGCAGAATACTGACCTTCCGTTACCGTCAGATCAGGAGGAACTTCAAGCGCAGCCATACCTCTACTTTTTTGATACTCGGTTCGCTTATCTGGCAAGACGGCATCCAGACCACCCAAGCTAAAACAACCATATAAAACGATAAAACTAAGTATTAAAACGAGATTACGTAAAATCATCATTGTGTGTTTATATAACTCCTGCCTGTTTCATGGCGTCAAGTAATTTGGGTTCCGCTGATTTAGACATCCAGGTCATTGGCAGTCTTATACCTGCTTGAATAAAACCTAATTTATGCAAAGCCCATTTCACAGGTATTGGATTTGATTCAATAAATAATTCTTTATGAAGACCGTTAAGCATATTGTCAATTTTCGTTGCAGCTTCGATATCACCACTCAACGCCAATTCACACATCTCGTGCATCGCCTTGGGCGCAACATTTGCGGTTACCGAAATCACTCCGTCGCCGCCTTCAAGGATAAAATCTTTGGTCGTTTCATCGTCCCCTGTTAACAGGAGAAAATTTGCGCCAGCACCATCACGGATCTGTTTAACCCTGCTCAGGTCCGCAGTCGCTTCTTTAACACCTATAATATTTTTTACCGAAGCTAAACGAACAATCGTCTCAGGCAACATGTCGCACGCTGTTCTGCCGGGCACATTATAGAGAATTTGTGGAATATCAACAGCCTCAGCGATTGCCTTATAATGCAGATACAAGCCTTCCTGAGTCGGTTTGTTATAGTACGGCGTGACCAATAGGCACGCATCTGCACCAACATCTTTAGCGCATTTCGTTAATGAAATCGCTTCAATCGTTGAATTAGCACCAGTACCTGCAATCACCGGGATTCGACCATCAACAATATTGACCATCTGCTTGATCACAGCACAATGCTCTTTTTCTGTGAGCGTGGCAGATTCTCCCGTCGTGCCCACAGCAACAATCGCATCAGTACCCTGCTCAATATGAAATTCGAGCAGATTTTCCAATGCCTGACTATCAACTGCTGTATCTGGGTGCACCCCTGCTTGCATTGGGGTGACAATGGCGACCATGCTTCCAGTAAACATATGAATAGTTATTATGAGTAATTGACAAAAACGTGTATGGTACTTAAAGAAGCAACCCTATGACAAGGACATTAATCTTTATATAATTTGCATAGCAGTTGGATAACAATAATGACATTAATATCAGGCCATTAACACAGTAACAACCACAATCATCTTCCAAGTCTAACATGCAAAACTATCTCGTCGTCAGCGCTCTGGTCGAAAACTCCAGTGAAATCATACGTAAATTCTCTAAACTGTCTAAATCCAGCGGCTGTAATATCGTCGACAGCCGATTTAAAGTCCTCGGACACGAACTTTCCTTGATGCTTTTCCTGAACGGATCCTGGGATGCCATTGCTAAAATTGAAGATATGCTTCGGATTCTCGCGCAGGAGCACCAAATCAAGATCCTCACGAATCGAACCACTGTAGACAAATTACAGGGTGATTCCATGCCCTATGCAGTTGATGTTGTCGGTCTAGACCAATCCGGCATCATATTTGATATCACCGATTTCATGTCGAGCAACAATCTAATTATTCATGAAATGGCATCAAATACCTATGAAGCATCAATGACAGGAGCCAAGATGTTTTCTTTGCATATGATGGTCAATATCCCGTCGGATTCGTCTATCGCATCTATTCGTGGTGATTTCATTGAATTCTGTGATCGTCTTAATCTTGATGCCATAATGGAACCTGTAAAATAAGGGTTCTTCTAAAAATAAATTATTAAATAAGTGGGTAACAATTTAATTATGAGCAAAGTCAGTATTGGGAAAAAAGTTCCCGCATTCACCCTGCCGGCAACCGGCGATCAAACTATCAAACTCTCTGCACTAAAAGGTAAAAACATTATTTTGTATTTTTACCCTAAAGACAGTACTCCGGGATGCACCCTTGAAGGACAAGACTTTCGCGATAACATTCGTAAATTCAGCTCTCGCAACACCATCATTCTCGGTGTCTCGCGGGATAAGATGTCTTCACACGAAAAATTTAAAGAGAAACAGTGCTTCCCATTCGATTTGTTATCTGATGAAGATGAAACACTTTGCAATCTATTCGATGTCATCAAAGAAAAAAATATGTACGGAAAAAAACATATGGGCATTGAACGCTCAACTTTCTTGATCGACGAAAAAGGAATGTTGCGCAAGGAATGGCGCAAGGTAAAAGTAAAGGAACATGTTAATGAGGTTTTAGAAGCCTTAAAAGAACTTTGATTTAATCTTAACTACTTATTATGTCATCAAAAAACCTCTCTCGCCTTTTTGTGCTTGATACAAATGTACTCATGCATGACCCTGCCTCACTATTCCGTTTTCAAGAACATGATGTTTTTATACCTATGGTTGTGCTGGAAGAGCTTGACCATGCCAAGAAAGGGGTTTCTGAAGTTGCCCGAAATGTTCGTCAAGTCAGCCGTTTCATTGATGAAATAATTAATGATGCCGAGGCTGATGACATTAATAACGGCCTGAAACTCAATTCAGCAAGAACATTAAATGGAAACATTGAGCCCTGTGGAAGGCTATATTTACAAACACAGATATTACCCGACAGCTTGCCAGAATCTTTGCCTGGCAAAAATGCAGACAATACTATTTTAGGAACAACGTTATCCTTACAGAAAAAACACCAGGATAAAGTTGTTACGTTAATCTCTAAGGACATCAATCTCCGGATTAAAGCTCATATCCTGGGTATCAAGACTGAAGACTACACCAGCGATCAAGTGCTGGATGATGCTGATTTACTTTATACCGGCATTAATGAGTTACCTGCCGGCTTTTGGGATACAAAATCTGAAGCACTGACATCATGGCAAGAAGATATGCGCACCTTATATGAAATAAAGGGTCAGCCACTTGAAGAATGTTATCCGCATCAAAGCCTCTACTCTGAAGAAGGCTCAGGCTTCGAGGCACTGGTTAAAAAGACAGACAAAGATAAAACCACATTAGTCCATGCCATTGATTATAAAAAAGACAATCATGCTGTGTGGGGCGTAAATGCCCGCAACCGAGAACAGAACTTTGCCTTAAACCTGTTAATGGATCCCGATATCGATATGGTGACTATTCTAGGTGCTGCTGGTACCGGCAAAACATTGCTCACACTCGCCGCCGGCCTGGATCAGGTTATGGAAAAGAAACTCTATCGCGACATCATCATAACCCGCGTGACTATCCCGGTCGGGGAAGATATCGGCTTCTTACCAGGTACCGAAGAGGAAAAGATGGCACCGTGGATGGGTGCATTACTGGATAACCTCGAAGTTTTAACAAGCTCGGATGAAAGTGGCGAATGGGAACGTGCCGCTACCGCAGATATATTAAACAAGCGTATTAAGATCCGTTCACTCAACTTTATGCGCGGGCGTACCTTTCTGAATCGCTTTATTATTGTAGATGAGGCTCAGAACCTGACAGCTAAGCAAATGAAAACACTGATAACCCGCGCCGGCCCCGACAGTAAATTAATTGTCCTTGGAAATATTTCACAAATTGACACGCCTTATCTCACCGAAACAACCTCAGGGCTGACCTATGTTGTAGATCGATTTAAGAACTGGGAACACAGCGGTCATATAACCTTGATGCGCGGCGAACGTTCCCGTTTGGCTGATTTTGCCAGCGAAGTTCTCTGATAAAACTGAAAGTTTTACTTCAGCTAGTTCCTGACTATATTTGGCTTAAATCAACTATGAGATATTAGAAATAGTGCTGATATAAATATTGACTCATTTGATATATCAACACCTATGATTGAAACAGGCCGTGCAGCAAGCTTTCCAACAACATTCTTATTGCGTTCGCCCTAAAGAACAATGATATTAAAATGATTTGATGCTCGCTGCAGGTTTTCAATGGGCAGTATTAACGTCGATTATCCAGGTATTGCTCTTACTTACGAATCTTTCGATTCAGTATCGGGAGATGCTTATGACTTTATCTTGAATCGTGAAAGAGTATTAGCGAACTTCGTTGGTGATGCTACAGGCCATGGTATTTCAGCAGCACTAATGATAAAGCAATATGCCATCGATAATCTTAAATATAATCTGTCCACAAATGTATAAAGGAACTATAAATTAAAAAATAAGATGAAAATCAGGTCTGCCCCGGTACAGTAATATCATCACTTTCATATGTCGGCCAAACATTGATTAAGGCCTTAACCAGAGTTGCTAATGGAATAGCAAAGAACACTCCCCAGAAACCCCATAGCCCACCAAAAACAAGGATCGCTACAATGATTGCAACAGGGTGCAAATTAACGGCCTCTGAAAAAAGAATCGGCACTAGAACATTGCCATCCAGAAACTGGATAACACCATAGGCAACCAGTAACCAGACAAAATCTGGTGATAAGCCCCATTGGAAATAAGCAACAAAAGCGATTGGCAGGGTAACTACGGCGGCGCCAACGTATGGAATCAACACAGACAAGCCCACTATCAGCGCTAACAGTGGTGCATAGTTAAGACCAAATAACACAAAAGTAATATACGAAGCGCTTCCAACAATAATAATCTCATTGAATTTACCGCGCACGTAATTACCCATTTGCGCATCCATCTCCATCCAGATTTCGTTTATTAATCGCCTCTCCTTAGGCAGAAAACGACCGAGCCAATCTATGATGAGCGCCTTATCTTTAAGAAAAAAGAAAATCATCAATGGCACCAGAATCAGGTAAACAAGTACCGTAATAATGGCGGGTAGAGAAGCGACAGAAATCGAAAGCACATTTCCACCAAGCTCACTAAAACCCTGACGGATCGTGACAATTAACTGACTAATATAATCTTCTGAAATGAATTGGGGATATTGCTTTGGTAACTGTAATAACAAAGCTTGTCCATTATTAATCATCTCCGGCACTTCTTGGAAAAACTGACTTACCTGTTTTGACAATAGCGGCAACAGCCCAAATAGAATAAACACCATGAAGGCAACAAATAAAAGATAGACTAGATTTACCGCCCAAAACCGTGAAAATGATTTTCTTTGTAGTTTAGATACTCCGCCTTCGAGCAAATAAGCGATGACCATGGCTGCCAACAACGGCGCCAACATTTTACCCATCGTCAGTAAGACAACAGCACTAAGAACCAACAAGACGACTAATAAAGCGGCTTGTGGATCAGTAAAATATCGTCGATACCATGAATTAATAAACTCAAACATCTTTTTAATATAGTTAAATGTTAATTATATTCATCATAACGATATCTTAACTATACAGCGAGTTAACATAAGCGCGTGTATCTTAATTACTGACATAATTATATGGTGTAAAAAAAAAGGGCGCCGGAGGGGGTGGCGCCCGATAAAAATACAACAAAACAGTTGAGGAGGGTATGCAAATATAACTTTTCTATATATGTCTATATTGCAGTTGTTGTGCCAATATTTTTTTTTGATATAATTCAATGGCTTAGCATTGAAAGAAACCGTATATGTTTAAGAATTGCACTACGGTGGTGACTTTTTGGACGCATATGGTGCATTGCAATAACCTATTTATGAATCTGCTTAATATTTAAATATCTAATGGATCAATCACAATTATCAAGCCATATAAAATCCTGGGGGATTGAATTGGGCTTCCAACAGGTTGGGATTACAACAACGGCTTTGGAAGAGGATGAGGCGTATCTTTTAAATTGGCTAAAAGAAGGCCGACACGGTGAGATGTCGTATATGCAGAGACATGGCACGAAACGAAGTCGCCCAAGTGATCTGGTGCCGGGGACTATCAGTGTTATTTCACTGCGGATGGATTACTTAGCCCCCTCTAGTAAACATCCGGCTCAGGTATTAAATAATAAGGAACTTGCATATGTTTCCCGATATGCGATGGGCCGTGATTACCATAAACTCATGCGTCAACGACTACAGAAACTTGCGACTAAAATAGAAACGCAATACGGTCAGTTTGGTTATCGTTGTTTTGTCGATAGCGCGCCAATATTGGAAAAAGCATTAGCACGAAATGCAGGGCTGGGTTGGATAGGTAAACATAGTAACCTCATAAACCCCAAAGCAGGCTCTTGGTTTTTTCTGGGCGAAATTTATACTGACTTACCACTCGAAATTGACAAACCATTTACAGAACATCATTGCGGCAGCTGTAATGCATGTATCGATATATGCCCAACTCAAGCGATTGTTGGTCCGATGCAAGTCGATGCTCGCCGCTGTATTTCTTACTTAACAATAGAATTACGCAGCTCGATTCCCGAGGAATTTCGCAAGATGATTGGCAACCGTGTTTATGGTTGCGATGATTGCCAACTAATATGTCCATGGAATAAGTTTGCCAAGAATACTGAAGAAGAAGATTTTCGCGTGCGCAATGGTTTGGATGCACCAACACTTGTTGAGTTGTTTGCCTGGACAGAGGCTGAGTTTTTGAAGAACACCGAAGGCTCTGCTATTCGACGTATCGGTTACGAATGTTGGTCGAGGAATATTGCCGTGGGGTTAGGTAACGCGCCTAAAACAGATGAAACAATTAGCGCTTTAAAAGCGCGCGCAAATGATCCCTCTGACATGGTGCGTGAACATGTTTCGTGGGCGCTTGCTCAACATAAGTGTCATTAAGTTATTGTTAATTAACTATTCAGAAAACATCGTTTCTGTTTCTACATTGAAGACCGTACCTTCAACACTCATTACACGTACCTTCATACCAACCGGCATATCAGTACCTTTTACTTTCCAAGTGGAATCATCAACCTTAACCTTGCCTACACCATTAACTATTGCTTCATCAAGTGTAAAACTGCGACCGACATATTGTTCGCCACGTCGATTAAGATTAGGTTGATCATTAACATTAGGGTTCGACTTTTTATGTCGTTTATACAGAACTAAACATACGACTGATAGCACACCAAAGATAATGACCTGAATTAAGACCGGCATGCCAGGGACCACGTAAATTGACAGACCAACAACAAAAGCGGAGATACCCATCCAGAGGAAATATGCTGCGGGTAAGATCATTTCAATAATAATCATCACTACTGCAGCAATAAGCCAATGCCAAAATTCAATCTGATCTAACCATTCCATAATTGGCTCCTTACATTTGTCCGCTTGAAGTGTCTTTATCTTTACCAAAAGTCTCTTTGGCAATCTCTGTAATGCCTGCTATTGAACCAATTACACTACTGGCTTCCAAAGGCATTAGTACTACTTTTGTATTCGGTGCGGCGGCGATATCTTTTAATGCCTCGACATATTTTGTCGCAACGAAATAGTTGACGGCCTGTATATTACCTGACGCGATAGCATTAGAAACATCCGTCGTTGCCTTTGCTTCAGCTTCAGCCTGACGTTCCCTTGCTTCCGCATCACGAAAGGCTGATTCCTTACGACCCTCTGCTTCGAGGATAGCGGCTCGCTTTTCACCATCTGCTTTCAAGATTTCTGCTTGTTTAAAACCTTCTGCTTCAAGAATATTAGCTCGCTTTTCACGCTCTGCTTTCATCTGCCGTGCCATCGAATCGACCAAATCTTTTGGTGGAGAGATATCCTTAATTTCGATACGTGTCACCTTAACACCCCACGGACTAGTCGCTTCATCAACCACCTGCAGTAACTGCGCGTTAATCGTGTCTCGTTGTGATAATAATTGGTCTAAATCCATGGAGCCCATTACCGTACGGATATTGGTCATGGTCAGATTCAGGATCGCACGGGTAAGGTTATTGACCTCATAGGCAGCCTGTGCAGCATTTAACACCTGAAAGAAGACCACACCATCGACTCTTACCATGGCGTTATCTTTGGTGATGACTTCTTGCGAGGGGACATCAACGACCGTCTCCATCATATTCATCTTGGCGCCGATTCTATCAAAGAAAGGAATTATGATGTGTAGTCCGGGTGACAATGTTCGCGTGTACTCACCGAATCGCTCAACCGTATATTCATTACCCTGTGTAACAATCGTCACTGCTTTGGTTATGACAACAAAAATAAACAGTGCTAAACAAAATATAAAAAATGCTAATCCACTCATAGTCTTCTTCCCTTAAAATTAGTAATGTAAATAAACTTCGATTATTTTATAAAACGTATCGTATATGGGTAACGATAACGCACACCTTCGTTCGCTTTGATGGAGGCCATAATGACAACAATAATTTGATAAATGATTAACACACCAAGAAATAAGAAACCGATAACAACAAACATCAATATTACTGAAACAATAACAGCAATAAACATCGTCAATTGAAAATTCAGTGACTCTTTCCCCTGATCGTTTACAAAAGGCATCTCATCTTTCTTTATCAGCCAGATAATCAGCGGACCAAGCACACTACCTAATGGGATTAAATAGCCAGAGAAAGCCAGAAGGTGACACAACATACCCCATAAACGCTCATCTTTATCAGGTGAGTTCACCTCTTCCATATCCTGAGTCATACCGGTCTCCTGCATGAACAGTTCGCTTATTGTGTTATTGTTTTTTGCTTGCTGGAAACATTATCATTCCAGAGGTGATTTGTCTCAGCGAATTACTGCTCGGCAGGCTTATCGTCATTATTTTCCTTATTGCCATCAAAATCTTCATCGACCGTGATAGACATAGCTGGGGCCGCTTTATCAAGCCAGCCGCTAATACGCTTGACCAACAGATCTTCCATTTTATTAAAGTAATGGTCGGCACCCTCTACCTCTAGCTGGGTATATTGTCGATTATTACCTTTTTTTGCCGCAAGTCGTCGATCTGGCGCTTGATTAATGACATTTCTAAGATCACGACCACCATAAAGATCTAATACTGGGATTTTAGTTTTCTCGATCAAGCCCAGTATATCGATAGCTGGTTTTACAAAAGGGTACTCTTGTAAACCAAGTGCCACGAAAGCGACAACCTGCTGTTTTTTTTCTTTTTCCAGATAGGCCAGTGCGGTGGCCGCACCGAAACTATGACCGATAACAGCAATATTAAGGAATTTACGTTCGCGCAAAAATCGCACTGCGGCTCTAATTCGATCCGCAGCCTGTTTTAGTGTGCTGCCGTAATCTTCAATCTGATTCTCTGGTGCAAGAACCGGTAACTGGACAGACAATGTCGCCCAGCCATGTTCGGGCAATCTGGTGCGAAGGGGTGATATAGTTTGTGGCCAATCTGCATGTCCACCCATAGCATGCAGAAGGATCACCGCACCATGCACATCTTCATCGGGTTGACTCGTGTACAACGCCAGGAAATCCTTACCTCTGGCCTCAAGCCATAGATTTTCCGAGCCTTTTACATTTTCTGCCAACTTTTTAGCTGCCCGTTGCTCCCAGTCTCTATCCATACTATCGGCGATAACTGTCAGGCTGCATCCGAACAATAGTGAGAAAACAATGCTCAATTTATCTATCCGTATCATATTTCACCATTTAACCTCAAGATACATTGAGCAACAAGCAAGACCGCCATGGATGATGTGCATGCATGCACAAGTGTCGCTAACGCAGAAGACGTTAGAGTGACTGGCGGAAAAGATTTTCGTTGCAGACAAGAAAAATAGGGGCTTCAAGCGAATCGTCCTTAGCTACGTCCTGTCGGCAAGTACAGATTATGCAGGACGCCTACATCGACGTAGGCGCATTTTCTGCAGCAATAATCTGCCGCCGATAGTGGCTATGGCTGGGCTGATCAGGTAAAGTTGCCCCACTTTAAACAGCGCTTTAATCATAGCGAACGATAACTTTCATGACTAATTATGTAATCGCACCTTCAATCCTGTCAGCAGACATGGCACGACTCGGCGAAGAAACCGAAACAGTATTAGCCGCGGGCGCTGATTTTGTCCATATTGATGTCATGGATAACCACTACGTGCCTAATCTGACCTTCGGTCCTGTTGTCGTCAAGGCCTTACGTGATTTTGGCATCAAGGCTACGCTTGACGTGCATTTGATGATCAAACCAGTTGACCGTATCATCCCCGATTTTGCCGCTGCGGGCGCGAGTTATATTACCTTTCATCCTGAGGCCTCAGAACATGTAGACCGTAGCTTGCAGTTAATCCGTGATAATGGCTGTAAATCAGGTCTGGTATTTAACCCGGCCACACCACTTAATGTACTTGAACATGTCCTTGATAAGGTCGACATGATCCTGTTGATGTCGGTAAACCCCGGGTTTGGTGGTCAATCTTTCATTAACTCTGCATTAGATAAATTGAAGACGGCAAGAAAATTGATTGATGATTCCGGCAGAGATATCCGTCTTGAAATCGATGGTGGTGTCAAAATTGATAACATACGTGAAATAGCCGAAGCAGGTGCAGACACCTTTGTTGCTGGTTCAGCTATTTTTGGTAGCGATAATTACCAAAAAACAATAACAGCAATGCGAGAACAACTAGCCCATATCAATAGCTAGTCTAAAACCGATTTATTCATTTTTGCCTTGTACCAATTACCAATTACATTTATGTCTATCAATACACCTGAATTAGTTTTACTTGATCTTGACGGCACCTTGGTCGATTCAATACCTGATCTCGCCAATTCAGTTAATAAAACACTAGTAGCGTTTTCAATAGCAGAAAGAGAAATTAATAGTATCCGCAACTGGGTGGGTAACGGCGTTGAGAAACTCTTACATCGTGCAATGACCAATGACATTAATGGTGAGGCAGAACCGGAACTTTTTGATAGGGCTTATACAAGCTTTATGGATACCTATAGTAAAAACATGTGCGTAATGAGTACCTGTTATCCTGGTGTTCGTGAAGGTATCGATTATCTAAAAGAAAGAGACATTAAACTCGGTTGTGTCACAAACAAGAGTGGACAATTTGTCGGACCAATCCTGGAAAAACTCGGATTGATGGATGACATGAGTATTATTATTGCCGGCGATACACTTCCTAAAAAGAAACCTCATCCTTTACCGTTATTGCATGCAGCTTCGTTTTTCAAAACCGATCCAAAAAATTCTCTAATGATTGGAGATTCAATCAGTGATGTTAAAGCAGCACGTGCAGCTGATTTCCAAATCGTTTGTGTCAGTTATGGTTATAACCATGGTAATGATATTCGCGACACAAACCCAGATGCCGTTGTTGATTCATTAGCGGACTTACCACAGTTGTTTCATTAAAAATCATGATCAACCAAACCGAATTCAACCAGCTCGCTAAAAAAGGCTACAACCGCATTCCTTTAATGCGCGAAGTGTTGGCCGATCTCGATACGCCACTTAGCACTTACATGAAACTATGTACGGCACCTTATACTTATTTATTTGAGTCGGTTCAAGGCGGTGAAAAATGGGGGCGTTACTCCATCATTGGTTTGCCCGCTAAAAGAGTCATTACTGCTACTGGAACAAAAATCACTATTAAAGAAGATGGCAATAGTGTTGACGAATACAACGTTAATGATCCATTAGCAGAGATAGAAAAGATTCAGCAAGATTATAAGGTCGCTGAGATTGAGTGCATGCCACGTTTCAATGGCGGCTTGGTCGGCTATTTTGGCTATGAAACCATTCGTTATATAGAACCGCGCCTGATCAAGAATGATAAAGATGACCCTATCGGCTCACCCGACATCTTATTAATGGTTTCGGATGAAGTTATCGTGTTTGATAATCTGGGCGGCAAACTTTATATCATCGTTCATGCTGATCCGAATAACAGTAATGCTTTTTCAGAGTCACAAAAAAGATTAGATGAGCTGGTTGAAAAACTTGCTAATAAACAAATTCCACAATCATCATCAAGTGGTTCTCGTACCGTTGATGAAAATGATTTCGTATCAGGCTTTACTCAGAAAAATTATGAAGCCGCCGTTGACAAAATAAAACAATATATCGTTGATGGTGATGCCATGCAGGTCGTGTTGTCCCAACGCTTATCGATACCGTTTGAATCAGAACCGATTAATCTTTATCGCGCATTACGCTGCCTAAACCCTTCACCTTATATGTACTTTCTGAATCTGGATGATTTTCAGATCGTCGGTTCTTCGCCTGAAATCCTGGTTAGATTGGAAGATAATATTGTCACGGTCCGACCTATCGCTGGCACACGCCCTCGAGGTAAAACCGAAGAAGAAGATTTAAAACTCGAAGAAGATCTACTGCAAGATCCCAAGGAGTTAGCTGAGCATTTAATGCTAATCGATTTAGGTCGGAATGATGCAGGTCGTGTTTCTCAGATGGGCACTGTTAGTCTGACCGACAAAATGATCATTGAGCGTTACTCTCATGTCATGCATATCGTTTCAAATGTTACCGGAAAATTAATAGATGGCATGAGTGCTATTGATGTCTTGCGTGCCACCTTCCCTGCTGGCACGGTCTCCGGCGCACCAAAGATTCGTGCTATGGAGATTATTGATGAACTGGAACCAGTAAAACGTGGGGTTTATTCGGGTGCGGTCGGATATTTATCCTGGAATGGTAATATGGATACTGCGATTGCCATACGCACCGCCGTCATTAAAGATAAGACCTTGCATATACAGGCCGGCGCAGGCATTGTCGCCGACTCGGTCCCCCGAAACGAATGGGATGAAACCATGAATAAAGGCCGTGCTATTTTCAGAGCAGTTAGTCTGGCAGAAAAAGGCCTGACATAATAAGGTAAGACCATGCTATTAATGATCGACAATTATGATTCCTTCACCTATAACCTGGTTCAGTATTTTGGTGAGCTGGGGCAAGACGTGCAGGTCTATCGTAATGATAAAATATCAATAGCCGAAATAGAGAAACTGGCACCTGAACATATTGTTATTTCACCGGGTCCATGTACACCGAATGAAGCCGGCATATCCATTGATGTTATTAATCATTTCAAGGGCCAGATTCCCTTGCTAGGTGTTTGTCTTGGCCACCAAAGTATTGGCCAAGCCTTTGGTGGGAAGGTCATCCATGCACATGATATTATGCATGGCAAAACGTCTGATATATATCACAACAATACCGATGTGTTTAAAGGTTTTGAAAACCCCTTTACGGCTACACGTTACCATTCTCTAGTTATTGAAAAAGATTCCCTGCCCGATTGTTTTGAAATCACTGCGTGGACACAAAACAAGGATGGTGCGATGGATGAAATCATGGGGCTTCGACATAAAGAGCTTGCTATATCGGGCGTGCAATTTCACCCGGAGTCAATCCTTACCTCATATGGTCATGAGTTATTGTCAAACTTCCTTAATATTTCTTAGTTATAGTTTTAGTAATGGATATTCAAACAGCACTCAATAATGTCATTGCCGGTAAAGATTTAAACCGGGCTGACATGCATTCCGTCATGCAAACTATTATGCAAGGTGAAGCTACGTCAGCACAAATTGGTGGTTTGCTGGTTGCGCTGCGTTTAAAAGGTGAAAGTGTTGATGAGATTACCGCCGCGGCTGAAGTTATGCGCGAGCTTGCTGAAAAAGTGAATGTTGATAAAACAAACCTGGTTGATACCTGTGGTACCGGCGGTGATGGCGCTAATACTTTTAATATCTCAACGACATCTGCTTTTGTCGTTGCTGCTAGTGGTGCCAAGGTTGCCAAACATGGCAATCGTTCTGTTTCCAGTAAGTCCGGTAGTGCCGATGTACTTGAAGCTGCAGGCGTAAATCTGGAATTAAATGCCGCTCAGGTTGTAAGCTGTATTGAACATGTAGGGATTGGCTTTATGTTTGCCCCGATGCATCACAGTGCTATGAAACATGCCATTGGGCCGCGTCGTGAGTTGGGCATTCGAACTCTATTCAATGTGCTCGGGCCGCTTACTAATCCCGCCGCTGCGCCTAATCAGGTAATTGGTGTGTTTAGTAATGATTGGCTCAACCCACTTGCTGAAACTTTGAATCAACTCGGTAGTGAACATGTGCTGGTTGTTCACGCAGAAGATGGCCTTGATGAAATCAGTATTTCAGCTAAAACATATATTGCAGAATTAAAAGACAGTAAAATTGAAAACTACGAGATTAGTCCGGAAGATTTCGGTATGAATAAACAAAACATCTCAGCATTAGCAGTCAATGGTGTTGATGATAGTTTAAGTAAAATGCAATCAGTACTTGATAATAACGATGGGGCAGCAAAAGATATCGTTTGCCTTAATGCTGGTGCAGCTATTTACGCAGCAGGCCTTGCCGATTCAATACAAGATGGCGTGTCAAAGGCATTATCGACAATAGCCTCTGGTGCTGCAAAACAAAAACTCGAACAACTTATTCAACACAGCCAATCGTTTAAAAAATAAATATTATGCAAGCTGATACACCTGACATCTTAAAAGACATACTCAATTATAAAGCTGAGTATGTAGAACACGTTAAAAGAACGGCCTCATTACAAGAGTTGAAACATCGTGGGGCAGATTGCGAAGCTACGCGTGGTTTCACTAATAATTTACTTAGAACCATTGCCGAAGGGAAGCCAGGCATTATTGCTGAAATTAAAAAAGCCTCTCCCAGTCGCGGCATTATCCGTGAAGATTTTCATCCTGATGCCATTGCCAAAAGTTTTGCTAATGCAGGTGCCAGCTGTTTATCGGTATTAACCGATATTCAATACTTTCAAGGATCGGATGATTATTTAAAACAAGCCCATGCCGCTTGTGAATTACCGATCATACGTAAAGATTTTATGATTGACCCTTATCAGGTATATGAAGCAAGGGTTATTGGTGCTGATGCTATCCTGATTATTGTTTCTGCCTTATCAGATATGCAGATGCAAGATCTTGTCGGTACGGCTAATGAGGTCGGCCTGGATGTTCTGGTTGAAGTACACGACCGTGTAGAGCTTGAACGCGGCATGATGTTACGCACACCTCTCATAGGTATTAATAACCGAAACTTACATACCTTCGAAACGGATCTTGATACAACTTTGGGGCTCTTAACCGATGTTTTTCATGATCGTACCGTCGTTACAGAAAGTGGAATTCACACACAGGAAGATGTTAGCTTAATGCGCAAGAACAATGTTAATGCCTTTCTTGTTGGCGAGGCATTTATGAAAGCAGAGAAACCTGGGGAGGAACTCAAAAAACTATTTTTTTCTACATAAAGATACGCACTAACATTATCAAAAGGCTTTGAATTAAATTAATAGCCAGTAGTATTAAATCTACAAATTTTATTACACACAAACATGTCACTTTTATATGGAGAGCACACAGAAATGATTACTCGCAGTTTTAAAAAATTACTTATACTTTTTACTTTGTCATTCTCATTTAACAATATTGCGTTTGCTGATGGACATGAGCTTGAGCTGATGTGGGAAGTAAGTGGTTTAGCCAACCCAGAGTCAGTTGTCTATGACCCTATACTCAATCATCTCTATGTTTCCAATGTTAATGGTGGCCCTCTTGATAAAGATGGCAATGGTTATATTTCCATCGTTTCTATGGACGGCAGAATTATCAATGAAAAATGGGTTACTGGTTTGGACGGTCCAAAAGGTCTGGCACTTTCTGGACGTACGCTATACACCGCCGACATTGATGCACTCGTTGCTATAGATGTTAACCATGGCCGCATCACTGATAGATATAAGGTGGAAGATCCTAAATTCACTAATGACCTCGCTGCTGCACCAAACGGTGATATTTATATGTCCGATATGTTAGCCAATCGTATTTATTTATTATCAGGAGGCACTCTTAGCATCTGGATAGAATCTGCTGATCTGGAAGCGCCTAATGGTTTAGATGTAGTTGGCGATAATCTCATCCTCGGAGCCTGGGGTGTTATGACAGATGGTTTTGCAACAGCTGTTCCTGGCCACCTAAAAAGTATTTCTATTCAGGACAAAACAATTACCTCAATTGGTGACGGATCTCCTGTCGGCAATCTGGACGGGGTTGAAGTCGATAAAGATGGCGGCTTCTATGTCACCGATTGGATGAACGGCAAACTGTTCCATATCTCAAGTACTGGTGAAGCAAAAGAAATACTTTCACTCAAACAAGGCAGTGCTGATCATGAGTTTATTATCGAAAAAGACTTGATGTTTATTCCGATGATGAATGACAACATTATGTATGCCTATAAAGTAAAGCGTTAAACGAGTAGCTATCAACGCCACCAAATTTGGTGGCGTTGATAAAATTTTAAATACTTCGAATAACAAAGCCTGGGAAACAAACTTTATCTAAAGCGCTGCTGTTTTTTTATTTTCTCAACCTCAGCTTGCCAACGTTTAACTGCCTTTTCGTAATAAACAAATACACAATTTTCACATCCACTATCACAACATTCAGATGGATTCGGCTTGTCTGGTTTGTTTGGAAGTTTTAATGAAGTTTGTTTATCCATTGTATTGTAGGCTGAAGCAAATAATTGATTACTATCTTTTCATGATTTGGAGTCTCATGCCGTAGCTATAATTTGCTACCGATTGTCTAACGAACCCATAATAACGGACCGTTATTCCTCACACGTTAAACCTGAATAAGATAATGTCTCCATCTTTAACAATATATTCTTTACCCTCTGAACGCCATTTGCCTGCATCCTTGGCGCCTTGCTCACCCTTAAATTCGATATAATCATCAAAGGCACTTATTTCGGCACGAATAAAACCGCGTTCAAAATCAGTATGTATCACAGCAGCGGCCTTTGGTGCAGTCGCACCAATAGGTATAGTCCATGCTCGTACTTCTTTCGGCCCCGCCGTAAAATACGTATGTAAACTAAGTAATTTATAACCAGCACGAATAATACGGTTGAGTCCCGGCTCTTCCATTCCCAATGCTTCCAGAAATTCCTGTTTTTCGTCATCTTCTAATTGAGAAACTTCGGCCTCAATAGCAGCACACACAGCAATCAATTGCGCGTCTTCTGTATCAGCAAGGGCTTGTAACTTTTCTAACCACGGATTTGAATCCATGCCATCTTCTTCAACATTGGCAATATACAAAGTTGGTTTTTGCGTAAGCAATTGTAAGTGTTTAATTGCTTCTAAATTATCTTCAGATAATGCCATTGAACGTACGGGCAAACCTTGGTCAAGATGCGCATTCAATGTTTCAAGTAGATCTTGTTCTTGCTTGGCTGTTTTATCGCCGCTTCGTCCTAACTTTGTTGCCTTTTGCAAAGCTTTACTTACAGATTCCTGATCAGCCAGACACAGTTCCGTATTAATGACCTCAATATCTGATATTGGATCAACCTTACCTGCGACATGTACAATATTATCGTCGTTAAAACAACGTACCACCTGAGCAATGGCATGAGTTTCACGAATGTTAGCGAGAAATTTATTTCCCAAGCCTTCGCCTTTAGACGCACCCTCAACTAAGCCAGCAATATCAACAAACTCCATCGTCGTTGGCACAACTTTTTGTGGCTTAACAATATCAGCCAATTGCTCTAGCCGCGCATCAGGCATGGCAACAACACCAACGTGTGGGTCGATAGTACAGAAAGGATAGTTCTCTGCATCAATCGCTGAATTGGTTAAAGCATTAAATAGTGTTGATTTACCTACATTCGGTAAACCAACGATGCCACATTTAAATCCCATAGCTTGTATTCCGTAATTTTAGGATGATGAATCGGGTTCAGGCTTTTTCTTCTTATTCAGATCTGTCATCAATTTATTAAGATTGTCCTCAAAGAATTGTTCACTTTTTTCAATCGCTAATGAAAAAGAGTCTATTATTTGGTTTTCCTCATCCGCGCTCGCGCGACCTAGAACATAAGGAACAACCTTATCTTTACTGCCAGGATGACCAACACCAATCCTTAGTCGTAAAAATTCACTACTCCCGGTACGTTGAATAATATCGCGCAAACCATTATGTCCACCGTGACCACCGTTTTTTTTCAATCTTGTCGTTCCGGGCATCAAATCAATCTCATCATGAACCACCATAACTTGATCAATTGATAGCTTGTAATAACTCATTAGTGCTTGTACAGCTGCACCACTGTCATTCATATAGGTCTGTGGTTTACAAAGCCAACAATCTGTCGAACCACTTTGGTAACGGCACACTTCAGCTTGAAATTTTTTATCGGGAGAGTAATTCAGGGAAAGTTTGTTTGCCAAGGCATCGACAAACCAGAAACCGGCATTATGCCGAGTCATTAAATATTCTGGGCCTGGATTTCCCAGGCCCACAATTAGTTTTAAAGGTGTCGCCACTCAGGCTCAGCTTTCGCCGTCTTTATCGCCTTCTTCTGGAGCTGCTTCTGCTCCTTCTGCAGCTTCTTCAGCAGCAGCAGCAGCATCTTCCGCTTCATCGGATGCAACTACTTTTGGTGCATGCACAGAGGCAACCGGTTGAGAATCATCACCACCATGTAAAAGTGCATGAATTTCCACGCCTTCAGGTAATTTCAAATCAGACAGATGTAATGTGTCATTGAGCGCGACTTCCAGCATATCGACTTCGATATATTCGGGCAGGTCTTTTGGTAGACAGACGATATCAATATCCGTCATGAGATGACTAATAATACCACCTTCATTTTTAACACCAGTACATTTTTCTTCATTAATATAATGTAACGGGATACGCATGGTCAGGGTTTCATTAGCATCTACGCGTAACAAATCAATATGCAACAAGGTTCGCTTATAAGGATGACGTTGTAGATCTTTCAAGACGACACTTTCAGTTTCGCTACCAGTCTTTAGAGACAGGATTTGCGAATAAAAAGCTTCATGCTCAAGATTATGCATTACAGTATTATGTTGCAGCGTAATCATACTGGCTTCTTTGCCGGTACCGTAAACAATACCGGGTAATTTGCCGTCACGGCGTAGGCGGCGGCTCGCACCTTTCCCTACATCTGTCCGTGCTTCGGCGACGAGTTCGAATTCATTCATTTTATTACTACTCCTTAATATTTAAGGGTTATTGATTACCTCCTGAACGCGACCAATCAGGAGAATTTTTGCAAAACAGGCTAATCCAGAAACATTGAGCTTAGGGATTCACCTTCTGCAATACGACGCATACTCTCAGCCAGCATTGCTGCAACGCTGAGTTGTCGAATACGATCACAGGTAGCTGCCTCTGAGCGAAGCGGGATTGTATCTGTTACTACCAATTCATCAAGTCTTGAATTCTCTATATTTTTAATTGCATTGCCGGAAAGCACGGGATGAGTACAGTAAGCGACCACTTTTACCGCTCCAAAATCCTTCAAAGCCCCGGCTGCATTGCATAATGTGCCAGCTGTATCGACCAAATCGTCAATAATCACGCATGTACGGCCATCCACATCGCCGATTATATTCATAATCTCTGATTCGTTCGGGTTTGGACGCCTTTTATCAATTATTGCCAAATCGGTGTCATCCAGACGTTTTGCGAGGGCCCGAGCACGCACCACACCACCCACATCAGGGGAAACCACCATCAGATCAGGGTATTTATGCTTCCAAAGATCTCCCAATAGCACTGGCGATCCATAGACATTGTCTAACGGTATATCGAAAAAACCCTGTATTTGGTCGGCATGTAAGTCGACGGTAAGAACACGGTCAATACCTGCGGTAGAAATCATATTTGCTACCACTTTTGCTGTAATCGGCACTCTTGAAGAGCGTGAACGACGATCTTGGCGAGCATAGCCCAGGTAAGGAATAACAGCGGTAACCCGAGAAGCAGAAGCTCGACGTAAGGCATCGGCCATGACCAGTAATTCCATCAAATTATCATTCGTTGGTGCACAGATGGGCTGCATAATATAACAATCCCGACCACGAACATTCTCATTGATTTCAACCATGACCTCGCCATCGCTGAACTGACCGACCGTAATCTTACCTAAAGGCATCTTTAGGTATTCTGCCGCCTCAAGCGCCAACTTGGGGTTTGCATTACCACTGAACAACATCATATTGGAGATGGACATGAACTTTCGTTCTCCAGACTATTTAAAAATATGGCTGGGGTACGAGGACTCGAACCTCGGAATGCATGGATCAAAACCATGTGCCTTAACCAACTTGGCCATACCCCAATTAATCGTTTCTAATATCTTTTACGAATGAACTGCAATTACACTCTGGATCGTTCAGTCGCCAATCGTTCCAATAATGGAGATATATTCATCCCCTTTACAACATAACCTTGCCAGTTATCAGGCAATTGTTCTTTCACTGCAGTCGCGGCATGAAAGTCCGGGAACGGGGCAAATAGACAAGCGCCCGTCCCTGTTAATCTCGCCGGTGCAAATTCTGCTAACCAATCCAGCGCATTTGCCACTTCTTTGTAGTGTTTTCGCACCACAGACTCACAGTCATTTATCCCCCCTCTCTCGAGGAAGTCGCGTATTGTGATTGTCGATGTATTCCGTGTCAAATCATCTGCACTAAATACTTTCGCGGTAGCGACACTACAACCCGGATGCACGACAAGATAAACGCTTTCTTCGGGCTCAATTGGCGTCAGATTCTCGCCAACACCTTCGGCCCAGGCCGCATGAGAATGAATGAATACGGGCACATCAGCCCCGAGCGAGAGTCCAATCGTAGCCAGTTCCTTGGTCGATAACCCACAGCGCCATAATTCATTTAAAGCAACCAGCGTTGTTGCGGCATCGGAACTACCCCCGCCCAAACCACCGCCAGTAGGGATTTTTTTATCTACATTAATATCAACACCGAGCTTACAGCCCGTTTTTTCCTTCAAGGCATGAGCAGCTTTAACAACTAAATCATCTGCAGCGGCAACATCCTCTAAACTTGAACTACGTTCAACCTTATCGGAATCCAGAATAGTAAAATTAATCTCATCGGCCAGCTCAACAAACTGAAAGACGGTTTGTAACAGATGGTAGCCGTCCGGTCGTCGACCAGTTATATGTAAAAAAAGATTTAATTTTGCCGGTGCCGGCCATGCAGAACTAAACATGTGATTATGTCTTCCAGACTTTTATGACCAGCTTTAACTGAATATCGTCACTCTTGATGGTTAATTTTTCTGGTAGGAAAATACCGTTATGTTCAGTATAACGTAAGACACTCACGTCGAAACCAGACTGCTTCATATTTGTAAGTCGGCCTTTTTCATCAAGTGAGAGCTCACTATAGACCATATAGGGTTCAGGAACCCCACGCACCCAGTACTTTAATCCATTGAGATGAATCTTCCAGCCTAACGCCTCATACAGCAATTGTTCTGCTGTCTTGGCCATAGTTATTTTATTTTTAGGGCCATGCATAACAACACCATCGCGCGTGCCTTTTAAAATGTAGGTCCCTTGGCCTAAAGGTGCAATCACCCTTAATTCATAATCTGCAAAGGATTGCTCCCAAAGCATAGTGGCAGTGCCGCTGTTTTTCTCACTTTTTACTCCCAGACGCCCATTGATATTCCAGGCAGTAATATCGCTAATAGCAATTTGATGCTTAAGCCATAATTGCGGTTTTGAGTCTTTATCAATTTTTGGTGCAGAACTACAGGCAGCTAGCAGAGAGACTGCTAGTAAAAGTGGTAATAATCGAATCACGGTTTAAATCGTTTTATGACATTTAATAAGCGATCATCTGTCGGCGTATCTTTCAGTGCGGTATCCCAAATATCTTTTGCTGCCTGCCTATCCCCTCTAACCCAAAGCACCTCACCAAGGTGTGCGGCAATTTCAGGATCGTTTCTCAATTCAAGTGCCTTTTGTAAATACTCAACTGCTTCATCCATGCGTCCAAGTCGATATAAAATCCAACCCATACTATCGAGTATATAAAAATCAGTAGGACTTAATTCATAAGCACGCTGTATATAACCATAGGCTTCTTCGTAACGATCCGTACGATCTGCAAGTGTATAACCCAGGGCATTTAATGCCGTGGCATTATTCGCATCTTCTTCAAGAATAGTTTTGAGATCGGTTTCCAGTAAGTCCATACGTCCCATTTTTTCAGCCAGCATTGCACGAGAATAGAGTATGTCTGCATGACTTTTTTCTTCTATAGCCCCATTAAAAAAATCCATTGCTTCTTGATAACGCTTGGCGTTAATCAATATTTCACCTTCGGCCTGTATCAATATTAGTCGACTAGACCCCTTAGATTTTTGTATGGAACGAATATTACTTAATGCTTTATCAACGTCACCTTGCTTGGCAAGAATCAGACTTAAACGAATCCGTGCATCAAGATAGTTTTCACCGCCATGAACGCCCTGATATAAATCACTCGCCTTACCTAACTGATCTTTTTCTTCTGCTATACGTGCTAAATAATAATTAGCATCAAAAACCCGTTTTTTTAATTCCGTTAAACGTAGAAAGTATTGCTCTGCTTCATCAAGTCTATTGGTCTGTAGATAAAGTAAACCAAGCGCGAAAATTACATCAACATTATTTGGTGCTTGTTCAGAGAGTATTTCAAACTGAAGCCGAGCGTCATCAAACCGCTTGACCTCTGTCAGTAATCGCGCATAGGCCATGCGCATATTAAAATCATCTTCCTTGTCCTCAAGGGCAGATTCAATCCACTCCAGCGCCTTATTTGACTCGCCTTTCTTTTGCAATAAGGCGAGGTATGTCATTGCTGCTGCATCATTATCTGGTCTCAATTCAAGCACACGCTCTAGTAAATCCTGAGAACGTTCCATATCTCCCATTCGCGCAGTCACATGAGCAAAGGCAAACATAGCTTCAGCATCATCCATGTGATTTTCCATCACGCGTTCCATCAATTGTATTACCGCGGCTTGATCATCTTCACGGCCAAGGAAATTGGCAATCATCCACAATTTTTGGTCAAACTGACCTTGTGAGCTTTCCAGAATAACCTCAAGATGGTGTAAGGCCTCATCAATATTCCCTGCACGCAAGCTCATTACTGTGAGAACCTGATGTGCGTCAGGATTCTTTGGATCAACCTCGACCCAGAGACTCGCCGCTTCGTAAGCAGACTCATTATCACGTGCGTAAACTGATATTCGGGTCGCTCGCTCAATGACTACAGGATCTCGTGTCGTCTTGGCCAAATCGAGATAATTATCAACGGCAATGTCTATTTTTCCACGTTGTCCGGCTATTTCAGCAAGCAATATTTTGAAAAGGATTTCTTCGGTAAGCTCAACCTTTGGGCGATCTGGTAATACTCGTTCGGGAATGGGATCAGGCGTTGCTACAACTGCTTCCACTGCTGCTATTGGCTCTACATTTTCTATAGCGGCCTCTTCTTGAGGCACGGTAGTACAGGCAATCACAAAGAAAGCCAGTAGAAACACCGGTAATTTGAAGAAACCTTTATATAGTGTGTATCGAGACATATATACCATTTAAAATTCTGTTTTGTTAGATCATTTTGTCAGATCAGGGCTAAAAATAATACTGTGCCTGATTTATCCGTTAATTGAGAAGATAAACATACTATACTTGAGTCAATATCGAGCTATTTGTTCAGTCGCGTCAGATGATTTATATTTGTTGTATTAGTCATCGAAATCAATAATAAGCCTGATTTTCCTTGTATTCGGCCACATCATGGCACAGAATTTTCATATAGATACCATTTAATTGCCAATACCATGACACTTATTGCCTACGGAATTAACCACTCGACAGCACCGATTGAAGTTCGGGAAAAGGTCAGCTTTGGTAATGATATCGTCTCCGATGCCTTAAGTGAGTTGAAGCACCAAAACGGGGTACATGAAGCGGCCATCCTCTCCACCTGTAATCGTACAGAGATTTATTGCAGCGTCGACCAACAGAATAATCTCAATCCGGTAGAGTGGTTACACAACTTTCATGGTATGAAGCAGGATCAGTTACAACCATTTTTGTATAAACATCCTGATCACAATGCTGTTAGGCATGTACTACGTGTCGCTAGTGGTCTTGATTCAATGATATTGGGTGAGCCACAGGTTTTAGGTCAACTGAAAGATGCCTATCATAAAGCCATTAGTGCCGGCAGCATTGGTCACCAGTTAAACCGATTGTTTCAACATTCATTTCATGTTGCCAAAGAGGTTAGAAGCAATACTTCTATCGGCAATCATCCTGTCTCCGTGGCTTATGCGGCCGTGCGGCTGGCACAGCAAATCTTTGGTGATTTGAAAGATCAAACTGCATTATTGATTGGGGCAGGAGAAACCATTGAACTCGCGGCAAGGCACCTGCATGAGAATGGCTTAAATCGTATGATTATCGCTAATCGCACATTAGAACGTTCACAACGTTTGGCGAGTGAATACTCTGGTTATGCTATTCAGATTGGTGATATACCGACCCATCTGGCGGAAGCCGACATCGTCATCTCATCAACGGCTAGTCAATTACCTATCCTCGGCAAGGGCGCGGTTGAAAGTGCAATCAAAACCAGAAAACATAAGCCCATGTTCATGGTTGATATCGCAGTGCCGCGAGATATAGAAGTTGAAGTCGGCGACATGGACGATGTTTATTTATACAGCGTCGACGATCTAAAAAACATGGTTCAGGAGAATCTGAAAAACCGTCAAGAAGCGGCCAAGCAAGCAGAAAAAATTATCGATACTCAGGCGCAAGAGTTTATGGATTGGCTAAGTTCACTTGATGCGGTATCAACAATCCGGGCATTGCGTGGACAAGCTGAACAAATCCAGGAAGACGTGATTCGAAAAGGATTATCTAAGTTACGTAATGGTGCTGATCCTGAAGCCATTTTATTAGAAACTGCACGAAACCTGACAAATAAACTAATTCATGTCCCCAGTTCAAAGTTGAGAAACGCAAGCGCTCAAAACCGAGATGATTTGCTTCAAGCTGCCGAAGAGTTATATAGCCTGAAAGAACACTCTACTCATAAAGATAAAAAACAGTAGCTGTCGCGGCTACTAATAAGTTAACCGCCTATTCGGGCATGGTCCAAAATCTTTTTATTATAAAAAATCATGAAAGAATCATTACATTTAAAACTAGAAAAACTACTAGAACGGCAGGAAGAGCTGGATGGATTACTGTCCGACCCTGATGTCATAAACAACCAGAACAAATTTCGTGAATTATCACAAGAGTATGCCGAGGTGCGCCCGATCGTCAGTTGTTTTAACAACTACCGAAAAACAAATGAAAATATCGAAAACGCGAAAGAGATGTTAAAAGATAGTGACAAAGGAATGCAGGAGCTTGCAGCAGAAGAGCTTAAAGAAGCCGATGCAACGCATCAACGGCTTGAGGCTGAACTTCAAGTGTTGCTACTACCAAAGGATCCTGCCGATAACAGTAATATATTTCTTGAAATACGTGCTGGCACCGGCGGTGAAGAAGCCGCATTGTTTGCTGGCGATTTAATGCGCATGTACTCGCGTTATGCAGAATCAAGAGGTTGGAAGATAGAGCATATCAGCGCAGCCGAGAGCGATCTTGAAGGCTATAAAGAAGTCATCATGCGTATAATTGGTGAAGGCGCTTATTCAAGATTGAAATTTGAATCAGGCGCGCATCGTGTACAACGTGTGCCCGAAACTGAATCACAAGGCCGTATCCATACTTCAGCATGTACGGTTGCTGTTTTACCTGAAGCGGATGAAGTTAGTGAAATAAACATTAACACCGCGGACCTGCGTATTGATACCTTCCGAGCATCTGGTGCAGGCGGACAACACGTCAATAAGACTGATTCAGCAATTCGTATTACGCATATACCTACCAATACGGTTATTGAATGTCAGGATGAACGTTCACAACACAAAAACAAAGCGCGCGCTATGTCCTTATTGCAAGCTAAACTACTTAGTAGCGAACGTGATAAACAACAAAGTGAAGAAGCTGAAAACAGACGCAATCTGGTAGGCAGCGGTGACCGGTCCGAACGTATTCGCACCTACAATTTCCCGCAAGGCCGTGTCACTGATCATCGTATAAACTTAACACTCTATCGACTCGATGAATTCCTGCAGGGCAATGTCGACATGGTCATTGATCCCTTAATAAGTGAATATCAGGCCGATCTACTCGCGTCGATTAATGACTAATTAGCGATGAATTAAAACGCAATGCAAATAGTTGATGCCGTAAAACATGCTCAAAAGCAACTCGTAGAATCTGATAGTGCAAGACTAGATGCAGAGATTTTGCTTTGTTCAGTATTAAAATGTGAACGCACTCACCTTTACACGCACCCTGAACAGGCCTTGTCAAAGGTCGAGATAAATTCATTCAACGAATTAATTGTACTGCGCACAGAAGGTCATCCTATTGCGCATTTGATTCAGAAAAAGGAATTCTGGTCGCTGGAGCTAAAGGTGACTGCTGATACACTTATTCCACGCCCTGAAACGGAAGTACTTGTTGAAACAGCACTTAGCTTTGTTCCAGCAGATACTGAGCTAAATATTCTCGATCTAGGAACAGGCTCAGGTGCTATTGCAATAGCAATCGCATCTGAACGACCGACGGCAAAGATTTCGGCGACCGATACGAGTGAGAAGGCATTAATAATTGCAAAACAAAATGCTGACTCGCATAAAATAGAAAACATTGAATTTAAAAAAGCAAACTGGTTTGACAAAGAAAGCCATCGTTACGACATCATCGTAAGCAACCCGCCTTATATGCATGACAATGACCCACATCTGATGCAAGGTGACGTTCGCTTTGAACCACTCTCTGCCTTGGCTTCAGGGAATGATGGATTAGATAATTTGCGCACTATCATTTATGAATCAAAAAAGTATTTAAATAATCAGGCCTGGTTGTTAGTCGAGCATGGTTATAATCAAGGCGAACAGGTAAAACTATTATTTATTGAGAATAATTTTACATCAGTCTCTACAATTAAAGATTATGATGAGAATGATCGCGTCACTATCGGACAATTTATATGAATGACGAGCAACTATTAAGATATAGCCGACAAATGATGCTGCCGGAAATCGATGCAGCAGGTCAGGAACGCTTGAATGAATCGCGTGTTTTAATCATTGGCCTTGGCGGTTTAGGTTCTCCGGTATCTATGTACCTTGCCAGTGCCGGTGTAGGTCAATTAGTTCTGGTTGATTTCGACAAAGTGGATATCAGTAACTTGCAACGACAGATCGTACATACAACCCCGGATATAGATCGATTAAAGGTTGAATCCGCAAAGGAACATCTTCAGGCAATTAATCCAGAAATAAATATTGAATGCATTGATCATGCGCTGGATGGTGACGAACTATTAGACGAAGCAAAAATGGCAGATGTCATCGTCGATGCCTCTGATAATTTTCAAACAAGATTCGCGTTAAACGAGGCATCTGTAAAAACTAAAACACCACTCGTATCTGGTGCCGCGATTCGATTCGAAGGACAAGTTACCGTATTTAATCCAAAGGATGACACTTCACCCTGCTATCGATGTTTATACGGAGAAGATGTTGCAACTGCGGAAACTTGTACTGCTAACGGCGTGATCGCACCGCTACTGGGCATCATTGGTAGTATCCAGGCTAACGAAACAATGAAGTTGATAATGGGTATCGGTGAAACCTTGCAAGGGAAATTACTATTAATAGATTCATTATATATGGACTTGAATCAGGCTATCTTGAAAAAAGATCCCAAGTGTCCTGTTTGTAATTAATTTAAATTATTTCAATCAATAATCTCATTCGCCTGTTTTCTTAATTTAAATTTTTGTATCTTACCCGTAGACGTTTTTGGCAATGCCCCAAATACAATAGTCTTAGGTGCTTTGAAATGCTCCATATTGTCTCGACAATAATCGATAAGCTCTTCAACACTTAATTCTTGCCCTGCTTTTAAGGTGACAAAGGCGCAGGGTATTTCTCCCCACTTCTCATCCTCCCGAGCAACGACAGCGGCTTCCAGGACTTTAGGGTGATGATATAAAACGCCTTCGACTTCTATACTGGAGATATTTTCGCCACCAGAAATAATAATATCCTTGGATCGATCTTTGATCTCGATATAACCGTCTTCATGCCATACAGCTAAATCACCGCTATGAAACCATCCACCCATTAAAGATTTTTCTGTCGTAGTGGGGTTTTTTAAATAACCCTTCATGACAATATTACCTTGAAACATGATCTCACCAATTGTTGTTCCATCCTTTGGCACAGGTTCAACAGTATCTGGATCAGCCACTATCAAACCTTCTAACATAGGGTAGCGAACACCCTGTCTGGATTTGAAATCAGATTGCTCGGATATATTCAGCTCATTCCACTCATCTTGCCAAACACAACCAGCCGCAGGGCCATAAGTTTCTGTTAGTCCATAAACATGCGTAACATTAAAACCTAGCTTCTGCATGGATTCTAAAACAGCAGCCGGTGGTGCTGCACCCGCTGTCATCACGTTTACTTTATGTTTGATACCCTGTGTTAATTCATCATCGGCATTCACCATCATATTTAACACAATCGGTGCGCCACATAGATGATCAACCTTTTCCTTTTTTATAAGATCATAGACTGTTTCTATCTGTACCTTGCGCAGACAAACGTTTGTACCTGCAATCGCTGCGATCGTCCAGGGGAAACACCAGCCGTTACAATGAAACATCGGTAAGGTCCAAAGATAAACCGGGTGTTGTGGCATTTGCCAAAACATACTATTGGATACTGCATTCAAATAAGCACCACGATGATGATAAACCGCACCTTTAGGGTTGCCTGTGGTGCCTGAAGTGTAATTCAAACTTATCGCATCCCATTCATCTTCGGGTAATTGCCATGCAAACTCAGAAGAACCTTCTTTGAGAAAATCCTCATACTCAAGCTCACCGAGAAACATACCACCTTCATACAAAGAGTCATCAACATCAATAACAAGCGGTTTATTTTCAAGCTTGGCTAGAGCCTCGCTGATTACGTTGGAAAATTCACGATCTGTTAGAAGAATTTTTGCCTCTGCGTGTTCAAGCATAAAAGCAATTGAATCTGCATTCAAACGTATATTAAGTGCATTCAACACACCGCCGGCCATAGCAACACCAAAACTGGCTTCATACATAGCTGGTACATTGGGTAACATGACAGCAACCGTATCACCCTTCTGTAATCGTCTATTCTGTAAAGCAGAAGCTAATTGACGACAACGACGATACGTCTCTGACCATTGGAAGCGGATATCGCCATAAACGATAGAGTCGTGATTTGGGTAAATAAAAGCCGTCCTTTCCAGAAAGCTTAATGGAGAAAGAGGTGTGTAGTTTGCGCGATTCTTATTAAGTCCCGCTTCGTAAATATGATCAGGATTCATTTAAAAACGACCTATTTATGTAGTTTTTACTGATTCCATTTTGGTTTACGTTTTTCAATGAATGCGTCTATTCCTTCCCTCGCATCATGACTGTCTATATTACAAACTATAGTTTCATTAGCGGCATCATAGGCAGCACCAAGATCCATATTTAATTGTTGGTAAAACAGTTTTTTACCAAGTCCAATTGCCATTGCAGACTTATTGGAAATAATCTCAGCTAGTTCTTTTGTTTTTACTGACAAGTCATCAACAGCAACGACTTCGTTGATCAACCCATATTGCTGTGCCGTTATAGCATCTATAAATTCACCGGTTAGCAACATCTTCATCGCCTGCTTGCGATGCATATTACGACTAAGTGCCACTGCAGGAGTAGAACAAAACAGACCAACATTGATCCCAGAAACAGCAAAACGCGCATCCTTGTCTGCGATTGCAAGATCACATGCTGCAACCAATTGACAACCAGCGGCAGTTGCTATGCCATGAACTTCAGCGATAACAGCTTGCGGAAGTTGGCTAATTGATTGCATAAAGTTACTACATTGAGTAAATAAGGATTTATGAAATTCAGGATCGTCACTAGAACGTACCTCCTTTAAATCATGTCCCGCACAAAAGGCCTTCCCTTTAGCAGCAATAATAACCACACGCACTGATTTATCTTGTGCAATGTTATCGACCGCATTTTGTAAGGCCGTCAACATATCACCCGACAGGGCATTGTATTGCGCGGGCCGATTCAAGGTGAGCCTGGCAATACCCGCATCAATATCAATCAATAATATTTCATCATTGATAATTTCATTCGCATTGACTGACATGGTTTTCTCCAAAAGGATAGGAAGCTAAAGGTAAATTAACTTTATCGATGTTACGACCAGTTATCAATAAGGTTACTATCAATTAGTGTAGTAACCTTATCTCCCGACTACTAACTTACGATGCCAACAGTTCCATCAATGCAGTATCGATCTGTGCCTGACAGTCAGGATCGGTTCCAAACAGTGCAAGATGTCCATCTATACTGTTGATAATTTTTAATTCGCTATTAGGTATGAGTTGTTGCTCAACTTCACAGTCTGTAGGCGGAAAAAACATATCATGACTGATCGGCATAACAAACGTTTTCGCAGTTATTCTACCTAGAGCTGCAGCCAAATCGCCATCAGTATGCCGGCTAACATCACCACGCTGCCATTTCCAGGCCATGCACAGTAGATCATTCGGATCCATCGGCGCAAAATAACCGGTCATGAATTCATCAACAAACGCTTGCATTGATTCGAAACCGAGAGCCTGATGACGATTCTGCCGAAAGAACTCAGTACTCCAGCCCATGACAGTCCACAACTTAGCGTGTCTTCTTAAACCGGCAGCCACTTCTGCTGAATCTGCATAATCACCATTATTGAATTTTGGATCCGTGATAATGGCCTCGATGAGGGTCTCAGTGTAGATAAAATCATGCTCGGTATTTTTTGCAGTTCCAGCGATCGGTGCGGCGCGTTTTACCATATCAGGGTAACGCACAGCCCATTCATAAGTTTGCTGTGCACCCATTGAACCGCCAACAACAAGCGCGAGGCTTGTTATACCAAATGTTTCCGTCAATAGTTTGTGTTGAGCACGTACATCATCACCAATACGTACCTTAGGAAATGATGCTCCATCGGAATTGTGTGGTGAAGTCGACAAGCCGTCACCAATCTGGTTAACCACAACAATAAAATACTTATCTGGATCAAGTGCCCGACCGGAACCTATATAGACATCTTCTATTATCTTACTGGTTCCTGAATACCAGGTCGGCACCAGGATTGCATTATCCTTTTCGGCGTTAAGCGTGCCATGCGTGGCAACGGCGAGCTGGCAATTTGAAATTGAGCCACCCTCTTCCAATTCTAATGTGCCGATATCCATAAGTTCATAAGGGCCATGTCCTTCTTGACCATAATAACTATTCGCCGTCATATACTTCCTCCAGAATTAAAGTAGCTTTAGGTTGCAGTTTGTGCCAAAACACGCCCCACTTCCATTATCATATATTGTTATATAAGAGAATAAACTCTAATCGCTCAAGCTTATCAATTATCTGACACAGATTCTTTCATTTAATTTAGTACGTATAAGACAACGATATCGATCCAAAGCTTTGACCACTGGGCTGCCCATCAAATTCCTTGGAACGAAATACCTGTGCATAAGAAATTTTAAAATTCTTTACAAGCACACTGGAACCAACAACAAACTCTCCAACCAAGGATTTCTTATCGATACTATGGCTATCTTCAAATGTATTTCCGTCGAGAAATATATCACGTAATACCCAGCGCCCATTCGCGGCGGCAAAGAGATAGAAACTCAATGCATTTTTGCCATGCTGATAGCGTGGGTCGGTTGCATCCGTTGGTGCGTTAGTATTTCCAGCAGGTCGTATCAAGGCGGAACCAAAATCAGTTGGTATATTCCAGCCAAAACGAAATTCGGCACCGGTATTCAAATGTGTAAACACATTCCCCAAGGCAACGCCACCATGCATGATCGTATCTAAACCTAATAAACCGGCCATGTCCCTGCGTCTTATCAACCGTTGTTTTCGATCATAGATAAGCGCTATACCCAATTCGTTCTCGAGCTGATTGCCCCAACCATTGGCTTTATCAATCCCGCGAATAGAATGAACTAGGTCCTGCGCCTCTTCTGCCAATGAAATATCACCAATGATGCCTAATTGAATTTCAAAAGTATCAAGTCGCCTTTGATTTTTGCTATGAAATGCTATGTCCCCGTATAACCAACCCGCATAGGGTCGGTCATTGACCACTAAGCCACTGCTGACAATGTCTTGTGGGGTAAACATTTTTTGTCCTAACGAAAATGACAGATGACGTTGCCGATCAGGATCACTGCTAAACGGTAATATATCGATAAAATTTCTAGTTTGCCGACCTAGAAAAGTGTCTTGCTTGAACCATTCCAAGTCTTCAAACCATTTTAGTTCTGGCGAGATCCAGTTTAGTTGAATGCCGTTAGTATAAAAACGATCGGTATCTGCGAACAGATCGTTTTCATAGCCAAGGCTAAAGGTCCAGGATTCGTGCGGTGGTTTATCGGCCGGAGAATTATCTGCGAATGGCGAGCTTGAAAAACATAATATAATTAATACTAAAACAACGTTTCTAAAACACATTATTTAATAAGAACTAAGGCCCAGACTATGGCAGCATTAATTAAAGAAAGTAATACCGCTGCTGAACCAATATCTTTTGCTCGGCCAGATAATTCATGATGTTCGGTACTAACTCGATCGACAATCGCTTCTATACCTGAGTTTATTAGTTCAATGACCAATATTAATAGAATAACGCTGATAAGTAGTGCGTATTCAAGTTCGTTTTCACCAAGATATAAAGCCAGGGGAATTAAGACAATACTTAGATAAACTTCTTGTCTGAAGGCCTGTTCATTAGCAAAAGCGACCCTGAGCCCTTTCCAGGAAAATTGCGTTGCCTTTACTAGCCTCGTCAATCCGCTTGTTCCTTGCGAGGCCATAAACTTACTTACATCCCTGTCTTGTTTTAGAATATATTTTATTTATAACGCTGCTAGTGCCGCATCGTAATTTGGTTCTTGTGCAATCTCTGACACTAATTCTGAATGAATGACCTTGTCATTTTCATCAATAACTACAAGTGCTCTTGCCGTAATCCCCGCTAATGGACCATCTTCAATCAATACACCATAATCTTTGGCAAACTTTCGCGAACGCATCATAGACAGAGCAATAACATTATCCGTACCCTCAGCCGCACAAAACCGTGACATCGCAAACGGCAGGTCAGCAGCAATCATTAAGAAAACAGAATCTGATTTTTCCTTTGCAGTTTCGTTAAACTTTTTTGTCGAGGTGGCGCAAACTGGCGTATCTAAACTTGGCACGATACTTAGTAATTTTTTCTTGCCCTTATATGTCGCAAGCGAGACATCTCCAAGTTCAGAATTAACCAATGAAAAATCAGGGGCAGTGTCACCTACTTTTGGTAAATCACCATTCGTATGAATTTCATTACCTTGTAATGTTATTGTTGCCATCCTATAAACCCTCTTCCGTTAATTCTGAATAACTATCCGCATCAATTAATTCATCCAACTCCGATTCGTCATTGGTTTTTATAATAAATATCCAGCCTTCACTATACGGCTCTGAATTAATTAATTCAGGGGCATCTTCCAATGCCGGATTAACCTCCAGAACAATACCGCTCAATGGACAATAGATATCTGATGTTGATTTAACTGATTCAACAACAGCACATTCATCGGTCTGCCCGTACTCACGATCTGTTTCTGGCATCTCAACAAAAACAACATCACCTAGCTCGTCTTGAGCAAAGTCTGTTATTCCAACCCGATAGGTATTTTCGCCCATATCTTCTACCCAGTTGTGTGTATTCGTATATTTTAAATCGGCAGGAACACTATGCATCAGCTTTGACCACTCATTTTATTATGATTAATATTAAATTGAACTACTAATCTATAGTTTAAGACAGGAAAAGACTAACCGCCACCCTCTATAGAACTTCTATCTCTCGGGAAAAATAACCAGATGATCTATTTCCAGGCGAATACCAATAGGTTCATTCATTGGATGATCATGGTGGCTTGGCACAAGACTCAATACACGCAATCCACTCTCTAGTTCAAGGGTGTAAAGAAACTCAGCCCCCCTGAATGCCTTATCTGTAACTCGCGCTGTCATGCTACTGTCATCATCATGCAAAATGTCATCAGGCCTGAGCAGAACACGCACTTTCGTACCTACCCCCGTCTCATGAGCAACAGTACTTTGAATAACCCCAATCTCAGTTTTGACCTCTTTATCATTAATAACCTCACCCGAGATGAAGACACCTTCTCCGACAAAATCTGCTACCACTGCTGTTTTCGGTTCATGATAAAGATCAAATGCTGTATCCCATTGGAGTAACTCGCCTTCATTCATCACACCAATCACATCCGCCATGGCAAATGCCTCAAGTTGATTGTGACTGACCATTATTGTCGTAATGCCATCGTGTTTTAATATCTGCCGTAGTTCTCGTGCTATTTGTTCACGCAACTCTATATCGAGACTAGCGAATGGCTCGTCTAATAACAACACGCTTGGACGAGGTGCCATCGCACGTGCCAATGCAGCCCGTTGTTGTTGACCACCAGACAAACTATGCGGATATTTATTTATGTGCTTCTCTAAAGAAAGTAACGCCACTAATTCATCCAGTCGTTGCATCACCCTCTTTGCATTCAGATTCTTCAAACCAAAAACAATATTGTCTTTTACACTCATATGCGGAAATAAAGCATAGTCTTGAAAGACCATGCCGATGTGCCGTTGCTCTACCGGAAGATGGTGCACCGGGTTACTAACCCGGATACCTTTGATCCAGACTTCACCTTTATGCGGTCTTTCAAAACCTGCAATGCAACGTAATAAGGTCGTCTTACCACAGCCGCTAGGCCCAAGCAGACAGGCAATCCCTGCTTCATTAACGCCAAAGGAAACATCTTCCAATATGGGTCGACCTTCTATTGATAATGAAATATTTTTTATTTCGATTGCGTTATTCATGACCAGGACGTGAACGTGAAATTGAGTTGCTGATAATAATAACCGGGATGATACCTGCAATCACTATCGCTAACGCCGGCACCGCAGCCTCGGCCAATAATTCTTCATTGGCAAGTTCATAGGTGCGAACAGCGAGCGTATTAAAATTAAAAGGCCTTAATATAAGCGTCGCGGGTAATTCTTTAAGTACATCAACAAACACTAATAGTAACGCTGTCAATAAACTACCACGCATCATTGGTATATGAATACGTTTTACAATAATAACCGCTCTCATACCGGTTGTCTTTGCAACCTCATCCATAACCGGCTTTATCTTGCCCAACGCTGCTTCAACAGTATTAATAGACACCGCTAAAAAACGAACCAAATAGGCGAAAACAAGTGTAAATAACGTACCACTAATCAATAAACCACTACTGATGTTTAAATTTTCCATTAGTAAGGTATCTATTGAATTATCGAACCAGGCAAACGGGATTAACACACCAACGGCAATGACAGTACCGGGGATCGCATAACCCATACTGACAAACCGTACCATTATTCGATTAAGTAATGACTGATTATTTCTGTTTGAATACGCCATGAACAAAGCTATAGCCAAGGCTAACGCAGAGGTAATAAAAGCCAACAATAAACTATGAAATAATAATAGATAAAAATCTTTGCCGAGCACGTCTGCATAGGTATCTATGGCCCAGTTGATTAAAAGAGAAACTGGAATAATAAAACCAAAAACTAATGGCACCGCACAAATAACTAAAGCTATGAAACCCTGCCCTCTTGTTAATCTTTGTTGCATCAAGGAACTGTAAGTACTGCTGGTATGGTGATACCTTGCTTGTTTTCGAGATCGCTTTTCGAGATATAAAAAGACGGCGACAAACACTAACAATAATGCGGATAGTTGTGCAGCAGCGAGACTATTACCCAAGCCAAACCATGTCCTGAAAATACCGGTCGTAAATGTGGATACGCCAAAGTATTGAACAGTGCCATAATCAGCCAGGGTTTCCATCACTACTAGAGAGAGGCCGACCATGATCGCGGGACGCGCTAATGGTAAAGCAACACGTCTGAAGGAATCAATAGCATTACATCCCAATGTGCGAGACACCTCTAATACACAAACCGACTGCTCTATAAATGCGGCACGCGCTAATAAATAAATATACGGATATAGAACTAACGACAACATGGCTATTGCACCACCCAAAGAACGGACTTCTGGAAACCAATAATCACGGTACTGCCAACCGGTAAAGTCGCGAAGCATAGTTTGCAATGGTCCAGCCACATCCAGTGCACCGGTATAACTATAGGCAATAATATAGGCTGGCATAGACATGGGTAATAACAATGCCCATTCAAGCTGGTAACTCAGGGGGAATCGATACATGGTTACCATCCATGCGGGGATCACACCGAGTAACAAACTAAAGAACCCCACACCGAGCAACAGTGCTAATGAGTTTCCAATATAGTCTGTTAATACCGTCGCTCTTAGATGCGCCCATACTTCATACTCTGGAAAAAATAGAGAACCAAATACGACAGCAAGTGGAATACTAAACAGTAAAGAAAGAAAAACTAATGCTGGGTTCCAATTTGTTAGTTTGAATAAGACTGTTTTAAAAGCTAAGGCATTGGGCAATGCTTGAGCAGCACGAGTGGCAAGCATCGGATACTCTCTTGTTTATTTCCAGCCGACTCGGTCCATCAACAGTACCGCATCGGTGTTATGTTTACCTAATAAACCGAGGTTAAGATCGTCTGCCTTAAATTTTCCCCAACTTCTCAAAACCGAACTACTTTCAATTTCAGGGTTTATTGAATATTCATGATTGGTATCGGCATACCATTGTTGTGCATAATCGCTAACAAGAAACTCGAGTAATTGTATAGCTTCTTTTTTATGCTTTGCCGGTTTCAGTATACCCGCGCCACTGACATTCATATGTGCGCCGCGACCGTCCTGGTTAGGCCAGAACAATTTAATTTTATTAGCTGCTTCGACTTCACTCTCCTGACTGGATTCAAGCATGCCGGCAAGGTAATAATTATTTATCAAGGCAATGTCACAGACTCCAGCAGCGACGGCCTTAATCTGATCACGATCACCACCTTTTGGTGGTCTGGCAAAATTATTCACCAGTCCTGTCGCCCAGCGTTCTGTTTTTTCAATACCGTAATTGGCTATCATCGCAGCAACTAAAGATTGATTGTAGACATTCGATGATGAACGTACACAGATAAGATTCGCCCATTTCTTGTCTGCAAGATCGATATAACTATCAAGGTCGTTTATATTGACACGATCTGGCGCATAGATGATCACACGTGAACGCAATGACAATCCGAACCACTGCTTATCAATATCGCGGTAGTTTTCAGGAATAACCTTATTCAATAATTCAGAATCAACCTGTTGAAAAAGCCCTTTGTCTTTAGCTCTTATCAAGCGAGCAACATCTACAGTTAATAAAATATCTGCTGGCGTGTTTTTACCTTCAACTTCAAGACGTTTGAGTAATGTATCAGCCTTGCCGGTAACGATATTGACAGCAATGCCTGTTTCTTTAGTGAACTGTTCCAGTAATGGTTTTATTAACGCCTCTTTACGTGCGGAATAGATATTGACTTCTGCAGCGAATGATAATTGCTGTACAAATAAGAGACTGATCAATAATAATTTATTCATGGTGTATCAGATTTGTTAATAATTTTAATATTATAAATGATAATGAATTACATGTATTTGGAAACTTCTTGCCTATTAAAATAAATATTGATCAACATTTATAGTATGGGAATATTAAGTAGACTTTTACATATTTTAAATCTGACTTTGCAATCATTTTTGCTTATGCATACAGGCAAAAATAATCGTGCTAAAAAGCGAACTTAACCACCACTAGAGGCTCGTATCGTCATACGATAATTCTTAATAAATCTCCAATAGATAAGCTTGGGCAAACTTAGCCCTTTTGTCATCATCTCAACTCATCTACAGTCACTTCACTCAAACTTATTCAGACTCACAATCAAAAGATTGTCACGATGCATATTAATAATTCGAAACTTATATTGGTTAAAACCAGGCTAATAAATAATTAACTACATTTCTACCTGAAAACCAATATACCAAGTTCGTGGTGCACCTGGACGTGGACCATGCGGTTGTCGAGAAACAATATACTCTTCTTCAAATAAATTTTGTATGCCAGCAAATATTTGTACATCACTTTTCACATCATAATAGGCGGCAATATCAACAATCTCATATGAGTCGGTCTTACCGAATCGGGCATCAGCAGCACCAAGACCATTCACTTCTGTGCTAACGTTATTTGCACTGGTAAAGGTTTCATCGACAAAGCTAGCCCTGACAGAGGCACCCCAGTGAGAAAACTTAACAGAACTCCCCACAGTAAGCTGATACTCAGGAATATAAGGCACCTTATTACCAGCACTACCAAAACTAAAAATGGACTCAGAATCCGTTGAGCTTGAGTTATTTTGTTGTTCGGCATCGGTATAGGTAAACGCAACTATGTATGGGTTACTAAAAGACCAATCTTTCGCCAAACCTAAATCAAACTGTCCTGATAATTCGAGGCCTGAGGAATCAACTTCACCAAAGTTTTCGTCATTACCAGTACCAGTACCACCGATATTATTAACCACGATTAAATCTTCAAACTCGGTCAAGAAACCAATCGCCTCTGCGGTAAGGACTTGGTTACTGCTGGCATACCGAAGTCCAATTTCATAGCTGGTACTGGTCTCTTCTTCAAGGTTATTGTTGATAGCACCGCCTGGTGAAGGCGGTGAAAAACCAAAGTGCACACCACCGAAGGCTTGTAGTTCACTAGTAATGTTATAGCCGATACCAATACCGCCACCCAACAAGTCCAGGTCATCATCTCTAGTTGTGCCCGCATTGTAATCAACGCGCTCTAAATCGAGATATTCATAGCGAATACCCGGCGTAAACCACCAATTACCGAGCTCCAATCGATCTTCCAAATAGAACGCCAATGCCGTTACTTCATCTTCTCGATCAGCCTGCGAACCGAGTGCGCCATATGTCACACTAGTAATAGCCCCTGTCGCGTCTTGATTGTAAACATCATTTTGTTGGAAACGGTCTTCCTGATCTCTATGATAACGAACCCCCAAAGTGAGCTCGTGCTTTAACACAGCAGTATCAAAACGAAGATTAGCTTCACTTTGAACACCGGTTGAATAATATTCGCGATTATTAGCTCGTACACGCAAGCCACAGGCTAGATCGCCCTGCAAACATTGCAGTCCAGTACCGTTTTGATTGCCTGCTAAGGCAGTAGACAAACTATCATTAGCCGCTAAGCCGCCAGCAGCAGCACGAATATCATTCAATTTGTACCAATTACGGGCAAACTTGTTGTAATAAGCTGTTGTCACCAAGTCAAAATTTTCTGTCGGTGAAATAAAATAACGTAGGTAGCTACGATGTTGCTCGCGTTCGATCTTGTCGAAACGAGAGGCTGAATAGCGTCTGTTAGGATCAGCCCGAAAATCTGCAGAGCTCAAACCCAGGTAGGTCTCGTCTGCCTCAGAATCTGTAAAACCATATTTAACTTCGAAGCGTTGATATATATTTGTATCAGGCTCCCATGCAAGCTTGATCATTGGTTCAATATTTTGAAAACCAGTATTATCCCTGTCGTTAAAACCGGGAGCAGCATCAATGGTTTTAAAACCATCGACGCCTCTGAAGTAACCTTCAATTAGAAAGCCAAATCGACCTGCCGCAGTCTCCAGAGTATTACCATGAAACGCATGTGTACGGTATTCGTTGTCTTCACCATACTGCGCTCGCAAGAAAGTACGTTGTTCGGACGGTATTGGTGTGGATAGGTAATTGATCGCACCACCCGTTGTATGCGGGCCATATTTGATTTGACTACTTCCTTTTAAAATCTCGAGGCCACTCATACGGCCAGTCGTTGGAGAATAATAGGCTGAAGGCGCTGCATAAGGTGCAGGAGCAGCGAGAACACCATCTTCCATGAGTGTTACTTTTGCACTACGTGTGGTATCAACCCCTCGCAAACTGATGTTAGGGAATAGACCATAGCCACCTTCTTCACGAATATAGACACCAGGTACCTGACGAAGAGTACGATTGATATCATCATAGGAAAACTCTCTAATCGATTCGTAATCGATGTAATGTGCTGAACCGGGAATAGTATATACAGCGGATGGATCGCCGATAATGCTTACCTGAGATAATATTTCGGTTTCTTCCGCCATTACAAGCGATTGAAAAGCAAAATATAAAATACTGCTCAGCAAACCGGCTCGAAATGATGCATTAGACAAGTGCATAAATAATTACCTTATAAATTATTAAAACGACTAATTGCTAAGTTTATTAGCCAATACTTATTGTCATGAGAATGAGAATTATTAACATCTAATAAAAAAATAACCATTAGTGAGTTATTCAAAACAGCCGAAGGAAATTAAATGTGTTCTAAATGCTGAAAGGATTAGAAGAATGCATTTGCGACTCTAATGCGAGATCAAGACACGCAGAGGCATCACAAGCACACGAACCGCATTTATTGCCAACACCAAGCTTGCTTTTCAGTTGGTGCATGCAATTTGCGCCTTCTTTGACAGCTTTTTTGATATCGGTTTCAGTTACCGCGTTGCAAATACAGACATACATAATTTAGAAATCGTTAACTCTCATATAAACATTAATAATAATTGTAGTAGTAATGAGAACTATTAACAATTAGAAATTATAAAAAAACCCTGATTTTTTTAATAGTCAGGGTTTTCAATGGCTTACATTTTAGATTGTAGATAGTTTTCCAACCCAACCTTGGATATTAACTCCAATTGTGTTTCTAACCAGTCAACATGTTCCTCTTCGCTTTCCAAAATCGCTTCAAACACTTCTCTGGAAATGTAATCTTTTGTCGATTCACAATGGCTAATCGCCTCTTTTAAATCAGGCAGCGCATCCATCTCTAACGCAAGATCGGCTTCAATCATCTCTTTCGGCGATTCGCCTATACGCAGTTTCCCCAAGCTTTGCATGCTCGGCAAACCTTCTAAAAAAAGTATGCGTTCAATTAGTTGATCCGCATGCTTCATCTCATCTAGAGATTCCTTGTACTCATACTCATCAAGTTCGGTTAAACCAAAATTTTTATACATGCGTGCATGCAGAAAATATTGATTAATCGCTGTTAACTCGTTTTGTAATACTTTATTGAGATGCTTAATGACCTGTTTATCGCCTTGCATGCATGTGTTTCCTTTAATAGTTATTTTTATAAGATTATAGACTCAATAATGCATTAGAAATACCCGCTTAGATACATTTAAATCATTGATCTAAATTGATAATTATTACTATTTATGTCAGCCTCATTACTTAAGGTAATGTCCCGCTGTTTAACACAAACAACCGAAGGAGAAGTGATATGGATGTTTCCAGTATTATCTTTTTGGGTATCCTCGCTGCATTAGTTATGTATCTGGTCACTATCTATAACAGTTTAGTTTCTTTAAAGCATAGCGTCTCCAAGGCATGGTCAAATATTGATGTGTTATTAAAGCAACGTCATGACGAACTACCTAAACTGGTCGAGACCTGTAAACAATACATGGGGTTTGAACAAGAGACACTGGAAAAAGTCATGCAAGCGCGCTCGGCCGTGTCATCAGCCAGAGAGCGTGGAGACGTTGCAGCATTAGGGCCTGCTGAAGGCCAACTCAGAATGGGGCTGGGTAGTTTGTTTGCTGTAGCAGAAGCCTACCCCGAGCTAAAGGCCAATGAAACCTTCAAGCATCTACAGCAAAGAATTTCAGGGCTGGAAGACACCATTGCCGACCGTCGTGAATTTTATAATGAATCAGTTAACGCTAATAATGTACGCATCGAACAATTCCCAGATATCATCATTGCCAGGATGATGCGCTTTCCCGCACGCGACTTACTCATCTTTAGTGAAGAAGAAATAAAAGACGTCGATGTAAAAGCGCTATTTAGTTAGTAGCTATATATGAGTGACGTGTTTCTCGCTCTTAAACATTGGGCTAAAACTGGACCTGCCGATGATTTCTGGTTATGGGCCATTGGCCTACTAATCGCGGCGCTAGTCAGTTTCGTCTTTTCCTTTATTACCTTGCATCGTAAACGAATTATTGAAGACACCCCAACCTCAAAAATACGCTCCGCTGCACAAGGTTATATTGAATTAATCGGACATGGCCAGTTGATGGAAGGTCAACCCATTATTGCTCCACTGACGGGAACAATCTGTACCTGGTATAAATATAGCGTTGATGAACATAGACAGTCCGGAAAAAATAGCAAATGGGTCACCATCAGAAGTGGCACCAGTGAAGAATTGTTCCTAATTAAAGATGATACGGGACAATGCATCATCGATCCCGAAGACGCTCATGTGACATCTGTAAACAAGGATGTTTGGCATAGCAGTGAAGTTAACCCTCAAGGAAGTCCATTAGCGGTTAAGAAAAAAAAGACTTTCTTCTCAGGGCTTGGCCTAAATCGTCGTTACCGATATACCGAGGAACGTTTACATACTGATGAGAGTCTGTATGCCATAGGACTTTATAAAACAGTCGGTGGTGCTGGAGCCAAGTTCGACATAAACGAAGATGTTCGTGAATTAATACGTGAATGGAAAACAGACTCAGAGGCATTAATAAAAAAATTTGATGCCGATAACAATGGCGCTATTGATTTACAAGAATGGCAAAAAGTCAGACAAGCGGCCTATGATCACGTCGTTGAAATGCATGGCAAACAAAAAAGCTTACCACCAGTGAATATCATGACTAAAACAAATGATAGTCGTCGACCATACATCCTGTCTGCTGTAGAAGAAAATGACCTGATTCGTCGACTGCATATTTATTCTGTATTATTACTCAGCCTGTTTATACTATGCGGCAGTATCTCAACCTGGCTAATAAGCATGCGATTGGCTGCTTAGCCCTCGTTCACTAACATCTTGAAATTACAATTATTAAACCAATATCACTTTATATGAATAACCCACTAATACAGGCTGAAGGACTTCCTGCCTTCGAAGAAATTAACGCATCTCATATCGAGCCCGCTGTCGATCAATTATTGTCAGAAAGCAGAAGCACGGTTCAGTCGCTATTAAAAAGCTCAACAGATTATAGTTGGGAGAACCTACTACAGAAATTGGAAGACATGGATGACCACTTAAGTCGCGCCTGGTCGCCGGCCAGTCATCTGCATTCGGTTGCAGATAATGATCAACTCCGCGAGGCTTATAATGCCTGTATAGCCAAGCTATCTGATTACTCTACCGAGATGGGTCAAAACGAAGACCTGTTTCATGCTTATGAGCAAATTGCGAAGGCAGATTCTTTTAATGCTTTGACGACTGCACAACAAAAAATCATTACTAATGCTCTGCGGGATTTTCAGCTCTCTGGTATTGCTCTCGATAGCAAGGCAAAAGAACGCTACAAAGTAATCCAGCAACAACTATCAAAGCTACAAACCAAGTTTGAAGAAAACTTACTCGATGCTACTCAGGCCTGGAAAAAACTAATCACAAATAAAGCTGAACTCAAAGGTTTGCCTGAGTCATGCCTTGCTCTAGCTGCGCAAACTGCAAAAAATGAAAATAAGGAAGGGTGGTTGTTTACGCTCGAGTTTCCCTCCTATATGCCGGTGATGCAATACGCAGATAACGTCAGCTTAAGACAAGAGATATACGAAGCCTATGTCACTCGCGCTTCTGATAAAGGTCCTATTGCCGGTCAGTTCGATAATAGCGAGAACATGACTGAGATCCTTAAGTATCGAACCGAGAAAGCAAAACTACTTGGCTTTGAAAGTTATGCTCATTATTCACTCGCAACAAAGATGGCAGAGAACCCTGACGAAGTCCTGGGATTCCTGAATGATCTGGCTGAACGGACAAGGACCTATGCAGAACAAGAGTTTGCTGAGCTAACACAGTTCGCAACAGAAACAGCAAACGTATCCAAGCTTGAGGCTTGGGATGTCGCTTATTATTCAGAAAAATTAAGACAGAAAAAATTTGATATCTCACAAGAAGTATTACGTCCCTATTTTCCTGTACATCAGGTTTTAGAGGGTCTATTTGCAATAACTGCAAAACTCTACGACGTCACCATTAAACAACGTGAAGGGGTTCAGGTCTGGCATAAGGATGTCATGTTCTTTGATATCCTGGATCCCCAAGGCATGACACAAAGTAGTTTTTATCTGGATCTCTATGCTCGCCAACATAAGCGGGGCGGAGCGTGGATGGATGAATGCATCGTTAGAAAAAAATCCAGCGCGGGCATCCAAAACCCGGTGGCCTATTTAACCTGTAACTTCACTCCCCCTGTTGGCGATAAACCCGCGTTGCTAACACATGATGAAGTAACCACTTTATTTCATGAATTCGGTCATGGCTTACATCACATGATGACACGGGTTGAATATAGTGGCGTATCCGGGATTAACGGGGTGCCCTGGGATGCTGTAGAGTTACCGAGTCAATTTATGGAGAACTGGTGCTGGGAAAAAGAGGCTCTTGATCTTTTCGCCCGGCATATTGATAGCGGCGAGCTCCTTGATGACGAATTATTCGAAAAAATGACACGGGCAAGGACATTTCAGGCCGGCATGCAAATGGTCAGACAGCTGGAATTTGCTCTTTTTGACTATCGATTGCACATGGAATTTGCAACCGAGAAGTCACTTGATATACAAGAACTACTCAATGAAGTTCGAGAAAAAGTCGCTGTTGTCGATGCGCCTGACTTCAATCGTTTTCAGCATAGTTTTGCTCATATCTTTGCCGGCGGTTATGCAGCCGGTTACTATAGCTATAAATGGGCCGAAGTTTTATCGGCCGATGCCTTTTCCAAATTCGAGGAAAGAGGTATCTTTGATAAAACAACTGGAAAAGAATTTCTTCAATCGATTCTTGAACAAGGGGGGAGTCGTGAACCAATGGACTTATTTGTTGAATTTCGTGGACGAAAACCGAGTATTGAACCTTTGTTAAGACATTCGGGAATTACAGCTTAAGGATTAATAATGCATAATTACAGAGTAAAATACGCACTATTTGGCATATTTTGTCTGCTATCAGCTATTGCCCATGCCGAAACAGTCTATGTGATCGATGAATTAAAAATCGGTTTACATGAAGATCGCACCATTGACAGCCCGATTATCAAACTCGTGCCTAGTGGCACACCATTATCAGTAATCGAACGTGATACTGATTTGATTCATGTTCAAGAAGCCGGGGGAAGTAAAGGTTGGATACATAGCAAATATGTCGTCGTGGAAAAACCCGGTAAATCGCGCATCACAGACCTGGAAAACAGCAACAAAGCTTTGCAACAAGAAATTGCGCAACTAAAGACGGCGACAGCCCCTGCCAATGGCTCAGAAGCTCAAAAAGATCTTGAACAACTATTAAACTCGGAACGCTTGAAAGCAGGTGACCTGCAAGCACAACTCGCTGCTCTTAAAGCAAATGTTGCAGATATAGATGACTCAGGAATATTACTCGCCGATATAGAAACGCTGAAACAGGAAAACCGGCAGCTAATTTCACAACTTGAGTCATCCGGCATTGCAGTAGAAGCAAACTCAGAATCCTTGAGTGAAAATTTATTTTCAATTAACAGCATGAAACAGATGTTAGTGACACTACTTATCGTTTTCACGATTGGTATAGCCGGTGGTATTTTTATACTGGACTTCTATAATCGACGCAGGCATGGTGGTTTTCGCGTTTGATTCAGCTAGTTTTTTCTAAATTATTTTTAATAACCTTTTAAATTCCCTATATAAATCGTGTTCAAGATAGCAAGCTGGAATGTTAATTCCCTTAAAGTCAGGCTACCGCATGTATTGCAGTGGCTAGAGAGTGAGAGCCCTGACGTTCTGGCGATTCAAGAAACTAAAACTACCGATGAAAACTTTCCCGAAGCGGCAATAAAAGAAGCTGGTTATCACGTCAGTTTTATCGGCCAAAAGACCTATAACGGTGTTACAACCATCTGTAAATTGCCTATTGAAACCATAGCAACAGCCTTGCCTGACTACGATGATGTACAAAAACGAGTCCTAGCGGTTAAAACTCAAGGCGTGACCGTTTTAAATCTATATGTTCCTAATGGCTCAGAAGTGGGATCCGAAAAGTTTCATTATAAACTCGAATGGTTTTCCAAACTGCAGCCATTTATAAAACAACTTCAGGCAGAAAATGAACGCCTTATCATCTTAGGCGACTTTAACATCGCTCCTGAAGATCGAGATGTGCATGCGCCGGAAGAATGGGAAGGCTGCAATCTAGTAAGCGAACCAGAACGAGATGAATTAAATAAAATATTTGCTAGTGGTTTCAGCGATTGTTTTCGTTCATTTGATCAACCAGAAAAAAGTTTTTCCTGGTGGGATTATCGCGCAGCTGGATTCAGGCGCAATCGTGGCCTAAGGATTGACCTTATTCTTGCCTCAGACAGCTTAGCTAAACGTTGTCGTGCGAGTTATATAGACAAAGAACCGCGTAAACTGGAACGCCCCTCTGATCACACACCAGTGGTTGCAGAATTTGAACTTTAGCGTAATAAAAAACTAAAGCTTATCCGAGATAGCGCGAGAAAAATGAGCGCGTCCACTACAATAATGGACTTAAATAATCGCCTAAAGAAGGAAAAAGATTAAAATCCGCTACTTCACAGGATTGCGGAATGCTCCGCTTTCGCATAAACTCCCGGCCCCTGATTGATGATTAGACGAATTGAGTAAAACAACATGAAAACAGACATACACCCTACATACGATGAAGTTGATGTTAAATGCAGTTGTGGTAACGCATTCAAGACTCGTTCAACGCACACTGGTGAGCTCCATCTTGACGTTTGCTCTGAATGCCACCCATTTTACACCGGTAAACAGAAAATGCTGGATACAGCCGGCCGAGTCGACAAATTCCGTCGTAAATACGGTATGTCGTAATGCCTTGAAGCGGCAATATCGAACACAAAAAAACGCCCTATTAGGGCGTTTTTTTATTCCCGCATTATTAATATTTGTCAGCCCGACATGTCTCTCTAAAGACTATATTGATCAAGGCTGTGTAAGTACCCACTTCCACGAGAAAGTCATAGTTGACTATGTTATTGATGGCGACACGGTCGTTTTAAAGGATAAAAGACATATCCGCTTAATTGGGATAGACACACCCGAATTAGGCCACAACAATAGTCCCTCTGAAGCGGGTGCAGACAGTGCGAGGAATGCGCTCAAGAAGATGCTTGGTAATGCTTCGTTGATTCATCTTGTTTATGGAAAAGAACGCCATGACCGTCACGACAGAACTTTGGCCCATATTTATGCAGATGGCTTGAACTTACAAATTCAATTACTTAAGTCAGGCTTGGCAATGCCTTTACGAATCCCACCTAACCTGGCTTTTGCAGATTGCTATAATGAAGCAAGTCAATTTGCCAAAAAACAACGACAGGGTCTTTGGAGGCTCTCACGTTATAAAACGCATAGCGTTAAATCACTAAGTGGCAACGAAAAAGGATCTTATTCCATCTCGGGGAAGGTGCAACGAGTCACTACAAGCAGGTCATCAATATGGATAAACCTTGAAAACAATGTCGCGCTTAGGATAAAAAATGCTGACTTACATTATTTCAATGAATCGGAATTACTTTCACTCAAAAGCAAGACCATTGAAGCTAGCGGTTGGTTATATAAGCATAAAGGTCAAATACGCATACGCCTACGCCACCATCTAGACTTAATAATAGTCAATTCTAAAGATTGAACTGAATTATCACATTGTCTATCTTAAAATCATGAAAATGAAATATCTAATCGCCTTACATTTTTTATCCTTACTAATAATAAGCTCATGTGCCGTAAATCCGGTTACTGGAGAGCAAGACTTGGTGTTGCTTAGTGAAAGTGACGAACTGGCGCTTGGTCGTAAAACTAATGCCGAAGTGCTTAAACAATATACTGTGTACGAGAATCCGGCTTTACAGAATTACGTGCAAAATATTGGTACTAAACTCGCAGCAAAAAGTCATCGCTCAAACCTGACATATAGTTTTACTGTACTCGATAGTAAGGAAGTTAATGCCTTCGCCTTACCAGGCGGATACATATACATAACTCGTGGATTAATGGCCTATTTAAATTCTGAGGCAGAACTAGCAGCAGTACTAGGTCATGAAATAGGACATGTCACAGCCAGACACTCGGTGCGACAACATAGCGCAACCCAACTTACAAATATCGGGGCTGCATTAACTTCGATATTTGTGCCTGGTATGACTCAAGCGTCAGACCAGTTAGTGCAATTTGCAGGCGGGGCATTGCTGCGGGGCTATGGGCGTACCCATGAACTAGAAGCTGACCGCCTTGGAGCTGAGTATCTCGCCCGAACGAACTACAATCCGGAAGCCATGCTAGACGTGATCAGCGTTTTAAAAAATCAGGAAGTATTTGATAGAAAACTAGCCCAAGCCAAAGGGCGGGAACCAAGGGCTTATCATGGTGTATTTTCTACGCATCCGGATAGTGATACACGGCTTCAGGAGGTCATCGATATGGCCAAAGGTCTTAATGAATCCGGAACAGTGAATTTTGTCGGCAGAGATGAATATATTTCACTCATTGATAACTTGGTATTTGGTGATAGTCCTCAAGGAGGTATTTTACGAGGCCGTAATTTCTATCATGAAGACCTAGGATTCTCGATGCGTTTCCCACAAAAATGGAATATGACCAATCTTCCAGATCGGATATTGTTAACTACTGCTGATGGCAATGCCTTGATGCAAATCAGTGCTGAAGATGTGGATAATAGACTGTCGCCCAGAAATTTCATGATCCAGCGCATGGGATTGAATAATCTCGAACATGAATCGCCATTAAATATAAATGGTCACTCTGCCCATACAGGCATTTCGGTTATTACCAATAAACAAGGGAGTATTCCTGCACGATTCACAGTCATCTATTTTCAACAACGGGCCTACATAATTACCGGGATGGCTGAAGGCAATAGACTAGCTGAATATGACGATGCGATACTTGCAACCGCAAAAAGCTTCCACTCTTTAACAACGGATGAAAAAGTATTGGCAAAACCAATACGAATTAACATTGAAAAAGCGAATAGCGAAACGCGATTTAGTCGCTTAGCCAAACAATCTCCACTAGAAAGCCATGCAGAATCACAACTGCGACTTTTAAATGCGAAATATCCAACTGGAGAACCTGAAGAAGGGACACTGATAAAAGTACTTAAATAGACTTTTCAGCCCAAAGTTGGTGGATTCTTAGCTACAACACTTCAGATCATTTCTAGCTTAGTTAAGCTAAGTAATTGCTACTATTCAGGGTTAATTTCTTATCCACATTTTCTGTGGATAACTCTGTGGATGCAGTGTAAATATAACGTCAAATAGACCATGGCTAACCCATCTATGACAAAACTGTTAAAAACTAACCAGCTTACAATATAATTATATATATCAATATGTTACACCGTAATTAGTTGTCCTTAGAGGAGGATGACCGTCATTTAAGTCACGCAAGTGGGCAAGAAGAAAAAAATGTGCATAAACGAAAATTTTTCGTTGACAAAAGTTAAATCCCGGGAACTCTACGGTATACCTGTGCTCTAAGCTTTTAACAGCATATTTTTCCTTCTTTTCTTCCCTTGAGAGGAAAAATGACCCGGTTCTCCCCAGCCGGGATATTCTGGCCCCGGATGCATACTTTCCCCTAAAAGAACGCCCGGGGCATTTTTTTATGCTGATAAAAAACCACACCTAAAACAACCAATCAGCGAGTTTTTGACGAGCCTCATCTAAGCCCACACCCTTTAAAGCAGAGAACTGTTGCACGCTGCCACTGATATCTGCCAGTTCACGACGAATATCCATGGTTGTTTTATTTACGGCACTTTTAGATAACTTATCTGACTTGTTCAAAAGAATATGTAATGGCAAATCACAGCTCCTGCAGTAATCCAGCATTATTTGATCAAACTTCCCCATTGGATGCCGAATATCCATGATCAAGAACACACCTTTCAGAGATTGCCTCTCGCGCAAATAGCGTTCGAGCAATTTTGCCCAGGCGTTTCTCATAGTTTCGTCGACCTTTGCATAGCCATAACCCGGCAGATCAACGATATGCGTGGCGTCATCATAGGCAAAATAGTTTAATTCTCTGGTTCTGCCAGGCGATTTACTGGTTCTAGCCAGGGAACGCCGGTTGGTAATCTTATTTAAAGCACTCGATTTTCCAACATTCGATCGTCCAGCGAAGGCAACCTCAGCACCGCTATCCTCTGGAAGTTGCTTAAATTCAGCTACACCCATGATAAATTCAAAGCGGCTGTACCAACCATTTGGTATTATTTGTTCTGTTTTTATAGTCATTTGTCTGTGAACTGCTAAATTTTATTAAACCGTTAAAATAGTTTGCTTATGTTTTTGAAGATTATTAGATTTTGAATTAACCTTCGTTGTCAGGACTTTGTTCTGAGAAATAATCATACTATGAGTTTATTATCACTACCCGGCATATATGTTGTCTTTAAAGGATCTGGAATTATGAAAAATTATTTAATTGTTATTTGTTTGTTAATGCTCACCTCTGCTAATACTTATGCTGTCGGGGGTGATCCTGCAAATGGCAAGACTCTCTCACAAACCTGTGCTGCCTGTCATAGTGTCGATGGCAATAGTGTGAATCCGATTTGGCCAAAACTGGCCGGACAACATGCATCTTATATTGTTAAACAGTTAAATGATTTCAAAAAAGGGAATCGTGTTAACGCCCAGATGACGGCGATGGTGGCGCCATTAAGCGATCAGGATATGCTGGACCTCGGTGCTTATTTTTCCAGTCAAAAAACGACCCTGGGTTCTGCTAAACCGGAGTTAATTGAGACAGGAGAGCTTATCTATCGCGCTGGAGACTACACAACGGGTGTTCCTGCCTGTATGGCCTGTCATGGGCCTAATGGTGCTGGCAACCCAACTGCCCTGTATCCCGCCTTACGTGGACAGCATTCTGAATATACCGCTATCCAGCTGAAAATGTTCAAGGCTGAAGAACGCAGCAATGACCCAAACAATATGATGCGCACCATTACTGGCCCTATGACTAACCTCCAAATCGAGGCTGTATCTCAATATATTCAGGGACTGCATTAAAAATTCATGCTTTAACTGAAGTAAAACCCAATTTTAGGTGTCTATACCTATAAGGTTTAGTTAAACGTGCCCGAAATTTAATCAATATTTAAGGATCTTCATGAAAAAAATAGTTACCACCCTTTCGCTTTTCTTATTAATTCTGATTAGCGGCCAGACATACGCTGATGGTGATGGTTATATGACCATCACTCCAGCGCAACCAACCCAGTCAGAAGACAAGATAGAGGTCGTGGAAGTGTTCTGGTATGCCTGCCCACACTGTTTTGACTTTGAGCCACATATAAGCAAATGGCTAGAGACCAAACCTGATGATGTAGAATTTAGACGCATGCCGGGCATATTTCGCAAAAACTGGATCCCTCATGCCAAGGCTTATTTTACTGCGGAAAAATTAGGTGTTTTGGATGTCATCCACACGTCATTATTTGATGCCATACACAAACAAAAGAAAAAGATTCATGATGATGATTCAATCAAAAAATTCTTTGTTAAACATGGTGTCAACAAGAGCGAATTCACAAAGGCATACGAATCTGATGAAGTCATGACCAAGGTTAAGCAAGCTCACATAATGGGACAGCGTTATAAGCTTACAGGTGTCCCAGCCGTCATTGTTAATGGCAAATATATGGTGAGTGGTTCCACTGCCGGTAGTTTCGAGAATGTACTAAAGGTTGTTGATCAACTCATAGATAAAGAAAGAGCGCGCACAACAAACGAGTAACCGCTTGCACAAAAACGAATCATTCCTGCCGGTAAGGCAGGAATGATATTATTATCGATGGTAACGACCCTGCCATATTTAATTTAATTGCAGATACAATCATTGCCATCACAAGAGAAATCTGCCAATCCCGATAGAGACTGGAAAAACAATACGCTCAGACCCTGAAAGAGAACTGGTCGTAAAAGAGAAGGCACTGTAACGAGAGCCTTTATCTTGCCACATCACTGAATTCAACGATAAGGACAAATCCAGACACGATATTCAAATGAGCAGATAAGGCCTTCTTTAAGGAAAAAATAGCTAGCGTAATTTGTTGTATTAGTGAAGATTAATTGTGTCTAATTTGAGTGAATTAAAAATCAGACAATAAAAAAGGGACCTTGCGGTCCCTTTTTTATTTTTCCGAGAAGGAAGTCTTACTTGTTGTTGATGTACATGGTTACTTCAAAACCAAAACGGATGTCGTTGTATTCAGGTGTTTGCCAATTCATTGTTGTATCCTCGTGTTATGTTAGTTAAATAAGATTAAAAAGGGTCTTATTTGTTGTTGATATACATGGTTACTTCAAAACCAAAACGGATGTCGTTGTATTCAGGTGTTTGCCAATTCATTGTTGTATCCTCGTGTTATGTCTAAATTTCTAAGTGTGTAAAGTTTTTTCTTAACTTATATAGTGCAGATCATGTGCCAGTTTCGCAAAAAAATGATTTTTATCTTTTTATTCAATGACTTATTTGTTTTTTACCGAATTTATTGAGCGTCGTTTATTGGTTAATTTGGTTGTTAAAAACCAATAAACTGGTCTCTAAGAACCAAGTTAGAACCGTTTTTACCTCTATAACGACCCTGTACTAAGCGATAATCTATGCAGCTATCGTGGCTACTAGCAACAGAATTGCAGATTTACTACGTAGATTGTGCTAAATTCGCCGACTTTTTTACGGGTGTGTATTAAGGAAACGCATGGCAAAGACTCTTAACAAGACCAGCAATAAGCATATTGCCAGTGGACATCGAATTGGAATCGTTGGTGGTGGTCAGCTGGCAAAAATGACAGCGCTGCCCGCGATAGCTCTGGGCTGCCAGATAATCATTCTGGAAAGAACAGAAAACACACCATCCTCCAGTCTCGCCGCAGAAATTTTATATGGCGACTGGGACGATCCCGTCAATCTGCTCAATCTGGCAGACAAAGTAGACGTCGTGTCTCTGGAAAATGAATTTATCGATGCCAATAGTTTGCAGGCCCTCGAGCAAGCGGGCCATCAACTATATCCAAGCTCGACAACTATTAGTCTGGTACAAGATAAATTAATTCAAAAGCGAGCCTTAAGCGATGTCGGAATAGCGGTTGCACCCTTTGCGGCCATCGACTCACCAGAAGATATAAAGCAGCAAGCCGAACAACTTGGCTGGCCGCTGGTCTTGAAAGCAAGACGCAATGGCTATGACGGAAAAGGCAACGCCACTTTAATGAGCGCAGCAGATATTGATGATGCCTGGGCAAAACTGGATGGCGATAACCGTGAACTCTACGTTGAAGGCTTTTGTGATTTCGCGGGTGAATTAGCAGTAATGGTGACGCGAGGGGCAAATGGCGAAATGGTCAACTACCCCGTTGTTGAATCCGTACAGAAAGATCACATCTGCCATATTGTAAAAGCACCTGCGCGTATTGATGATGCACTCGCAAATGCAGCAATTGATCTGGCGCGCAAGGCCGTAACAACTATCGATGGCGTCGGCAGCATCGGCGTCGAAATGTTTCTCACCAAAGAAAATAAGATTATTCTTAACGAAATGGCGCCAAGGGTACATAATTCCGGACACTATACGATTGAAGCTTGTGAATGTTCACAGTTTGAAAATCATGTCAGGGCAATCCTCGGCTTACCACTCGGTTCAACTGAAATGATAGCGCCAGCAGCGGTGATGATAAACATGCTCGGCGAAGAGCAGGGCACGGGCTACCCGGTTGGAATAGAACAAGCTCTGGCAGTGAAGGGAGCCCATATTCATGTATATGGAAAGACAACAACAAACATAGGACGCAAGATGGGACATATCACCGCGTTAGGTTCAGATATTAATGAGGCTGAACAAATAGCATCAAAGGCTGCATCATGTATTCGTTTCGGAGCACAAAAATGAAAGCGCAAACTAAACCACTCGTCGGCATTATCATGGGCAGTGATTCAGACTGGCCAACCTTAAAAGCAGCAGCAGATATCTGTGAACAATTTTCAGTTGCTCATGAAGTACACGTCGTATCTGCACATCGCACACCCGATGATATGGGCAGGTATGCAAAAAACGCTTATAAAAAAGGCTTAAAGGTCATTATCGCTGGCGCTGGCGGTGCGGCACATTTGCCCGGCATGGTTGCCAGCCAAACACCGTTGCCCGTCATTGGTGTCCCGGTTAAAACTGAAGCATTAAGTGGCATGGATTCATTATTATCAATCGTGCAAATGCCTGGTGGCGTTCCAGTAGCAACTGTTGCCATTGGCGCGGGTAAAAATGCCGGGCTATTAGCCGTTGAGATACTCGCAACCAGCAACGCAAAGTTAATGGATAAATTAATCGAATATAAAAAAGACCTTGCTATCGAATCACGTAACAAAGATAAGACTTTAAACAAGACGTTAAAAAAATAAATCGTTTAAAGTTATCGAAGCGAAGCAGGGTGTCGATTACTAATCGACACCCTTATAATTTCAAACAAGCTGTTACCAAACAATTTTCACCGTTGTAACCGACATGCAATGTCGTGCGTTAATTGATGTGTCCGGTGATGCGGAGACTGTCTTCGTCTTGTTGGTCAAGACTTAGGTTGAACCTTGCTTGGTCTATTATTCCCATCAAACTGAATTTCAAATAAACCAAAGATGCCTTTATGCGTGAGGAAATTTCGAATTGCATTGACTGGCAATTTTATATTCTGGACGAGCCACAATATTTTGTGAATGCCCTTTGTAATATTCCAGATACTTTGCTGCGGATAATGCCAAGCGGAAACGAATGCAATGTGACCCAGCTTGACTACTTATTTAATGAGAGGTCTAACTGTTGCCGATTTCATTGGCTCTTTGTTTAGCCATTAACAAGATGGTTTTGCGTTCTTCATTATTCGATTGTCCCCAACTGATGATCTCTGAAATTGTTCGATAACAACCCAGACAAACATCGTTCTCATTCAAACAACAATCTCTTACACAGGGCGATTCTAAACCATTTGTGTCAGTCATGGCTTAATATTCCAATAGCGTTGCCTTCCAGTTTTCGTACAACTGTCTGGCTGTTTTATTAAAATCATCCATATTTTTTAACGTATCTTGTCTCAGTTTATTCACAGCATCTTCACCCAGTCTTTTTTCCAGCGCGTCTTTATAAGCTGGAATAGTGCTCCATTCTGCCACCGTTGCAGCCGTGATCTCTTGATGATATTGCATGGTAAACACTTGTGCTCCTAACGATAAGGATTGAATATCGCATTTATCTGAATAACTCAAAACGTCCATACCGGCTGGCACGGTCCTTACTTCAGCACCATGCCATTGCAAACAATTCATCTTGTCCGGCAACTTTTTCAAGTAAAGGCTTTGTTTACCCGCGTCCGTCTTATGAATTGCCATGACACCAACTTCCGGGTGACTGCCCGGCCCGACTTCAGCACCCAATGCAGCGGCTAATAATTGATGACCGAGACAAATACCAACATAAGGCATCTTCAATTCATTTACGGCTTTTCGGATAGCTGCTTTTTCATCGATCAACCAAGGATGCTCTACTTCTTCCCATACGTCCATCGGACCACCCATCACCCACAAGGCATCGTAGTCTTTTAAATCGGGGATCAGTTCACCTTCATCAAGCTCTACAATAGTCGAATCGATATCATCCTCTTTAAAAAATTCGCGGAACACCCCCGGATGTTCAATCCGTAGGTGTTGAAAAACAAGTATACGTTTAATTTCCACTCTGTTTAATCAACTTAGAAACTGCTTTGCGAAAGTCTACATGCAACGGCTGCCAACCAGAACGTGACATGGTAATACTATTATCACATCTCCGACCGGTGCCACGTGCATCACTGCCAAGAGAGAATAGGGGTTGCGTTTGATTTAGTTGTTCCGCTAAATATGAATAATAGTCACGGCGTTTGATTGGCTTACCATCGCAGCCTAATTCAATACGTTCTGGCTGTTCTATTTCACTGATTGTTTTTATTAGCTGTGCCGCATCATCGACATGAATCAAATTAAGCCAACCATCGGGGTCGCCATTAATTGGCTCATTATTAATGATTCCTCTGCATCCAATTATACGATCAGGGCCATAGATGCCAGCTAATCGAATGACATTTCCAGCTTTCATGTTTTCTAACCAGTCTTGTTCTACTTGGAATTGTCGTTCCGCTCTTTCACTGTCTATTTTTACCAAACTATCCGCATCAACTATTCGATCAATATTTCCATAAACAACCGTTGAGGAAACTAGAATTGATCTTTTTATATCGAGTTGATTGAGTCGTTTAATAAAATCAGCAAAGATAGTGTCATCTATCTGTCTCGGTGGCACCATAAAATAAAGTCTAATGCTACTTTTTTCAGCAAGCGCATCTATATTATGCCAGGCATGTTTATCATTAATATTAAAAATGAGTTGGTGATTATCATCAGCTGCATTGACAGGGTTATGCTGCCCTGATCTATTTACGACATAGTTTCTTTCGCCACGTAAAAGCCCAAGTAAACTTCTACCTAGATACCCACACCCTATGATCAAGTTTATTTGCTTCATATATATTTTTAAACGCTAACTATTGCATGGCAAATATACTGAAAACAAAATACCTATTCATTAACACTTAGAATTTGTGATTTAACATCTTCATATTTTATAAGCACGTTATAATTATCGCCTTTACTATCACGCATATTTGAAACACCTTCAAAAATTCGCAGAGCAGGTTTGTCACTGTCATAGTAAAGTTTCAATGTCCCTGCAAAAACGCGCACAAACAAACTGTCTGGCTCAATATTAATTAACCGCAATGATTGCCCTTCTTTCTCCACCACAGCATCTTGATATATCCTGAAACTTAAAAAATCCTGCATGCTCGGCACAAGAAAGTCGCGTTTGAATTTCTTACCGGCAATAATTTGGTCCCAATGCTCAATAATAAAATTGTCAAAACCAGCATCACTAATCGCACCATCTTTATATTTTATTTGTGATTCTTTTTGAGTTTTATTTTTTGATTCGCTATAGATGACTTCATATTTATTTTCTATGAAACGTGTTTTTTCTTCATGCCCCGTTCGGGTATTTTCCAATGCAAACTCTGGCATAAATTGACTATTACTAAAATCTGCAATCTTACTAGCAAAAATATTTTCCGTCGGATCCTTGTAAATCACTTCTGAGCGCTGTAACACCCCGTCGCTGTATCTCTCATGATGACTTTCGGTATAGAGTAATTGATTAGTATTGCTGTCATAGGCATACCCCACTCGGGTCAGAGCACCTCCAGCAACTGCTGAATAAACCCACAAAGTGAGTCCGGTTAATAGAAATATCCTTAACATATAATTATGTCGTGTTTGACCGCTTGCCTAACCAAAACCTTGTCATACTACCCTCCGCTTCATTAAATGATTTCAGAATATAAAGACAAGACAGCATATTACCAAGTAATAAAATCAGAACAGACCATAATAATGCAATAGTTTTATTTTCTTCACGACACATGACCCAAAAAGAAAACAGCAACAAGCCTAAATAAAGGTCAACAAGCGTCACCAAGCCCCATACCATGTCAACTAACACAGCGCCTTCTACAAAAAAATTACCGTAAGCTAATGCATAACAAACAATTGTTAACATAATTAAGAAGCCACTGTAGGCAATAACTAATGGCATCGAAATGAATCTATTTTTTTTAGCGACAGCAATCATGATGATGCCTTTGGTGGCAGCGGGAAGAACATGCTTGTTGTTTTTTGATACTCTCTGTAAGCATCACCACGGCTTCGAATAGATTGCTGCTCTGTATACGGCACACCAGTAATGCGCGTAATAAATACATAGATAACAATCAGACCTGTCCATGTCAACCACCAGTAATCACTTCCATAACCGATAAATACAAAGGCCCACCATTGCAACCATTCAAAGAAATAATTGGGATGCCGTGTATAACGCCATAGGCCAATTTTGCAAACAATGCCTTTATTAACTGGGTTCATTCTAAAACGATGTAATTGCTGGTCACTGATAACTTCGCCGGCTATAGCAATGCACCAGACTAGAATGCCAATCATATCTAGCAAAACGAACTCAGTGTTACTATTCCTTGCAGCGGCCCAAAATGGCAAGGCAAACAATATCGTCCACGTCGCTTGTACTTGAAAGAAAACAAACATCACTACTTGCGCATGTTTACCACAGTACTCGCGCATGTATCGATAACGACCATCTTCAACCTCATTCATGACCCGGTTATATAAGAAAATACCTAAACGAAAGCCCCAGAAAATTGCAAATCCAATAATCAACCATTGCCGAGCTCCATTTTCGATTTGATCCATGAGTATTAACCAGACACCAACCAGTGGCGTTAAAAATGACCATGCCACATCAACAATGCCAGCATTCTCAGTTTTATATTGCACCATCCATAACAACAACATCACAAACGCACTAAACCCCCAAGCAATTAAAAATATTGAATTTAGCGCCATTCAGTTTTCTCCATGTTAAGAGGAATTATTTGTTCTTGTATCAGTTGTTGTCGGATAAGATATGCTGAAACCCACACCAATAAAGGCATGGCAAGACACCACACTATTGAAACAACGAAGATTGCCGTGTTTCCAAACAAGGTAATGGCACCTAACTTTTCACCTGCAACATAAGCCATAGGACCAGCAACTGCTGCCAACGCGCCAGCTAGCAGATAACGGCCTTCTAGCCACGACAAAGAGAGATTGATGGTTGCAGTAAGGTTTATCCAAAGGCAGACCATCCAAAGAGGAGAAGGTCCAACCAGTAAAGTGTGCTCTGGAAAGGCTATGAACCCAGTCACGACTAATATTGAATCCAATAGATAACCTAAGATGGCTGCAAATAAAAATAACTTTATTTCCGTATTTCGTAACTCCTCCATTATGGATAGATGAAGAAGCATCCATATCATCGTAAAAGCAACACCAATGTAGGGCATTCCTTTCGCGGCTGATATAATGGTAATAAACCAGGCCAGTTGAAACAGAATGAAATTAGTTATTTTCATAGATATGAGTTCAACTTAATGACTTGAACTGATTGCCTCCCTGCCATAGGCAGGTTTGTTCATCAACATATGCACGACACCGGTATAGCGTTCAAGAAAGCCTGCCTCACAATAACAAAGGTAGTACTCCCATAGCCGTATAAAATCATCGCCATAACCCTGTTGTTTCACTTCATCAAGTCTTGCATTAAAGTTTTCTCGCCAAACACGCAATGTCATAGCGTAATCCAGACCGAAATCTTCGACGTGATTGACTCGTAAATCAGATGCCTTTGTCACCGCATCAACCATCGCGGTCAAAGAAGGAACGCAGCTACCAGGGAAGATAAATTGTTGAATAAAATCAGAACTCTTTAAGTATTGTTTATATCGCTGGTCAGGCATCGTAATCGCCTGAATTAACATTTGGCCATCTTCTTTTAATAGTGATGCGCAACTAGAGAAATACGGCGATAAAAATTCATCGCCAACAGCTTCAATCATTTCTATAGAGACAAGCTTATCGTACTTGCCTGTTAGATCACGATAATCGCATAACCTTATATCAATAAGATGCGTTAGCCCTTGCTCCGCTATTCGTTCTTTTGCAAGAGCGTATTGTTCTTTTGAAATAGTGATTGTTGTGACATGGCAGCCATAGTTTTTGGCTGCATGAATTGAAAAACTACCCCAGCCACTACCTATCTCAATTAATTTATGGTGCGACTGCAGATCCAGTTTGCGACAAATTCGATCAAGCTTTTCGATTGAGGCTTCTTCAAGTGTTGATTGTTCATTAAGGAATACACCCGAAGAGTAAGTCATTGTCTTATCGAGGAATAACTGAAACATGTCATTGCCGAGATCGTAATGTGCATGAATATTTTTCTGACTACCTTGGCGCGTGTTACTTCTCGCTTTATGTCTGCGTCGTAACCACCAATTACCGAGTGCAGCTAAGCCATTCTCAAGTTGGTCTGTGTTATCAAGATTTCTAACCATCAATTGAAATAGTCCGACTAAACTATCACAAGACCAATAACCATCTCGATAAGCACTCGCGGCACCGTTACTGCCTGCCAACAACACATCCACATAAAAACGCAGATCGTGTATCTCTATTGTAAAATCCGGGGCACGGCTGTCGTCGGTTTGCCATAGGTCAAGTTCATCTTTGATAGCAATACAACCAGAGGGTAGGCTACTTATTTTTTGTCTAATTATTTTTTTTGCAACCATGACAAAGATATTTGCCGTACCTGTTGCTTTAATTTCATCTGGCTTTAGTGTCGTTGTTCTCATCTAATTATCTCTTGCTTTAAATGTTTGGGGTGGGAATAGAAGGGTGTTTTTTTTAACCATAATTTCATCGCCTGCCAATAGATGGCGCTGATAATTTTTATCGTCATTAAAGGATATACAAATAATACTCGATTCAGTTGAAGCCCGGTGATTGCCTGTCTTTTTAAATTCATCGTCGCATTAAAAACTTTTTCCTCATTTTCAAAACTATTCATATTAACCATCAAACTTTCTTCTGGTTTGGGTAAATGCCATTCGTAAACATGATCCATGTGCATGAAAGGCGAGACATGAAATGATTTTAAAAATGAATAGGCATGAGAACTATCTTCTAATTCAGATGTATCAAGCACATAACAATGGGTTTCTCCCCATGGCGTGTTATGCACCTCGGCAACGATATATTCGAGTTCGGTATCTTCATCATTCCAACAATAATAAAAGCTGACTGGGTTCATGCAGTAACCAAAATAACGTAAGTGAGTAAGCAACCGAATTGCCCCAGAATGTTCTTTACCTGTTTTTTTCTCGATGATCTGTCGTACACTTTTATCTAAGGGAACATTGCTATCACCAACATGATCTTTTCGTCTAAACCATGCTAGGGCAGGACGTTTCGAAGACCACAATGGATAAGCATCGAATAGCTCCGGTAACTCGGCTAAATCGAGATACATCATGTATAAGGTGTAGCGAAAATAATGATTATGTGGCGATAGCCGATGGTGAGACACCAGCCCTTCATAGATGCAACTATTCATGCCGCTAGCACCTGATCATAAGCAGCACATAGCGCTAGTGCACTTCGCACACCATCCTCATGAAAGCCATAACCCCAATAAGCGCCACAATAGGAAATACCTCGTCGTCGGATTAACTTATCATGTTGTGATTGTGCGAAATCTCTACCGGGCTGAAATATTGGATGATGATAATGGATGCGTCGGATTATTTTATCCGGATCAATCTGAGCGGATTGGTTAAGTGAAACACTATAGGTCTTCTCACTCTCAAGGCCCTGTAGCATATTCATGTTATAGCTTACAGCAGCATGATTATTTTCAGTCGCAGGTATTCTATAGTTCCAGCTTGCCCAAGCTCGTTTATTGTCTGGTAGAACACGGGTATCGGTATGCAGGATGGCTTCATTAAATTGATACTTAAAAAGCTTTAACATATTATTTTCTTCAGGCTCAATATTTTTCACAAGGCCGCGACTGGTGTCAGCATGGGTTGCCAGAATAACCTCATCAAATAATTCAGTTTTGCCATCGCTCAATACCAACTCAACCTGATTATTTTTTCGGGTCACACTGTTCACACCCTTATTTAAATATATCTTTTCACGAAAACCTTCTGTCAGTGGTTCTATATATTGATAAGAACCACCTGTCACGGTTAGCCATTGTGGTCGATCATTAACCTGTAACATGCAATGATTATCCAGAAACTCCAAGACAAACTTGATAGGAAACTGACGAAACTGGCTTGCTGGACTGGACCATAAAGAAGCACCCAGGGGAATCAGATAATATTCAATGAACTTCTCAGAGTACTTATTCTTCTTTGCAAACTCGGCAACGGTAACTGTGTCATCAAGACCATCACGTAATGTAGCGGGTGATTCATCATTGAACCGCATGATCTCTTTCAACATTTTCCAAAATGCTGGGTTAAGAATATTTCTACGCTGGCTAAAAACACGGTTAAGATCACTGCCGTTGTATTCTAAACCCGACTTTTCACAATGAACGCTGAAGCTCATGTCTGACTCACGACTCTCTACATTCAAGATATCAAACAATCTGCATAAATTAGGGTAGTTAGTTTTATTGAAAACAATGAAGCCAGTATCAACTGGAATTTCTTTATTCCCTTCGTTAACAAGAATTGTATTGGTATGGCCGCCAATATAATTATTAGCTTCGAATACATGCACATCATGTTCTCGATGCAGCATATATGCGGCTGTTAATCCGGAGATGCCCGTGCCTACAATGGCAATTTTCATTGTCTTCGACCTTCTTCCAATATATGCACTGGCACTGGTTTTATATCTTTAGCAAGACCAACTGCAGCAAGCATATTAATCAACATAAAACTGATGTCTATTTCACCGCGATAAAAACCTTGTCGTGTGGCAGCCGGGTAACGATGATGGTTATTATGCCAACCTTCCCCCAGAGTTAAAAAGGCTAACCAAATATTGTTACGACTATCATCATTAGTATCAAACCGACGCTTGCCAAAGACATGTGCCAGAGAATTAATAGTGTAGGTGGCATGATAGAGAATGACTGTTGAAACAAGCCCGCCCCAAACTAAAAGTTGCAGACCATTGGTATTTAAAGCAGGGAAATATACTGCCAAGGCTTCACCTAGCAAATAACATGCTAAAAACAAGAGCAGGAAAGGCACCCAATCAAACTTTTCCAATAATCTGAGCTCAGGGTATTTGAGTAAATCTTTTATACGGTGTTCGTGTAATGAGAAATTTCCACGTCGAAAAAACCAAAGCATATGGCTATTCAGGAATCCATTCCTTGGCGAGTGTGGATCAATCTCTGTATCTGAATTTACATGATGGCCTCGATGATGGCCTGCCCACCATAGCGGGCCTCGCTGTCCAGCCGTACAACCGGAAAAGGCCATCAAGAACTGAACCGGGCGCGACACAGCATAAGTACGATGAGAAAAATATCGATGGTAGAACGCAGTAATAAAAAACATTCTGGCAAAATACAAACCCAACATTAGAGCAACAGCAATCCAACTAATACCCACATAAAAAACACTTAAACAAGCAATATGCATCGAGATAAATACTACCAATCTAAAACCATCGATCTGATGCTTCTCTTCATCGCTTAAACCTTCATACAATGAGGCATCATTAAATATCCAGCGCCAAAACTTTTGGAGTATGGATAGCTTGCTCGATTTTTCTAAATTTGTACTCATAAATGTCCTTCGTTTGTAGGTAGATTATAACCCTGACTGTGAACAACCAGTCGAGCAGATGTGAAGATTATGTGAAGAAGCCAAATGCGATAATTTTATTCTGATGAAGCTTCCGGAAAATTAACTTTTACTCTAGTACCAGAACCTAATTGACTATCAACATCGATGGGCCAGTGAAACCGCTCGGACAACATTTTTACGATGGTTAAACCTACGCCATAACCACCACGTTGTTTATTATTGCCTCGTTGAAATGGTTTAAACATTATTTCCACGTCTTCTTTTGCGATCCCGATACCGCTATCCTCAATGACTAGATCATTAGCAGAAATAATAATGTTGACGCTGCCTTCATCAGTATAGGAAAACGCATTGCGTATTAGATTACCGATCATTACCGACAATACCTTATCTGATCCTAATACATACACCCTATTGTTTTCTACAATGGTAACGTTTACCGGTTTATTGTTCAAAAGACTGTTTGTCCTTTCAATCTCCTCTGATACGACATCGTTGATACAGACTGACTCGAAAGATAATGCACTGTCTGACTCTCTGGCAAGTATCAACAAGGCCTCAATTAATTCTTCCATATCTGCAGCATTATTCTTAATACGTTGCAAGGGTCTTATCTGCGCCTCTTTGAGCGTCTCATCTTCCAATAAAAAATCCGTAGCAATCTTGATTACGGTTATGGGACTGCGTAATTCATGACTTGCATCACGAGTAAAATTACGTTCGCGCACAACAAACGACTCAATCCTTTCAGATAAATCCGATAAAGCTTTTGATAAAATAGCAACTTCTTGGTCAACATTGTCTGGCAGGGCTTGTTTAAGCTTTTCAGAAAACTCATCGCTTAATGGATCCAACACCTCAAGCGTTTTGGCCATTTTAATTATTGGCGAGACTGCTTGTGATAAAAAACGATATGACACCCAGCCAGAGAGATAGATAACGATAAGAAACAGTGCAAGCGGAAATATTCCAAAAAATAATGACAGTTCACTGACTTGCTCGCCATTGAATTCAAGATATAGAATCTCACCTTCATGTTCTGAGACATGCACAATATAAAACCCTGAATTGCTATCTGTTAGCTTATGTAAACCCGGATCAAGCTTTAGAAATTCATTCGGAATATCCACATCAACCGTTTTCACATAACCAGTTAAGTTGAATGTATCAGGTCTTGGACTAGCGTTATCATTTTCATACATCGCCCAATAATGAGATGCTTCATCGTCCAAGGCACGTTGGATCAAGATATCCCCAATAACATAGCGAGCGGCATAAACACCTAATAGGCCAATTATACTAATTAACACAGCCTGAACTAAGAACGCCTGTAATAAGCGTTGGTTAATTCCTCTATTAGTTGTCATCCGGATCAACCAGTCTGAAACCTGCGTTTTGCATGGTCTCCATCAATTGCTTTTCAAACGGCTTATCAATTGATTTTCTCAAATTATAAATATGGCTACGTAAAGTATCACTATCCGGCAAGATATCACCCCAAACTTGACGTTCTATCTCACGCCGACTAACAACACGTGGTGAAGCATGCATAAGAATTTTCAGGATTTTTATGCCAATCGGTGTCAGTTTAATCGATGTGTTCGCACGTGAAACTTCCATGGTGCCGGAATCAAAGACGAGATCAGCTACGTGTAATTTCTCTGGGCTGACCAAACCACGTTGTCGACGAATCATCGCCCTTACTCTTGCTTCCAGTTCCTTAATCTCAAACGGCTTCACCAGATAGTCATCAGCACCTGCATCCAGTCCAGCAACCTTATCTTGTAATGTATCTCTGGCGGTTAATATCAATACCGGCACAACACGTTTTGCTTCATTACGTACCTTCTCTAACAAAGCAATACCGTCCATACCTGGCAACATGAGGTCAAGAATAATGGCATCATAGTCATTGCTTACCGCAAGGTGTAAACCGGTTATGCCATCGGCGGCATGGTCCATAATGTAATCGCATCGTTCAAGATATTCACATACCATTTCGGCAATGTCATGATGGTCTTCTATGAGGAGTAGATGGCCCTGATTAATTGCGGACATAAATTAAACCAATGCTGTATTAAAAATAAAACATTACACAACAAGTCATGTGATGACCATGTGAATTTTACTTAATGAATATTCAGATTATCTTAAAACAGTATTAATTAATGGCAGATGTCGATAAAGATGGAGGTGTTGCAAGTGTCAAAAACAGAAGAATATCTGGTCGATGTGGCCGATCTAATTACCTTGTCGGATCATTACATCGCAATATTGAGGGAACAATCGAAGACCCCGAAAGTGAGATGAAAACGCTGGTTAAAATCATTCCGCTTGACCCCGTAATATCAACAAGGCTTTTGGCAGAATGCTATTCTGCAAGCCATAGTGGTAAAATCATGCGCAGAAGAATTGAATATTATTACCCCCTCCAGCGACAGATTATTCATTTTGGGCTTGCTGTCTAGCATAGGCCACATGCTTATGGGCATTCGCGTCCCGATTTTAATGCACAATGTATTTACTCAACATCAGAAGTGCGGCCATCCCATTCACCTAGTTGAACGTTCTACTTTTGGTTTTGATTATGCCGGACCAGGCACGGAGAGACTTGATGTTGATCTATCCCCAATGCCTTTATTTCCGGGGCTTGTTACCAAAAACTGTCTCGAGATAGCGGCTGAATTTAAACAGGACGCGGCTATCGTTTTTTGTGCCAAACGCCCACGTCCTGATGAGGACGAATTTACCAATCTGATCGATAATTAAACATTAATACAATCGAAAATTGACCATTTCGGCTATCATCACATTCGCAGCGAGGCAAAATCCCTCTATATCGAAGCCTTGTCCTTATTACCTATCCCGCAATTAAAACAAGCCATCTGAGATCACACGAATGTCGAGTATTCCCACGGATGCAGACAATAGGTATACTTTTGCCACTTAAATATAGAAACACCGAATTTTTAGGACACACCCTTGGGGATAAATGATGAGTAAAGAACAAGATAAAATATTTTTCAGAAATTTTTCACTGGCACTTGGCGTTATCGCCGTAATGATGGTGGTATTTTTCGTTATCGCGCAGTTTGCTGCATCAGATGACGAAGGAGAGGCTAAAATGCGCTCAGCAGAGGTGGCCAAGATCACTGAGCCGGTAGGTCAAGTCACCGCAGTTGGTGATGAAGTAGAAGTTGTTGTTGAAGCGGTTGTCGCAGAAGAGGCTCCAGCCGGTGGCGAAGCAAGTGGCGATGTCGGCAAAACAGTCTTTGACAGTGTCTGTATGGGGTGCCATGGAATAGCTGCTATGGCTGCAATGATTCCCCAGGCTGGCGATGCCGCCGCATGGGCTCCTCGTATAGAAAAAGGCATTGAGACCTTATATAACAATGCAATTAACGGATTTCAAGGTGATATGGGCATGATGCCGGCTAGAGGAATGAACCAATCGCTTAGCGATGATGAAGTAAAAGCAGCTGTTGATTACATAGTAAAACAAGTTCAGTAAGTTTTATCTCCATAGATGGAGTGTCATGATTCTTGCTCCACGACGAATCATAAGCGCCTACTTCCGTGTAGGCGATACCGCGAGAAGACACTACTACATAGATGTACGACTGCACGGATGCAGGAGGTAGAACGACTCAGGAGACAAAGTCGAGGAGCTAGAGTAACGAGGAATAGTTACCGAGCAAGTCCGAAGCGGTGAATCTTTACAAACAATAAAGGGAGCCTAGGCTCCCTTTATTGTTTGTGTACAGGATGTACTGTCTGTCGCTAGCGCAAGAGCGGCTATTGCAGCCTTAAACTCGCCTGATAAGATTCGTCAGATAATTCATCCCAACCCGCATAGTTGGCTCGAAAATTCTCATACGCATCATAAACTCGTTTGAACGCTGGGCTAGCGGCAGCCTCTTCATCAAGCGTTTCCTTGGTCAGACGTTTTAAGCTAGACAATACCTCCTCCGGAAACTCAAGGATCTGTACATTTTGTTTCGTCTTAAGCTCGGCTAAAGCCTGTTGATTATGAAACTCCATCTGCGCATAAATCCATTCACTGGTTGCCGCCGCTGCAGTCTCGACGATCTTCTGTAAATCCTTTGGTAATAAAGACCATTTTGAGTTATTGATCATCAATTCAAAGACCGTACCCGGCTCATGCCAGCCAGGATAATAATAAAAATTGGCAGCACGATTAAGACCCAAGCGCATATCATGAAACGGCCCTACCCATTCAGTCGCATCAATAGTGCCGCGTTCCAAGGCCGTATAGACTTCACTACCCGCCATTAAAACTGGATTGCCACCGGCCTTTTTAAATACCTTGCCACCCAGTCCCGGGATACGCATGCGCAATCCCTTAATATCTTCCATTGAATTGATCTGCTTATTAAACCATCCTCCCATTTGCACACCGGTATTACCCATTGGGAAGGCCATTAAATTAAATGGTTTATAGATCTCGTTCCAAAGTTCAAGGCCGCCCGCATTATACAACCAGGCATTCATCCCCTTGGCAGTCATGCCAAATGGCACGGATGAAAAGAATTGCGCCTCGGGCACCTTACCCGCCCAGTAATAGGGTGAACCATGCCCCATCTCAACTGTTCCTGCCGAAACAGCATCAAATACCTGTAATGCAGGAACAAGTTCACCACCGGCATAGACATGAATATCCAAACGATTATTACTCATCGTACGTACATCATCAGCAAACCGTTCTGCGCCTTCCTGAAATATTGGAAAATTAGCCGGCCAGGTCGTCACCATCTTCCACTTAAACTTTTTAGAGAGATCAGCGCCGATTTCACTACTAACTTCGGACTCAGATGCACCACCGCAAGCCGTTAAAACTAACGTGAGTAATACATATAAAATGATATTGCATTTGTTCATAAATAATTTTTACCTTTAGTAAATTCTGCCTGCCAGGCATACAGTCTCTTGCTACGATTTCAAATCACAGAGACTCTATCTATTTCCCAATGTTTTAATTCTACTTCATCAAATTGTTGCTCAAGTGCTTCCAATCCATTCTCTGCTATATATTCACGTTCAGCACCGCTTATAGGTATTAAACACGCGACACGTGTACGATTAGTCGGAATTAATTCAAGTGATTGATCAAACGAGTATGGTAATGAGACTAACCAATTTTCACAAAGTGACCCTTCTAACCAAGGTTCACCGATAGGTACTGTGTCAGTATATTCAAGCCCATGTAGCGAATGGAAGTAGGTCACCATTGCCAGCATTTGCACCATGCGTTCTGTCTCAATAGGAGCGATAACAATAAACTCATATCGACCAGCTGTTTCATGATTAATTTTCGATGTGCCCACCGAACAATAAACCCACTGGTCACATTTCTTACCTGGTGAAAACTTTATCACCTGGAACTCAGGGATAATGTTTTTAATGGGCCCGGTATCCCAGGACATCAACTCATAGTCATGCCCTTCAAAATAAGACTTAAAATGTTGAATAATGTTATCTGTCTCTGCCGCCATGATTTTTCCTTCTCTAACTAATTATAATTTTTTAAGAATGAGCTAGTTTATTCGAGTACGAGGCATAATGCTTCTGAGAAGCGGAATTGACATGTATCAATGAGCATCGCAAAAAGTATTATAACGAAGTAATCGGATGAAATAGCCATTGTTATGCGGGCTGTAGGTTTGCGTAAGACGCCACCAGCCACTTACTTCCCGCTTGTTCAAAGTTAACTTGTATACGCATATGCCCACCACTACCTTCAAGGTTAAGCACAATGCCTTCGCCAAACTTGGCATGTGTCACGCGTTGTCCGAGAGATAAAGATCCATCGCTATTTGGTATTGAGACTTCACTCTTCTTGAATAATGACTCTGTAACACTACCGCCTAGACGAATGTCGTTAAGTAACTCAGAAGGGATTTCATCTATAAACCGTGACGGAGATGGGTAGTAATCAGAACCATGCATCCGACGATGTTGTGCGTGGGTTAATGTTAGTGTTTGTTTCGCACGTGTAATACCGACATAACAGAGCCGACGTTCTTCTTCTAACTGAACCAGGTCTTCACTACTGCGTTGATGTGGAAATAAGCCTTCTTCCATGCCGACAAGATAGACATCGGGAAACTCTAGACCTTTTGCGGAATGCAAGGTCATCATATGCACGCAATCAGAACTATCGCCTGCCTGTGTTTCGCCTGACTCTAATGCCGCGTGCGCCATAAATGCAGATAAGGCATCCATCTCGGCAAGTTCTTCATCGTCACCTATTTCAAACTCGCCTGCTGCAGTTACCAGTTCTTCCAGATTCTCAACTCGCGCCAGACCTTTTTCACCTTTTTCTTTTTTAAAATGGTCGATTAGTCCACTTAATTGAATAACCTGATCGACATGTTCATTTAAAGTCGCCTCAGATTCAGCGGCCGTCATTTTCTGTATGAGATTAACAAAATGCTCCAGAGCATTTAAAGCGCGCGCACTCATTAATTTATGTTCGACAATATGTTCTGCGGCTTTCCACAAAGAGCAATTATCTTTTCTTGCGGTAACACGCAATTCCTCAACAGTCCGATTACCAATGCCGCGTGTTGGTGTATTGATAATACGTTCAAACGAAGCATCATCATCTTTAAAACGAGCAAGGCGCACATAGGCGAGCGCATCTTTAATCTCTGCACGTTCGTAGAATCGCATGCCACCATAAACACGATAAGGTATACGTGCCTGCATTAATGCTTCTTCAATAACGCGCGATTGAGCACTAACACGATATAGAATGGCAAAATCATTAAATTCTTTACCTTGATCTGGTGCTTGCCGAATTTGATCTATGACATAACGTGCTTCATCGGTTTCGTTATAGGCCATGTAGACACCAATGCGATCACCATCTTCACCATCGGTCCAAAGATCTTTACCTAAACGCGCATTATTATTTGCGATCAGCTTATTAGCGGCCTTTAAGATGGTTGCTGTGGAACGATAATTTTGTTCGAGTTTTATTAACTTCGTATCATCAAAATCTCGTTCGAAGGCTTGCATGTTTTCAACGCGGGCTCCTCTCCAACTATAGATTGATTGGTCGTCATCACCGACAGCAAACAAGGTGCTATCTTTGCCCACCAACAATCTCATCCAACTATATTGAAGGGTATTGGTATCTTGAAACTCATCGACTAACACATGTTTAAACCGATGTTGATAATGTTCACGGATAGCGCCTTGTTCACGAAATAATTCAAAGGTACGCAACAATAATTCTGCAAAATCAACCAAACCCGATCGTTCACAGGCATCTTGATAGGCTTTATAGATCTGTACCATCTGCGCAATGGTCACATCACCATGATCATCAATATGTTCTGGCCTAAGACCTTCATCCTTGCGCGCATTAATAAACCACTGTGCTTCCCTTGGCGGGTATTGTGATTCATCTATCATCATAGAACGCACCAGACGACGGATCATGCGGAATTGATCTTCGCTGTCTATTATCTGAAAGCTCTGCGGCAAACCCGCTTCTTGCCAATGTGCGCGCAATAAACGATGCGCCAGACTGTGGAAAGTGCCCACCCACATGCCTCTAATTGATTGACCTAATAAATTTTCAATCCGAGTGCGCATCTCTGCCGCAGCTTTATTGGTGAAGGTCACAGCCATAATACTGTATGGGCTGGCCTGGCCCGTTTCGATATACCAGGCAATCCGATGCACTAATACACGGGTTTTGCCACTGCCGGCACCAGCTAATACCAACATATTGCCAGCTGGTGCGCCGACGGCTTCGCGTTGATCAGTATTCAGGGGATCGAGCACATGAGAAATATCCATGGAACGGATTGTACGCAAAACCATCAGACTATTGAATTAAACTGCTAAATGAATCGAACTGAATGTTAGAATACTCACTTTATAAAGCATTAATAATAAATAATTATGGAAGCTATCAATTCAAGCGCATTATCTGATAATCGTGATGAACTCATCCGCATCATTGATTCCGTTTTAACTCAGGCAAAGGCAATGGGTGCCACTTCGGCAGAAGCCGATATTGGTGCTGGGTCTGGTTTATCTGCCAATGTCCGTAAAGGCGAGATCGATAAGCTCGAATACGAGCGTGATAAAGGACTGGGGATTACTGTTTATATCGACGGTCAAAAAGGTAATGCCAGCAGCTCCGACTTTAGTGAAACCGCATTGAAGGAGTCTGTACAAGCAGCCATCAGAATTGCGCAACATGCCAGTCGTGACGATTGTGCCGGTCTAATCGAACCTGAACTCATGGCAACAGAAGTCCCTGACCTTGATTTGTATCATCCCTGGTCTATTTCACCAGAAGCGGCTATCAATCTGGCTATTGAATGTGAGCAAGCCGCATTTGCCTGCGATAAACGTATATCTAACTCTGATGGTTCTGTGGTCAGTACCTATTCAGGTATCAATCTTTATGGGAATACCAATGATTTTATCGATGGCTGGAACTGGTCAAGCCACACCATCGACTGTACGGTCATTGCCGAAGATAAGAATGGTATGCAGCGTGATGGCTGGTATAGCAAGACGCGCGACTTTAATGATCTGGAATCCATCAATGATATTAGCAAAGAGGCCGCAAGAAGAACCGTATCGCGATTAGGTTCTCGTAAACTCTCTACCCGACAGGTCCCAGTTATCTTTGAAGCACCCGTCGCATCGGGTCTTTTCTCAGCATTCATTACAGCGATCGCTGGTGGTAGCCTCTACCGCCGAGCCAGTTTTTTGCTGGATAAAAAAGGCGAACAAGTGTTCGCAGACCATATCAATATACGTGAACAACCACATATAAAGAAAGCCTTGGGTAGTGCCCCGTTTGATAATGACGGTGTCGCAACCAAGGCACGCGACATTATTAAAGACGGCATACTTCAGGATTATGTTTTGAGTGGTTACTCTGCACGTAAGCTTGGATTGCAAACCACGGGTAATGCAGGTGGTGTACACAACCTTGTTATTGAGTCTGGCCAAAATAATCTAGACAATATGATTAAAGAAATGAATACCGGTTTATTGATAACCGACATGATTGGCTTTGGTGTTAATCAGGTGACCGGGGATTATTCCCGTGGGGCATCAGGTTTCTGGGTAGAGAATGGCGAGCTGGTTTATCCCGTTGAGGAGATCACTGTTGCCGGTAATTTAATTGACATGTATAAAAACATTACTAGTATCGGTAATGATGTTGACCCGCGAGGGAATGTGTTGACCGGTTCCGTCATGATCGATGCAATGACTGTTGCAGGAGAATAAGCGTAAATCATGAACATGAATGAAGACATTAATTCATCATCAGCTAGTACTGCCAAGCTTGATAATGTCATTGATGCCATTGGCGAAATAATTCTCGGCAAGAACAATGCGATCAAACTTGCCTTGGCCTGCTTGATTGCCAAAGGTCATTTATTAATAGAAGACACGCCTGGTGTTGGCAAAACAACGCTCGCTCACACGCTTGCTAAAGTATTAGGCTTGAACTACCAACGTATTCAATTCACCAGTGACTTATTACCAGCAGATATACTCGGCGTTTCCGTTTTTAACCGCGACACTAGTAAGTTTGATTTCCATCCGGGGCCTGTTTTTTCGAATGTCCTGCTAGCAGATGAAATCAATCGTGCAACGCCGAGAACACAAAGTGCTTTACTAGAAGCCATGGCAGAATACCAAGTCACTGTCGACAACGAAACTCGAGCACTACCTAATCCATTTTTTGTCATTGCCACACAAAACCCACAGAATCAGATAGGCACTTACCCGTTACCTGAATCCCAACTGGATCGTTTCCTGATGCGAATAGCGTTAGGTTATCCAGACAATGTTGCTGAACGTGAATTATTAAATGGCAAAGATCGAAAAGAGTTACTGGAAAATATTCAGCCCGTATTATCCGGCGATGAATTAATACAAATACAAAAGCAACTGGAACATGTTCATGCTGCTGGCGCCATACTTGATTACCTGCAAGACTTACTTGAATTCAGCCGCAGCTCTGGTAACTATCTACATGGCCTATCACCACGTGCCGGCATTGCTGTGTTAAGTGCGGCAAAGGCGTGGGCACTCATTCATTCACACCAACATGTGTTGCCAGAAGATATACAAGCCATCTTGCCCAGCGTCATCGGCCATCGCCTTCAATTCGTTGATGAAGTTTCAGACAAACAGGCATTACAAGCTGCGGAACACTTAATTCAAAACGTCCCTATTCCCTAGTAATGGGAATGTCGGTTGTATTAGAGCGTCCACCCGTTGATCCTTCTGGCATCACCGGAGTTTTATCTAAGCAACTAAAACGTCAACGTGTTTACATATTTCCCACCCTCCAAGGTTGGCTATATGCGTTGATGCTGATCGTTATGTTATTAGGTGCCATAAACTACAACAACAGTATGGCGTTTATGCTTTGTTTTTTACTCGCCAGTCTGGGGCTGGTTTGTATGATACACACTTATCGTAACCTGACAGGTTTGATACTTAGCTCTACGCTGCCCAAAGCTGTCTTTGCCGGTCAACAAGCTTTGTTTCCCATACAACTTGATAATCGACTAAGTCTGGCAAGATACGCTATACAACTAGAATCTTATGCCACCGCAAAAAGATTATTTCGCAAAAGAAAACAAGGCCATATCGCTTCGATTAGCGTTGAAGCAGGGAAACCATCAACAATACACTACCCTGTTAAAACTAGTGCGCGCGGCATATTAAAGTTAGAACGTTTGAAACTATCCACAAATTTTCCATTAGGTCTGTTTAGCGCATGGGCATATTTCGAACCTGAGTTTCATTGTCTGGTTTATCCTGCCGCCAAGGGCGATAAACAATTACCACTAAACTCATTACAAAAAGAAAACGTGGACTATGGAATGCAAGCGGGTACAGATGACTTCTCTGGGTTTAGAAAATACCGGCCAGGTGATCCGGTTAACTCTATAGCATGGAAGGCATATGCAAGAGAGCAGGGCTTACTGGTAAAGCAATTCAGCGGTAAAGGTTCACAAACATTAATGCTAAGCTGGAATACGGTTGCATACATCAATGACGTTGAGTCATGCTTATCTCAATTATGTTACTGGGTATTACTTGCTGAAAAAGCAGATATTCATTATGGATTAGAGATCCCTGACACGAAAATTGATCCCGGTCTGGGAAGCCATCACAAAGAACATTGTCTTGAAGCATTAGCGCGTTACGGAAATCAGTAATGACTAATCAAGAGCTAAGTATTAATAAAGTAATGTGGCTTGCACTTGGCTTAGCCTTGGCCAGTTTTCCACATTGGCAACGCTTGCCGATCTGGATTCCAATATTACATGTCAGTTTATTACTGGCCCGTATTTATATCCCACTCCGCTTACCCTTGTTCTGGTCGAATAAAAAATCCACCATCAATATAGCCCGCTTGATCATAATGATTGGTGGTGTCTTTATTATCTATGGAAATTACGGAACGCTGGCCGGGCGTGATGTCGGTGTCGCACTATTAGTAATGCTAGCGGCGTTTAAGGTCTTTGAAAGTAAGTCTAAGCGTGATTTCTATATCAGCACGTATCTTGGTTATTTCCTGATCATCACAAACTTCTTTTATAGCCAGACTATTCCTACAGCAGCATACATGATGATTGTCATCATTATTATGACTGCCGGCTTAATTAATTTTAATGATACCGAGCAACAGCTCACCCTGTTCCAACGTTTTAAACTTTCATCAACTCTATTAATACAGTCGATACCGATCTTATTGGTCTTGTTTATATTATTTCCGCGCATAAATGGTCCTCTATGGGGTCTTCCCAAGGATGCCTATACAGGCACTACCGGAATCGATGATCAAATGTCACCGGGCTCTATCAGTAAATTGGTGCAATCCAGAGAGGTGGCTTTTCGTGTTACCTTTAAAGACGAGATTCCGAAACAATCTTCACTCTATTGGCGTGGCCCGGTCCTTTGGCAAACAGATGGACGTAAATGGACCACAGGAAAATCAGGTTCGGGCAGAGACCCGGCGCCGATTGAATTCGCAGGTGAAGCATTGCTTTATGACGTGACCATCGAACCGACCAATAAAAGATGGTTATTTGGACTCGAAATGGTTTCAATACCGCCTGCAAACACCTATCTGACGCATGATTATCAATTAAAAACTCGCAAAGCATTACAAGCCCGAAAGGCATTTACATTAACTTCTCACAGTTCATATACGCTTGGGACAGAAAATGACACGGACTTGGAACGAGGCCTAACATTACCTGAAGCCAATCACCCCAAAACCCGTGAGCTTGCATCAAAATTACGTGAAGAATTTCGTGAGCCAGCCTTAATTCTTAATGCCGCCCTTGAATGGCTCAAGCAGGAGAATTTCGTTTACACCCTGCAACCGCCATTAATGGTTGAAGATATGGTCGATGAGTTTTTATTCGATAAGCAACAAGGTTTTTGTGAACACTATGCATCGGCGTTTACTATTTTAATGCGAGCAGCCGGAATACCTGCACGTGTTGTAACCGGGTATCAAGGTGGCGAAATCAACCCCGTTGGAAACTATTTAATAGTAAGACAATATGACGCTCACGCATGGACAGAAGTTTGGCTTGAAAACAAAGGCTGGATTCGCGTTGATCCTACCGCGATAGCATCACCAACACGAATAAATGAGGGCATGGAAAATATTATTCCTCAAGCAATTATTGATATACCGCTTGGACTGGAAAATAACACCACAGCAGTTCGCCTTTGGCAACGACTACGCAATACTGTTGATATGGTAAATTATCAATGGGCACAATGGGTATTAGGTTATGGTCCGGAACGACAAAAACTTTTTATGAAAAAATTTGGCTTCGATTCAATTGATTGGAAACAACTGACCTTTATACTATTTGTTTTTCTTGGCATTATAATTTCTGCGATAGCAATTTATGTGTTTAAAAAAACACCTAAAACAACAGCACCGGCGAAAAGGTATTATGATATTTTTTGTAACAAATTGGCTAAGGCAGGAATACCAAGAAGATCATATGAAGGTCCTGTCGCTTTTGCGGAACGTGCATCAAAATCACGACAAGACATCAAAAGTGAAATAAAAAATATTACGGATCTATATATAGGCATTCGTTACTATTCAAACAACAACAAATTATTACAGCTTAAGGCGGCAATAACTTCTTTCACCCCGAAGAAAATGACTGCCAGCTAAACAACAATATCGATAAAGATAGAATTTTCATTGTCAGCGTTAGATATTGGCAAGCAGAAATTGTTCAATGGTGTCAACTTCAGCATGCCGTTTCTTGCTGATTGCAAGATTAGAAATATTACCCGGTGAGCTCAATGTTCATCTGTCACCCGAGTTTGCTGATCAGGTAACGGTGCTTGAGCCAGGGCAAAGCATGGGCGAAGTATCTATTATTGATCATCAGCCTATCTATCTACCGTTATAGAATCACCTATGCTTGTTATTGATGAAGAAGTCATATGGTCCTTAATCGGAAGATCGCATGCGGTTGCAAATAACTTGCTCGTCGTTTTGTCACAACGCTTACGCCATGGCAATTCTGTTACTAATAAAACATGAGGCTTACTTAAAGAGTCCGAACATAACGCCACCGGTGATGCGCTTACCTGTCTTTATGACCGTCGCTGGCTGGATAATATGCAAGCGCGAGACATGCATCGCAGCCATAAAAATAATCAAGGACTATCGGTCAGAAGCGGCAGTTTATATTTACGCAGATTAGCTGCCGCTTATTGCTAAAAGTGAACATTTATATAGAACTGCTCATAGGTGACTAGCTAATGACAACAGATATATTACCAAAAGAGACTATGACAATAATGAAGTTAATCTTAAATTCAATATTCCTCTTTTAACCCATGCTGCTTCCACACAAAATAAACAACTGGAATAACGACTAACGTTAAAGCTGTTGCGCTAATCATCCCTCCAATCATGGGTGCTGCTATACGTGTCATAATCTCTGAGCCTGATCCATTTATGAACATAATAGGAAGTAATCCTGCAATAGTTGAACATGTCGTCATCATGATAGGCCGGACTCGTTGAGTTGCAGCATCAGTAATATTGCTAATCAGCTTTTCTCTACTAATTTCTTCTTTTACTGACTCTATGGATTTATTAAGAAACTCAAGCATAACTACACCAGATTCAACTGCGATACCTGTCAGAGCAATAAAGCCAACACCTACAGCTACTGATAAATTGTAATTTAATATATATAAGAACCACGCCCCGCCACCTAAAGCAAATGGCAAAAAACCCATAATTAAAAATACATCGCCTAATTTTCGAAAGTTCATATAAAGCAACATAAAAATAATGATGAGGGTGATGGGCACGACAATGGCTAACCGCTCAATTGCCCTTAACATGTACTCATATTGTCCAGACCAGCTTATTGAGTAACCTGCCGGTAAATCTACGCTATTCGCAACGCGTTCTCGTGCATCATTCACATAACTACCCAGATCACGATCTTTCGTATCAACAAAGATCCATCCATTGATACGCGCATTTTCACTTTTGATCATTGGTGGACCATCTGTCACATTAATAGACGCAACATCACCCAAAGGTATTCTTGCGCCTAAAGGCGCGACTATGGGTAACAAACGTAATTGTTCAAGAGAGTCACGAAGTTCATGCGGATAACGAATATTGATCGGATAACGTTCCAGACCTTCAACGGTTTCAGAAACATTCATTCCACCCACTGCTGTACGTACAATATTTTGAATATCACTAATATTAAGTCCTAGTCGTGCGGCATTGATTCTATTTATATCAATAGTAAGGTAACGACCTCCCGCAACACGTTCAGCATAAACCGAAGCAGTTCCAGAGACATCTTTAAGTACCTTTTCAATCTGCCGACCAATACTTTCAATAACCTTAAGATCAGTACCAGCTATTTTTATACCAACTGGTGTCTTAATGCCTGTGGCTAACATATCGATACGTGTTTTAATCGGCATTACCCATGCATTAGTAATTCCCGGCAACTTCACTAAAGCATTGAGTTCTGCTTTTAACTTTTCAAGCGTCATACCTTCGCGCCATCCATTGCGAGGTTTAAAACGAATAAGTGTTTCAATCATCGTTAAAGGTGCAGGATCGGTTGCTGATTCTGCACGACCTATTTTTCCAAATACTGTATCAACTTCAGGTACGGAACGAATTAATTTATCCGTCTGCTGTAAGATTTGTTGAGCTTTGCCAATTGAGATAGCGGGTAATGTTGTCGGCATATACATCAAGTCACCTTCATCCAAATCAGGCATAAACTCACTACCCAATTGTGTAAATGGCCAGAGTCCGACAGCCATGATTATTAATGCAACAAATACCGTTGAGATTGGATAGCGAAGTACGGAACCAATGACAGGTTTGTAGATGACGTTTAATAGACGCGTTATTGGATTTTTTTCTGACGAAATAACACGTCCTTTTACAAAATAACCCAGTAATACGGGCACCACTGTAACAGCAAGAATAGTTGCCGAAATCATTGCATAAACCCAGGTAAACGCCAGTGGTGAAAACATACGGCCTTCTTGTGCCTGTAGTGTAAAAATAGGTAATACACTTAACCCTGTTATTAGTAATGAAAAGAACAGTGGAGGCCCAACTTCAGTCGTCGCTGTCACGATGACTTCCCAATGATCAGTATTATCATCGTTTCGTTCTATATGTTTATGAACATTATCAATCATCACGATAGCAGCATCGACCATGACTCCAATCGCAATAGCTATCCCTCCCAATGACATAATGTTGGCATTTATCCCTTGAGCATTCATGATGATAAATGCCATCAATATTCCAAGTGGGAGACTGACAATAACAACCAGAGCAGAGCGAAAATGCAGTAGAAAAATGATACAAACAAGTACTACCAAGAACAATTCCTGCTGCAATGCGTCTTTTAACGTTTTAATTGCTCGCTCAATTAAGCCGGAACGATCATAGGTTTCAACAATTTCAACACCATCCGGTAATCCTTGTTGCAACTCGTTTAATTTTTCTTTAACTAAATCGATTACTTTTTTGGCATTGCCACCCCAACGCATAACGATAACACCTCCGACCACTTCACCCTCACCATTCAGTTCAGCAATCCCGCGACGCAACTGTGGACCAATTCGTACTTGTGCTACATCATTAAGTAAAATCGGTGTACCCCTGACATTGACACCTATTGGAATGTTACGTAGTTGTTCAAGTCCAGTGATGTAACCTGTTACCCTGACCATATATTCAGCCTCTGCCATTTCAATAACTGATGCCCCCACTTCTTGATTGGCTTTTTTTATGGCATTACTAATCCTCGATATGGGAATTCCGTATGCACGTAATTGATCGGGATCGACAACCACCTGATATTGTTTAACCATCCCACCTATGGTGGCGACTTCCGCTACACCTGGAACAGTTTGTAATTCATATTTGAGAAACCAGTCTTGCAGTGAACGTAATTGTGATAAGTCATGATTACCTTTTCGATCAACCAAGGCATATTCATATACCCAACCGACCCCTGTAGCATCCGGCCCAAGTTCAGGTTTTACACCCGGAGGCAAACGACTTGTAACCTGACTCAGGTATTCTAGTACGCGCGATCGTGCCCAATAAAGATCAGTCCCTTCTTCAAAAATGACATATACATAAGAATCGCCAAAAAAAGAATAGCCACGAACAGTAACTGCATAAGGGACGGATAACATTGCAGTCGATAGTGGATACGTTATCTGATCTTCAACTACCTGTGGTGCCTGTCCTGGGAATGGCGTTTTTATAATAACTTGCACATCAGAAAGATCTGGTATCGCGTCTACCGGAGTCTGCTTAACAATATACATGCCACTTATCATGACGATGACGGTGACAAGAATAACTAGGAATCGATTATTGATTGACCATTTTATAATCTGCTCAATCATAATTTATTCCTTACTCATTTCAGAATGGTCCATTGATTGATCCTTCATAGGATTATCGACGGATTGCATACGATTTAGACTTGCTTTAAGGTTTGACTCAGAATCAATTAGAAATTGTGAAGAGATAACAATTTCTTCACCTTCGTTTAATCCCGAAGTGATTTCAATCCAATCACCACTCTCCATACCCGCAACAACTTCCTGTGCTTGAAAAAAACCCTCCCCAAGTGCTTTAATTACTCTTTCCTGATTAGCATCACGAATCAACGCTTCACGAGGGATACTGATCACATCCTTTTTTTCTCCAGCGTAAATCGTGACATGTGAATACATATTTGGTTTTAATTTTTCTTTCGAATTATCAAAACGTAATCTAACGCGTAAAGTTCGTGTGACGGGATCAAGGGCAGGATAGATATAATCAACTGTTCCTTTCCAGATAACACCCGGCATTGAAGGCAATGTCGCTTCAGCACTTTGACCTGCTTCGACCCAATTTGCTTGTCGCTCGAATACTTCTGCCAGCAACCAGATGGTATTCAGGTTGGCAATACTTAATACTTGCGTTTCCGGTTTGATATACATTCCTTCGCGTACACCAAGATTAATTAACACACCTGATTGTGGTGCATAAAAACGAATATTCTGATTAACTTTGTTATCTTTTTTTAACCGGTCAATTTGTGATTTTGATATGCCTAATGCAGAAAGTTTTTCCATTGATGCTTCTGCCAATAACAGATTGCCACTAGCCAATGCTTGTAAATATTCTTCCTGTGCATTAACCAATGGTGGTGAATAGAGTTCAAATAAAAGTTGTCCACGTTTAACCTCTTCGCCCTCAGCACGAACTTGCAGCTTTTCTATCCAACCTTCCGTCCTTGTATGGATATGCTTGATTCGTGTTTCGTCATAATCAATGTAACCAACCGTACCAATTCTTTTCCATAATGGCCCACGTTCTACCTTGGCCAACCTTACGCCGAGGTTATTGATCACTTCTGGTCTTATCTTAACGATCGACGTATCTTCACCCATGCTATCTTCACCACCTTCATAAACAGGAATTAGATCCATGCCCATCGGTGATTTACCTGGTTCATCTTGTTGATAACTGGGATTCATTGGTGCAACCCAGTACATCACTTTCTTTACATTTGATTGTGACATAGCGCTATCAGCTGCATTTGAATTTATGCTCATATCCGATTGGAAAACTAATTGTGAAAGCTCAAATTTATTTTCAATAAGAATTCCAGCAGAAAGTCCGATAATAATTAATATAATGCTAAGGATGAATTTCTTCATATTACATCTCTTGAGTAGTACAACAGGTTAGCTTGGGACTTTGCGCGATTAACACGAATCCTTAACATATCCAATTGTATATTTAATTCAGTTAAGCGAGCGCGCATCAAGGTTGTAAAATCAGTCTGATCATTTTGATATGCTTTTAATGTTGATTCTGAATTCTGTTCAGCATCAACAACGGCACGTGTTTCATATAATTCAAGTCGTTTACTAAGACGTAACCAGTTCGTATGTTCTTTTTCAACTTGCCGTTTAAGTTCTAGCAAGCGATCTGTACGAACATACTGAGATGCCTTATGTTCAAGTTTTCTGGCAGATAACCGTTTGTCCTGCCGCTTATCAGTAAAAAGAGGTAAATCCACCATTAGCATTACTGAGGCAAAATCATCACGACTACTACCATCCAGATTATTGCCTGAACGTTGTCCGTAAGTAAGATCGAACAACCAACCAGGTTTATATTGCTCTTGCGCTATCTTAATGTTTTTATCCTTGGCATTAATAACGGCATCTTCAACTTGAATTAATGGATGAGAAGTTAAGCTTGAAACAATTTCATCCAGACCCGATAGTCGGTTTATTTCAGGGAATGATTCGGGTAACGGTCTTTGTGCTGAAATATCGCCAACCCACTTAGCCAGTTCGGCTAACGATATTTCTTTTTCACCGGTAATTTCGGCAATGCGATCATCAATAAGCGCTAATTCAAGTTGAGCACGAAGCACATCATGTTGATTATCCCGACCTACAGCATACTGACGCTGTGTTATATCCAGTAATTGTGTAAATAAATCACGATTCTCTTGCAGGGTTAATTCTGTTTTTACATTTAAATATAAACTGAGATAACTGTTGCGTAATGAACGCAATACTTTTTTCTCTTGTTCTAATGCCTTTGCTTGATCGACATCAGCAATATCTTCAGTTCGCAGACGTTTGTAATGAAGTGTCTTTCCTCGTGGAAATGATTGTTGAACGCCAAATTGAAGTTGAGTCATCGGTTCCTGATCACGATCAAAACTATCAACAGGCATATTCATGATGCCAAGCTTTATTTTTGGATCGGGCAGTTGTCCATCAGCAATGGCAAGTTCGTCCAGACTTTCTGAACGTGCAGTATATTGTTTGATAATAAAGTCTGAATCTAACGCCAACTGCTCAGCTTCTGCCAACGTTAATTCATTAGCAATTAACTCAATTGGAATTATAAATAATAAAAATAAACCAATACATTTCTTAGTCCTGGTAACACACATAACACACCTCTAATACAGTAAACAAAAACGACGATCGATTCGTAAATCGATCAGCGAATACAAGAGATCGTGTGTTTAAATCAGAAGTACGTTGTAAGTCTGAAGCGGAAGGAGGATTGCTCGTTCAGGGGTTTTTGATACTTTATAACCTGGAGGTGCCCGAGTAGAAATTATTATTTCAGGGCTAACATAAGTATATATATCAGTTGAATATTTTGTCTTTTCTTTTAGTTCAGAATTCTTGTCTGAACTAAAAGAAATTGTTATAGCATCACAATCACAAACACCTAAACAATGTTCATCATTAGTTTCACTTGTTTGTTCTAAAGCAATATTTTCCGGTGTGTGACATGAGGATGATGTTTCAGTTGAAGGTTCGCTATGACTTTTGATAGCGTTGTCAGCAGCAAAACATGTTTGACACAATAACAACAGCCAGCTCCCCATGAATAGGGATACTGTTATAGATGCTATTTTTCGCTGTTTATTTTTAAATTGCATCAGCATAGCTACCATTATAGTTCAATATATAACTATCAAGCCAAGGGTTTTATTGATATGAATCAATTTATACTACAAATATTTTTATTGGAACTAAAACAGAATAGTATTTTTAATTATCTGAAATAGTCCACAATCAATATTTATGACTGCTTTGGGTCGTAAGCGGCATATTAACACTTATGCCAACAACAAAAAGCGGACATACTTTAAATCCATTCTTATTACACCATCCTACTAAATAAAGATGATTTTTCTGTCCATCGAACACGCTTTAAATGTGGTGCGTTTCAACGAAACCCTTATGTTATGCCGAGTGAGTAGTTAGTAGGTCATATGTATAGAACGTACATTTCAGTGCAGTCACAACATGAATGTTGTGACTGAGCGAGCCTCGTTACTAATCACGAAACTGCACTTGATGCAATCTCGCATAATGATTTTGAAGCTTTAATAACTCATCATGCTTGCCTTCTTCAACAATATGTCCTTTATCTAAGACGACAATATGATCTGCGTTCTCAATTGTGGATAGGCGGTGCGCGATGATTAACGATGTACGTCCTTTTTTTACATTCTCTAATGCAGATTGGATGTGTCGCTCTGAACATGTGTCTAGTGAAGATGTTGCTTCATCTAGAATTAATAGACTTGCATCTTTTAACAAGGCACGGGCAATGGCTAAGCGCTGACGTTGCCCGCCCGATAAACGAGTACCATCTTCGCCAACAATAGTATCCATCTTTTCAGGCAGTTCATTTATAAACTCTGTTGCACAAGCCGCTTCTGCTGCCGCCCAAATAGCATCATCCGACGCATCATTAAGATCACCATAAGCGATATTATTTCTAACACTATCATTGAACAGCACAACATCCTGACTAACATAGGCGATGTTGTTTCGAAGTGATAATAAGGACAACTCTCTTATATCAATATCATCATAGAGTATTGCACCCATACTCAACTCATAAAATCTTGGTATTAGATTAGCTAATGTCGTCTTGCCACTACCTGACTCACCAACCAGTGCCACAGTTTCTCCCGGTTGAATTATCAAGCTTATCGAATCAAGCGCCTGAGCTTCTGCTTCGGCATAACGGTATGAAACATTTTTAAATTCAAGTTTACCTTTTACATTTGTTAAGTTCTTATCACCTGATTGAGGCTCGATATCTGTATCGAGTATATTAAATACGCTTTCACTTGCGGCCAGTCCTTTTTGAATATGTTCATTAACTCCGGCCAGTCGTTTTAGAGGGCCCAATATCATCGCTATAGCTGCAAAGAATGAGACAAAATCACCGACCAGCAAACTATTTGAACTAGCCTGTTGAGTGGCAACATAAATAATAATCGCAAGAAGAAATGCGGTGAATATTTGTATTGCCGGACCGGTTGCGACAGACGCACTTAAAAACTTCATGGAAAAACGGCGATGCGCATTAATAGTCTTAAAGAAACGTTGTTTTTCAACCTCCTGCCCACCATAGAGTTTAATCACCTTTTGCCCATCGAAACATTCCGCAAGAACGTGGTGAATATCACCCATCGTATCCTGCACCTTACGACTCATTTTGCGCAAGCGACGCCGGATAATTGAGATGATAATGGCAATAATCGGGGCTCCAATCATGCAGATCAAGGCCAGCGACCAGTCGATATAAAACATCCAGGCCAATAGGCCTAAAACAGATAAGGAGTCTCGAACCAAGGTTGAAATAGCATTAGCCGATGCGTCTTTTATCTGGGTAACATCATAGGTAAACCGTGACATCAAACTACCAGAGCGGTTGGCATCAAAAAAAGAGGTCGGGTAATCAATCAACCGATCAAACATCAATTGACGAAGATCCATGATTACTTTAATGGCAACCCAATTTAAGGACAAACCACTGACATAGGCAGCCAAACCGCGAATAACAAATAAACCAACAAACAAAAACGGCATAGTCGCGATTGTTTGCGGATCCTTGTCTATAAAGGCACCATTTAAAAGAGGCTGCATCAATGCCGGTATCAGGGGATCTGTCGCCGCCAGCACGATCATACTGATAATAGATAACAGAAACACGCGCCAATAGGGAACAACATGGCTTAACAGCCTGCGATATAAGATAATATCTGTATTCATTGACGAGCCCAAACTATTCCCCTTGTAAATCAGCGTGTTATATGGCTTATAATGCCCGTGAGAGTGAAATTGTGCAATGCATTGCGTTAGTAAACCCGCCGCAGCGTTGAGACTAGCTGGTTAAATAAAATACGAATAAAACATAGAAGCTGCGTTCTTCTGAGGATAATCTAAACACCATGTCACAAAAACATCCAATAATTGCCGTAACAGGTTCATCCGGTGCCGGCACCAGTATAGCCAGAGACGCATTTGAATCCATGTTTCGCAAGCTCAGTATTAACCCCGCTTATATCGAGGGAGATTGTTTTCATCGCTATGATCGCGCAGAAATGGAGAAGCTGAGTACCGCAGCAGAAGCCAAAGGTGAAAACCTGACTCACTTTGGCCCGGAGGGTAATCTCTTTGGCGAACTGGAAGGTCTATTCCAAGAATATGGTGAAAACGGCACCGGAAAACGCCGTTTTTATATTCATGACGTAAAAGAGGCATCGCAACATGGTTTACCACCAGGCTCAATAACCCCTTGGGAGCCTATTGAGGTGAATTCTGATTTACTTTTTTATGAAGGACTGCATGGTGGTCTGGTAACCGATGCCGTCGATGTCTGCCAACATGTTGATCTATTAATCGGATTCACCCCCATCATTAACCTTGAATGGATGCAAAAGATCCATAGAGACCGTGCGCTCAGAGGGTATTCTACGGAAGACGCAACCAAGCTTATTCTGGATCGTATGCACGACTATATGCATTACATTACCCCTCAGTTCTCTCGTACCGATATTAACTTTCAACGCGTACCCACGATAGACACATCTAATCCGTTCGCAGCAGAATACATACCCAGTAATGATGAGAGCTTCAGTGTAATTCATATACGAAACCAGGAAAAAATTGAGGTCGATTTTCGTTACCTGTTAGAGATGCTTGAAGGCTCAATGATGTCGAGTCCAGAGACAATTGTCGTGCCTGCTGGAAAAATGATTTTTGCTATGCAATTAATACTTACGCCCTTGATAACCAAGTTATATACACAAAAGGGCACCTTCATTTGACCATAAATGTTGATTTACAATCATTTGATAACAATGTTTTAATAGGCTCATGCGCACCATACTGGTTCTAAACCCTAAAGGCGGGAGTGGTAAAAGTACCCTGGCAACCAATATCGCCAGCTATTTTTCTATTAGTGGAAAAAAAGTAACCTTGGCGGATTGTGACCCTCAAGGTTCGAGCCAAGATTGGCTAAACGCAAGATCAGATAAACATAGCCCAATCAATAATGCGGTTTTGAACAAGGGTAGTTTACAAATACCTCAGGAAACTGACATTCTGGTGATGGATACACCAGCTGGCGTCAGTGATAAAAGGCTCAGTAAATTTCTCAGTCAGGCACAAACTATGGTAATACCAGTCATTGCTTCGCCAATAGACATTCGTGCAGCCGAGCGATTCCTTGACGAGCTGTTTTCACTAAAAGGATCCATTAATAACAAAATCAAGATTGCAACGGTTGCAAATCGTGTAAGGGAAGACACCTTAATAGCCGCAAAACTTGAATATTACCTGGATAAACTAAAATTACCTGATGGCAAACGTTTGCCTTTTATGACTATGCTACGACAAAGTCAGAATTACATACATGCGGCAGAACGAGGTTCAAGTATATTTGAATTACCTCCCTCAAAAACATATTATGACCGCGAGCAATGGGAACCTTTGCTTCGTTGGTTAAACAGCAGTAAAAGTCAGCCTAATAATTAATCTCACCGCGTTACAGCATTACTTGCTGTTATCATAAAATTTGTTATGTCATATAAAGCCCAACTTTCAGATCAAGACATTGTTTTCGATGTTGAAAAACATGAAACCATACTTGAAGCAGCCTTACGACAGGGACATGGATTACCCTATGGATGTCGCAATGGGGTTTGTGGCTCATGCATAGCCAAAATAGTTTCAGGTGATATTTCTTATCCTGACGGAACGCCTGAAGGACTAAAAGAAAAGGACATCGAACAGGGTTATGCCTTTCTGTGCCAGGCTAAAGCAAATTGCGATGTTACTATCAAGGCTCGTACAGTCGAATCGACCGTCGATATAAAAACCCGCCAGTTCCCCTGTCGAGTCACTAAGTGTGAAAAGCTCAATGATGATGTCATGCGTTTAATACTCGAACTGCCAAAAACAGAACGACTACAATTTCTCGCTGGTCAGTATATCGATATCCTTATGCAAGACGGCAAACGTCGTTCATTCTCTTTGGCCAACCCGCCAGATCAAGATCAAAGCCTGGAATTACATATCCGTCATTATGATGGGGGCTTATTCTCTGATTACGCCTTTAAAGATCTGACTGAAAAAACACTATTGCGGATAGAAGGGCCATTAGGTCAATTTACTTTGCATGATTCGGATAGACCTATAATTATGATTGCTGGTGGCACCGGCTTTGCTCCCATTAAAAGCCTGATTGAATACTCGCTTAAAAACAATCACAAACGACCTATCGAATTTTATTGGGGTGCGCGCACAGCTAACGATCTATACCTTAATGATATGGCTGAAGCATGGTCAAGCAATCATGAACATATTCAATATCATCCAGTATTATCAGAGATTGAAAAATTGAATGGCTGGCTAGGCAAAATAGGTTTTGTGCATGATGTTGTTTTAAAAGATCATGCCGACTTATCAGCTTACGACATCTATGCTTGCGGACCACCACCAATGATTAATGCCATTGTTGAATCATTCCCGGCAAATGGATTAATTAGAGATCATCTATACTCAGACTCATTTGAATTTGCTGCTAATTAATTTACGCTAGGGATTCCTGTCGCAAGTGTAAGGCCCTTTTCATAACATTCAGCCGCTGCTTTGCGATCACCCTCTTGTTCATGCAATCGGGCAAATTCATAATATGCTTCTGGGTTAGCCTGAACATCAATGCTTTCTCGCAAGTAATCCCTGGCCTTGCCCCACAATTGATTACGCATACAGATGCGTCCCAGTGTTAATAGTAAGACTGCGTCTCGCGAATGATTATTCAACCACGATTCAGCCGTCGTCTGTTGTTTTGCTAAATCAGATGCCACCACGAGCCCATATAAACGTACTAACAAATGATCCCATTGTCGTTTTAATGCCGTCTTTAATAACAATTCGCAATCTGTTGTATCGTCAAACTTGAGCCGTTCCGTGACATACACTTCTATCAGATAAAAATGTTGTTTTAACTTTCGCGGAATATTAGCCCATAGAGTGTTTAACGTTTGCTTATCCTTTCTATTGCCAGCTTCCTTTAACAAACCAGCATAGGCATCAAGTTGTTTTGCCTGGATCTGCTCACGTGGATAGAGACTGGTTTTTTCAATAGAAGGAATGATATTCAACACTGATTGCCAATCATTGAGATCAGTATAGGTTTCTAACAATAATTGTTTGACCTGATTTTGATTTGGCTGCTTGTTTTGTAGGTGCTTTAAAGTTGCTAGCGCTTGTTCTGTTTGTTGTTCGCTTAACTGTAATTCTGCTTGCGTGATACCTACTGCAAGGCTCGCATCGGGATTGTTCTGATAGGCTAGACGTAAATATTCATCACGGCGATCAACGGCATGTAACTCCTGTGCAGCGCGTGCCGCACAAAGATAATTAACATAGGGCGCTCGACTGAACGGGGCTGCTTTACAAAAATCACGTTCGGCCTGCCTCCAACGACCTTCGGTCATGTTGATCAAACCTTGCGTCAGGTATTTTTCAGCACGTCGTTGATGTCGATGCTGGCGCCAGGTTTTTAACTCCTTTGGTATTTCAAAAAAGCGTGCCAGGCTACGCACAACAAGATAAGTTACCAGGAAACCTAGAAATAAAACAATAACAAACAAGGTTGCCGTAGTTTGTATTGTCCAACCCGAGATGGTCATCATGACATATCCGGTATCAGAGCCGGCCAATGAACCAATCACAATAGCAATCAATAAAGCTAGCAGACTTAACAGCAATAATTTCATTGTATCGGCTCTAACTCATCATCATTAATTGCGCTACTAGTCTCTTCTTGAGAACGTATGAGTGCACGAACCGATTCAAGCGATGAACTAATATCCATGCGCGGAAATTCAAGCTCAAGATCTTTCATCTTATTTAATGAATCATAAATATTTTGAGCGGATGCATCAGTCAAATCAAAATACTCATTTAGCCAGGTCTCTATATGACCTATAGAGGCGTGTAAATTATTTGTGTCACGATTAAAGACAGCAAATCGAGCATTGGCTAATTCAAGTTTTAAGTTCGCTCTTAGAAAATATATTTCATCTGGTAATAAACGCGCCTTATTGACTTCTGTATCACGCGTTATAACAACCAGGCTTTTCAACTCTTCCCAAACCAGCACAAAGAAATGTTTTATTCCTGTTAATTGATCTTCATTTTGTTCCGCAACCATCTCTGGTTTTTCTACGACAACATTCCCTTTAAGGGGAAGCTGATCAACACGATTTATTAGATCTGATAAAAACAGACCTAAGCCACTCAAGTCTGCCTGATTTAATGATCGAAGCTCATTCATATCTGCGGTTAACTGTTCGCGCACACTCAATACTATGGGGTCACGCAGACCATTCAATCTCGCGTCTGCTGCTTCCATAGCTGCCAACGCAGTTGCTACATCGTGATCAAGTTGAAGATTGTAACTGGCGATAATTAACAGGTGCTCAACTTCAGCAAGCGCGTAATCTTCATTGATATGAATCTGTTTCTCGACAGGTTGGTTAACCGCCGCCGCCAACATATCCTGATTTGTTGTCAATTCATCCAGTTTATTTCTAAGTTCAAGAAAAGTAGAACTTGATTGTTTATTACGCTTATCAACGTCGGAAAGAATGCGCTCTTCGATAGAGCTTGTTGAAGCAAACTTTTCTTCAAGCATGACGATTTGTTGATGACCGTAATAAAATGCACCGGAAAAAATAACAATAAAAAGCAGCAGTAAAATTAAATAAATTTTATTACCACTCTTTTTAGTTTTAACTTCTTCAGCCATTACAGGCTCATTATCTTCTTCTTTTTCCAATGCCTTGCCTTCTATTTCTTCACTCATTAATTCCTATTCTCCTAGAAGGTCTAAAAGTGCTGACAAAAGACCTTCATCATTTTTTTCTATGGCAATACCCGTAACTGAGACAAAGCCTAATTCTTTAGCAAGGTTATCACTTCGAGCTGACATTAAAACTAAAGGCGTAGCAAATAATTGCGGCTGATCGGTCTCTGGAACCAGACGCAGCAGATTACTAAGGCCGTCATTACTAGTGATAACAATCGCATCAGGCTTTATATCTTGCCATATTTTATGACTATTCTTAACATCATATCCAGGTAAACAGCGTTTATATACCTCAGCATAATCAACTGATGCACCACGTTTCTTTAAATTATCTGCTAAATATTCGCGACCACCAACACCCCGGATAATCAGTACTTTTTTACCCGTCAGCCTTTCTTTCTGCATTTCTGACAAATGTAATAATGCTTCACTGTCGGCCTGCACACCAGCATGAATTACATTCATAATCTTCAAGTCAGACAGGGCCTCTGCTGTCCCGGCACCTATGGCAAAAACCGTGATGTGCTCGGGCAGACTCGCCAGATTTAGGTAATGATCAAAGGCTAGTTTTACCGCATTACGACTAACAAAAATGACAAAATCATATTCAGAAAGTGCATTACTCCTTGAGAGGTTTTTGTCGAGATCTTTTACCGGCTGAATCTCGATAGTCGGGAAAGCAATAGCTTGCCCCCCTTGTGCAGTAATTAATTCACATAAATGACCAGCCTGATGCTTTGGCCTGGTTACTAATATTCGTTTTTTGTCTAGGGTTACACTCACGATTAATGCAGGAGTTCTTTTAATATATCATCAGCACCACGTGCTAATAAACTCTCTGCTAATGCTGCGCCGATCTCATCACGCTTTTCTATACCACCGCTAAGCTCAGATTTAATCACTTCACTACCATCTATTCTTGCAACCAATCCAACCAGATTTATCTGATTACCCTTGATCGAAGCCTGTCCCGCAATGGGCAATTGGCAACCACCGAAAAGACGACGGCTAAAGGCGCGTTCTGTTTCAACACAAAGTGATGTTTCACGATCATTAACTGCTGCAATCAATTCAAGGACATCATCATCCCCGGCACGGCATTCAATACCAATAGCGCCCTGTCCAATGGCAGGCAACAAAACTGATTCGGGTATTAACTGAGTGATTCGTTTTTTTAAACCAAGCCGAATGATTCCTGCAGCGGCGAGCATGATGGCATCATATTCACCATCGTCCAGTTTGCGCAAACGCGTACCCACGTTCCCCCGTAGGTCTTTTAGCTCTATCCCCGGGCGTAGCGCTTTTACTTGTGATTGACGACGCAGGCTTGAAGTGCCTAAAACAGCACCATCTGGAAGATCTTCAATCTGTTTATAGTTGTTAGAAATAAACACATCTCTCACATCTTCGCGTTTCAATATCACCGGCATGGCGAGCTCATCAGGCAAATCGATGGTTACATCCTTCATAGAATGCACCGCGATATCGGCTTCCCCATTTAATAACGCCTGTTCAAGTTCCTTGATAAACAACCCTTTCCCTCCAACAGCAATCAGTGGCGCATCAAGAAACCGATCTCCTTCTGTTGTCATACTCACCAACTCAACATTCAAATCTGGATGGAGGTCTATTAACTGTTGTTTGACGTGCTCAGCCTGCCATAGGGCGAGGGGACTATTGCGTGTCGCTATTTTTAGTGTCTTCACTGTGCGTTATTGATTAAATAGTGTGTTAATTGATTTTATTATCATACACTTTGGATATTTTTCAGAAAGCAATTTATAGTTGCTTCATTTAACAGAAATTGAATGTAATGAAACTCGGTATCGTCATGGATCCCATTAGCGGGATCACTATTAAAAAAGACAGCTCATTTGCCATGCTGCTAGCCGCACAGAAACGTGGCTGGGACATTCACTATATGGAGCAAAAAGATCTTTTTATTAATAATGATGTGCCAATGGCTAACTTGCAATCGCTCAAGGTAGAAGAGAATCCTGAGCAGTGGTTTACCTTATCTGAGGCAAGAACCAAGGATCTGTCTAGTCTTGACATAATATTAATGCGTAAGGATCCACCTTTTGATCTCGAATATATCTACTCTACCTACATTCTGGAACATGCCGAACGGCTTGGCAGCATTGTCGTAAATAGCCCAGCAGCACTGAGAAATGTTAATGAAAAATTTTTTATTACACACTTTCCTGACTGTATCGCACCGACCCAGGTTAGTCGTGACATGACTGTATTAATTGATTTTATCGCTCAACATGAGAATACGATTATAAAGCCGTTAGATGGGATGGGCGGACAAGGTATTTTTCGAGTTAGTGCCTCAGATCCAAATACAAATGTCATACTGGAGACCATCACTAAAAACGAAACCAGCTATGTCATGGCGCAAAAATATCTGCCTGAAATCTCGGCCGGTGATAAACGGATATTGTTAATCAACGGTGAACCTGTCCCGTATGCGCTCGCAAGAATACCTGGTAAGGGTGAATTCAGGGGAAATCTCGCACGCGGCGGCAGTGGCAAGGGCATTGAACTATCAGAACGTGACCGCTGGATATGCCAGCAAGTTGGCCCAAAACTCCGTGAGATGGGGCTATTCTTCGTCGGATTGGATGTGATTGGTGATTATTTAACAGAGATCAACGTCACCAGCCCGACCTGTATTCGTGAATTGGATAGCCTGTATAATATCGATATCAGCGGGCAGCTGATGGACGTTTTGGAAAAACACAAACAGGCACAATAACATTGTTAATTGTAATAACTCACTCACCTATCGGTAAGCAACTTTAGACGTGGCAGCAGCACAATCCGTTGGACCCATAATTACCCCGCTAGATCGATTTGGCTTGACCTTAAGTCTCGCTATTTTAATCCATGCCTTGATTATCCTCGGCATTACTTTTATTGAGGAAGATCGATCACGCGCGCGTTACAATTCAATGGAGATCGTGATGGTTCAACAAAAGAGTGTTGAACCCAAAGAAGCGGACATGTTGGCTCAGGCCAATCTTGAGGGAGGTGGTAACGTTGACGAAGTGATGAATCCAGCGGCACCAATGCCAGCTCCTTTTCCAGACCCAAAACCCGAAATAACAACACCACCGCCGATTGAGGCACAACCACCACAACCAACCGAACCTGCATCAGCTGAGGCTGAAGTCCCTGATCCTGCTCCGGTTAAAAAGGATGTCATTGAAAAGATCGCTGTTGAAGATATCAAAAGCCCGGACTCACTGGCTGAAAAAGTGGACAAACCTAGTAAGGTAAAACAGGTCGCTGAAACCCAAGATATAAAAACAACAGAAACACAGAGCACGCCAGAACAAAAAAAGACACGCGTCAAAAAAACAATCAAAAAACCCAGAACACCCTCAGCTACAGAGTTATTAACCAACAGTTTCAAAATAGCTTCTTTAAGTGCAGAGATTCGCCGAAAAATGGAGGCAAAAGCAAAACGCCCCAGACGCAAATTTATTTCAGCGACAACAAAAGAATACAAATATGCAGCCTATATGGAGGCCTGGCGCTCAAAAGTAGAGCGTGTTGGTAATATTAACTACCCGGAACAAGCACGTAAGCAGGGCTTGTCAGGCAGTCTGATACTGGATGTCGCCTTGAACCCGGATGGTTCCATAAATGAAATTACCATCCGCCGCTCTTCCGGCAAAAAAATCCTGGATGATGCAGCAATTAGAATCGTAGAGCTTGCAGCCCCCTATGGCGCCTTCCCACAACACATCAAGGACGAAACAGATATTTTACATATTATGCGTACTTGGCAATTTATAAATAATAAAGGCTTTAGATAAAGGCTATTTCTAAAAATAGTGATTTTTTCCGTGTGTGTAAGTAAGCATCGCATGGATGTAGGAAGCCAAAGCCGATAAGCACAGTACATCAATAATGCATGAGGAGATCCTGCCCTACCGGTATTCGAATACAGCGCTGACGCAGCTACCATGAATATCTTTAAATTAAAGGCATGTTAAATCGCGGAAAAGTACATTTTAAAAGAGGCCCTAAAGACAATACTTGTGAAAATCCGGATTACCGCTAATACTATTTAGTATGCAGCAAACAAATCTAACCAGTCATTTTTTAATAGCAATGCCCAGCCTCAAAGACCCCAACTTTGAAAAATCTGTGACCTATATCTGTGCACATAATGAAGAAGGCGCTATGGGCATAGTAATTAATAAACCCTTGGATATCGATCTTGGTGAAATCTTTGAACAGATGGATATTCCCACCAATAATCAGGATGCCAAGGGCAAAACGATCTTCCATGGTGGTCCAGTCCATACAGACCGAGGATTTATTTTGCACCAAACAAATAACGAGTGGGATTCATCAATCATCATCTCGGATGAAATGTGTGTAACAACCTCGAAGGATATTCTTGAAGCAATAGCTGCTGGAGATGGCCCCACAGAATCACTTATCGCATTAGGCTATGCAGGTTGGGCCGAAGGACAGCTCGAACAAGAAATCATGGATAATGCCTGGCTATCTGGCCCAGCGGATAGTGAAATAATATTCAAAACGCCTTTCGATCAATGTTGGAACACTGCGGTGAGCCACATGGGCATTGATATTGAAAAACTATCTCTGGATATTGGTCACGCGTGAAAAATCAGACGCTACTCTGCTTCGATTACGGTGCAAAACGAATAGGATCAGCCATTGGTCAAACGATTACGGCGACGGCTACTGCACTTGAAATCATTAAAGTTGTTAACAAAAAACCAAATTGGGGAAAAATTGAGCATCTCATCGAAGAATGGCGACCTGACAAATTAATTGTCGGCCATCCCTTTACGCTTGAGGGTGACAGGCAAGAAATGACAGACGCCGCAGAGAGATTTGGACGACAATTGGAAGGTCGTTTTAAACTGCCGGTAGAATTGATTGAAGAGCAACTTTCCTCCTATGAAGCCAGACGAGAACTAAAATCAACTCGCGATTTAGATGCCGTTGCAGCCAGACTGATTCTAGAGACATGGTTAAGCGAAAATATTGATCAGAATCATCGACAAACCGAGGCAAATAGGGAACACTAGCGGCCCATGTCAGATGAGACCGATGTTAAGCAATTATTAAGCGTGATGGCGACCGCCATCCAGTCTCATACCAGTTCCAATAACTACGCTGCACCATTAATGATCGGCATTAAAACCGGCGGGGCATGGGTAGCCAATCGATTACACCAACAACTCGAATACAAAGATCCTCTGGGAGAATTAAACATCGCATTTTATCGCGATGATTTCAGTACCTTGGGTATGCATCCGGCAGTGAGTCCTAGCCAATTACCCGTAGATATTAATGATCGACATATTATCCTCGTAGATGACGTACTCTACACAGGGCGTACTATTAGAGCGGCAATGAACGAGATTTTTGATTATGGTCGACCTGCGAGTATTACTCTGGCGGTATTAATTGACCGCAGCAATACCCGGGAACTGCCGATACAGCCTGATATAATTGGAAAAACTATTGCTGTGAATGCAGAGGAACATGTTAAGCTCCTTGGCCCAGAGCCACTGACAATATCAATAGATACTGTTAGAAGTACTGGAACACAAAAAACGGGATGACTGGAAACAAAATTCAACTCGACACAAACGGCAACCTGAAGCATTTTCTTACTACAGAAGGTCTTAGCCAATCATTACTCCGAAGTATTCTTGATCACGCCGAATCGTTTGCCAGTGTCGGCGAAAGAGCTGTAAAAAAAGTCCCTTTATTACGCGGCAAGACCATCGCCAATTTATTCTTTGAACCTAGTACACGCACACGCACTACCTTTGAGCTTGCTGCAAAAAGACTGTCCGCAGATATTCTTAACCTTAACATTTCTACCTCGGCAACGAGTAAGGGCGAGACACTTAGCGATACCTTACATACGCTTGAAGCCATGCATTGCGATATGTTTGTTGTACGCCATGCCAATAGCGGTGCCGCTCATTACATCGCCACACAAGTCGCACCTCACATCAGTGTTATTAATGCCGGTGATGGTCGTCATGCCCATCCTACTCAAGCAATGCTGGACATGTTTACCATACGTCGACATAAAAAAACCTTTGAAAACCTGCGAGTCGCTATCGTTGGAGATATTTTGCATTCACGCGTTGCACGCTCGGAGATACACGCCTTAAGTACACTGGGTGTGCTTGAAACACGCATTATTGCACCGCAGACGCTGATTCCAAAAGATGTTGAGAATCTGGGCGTACAGGTTTTTCATGATATGGATGAAGGCCTGAACGGAGTAGACGTCGTAATGATGTTGCGTCTGCAAAAAGAACGGATGCGTGGTGCCTTGTTGCCTAGCGAGTATGAATACTTTCAACGCTACGGCCTAACTAGCAAGCGACTGGAAAAAGCAAAGTCAGATGTCATTGTTATGCATCCTGGCCCAATTAACCGCGGTGTAGAAATAGCTTCAGATGTCGCCGACGGCGAACGCTCTGTCATCCTGCAACAAGTCAGTCATGGTATCGCCGTGCGTATGGCCGTCATGGCGATGACCATGGGGCGAAGCCCTGAAGACTCGGGTACTCTTGCGTGATGGGTATTTATAAAAACAGTGATTTTTACGTGAGTGCAAGGCAGCAATCGTGCAAAAAAGGCCTTTTTAGGAGTATCCATGCGTATTGTTATTGAAAATGGGAGACTTCTCGACCCAGCTAAAAAATTAGATGGTAAGCAAGACCTCTATATCGTTGATGGAAAAATCGTCAGCCTTAAAATGAAACCAGATGGTTTTGAAAGTGATCTGCAAATCGATGCCAAAGATAAGGTCGTCTTGCCTGGTCTGGTCGATCTTTGCGCTCGCTTACGTGAACCAGGCTATGCGCATAAGGCAACATTTCAGTCGGAATGCTATGCGGCTAATAGCAGCGGCATCACCTCTATCTGCTGTCCACCTGATACAAAACCGGTTATAGATACGACAGCTGTTGTCGATCTAATTCATCAACGTACACGAGATGCCAACCGAGCCAATGTCTATCCCTTAGCGGCGCTCACACTTGGTTTGAAGGGTGAACATCTGGCAGAAATGGATACGCTAAGACGGGCAGGTTGTATAGGCGTTAGCAATGGTCTCGCACCGATTGAAAACACAGAGGTATTAAGGCGTGCATTCGAATACGCACACAGTTGTGGACTGACTGTTTATTTTTTCGCTGAAGATTACTCATTAAAAAATAACGGTGTTGTGCACGAAGGTCCGGTCAGTACTCGGCTTGGGCTTCCGGGCATACCTGAAACCGCTGAAACGGTCGCGCTTAGCCGTGCATTGTTATTAGTTGAACAAACACAAGTAAAGGCACACTTCTGTAGGCTATCAACTGCACGTAGCGTGTCTATGATTGCAGCAGGACAAGAACAAGGACTGCCTGTAACTGCCGATGTTTCGATTTGTAATCTTCACCTTACAGAAATGGATATCGCCGATTACAACAGTGATTGTCACTTACAACCACCATTACGCAACGAACGTGATCGCAAAGGATTAATAGAAGGCATTAATAAAGGCGTCATCGCAGCGGTATGCTCTGATCACCAGCCACACGATGCCGATGCTAAAGCAGCACCGTTTAGTCAAACCGAAGCAGGGGCCTCAACGATTGAACACTTATTGCCACTGATGTTACATCTGGTTAATCGTAAAGAAATAAAACTGGAACAAGCGATCGCAGCATTAACCTCACAACCGGCAAATATACTCGGCATTAATAAAGGCACACTAGCTGCAGGAAGTGACGCAGACATATGTATACTCGATTTAGATTCGAGTAATAATGTCGACCAAGCCTCGCTACACAGTGCCGGAAAGAACACACCGTTTAAAGGATGGGAATTGCCCGGACAGGTTACCCACACTCTATATAATGGTAATGTTGTATTTAATAAAAACTAAAAATACCGACAATGACGCATCCCGCCACACGTAACACACTCTATGTAGAACAAGCCGAACTATTATCGCAAGACGAATATGCCGACGGACAATATCATATGCGCCTGCAAGCACCAGAAACGGCAGCACATGCCAAACCCGGACATTTTATTCATATGCAATGTGACCCGGCTCTCTACATGCGACGACCTATGTCGATCATGCGCAGTAATCCTAAAAGCAAAACTATTGATGTACTTTATAAAGTACATGGTCAAGGCACAGACTTATTATCAAGAAGAAAGATAGGCGATAAGATCGATTTGATTGGCCCTATTGGTCAATCTTTCAAAATGGATGGTTATAAAAAAAGACCTTTGCTAATCGGTGGTGGTGTTGGTATTCCACCAATGGTGTTCCTTGCAGAACATATCAAGAACACTGCAAAGGATATTAGCCCATTGGTTATTATGGGATCTGAAATACCGTTCCCATTTAAAAGCCGCCCCTCACAAATCATGGTAAAAGAAATGCCAGCCGATGTGATTGCATCAATGCCTTTACTGGATGACTGGGGCATACCCTCACGCTTGACCAGCCGGCAAGATTATCCCGGCTGTTTCAACGGTTACGTGACAGACTTAACGCGACATTGGTTAGATGAGCTTGATGAAGATGAACGTAAAGAAGTCGAAATCTTTACTTGCGGCCCTACACCGATGTTAAAAGCAGTAGCGCAACTGGCAAAAGAATATAATTTAGCTTGTCAGGTATCTTTAGAAGAATACATGGCCTGTGCTGTAGGTGGTTGCGCCGGTTGTACCGTGCTCATAGAAACAGACAAAGGCCCAGCAATGAAACGCGTCTGTGTCGATGGCCCCGTGTTCGAAGCAGAGACCGTTATCCAATTCCAGTAACGAAGGCCACGCTTAATGACCATTAAGTCAAGCATCGTTAGCAGCAACCAATCCGGCGTTCATAAAGATCTAGAAAACAGTATACAAAAACATCTCGCCAATCCTTTCAGAAAACCTTACCGACCGTTTAGTGCAGAAATTTTTCATAAAGCGAATGAAATAATAAATAATCTAAACCTGCCAATCATACTCGACTCTGGCTGTGGCACCGGTGAAAGTAGTTACCATTTAGCTGAACAAAATACTGATGTATTAATAGTTGGTATCGACAAATCGGAAAAGCGCCTTGATAAATTTATATCAAATGATAACTTTTATGATAAAGATAATTTGATATTAATAAGAGCCGATGTCATTGACATCTGGCGAATGATTAAACAATCAAACTGGAATATTAAAAAACACTATCTGCTTTACCCGAATCCGTGGCCAAAAAAAGACCAATTAAAACGCCGCTGGCATGGACACCCTGTCTTTCCAGAAATGATCAGTCTCTGTGATCAAATTGAATTAAGAACCAATTGGCGGATCTACGCAGAAGAGTTTAAACAAGCATTGGAAATAGTAACCAATAAAAAAGTACGACTAGATAGTATTGAAGTAACCGATTTTATCAGTCCGTTTGAAAAAAAGTATTATGATAGTGGCCACGAGTTATATCGAGTCATCACAATTAATTAAGAAATAATTTTATGAATGAAGTAATCAAACTATTACAATCACGCAGTTCAGTGCGTAAGTTTACAGATCAAGCAATTGCTCAAGACACACTTGATAAATTAATACAATGCGGCCAGGCAGCAGCAACATCCAGTTTTATTCAAGCCTGCACCGTGATTCAAGTCGAAGATAAGATCAAACGAAACCAGTTAGTCGACTTAGCTGGTGGCCAACCCTATGTCGCAAGCGCAGCAAGATTTCTAGTATTTTGTGCAGATATGAATCGGCATAAATTAGTCTGTGATATGCACAACAGTAAAATGGAATCTGGCTACACAGAACAGTTTATAACTGCGACCGTAGACGTCGCATTGTTTGCTCAGAATGTTATGACCGCTGCACAATCTCTTGGTATAGAAGGCGTTTATATCGGCGGCATCCGTAACAATATTGCCGAAGTTTCTGATTTACTTGAGCTACCAACATTAGTCTACCCAGTTTTCGGCATGTGTCTTGGTTATCCCGCACAAGACCCGGAAACAAAACCAAGACTGCCATTATCCGTTGTTTTAAAAACAGACCGCTATCAAGACAACAACGATACAAAAACCATTTCCGAATACGATAAACAAATCCGCGAATACTATCGAAGCAGAACCGGCGGAACAAAAGAAACAACATGGAGTGAACAAATTGCAGGCATGTTAGTAAAAGAAGCCAGACCACATATGAAAGCGTATCTACAAGATCGTGGGTTTATATTGAAGTAACAGTATATAAGATAATCAATCGACACTGAACCTTTTTGAATTCATATATTTGGCCAAGGATTATCACAAACACCTGATTAATTAAATCAGTCACCTTATCCTAGAATTGCATTTGGTATCGTTGTGGGATTGTGCGAATTACAGTAGGGTAGCCAACCTTCCTCTGAGTAGCTCGCCATCCTATGTATGATTCATTAGCACAAATGCCCTATTTATTAGCAGTAATCATTTTTCTTGCCCGAGTCACGGATGTTTCTCTTGGTACCATTCGTACTATTCACATGTTTCGCGGCAACAAATTTCTAGCGGCTTTTATTGGTTTTTTTGAAATCATCATTTGGCTTATTGCGGCAGGTCAGGTTTTTAAACACCTCGACCAATGGTACCTGACATTAGCTTATGCCGGTGGCTTTTCGGTTGGTAATTATGTCGGCATGTTGATTGAAAATCATTTCGCCATTGGTAATGAACTTATCCGCTGCCTTTAATTCAATCGCGACATTCTCGCAGAAAAGTTACGCCATAAAGGGTTTCAGGTCGTATCAGTTGATGGCGACATGGGTGATAACAAACTGATTGAATTAATGTTTATTATCGAAAAACGGCGCAATGTTCCAAACATCATCAAATTAATTAAAGAGCTCGATAATACCGCAGTCTATTCAGTATCCGATGTCAAAAGCGTATATGAAGGCCCCGATCTTCTACCACGACATACTTTTTATGGCAGTAATTTTTTCTTTCCAAGGAAACGTTAAAATCAAAAGGGGCAGTGTCGATTGATCTTTTCATTTCTCCTTATAACCTACTGAGCTGCTGTTTTATCTCTCGATTGAGCTACATGGATATAGCTAAGCGCATTAGGACACGACTGCATGGATACAGGAAGTAAAGCGAATCAGGAGACAAAACCGATGAATACGTATGTGCGTGTCGAAACAAATAAAACAATGCCGAAGGTACCCGCGGGGTAAGTCATCAAGGTGATCTTTCTTTTGGTTACTTTTCTTCGGCCACGTAAAGAAAAGTGACTCTCCGAACAAGGCAAAATCAACATTCAAATAGCCAAATCATTCGACCGAAACTTGCACAAACCCAACAATTAGCCTACTTTTAATAATCCAATAGATTCAGCAGGAAAAGACAATGGCAACCGGTTGGGCCCCTGAAGGAGCCGTTCAAGAACAAATCGATGCAAGCATCAAAGACGCGATCAAACAGGCGCGTAGCGAAATGCCTGTGGGCGAGAGCTTAACGCATTGCGAAGAATGTGATGCTGAGATACCACCAGCACGTCGAGAAGCCATCCCCGGCGTTCGTTTCTGTGTCCATTGCCAATCTGAACTTGATAAGAAGAAAGTCGCTTTCACCGGCATCAATCGCCGTGGCAGCAAAGATAGTCAATTAAGGTAAGTCATTAATTAATAACGCTATTTGTCTTAGACAAAGCCTCTCACGGGAACTAATGCACTTAACTTTTTAGACCTATTCTAAAAACAGTCAATCTCTGTAATAATACGCTTCGTTATTTAGTATGAGACGTATTTAAAAGCTTGCTTTCTAAACCGAATATCAAGCTTTAACCCTATAAATCCATAAACATCTCTAAGGAGTATTATTAATGTCTGTATTAGTTGGTCGCGAAGCACCTGATTTCACCGCCCCTGCTGTATTAGCTGATGGCACTATCGTTGATGCATTTAATCTGAAAGAACAAATCAAAGGCAAGAATGCTGTTATCTTCTTTTATCCTCTGGATTTCACCTTTGTTTGTCCATCTGAGTTAATTGCTTTTAGTAAACGAATTCCTGAATTTGAAAAACGTAATACTCAGGTTATAGGTGTTTCTATCGATTCTCACTTTACCCACAACGCATGGCGTAACACGCCAATAAACAAAGGCGGCATAGGTGAAGTTGCTTATCCGTTGGTTGCTGATCTGACACATGGTATCTGTAAAGACTATGATGTTGAGACTCCAGACGGTGCCGTTGCTTATCGTGGATCTTTCCTGATTGACACCAATGGTGTAGTCAGACATCAAGTAGTTAATGACCTGCCATTAGGTCGTGACGTTGATGAAATGATCCGTATGGTTGACGCTTTATTGTTCCATGAAGAGCATGGTGAAGTTTGTCCTGCTGGCTGGAATAAAGGTGATAAAGGAATGCAAGCAAGCCCTGAAGGTGTTGCTGCTTATCTTTCAGAAAACGAAGGTAGTCTATAAATCGTTTGCAGCTGTAATATTAAAAAAGCCCGGTTATCCGGGCTTTTTTTTTATTTTAATTAGTAAAGCTAATCTCATACGTTATCCCATCTTTATCTCGACCTGTTTCCCCTCTCTGTGAAGAAAAGTACAAGCGTTTACCATCTGGAGAAAAAGCAGGGCCGGTAATTTCTGATCTGTCTTGTCCGTGAACATCAACAAGCACATGCGGTTGATAGCTATTATCTAAAGCAATAATTTGCATATTGCCACCGTCTTCTGCGATCAAGAGTTCGCCTGACTGACTGACTTCAATATTATCAACACCAGTTAGTAAGGGAAGTGAGTAATAACTCGCATCATAGACCTTGGAGATTAAATAGGTCTGGGTATGGTATGCCCACACGACGTTATCGATCTTTGTTGTAAAGAATATCTGCTGGTTGTGATAAACAATACCTTCGCCGCCTTTAAAACGTGCAGCCTCCATAACTTGATAACGTGTCGGTTTTGCTTGCGCTAAGGGATCGTCTATTGTCTTCCAGGATAATACATTTTTGTTTGGGACTGCGACTTCAAGAATACCTTCCGACAGATCATTTCTTTTGTGCGGCTTGAAGCGATAGAAACAACCGTCTTTTACATCTTCGGTCAAGTAAACATAATCGCTGCCCGGGTCTATCGCCGCTGCTTCATGATTAAAGCTTCCCATTGCTGGTCTTACTACTGCTGCTTGTTTTCCTGCGGGGTCACATTCATAGACCTGTCCATGGTCTCCTGATTCTTCACAGGATAACCATGTATTCCATGGCGTCTTACCACCCGCGCAATTACGCGATGTGTTATTTAATATCGGGTAGGCATCAACAATCTCACCCTTGCTATTAAACCTGATGGCACTAGCGCCGCCTTTCTTGTTTTTCATCTCACTGTTGGAGACATAGACCCAGCCGTCATCTGCTGTGGCGAAACAAGCCCCGCCATCGGGTGCTCCATGCCAAACGAACGGTTCATTGTTAATAACGGGTAGGCTTGATTGGGCTATCTGTCGAATGATACTACCACTCGGTATTTCAATATTGAGGTTTTTATCAAGCAATGTTTCTTTGATTAAACTGGTAGCAGCAAGCTTATTAGCATTCGCCAAAGTGGGAATTGCCATACTGCTTAATCCAAGCATGGCGTATTGTAAAAACTGTCGTCGTGATTGAAACACGTTCATATAACTAGTCTATATAAACTTTCCGAAATTAAAATTACAAATATTTTAAAAAGCACTTTTTAAAATGTAAGCTTTTCGCGTTTCAATGTGTCATTCATTATTAATCATCCCTCTGGAAAATTACCTGCATATTTTTCTATCCATTCGCTGGCAGCCTCTTCACTACTTAATACTCGAGCTTCTTTATGCAAAATTTCGTTTCGGTAATGCTCAATATGACAAATCTGCTCAACCATACGCAAATGGAAAATCGTATCTTTGCTAACAATAAATTCTATCCCTATCTCATATTGATTATTTGTCGCACGACACCAAACCGTCTTGCCGGTGATCTCAAAATTGGGGTTAATGCAATTAACCTTCATTTTCACCGTCTTACCTTTTTCTATAGGCTCGGAACATAAACATGACACACCACCAAAACTGACATTATTTAAAGTATTAATGCCATGCGACACCTCGCTATCCAGCTTATCAAGCTGAAAAGGTACTGATGTTGGATGTCGAATAAATTCTCTCAATGAAAACCTCAATACCTTGAATTAAAAAAGCGCTCTAGCTTCTTTTATGGGTAGTTTTTTAGTCTTATTAACGCAAAAGGGGCTATAAGCCCCTTTTTTATAACTAATTTTATTGTTTATTAACCAAAACTGATTTTGTTCTCTAGATTGGTTCTTGAATCAGCATTATTCAATGCCTCTTCCAGCTCTATTCGTCCTTCTTTATATAAATCAAATAATGCCGCATCAAAGGTTTGCATGCCTCTTTGACCACTTTCAGCCATTGCGACTTTGAGCTCATCGATATCACCTTTCAGGATCAATTCTTGGATATGCGGTGTGTTGACTAAAATCTCAATTGCAGCACAGCGTTTACCATCGACAGCTAATACCAGCCGTTGTGATACAACCGCACGAATATTCAATGACAAATCCATAAATAGTTGTTTATGCATATCTTGTGGAAACATGTTGATGACACGTTCCATCGCCTGATTGGCATTATTCGCATGTAGTGTAGATATCGCCAAGTGTCCCGTATTAGACAGTTCTAGAGCAGCTTCCATTGTGGTTCTGTCTCGAATCTCACCAATTAGAATCACATCAGGTGCTTCACGCAAAGAGGCCTTTAGCGCATTCGCATAGGATTGAGTATCTACCCCAACTTCACGTTGGTTGATGATTGATTTGAGGTTTGGGTGGCTAAATTCGACCGGGTCTTCAATCGTTAGAATGTGACCTGACATGTTCGCATTACGATGATTTATCATTGCGGCCAGAGTCGTTGATTTACCGGAGCCAGTTCCACCAACCATTAAGATGAGACCACGTTTGTTCATAATCATTTCTGATAAAATCTCAGGCACACCAAGCTCGGCTATGGTCGGAATTTCATTTGGAATACGGCGTAACACCATACCAACCTCACCGCGCTGGCGAAATACATTGACTCGAAAACGGGCTTGGTCAGCTAAGGGGATAGCAAAATCACACTCTAATCTATCTTCAAACTCTGCAATCTGCTTTTCATTCATTATGCCGTAAGCAGCAGCCTTCGTTAGCTCACCGGTTAATATTGTTTTACCAACAGAAGTCGACTTGCCTTCCATCTTCACTTTGACTGGAGAATCAGTTGTGAGAAAAAGATCCGATGCTTCTTTTTCAACCATCAGTTTTAAATACGGTGTGATATCCATGGAATATTAACGCTACCTTTTTTATTATTTGTTCAATGAAGTATGTCGGGCAGACTAACGCATCATGCCGGATTCATCATCAGACTCTTCAAGGCTAAGATGCTCAAATCCATCCAATGCATCTCCTCCTTTCGCTGCTTTTCCTTCCAGTTTAATTCGTAGGCGCAACTCATTCATTGAATCAGCAGAACGTAAAGCATCTTCAAGTGTAATCTTGTCTTCTTCGAACAAATCAAATAGCGCCTGGTCAAAGGTCTTCATACCCAGCTCATTAGATTTCGACATGATGTTCTTGATCTCGTGCACTTCACCCTTAAGGATCAAATCTGAAATCAAGGGTGAATTGAGCAAAATTTCGATCGCAGCGGCACGTCCTTTACCATCGATGGTCTTTAATAAGCGTTGTGATATAACCGCTTTCAAGTTGAGTGACAAGTCCATTAACAACTGCATTTTACGTTCTTCTGAGAAAAAGTTAATAATACGATCCAATGCCTGGTTAGAACTATTCGCATGCAAAGTCGCCATAGCCAAGTGACCTGTTTCAGCAAAGGCGATACCAAATTCCATGGTCTCTTTATCTCGTATCTCACCCAGTAAAATGACATCGGGTGCCTGACGCAGAGTATTCTTTAACGCTATTTCCCAATCATCACAATCGACGCCGACTTCACGTTGCATAATGATGCAGTTTTTATGAGGGTGAACATACTCGATTGGATCCTCAATCGTAATAATATGGCCATAGGTATTGGCATTTCGATAATCAAGCATTGCTGCTAGTGATGTCGATTTACCAGAACCGGTACCACCGACCATGATAACCAACCCATTTTTAGTCATCACCACATCTTTCAATACTTCTGGTAAGCCAAGCTTATCCAGATTTGGCACATCGGTTTCGATAACACGCATAACCAAACCACAAAAGCTCTGTTGGATATACGCATTGGCACGGAAACGGCCTATGCCTACAGGCGCTACTGCAAAGTTACATTCCTTGGTCGCTTCATATTCCTTTAGCTGTTTGTCATTCATAACAGCATAAGCCAAAGCTTTGGTATTTTCCGGTGTGAGTTGAGTCTTGGAAATCGGTGTCATCTTGCCGTGTATCTTCATTGCCGGCGGGAATCCAACTGTGATAAATAAATCGGAACCTCCCTTCTCAATCATTAGCTTGAGAAGATCGCGCATAAATTTTATCGCCTGTTCTCTTTCCATTCGCCCTCTCCTGAATCAGGAATTCTTAATAATTGTTTTAGAAATTATCTTTATTTGCACATTTCGATATGGCTTCTTGCCGAGTCACCACATTCTTCTGCACAAGCTGTTGCAGGTTTTGATCTAGCGTCTGCATGCCATGGGCTTGTCCCGTTTGAATAGCGGAATACATCTGTGCGATTTTGTTTTCACGAATCAGGTTACGAATAGCAGGTGTGCCCATCATGATTTCGTGTGCGGCTACACGACCACCACCCGCTTTTTTCAATAATGTCTGTGAGATAACGGACTTCAGTGATTCTGATAACATCGCACGAATCATATCTTTTTCCGCTGCTGGGAATACATCGACAACACGATCAATGGTCTTTGCCGCAGAACTAGTATGTAGCGTACCAAAGACCAAGTGACCTGTTTCAGCAGCTGACAATGCCAATCGAATTGTCTCCAGATCTCGCATTTCGCCAACTAATATCACATCAGGATCTTCACGCAGTGCTGAACGCAATGCTTCGTTAAACCCGAGTGTGTCGCGATGTACTTCGCGCTGATTGATCAGGCATTTTTTGCTGACATGCACAAATTCGATGGGATCTTCAACGGTAAGAATATGTCCATATTCAGTCTCATTCTTGTGATTGACCATAGCCGCAAGAGTGGTTGATTTGCCTGAACCAGTAGGGCCAGTCACCAGTACAACGCCACGTGGTGTATCTGAAATTTGTTCGAATATTTTTGGGGCATTAAGCTGTTCTAACGACATAATTTCTGAAGGAATTGTTCGAAATACAGCACCTGAGCCACGATTCTGGTTAAAGGCATTAACACGAAAACGAGCCAGCCCAGGAATTTCAAATGAAAAGTCACATTCCAGAAACTCTTCATAGTCTTTGCGCTGTTTGTCGTTCATGATGTCATAAACCATGTCATGCACATCTTTATGATCCATGGTCGGGACGTTGATACGACGCATATCACCATCAACACGTATCATCGGGGGTTCGCCTGCCGATAGATGCAGATCCGAACTACCATTTTTTACACCGAAGGCTAAGAGCTCACCGATATCCATTTATACCTCCCACTAGGTAATGACATAATTGACCAAGCATGTTGCAATATTATTGTTAATTTTTTACATGCAAGACGGGCCAAACCAGAAACTATAACTATTATTATTGTTCAACCACGCATACATTATCAATCTTACTGATATTTTAAATTATAGACTACCGTAATAGCCTCTTTTTTATGAAAATTATCGAAAACCTTGACCATATACGTAATGAGATAAGCGTAGCAGAAAAACGATTCAATCGTCTTGATTCATCTGTGTGCTTGCTAGCGGTCAGTAAAACACGAAGTGTTGATGAGATAATGGTTGCTGTTAGTGAAGGCCAGCGTCATTTTGGCGAGAATTACTGTCAGGAAGCCGTGGAAAAGATCGACGCGATTGACGACCACGACCTGATCTGGCATTTCATAGGCCCGATCCAATCAAATAAAACCAGACAAATTGCCAGTCATTTCGATTGGGTGCATACCATAGACAGGATCAAGATCGCCCGGCGCCTGAATGAGCTGCGGCCTGAGTCTCTGGCACCATTAAATATATGTGTTCAAATCAATATTAGTGGCGAAGATAGCAAGGCAGGCATCAAGCTAGATGATGCTGATAATTTTATAACTGAGCTTGAGCAATTTAAGCGATTAAAAATACGCGGCTTGATGTCATTACCGGCCCCTACGAGCAACTTTAATGAGCAAAGAATCCCTTTTTCGATTTTGAAGCAAAAATTACAGGAATTAAGCATATCCAGGCCCGATCTTGATACGCTTTCTATTGGAACAACTCAAGATATGACTGCGGCAATTGCAGAAGGCGCTACAATCGTTCGTATTGGTACCGCATTATTTGGCCCGCGCGATGTAACAAAACAATCAAATTGATAAACTGGCATAATAAAAATCAAAACATAAAACTAATTTAGTTAAAAATGGAAAATTGCAACATAACATTCATCGGCTGCGGCAACATGTCACGCAGCCTGATCGGTGGACTAATTAACAATGGCATAAAAACAGAATGCCTATTGGCGACAGATCCTGATGCGGAGCAACGTCAAAATATAGCTCAACTATTTGGTATAATCACTTTGGAGAATAACGAAGAGGCTATAGCCAATGCTGATGTCATTGTCCTCGCTGTTAAACCACAGGTGATGCATCAGGTGGTTAGTAGTCTTGCTAGTGCAGTGAAAGGTAGCTCGAAGATGCTAATCTCTATCGCTGCCGGGGTAAGACTCCATTCCCTCGCAGAATGGCTAGAAGAGCCAACTGCGATTATTCGGGTTATGCCCAACACTCCCGCCTTGATCCAAGCCGGTGCCGCCGCTTTATTTGCCAATGAGCACACGACTGATACACAAAAGAATACTGCTGAAGCCATGATGCGTTCTGTTGGAACAGCGATCTGGCTGGATAAAGAAGAGCTGATGGATACGGTAACGGCATTATCCGGCAGCGGCCCAGCGTATTTCTTCTATTTTATGGAGGCAATGGAAAAGGCGGCAACAGAGATGGGACTAAGCAATGAGCATGCAAGGTTATTAACCATAGAGACGGCACTGGGTGCCGCCAAGATGGCATTATTGTCTGCGTCTGATCTGGCAGAGCTGCGAAAACAAGTGACCTCTCCCGGCGGTACAACAGAGCAAGCCTTGAACACATTTCAACAGGGTAAGCTGGAAGAATTGGTAAAGGAAGCTATGAGCGCAGCCGAGCAACGCTCTATCGAATTATCACAATTATTAAGTGAATAAGTATGGGTGGTAACTATTTTGCCCAGGCTGCTCTTTATCTAATAGAGATCGTCTTTGGTCTTTATATTCTGGCAGTATTGTTACGCTACTTGTTGGCTAGGGTTCGTGCTGATTTTTATAATCCTCTATCTCAATTTCTGGTCAAGATAACTAATCCACCAATAAAACCCTTACGTCGATTTATCCCAGGTTACCTTGGTGTTGATTGGCCATCAATTATCCTGCTGTTATTTCTACAAGGCTTGGAAATAATTATGATCGCATTGGTCAGCAATGGTCATATCCCGGCACCACCGGGGTTGTTTTTCTTGATCGTTGCCAACTTATTAAAAACCGTCATCTACGTACATATGTTTATCATCATTATACAAATTGTGATCAGTTGGGTGAATCCGGGCGCATATAACCCGATTACTGTGATCATGTATCAGTTAAGTGAGCCTATTTTAAAACCGGCACGCCGATTGATTCCACCAGCGGGGGGATTTGATTTTTCGCCAATGATTGCCATTATTGTTCTGCAGCTGATGCTCATACTATTGGTCTCACCATTAATGGATTTGGGCGCAAAATTGTCCTATTAACAGTGTGAACTTCTATGAATGGCGCGGTAAAGATCTACTGCTCAACATTCATGTTCAAACTCGCGCAAAAGAGAATGCCATAACGGAATTACATGGTGTCAGGCTAAAATTAAGAATCAATGTGCCGCCAGTCGACAACAAGGCTAATCGACACATCATTAATTACCTGGCGAATGAATTCAGCGTTAAACAGTCTGACATAGAACTAATTAGCGGCCTGAGACATAGAGATAAGCAAATGAGAATCAAACAACCCACTCAACTACCCGACTGCTTTAATAGTTTATCAGATGGCACCTGATCAAATTTAGTTCTAATATGTCACTTTTATTATGTAATCTGTTTTCAAGAACGTTCAATTGGACCTTAATCAAAAATAATACACATGCAAGAAAGCACAAGACCTGTTGATAATGTCGGATTGGTTGAACCAAAGACAGCGCATTTTAGCGAGACGCTGGCGCTCGCCTCAGGCAGTGAATTGCATAGCTTTGATATTGTTTATGAGACCTATGGTGAATTAAATAAAGAACGTTCTAATGCCATATTGATCTGTCATGCACTAAGCGGTGATCATCACGTTGCTGGATACCACACACCGCAAGATAAAAAACCGGGTTGGTGGGATAACGCTATCGGACCCAACAAGGCTATAGATACTAATCGTTTCTTTGTTGTGAGCCCAAATAATATTGGCGGTTGCAGTGGCTCAACCGGACCGCTGACCACAAACTCCGATACTGGCAAACCCTATGGTCCTGACTTTCCTCTCGTTACGGTAAAAGACTGGGTTAAAACTCAAGCCATGCTCGCCGACCAACTTGGCATTGATGTTTGGGCCGTTATTGTTGGTGGCAGTCTTGGCGGTATGCAATGTCTAGAATGGTCGATTGCCTACCCAGACCGACTCAAGCATACCTTCGTCATTGCGGCAGCACCTAAATTATCTACGCAAAACATCGCGTTTAATGAAGTCGCTCGTCAGGCGATTAGATCTGATCGTCATTTTAATGATGGGCATTATTATGAAACAGATGATAAACCTGAGCTTGGATTAATGCTGGCGAGAATGCTCGGGCATATAACCTATTTATCAGATGATGCCCTTGATGAAAAATTTGGCCGTGAACTTCGTGATGGCGAGATAAAGTTTGGTTACGAAGCTGAATTCCAGATCGAAAGTTACTTACGTTATCAAGGCCGAGCGTTTGTTGGTCGTTTCGACGCGAACAGTTATTTACTATTAACTAAGGTGCTAGATTATTTTGATCCCGCTAGTGATGCAGGGGGTAGCTTAGCCAAAGCAATGGCACCCGCTACCGCAGAATTTCTGGTTATCTCATTTAGCAGTGACTGGCGCTTTTCACCCGAACGTTCACAGGAGATCGTCAGTGCCTTGCTTGATGCCGATAAGTGCGTCAGTTATATCGAGATTCAATCAAAACAAGGACACGATTCTTTCCTAATGCCTATACCGCGTTATCATCAAGTTTTAAGCACCGCGCTTGACCGAATTGCAGAAGGACTTGGAATCTCATGAGCTTAAGGACTGATCAGTCTCTCATTGCTGAATGGATCAAAACTGGTTCACGCGTACTTGACTTGGGTTGTGGTGACGGAACATTAATGGAGCACCTACAAGAACATCAAGAGGTTAAAGGTTACGGCCTTGAGATAGACGAAGAAAATATTGTGGAATGTATTCATAAAGGTGTTGATGTCATCCAGACCGATCTGGATAAAGGCCTGTCTGAATTCAAGAAAAACACGTTTGATTACGTGATCATGACACAAACGCTACAAGCGATTCGCTATCCAGACAAACTATTAAAAGAAATGACACGCGTTGGCCGCGAAGCCATTGTCACCTTCCCTAACATGGGCCATTGGAAGAACCGCATACAACTTGCATTAGCCGGACATATGCCAAAATCAAAAACATTACCCTATGAATGGTACAACACACCCAACATTCATTTGTGCACGCTAACCGATTTTGAAAACTTATGTGCTGCAAATAACATTGAGATATTGAATCGCGCAACAGTTGATCATGAACATCAAAGTAGTCTTGGAATGAAGTTGTTTCCTAATCTATTAGGCGAGATCGCGATTTATCGTTTTCGGCAAAACGATTAAAACTTTTTCATCTAGCCTTTTAACGCAAAAAAGTCTGATACGCAGGATTATCACTCTCATCCCAATACGGAATCCCTAACTTATCAACAAACTTTTGAAACTCTTCATGTTCATTTTCTTTGACTTGAAAACCCATCAGTACACGACCATAGGCAGCACCATGATTTCGATAATGAAACAAACTGATATTCCAGCGTTCACCCATTTCTGTTAAGAAATGTAGCAAGGCACCGGATCGCTCAGGAAATTCAAATCGATAGATGACTTCATCATCGGCTTGTGGTGCATGACCGCCAACCATGTGGCGTATATGCATCTTGGCAACGTCATCGTTACTGAGATCAACGACGTTGTAGCCTTTTTCCTTGAGTTGATTGATCAATTTATTCTTTTCTTCGACGCCTTGCTTAAGTTGAACACCAGCAAATACATAGGCATCTTTATTATCGGCATAGCGATAATTAAACTCGGTGATAAGGCGCGGACCAAGGTCATGGCAGAGATGTCGAAAGCTACCGGGGCGCTCCGGGATCATTATTGAGATTAAGGCCTCTTTATTTTCACCCAAGGCAGTTAATTCTGCGATATGACGCAGGCGATCAAAATTGACATTGGCGCCGCTGAAGATAGCGACCAATTCCTGATTCTCTATTCCTTCTCTGGCGACATACTGTTTTAAACCGGCAAGTGCTAATGCGCCAGCAGGTTCCGGGATTGAACGTGTGTCTTCAAATATGTCTTTAACTGACGCGCAGATTTCATCGATGCTAACTAATAAGATCTCATCGACCAATTCTTTAGTGATTCGAAAATTTTCCTCACCCGCCTGTTTAACTGCAGCGCCATCGGCAAATATTCCGATTTTATCCAAGACAACACGTTCGCCGGCTTCTATAGCATGATGCATACAGGGTGCTTCATCGGGTTCAACGCCAATGATTTTTATATCCGGATAATTCGCTTGAGTATAGGCTGCGATTCCCGCAATCAAACCGCCGCCGCCGACTGGCACAAAAATAATATCTGGCGTAGTGGGGTGCTGCTCTATTAGCTCAACACCTACCGTTGCTTGCCCGGCAATGATCAGCGGATGGTCATATGGCGGAACATAGCACATGTCTTTCTCATTCGACATCTTGATCGCATAGTCCTTGGCATCATCGTAAGTATTACCAAGCAAGATTACATCAGCACCCATGCGCTTGACGGAATTAACCTTGATATCAGGCGTCGTCTTTGGCATGACGATGATCGCTTTCATGTTCAGTCCTTCCGTGGCCATGGCCACGCCTTGAGCATGATTACCAGCTGAGGCAGTAATGACCCCGCGTTGACGATCTTCTTCAGACAATGACGCGATCATATTATAGGCACCACGCAGCTTATAGGAGAATACGGGCTGCTGATCCTCCCGCTTTAACCAGATGTTGTTCTTATGCCGAAGTGACAGTTGCGGCACGTGATCCAGATCGGTCCGCTTGGCAACGGCATAGATACGTCGACTGGCTTCATCAATTAGATTATTGTATTCATCAAACATGTTCATAAGATAACATTTACTTACCAACAAACATATTTTTCTGCGGAGCAAACTATGTCGCAAGACGATAAGAAAAAAGAGGTCGCAAAAGCGGCCATCACTTATATTGAAGACGACACAATTGTCGGAGTAGGAACAGGCAGTACGGTTAATTTTTTTATCGAGGAACTTGCCAAAATAAAACACCGCATCGAGGGTGCGGTTTCCAGCTCGGATGCCAGCGAAAAATTACTAAGGCAACATAATATTCCGGTGCTCGCGCTTAACAGCGTTATTGAAATTCCGGTCTATATTGATGGCGCAGACGAAGCCACAAAACACCGTCATTTAATCAAGGGTGGTGGTGGTGCATTAACCAGAGAGAAGATAGTCGCGGCGGCTAGTAAGCAATTCGTCTGTATTGTTGACAACAGTAAGATGGTGCCAACATTAGGAAAATTTCCATTACCTATAGAAGTGATACCCATGGCACAAAGCTATGTTGCTCGGCAGATAGCAAAACTTGGCGGCCAACCCAAATTACGTGATGGATTCACCACGGATAATGGCAATATCATTATCGATGTGCACAATATGAAAATTGAGAACCCGCTTGTACTTGAGCAGAATCTCAACCAGTTAGTCGGCGTGGTAACTAATGGTCTTTTTGCACATCGACCTGCCGATATTTTGCTTATCGCAAGTGATGATGGTGTTAAAACCCAGTGAATTTGAGAACCTTGCCGCTTAATTAATACATAATGTTGGCGTAATGGGTATGGTTTAGCTTAGAATAGATCTAGTAAAATCAATGTCATTCAAATATTAGAAGGAATCCATAGATGCTTTTTTACATTGTCTATATCTTGTCGGTAGTTGTTCTAATTTTGCACTTTACTGGCTTTCTCGCGCGCAGAAACATGGATTGGGTTGTGCTTCTTGCTGCTATTTCGATCTTTGCTGTTAATATCCTCGATTTTCTCAAGGTGATTTAAAGCTGGTGGCCTGATCATCATTTGACCAGTCATAGATGATTGGACTACTACAGCGCGTTACCCAAGCCAACGTCACCATTGAGGGTGATATCGTCGCCTCCATCAATACAGGGCTAATCGTATTGATTGGTGTTGAAAAGCTTGACTCCGAAACAAAAGCTCAGCGTTTATTTGATAAATTAATCTGTTACCGGGTGTTTGCTGATAATCAGGACAAAATGAACCTGAGTCTGCAAGACATTAATGGCGGTTTGTTATTAGTCCCTCAATTTACGCTGGCAGCCGACACACAGAAAGGGTTAAGACCAGGCTTTTCTAATGCCGCAGCACCTGAATTGGGGAAACAACTCTTTGAGTATCTAGTCGCTTATGCACGCCAGCAATTCACAAGCGTTGAGACGGGTATCTTTGGTGCCAATATGCAGGTAAGTTTAGTCAATGATGGGCCAGTAACATTTTGGCTTAAGACTTAATTTGTCCCTGCTTTATCAAGCATAAGGCTATTAGGATTCAAATTACCAGTACCATTGCGCCGATATTTTTTTCTTTCCCTAAATTATACTGTCTCCAAACCGGCATTCATAAAAAAGCGTAACGATAGAAATATATTAATCTCTGTAAACGAACTTATTAACCCAATGAGCTCGTTTCTCAAGCCTTCAACCAATCTTTTGGTTTCAAAAAGACATCATAAAGCTCCGCTTCAGGCGTGCCGCGAGCAGGTTGCCAATTGTATTCCCAACGCACCAGTGGCGGCAAAGACATCAAGATCGATTCTGTTCGACCGCCTGACTGTAAGCCAAATAAAGTTCCACGATCATGAATCAGATTGAATTCAACATAACGACCACGGCGATAAAGTTGAAAGTCGCGTTCGCGTTCATTAAAAGGAATATCCGTACGCTTAATCACAATAGGAAGATAAGCCTTTAAAAAATGATCGCCAACACTCTGCATGAATTCAAAACAGGACTCAAAACCCCATTCATTCAAGTCATCGTAAAACAAGCCACCAATACCTCTTTGCTCATTGCGATGTTTCAGATGGAAGTATTCGTCGCACCATTTTTTGTATTTAGTGTAAGTATCATCGCCACCAAAACCCTCACAAGCGGCTTTGGCCTTTTGGTGCCAATATTGAGCATCTTCTTCAAAACCATAATATGGTGTCAGGTCAAAACCACCACCGAACCACCAAATGGGTTCTTCGCCTTCTTTCTCGGCAACAAAAAACCGTATATTCATATGCGTGGTCGGCACATATGGGTTTAAGGGGTGGATCACCAGTGAATTTCCTAACGCTTGAAATGATCGCCCTGCTAATTCGGGCCTATGCGCGGTTGCTGATGGAGGTAAATTATCACCGTAGACATGGGAAAAATTGATACCACCTTGCTCAAAAACCTTACCCCTTTGCATCACACGGCTGCGGCCGCCGCCGCCGCCTTCACGATCCCAATTGTCCTCTTTTAACTCTAAGGTCTTGTCCATTTGTATCATTGCATTGCAGATACGCTCCTGCTGGGAATATAAATAACGTTTAATGCTATCAATATCGATCATTTTTCTATCCGTTCATTGGTAATAATGTCTTTAGGGGGCTATCCTATCACGCTAATTTTTTCAGGTGGTAGTTCAATGAATAATCGTACCGCGACGGTTAAACGCGACACAAAAGAAACTCAAATTGAAGTTTCCTTAAATCTTGATGGTGAGGGCAAGTCCGAACTCGATATTGGTGTTCCTTTTCTCGAACACATGGTGGATCAGATCGCGCGTCATGGCTTATTTGATATCAGCATTAAAGCCAATGGCGATCTCGACATCGATGAACACCACACCGTTGAAGATGTGGGAATAACTCTCGGCCAGGCATTTACTAAAGCTCTCGCAGATAAAAAAGGCATACGCCGCTATGCACATGCCTATGTGCCGCTCGATGAAGCCCTGTCTCGCGTAGTGATCGATTGTTCTGGTCGGCCTGGTCTTGAATATAATGCTAACTATCCACGCGCACGCGTCGGTGATTTTGATGTCGATTTGATATTTGAATTCTTTCAGGGTTTTATCAATCATGCGATGATGACATTACACATTGATAATCTTCGTGGACGTAACTCGCATCATATTGCCGAAACGATCTTTAAGGCCTTTGGCCGTGCACTGCGGGTAGCTGTAGAGCAGGATCCTCGGATGGCGGGTATATTACCGTCCACCAAAGGCGCATTATAAAAACTATCCTGTCTCATAAGCACCATGTCTAAGATCATTGTCCTTGATTATGGCAGCAGTAATCTACGTTCTGTTGCAAAAGCACTCGAAACTGTTGCTAATAGCGATCAATCTATCACTATCAGTAATAGACCCGATGAAATACTGAAAGCCGACAAAGTCGTCTTTCCGGGTCAAGGTGCGATTGGTCAATGTATGACTCATCTCAAAGAGCAAGAACTGGATGAGGTCATTCGAGAATGCATTCTAAATAAACCTTTTCTTGGCATTTGCCTTGGCCTGCAATCGCTAATGGAACACAGTGACGAAGATGGTGGCGTAAACGGCCTGGGTATTTTACCCGGCAATGTTATTCGTTTTACGGATAATCAAGTCGATGAGAATGGCGATACTTATAAGATCCCATCTATGGGTTGGAATCAGGTTAAACAAGAAAAAACGCATCCATTATGGGAAGGCATAGAGGATGGGAGTCGATTTTATTTTGTTCACAGCTATTATGTAAAACCGGAACTTGATTCAGATATCGCAGGAACTACCGACTATGTCTGTCGCTATACCTCTGCTGTTGCGAGAGATAATCTATTTGCAACCCAATTTCATCCTGAAAAAAGCCAACACGATGGCTTAAGGTTATTAAAAAACTTTCTTAACTGGCAGGTTTAGTTTTACGCTTAGGCGAGCTTTTTTTATCCGTATTTGGACTTCTTTTCTTTGCTGAAGCGGGTTTCTTTTCTTTCTTTTTCTTTGGTTTATCAGACGCATCTGAATTATCACTCATTCGTGAAATATTAAGCTGCTGTCCTGAAACCCAGACTTTTTTCATAGCCTTAAATAAATCATTCGGCATACCCATCGGCAGATCGACCGTTGAATAATTGTCATGAATAGTGACGTTTTTGATGTATTGACTATCAACACCCGCTTCATTAGCAATAGCGCCGACAATATTATTGGTCTTTACTTCATGCTCGCTACCAACTTCTAGTCGAAAACGTTCCATGTCGCGATCGGGCCTTGATTCTCTCGGCGACCGTTGTCTATCAGCATCACGCGGTTTATCTCGGCGACCTTCTCGACTTGGTTTATCTCGGCGACCTTCTTGGCGTGGTTTATCTCTCTCACGATCGTTGCGCGATCTGTCTCGTTTCTGTTCTTGTTGTGGTTTCATCAGAAACGGTTCACCACCTTGTGCAATCTTTGCCAATGCTGTTGCAATGTCCATTGCAGAACGACCCGATTCAAGTTGATATTCTTCAATGATTGAATGAAAGAGTTCTGTGTCGGTACTATCCAGGGTATCAGTAATACTTTGTTTGAAACGCACAATACGTTCCTGATTGATCGTTTCAACCGTTGGCATATGCATGCGTTCGATCTTCTTGCCAGTCACCCTTTCAATCATACTCAACAAACGTTGTTCACGACCTGTCACAAACAAAATAGCTTCACCGGTACGACCCGCTCTACCAGTTCGTCCGATGCGATGGGTATACGCCTCTGGGTCGCTGGGGATATCATAATTGATAACGTGACTGATACGTTCTACATCCAGACCACGAGCAGCGACATCGGTTGCAATCAGCATATCAATCTTGCCAGATTTTAATTTATTGATAGTTTGCTCGCGCAACTTCTGGGTAATATCACCATTCAATGCAGTACAGGCATATCCACGTGCTGACAATTTTTCAGTGAGTTCCATGGTTTCAATCTTGGTGCGCACAAATATAAGGATCGCACTAAAGGTCATGCTTTCCAGAATCGTCGTTAAAGCTTCAAGCTTTTGTCTGCCATTCACCATCAAGTAACGTTGGCGAATCGTATCTGCCGTAATACTTTTTGTTTTGATGGTGATTTGTTCAGGATTGTTTAAATATTTTTTAGAGATCTTTCGAATCTCATTCGGCATGGTTGCTGAAAACAATGCAATCTGGCGTTTCGTTGGTAATTGCTCAAGTACCCACTCAACATCATCAATGAAACCCATGCGTAACATTTCATCGGCTTCATCTAAAACCAGACAGGTTAATTTATCTAACTTCAAAGTACCGCGACGCATATGATCCATGACCCGTCCGGGCGTACCGACAACGACATGCACTCCACGCTTGAGTTGACGCAACTGTACGCCGTATTCCTGACCGCCATAAATAGGCAAAACATGGAAGCCCTTAAGAAAAGACGCGTATGTTTGAAAGGCCTCAGCAACCTGGATGGCTAACTCACGTGTCGGTGCCAGCACCAAAACTTGCGGAGTCGTTAACTTGAGATCGATGTTTGATAACAGCGGTAAGGCAAATGCGGCCGTTTTACCGGTTCCTGTTTGCGCTTGCCCAATAACATCTCGACCATCCAGAACATGCGGAATGATTTCCGCCTGAATTGGAGAAGGCGTTTCATAGCCCACTTTATTGAGCGCTTTCATCATTGGCGCTGAGAGTGACAAATCGTCAAAAGACAGGGTAGGAGAATCGTCAGTTTTGCTCATGGGGGATACCTTCAGATATGGGACAAGAATCAGCTTGTGACCAGCATTATACAATAGCAGACGACAAGAAGCCGCGAGTATACGGGCTTATTGGCTTGTTACAAGCCAAAATCTGCGCGTATCCGTTATTATTAGGTCATTTCTAGCGATTGGCTAATTTTTAAAATCAAATCAAACCAGATGTTTGGAAGAAAATTACTTCTCTCTTTTTACGGCTCGATAACCGATATCTTTTCTGTAGAACATTCCTTCATAGCTAATTTCTTTTAATGCTGCATATACTTCTGCTTGTGCTTGTGTAACCGACACACCCAAGCCTGTCACGCATAGAACGCGACCCCCTGCTGTGACAATATCATTACCGTCATTTTTGGTACCCGCATGAAAAACTTTTACATTTTCGTTATCCGCATTTTCTAACCCACTAATTACATCACCTTTACTTGCGCTTGCAGGATAACCTGCTGATGCGGTGACAACGCCCAATGCGGCACGGTCGTCCCATTCAGTATGGCATTCATTTAGGCTTCCTCGTGTTGCCGCAAGACAAAGCTCTACCAGATCACTTTTTAGTCGCATCATGATGGGTTGTGTTTCTGGATCACCGAATCGACAATTAAACTCTAATGTCTTGGGTGTGCCATCTTTGTTGATCATGATTCCTGCATAGAGAAAGCCGGTATAGGTTCTGCCTTCGTTTTCCATGCCTTCAACAGTGGGAATGATGACTTCTTGCATGATGCGATCGTGCATTGTTTGATCAACGACAGGGGCAGGAGAATAAGCACCCATGCCACCAGTATTAGGACCGGCATCACCCTCATCACGCGCCTTATGATCTTGTGAACTGGCAAGTGGTAATATGTTTTCACCATCGACCATGGCTATAAAGCTTGCTTCTTCACCTTCGAGAAATTCTTCAACAACAACGCGATGTCCCGCTTCGCCAAATTTATTACCTGACAACATATCGTTGATGGTATTTATCGCTTCCTCTTCGGAAGAGGCGATTACCACGCCTTTCCCCGCCGCTAAGCCATCTGCTTTTATAACGATAGGTACTGTCTTTGATTTTACATATGCAATCGCAGGTTCGACTTTTGTAAACACATCATAGTCTGCGGTAGGGATCTTATATTTCTTTAAAAAGTCTTTTGTAAATGATTTCGAACCTTCGAGAATCGCCGCTGCTTTCGATGGACCAAAGCAAGGTAGTCCCGCTAGTTGAAACTCATCGACGATACCTGCAACCAGAGGCACTTCCGGACCTATAATCGTTAGCCCTATCTTTTCTTTTTCTGCAAATGCCTTTAATGCCGGAATATCTTCTGCATTAATCTCAACATTCTCAATCTTGTTCTCAGTTGCCGTACCTGCATTACCGGGTGCGACATAGACCAGTTCAACTTGATCAGACTGCGCCGCCTTCCATGCCAAGGCATGTTCACGACCACCACCACCAACGATTAGAATCTTCATTTAATGTAAAAAGTGTCTGATACCTGTAAACACCATGGCGATGTCATGTTCATCCGCTGCAGCAATAACTTCATTATCGCGCATTGAACCGCCAGGCTGAATGACTGCCTTTACGCCAACCTCTGCCGCTGAATCCAGTCCATCACGGAACGGGAAGAAGGCGTCTGATGCCATTACTGAACCGGCTACTTCCAACTTTTCGTCTGCCGCTTTTATTGCAGCAATGCGTGCACTATAGACACGGCTCATCTGTCCAGCGCCAATACCTATGGTTTGATTATTCTTCGCATAGATGATTGCATTAGATTTAACGTATTTAACAACATGCCAGGCAAAAATCAGATCATTGATTTCCTGTGCACTCGGCGCCCTTTTTGTCACTACTTTAAGTCCTTCTTTTGTTATTACGCCTTGATCATTATCCTGCACTAACAAACCTCCACTGACACGTTTCATGTTGAGTTGTTGAATCGTGCCTTCACGTTTGCCTGCTTCTAATAATCGTACGCCTTTCTTGCTCGCAATTATTTCAATGCACTCAGGCGCAATACTTGGTGCAATGATCACTTCTACAAATTGTCGTTCAACAATGGCTTTTGCTGTTTCAGCATCGAGTTCTTTATTAAAAGCAATGATGCCACCAAAGGCTGATGTGGGGTCAGTAGCATAAGCTCGGTCGTAGGCTTCGAGGACAGAACGACCAATTGCCACGCCGCAAGGATTTGCATGTTTAACTATCACACATGCTGTTTCTTTGAATGACAGCACACATTCCAGTGCGGCATCGGTATCGGCTATATTATTGTAGGAGAGTTCTTTCCCCTGAAACTGCTTCGCACTAGCTAGTGTTCCTGCTGGCGGATTCGGTTCAGTATAAAACGCTGCCGACTGATGCGGGTTTTCGCCGTAACGTAACTCTTGTCGTTTTTTAAATTGCGTAGAGTAGGTAAGCGGAAAATCTATTGGCTGTTTCGTTTCGTCAAGTGCGCCTAGATAGTTTGATACATTCGCATCATAGTTTGCAGTATGTGCAAATACTTTTTGCGCCAAACGAAATCGGGTCTCATCACTTACGCTCGCGTTATTTTCTTTTATTTCTTTTAACACTACATCGTAATCTGCGGTATCGACAACTACGGTGACTGAGGCATGATTCTTTGCCGCTGATCGCAACATAGCAGGACCGCCGATATCGATATTTTCTATCGCATCTGCCAGAGTACAATCGGGCTTGCTTACTGTTTGTTCGAAGGGATATAAATTCACAACAACAAGGTCAATACCATCGATGTCGTGCTCTTGCATAACCGCATCATCGGTTCCACGTCGGCCTAATAAACCGCCGTGAATCTTGGGATGCAGAGTTTTTACTCGACCATCCATCATCTCAGGAAAGCCGGTGTAGTCTGAAACCTCGACCACATCAATATTATTATCGGCTAATAATTTTGCTGTGCCCCCTGTTGAGAGTATGCCTATGCCAAGTTCATTTAACCCCTTACATAGCTCAACAACTCCAGATTTATCAGAAACGCTAACCAGCGCACGTTTTACTGTTGGCATAACAATTTATTTCCTCTCGGTAGCAACCATTCGAATGAATGATGGTAATTAGTATATTAATCCAATCCGTATTTTTTTAATCGATTACGTAAGGTCACTCTGTTTAGGCCCAGTATTTTTGCGGCATGAGTTATATTTCCTTGTGTATATTTCATAACGACCTCGAAGAATGGTTTTTCTACTTCTTCTAAAAAAAGACCATGGAGATTGCTTGCTTCATGCCCATCAAGATCATCAAAATAGGCTTCCATTGCTCTTTGTACATTATCTGCCAAACATTTTTCTGGTGCTTCTCCACGATCATGCGCAGTTTGTTTTCTTAGTTTTGTTTTTATCATGCTGCTAATGTCTGTTGTCCTTCAAAGTAATTCTTTATAACGTCTATCTGTTCTTCTGGTTCTTCAACACGATTAATTACCGCGCGAAATGCATTCGCATTGTGCTGTTGCTTGCAATACCAGGCGATGTGCTTACGCGCTATACGAACGCCTTGAACTTCCCCATAAAATCGATGCAGATGTTGTATATGCCGGATCAATGTATGGCTTACTTCTAGTGTGCTTGGTGCTTCGAGTGATTCACCGGTTTCCAGAAAATGACTGATTTCGCGGAATATCCATGGGTTTCCCTGTGCTGCTCGGCCGATCATGATGCCATCGACACCATAGGTTTTTAGTATTTCAGCCGCCACTTCAGGCATTGTGATATCGCCATTTGCTATTACCGGTATATTAACGCGTGACTTTATCTCGCCCGCAGTCTCGTGTTCTGCAATGCCGGTAAATGCACAAGCCCGAGTACGACCATGGATGGTAAGTGCCTGGATGCCTGTGGATTCAGCGATTTTGGCGATATTTAAGGCATTACGATTTTCTTTATCCCAACCGGTTCTTATTTTCAGTGTCACCGGGACAGAAACTGCGTTTACAACTGACTCAAGAATATCGGCAACGAGTTGCTCGTCTCTTAATAATGCTGAGCCGGCCATTAGATTACACACTTTCTTTGCCGGGCAGCCCATATTGATATCAATTATCTCTGCACCATGTTTAACATTAAACACCGCCGCTTCTGCCATTTGTTTTGGTATTGCCCCTGCAATCTGTACCGCTCTTGGTTCTGGCTCGCCTTTATTCGTCAAACGGAGTTGAGTCTTGCGAGTATGAAATAAAGCAGGGTTCGACGTAATCATTTCCGAAATGACAAGACCTGCGCCCAGCTCACGACACAACAACCGGAAAGGTTGATCAGTAACGCCCGCCATGGGGGCAAGCAACAGATTATTTTTAAGTCTATGGGACCCTATAAACATGAAACCGCTACGCTATAAACTATAAGAATGGGTAAGACGAATTATTTTTATGACTTATGATAACGGTTAATTTTTATCTATGAAAGCAGCTTATTTTTGCTGAACAAAATCAATTACTTTTTAGAGGAACCTAAATTCAAAACTAACTGCACCGGCAGTAGGACCAACCACTTCAAGCACAAAATGTACCGGAATATTGATCGGCATACCTTCATCAAGCTCAATGCTTTCATCGAGATAATCACTAGGAGTAAACTTCCTATGTCCTAATAAAGCACCAGAAGTATCAAATAGGGTAAGTTGCACTCGCGGGTATGGCTGACGAACAGGCAATTGATTATTTATCGTGGCATTCACCAACAATGTGTCTTGATAGTTCGGGTGCAAGCGCACATCGCGATTAACTAATTTAATGGCTTGAGTATCTCTATGTCGCAATATTCTACAATCCAGTTGATCACAGACTTGCTTTATATAGGTTGTTATTTGTGGATATTTCATCGAAACCAGGTCACGATTAAACCAGACCAACTGCAAGGTAATGGCTATCAGACCTATAACACAGGCGCTAGCCCAGAAAAGTGTCGGTATCCATCGTCGTTTTGACGATTCTGCTGAGAAAATCTGATCTGACTCAGGAAAATCATAATGAGATTCCTTGTCATCTGTATCAAGCGGATCGTCCTTAAATGCTTCGCCCTTAATTTGTATTTTATTAGCTTCTGCCGCGTCATCAACACCGATTTCATATATAGCCGTATCGAGTTCGGTCTCACTTTTAGCCGCATCGTTTGAAATGATTAGATCTTGATCAGATTGCGGGGCTTCTGGCGGCACTGACTCTGAATTTATTGCCTGGCTATTGACCCCAGGTATTTCCTCGCTATTGCTTTCATCAATTGTATTTAATAAACCATTATCCGGAGAACTTAATTCTTCAGGTTCATCATAATTTGGAATATCAAACTCAGGTTCTACCGCAAGCAGTTGCTCATTGCTATTTTCGTCATTTAAGATTGATAAATTATTCTCTGATTCCAGCTCTATTACTAATTCTTGCTCAAGTTTAGTTTCTGGCTGATTAATCTTGCTTATTATTTCGTTTGATAAGGGCTCATCGTGCAAATGTTCCAGAGCATTAAACTGTGCATCACAAAAACCACAACGAACCTGCCCAGCTGCAGCAGCGATATGTTCAGCATAAAGGCGAAATTGTTTTAAGCATTTGGGGCAGACTGTAAACATTACTTTTTAATACCGTGTAAACGCGTCCACTCTGAATTAAAGACAGGTTCATCCATATTAAAACAAGCTCCATACGCGTCCAAACATTCTTCTGCTTGAACATGAAGTATTCCGGACAAAATGATATCCCCTTCGGGTCTGATTAATTGAGAAAATTTCTCCCGCAAATCTTTTAAGGGGTTCATCAATATATTAGCAACCATGACGTCTGCGACGGGCAACTCACAATCATCAACATGAGCCATCACAATTTTATCGGTCAGATTGTTTCTGTTTATATTCTCTCTCGCGGCCTGTATGGCCTGTTCATCTATATCAACTGCATACACTTTTCTGGCGCCCAATAGCGCAGCGACCATTGCCAGAATTCCTGAACCACAGCCATAATCAATGACGACCTTATTGCTTAGATCATTTTCAGCCAGCCATTCAATACATAAAGAAGTTGTTGGATGCGCGCCGGTACCAAAAGCCAAGCCAGGGTCAAGAACCAGAGTAGGAAGGTTGTTTTCAGGCTGATCACACCAACTTGGGGAAATACAAACTCGATCAGAAAAAAACAAAGGTTGATGCTCAGCTTTAAACTCGCCAACCCAGTCTTTGTCTTTCAACAGTTCAATTTTATGTTGATAGATATTATCAGCGCCAATACGGTCACGTAAACACACCAGCATAATATCGAGATCAGAATCGGGGTGGAGGAGGGCAATCACACGCGTCTTCTGCCAGAGTTTTTTGTTATTGTTTTCGATCTGGTCTTCGCCCGGATCTTGACCTTGAGTATCAAATAGAGGCTCATCACTAGACGCCGTTAATGAAACAGAAACTGCTCCAAATTGTTCTAGTAATTCCGAGAGCTCTTCTGCTTGAGTTTGATTTGTTTCAAGTTCAAGTTGAAGCCAGGCCATTATTTAATTCCGAGTTTATTCTCCAGATAGTGGATATCGGTACCACCCGCCATAAACGCCGTGTCTTGAACTAGATCCTGGTGCAATGGGATATTAGTTTTAATACCATCGATAACAATCTCTGACAAAGCCATTGATAATCGGGCTATCGCTAATTCTCTGGTCTCGGCATGCGCAATTAACTTACCAATCATAGAATCATAATGCGGCGGCACCTTGTACCCCTGATAAACATGGGTATCAACTCGAATACCAAAACCACCGGGCGGATGGTAATGCTCGATGGTTCCAGGTGACGGCATAAAATTTACCGGATCTTCAGCATTAAGACGGCACTCAATAGCATGCCCTCTAATTTTAATATCTTCCTGTTTATAACTTAATGGCGCACCACTAGCGATATGTAGTTGCTCTTTAACAATATCAACACCGGTGATCATTTCTGTTACCGGGTGTTCTACTTGAACTCGGGTATTCATCTCAATGAAATAAAACTCACCATTCTCGTAAAGAAATTCAAATGTACCTGCGCCACGATAGGAAATCGTTTTACATGCCTCAACACAGCGTTCACCGATTTTCTTTCTAGTTGCTTCGTCCAGGCCTGGAGCAGGAGCTTCTTCTATCACCTTTTGATGGCGTCGTTGCATGGAACAATCGCGTTCACCAAGATAAATAACATTGCCGTGTTCATCAGCAAGAATTTGAATTTCTATGTGGCGCGGATGCTCAAGAAACTTTTCCATGTAGACCATATCATTGCCAAATGCAGAAGCCGCTTCAGCACGAGTTAATGTTATCGACTTAATTAAACTTGCTTCACTATGAACAACACGCATACCTCGACCACCACCACCACCGGCAGCCTTGATAATGACAGGATAACCAATTTCCTTGGCGGTCTTTTTTAATTTGGCTTGATCATCACCCAATGGGCCATCGGAACCAGGCACACAGGGGATCCCTGCTTTTTTCATTGCCCTGATCGCTGATACTTTATCGCCCATTAAGCGAATCGTCTCCGCTTTCGGTCCAATAAAAACAAAGCCGCTCTGCTCTACCCGTTCTGCAAAATCTGCATTCTCCGAGAGGAAGCCATACCCCGGATGTATTGCGACAGCATCGGTGACTTCTGCTGCACTTATTACAGCTGGAATATTTAGATAACTATCCAACGAGGCTGCGGGACCGATACAAACAGATTCATCGGAAAGAAAAACGTGTTTCTGATCACGATCGGCCTCTGAATAGGCAGCAACCGTTTTAATACCTAGTTCTTTACATGCTCGCAGTATTCGAAGCGCTATCTCGCCTCGGTTTGCAATAACAACTTTTTCTAACATTGATAAAGTGCTCTATTAAGATTCTTTTATGGAAAACGCTTTTTAAGCGAGCGTTTATAACTTAAGAAGGGTCAATAATGAATAGTGGCTGTCCATATTCAACTGCCTCACCATTCTCGACTAAGGTTCTGATCAGTTTACCGCTAACATCAGATTCGATTTGGTTCATTATCTTCATCGCTTCGATGATGCAGAGGATCTCTCCCGTTTTGACATTCTGTCCTCTACTAACAAACTCGGGTTCTTCAGGTGATGGTGATAAGTAAAAAATACCCACCATCGGCGAGGTAACAACATGACCTTGGTCAGCATAATTATCACTTGCTGCAGCTTCGTCTGCTGCTAAATGCGATTTGATTGATTCACTCGCTTGTGGCTGTGGCACATTAATCATCGTTTGGGCTGGCGCAATAGTTGAACCACGGCTAATACGGACAGACTCTTCGCCTTCATGAATCTCTATTTCAGCAATGCCAGACTCTTCGAGTAACTCGATTAATTTTTTTACTTTTCTGATATCCATTCTAAATTTACTATTTTATTTATTGTTGTAAGTGACGCTCTGCACCTAGCAGAGCAAGTTCATAACCATAGGCACCGAGACCACTAATAACCGCTACAGCGATATCGGATAAGAATGAGTGTTGTCTAAATTCTTCTCGTGAAAATACATTTGAAAGATGAACCTCGATAAATGATAACTGTGTGCCCAACATGGCATCACGTATCGCAATACTGGTATGGGTGAATGCGCCTGGATTGATTAAAATAAAATCAACGCCTGACTTTTTAGCTGCATGAATCTGATCAATCAACTCGTGTTCTGCGTTACTTTGAAATGCTGACAGTTCATGCCCTTTTTTCTTGGCTAAATCAATCAGGCTCGCATTAATCTCGGCCAGGGTGGTGGTGCCATAAACTTCGGGCTCACGCTCTCCCAAAAGGTTGAGATTTGGACCATGTAGTACTAGAAACTTCAAAACATTCCCCTAAAAAGTGCATTCAGCGATTTTAGACGCTTTTTTATGGATGTTAACAGTATTTTAAAGGAAATACGAACCTGTTATTAACAGTTTATGCATTTAAAGGAGCGTTTTAATGACCGATTCTGCATCGGTTTTTGACAGCGGTCCGCGCCGCGTAAAGACAATTTCACCGCTAGTATCAATGATAACAGTATATGGCAGGGCACCGATATCGTTACCTAACCGTTTTGCAGCCTGGATTACTTCATCTCCACCGACTAGAGAAGGATAATTGACATTAAACTCCTCTAAAAAACCACGCACTTCTTTAGCTTCTTGTAATGCAATCCCGATAAACTGTAGTCCTTTATCTCTGTATTGTTGTTGTAATTCAACAAAGGCAGGGATCTCTTCACGGCATGGCGCACACCAGGTTGCCCAAAAGTTTATTACTATGATTTTGTTTTGCCACTCGGACAAACTACGTAGCTCACCATTCGAATCAGGTAAACTGAAGTCTTCAGCTTTTGTACCAATGACACTTTCCGGGGCAATCGGGTTATGTATTGCTTTCACCGTCTCTGATTTCTTATCACTCTTCAGGTATTGATGTAATTGGTAACCGCCAAAAGCTGACAATAGCGAGACAACAAGCACCGCAAAGATTAGTTGCCATTGTTTCATAAGGACATTGCCTCGGTGAGATGTTCTATGAATCGCTTGGCCTTAACAAAACCGACAAGACGATGAGATCTTATCTCGGTACTGTTTGTATTAAAAAATAGAATTGCTGGCGGTCCAAAAAGATCAAACTGTTTTAAGAATGCTTTATCAAGTTCATTGTTATTAGTTACATCGATTTTCAACAAGGCAAACTCCTTTAGCGCTGCTTGCACAGAAGGATCGTTAAAGGTATAGGTTTCCATTTCTTTACAAACGACACACCAGTCCGCATAAAAATCTAACATGACAGGTTTACCATCACTTCTTGCTTGTTGTAATTCCCTATCAAAATCCTCAAGACTGCTCACATATCTGAAGGGTAATGTTTCTGCTGTTGCTTGATTAGCCTGTTGTGTAAATGGCTTTAATACCGTCCCGCCACCATTCGCTGCTGCGACTATCAAGATAGCACCATAAACCAACAGGACTAGTCCCAAGCCTTTCCATAAGCGTTGCCACTGAGTTGTTGATGAGTCAACGCGATCTAGCGCGCCGATGAAAATCGCTGTTGTTATAAATAACGTAGCCCACAGAATCAGAACGATTGATTCTGCTAGTACTCGTTCCAGAAACCATATCGCAACGCCCAACATAACTATGCCAAACAGTCGCTTAATAGATTCCATCCAGGCCCCTGCGCGCGGCAATAACTCGCCAGAGGTAGCGCCAATGACTAGTAAAGGCACACCAAAACCGAGCCCCATTGCAAACAAGGCAAACCCACCTAACAAGGCATCACCTGTTTGGCTAATATAAAATAAAGCGCCTGCTAATGGCGGCGCAACACATGGCCCGACAATGATTGCCGATAGAACACCCATCACAGCAGCACCTTTTAGAGTGCCGCGATTAGCTTCCTCCGACTTAGGTGATAGTTTGCTTTGCCAACTTGATGGTAATTGCAACTCATAAAACCCGAACATAGACAACGCAAGAAAAACAAATACAGCGCTGAACAAACTTAACACCCAAACATTTTGCGAAGCAGCTTGCAGGTTAAGGCTGAATAAACCTGCAATCATACCGAGCACGGCATAGGTTAATGCCATGGCAATGACATAACTTAATGAGAGAGTGATTCCCCTTGTTCGCGTTATTCGACTTCCCTGTCCAACAATAATGCCTGACAGAATAGGTATCATAGGGAAAACACAAGGTGTCAACGAAAGTAATAACCCAAAACCAAAAAAAGAAATAATATTAAATAACAGATTTTTATCTTTCAATGTTTTTGTGATTGCATCTTGTTCGGAGAGTAGTTGCTCATTAATTGAACTGTCTTTACTCGCTTGCAAATCAAATGAAGCGGGTAAAGAAACAGCTAATGATTTTTTAATTGGTGGATAACAAACAGAGTCTTCTTTGCATCCCTGATAAGAAACATTCAAATTAAATTCTTTCAGATTAGTATCACTAACCGTTAGTGAGCCTGAGGCACTATTCTTTCCGTAATAGACCTCTACTTGGCCAAAGGCAGGATCTTCTTTTACTTTGCCAGCAGGAAAATTAAGCTTATTAAAATTTATATCAGGATTATCTGTCGCTACTGTGAATTTATTCTTATAGAGATAGTATCCCGGCTTTATTTCCCAGTTTAAATGTAATTGACGATCAGAAAGTACTTCAGCACTGACACGAAAAGCTATCTCTGGATCCAGGATTTCATCGGCAGAGACCGATTCTTGAAATGAAAATAGATCGCTTAATTTATTTGCTAATTCACCGGCGTTAACTGGCAGTGAAAATAGTATGACAAAAAAAAACAAGGCGTTACGAATGGAGATCATGATTTTCCAACATTTGAGCTGATCCAGTTCAGATACTCAGCAGATCCTGTGAGAATGGGGACAGCAATAATTTCCGGGAGTTCGTGTGGGTGTAGTTTTTTGAGTCTTTTTTCAAGGGCTTGATAACCATTGACCGTTGTCTTTATAACAAGCAATAGCTCATTCGCATTGTCCACTTTACCTACCCAAGCATAAAAAGACTGCACACCAGGCACAATACTAACGCAGGCAGCGATTTTTTCTGCGACCAGATCCTGAGCGATCATTTTTGCTGTGATTGGACCAGGACAAGTGCTTAGCACCAAGAGGCATTCTGTTTCTTTAGTCATAATATTTGCTAATACAAACCCGTTTTAGTCTTGTAAATTAGTATTCTGCCCATACATCAATAATAATGCCACATTAGCTAATCAAATTAAGCGTTGGAGCTTCATCATTTTGTTTAAAATATTATTTTTCATGTTCCTGGCTATTCCGTTAATAGAGATAGCGATACTACTCGAGATCGGCAAAGTCGTTGGAGTCGCTTATACCATTATACTCGTTATCGGGACTGCTGCGCTTGGAGCCGCATTATTACGTCAACAGGGGCTATCTACAATCGCAAAGGTTCAAATGAATATGGATCAGGGGAACCTTCCCGCAACTGAGTTAATTGAGGGGTTGATGTTACTCGTCGCTGGCGCGCTACTCTTAACACCCGGCTTCTTTACCGATGTATTCGGCTTTTTGGTATTAATACCTGCACTACGCCGTCGAATCGCTCAAACATTCCTTGCCAACTTCATTCAATCCCAAATTGATATCCGTCAAACCAATGTTGGTAATACTATCGAAGGCGAGCATTGGGAATCCGATTCAAAGTAAACCTGTAGCGTGAATACTGAGCAACGATTAAATATCATCGCGAAATTGACGGATATTATTAATGATAATCGTGTCGCTCTGCTAAAAGAAAAACTAGAGCAACGCACTCGCTACCTAACAGTCGTACTTGATGATATATATATCCCACAAAATGCCAGCGCTATTATGCGCACCAGTGAATGCCTCGGCATTCAAAATCTCCACTCAATTCAAGAACGAAATAAACAAAAAATAAATAGAGACGTAGTTAACGGCGCTGCGAAATGGACCGAACTCGATTGTTATTCTGAAAATACAGGACGCAAAACATGTATAGAAAACCTGAAAAGACAGGACTACAAAATTGTTGCCATGAGCCTCAGTGACGACGCCATACCTTTAGAAAAACTCCCCGTAGATGAGAAGCTGGCTCTATGTTTCGGCTGTGAAGAAACAGGCTTAAGCAAAGCGGTTGAAGACGAGGCCGACTATAAAGTACAAATCCCAATACATGGCTTCACACAAAGCTACAACGTCTCTGTCAGTGCTGGCATTAGTCTTTACTACGTAATAAACAAGATAAAAGACACCAAACAGAACTGGCAATTGAAGCAAGCAGAAAAAGAAAACTTACTCATTGAATGGCTAAGTAAATCGACACCTACTGGAAGGATGTTATTGGAAAGATATAAAATAAAGTGTGATATTTAATCTCTTAAATCAGCATACAGATTAACTAACCAATGTATCGTCATCTATTAAAACCTACGATCGATTCTTGGTTGTGACATCAAATTTCATCAATAAAACTGGTAGCAATAAAAAATCAAGTATCAGCGCCAGGGTTATCGTTAAAGCTGTCATCAGACCCATATCTGCATTCATGTGATAACCAGACAGGGAAAGTATTAGAAAGCCGGCCGTCAATGCTACTGTTGTAACCCACATGGCAGTCCCGACTGTATTGAAGGTATATCGTATGGCATCATCTTGCTGCATCCCATATTCTCTTCGGGCACGAAGGTATTTGCTCATAAAATGCACGGTGTCATCAACGACAATACCAAGCGTCATGGCAACAACCACTGACAGCCCCAGACCGACCCTGCCGTACAACAGACCCCATAAACCGAAACCTACAATAGCCGGCGTAAGATTCGGGATAAGGCTTAACAGACCAAGCCTGAAATTTCGTAACGCAAAGATCATCATCGCAGAAATCAGCGCCAACGCGCCAAAGGAAGCAAATAACATACTATTGATATTACGTTTGGAAATATGCGCCCAAATAATCGATAAACCGGTTCCGTAGGTAGACATGGAAGGGGTATTTTCCTTAAGCCACTGCCGCGCCCTTTCATCCATATCACGCAGGCCTTTACTGGTTATATCTCTAAATAATACGATCACCCGGGTAGCTGACTTTTCCACATTGATCATGTTATTGAGATCTTGGCCGAGAGGTAGAGACATCTCGTAGAGTAGAAGTGACTGCGCTGCCAGATTCCGACTCTCGGGGATCTTGTAAAAAGACGGATCATCAGCGTGCATATTTTTATTAAGTAGCTTAACGGTATCAGTAAAGGTGCTTAGTGAGGTGACTTTTGGCTGTTGTCGATACCAGTCCGTAAACGCTTCAACATTTTTCAGGTATTGCGGGTCATTAATGCCGCTGGTCTCACCGGAGGGCAATGAATATTCAATAATATCGAAACCACGCAAATTGTCTTTTACAAAATCGGTAGCGACTCGAATATCATAGCTATCATCAAAATATTCAATAAAATTATCGTCTAGTTCAATACGAAAGGTACCGGCAGCGAGTAACATGATAGCCGCGAAAGTAGCCCAAAATACCAGGCGGCGCTTGTTGATAACGAGTTCGGCAATACGATCGCAGACATTACCACCCTCTCCATCCTTCTGTTCCCTAACCCAGACCGGAATAACCGCCATCAAAGCAGGCAATAAGACAATGGAATAAAGGAATGCCGCGACGATGCCCATAGCAACGATATTGCCCAGATCGCGAAACGGAGGCGCATCAGAAAAATTCATGGTTAGAAAGCCTATCACGGTCGTGACACTGGTCAGGAAAACAGGGTGGAGGTTAATACGGACAGATTCGACTATGGCTTCATTTTTTGACTTACCCAAACGCATTTGCTGAAACATCGTCACCAGCACATGAACACTGTCAGAGACCGCTAAGGTAAGAATCAGGGTCGGCGCTCCCACCGAGGCGGCTGTCAAAGTAATACCAAACCAGCCCGCCAGACCCATAGCGGTCGCCGTAGAAAAGACAATAACAATTAAAATTGCCAGAGTGCCGCTGAAGGAACGCAAGGTTATGCCTACCAAAACAAGCAACGTTAGAAACATCAGTGGCACCAGCGTCTTGATATCATCCTGACTTGCCTCGGCAAAGGCATTGTCCAACATCACACTGCCGGTGACATAGATATCCAGCTGCGGGTATCGACTACGAAAATCATTGGCAAGCTGGCGAGAAAAGGCAGCGATGTCCGGCACTTCGGCATGCGATTTACCGGGCATAAGGATATTGATATTGATACCTGTTACCTGACCGGAAGCTGATACCAGCAAATTGACAAGGCGGGGATCGGTAAGCGCTACTATTTTAATTTGTTCAAGCTGTGCATCGGATAACTGTTCCGCGTCACTAACCAAGTCATCAACAAACAGCGTGTCATCCCGCGAACGAGTATGCTGAAAATTACTTAAGGATTCCACCCGGTTTGAATAGGGAATCTGCCATGATGCCTCAGTCAGTTCTTCGACGGCTTTAAGTGTCTTAGCTGTAAAAACAGTCCCTTCTTGGGGAGCGATGGCAAACAGGACATTATCAATTCTGCTGTATGTATTCTCCATCGCCTCAAGGGCCTGAAGCTGTGGATTTTCTTGACTGAAAAATACCCGGGTATCATTACTGATAGTCAGAAACCGCGACCCACTGCCAGCAGCAATAACGGCAAATAGTGAAATAATAATCATCCACCAGCGGTATCTGACTACCCACTCACCGAGTATTGCTTCAAGCCACTTTATGGTCTTTTCCATGTTACCTAGATAATTGAGCAGGGTTTCTTTATGTCATCATAATAAATCTGTGCATACAGTTTAATACTATTAGATATTCAAGGAGCATTTTATGAAAATAAACGCCGAAAGATCTTAAATAGCACATCGCTTTTGGATCGAGCTTGTCTACCCTTATATTGAAAAGAAGAAAGTCGTTACTGCAAATGGTAAAAATGTATAGAAAAGATTGTTAGCACATAATAAATTCAAATCTAAAACCCTTTAACTTCTTTTATAACCTCATACGCCTTTCTTATTTCATGAGTTCGATCAGCGGCTACTTTCATCATTTCTTCTGGCAGTCCTTTTGCCACCAGCTTGTCCGGATGATGTTGGCTTAATAAACGTCGATAGGCTTTTTTTATCTCATTAGTACTGGCTGATTGTTTTATATCAAGTATTGCATAAGCTTGTTTTAGGGAAGGCGAACCATCATTCCGACCGGCACTTGATGAACCACTACCCATGCCACCGATCATGGCGCATAAATGGTCGAACTCATGTCGCGAGATATTGAGTAATTGGCATATATTTAATAGGACTTTCCGTTCAGCGGGATCCATAACACCATCGGCATAGGCCGCCATGATCTGCACTTCGATAAACATACGTAACAAATTTGGCCGAAAACCTATCTCTTGCTTAAATTGTTTAATAACATCATTTAATGGGAAAGAGTCTTTCTTGCCTTCGTTAAACAAACCAATAGCTGCTTTGCGTTGCGCCGCACCCATATCCATTTGTTGCATAACCCGCTTGGCAAGTGCGATCTCATCATTTGTTACTTGCCCGTCGGCTTTACAGACATGGCCCATGACTGAGAATGTCGCCGTGTAGAACATCGTTTGTGTACGTTCTTGCTGACCAAAGCCAGTTTGATTGCCGGGTTGCGACAAGCCTTTATCAAAGTTGTGCCCCATTGCAGCACCTAGAACAGCACCTATCGGGCCACCAATCATCATGCCGAAGGCACCACCTAATATTTTTCCCCACCAATTCATATGTTCAAATTCACCAATCTGTAATAAAAGTAATATATGTTACTACTATTCGTTATAATCCCGATCTTTATTGATCACTAACATCATAAATTTGTATTAACTCTATCTTAACGGTAATCAACATGCCTTCAAATAATAAAAACAAAACAAATTCAAACTCTAAAAAATCAATGGCCGAATTGGCTGATAAACACATCTGTTACGAAAAATCTGTTCAATGTGTTGAATCAGAAATTGATTTTGTCGACTCAATATTCACCAAGTTAAGAAAGCGTCAGGCCAAAAGCTTGAGAGAAGACTTCTGCGGCACGACGAACACCTCTTGCGAATGGGTAAAAAGACGTAAGGCTAATACGGCAGTCTGCGTTGATCTTGATGAAGAGGTATTGAAATGGGGTAAAAAGAACAAAATCACCAAACTGAAACCCGAACAAGCAAAACGCATCACCATCATCAATGACAATGTGCTGACAATAAAAACCGAACCCGTTGAAATTGTCCTGGCTATGAATTTCAGCTACTGGTTATTGAAGGAACGTAAACTGACCATTGATTACTTTAAAAAGATTTATACCTCTTTGGTAAAAGATGGCATATTTTTCCTTGATGCCTATGGCGGCTATGAAGCGTATCAAGAGTTAAAAGAGAAAACAAAACAAAAGAACTTTACCTATATCTGGGACCAGAACAGATATAACCCAATAAACGGAATAGCGAAAAACTATATTCATTTTAAGTTTAAAGACGGCTCAAAAATGATGAAGGCCTTTGAATACGAGTGGCGAGTATGGACTATGCCTGAAATACTCGACATGCTCGGTGAAGCCGGTTTCAAACCAACGGTTTATTGGGAACAAGCTGATGATGATGGCGAGGGCAATGGTGTATTTGTCCCTGAAACGGAAGGTGATGCTGATGCAGGCTGGATTGCATATATTGTTGCTGAAAAATAGATTTTCATAATTAAACGGATTCTGTCCGTCTAATATAGAATCATATATTCATCATCTTTAATTACTTCTGCAGGAAACATCATAAACTGGAGATTATGCTTCGGGTAGTTCCTTCAGCCGCCCCATGATCTCTGCTAACAAATAGCAGTAGGCTTTTGATGGTTTCGAAGCATTAGCAAAAACGGACAATGGTTTACGTCTAACCCCCATCTGCTCGACTTCAGAAGCATTGGGGATATACGTTTTAAGAAACATAGGTATTTTTTCCGGCAGACTGTTTATTATTTCTTTGTGTAATTGCCGTCGACTATCTACGATTGAGAAGAAAGGCATTAATTTAATATGTGACATGTCTTTAGACTGAAAATAATCTATCAGTTGTTCCAATGTCCGTAATGATAAGATTGTCGGAATAACCGGTATTATCATGGCATTACACGCTCTGAAAATATTTTCCGAGAGATAAGTTATGTTTGGCGGACAATCCAGCAAAATAAGATCATAAGCTCCGCGTAATGGTTCTAGCGCTCGCTTAAGTGTCTTTTTATTTTCAAGTTGATGATCCATTTTTCGATAAGAAAAGTCGGCTGGTAAAATATCCAGATTTTCATAGTCGCTTGCTTTGATGGCTTTGAAGATAGCTTCATCACTATGCAGTAATTTTTTACCACCGCCTTTAACTTTTGGTTTAACTCGGAAATAAAAGCTGCTCGCAGCTTGTGGGTCAAGGTCCCATAGCAGAACTCGTTGTCCTGACAGAGCCGCCAAGTATGCCAGGTTTACAGCAGTTGCCGTTTTTCCAACACCGCCCTTGATATGATATATAGCGACTGTATTCATTTCGTTAACTCAACCATTTTGTCTTTTTTGTTTTTCTTCAAATGAATCGTTCGCCCGCATAACTTACGAAATTCTTTTTCCACCTTGGGTGAGGAAAATTTCGAAAACCGTTGTGCAAATTCCTTACGCACCTGTTTCTTCTCCTCATTCATATTTGTTATCAAAACATCCATCGCTATGAAAGTCTTCTTTACAGTTTTGCCTTCTTGGCTGATCTCCTCACAGAAATGATTAAGTCTGATTGCCTGAACATCCAGATCCTGAAAATCACCTAAATTTTCCTGCAAGTTCTTTAGTTCGCTAATGATTTCTTTAATTTCTTTTTTAATATAAAGGTCTGCAAAAAACTCCAGAAGATAACGAAGATTTTTGCACGTTTTACGTAGCTCATGAAGGTCTGTTGCCGGAGACTCGTCTGTAATAGATAAGCCTTGCCTGGTTAGGTGACGGTAAGTCTTCCAGATACGAATATCTGCAATTTCACCTATTGGCTGAGTACTCAATCTAGCACTGGGATTTTTTGGCAAAGGCTTTTCCAGATAAGCTCGCCATCTTTTCCTGAAATTTTCAAATCGCCTAGAATTTAAATTTTTATTAAGAAGTGCCTGTTCTGATTTATGGTGCGCCAATAAAAAATCATAAAACGGCATTAAGTCTGAACGTAATTCGGGTCGTAAACTTTCCAAATACTTTGGAAAATACAGCATGAACACGTCCAGATCACGTAGTGGTGACGTATTTTTACCTACCAAGGTAAGCTCTTTTGAAAAACGCTTATAAACACTTATCGGAAACGTGTTTTTAAATCTGCTCAACAGAGCTCGGGAACGTCTGGTTGCAACGCGAAGGTCGTGTAAAAACTCGGTGTCTATACTTTCTATGGTGCCTTCGATATTCCATTCAATCTGATCAAGCTGGTCTAGGAGTATCAATCGACATGCCTTATCTACGCGCCAATCACGTTTCAAACTGGTTTTTATCTTGGAAGAATAGTCACCTGGTATTCGGCCGGTTGCTTTAACAGCTTTTTCGAATATATCATCCTTTGTGTGCGTCACACCTTTTAATTTTTCAATAAGCTTTGACGTCTTGCTGAATACACTTTCATAGCCAAGCAATGGTTCCAGACGCAGACGACAACCTAAATCAATTGATCTGCGGCCTCGACCCGGTCGAGCATAATTGTGTTCCAGAGTCATCCTGCAGCGAGTTTTGCCTTCCTTATCAAAGATTACCAACTTAATCTGCCTTGAACGGATATTGGCCATCGGAATAAGGGAACGAAAACCCAGTCGTTCATCAATTGAATCATGCAAATAACCGACAGGTAAATCAGTTACTGTTTTTGGTAATTGTTCTAGATGTAATGCAGCAGGTGGTCGCAATGAACACCCATTAGATAGCCAGCGCAGGACAATTTTCTTTCCATCCACACCGGAACAGCTCTCAGCGCGCAACCTCACGCCAGCGACATAAAACAACCAGTCAAAACTATCTAGAAATGTTAGCTCAACAGATTCTTTGTGATTGCTGTCAATCTCAGCATTAGTAGCAATAGCAACCCGTTCAGCCCAATCTTTGAGTTGCTCTACAGAATCTAATGCGTAAATTACAGTTCCTTGAGGCACTAGTTTGGTTCCAATTAAGCGTAATTACTTTCTTCAAACATACCAGACAAACATAAACACAACCATCATGTTTTATGCACACAATTCATTAAATCCATTTTAATTGCACAATAGGCATTTTTTTGGCTATTTACTGTGAATTTTTATACTTTTTCCTTTAGGAATATTTTCCTCTCCTTTCCAGGATATGCGAACAGTGATGCGACTTCGGTCTTCATCCTGATTTGCAGATATTTTTAATTTGAGCAATCCTTTTGGTTCGAGGATCATTGAATCATTTTCATCTTCCAGAACAACTTTACCCTTCGCAAGACCATTGCTTAAGGCTTCCATTAACACCTTAATGGTCTTCTCGTTCTGTAAAGATTCATGACTGAAACGGTTATTTCGCTTCATGCCTTATTTTCCCCTTTTTATTAATATCTTTCGTAAGTTGTTTTAATGTTTTATCCGGATCGAATACTTTGATATATGGATAATCGCTGGATATGCCTAGAATACAACCATTAGGCTCAATGATTGTTACTGCCGCACCGGGACCCGGCACACCTTCTTTTTTGCGCGTGTTCTTATCAAGGCTTGTATCACATTCAAAATTCAGTATCGAATGTCGTAATGCGATACGCTGGCCATGATACAGATTGCGATGTCCATGTATCAGAGCACTTATTCCAGCATCGCGCACACAACGTGCGCCTTTCTCTGTAAACGGATGGTCAACGTCACGGTACTTTGTGCGTATGGTATTGCATAGTGGCCCATAATAAAAATTAAACGGACTTTCAAATAGCGCGTCTTTGAATATGCGGTTTAGTTTTTTTACCCCCCCGGTATGCAACAATGAAGCGATCTCATTATCCAGACCAGCATGAATAAATAACAGTGAGCCAGAACGATAACCAAGACGCATGTATTTATAAAACCAGCTAAATTCCTGACCCGGCGCTAAAAACAGTTCTTTCCATTTTTCTACAGCGGCATAAACATGGCGTAAGTTCATGTCCTCGCTTTTGCATCTACCTTCAAAACGATTATATTTTCTGTGCAGACGATCCAGCTCCCGTTTAATCTGTGGTGACGATAGTTTTCCTTGCGCCGCTTTTGGAAACTCTTTAAACCAGGATTTTCTTGGATAGAGATGACGCTTACACTCTGTAACGCTAGGGACTCCTTTCAAACCGTTGCCATTCTTTAGGTACTGATCCCAAATTTCTTTCAATAAGGGAATAATTTTTTCACCGGTGCGAATAAAGAAATGTTCGTTAAACACGTCATTATTACGATTGGCTGAAAGCATACCAAAAAGGACACGTACATCATGGTTACCCGCTAAAATTCTCACGCGTGCACCCTGTTTTTTTAAGTAATGAATAGTACGCAGTAGTTCGAGGGTGCTTGGCCCTTTATCAAAACAATCGCCACCGATAATAAAATTTGCATTCTTGCCTGAATGATTAAGAACGAAATCAGTGGGCTTTGGTCCGATTTTTTTTATGCCGTCACAGGCAACAAGCGAAGCGGCAAAAGCATCCGCATCAGCATGCAGATCGGAAAAAAAATAGTGTTTCCGTTTTGGCCAACGCCAGACCTTTGATTTGTTTAAATCAGTTAAGACTGAAATAAGGTCTGCTTGCTTGGTAACTTCTTCTATCGACTTATGGTTGCCGTGAGTCCAATCCATTGCCTCGTCAGGCAGGTGAGTATGAAGCCAGGATTTACCACAATACTCAGGGATGCGCTTAAAAGATTTCACTATCGAGGCTCGTCAATCAAGTTGACTATCAACATCGGGGCGAATTTTCCACTCTCCCGCTGCATGACTAAACGAACCATCTTTATGCATCTCTAGCGCTAGCGGCTGAGCGTAATACATACTTAATTTGGCAATCTCTTCAAACTTCATAACACCCAAATGATATGCCGCATGACGAAAGGCCGCGCCATGGCCGACAAATATTTTAAAGGTATCCTGTTCGCTGCTTGTAAGAATACGCGCATCAATGGCAGACATCCTTTTTAAGAGATGATCAGCAACACGCTTTCCTGCATCGATCAGCGACTCTGCCCCCTGATATGGTAAGCAATAATAACTATTGGATTTCCAATCTTTTGGCGGGCTATCGAAGCGCGGATCCTGCTCAATTGCATTTTCGATCTGTTCAATCGTTAAATTAGCTACGCTACCTAAACCACGCTCTGTCAGCGCATCGAAAACCTCGATGTTATCGATAGCATTTAGTCCATGAACTATGATATCCGCTGTTTGCCAGCTTCTTAACAGGGTTGAGCTATCTATTACCGGATGGAATATAGCATTGCTTGATGCCTGCATCTGCTTTAAGAGTTCAATCGCTTTCGCTGATTGCGAACGGCCATTACCATTCAGCCCAAAGGGTTGAAGCGCGCTAGGCGTGTTGCTTAATTGATGGTAATCGCCATGACGGATCAATATAGCAATCAGTCTGCTCATTTTTTATAGCGCCCAATGAAGTCAGGCAGTCTCGCTATAATATTTGCCAAATCGGGATTATTGATAAGCTTGACGGCTTCCTCCAGCGTGACCCAACGTCGCCCCCGGTGACGCTCTTCCCAATCCTTTTCATCAAGCATATGGCTAACTTCCATTGGATAGACAGAGACCTTACAGGTGGCTTCCCACTTAGCATATTGATAACAGCCGATTTCTCTGGTCGTCACGCGCCCCTCTACACCAGCCTCTTCGTAGGCCTCATTAGCTGCTGATTCCTGAGCATTTAAGCCGGGATCATGTATCCCTTTTGGTACAACCCAATGTTTACCACTGCTTGAAGAAATAATAAGTATTTCAGGTCGATGTTTTTTAATTCGATACGGTATTACACAAGATTGCCGGTAATAGTAGGCTGGCCTTACTCGTCCTTCACGACCATTAACGTCCGGATAGGGAAATAAGCTCGGTAACTTTTTTGGATAAACAATTTGAGACAGTTCTGCACAACTGTCAGATATCTTTGACCAGGAACAATCAATACGCAGATGCGCTAATGCTGCTGGTGACAAGATTTTATCTTTTTTTGTTTTTGGAACATCCGTCCTGGAGAGTTTCGATAAGACAGATTCCAGTGATGGGTTATTCCCGACTAGCAAGACCCGCATTGCTTTTTCAGGACATGCTTTGATGATATCAATAACGCCAGAAGCTGAAGCATCAACAAGATTTTTTTTAATCTGAATATTATTAGCATTCAAGCCTGACGTTTTACTGGTCTTTTCTGCAGTGGTTTTTACATGATCAACAGGTGAGCAAATTATGTGATCGGGCAACAGCTCATTGGCTGCCAACCACACGCCCATACGTTGTGCGTTGCGTTTACCCTTGTCACTTAATTCTGGCTCTAGCTTATCATCATCATTTAAATGTCCATGATGCATTAATAAAAGATCTCTAATCATAGCTTATCCATTTTCACTGGATGATGTGCTCAAGACAGTAACGGCGAGCAAATTCAAAGTCTACTTTGCCGATAACTTCAAAAACTTCTACTTCACCTAATAGCGCTATATACGATTGATCATCCAATGGTGTATCGTCGCGGTAGAAGCTACCGTCAGGATATTGATAAAATGGGCCGGGAGATTTCATAACTGCCGGTAATAAATCCCGGCGTACATTAATATCAACCTGGTTGATCTCACAAACATCAACACTGTTACGCTGCCAGTTAAGTATTAACACGGCACGTAGTCGAGCTTTACTAACAATCTTTCCAGGGCCATAAACCTGTTCCGGAAAAACATCATATTTTTCTTCCAGATCCCATAACTCCTCCTTGGACAAGGCACTTAATTCTACCCTCCTGACCTCTGGCAGTATTGAACACAGACGATCATTATTCATGATCGTCCCCGGATTGATACGGGGCAGCTTGGGTATGCCTTTAGCACTTAAACTCTCACCGGAACGCTCTAGAAATAATCGATCATTGGTGAGATATCCTGCATCAGGATGCTCTAGGAGATTTAACATCAAGGTAGATTTACCTCCACCGGAAAACCCGGCTATGGCGAGACACTCACCCTTAAAGGTTGCTGCTGCTGCGTGACAAATAAGAGCACCTTGCTGTTGAAGATAATTCATATACTGACTATTGATATAGTTAATCAGCTGATTATCATTTGCGAGACAAGGTCCAGCCGCTATCAAATGATGTTTGCTTTGCAGGAAAATCATCCCGGTACGTACCTTTCTAACCAGACGGCTGCCTTGCAGATCAAGATAAGAATCTTTACGCCCGGTTTTACCGGGTTCTCGTTTCCAATCGATAAATGTTAAATCAAGCTTAGGTTCTTCTCGTTCGATTGCAACAATCTCAATATCGGCTGGCAAATTGGCCTGGCTATTTGCGAGGGTATGCGAGAAGTAACTCTCCAGTTTTTTTAATAGCTCAATAGAATTGGAACGCAGGGAAATCCTGTAATTTTCCAGTTGCAATAGAACATTTTCATTCACCAACTCATAACCCGCAGCAAGTGCATCGGCAGTTTTTTCAATCTGACTCATTTCTCTAACTCCGTTATCGCATAGTCAGCATAAAGATCTGCAGCGTCGATACCAATACCATCCTTGGCACCTTTAAACCCACCAAAGGCAGAAACTTCGAACACTACCGGGCCCTCTTTTGTTTCAGCCACATCGACAGTAGTGAAGTCCATACCAAATAGACTCTCAGCTTTGTGTGCGAGATTGATAATACTTTGCTGCGGCGCGTAGGCAGCATATTTCCCGCCGCTGTTAATCGTGGTATTCCAACTTTGTTCCTCTGAGACTCTTGCATAAGCACCTAGATATTTTCCTCCTAGAAAAACCATTCCGTAATCGCGACCCTGCAAGTCGAGCTTTTTCTGGATATACATCATCGGATTTTTTGCTTTAAAGACATCGATCTGTTTAATGATTTCTGCCGCTGACTGGTCTGCTGAAACAAGACACATGCCTCGTGCCTTGGTTGAATAAAGTGGTTTAAAGACAGCCGTACCAAATGCTTGAACTATCGATACTGCTGTAGAAACATCTTCTGTTACCTGTGTCTCTGGCATGGGGATAGCCCCATTACGTAGCGTTACCGTACAGGACAAACGATCGATCATTCGAATGATTGTTTCTGACTTTGAAAAGACTCTTACGCCTTGTTGTTCGGCAAGTCGCAACAACTCAATTCGATCCAGCGTATTGGGACTATATTCCTGACTAATTTTTTTGACAATTATACCGTCGAGTCCACATAAATTTATTTCATCCGCCCATAAATAGCCGGTGTTTAAATCAGCCGTAATCTGTCCCATATCTAATACCAGACGAAACCCTGTTTTAGCTTCAATTGCATCGGCTAATACCTCGGTCGACCATTTTCCCGGTATGCCTATTACCGCAATTTTTAAACCTGTCATGTAAACAGCGCCTCAATTGGCAAATGATAATTTTTTAAATTTTTCTTATTTATATTACTTATATTTTCCAAAATAAAAACACCGCGTAGAAACATGGCATTGGCCAATTCCTTGTCGAGAATGAAGCGGGTTGACGTTATAAATGAACGCGCCAGACCTAGCGCTAGCCGCAGTTCGAATGTTTTATCTTTGTTACGTACAGCAAAACTTTTGGCAAATTTATAAAACTGGGTAACAACCTGTCTTATACGTTTACGCGTTTTCTTGTCTAAGGTTTGTAAACGATAGTTTGAGACCATAAATACAGATACGTCCTGAGTATAATCCTGATAACAGGAACGGTGTAAATCAATAAACCTGATTTTTTTGCCTTCGGCATCATAAATAATGTTATCCAGATTAAAGTCACCATGAATATAAACAGAGAAGGGCGGCACAACTGTTTTCTCTATTTTCTCTGCATCATCGATCAACTGCTGTATAGATTTTATTTTCGCGCCGGCTATCTTGATTGAACTATTATCAAATTCGGGATGGACATCAATAACATTTTTTATGCGTCGACGTAACTGTCCCATATGGTTCGCTTCTATTTTTTTCTTGTGTTTGGTTTCAGTCCAGACTGCTTTTAGTGTTTTAACAAGATGTTTGGTTGTGTTGGCAAGTAGCTCATCGCTTTCTTGCAGCAGTATCTGCTCAAAGGTCTGCCCGGGCAGATGCTCAATAAGCATCGTCGCATTTTTACCCAGCTTTTTATATGACAGAATCTCCGGAGCGAGACCAGGAAATATCTCATGCCAACTCTCAACCCTCTCTCGTTCTTCTTTTAACTTTGCCTTACTGCCGTCTTTTAGAATTGCAGCGTAACCATCATTACCATTGCTGTTAGAGACGCCTGATATACCGCTACCTGACTTGGTTTCTGCAATCGATTTCAGCTCAACATCAGCCAAACCCAAATCAGACAAGGCCATTTGTAAGGTACGGAAACGATCAACATGCATAGGCTGACCAAGCTTGGCTGAGACAATAGAATCGCTAATATTGAGAAGCAAGTCTCCCATCTCAGCAACTCTTTGTGCGACAAATAACGATGTGACCGTATCTTTCGGTCGTTTATTCTGACGTAGCTCTTTAATGTGGTTTCCTGAAATACGATTGTATGCGCGGTCCAGTTTCTGTTTGATGGAACCCAGCTTTAAGGCAAGCCGGGTATCATCATCGGCAATCGCTTTTTCAATCAGGTCTATCCCACAACTGATATCATCCAACATAGAAGAACTCGACAACTTTTTCAGAGTCGTTCTTCGCGTCAAGCCACCCATTAAACAGACGCAATCATGACAAAGATTGGTGAGGCTTTCCAAGTCAGTGGCGATAGCTTCGACAGCTCTTAGTGAATAAATATCAATAACACCTTTTTTTCTGGATCGCAGGGCTTCACTACACCCATCGTGAATGCGCATTTTTAAATTGTAAGTATAACCATGACGATCGGAGATGCTCTGAGCTATCGTATTTGATGCGGTATCCAGCAAAACCCGAAGGTTTCTCACCTGAGAACTTGTTTCGGCCAGAAGAAAATAGAGATTATCTCTAGTTGTTTTTGGCAATCGCATGTGTTGATTCGTTAATCAATCAAGCCAAGATATACCGGCGACGTTTGTGAATACTCTGAAATAATTTTACTCATTGCACGAGGGAAAAAAGGCTTGTTTTCAATTTCAGAGATTTTTAACCAAACAACATCTTTTTGATGTTTATCTGGATATGCGCCATTCTGAGGGGTGTATGTTTCAGAAACATGACAACGGAAGATGAATTCTACTTGCTGGCGCTTTGTCGGCGGAACAGTTTCTCTAGGTTTAAAAAAATCAGCGATATAAACCAGATCTTCAACCTCTATTTCGCAACCGATTTCTTCATGACATTCTCGCTGCAAGCCTTGGAGCAAGGTTTCACCCGTTTTTGGCGCTCCGCCGGGTAACACATAGCGCTCAGAACCGTCTTCATAGACTTTATGCTGAGCTAATATGGCGTCGTTTTTCAGGATCAAGGCACGGACAGCGTTGCGAATTTGCGGAAGCAACTCAACCATTTTCACACCTCCTGTTAAATGTCTTAAAAAGCTGGTAGATCTTTATCTAGAGTAACGGCATTCTAACATTCATTAATTACTAAAACTCGATCGCCAATGAAAAAAATCACTGTGTCCCGAGCAGTCACCGTACCAGATATTTTACGTATCCGTCGTTATGAAAAAATACCTGAATTTGGACCAAAAATATTATTTTTTTCTGGTGGTACTGCACTCAATGATACCTGCCGGGTTTTAAAGAAGTTCACACATAATTCTATTCATATCATCACACCCTTTGATAGCGGCGGCAGCTCAGCAGTCTTACGCGATGCGTTTAATATTCCAGCAATTGGCGATTTACGCTCACGGCTAATGTCATTAGCTGACGATACAATGAGTGGTCATCCGGAAATATTCGAGCTATTTGCCTATCGCTTATCTAAATCAGCTAAACGCAAAAATTTACTCGATCAACTTAAAAACATAGCGGATGGAAAAGATCCTCTCATTGTCGCTATTAAGAATCCGATGCGAAAACTGATACGCAATCACCTTTCATTATTTTTAGAAAAAATGCCGCAAAAATTCGATTTGAAAGGCGCCAGTATTGGGAACTTAATCCTTGCAGCAGGCTACCTGAATAATAAACATCAAATCGATCCGGTTATTTTTCTATTTTCCAAGCTGATAAATGTTCTCGGGCATGTCTCGCTTGTCGTTGATGAATCATTACACTTGGCGGTAAAACTCGAAAATGGTAAATCTGTTTACGGCCAAAACCTCATTACCGGTAAAGAAACATCACCATTAAAGAGTCCGATTAATGATTTATATCTGATTAAAGACCTGAAAAACAATAAGCCAACGACAACACACATTTCTAGTAAAAAACGTAAATCAATTATTTCCGCAGAGCTTATCTGCTTTCCACCGGGGAGTTTTTATAGCAGTATCGCGGCAAATTTATTACCTGCCGGCGTGGGACAAGCAGTGGCGATTAACCCTTGCCCGAAAGTTTACATTCCTAATCTGGGTACCGATCCGGAAAGCATAGGGATGGATCTCGAACAGTCCATTTTTAAACTTCTAGAAATTTTAAGACGTGATGCAGGAAACGATTGCCCGACAAATAAATTGCTTAATTATGTCTTTATTGACAGCCGAAATGGTATAAACATTGATAATTCACACAAAAGAAAATTGCGTAAAGAAGGAGTCAGTTTAATTGATACCCGTTTAGTCACCAAGTCAAATCAAATGCATTATGACCCTCAATTATTAGTCATGAGCCTATTATCATTAACCTGATTTTATATATTGAATCTATTTCAGTTCTTTTGGCTTAATAAGCTCTATTAACTCGCCCTTATTAACCTCAGGGTCAAAATCAATTTTAGAAAATTCGATTATTGCTAAATTAGCCGTAGTCATGCTAATCATTGCTCCATTTATATTAAGCAGATCATTAACCAATTGCTCCATACCTGGATTATGCCCAATTAACATTAAACTATTTAAGTCCGACTTGTATAACTGTATACATTCAATCAATGCGCCCTCAGAGGCAAGGTAAAGATCTTTATCAAATTGAACTTTTTCCAGGCTCCCATTATTTATTTGCTGAATAAGTAATTCGGTCGTTTGTCTGGCTCTGAGAGCCGGTGATGAAACGATTTTCTCTGGCAAGTAATCATTATCCACCATCCATTGCCCTATTCGCTTAGCATTTTTCTGGCCACGATGGTTTATAGGACGATCAAAGTCAGACGTACTGGAAGCAGACCAGTCTGACTTGGCATGACGCATGATATAGAGATAAAAACTCATATTAATATTATCAATAAAATTTGATTAAAGTATGCTACATTTTCGCTTTAATACTATCCTAAATAATAGACAGTCAGGTTAACCATTGCATATTCAATTTCTCATCGCTGAATCTACCCTTGTCCGACGCTAACGAAACTTACGCCGCTGTTGACCTTGGATCAAACAGTTTTCATATGATTGTTGCTAACGTTGTTGATGGTCGCGCAATAATTGTTGACCGAATCAAGGAAATGGTTCGCCTAGCAGGTGGGCTTGATGAAAACACACGATTGACTGATGAAGCAATTGAAATAGCACTTCAATGCCTAGAAAAATTTGGCCAACGCATCAACAGCATACCTGCTGCAAATATTCGTGCAGTAGGAACCAACACTCTGCGTCAGGCCAGAAATGGAATTGAGTTTCTATCTCAGGCTAATGCGGCATTGGGACACAAAATAGAGATAATCTCCGGTCGCGAGGAAGCCCGCCTGGTTTATGTTGGCGTCGCAAATACAATATTTAATGATATAGATAAACGTCTGGTTGTCGATATTGGTGGCGGCAGCACAGAACTTATTATTGGCAGAGGATATGATGCCGATATCACTGAAAGCTTGTTTATGGGCTGCGTTAATATCAGTCAACGTTTCTTTAAAAACGGCGAGATAAGCACGAAACGTCTACGTAACGCCCGTATTGCAGCTCTACAAGAACTGGAAAATGTACAAGGCATCTATCAGCACTATGGTTGGGATCATGCCATAGGCACCTCTGGAACCATCCGTTCAATACTTGATGTCATTATTGCCAAAGGTTGGAATGACGCTGTCATATGCCCCAAGTCTTTATCTGAATTAAGAAAGTCACTTATTTCTTTTGGGCATATCAATAAAATTGATTTCGAAACTCTGCCTGAAAATCGCAAACCTGTTTTTGTTGGTGGAGTAGTGGTGTTGTCTGCTGTGTTTGAAGCACTGGAAATTGAATCTATGGAGTATTCGGAGGGCGCATTACGAGAAGGCTTATTGTACGACCAAATTGGCCGCCAACATGATATTGATGTGCGTGATAAAACGGTCAATCGATTGATGAATCGATACAGTGTTGATGTTGAACATGCCGAACGTGTTGAGAAGATAACCAAGCATTTATTCAGTAATGCCAAGAAAGAATGGCAATTAGAGAGAATAGAAGATTTAAAAATGATTCGCTGGGCAGCGCGTTTGCATGAGATCGGTTTAGCAATAGCACATAACCAATACCACAAACACGCGGCTTATCTTTTAAGCAATTCTGACATGCCCGGATTTTCCCGACAGGAACAAGTTTTATTAAGCATCCTGGTTCGATTGCATCGTCGGAAAATCACCTTGGATCTGTTTGATCAGGTAACCGATGATATTAAAATAAAACTGATAAAATTAATAATTATCTTACGACTGGCAATAGTATTAAACCGAAGTCGAAACGCGATAAAGATACCTGATGTCGATATCAAGATTAAAAATGAAACGATCGAACTAGACTTTCAGGATAATTGGCTTGCTGATCACCCCTTGACTGAGGCTGATCTTGAAACAGAAAAAAATTATCTTTCAGTAACAGACTACAAATTAATTTTTAATTAACTCCATCAGCAATACTGTTCGAGCAGCACCTGCTGTGCTGATCTCGGTTTTGTATTACCCGCTTTTGCATGTCGATAACTGCCATCGGCTTGTAATATCCATGCTTGCGAATTATCTGCAAGGTAATTCAATAAACCTAGCTTAATAATTTGATCACGAGGGCGTTTTTCTTCTATAGGAAAACATGCCTCTACACGATGAAAAAGATTTCTAGGCATCCAGTCAGCACTGGAACAATAAAGGTTTGGATCACCATCATTATGAAAATAAAAGACACGTGTATGTTCAAGAAAACGACCAATAATGGAACGTACCTGAATATTGTCAGAGATACCTTTTATACCGGGACGCAAGCAACAAATACCACGGATGATGAGATCAACTTTTACACCTGCCATAGAAGCTTCATATAAGGCCCGAATAATCTCTGGATCTACCAACGCATTCATTTTAGCAATGACACGCGCCTCCTTGCCGTCCCTTGCATTCACTATTTCCTGATTAATAAAATCCAGCATCCCTTTATGCAAGGTGAATGGTGACTGTAATAACTTCTTTAATTTTGTTGCTCGACCCAACCCCGTCATCTGATGAAAAAGCTTGTTAACATCTTCACCAACAGCTTGATCTGCAGTTAACAGACCATAGTCTGTATATAACCTGGCGGTTCGGGCATGGTAATTTCCAGTACCCAGATGGACATAACGACGCAACGCACGTCCTTCTCTACGCACAACCATAATCATCTTCGCATGGGTCTTATAACCAACAACACCATAAACAACATGTGCACCTGATTCCTGCAGATCATTTGCCAGTTCAATATTGGCCTCTTCATCGAAGCGTGCGCGTAATTCAATGACAACCGTAACTTCTTTTCCCGCGCGTGCAGCATCTTTTAATGCTGACACGACAGCTGAGCCACCACCAGTTCGATACAAAGTTTGTTTTATCGATAAAACTGCAGGGTCATTTGCAGCTTGTCTTAGAAAATCGATCACCGGGGCAAAAGACTGGAATGGATGTAAGAGCAGAATATCGCCATTATGTAATGTGTCAAAAATATTGTTCGTCTTTAAAAGGCGTGGCGGGACATCTGGCGTAAAACCTGGATAGACTAATTCAGGACGGTCAACCAAATCATGTAATTGTAATAAACGATTTAGATTAACCGGACCATTAACTTTATAAAGCGCATCTTCTGTTAATTTAAATTGATCAAGCAGGAAATGCATAATCTCTTCCGGACAATTATCTGCAACCTCCAGTCGAACAGCATCATTATATCGTCGTGATGGTAACTCGCCTTCCAGTGCGCGCAAAAGATCGTCAATCTCCTCATCATCAACAAACAGATCGCTGTTACGTGTAACACGGAATTGAAAACAACCTTTTACCTTCATGCCTGGAAATAATTCACCAACATGAGCATGCAAAACTGACGATAACAAAATAAAATCGTGTGTTCTGGTTGAATGTTCTTTAGGAACTTCAATGACGCGCGGCAACGAGCGTGGCGCCTGCACTATGGCATAACCACCTTCTCGCCCAAAGGCATCTTTACCTTCTAGTGTTACTATAAAATATAGGTTTTTGTTTAATACGCGTGGAAATGGGTGCGATGGATCTAGTCCTATCGGACTCAATATAGGAATCAATTCACGATTAAAATAACGTTTTACCCAACTCAACAACTTCGGCCTCCATTGTGCACGACGCAGAATGCGAATCTTTTCTTTGGCCAACTCTGGAATAAGCACTTCATTGAGAATTTTATATTGCTCGTCTACGAGCTCATGCGCTACTTCACTAATCTTTTTCAAGACTTCAATCGGTGCCAGATTATCTTCACCTGTTTGCACTGAGCCATACTTGACCTGCTGGTTTAGACCAGAAACACGAATCTCGAAAAATTCATCCAGATTAGTACTGGCTATACAAAGAAAGCGTAAGCGTTCTAATAAAGGGTTACTCTCATCCTTAGCTTGCTCAAAAACCCGGCGATTGAACTCTAATAGACTCAATTCACGATTAATGTAAAGTTCAGGTAGTTTTAAGTTGATTTTATCCATCTCAGATCATTGGTTTGATAAATTGATTTACTATACTGTAATGCTATTACTATCAATATCAAACATATTGATTCAAATCAAACGTCTAGAAGAAAGTTCTTGATTAGAACAGATTTAAGACTAGCCGGAAAATTCACACTATACAAAAACCATTCATAAAGCATACAATTACCTGCTCGCATAGATTAAATCTTTTATATTACATCTTTGTGAAATGCTAGGGACTAATAATCATTCAGTGAATTTAAGCATAATGAGTATCAACTTCAGAAATTTCAATCAAACCCACAGGGCTCATAATTAATGGCTCAACCTAACTATTTTTCACGAATATTTGGTAGTTCCCCAGTAACCCCCTTACAAAAGCATATCGATATCGTGGTGTTATGTGTAGAACAGCTCATTCCTTACTTCAAGTGTGTCATTAACAGTGATTGGGATCAGGCCGCAATTACACAGGCAAAGATTGTACAACTTAAACATGACGCAGATGAGATAAAAAACCAACTACGCCTTCATCTCCCGGCCAGCCTTTTCATGCCCATCGATAGAAGAGATGTGCTGGAAGTTCTGGAAATGCAAGACCATATTGCAAACAAGGCCAAAGATATATCAGTTTTAACACTGGGACGTAAAATGTCGTTACCAGAATCCATCAGCGATGGCTATATGGCGCTTCTAAAACGCTGTTTTGATGCAACTCGACAAGCTCAAGTCGCAATCAATGAATTAGACGAATTAGTCGTCACCGGGTTTCGAGGCGATGAAGCGATTCGTGTACAAAAGATGATTGAAGAATTGCACGTTATTGAAGATGAGACAGATGATATTCAAACTATGTTACGCACCGATCTTTATAAGATCGAACAAGAACTACCCCCCATAGACGTGATATTTCTCTACAAGCTCATAGAGTGGACCGGAGGTCTCGCTGATTCAGCGCAGAGTACAGGCAATCGCCTGCAATTAATGCTAGCTAAATAATAATAATAATAATAATGGAACACACAACAATATATCTTATATTGGCTGGCTGCTTCGGCCTATTTATGGCCTGGGGCATAGGCGCGAATGATGTTGCAAATGCGATGGCGACTTCGGTTGGCTCCAAGGCATTAACTCTCAAACGTGCTGTCATTGTTGCTGCGATCTTTGAATTCGCTGGGGCATTTCTTGCGGGTGGCCAAGTAACCTCGACTATTCGTAAGGGTATTATTGATGCTGATTTACTCTCAGGAACACCCGAACTGCTTGTGTTCGGGATGCTCGCCGCATTATTAGCCGCAGGTTTATGGTTATTAGTCGCCACTAAATATGGATTACCTGTATCAACAACACATTCTATTGTCGGCGCGATTGTTGGTTTTGCTGCCGTAGGTATCGGTATAGAGGCGGTTAAATGGGGCAAGGTGGGATCTATAGCAGCTAGCTGGATTGTCTCTCCGATTATTGCTGGAACATTAGCCTATGCACTTTTTCGTAGCGTGCAAAAGTTAATACTTGATACCACTGATCCGATGAAAAACGCGATACGCTATGTACCCGTCTATATTTTTATTACTGGCACGATGATTTCTCTAGTCACCATGTTTAAGGGCTTAAAACATACTGGTTTGGATCTATCTACGCCTGAATGTTATGGCGTCAGTATTTTTATAGGCCTGCTTTGCGCAATCATTGGAGCCATTCTAATTAGAAGAATCGACTTCGATAAAGGAAAAAACACTTCTTATCAATTCCAAAATGTTGAACTGGTATTTGGTGTATTAATGATCTTCACCGCTTGTGCGATGGCATTTGCACATGGTTCTAATGACGTTGCTAATGCAGTAGGGCCGGTTGCCGCTATTGTTAGTATTGTGACAAATGATGGCGCGATTGCACAAAAATCCGCAATGCCGATCTGGATTTTGCTACTCGGTGGCGTGGGGATAGTTATCGGCCTGCTTATGTACGGCCATAAGGTGATTGCCACTGTCGGATCGGGAATTACAGACCTCACACCAAGCCGCGGCTTTTGTGCAGAATTGGCAGCGTCTACTACTGTTGTACTTGCTTCCGGCACAGGTATCCCGATATCTACGACCCATACATTAGTCGGTGCGGTATTGGGCGTTGGTTTTGCGCGCGGCATCTCCGCCTTGAACTTGCGTGTGATTGGTTCGATATTTATGTCTTGGATTATTACTTTGCCAGCAGGCGGGATACTGGCAATAATCTTCTTCTATATCTTGTCGGCAATCTTTGGTTAACTTTTCAGATTACAAAAGTGAAATTAATAGCCATTAATTATCTGAAACAATCTCTTCCATGTGTTTAATGCTGGTATGACGCACATCTTCACCTTCCACAAGGTAGATTATATTTTCACAAATATTGCGTGAATGGTCGCCAATACGTTCCAACGCACGAGCAACCCAGACTGCATCCAGCGCACCACTAATATTTCGTGGGTCTTCCATCATATAAGTGATGAGTTGTCGGAGTATCGCACCATATTGATCATCTGACTCTGCTTCTTTACCCGCGACTTCTACTGCTTTTTTCGAATCCATACGTGCAAACGCATCCAATGCGTCATGCAACAACCGGCTCACCAGATTACCCATCGCATTGATGCCGACATAATAAGACTTGGGCCCATGTTTATCGCTTAACACAAGCCCCATCTTTGCGATCTTTTCTGCTTCATCACCCACGCGCTCCAAATCGGTAATCGTTTTCGTTATTGCCATTACCAAACGTAGGTCGCTTGCCGCAGGTTGGCGTCTCGCAAGAATCTTGGTACATTCTTGATCAATCGATACATCATAGGAATTAACCTGGACTTCCGTTTCGATAACTGCTTTTCCAAGATCTATATCACCATCGATTAGTGACTTAAGGGCATTATTGAGTTGTTGCTCAACCAGACCGCCCATAGCTAGCACCTTGGCACGAACGTTTTCCAGTTCATCATCGAACTGTTTTGAAATATGTTGGTTTACTGCGCCATTAGCCATTTTTGTTTTCCCCTCGTATCATCATCCGTAACGCCCTGTAATATAATCCTCAGTCATTTTTTCATTCGGATTAGTAAATAAGGTACTGGTATCATTAAACTCGATCATCTCGCCCATATACAGATAGGCCGTGTAATCTGATACTCGTGCTGCTTGCTGCATATTGTGTGTGACAATCACAATCGTATACTTGTCTTTTAATTCATAGATCAATTCTTCAATCTTTAATGTCGAGATTGGATCCAGTGCTGACGCGGGTTCGTCCAACAAGATGACCTCTGGTTCTATTGCAATGGCACGTGCGATAACCAGTCGTTGTTGTTGGCCTCCCGACAAACCCATCGCTAAATCTTCCAGACGATCTTTAACTTCATCCCAGAGTGCTGCACCTCTTAATGATTTCTCAACAACCGTATCGATAGTGCGTCGGTCTTTTATACCTTGTATGCGTAAACCATAGGCTACGTTTTCATAAATAGATTTTGGGAAAGGGTTTGGTTTCTGAAAAACCATACCAACACGGCGGCGAAGATCAGCGACATTTATATTCTTATCAAAAATATCATTGCCTTCAAGCTTGATAGTGCCTTCTGTCGTCACACCATCAATAAGATCATTCATCCTGTTAAAACAACGTAACAATGTAGATTTGCCACAACCACTTGGTCCAATAAACGCAGTAACCCGTTTTTCAGGTATCGTCAAACTGATATCTTTCAGTGCCTGTGCACCACTGTAAAATAGGTTGAAGTTGTTTGCTTCAATACAGATATTTTCATCGGCAAGTTTTGCATCAACATCCGTCTTTACGATACTGCTCATATCGATAGCATGGGTCGTCGTACTTGTATTAGGTTCGGTCACTGCTGATTCCTCTATTTCTTCAATTATTTTCGCTGTACTAGGATGATTCTGCTGCACGATATTTCTCCCTAAGACTATTACGAATTCTTATAGCTGTCAGGTTTAAAATGATAATTAATACGACCAGTAATAAGGCAGTGGCATAAACCAACGGCCGCGCTGCCTCAACATTCGGACTTTGAAAACCGACATCATAGATATGAAAACCCAAGTGCATGAATTTTCTGTCTAGATGCAAGAAAGGTGCATTTCCATCCACACCCAACGAAGGGGCAAGTTTCACCACGCCTACCAGCATCAATGGCGCAACTTCACCAGCGGCTCGGGCAACAGCTAGAATTAAACCCGTGATCATTGCAGAGGCCGTCATAGGTAATACCGTACGCCACATAGTTTCTGCTTTGGTAGCGCCAAGGGCTAAACTGCCTTCGCGAATTGCGCGTGGCACACGAGATAACCCTTCTTCGGTAGCAACAATCACAACCGGCACCGTTAATATGGCCAATGTTAAAGAAGCCCAAAGCAAACCGGGCGTACCAAAAGTCGGGGCAGGCAATGCTTCCGGAAATAAAAGTTGATCGATAGAGCCGCCGAGAAAGTAGACAAAGAAACCGAGCCCGAACACGCCATACACAACAGAGGGGACGCCTGCCAGATTATTTACTGCAATTCGAATAAGTCGTGTGATGGGACCTTGATTGGCATATTCGCGCAGATAAACAGCCGCTATGACACCAAAAGGTGTGACCAACACGGCCATGATCATCACCATTAATACCGTACCAAATATTGCCGGGAAGATACCGCCTTCCGTATTTGCTTCGCGTGGATCAGCTGAGAGGAACTCCCACAATTTTTCAAAGTAGAAACCTACTTTCGCGAACAGATTCATTGCATTGGGTTGATAAGCACGAACTACTTTTGAAAAACCCACTTTAATTTCTTTTTCATCTGCTGTTTTTGCAGTAAAACTGGAATTGTTTAAAACGGTATAGAGCTCTTCTAGCTTGTTGGTGTAACTATTATATTCAGTCTGTAAAACCTCACGCTCATCATCAAGCCCTTTAATCTTGTCTGGTGTATTTTCTTCTTTTAATTCAAGACCTCGCTGCTTTAATCGCAGACGTTCCATCTTATAATTGATACCACCGATAAGATCTTTTTCGATATGTCTGATTTCATCAAAGATTTCAGTATTCTTAGTTATGGTTTCCTGAAACTTGTCCCATAAACTATCAGTCGCTTGAAACTTCTTGCCATCTATTTCAAGGCTCGTTAAAAAACCATAGAAATTTCCCCATTCATGGCGTTCAACAACCATTGCATCTTTCGGCAAGTTATCATTCTTAATACCCGCATCCAGTACCCAACGAAAATCTAAACCGGACACATCTCTATTGCCGGTCTTGATCAAATTACGTTTTATTGTTTCACCTGCATACGCAGGATTACCTGCTCGCGAACGTGAAACGCTTTCTTCGTCAACCACTTCACCCATTAAACGAACTGACTCATCAGTAGGCGATGCATAATAATCAAACACATGAATATCCGCTGGCCAAAAATGACCGAGTCCTCGAACAGCGATTAAGGCGATTAAGCCAACGACCATAACGACGGAGATTGAAACCGCACCGGCATTTAACCAGACAAACGGCGTCCCTGAATCAAACCAATTTTTTATGCGTAAATTCATTAGAGTGAACTGTATTTTGTACGTAACCGTTGTCTTACAACTTCGGCAATCGTATTAAAAAAGAATGTAACAGCGAACAACACCAAGGCACCTAAAAATAAAATTCGGTAATGTGTGCTATCGACTTCCGTTTCTGGCATCTCTACTGCAATGTTTGCCGATAAGGCACGAAAACCTTCAAAGATACTCATATCCATGATCGCGGTATTACCGGTTGCCATGACAACGATCATAGTTTCACCAACTGCGCGACCCAAACCAATCATAACTGCAGAAAAGATACCGGGACTTGCAGTTAATATAATCACACGCACCATTGTTTGCCACGACGTTGCACCTAAGGCCAGTGAACCGGTGGTTAATTGTTTTGGCACACTATAAATCGCATCTTCACTGATAGAGAAAATGGTAGGGATGACAGCAAAGCCCATGGCAAAACCAACCACCATAGAATTTCTTTGATCATAGGTGATGCCCATTTCCGTGCTTAACCATAAGGGCGTATTACCACCAAAGAAAATATTTTCTATCGGCGCACTCAACTGTATTGAAATAGCTACGGCGATGATGATGACAGGAATAAGTAAAGCGGCTTCCCAACCTTCGGGAACCTTATGCCTGATATTTTCAGGGACAAACTCCCAGCCAGCCGCTGCTAACAAGATACTAAGCGGAACGAAACAAAGCATAATAAACATGCCAGGCAGATGCTGCTCAACAAAGGGTGCCAGCCATAGACCCGCAAGGAAACCCAGGATAACCGTCGGCAATGCTTCCATTATTTCAATCGTCGGCTTAACAACTTGACGCATCTTTGGCGCCATGAAATAGGCGGTAAACATCGCGCCGAGAATGGCCAGCGGTATCGCAAACATCATGGCATAGAAGGCCGCTTTGAATGTGCCATAGGCTAACGGTGTTAAACTAAACTTAGGCTCAAAGTCACTACTGGCAGAAGATGACTGCCAAATATATTCCGGCTTATCACGGCTCTCATACCAAACCTTGCCCCAGATTGATTGCCATGAAATTTCAGGGTGTTCATTGCGTAAGTGCCAAAACTGAAGCATACCTTTATCATTTTGCAGCAAAGCAGCATTAGCTCTAGGCGCGAGGGTAATTGAATTTAATGCATAGTCATTAATTTGTTCGAGTAATACTGTCCGATGTGCAGTTGTATGGTAAATACCCATTTCACCACTTTCATCTACAGCAACAAATCCTTTACGTGAATATTCAGGTGCAATCGCTGTAATGGGTGCTTCCTGTTTATTGAATGTCCTGATTTTCTGTAAGGTATAATTATTGTCATCGTCTCTAACCGGGAACCACTGGGCTATCTGACCACTAGTGTCCCCGACTAATATTGAAATACCACCAGCAAGAAACTCAATAACCGTAATCTTGATACCGTCATCAACCGCCTTAACCTTCTGCACTAGACGTGGCTCTGACTTATTACTGATATCATAGTAATAGATATTGCCTAGGCCATCCGCGACATACATTTCCCGCTGCTCTATATCAATCCGCAACGCAATAACGTCATCGGTATCGAGTGTGATAAGACTCTCTTCGCGCGTTATCTCAATCTCATCACTCAACATTGATTCTTCTTTTATAAGGTTGAGTAGCTTTACTGTTGAATCAGCACCATGAGCAACAATTGTTGCTTCTTCACTATCGTACTGAACGCTGAGGTGGGTAACGTTATCGCCCACTTCATTTACCTGAATAGGTTCACTACCAAAGGGATATAAAATACTAGGGGTTATCAATCGAACGTCATCAGGAAAAGATACGGCGTAGTTGTGTTGAAAGAACATCACCCGACCATCAGACAAACCTAAGCCAATCATTCTCTCAGTTTGATCACCACTTGATACCGCTGTTATAGAAACATCATCAGCGAGCCCAAGATCAACGGTGCTGCGTATTACGCCATCTACAGTATTAAAGAAAACGACCTGGCCCAGATTGTTAATTCTTACGCCGACCTCTCGCTGCTCTTCCATTGCAACATATAATGTTTCCGTTTCACTGCCGCCCGGTGTGGAGTACGTAGCTATTTGTTCGATCTCAGCGGACTTAAACATGGGAATAACGACGTATAACAAATAAAACGCGATAAGCACGATAGCTAGAATGACACTGACGCCACCAAGTGCCATCAAATATCGCGTAGCAACATCCTTAATATGGCGCCATTTACGGTAATTCCGGGCAGAGGTGGAATTAAAATCGTGGTCTAAAACGTCCGCCACTGTATCAATTGAATTCATAGAGGACATTCTAGGTTTGGATTGTGACAGCTCTGTTACAAGGCAACTATAAAGTGATGAAATCTTGATTTGCCGTTATTCCGGGACAGATTAAAATGAGCAAAGGCCATCCTTTGCGTCACCGCGATGAAGATAAAAAAACCCCGCCGAGGCGGGGTAATAATACAAAAGGGAAAGAACTTACTTATTATTTATTTGCTATATTTGCTACATCACCTTCGCCTAACTTTGCTAATTCAGCTGCAGCAACTTTAGCGGGAAGAGGGATGTATCCATCCTTTACAACAACAAGCTGGCCAGCCTTAGACAAAACCATCTTGATGAACTCACTTTCAAGGGGAGAAAGTGGTTTGTTAGGTTGCTTGTTAACATAGACATATAAGAAACGACCTAATGGATAAGCACCTACAGAGGCATTGATTGGCGTAGCTTCAATAAATTTTCCGCCTTCTTTTTTAGTTAATGGTACAGCCCTAACACCAGAGGTCTTATAACCAATACCAGAATAACCCAAATCGTTGAGTGACTTGGTGATGCCTTGAACAACAGAAGCAGAACCGGGTTGCTCGTTAACGCTATCTTTGTAATCACCCTTACATAGGGCTTTCTTTTTGAAATAACCATAAGTACCAGAAACTGAGTTACGGCCATACAGTTGAACAGGCCGATTAGCCCAGTCACCGGTCAGACCAAGCTGACCCCATGTAGTAATGTCTTTGTCATATCCACATTTGCGTGTTGCCGAGAACATCGCATCAACTTGCGGAATCGACAATCCTTCAATGGGGTTATCTTTATTTACATACACAGCTAGAGCATCGATCGCCACCGCTACTGCTGTTGGCTTATAACCATGTTTGCTTTCAAATGAAGCTAACTCTTTATCCTTCATCTTACGACTCATCGGACCAAAGTTTGATGTACCTTGTGTTAATGCTGGTGGCGCAGTTGAAGAACCTGCTGCTTGAATCTGTACATTTACATTAGGGTAAAGCCGTTTGAATTCTTCTGCCCAGAATGTCATTAAATTGGCCAATGTATCTGAACCGACACTACTGATATTGCCTGATACACCACTTGCCTTGGTGTAGTCTGCTAAACCTGCATCTACTTTGTCTTCTGCCATTGACGTCATCGGCAGTGACACTGAGAACGCAACTAAAATTGCAGAGAGTCTCTTAATCTTCATTTGCATTTATCTCCTTGAGAGATTGATCTTTGTTCTATGGTTTCTAAAATTCGAAAGAAGGATTATCAGTCAGTCAAATGACAGAGAAGTGAAAAGAACATTACAGTTTTATGACAAACGGTAAATTATAAACTATCTCATGCGCTTAAAGAATTTTTTGTGGCAGCATCTGAATGAATAATATGTGACTTGGGAAAATCACAACGAAATAAACTGCCTTTATTAAGGTTACTATCAATAAACAGTTTGCCATCATATCGAGCCAAAGCATGTTTAACGATAGCGAGTCCGAGACCCGTGCCACCTTTTTCTCGCGAACGTCCTGCATCGACCCGGTAAAAACGTTCGGTTAATCGCGGGATGTGTTCAGGGGCAAAACCTAAACCATTATCACGTACACTGAAGTGCGCCCCAGTTTTATCTTCATACCAATCTATCTCAATACATCCACGTTCAGGCGTGTACTGAACAGCGTTAAAGACCAGATTAGAAAATACACTGTGAATTTCATGTTGATTCGCTTTTAGATACAAGTCTTGATCGGCGTTTAGGGTGATATCGTGGTTCGTGAAGCCGCTCAATGATTTTGCTTCATTGCTAATTGCCAGGAGCATCTCTGGTATAGGAATAACATCATGATCACTTTTACCTGATTTCGCTTCCAGGCTAGAGAGCTGCATGAGATCTTCAATCAAGCGCTGCATACGAATAGATTGCGATCGCATTTGCTGCATATAGCTAACCCACTCCTCAGGACATTTAGGATCATCGACAAAGCCTTCTAAGTAGCCTGATATGACGGTTAGAGGAGTACGCAGTTCGTGTGAGGCGTTTGCAATAAAATCCTTACGCATTTTGTTCATTCTTGAGATTTCGGTTATATCTCTGCCAACGAGTAGTTTTTGTGTTTTTCCGTAGGAAGAAATACGTATCTCGAGTACAAGTTTAATATTTACTGGTGAAGTGATTTGTAATCCTTTTTCTAATTCTGAATCACTTGAGTTGAGGTATTTGATTAATTTTGGATAACGAACGAGATTAGATAGACGGAGACCTGCATCTTTTGGCCAAAACACACCAATATATTCTTGTGCTTTTGCATTGGCCCATTCTATCTCGCCATGCTCACCCAAAATAATAACAGCATCGGGTAGCGCACCAGTGCCTTCCTGGAATCGTTTTAAATATCGAGAAAGCTTTTTTTTACGAGACTTATTTCTATCACGAAGATAATCTATCTCACGACACGTCTCATCGACAACACCACTTTGTGAGGGACTGCTGACCTCTTTGCGTTTCTTTAACCAATTAAGAATTTTTAAGAATTCTCTGTATTGCCAACAGATAAATAACAATAAACCTGCTATCAGGCAAAGAGAGAAGTAATCGGAGATAATGCCTACGAGGCTACTAAGAAAAAGGACCCCAATGAAACGCCAGATGTCGTGTTTCATAATATTGAACCATTAGCGGGCTGAAAAACGATAGCCAACACTGCGGACAGTTTGAATAAATTTATCAAACTCAAATGGCTCCAAAGTCTTCCTGAGTCGGCGAATATGGACATCGACTGTGCGTTCCTCGACATAGACATTCTCACCCCAAACATGGTCCAGTAATTGAGAGCGACTATACACCCGCTCAGGATGGATAATAAAGAAGTGAAGTAATTTAAATTCGGTCGGACTTATCTCAATTTCTTGCTCATTAGCTGTGACGCGATAGGTATCTGGATCCAGTAATAAACCGCCTACCTCTATAACCCCGCCGTCATTATCACCCGAATAACGACGTAATACCGCTTTCACCCGGGCAATAAGCTCTTTGGTAGAGAAAGGCTTAGTAATGTAATCATCTGCACCCGAATCAAGCGCTTTGACCTTATCTGTTTCCTCGCCTTTTGCCGTTAGCATTATAATGGGAATATCTTTAGTTTCCGGTGCATTGCGTAGACGCCGCGCATAATCAATCCCACTCATACCAGGCAACATCCAGTCGAGCAATATTAAGCTTGGGCGATTAGATTCAATGCTTGCTATTGCTTGATCAACATCAACCGCCTCATCGCAACTGAAGCCTTCTTTGATCAAAGAGTAGCCAAGCATATCTCGAATAGCCTCTTCGTCTTCAACAATCAGGATCATGTCTTTTTTTGTACTCAATTTAAATTCATACATGTCGCGTATTAGAGAGCAAGAATATTACAGCTTCATTACAAAAAAAGCCTTAATAATAAAATAAGAACAACTAATTTAAAGCATGAGAGACAAAATTAACGACTGTAATAGATGTGATTCTAATCGAATCATTTGCTGCATTATAAACCCCGGCTATAGCAACCACTAAGCCATCTTGGATCTTTTAAAAACCCTTGCTAAACAAGGGCAGTATTTCTGCTGAATAATATGAATTGCTTGAAAGTGCTGCTAAGCCTAAGTTAGAAAATGTCGAAACAAAACAAAGGGGAGGAATGTAAACTAATTCTCTTACATTCCCGCAGAGTAAGGACAAGCGCCTGGAATACCCAGGCGCTTTAACTATTTATTAATCCTGAGGATCTGAACGCACGAACTATGCGAACACTTGCAAATTTGATCCCTCTTCCAACCGCAAAAATAATTACACTTGCCAGTCAAATTAGTCAGCCTAGCAGGCCAACTCTCCGGCCTGCCAGCCTGCATGATGGCTTAGAACGATACATCCCACTGTACGCGAAACCGGTTGTCATTAACTTGGCGGTTTGCTACAGCGTCATCCAAAGACAGGTACGAGAAGTCGGCTGTGAGCTTATTATTATGCCCGGCAAAAAACCAGTTTGCGCCGAGCGTGAATTCTTCACGCGTGTTATTGACCAGAACATTACCCGCGTTAGGCTCATCTACGAAGGCATAGCGCGCCGCAAACTCGAGTTGCTTAGGTATCGCTGGAATGAGGTGGTGAAAAAAGTAACCGGATTGCACGTAAGCGCCTTCCATATCGCTGGTGGTGTTATTAGCGGTATCGTCAACATCTTTCCAATGATACTCCTGTTGGATGGATAACCCTTTCCACTTGAATGCAAACCCCTGCGTATATTGCTCTACTTCGAACTGCCCATTGGTGGCAGTATCCGGGCTAGCGAAACCACTAAGATTGCCGCAACCACTGGATGACCAACGTGTACAACGACCTTTGTTTGTCGCTGCGCCAAATGAGAGGGTCCCGGTGGGTAATTTCGTATATTCTACGTCCGTTTGTCTCGTTTTAAGATCGCGACCAAGGAAGTTCCATTGCAGTCGACCCGCCCACATCAAATCTTCATCATCGTTACGTACGCCACGTCCCTCACCGGTAAAAGCACCGACGTAGTAACGTAAATCAGCAGGTGTTTCTTTGAACAAACGACCACGTAATTGTACGCCAACCTGGCGGTCGATTGTGAATTGTCGATTGACTATGGAACGCTCAACAAACTGCTGACGACCAGAGGAATCAACACGTTCCCGGTTATAATCGATCTTCCACTGTCCAACTCGTAGAGCCAACTCATCCCATTTATCCAATGTTACACGCCAATCGATAACGCGTGAACTCGACCTAGATCTGTCGGCATTGTTACTTCGAGTTGGCTCCAGGTCGACCTCGAAATAATAGCCAATCCAAGGCCGATATCCGTAGCCACCGATCTTCATACGCAGACGGCGTGCTTCGAACGTGTTTTGTGTATCATCAGTTGTAAAATTGGCGATACTGCGAGGGTCACTTCTAAAAGGGGTGGTATAACGTAGTTGCGCACGCCACCCCAGGTTCATCTGCCAGTTGCCATCGCGCGATTCTAAACGGAAGCCTTTTTTACCATGGCTAACTTTCACGGGGGTCTCTTGCTCTACCTTCTTTGCGACCTGGTCCGTGATGGATTTTTCCATTTTAGCGTCGATATGCTGATCGAGCTTTTGATCCATTGCCTCGCTAACTTTGCGATCAACAATGTCTTCCACTTCAGCCTCTGTAGCAGCAGTGGCTGCGCCGAAATCCTTACTGTTTAGACTCGGTTTCTTCATTAGCTCTTTATGCTGGCTCTGAGTAATGGCACCATTGTCCAATAGAATGTCAAGGAGCGCCTTATCAGCCGCAGCTGCAGAAAAACTTACGGCTGCGACGATAAAAACAGCGCTTGCGCGAAAAAACTTCGTATTTATTCGGAACGATTTCATATATAAATCCTACAATTAATTGATTTTGTTAAAATAATGCATGATAAAAGTCTTTTGACCATTTCTACTTATTTCCTTTATTTAAATAACGCGAGTTAGTTTTATTTCAATGAAATAACCTCCATGGCATTCTCGTGTGATTGCATGACAATCTAGCGTCAAAAATATTACAGTTTTATGACTGTTTGCTTAGAGCGGGATGATGCGTAAGGATCTACTAATGTCGCGATCATAGAGAATCATTGATCGGCACTGAGGCTGAAGCAGGTCCGAAGGGTGTGGCTGTCCGCCATTTAAAGAATTACGAGAGCGAGGTTTTATTAGGTGAAAACAGAGCTCAGAATCATGTCGAATGACATCTAGAACACGCTAGAAAATCATAATGAATTTTAATCAATGAAAGAAAAATTTGATTGCATACTAATCAAAGCAATGTGGTTAACAACATTATCTGCGCTACCTTGGCCTGCTACATACTGATTTTGATAGCCGGCCTCAAAAGCAAGACTTTTCGATATTCTATAATTCAATCCAATAAAAAGACGATTTTGATTGAACCCTGATTGAGGTCCACCATCAGTATCATTTAAATGTATAAACACCTCTTCATTAATAGCTAAAGATAGATTGTTATGTATTTCATTCAAAGGGTGAGTGAAACGAGCAAAATATCTAAAGCGCAGGGAGGTGTCATCAACACCCTCGATAAATCGTTGTTCGAAACGCAGCCGATGCACAAGTACAGCAGAATCACTCAATGATTGATTTGCAAGCAACTCTTGAAATGAACGATGTTCAACTTTATCCGGGTCATATGTAGGAATAATGGCATAACCTTGATAGATCCCGAGGTTTGTATTGAGTTGATAACCGAATGCACCTCTGATCAATACTGTATCGAGAGCACCATTATCACCTCCAGGAACATCATCAGCCGTAAAACGTGGCTGAATATCTAAGAAACCTCGATATTGTTCAGTAAACTGAAACCGATTGAGCGACATTAACCATAAGCTTGATTTGGTTTCTGTCTCCGCAAAAACAATCGCGGGTAACAACAAAAACAACGCCAAAGGCACACAAGTAATGCCTCTCGCTACGTGAGCCAAAATTTATCAACCATCCAGCTATAAATCTGATTTGCCATTATCTTTTATGAAGATGCTCCTGTTTGCGATACTGTTTATTTAAGACGTCTTTAGGAGCTTTCTCCTTAGATACAAGACCTTCTTACTCTGCCCTCGCCAAGTTTGAACCTAACAAAAATAGTAAAGCCAAATAAATTACTGAAAAGCCGTTTATGGATATCTTCATAAAAACCTCCGTATCGACATTGCGGCCTACGTGTCTCTAATCGAATATGCTTGAATTTAACGGCTGAGCTTTTTACTTAGTTATTTTGTTGATCAAGAAATGATAGGCCGCCACCATTTCCGGAGGATGTTCTAGCGCCATTCCATTAATAGAGAAATCACTAATTTTGCCCATGGCAAGACCCGATCCAAGTGCGCTTCCATTTCTTACCATGCCACGCTTTACGTTAAACAGTGCATTGCCGCTACCAATTGATGCGCCATCTTTAATAACGCCATTATCTACATGACCGAGTACATTACCTTCACCTTTGTTCGCACCATCCCTAATAACACCGCCAAGAATGTTGCCTATAATGTTACCTTCACCAATGGCTTCGCCGTCTCGAATAATACCGTTGTCATAATTACTCATTTTAAGTCTCCTCTTTCTTTGAATTTAACTTTAAATTTATAAATATTTCTTAAGTGTATGGATTAAGTTTGTCTATTATTTTGGTAATTCTGCAAATGCTGCTTCTAGCGCCTGCTCTCGAGTATCGTAGTGATCCGAATCAGGAACATGTTTATCAGCCTCAAGCGCTTTCAAAACACCTAAAACCGCGTCATTCATACCGCATTTATAAACTTTACGTTTTGAGTGTTTAGCGTCACCGGTAATGGTTTCGATTGCTAGCGCTGCAGACACATCTAGAGAAGGCATACGTGTGAAGTCGAGGATAATTGACTGCGCTCCACCTTCTAATTGGGAACGTGCGTGGTGACCTAAATCAGCTGCCGCACCAAAACTGAGGGGCCCGTCAAAATCGAAGATAGTAATAAGATCTTCGGATTTTTCGAGGATTTCTTTTTCTCTATCGGTCGCTGTATATAGTATTTGATCCGTCTGCTTTAAGCGTTCCATTTGCGATTTTGCAATTTGTCTAACAAATGCAATTGAAGCGAGTATTACACCAACGGCTACTGCGGTAATAAGGTCAACAAAAATAGTCAGCCCAAACACAATAACCATCAAGGCTAGATCCCAAGCTGGCCCTTTGTGAGAATTTTTCAGATAGTTCCAATCAATAATATCTAAACCAACCTTAACCAGGATGCCGGCGAGAACAGCATTCGGTATGTAAGAGGCTTGTGCCCCAAGCCCGAGCACAATTGCCAGTAGAAACAGCGCATGCACCATGCCCGATATTCTTGTTCGGCCGCCGGTTCTGATATTAACAACGGTTCGCATGGTTGCGCCGGCACCCGGCGCTCCACCGAACAATCCGGCAAATGTATTCCCGATACCCTGTCCAATGAGCTCCTTATTAGAGTCATGCCGGGTTCGAGTCATATTATCGGCGACCAATGACGTGAGAAGGCTATCGATAGCGCCAAGTAGCGCGAGCACAAAAGCCGCTTCGATTACGATAAATAAAGATACTGTCGTGATGTGCGGCAGGTGGATTTGTGGTAATCCGCTTGGGATGTTTCCCAAAATTGGAACAGTGCCGATGAATAAACTCAGTGTCGTGCCTATTAGAAGCGCAGCTAAGGGGCCGGGAATATATTTACCCAGCTTTGCAGGCCATTTCATTGCGATAAGCAAAGTCAGAGCGCCAAGGAAAAGCGCCATGATATTTATATCGCTGGCTGCTGTCGGCGCATAGAGTAGCGCATCGACTGTTCCTGCTGGTGCATCATGACCAAGCAGAGGACTTATTTGCAGAATGATGATAATCCCGCCTATACCACTCATAAAACCGCTTATAACCGGGTAAGGCACTAACCTTATGTAGTCTCCAAGTTTAAAGACGCCCATAAAAATCTGGAAAACACCGGCCAACATAATTGCCGTAAAGATCAGCGCTACATTACCATCCAGATCCGGGTGCGCTGCGATACTGGCTACGAGCCCAGCGACAACGACGGTCATTGGACCAGTAGGGCCTGATATCTGTGATTCTGTTCCACCAAATAGTGCAGCAAAAAAACCAACAAAAATTGCGCCGTATAAACCGGCGATAGGACCAAGCCCTGATGCGACCCCCATAGCTAAGGCGAGTGGGAGGGCTACTACACCGGCCGTAAGACCGCCATAAAGATCACCACGTAGATGGGAGGTGTTTAGTTTAATCATGTATAGGATATCCGTTACTTAATGATGAAAGATAATAATTTAGATCACGCGCTATTTTATTTAGATTTGTAAAACCTATCATAATACTTTTGAATTGAGATGAATTCCTGCTGTATCGGGTCGTAACAACTGACCTCTCCGTTAGGGATATCGTAAACCCAGCCATGGATGTCAAGCTCATTAGAGGCCATTTTGGAAGCCACAGAAGGATGCGTCGCCAGATGTTTTATTTGCATTAATACATTTTCCTGTGTCATCTCGGCCAAATGTTCATGACTTAGTTCACCGTTTTTGGCCTTAACAATCTCCAACGCCGCTGAGCAGTTGGATAACCAATTTGAAACATGCGGGAGAGAGGCAACGCTTTCAGGGTTCATTGCGCCTTTCATAGCGCCACAATCGGTATGCCCACAAATGACAACATGCCGAACACCTAAAACCATCACCGCAAATTCGATGGATGCTGTCATTCCCCCAGTAGCTAATGAATGTGGCGGCACGATATTTCCAGCATTACGACAAATGAACAGTTCTCCGGGATCCGTTTGCGTGATTAAATTAGGGTCTATTCGAGAATCCGAACAAGTAATGAAGAGCGTTTCGGGCTCTTGTTTATTAGCGAGCTCCTTGAAAAGAGCCTTGTTCTTTTGAAAATCGGTTTTTTGAAACTTTGCTAGTCCGGATATTAATTTTTCCATTCTCTGTGCCTTTATCCTCGTTAAATAAATGTGTAATACGCTTAATAGTGTTGCCCTAATCGGGTGCAACTATATATATAAAGTTTTATTAAATTTTTGTTATTTATGATAGGAATTTCCTTTCATGCAGACAGTCTCAAGGTTAATATAGTCTGCATGGATGAATTGAATATCACTCTGAAGCAACTTCGGTATTATCTAGTTGCGGCAAAACATAAAAGCTTACGCCAAGCAGCAAGAGAGCTAAGAATATCTCAACCCTCTCTTAGTGCGCAGATAAAAGGACTAGAAGAATCGCTTGGCGTGGACTTATTCGAGCGGAACAGAGGCGGTGTTTTACTAACACCAATAGGCAGAGAATTAACCGGCGAAGCAAATCAGGCTATAAATGCGGCTGAATCTATTATAGCTGCTGCAAACTATGTGAAAAACGGTCCCTCAGGTACTTTTCGACTCGGCGCAAGCCCCTCATTGGGGCCTTATAGTTTGCCAAGAGTTTTGCCATCGATACGTAAAGAGTTTAGCGGCGTTAAATTTTTCGTGCGTGAGGAAGTGCCCGCTTTACTTTATGAAGGTCTACTCGTCGGCAAGTATGATTTGATATTAACAATATTACCTGTTGACGATCATGCTATAACCGTTAAGCCATTGTTTAGAGAGCCGATATATTTAGTGGTTCATTCTGAACATCCATTAGCAAAAGACAAAACAATAACAGCACAACAACTTGAAGGGCTGGAAGTACTGACTATTGAAGAACATCATCTTTTTTATGCGCAAGTTGAAGAACTGTGTAAAAAGTTTAATGCTAAATTACTGAGAGATTATGAAGGCACGAGTCTTGACTCAATCAGGCAAATGGTTCAAATGGGCATGGGGGTCGCCTTTCTTCCGGCTTTGTATGTGCGTTCAGAAATAAAAAGTAAAGATAAGCTGCGTGTGCTGAAGATAGAGGACGAATCCATTTACCGTGATAATGCTTTATGTTGGCGTAACACCTCTCCGTTAAGATCCTTCTTCCGAAGTTTAAGTGTGTTTTTTCAGAACACTCTTGCAGAAGAATTCAAAGGGGAAATCGACATTCTTACCTAATGAAGTTGCGCTAGTGCATAGTTGTTTTTCATATGCTCATCTCATATTAAAGTTTTTCAGTAGCGTTATATATAACCCAAAACTATGATTATCTGACCTACATAAATTACCCAAAATAGAGAATTGTCACCAGAATAACTCTGGTGCTAGTATCGAAGTGTGTTAATTGAATAACGCATTAATAATAAATAAGGAGATTTACTATGAAACTGTTCAACTCGATATTACTCATCTTTTTACTCTCATTACCCGTAATTAGTTTCAGTGCGGAATCCATCAATATCAACACTGCTGACAAGGAAGCCCTGATGTCTGTTATTAAAGGCGTTGGCGATAAAAAAGCAGAAGCGATTATTGACTATCGACAAGAAAACGGCCCATTCAAATCAATCGATGAGCTAAGCAATGTAAAAGGTATTGGTCCGGCCATGATTGATAAACACCGGGAAATGTTAAGCACTTCCGAATAACTCTGACAGGCCCCTCCAGCTAAAATTCTCAAGGCCTCTTCGGAGGCCTTTTTTTATCATCAGGACCTCGGCAGCCGTTGATGGGTGAGGGGTGTGTCGCTGGAGGATACGACTACATGGATGCAGGAATTAAAGCGAAGCACGAAGTCAGAACCAAGCATGCTCGAAGCGACGATTTGAGCAAGGCCATCTTCAATCCACATCCTTCCTTGTAGCAAGGCTGTACGCTACTGTATCCTTGCGCAAACTTTTTAATACTAATACAGCAGGATTATGGATAACGATTATAAACCAGGGCAAATTGAGTCAGCGCTACAAACGCAATGGGACGAAACCAAGGCGTTTAAGGTCACTGAAAACCCTGATAAAGAAAAATTTTATTGCCTGTCAATGTTTCCTTACCCCAGTGGCAAATTACACATGGGCCATGTTCGAAACTATACGATCGGCGATGTCATTAGTCGTTTTCAACGCATGCAGGGCAAGAATGTCATGCAGCCTATGGGTTGGGATGCCTTTGGTTTGCCTGCAGAAGGCGCGGCCATTAAAAACAATGTGCCACCGGCGAAATGGACTTATGAGAATATCGATTACATGCGTGGCCAATTAAAACGCCTTGGCTTTGCCTATGACTGGGATCGTGAATTAGCCACCTGTAGCCCGGAATACTATCGTTGGGAACAATGGTTTTTCACTCAGCTCTATGAGAAAGGTCTCGTCTATAAAAAGACATCTGTTGTGAACTGGGACCCAATAGACCAAACGGTATTAGCAAATGAACAGGTTATAGATGGTAAAGGTTGGCGATCTGGCGCCACCGTTGAACGGCGTGAAATTCCGCAATGGTTTTTAAAGATTACAGATTACGCTGATGAGTTGTTAGAAGATCTAGAAAAACTATCGGGCTGGCCTGATGCAGTAAAAACGATGCAGGCGAACTGGATTGGCCGTTCGGAAGGCCTTGAAGTTGATTTCAAGGTTGAAGATTCAGAAGATGTCTTACGTATCTACACCACACGTCCCGATACTATTATGGGCATCACTTATATGGCGGTAGCCGCAGAGCATCCGCTGGCAAAACTTGCTTCAGAAAACGATCCAGAACTGCAGGCATTTATAGAAGAATGTAAAAGTGGCGGCACTACCGAGGTCGAAATGGAGACCATGGAAAAGAAAGGCATGCCTCTTAATATTAATGTGCGTCATCCAATTAGTGGTGAACTCGTTCCTTTGTGGGTTTCAAACTTTGTATTAATGAGTTACGGCACTGGTGCGGTAATGTCGGTTCCTGGACATGATCAACGTGATTGGGAGTTTGCACATAAATACAATATCCCTATTAAACAAGTCATCTTTCCTGCTGATGATAGTGAACATGACCTAACGGAAGCGGCATACACTGTTAATGGTGTATTAAAGAATTCGGCTGAGTTTGATGGATTAACTTCTGCTGATGCGTTCAATGCTATTGCTGATTTTGTAGAAAAAAATGATTGTGGTAACCGTAAAGTAAATTACCGTTTAAGAGATTGGGGTATTTCTCGGCAGCGTTATTGGGGCTGCCCGATTCCTATTATTAATTCAAAAGACGGCAAAGCACATGCAGTCCCTGCCGATCAATTACCGGTGGAGCTACCCGAAGATATCGAGTTTGAAGGTATTAATTCACCGATTAAATCAATGCCGGAATTCATTAATGTTGATGCACCCGATGGTAGTGGCCCAGGTGAAAGAGAAACTGACACCTTTGATACCTTTTTTGAATCGTCATGGTATTTCGCGCGATATTGCTGTCCGAATAATGATCAAGCAATGTTAGATGAACGTGCTGATTATTGGCTTCCGGTCGATCAATATATAGGTGGTATTGAACATGCCATTTTACATCTGCTTTACGCCAGATTCTTCACCAAGCTGATGCGTGATTTGGGGCTGCTAAAAAGCGATGAACCATTTACCAACTTGCTGACACAAGGCATGGTTCTGAAAGACGGTTCCAAGATGTCAAAATCAAAGGGCAATACTGTCGACCCACAACCACTTATAGATCAGTACGGTGCTGACACTGTCCGCTTATTTATGATGTTCGCGTCGCCACCTGAACAAAGCCTCGAATGGTCGGACACTGGTGTTGAAGGTTCTTTTCGTTTTCTAAAACGACTATGGAAATTAGCCAGCGCTCATATCAATGAACGCAAAACAGCTGTTCTCGATAAAAGTTCGATGACTAATCTTCAGCAAGAGCTACGCCGCAAGATTCATTTGACCATCGATAAAGTTAATGACGATATTGGTCGACGCTACACTTTTAATACGGCAATCGCTGCAGTCATGGAAATGATCAACTCCTTGACCCGCGCCGAGCTCAAAGATACTAATGACCACGCCATAATGCGTGAAGGCATAGAAACCGCCGTGTTGCTGCTGTCGCCCATTGTCCCTCACATTACCGACGCACTCTGGAAGGCTCTGGGTCATGAAGAACCGTTAATCGACGCTGCTTGGCCAAAATCAGACCCTGAGGCGCTTGAGCAAAACGAGATTGAAATGGTGATACAGGTTAACGGTAAGCTGCGAAGTAAGATCACAGTCGCAAAAACCGCTGATCAAAAACAAATTGAAGCGCTAGCTCTGGCTGATGAGAAAATCCAACAGCATATTGATGGCAAAACTGTCAGAAAAACTATCGTAATCCCCGGACGCTTAGTGAACATCGTGGTGTCATAGGGTAATATGCAAGGAATTAATTGATTAGCCACCTGGACGAGGAAATTTAATGAAAGCGCGCCTGATATTGATATCCTTGCTGTTATTAACCACAGCCTGTGGATTCCATCTACGTGGATCTCAAACAGCCAATATTGATATCGATAATATTTATGTCAATCCGTCCAGCGCACCAAGACTTGCCAGAGAAACAATATCTCAATTAGGCGCAGCTGGCACTACTGTAGCCAAATCAAGTACTGGAGCGACTTACATCGTCACTCTAAAGGAAGAAAAGTTCGATAGAAACGTGTTGAGTGTCTCCGCAGACACCGGCAAGGTTCAAGAATTTCAAGTCGTATTTAATGCCAAGATTGATGCATCACACCCTGATGGACGCAACATCATTAATAACGACATCATCAGAGTTACACGAGATATTACATTTGATGAAAATGCAGTTTTGGGTAAATTTACTGAAGAAGCCCTTATTCAGGAGGGACTGGTTCGCAGCGCGGCAAGTCAAGTCCTCCGTCGTCTGCAAGCTAAATTACCTACAAGTAAATAATTCCAGATAAGAATGCGATTGCGCCCCGAACAGCTCGAGATGCACTTGCAACGTTCTGCGTTGGCCCCGATCTATTTTGTCAGCGGCGATGAGCCGCTACAAAAACTTGAATGCATCGACCAAATACGGATAGCTGGTCGCACCCAGGGTTATGATGAACGACTGGTGTTTAATGTTGATAAATCCTTCGACTGGGATTCGATTAATCAAGCCACTGGGAATTTGTCATTATTTTCCAATCGACGAATCATTGAATTACGTATGGTATCGCCCAAACCCGGCAAAGAAGGTGGCCGAGTTTTATCTGAGTATGCCGATCAACTGAGTGATGACAACCTGCTAATCATCAGCTCTGAAAAAATGGATAAGAGCGTACAGAACACCAAGTGGTTTAAAGCCCTTGAAAAAGCAGGCGCTGTAATTCAAGTCTGGCCTATTAACCCAGCGCAGTTACCCGGCTGGATACAATCACGTGTTCAGGCCAGACAAAAACGACTTTCGCTTGATGCGGCAAGGTTGATCGCTCAACGTGTCGAAGGCAATCTGCTCGCAGCAAAGCAGGAGATTGAGAAACTGGTGCTTATCGTCGATAAAGACGATATCGATATTAAAGATGTCATCAATGCGGTTGCAGATAGTTCGCGCTTTGATGTTTTCGACATGATCGAGAGTGCGTTCCTTGGTAATTCAGACCGAACTTTAGTGATGTTAAATGGTTTAAAAAATGAGGGCACTGAACCCATGGCTCTATTTGGCGCCCTGATGTGGGAGTTTCGTCGACTATGTACTATTGCCCATCAACACGAATCTGGTACAAATCTGGAGAGTCTATTTAATTCTTACCGAATATGGGATCAAAAGAAACGGCCAATGAATGCGGTTTTAAAACGTCATTCAAGCAAATCCCTGGATCAGCTATTAAATTATTGTGCGGCCATCGATAAGAACTTAAAAAGCAGTCAAAAATTACAAGCATGGGATCAATTTAATACATTATTATTGGCCATAGCCGGTATTAACACGACGAAATTTCAACAAGCATAATCAACACAAAGAAATTATATACATGGATATAAAACAATATATGCAGGGTCTAGGTCAGCTTGCCAGAGCATCGGCCGGTCTAATGGCACGCGCAACAACTGCGCAAAAAAATAACGCATTAATCGCTATTGCTGAAAACATACAGAAACATCGCGCTGTTTTGACCAAGGCCAATGCAGAAGATTTAACACTCGCAAAAGAAAAGAATCTCGAGTCTGCATTGCTGGATCGCTTGGAGCTAACGGATAGTCGTATCAATGATATGACTGAGGGCCTGAATCAGATCGCATCACTTACCGACCCGATAGGCACGATAACTGATCTAGCCATGCGTCCAAGCGGTATCCAGGTAGGCAATATGCGTGTGCCTTTAGGTGTTGTCGGAATAATTTATGAGTCACGCCCAAATGTGACTGCAGACGCGGCAGGTCTTTGTCTGAAATCAGGTAACGCGACCATCTTGCGCGGTGGCTCAGAAGCCTTAAATTCAAATCAGGCCATCGCCAAATGCATTCATATGGGATTGGTTGCCGCTGACTTACCGCAAGAAGCCGTGCAAGTTATTTCTACAACAGACCGCGCAGCCGTTGGCGAATTACTCACTATGCAAGAATACGTTGATGTTATTGTGCCACGCGGTGGCAAGAGCCTGATTGAACGCGTCAGTGCCGAAGCACGTATGCCGGTGATAAAACATCTAGATGGTATCTGTCATGTCTATATTGATAGTGATGCGAATATTGAAAAAGCCGTGAGCATCGCCTTGAACGCGAAGACCCAACGTTACGGCACTTGTAACACGATGGAATGTTTATTGATCGCGCGTTCCGTTGCGCCTGAAGTATTGGTTAAATTAGCGCCTCTTTATAAAGAAGCCGGTGTTGAGATCCGCGGCTGTGAAGAATCCGCCAAAATACTCGGTGACAGTAAGATTGCCACTGATGAAGACTACGGCACTGAGTATCTGGCACCTGTCATGTCATTAAAGATTGTGGCGGATGTTGATGAAGCCATGCAACATATTGCCAAGTTTGGCTCTCAACATACCGATGCCATCGTCACTGAGAGCATAACGACATCACGTCGGTTTTTAAGGGAAGTTGATTCAAGCTCGGTCATGGTCAATGCTTCAACCCGTTTTGCTGATGGTTTTGAATACGGTCTTGGTGCAGAAATCGGAATCAGCACCGATAAATTTCATGCACGTGGGCCGGTTGGTCTGGAAGGACTCACCTCAAAAAAATACATCGTACTCGGAGATGGGCATATTCGAACGTGAATAATGACTGTTGATTATTACGATATTTCTTACCATACTTAATATAATGTTTTTATTTTTTAAAAAATGCCATTAATCGGTATTCTGGGTGGCACATTTGATCCGATCCATAATGGGCATATACGGCTCGCACTTGAAGCCAAAGAACAACTTAGTCTCGATCACGTGAGATTAATACCGGTAAATTTTCCACCACATCGTTCCACACCTGTTGCTAGCGCTGTCCACAGACGCACCATGATAGATTTAGCGATTAGCAATGAAGAAAACCTTTGTGTTGATAGTCGTGAATTAAACAGCGATGAAATCTCATATTCGATCAATACGCTTAAATCATTACGACAAGAGTTTGCTGATGATGCATTATGCTTAATTCTTGGCAGAGATGCCTTCAACAAGATTGATAGCTGGAAAGACTGGGAAGAATTACTGGACTATGCACATATCATTGTCGCAAATCGTCCAGGCGAATCAAACGCAGCTGGATCTCAAGATCTTGAACAATGGGTTAAACAGCATCACTCTAGCCAGCTAGCATCACTTAATGAAAAACCATACGGGCATATCTACTTTATCGATATACCCATGGTGGATATATCATCAAGTATGATTCGTCAGAAACATGTTCAACACGAAACTATCAATCAACTTTTACCAGCATCAACGCTAACTTATATTGAAGAAAATCACCTTTATCAGGAAACTGCATGAATATTAAAAAAACTATAGACGTAATTTTAAAAGTATTGGAAGACGCCAAGGCACTTGATGTCATCGTCTTCGAAGTAAGCAAACTCACAAGTATCTCCGATTACATGATCATCGCCAGTGGGCGTTCAAGTCGGCAGGTCAACTCAATGGCAGAAAAAGTTGTTGAAGCAGCAAAAGAAAATGGTTTGCAACCGTTAGGTACAGAAGGAAAACAAACGGGTGATTGGGTACTGGTTGATCTAGGCGATATCATTGTCCACATCATGCATCCCGACACACGCGAGTACTACCAACTTGAGAAACTTTGGAGCGCAGAAACACTGGAAGCAGAACAAACGGATCATGCTGAAAATTCATAAGCATCAAGACTAGACATGCAGATAGACCTTATCGCCGTCGGCAAACGCATGCCCGCATGGATCGAGACTGCAGTTAAAGAATATTCAAAACGCTTACCGAAAAACATCCAATTTAAGATAATTGAAATTACACCTGCAATTCGCGGGAAAAATAATAACGCTGATAACTACAAACTAAAAGAACAAGAAAATATCGAGGCAGCACTCTCTCCTAAAAGCATCATCATTGCCCTAGATGAACGAGGCAAGACAATCAGCAGCCAACAACTCGCTGATCAATTACAAACCTGGAATGACGAGCAACAACATATCAGCATCATTATCGGTGGCGCCGATGGCCTAAGCGATGGAATTAAAAAGAAAGCAAATCAAATGTGGTCCCTCTCTAAAATGACATTGCCACATGGTTTAGTCAGAGTGATGGTTGTTGAACAAATCTATAGAGCGTGGAGTATCACTCAAAATCATCCATACCACAGGGAGTAGATGATTAAGTATTTATGTGTGTACAACATAAGCCCCCTTAAAGACAACATGATCGTCATTATCAAATGTAATACGCGATTCTAATTGAATCCTAGCTACACCTTTTCTTTTAAACATCTTTATAAATTTATCTTTTTGTTCAACAGATTCAAAAGAACATGTAACAGAAAGATTAGACTCAACGGGTTTAATAAACTTGGTATTACTCTCCTGAATAACAATATGACCCACTAAGTCATATTCATTCAAAAGCAAATAAAGCAGACCCCAAACCGATATAAAAGAATAATGCCACAAACTACGCTAATAAATCTGAGCCAATATCATCGATCGAACGGCATCCGGTCTGACCAAGCACACGGTCAATCTCATTGGTCAGAATAGAAAGCGCATGGCTGACTCCTGCTTCTCCCCCAGCAGCCAACCCATATAACGTTGCCCTTCCTAACATGACAGCATCAGCCCCCATGGCAAGCGCTTTGACGATATCGGTGCCGCGATAAAAACCACTATCGATCAGCACAGTGATCTGATCCCCAACCGCTTGTGCAATATCTGGCAGGACTTCAATCGTCGACACTGAGCTATCGAGCTGTCTACCGCCATGATTAGAGACGACTATCCCGTCACAACCTGATTTCGCAGCGCGTTTTGCATCGTCAACATTTAAGACGCCCTTTAAGATTAACTTTCTCGGCCAGATTTCCCGTAGCCATTCGACATCTTCCCAGGATATTTTTGCATCAAACAATTTTGGCACGAATGCGACACCGCCTTGCGCAGTTCTTCCTTCTGGCGGCATGAAATCGATGATATTTTCGAATCGCGGGACGCCGTGCGGGATAAGCACATCAAACAACCACCTCGGGTGACATGCAACATCAATCATATTCCGTAAATTGAGTTTTGCCGGCGCTCGATAGTTACGCTGATCCCACTCACGATAGCCAAACACATTAGCATCAGTAGTGAAGACTAATGCTTCGTATCCTGCTTTATCTGCACGGGATATGATATTACGTGTCAATTCTCGATCACTCATCACGTAGAGCTGCATCCACAGGCGGCCGCCAACTTCTGTCGCAACATCTTCAAGACGCGCATTTGATAAGGTACTTAGGTTAAATGGGATGCCTAGCTTTTTAGCAGCCCGTGCAAGCGCAATATCGCCTCGGTGAGACAACATGCCATTGAGCCCCGTAGGCGCAATTAATAATGGAGCGTTGATTTCTTGCCCAAATAAGTTAGTGCGTAGATGTCGAGAACTAGTATCGACCAACGTGTTCGGTACTAACCGGATAGAATCCAGCGCCTCACTATTCCATTGCAGCGTTCTCTCTGACTCAGAACCGCCCTCTACATACTCCAAAGCAAAATTTGGTACGCAGCGACGGGCAACACGATGTAATTCCTCAATAGAAAGTGCTCGACGAAAATCTTTTCCCGTATAGTATTTACGCTTTATAGTCATTTTTTAAATATCACGCCTGTTCAATGCTACTGAGACTAGGCCATCTTTATTCGAACAACATACATTACTTCCATATCAAAACCAGCAACACTCTCCATGCCAGCATAATAAGTCAAGTTTACCCGTGCCCCTTTCAGATTTCGGTAGCCTTTTTTGCGTTTGAATCTAAATGGCACATCGTAACCCTCCAAGGTGATGGTATTGATAATCCAGTCAGTGTTTTTTTCTTCTCTTTGCACATGAGAGTTAACTTTCATCATTTCCGAATGAATAAGCTCTCGATTCTTTTTTAATAACTTGTCTACCGGGGATTTCATTTAAGTAATACTTCAAGCCGCATAAGAAGGGATCTTATCCAGTTTCTTGCCTAGCAGTTGGTGCGCTTCTTCTACATCATAATCTGATTGGAGACCCATCCAGAATGATTCCGAGGTACTGAAATATTTTGCTAACCGCACAGCCGTATCTGCGGTTATTGCACGTTTTCCGTGAACAATTTCATTGATACGCCTTGGCGAGACACCTATATCTCGCGCGATACGGTTCTGACTAATCGCCATCGGCGTTAAAAATTCTTCCAGTAGTATTTCACCGGGATGTATATTGGACAGTCTTTTCATTTATTTAGTTATCCTGTTTCAATGGTAGTCGACAATTTCAACGCTCAAGGCATCACCGTTATCCCAGACAAAACAAATACGCCATTGATCATTAATACGGATACTATATTGTCCTGATCTGCGTCCTTTTAATTTTTCAAGTCGATTCGCCGGTGGTACACGCAAATCAGTCAACACACACGAATTATGCAACATTCTTAATTTACGGCGTGCAAGATGTTGTATTGATTGAGGCAATTGACGTGATGCTAAGCCTTGCCAAATCAATTCCGTTTGTGCACATTTAAAATTCCGTATCATTCTCTCGAGTATAACGCAACCCGTAATATAACGCCATACGTTATAGCCGGTTATTTCCCTTGCTTGTGCAAGGACAGGTGCGAGATAATCCGCCTCTTTTCATAACAAGCTTAAATAATAATCATGTGGTTCAAAAACCTTCGTATATATCGACTTACTAAAGACATAGACCTCACACCAGAAATACTGGAAATAGCTCTACATCAACAAGACTTTACACCTTGTACGAATATGGATTTTTCAAGGTATGGCTGGGTGCCGCCACTGGGTAAAGATAGCGAACTATATACTCACAGTTGCGCAGGATACATCATGATCTGCGCACGCAAGCAGGAGAAGATATTACCGCCAGCAGCAATCAACGAGATGGTAGAGGAAAAGGTCACCGATTTTGAAGCAGCTCAGGCACGTAGTGTTTATCGAAATGAAAAACGCACGATCAAGGAAGACATTATACATACATTGCTGCCACGTGCGTTAACGCGTTCGTATCTCGTCTATGCTTACTTTGACCCAAAAAATAAATTGTTAATTATAGATTCTGCCAGCTCAAATAAAGCGGAAGAATTCATGGATCACCTCCGCGCGACCTTAGGTAGTTTACCGGTGGTGCCGCTAAAGTGTCATGGTGATGCTGCAAACGTCATGACCCATTGGCTACAAGATAAGTCACCCGATAATTTTGAACTTGATAATGAATGTGAATTACAGAACCCACGCGAAAGTAAAAACATTGTCCGCTGCAAAAATCAGGAATTGGAAAGCGCTGAGATAATGAGTCATTTAAAAGCAGGTAAAAGAGTTATTCAACTTGCTTTGATCTGGCGCGATGCAATTCGCTTTGTCTTTGCTGATGATTTCTCGATCAAACGCTTACGCTTTGAAGATATTATCCAGGAACAAGCCGAGGACGATAATAATGACAGAGCGACGCAGTTTGATCAGGATTTTGCCGTAATGACCTTACAGATTCACGAGTTCATAAAAGAATTACTCGAAGAGTTTGGTGGTTTGGAGAAACCTGACTAAGCTGACGTCTATGAAAATTTATCTTGCCTCTAGATCACCACGTCGACGTGAGTTATTAGATCAAATTAATGTTGAATTTGAAGTCATCGATGTTGATATCGATGAAAGCTGGGATGGCAAAGAAAAACCCGAAACTTATGTAAAGCGGATTGCATTGGAAAAAGCGCGTGCAGGCAATGCATTCAGCGATGAAGATTACCCAGTTTTAGCTGCTGATACAGCTGTTGTTTTAAATAACGACATACTCGGCAAGGCCGAAAACAAGAAAGACGCTGAAATAATGCTTAAAAAGTTATCTGGTAAAACCCATACTGTGCTTTCTGCAGTAAGTTTAATTCACACAGATGAGAAAACTCTATTGAGCACCAGCAAGGTTGCCTTTAAGAAATTATCACAAAACGAAATAATAAATTATTGCGCCACCGATGAGCCAATTGGCAAAGCCGGTGGTTATGCTATACAGGGCAGGGCAGCGATCTTTATCAATCATTTAGAGGGAAGTTATAGTGGCGTAATGGGCTTGCCGCTTTTTGAAACTCAGAAACTATTACAAGGCGCTTCTTAAGCAATAACCATAATAATGATCAACGATGTAATAGTAGATGGTTGACCAATCTGGTTGGCCGGCATCATTCGTTGGCCACCACATTTTCCGATTAACCCAATAGTCATGGTAGTGCTCAGCACATAGATTGATAACATCCGCTGCTACAGATAATTTAATGCCATTCTCAGCTTCAACTTTAAAATAATCATCGAGCACATCTGTATAAGCCTTTATCAGGATAGGTTTTTTATCTACCTCTCTTTCAGAGCGATCAACATTCCTAGCAAACTTATCACCCAATACCTCGATACGTTCAGCATGTTTTTCCCCTGCCAACATATCAGCGGCACGTTCACAGCTTTCTTGTTTGCCTTGCTTGCATTGTCGTTCTTGAAATTCGCGCAGAGATTCTGCTGAGACTAGAGACGGAATAAACAAAAGCAATGCAAAGGAGACTGCCTTTAAACGGAGGTAAAAAAAATGCGCCATAGGGTTATCCATGACGCATTACTTTAAATGAAGAACTACTGTTAGATCAATATAATGATTAATAATACAACAATATTAATGACCTTGATCAGAGGGTTGATCGCCGAACCCGCTGTATCTTTCTACGGAACGCCTACGGGATTTCTCGTCTGGGTTCTGTTGCACTTCGAATCTCGCAGAGAATCATGAAAATTTCTAGGTATTAAAAAAGGGAGTCAAATGACTCCCTTTTTTCGAACAATTTTCGCTCTTCTTACATCAAGATGCCGCCATACTGTACGAAGAATGGAGCAAATACTAAGCTAAGAATTGCAGATAGTTTGATAAGAATGTTCAGTGAAGGACCTGAAGTATCTTTCATCGGATCACCAACAGTATCACCGACAACAGCTGCAGTGTGCTCATCAGAGCCCTTGCCACCGTGGTTACCTGCTTCGATATACTTCTTAGCATTATCCCAAGCGCCGCCACTGTTAGAGGAAGAGATCGCAAGTACACCACCGGTGATCAATGAACCGATCAACATAGCGGCAACTGCCTCAACACCGAACAGATAGCCAACAACGATTGGCGAACCCATGATCAACACACCAGGAGCTATCATTTCTTTTAGCGCCGCCTGCGTTGAGATGGCTACGCATTTCGCATAGTCAGGAGTGCCTGTGCCTTCCATGATGCCTGGAATCGTCTTGAACTGATGACGCACTTCTTCGATCATCGCGAATGCCGCTATACCAACTGACTTCATAGTCATGGCAGAGAACAAGAAAGGCAAAACTGCACCAACAAACAAGAAAGTGAAAACCAGAGGCTCCAACAAGCTCATGGATATAGGCTCACCGCGCAATGTTTCGGCAGTAGTAATAAAGGCCGCGAACAAAGCTAGAGAAGTCAATATTGCAGCACCGATGGCAAATCCTTTACCAATCGCTGCAGTAGTATTACCAGCAGAGTCTAAGATGTCAGTTCTACGTCTAACTTCTGACTCTAGGCCCACCATCTCAGCAATACCGCCGGCGTTGTCTGCAACAGGCCCGTAAGCATCAATAGTAAGAGTGAGCACCAAGCTACCCAACATACCTAGAGAGGCAATAGCGATGCCGTACATGCCTGCGAGCTCCCAAGAGATGAAGATGCTTATCGCGATGGCAATATAAGGAAGCACTGTACTCTTATAACCGAGTGCAAGACCGTAGATGATGTTAGTAGCAACACCAGTCTCACAAGACTTTGCGACTTCTTTTACGGGGCCGAATTTTTCAGAAGTGTAGTAGCCCGTTAATAAGCCAACCGCCAAGCCTGAAACCAATCCAGCCAAGAAGCAGAGATAAACACCGAGATTGGTATAGTCAGCGCCGTTCAATTCGAATTGCTCTGGAATCAGAGCAATAGTAACGAAGTACATAACCACTGCCATAATGGCGCTGGATATAATTAGTAGCTTCATCAGCGCTGGCGCCACGTCGTCTTCAGTCTTTACGCCAACTAAGAGTTTAGTGAGCAAGGCTATTGGAATACCTACAGCACTGATCAAAATTGGGAACAGCATTGCATCTGGATTACCGGCAAAAACTACCGCACTTATAACCATTGCAGCACAGGTGCTTTCTGCACAAGAACCGAAAAGGTCCGCGCCCATACCAGCAACATCGCCCACGTTGTCGCCAACGTTGTCTGCGATCACGGCAGGGTTACGGGGATCATCCTCTGGGATGCCCTGCTCAACCTTACCTACAAGGTCAGCACCAACATCTGCGGCCTTAGTGAAGATACCGCCGCCAACTCGTGCAAATAACGCGATTGTAGAACCACCTAGTCCAAAGCCAGCAATCACTTCCATAAGGATATGGTTGTTCTCAGGTCCAAGGTCAGCAAGCAAGGTGCTCATCACCACATAGATGATAACCAGTCCGAGGGTCGCCAGACCGACAAGAGCAAATCCCATTACCGCACCAGAGTTAATGGCCACATCGTAAGCTGCGGAAATGTCTTTCTTAGCAGAAACCGTAGTTCGTGCGTTGCCTTGAGTCGCTACCTTCATGCCGATATAGCCAGAAGCGATGGATATCGCGCCACCAAAGAGGAAAGCGATAGCGGTATATATACCCTCATGAATATCAGGGGTATGTGTATCGTTGATCAGAATGGCGATAATGGCGGCAAATACCACCATGAATATCGTCAGGACTTTGTATTCCTGCTTCAAGAATGCCATGGCTCCTTCGGCAATAGCACCGTGGATGAAGGTTAGCTTCTTCGCCTGAGCTTCATCTAGCCCAAGATCAAGCGGTATACTTACAACCTTCTTCATGTAAAAGAAGGCTATTCCCAAGCCCATCAGCGACAGGATTGTAGTTATCCATATTGTTATGCCTGACATATAAATTCCCCTAAACTTTATAAATTATTGATTTGAAGGACAAAAGAGCAAAATAATCACCGGCAATGTCCCCTTTGCCTTGCCGATTCGAAAAAATGGTGCAGATTGTACTTGGATATTAAGTAACTTCAAAGTATCCATCATGTTTTTCCTATGATTGTGGCATTTTCCTATAGCCTATTGTGCTTCTCCCATGATCAAAATATTCTTTTACAATGACAAATAGCACTGGCTTTCCCCTTGTAGCAAAATCCGATGCAAAGATACTGATACTTGGATCCATGCCAGGACAAAAGTCGCTTGAGGAAAACCAATACTACGCGCACCCGCGAAATAGTTTTTGGCCGATCATGTTCAAGCTACTTAAAATAGATAATGAGCTAACTTATGCCGACCGCAAAACGCTGTTACTAAAAAACAATATTGCATTATGGGATGTCTTAAAAAGTTGTTATCGCGAAGGTAGTCTTGATTCTGATATTGATCAGTCCACCATAGAGCCGAATGATTTTATAGAATTCTTCTCCAGACATAAGCAAGTTACCGCTGTTTTCTTTAATGGCGCAAAAGCCGAACAACTCTTTAAGAAAAATATATTAATGACTCTGAATCAAGCACAGCAAAAGCTATCCTTTTTCAGATTACCTTCCACTAGCCCCGCGCATGCAGCACTGACATTCAAACAAAAATTATTGCAATGGGAAATTATAAAACGTTTTCTATAAAGATGTAGCGACTGACAAAACTCAAATGGCTATTAAGGGGATTAATAATCTGATCGTGAACTAGTGTGTTTTAAGAGCTTGTTGTTGTTTCCAATTAAACCAGCCCTGTGGCGATATTTTATTCATTAATCTATCAATCGGAGACAGAAGAAGTAGATTAAATGCACCATGTAATTTACCCATCCAGGTTTGACTGCTACAGCGTAATGAAATTGCATAACTAGGCTCATCGTAGACAAAATGGTGCCAGTAACCGCTGGGGATATACAATGTTTCTCCTTGTTCAAGCACCACCTTATAGCCTTCCACGTCCTTTAATCCGGGGAACTGCTCGAAATCTGGCCTCTCAACATCAACATAGCTTCTACAAGTAAATGGATAACCATGTAAATTCTTTCTTTGCTCATAAGGGAACAGATAAACCGTTTTTTTGCCATATAGGGCTGTGTGTAGCACATGCGACATGTCGATATCAAAATGCATCTGGGTTACTGAACCTTTACAACCAAAAAACATAAAAACAAAATTCCGTGATATGCCCTTTAATATAGCGGGAAAAGTAATGTCATCGACTAATTCCGGAATCTCGGATTTAATATTATAGAGAAACATCCGCAGGTCTTGCTCTTTCGTTACAACCGTATCGATATAGTCCCTAAAGGAGATGCTCTTCGACTTTGACATGTAATTCTTGCCGGCAGAGACGAAACCTGAGTCATAAACTTTAACTTGTTTATTGCCGTGCTGTTCTTTGAAGAATTCAGGACTCCATTTATCTAATGCCGGCCAGGCTTTTGCCATGTCCTGGATCACCAATGGCCGGAGTGGCCTGAAATAGGATTTTGTGAATTCTTCTGCCTCAATATTAGAAACCTTATCAATCGGCTTCAAATCAAGTCTAGATTCAGGCAGGTCAGAGCCCGCCGAATTATTATCTGGAGAGGAACTCACTGTAGGTATGAAGAATATCTGCTTGTTCCCAGTGTAGGAAATGTCCAGCACCTGGGATCATCTTGAATTCACAATGAGGGATTCTTGAAGACGCTTTTTCTATATCGCCTGGATCCAAGATGGCGTCAAACTCACCACTCAATATAAGGGTGGACGCAGTGATATTTCCCAGATCGATAAAATCTTCAATATCTGATGCCTGCTCAACAAACTCACAATGGTCATAGAAACTAATGAATTGTTCACGACTCATACCACGAAACTGTTCGATAATCTGCTTTTTATGGGTATCAGGGATGTGCTGACCAAATTTTTCTATCATCAATGGCGCGATATCATGGCTATTGTTAGTATCGAACAGCTCTTTTCCTTCTCTGATTACCTCGATCACTGCCTTATTCGGTTTCGCACCGAAACTGCCCAAAATCATCTTGTCGACTAATTCAGGGTGACGTGCAGCTAATGCAACAGAGATAATCGTTCCCCATGAAGCAGCGGCAAGGATTACTGTACCGTTTCTGTTGGTCTCATTGATAACGTTATGCAATACATCAATCTGTTCATCAAATGTTATACCTGGTGGGCCAGACAATATTTTCCCACGCCCTTGACCTGGCAAATCGAACACAGCAACAGAATAATCAGCAACAAAGTGACTGACGAATGATCGCCATGCCGCCATCGTTTGTTTGGCACCACTAATACAGACGATAGTCTTCTCAGCTTCACCGTAAATTCGGTAAGGCACTAGGAATCGTCCGAGGCTTAATTCTCCTTTTACTATCTTCATACTCTAATTTATTAGTTCGTGTAATTTTGAGTTTAACCCGGCAGGAAATCTTCTAACATACATAAGATGACGGTTTAACTATATGGTTCATATGTAATGCTATTATAAAGAAAGTTTCCTAAAAGTCTCTACTCTTTTTAGAACTAGTTAGCAATTAATAATTCAAATAGGGTCTATCGTAAACGTAGTTTTCATCAGAAGAATCGAACTGCCAACTTCGGATCTACTATTTCCGAACAATATTACAGTGATAAATCATGATTAATTGGATTATTTCAACTTCTATCAGGAGATATATTGCTTAAATAAAGCATTTCAGGAGGGGCGTTGCAATATCACCTCGTCAATAATAAAGAATAAATTATTGGTACATTTTCTTCTTAATCCATTTGAATTTAAATACATTCGGCTATGTTTCCAATATCTGTTCTGATATTTTCAATGCTTGTAAACGAGTTTGCGTTATTTGAATATCAGGCAATAGTTTGGCTACACCAAGCTGACGTAATACTTTCTCTACCGATGAACTCATTCCACATAGAACAACATAATCATTATCACTTTGCACTTTGAGTATTACTTCTTCTATCGCCAGAGATGCGGTGCTATCAATAAACGGCACATCTGAAAAATCGATTATCAACACATCTTGATCACGGACGGCAGTTAGTCTCTGCACAATGCCCTTAGCTGAACCAAAACTCATTGGGCCTTCAATATGAAACAAGACGATGTGCCCATCGGCACTCTCAAGAATCTTAATTTCTTCCTCTGTCAACTCATGCCAGTCGTCCGGGTTGCCAATAATTTTCATGCTCCCTGCTTGCGAATCAGACATGCGCTTAACAAATAAAAGACTTGCCATGACCGTTCCAACAGCAACAGCAGTAATAAGGTCGACTAAAACAGTTAATAAAAAAGTAGTTAGCATTATCAACATGCCTGAACGAGGCGCACTACGGATCCGACTTAAGTACTTCCAGTCAACAATATCGAATCCTACTTTAAGCAATATACCTGCGAGCACGGCATGTGGTATATGTTCTGCAAGTGCGCCCAGACCCAAGACCATTAACAATAGAACAATCGCATGCAAGGCGCCTGAAATAGGAGTACGCCCACCAGCACGCACATTGACGACTGTGCGCATGGTTGCCCCTGCGCCCGGCAAACCACCAAATAAACCGCTGACAACATTACCTATGCCCTGGCCAAACAATTCACGATCAGACTTATGGTGTGTACGCGTAATACTGTCTGCTATTAATGAGGTTAATAAAGAATCAATGGAGCCGAGAAACGCCAACACCAGTGAATATTTTATTATCATTGCAAATTCTTCAATAGAAAATACTGGCAGTTGAATACTGGGCAGACCACTCGGTATTTCACCAATAATAGTGACATCGTTCAGTAAAAATAAGCTCAGCGTCGTACCAAGTAACAGCGCAAGTAACGGCCCGGGGATATAACGACTTAGCCGTTGAGGAATAAACCAGACGGTCGCCAGAGCAACGACGCTAAGGATTAAGGAGCTCGAATGAACCTGTCTCAATAATTCGGGTAACGCCAAGATCGATTTTAACGGCCCCCCAGCCCCGGCCTGTCCAATAAAGGGGGCCAATTGCAAAATAATAATGATGCATCCGATCCCACTCATAAACCCGGAGATAACCGGATAAGGCACCAGGTTGATATAACGACCAAATTTAAACACGCTAAAGAGTATTTGAAACACGCCGCCCAGCATGACGATGGTGAAGGCCATTGCTGGATTATGTGAAAAATGTATAACAATTGCCGTCATGACAACGGTCATCGGTCCCGTTGGACCCGATACTTGTGCTGGCGTACCACCAAAAATTGCAGCAAAGAAGCCGACAATAATCGCACCATACATCCCGGCCAAAGGGCCAACGCCGGAGGTGACCCCAAAGGCAAGCGCAAGTGGCAGCGCCACTACAGCAGCAGTAAGCCCTCCGTAGATATCGCCGCGCAAATTATTGAGAGAAAAGCCGTGGATAAAACCTGTCATAGTGTAGATCTGAATGATTTAAAAGACGCGAAAATACACAATATACCTGTAATAATCAGAGCGTACAGTCGCATTAATATTGTTACTCATGTAATTCGTGGGAATTTTTCTAGCATTGCATCTACATTTGTATAGTCTGGGCTGATCCTTAGTTGTTTTTCTCCTTTTTCTAAAAGTAGGCTAGGAAAACTATTTAAACCCAAGCGTCGAGACTGTTTAATTTCTTGTCGCAAAATTTCATCTGTAGCTAATGATTTAATGTCATTGGCAAACCGGTCAGTATCTAATCCCAGTTCCTCAGATAACGCGAACAGGGTTGAGTAGTCAGATGGGTTTCGTGCCTGAAGATAATATGCCTGCTGAATCGCCAAGGTCATTTCAGCATCAAATCCTTGGCCTTGATTGCGTGCTGCAATAACAGCGCGGCAGGCAAGGTATGTGCTCCGGCGCGGCTCACACTCAGTCCAAAAATCATAATTGAATTTCGTTACCGGGACTTGGCGCTCAATAGTCTGCCAATGCCCCTGAACCAGCTGTCGCGTCTCCTCTGACATAGGTTCTTCACAATCGGGCGCTAAGCCACCAAGCAAACGGACGATTACTATTTCCCTTGGCAGGCCATCCAATAAAGAAAGTAAAGACGTCCTGAATGCCCAACACCAGCTGCACATAGGATCATGGGCATAATAAAGTTTGATCGACACTATTGGCTTGCTTGATAACTTAGAGTGTAAATTCTGTATTTAATATTTTTTCTACTGGATTATTTTTAAGCGTGACATATTTCGGTAAGCCGTTTTCATAAGGTGGATAATCTTCGCCTTCAATTAACGGACTTAGATATCGACGACAGGCCGCGGTGATGCCAAATCCATCTTCTGTAATAAATTCTTTTGGCATCATCTTTTCAACGTTTGCAACATCTTCCAGCTTTGCTTTTCCAATCTCCCAAACGTAAGGTTCATCGGCTATGCGATGCACTATTGGCATGACTGCGTTCTCTCCAGCAATAGCCATCTCCACAGCTGCTTTACCTAAGGCATAGGCTTGATCAACGTCTGTCTTTGACGCGATATGTCGTGCTGCACGCTGTAGATAATCTGCAACAGCCCAATGATATTTATAACCTAATGCATCCTTGATCATATTGGCAACAACCGGAGCGGCGCCACCTAACTGGGCATGACCAAAAGCATCCCGAGTTCCTTGTTCCGCAAGGAATTTACCATCTGGCCAATGTGCACCCTCAGAAACCACGATTGAACAGTATCCGTGAGTTTCAACTTTTTCTTTAACTTTACTAATGAATGCCTTCTGATTAAATTCGACTTCAGGGAATAAAATCAAGATTGGAATATCATTATCTTCATCAGCCGCCAAACCGCCAGCGGCGGCAATCCAGCCAGCATGGCGCCCCATTACTTCGAGCACAAACACCTTGGTCGAGGTCTTGGCCATCGAACAGACATCATATGAGGCCTCTCGAGTTGAGATTGCAATATATTTAGCGACTGACCCAAAACCAGGACAAACATCGGTAATAGGTAAATCATTATCGACCGTTTTCGGTACATGGATCGCCTGAATTGGATAACCCATTTTTTCAGATATCTGCGAGACTTTATGGCAAGTGTCTGCTGAATCACCGCCACCATTATAGAAAAAGTATCCAATATTATGCGCCTTGAACACCTCGATCAGGCGTTCATATTCCGCCTTACTCTCTTCCAAACCCTTTAATTTAAAACGACATGACCCAAAAGCGCCTGAGGGCGTATAGCGTAAACCTGCGATATCAGCATCAGATTCCAGACTGGTATCAATTAAGTCTTCGGTCAATGCACCAATAATACCGTTACGACCAGCATAGATATTGGCGATCTCATTTGGATGTTGTCTCGCGGTTTCTATAACACCACAGGCGCTGGCATTGATTACCGCGGTAACACCGCCAGACTGTGCATAAAAAGCATTTTTGGCCACTGCCATAAAGTATTTCTCCTGAATTTATCAAATACATGAAACCGAACTGCATGAGGTCGGGTCTATATTAGTTGTGCTAAACTGCGAATAATAAAGCAAACAAAAGATAATGCGCCATATTAGATGCCAACAAAATAAATATTAAATGACTTTTTTAAACACCTATCGACAAATAATTAATAAGACGTTTATTTTTCTTCTTGTCTTACTTCCCTTTTTAGTTATCGCTAACGACCTTCCTGATTTTGGTGATTCAGCCGGCAGTATAATCTCGCCAGAATATGAGCGGAGACTTGGAAAAATGTTTTTAAGCCAAGTTCGACATTTCGCTCAGATAAATAATGATCCAGAGGTCAAAGCTTATATCCAATCACTAGGCAATAAACTAGCTTCACATAGTGATAATACAGAGCAACCCTTTAATTTTTTTGTAGTAAACGACCCTGCCATTAATGCTTTCGCTGGTCCGGGGGGCATGATCGGCATGAATAGCGGGGTAATTATAAGTTCAAAAAATGAAAGTGAACTTGCAGGTGTAATGGCGCATGAAATTACACACGTAACTCAAAGACACCTCGCTCGCCAATTTGAACAAGCCAGCCAATACAGTCTGGTCAATACGGCTGCATTAATCGGCGCGATCTTAATTGGTATTTCAAACCCAGAGGCTGGAATGGCGGCCATGACAGGTGCAGCTGGTTTATCCGCGCAAAATTCGGCGAATTTTACTCGCGCAAACGAACAAGAGGCAGATCGAATCGGAATGCAAGTTTTAGTCAGCTCCGGATTTAATCCAAGGGGGATGCCCGAATTCTTTGAAACATTACAACAGATAGGAAGATACTCACAAAGTGCGGCACCAGAATTCGTACGCACACACCCGCTGACGACATCACGTATCGCTGATACTCGAGCACGCGCAGAAGAATACCCCAAAGGCGAATATACTAACTCACACTCGTATGATCTGATTCGGTATAAACTTTTAGTGGCGTCTGCAAAGTCACCAAAAGAAGCAGCCATATTTTTACGAAAAGCGCTTAATGAAAGTAAAAGTTCCGTAAAAGAAGATTTGCCAATCCGATATGGGCTAGCTTATGCCTACATTAGCACCAGAGAATTTGCTCCTGCTCGACAGCAAGTCGATCATCTTCTAAAAGATAATCCTGATGATATTGCCTATCTATTGTTGGCGGCAAAACTTGAAACAGCGCAGCCCAATTACGATGCCGCGTTTAATGTCTTTGAAAAAGCCTATGGCCTTTACCCGGACTATAGGCCCGTCGTCATAACGTACAGCAAAGCATTGCTAGACGTGAGTAACGGGAAAGAGGCAAAAAAAGTTTTAACTAACTACGCGCGTCATCATGAACACGACATCGACACCTATAGCTTACTCGGTCAAGCAGAAGGCCTGCTAGGCAATGAAGTTGAAACAGCATTCCTTCAATCGAAATATTATTTTCTGGCTGGAGCGACTAAGGCTGCAGCAGACAAACTAACATTCATAAAACAACAGTATCAATTGGACTATTATCAGGAACAGCGCATAAACGCATGGATGGCAGAACTACAATACGAGCTTGAGCTCGAACAAGGCCTAAAGTAATCACTAGTAATAAATAGCATATGTTACGCAGAGACACTCTCAAATATCTAGCGTCAGGATCAATTGTCCTGCTTTCTGGTCTGTTGAAACCCATCACCGCACTTGCTAAATGGAATGACGATGCATTTTCTGCAGTCGATTATGACGAGGCCATTGCTGCCTACTTTTCTAATCAAGAGATAAAGGAATCCGATCAGATTACCATTGGGGTTCATTCTGTTGTAGAAAATGGTGCCGTAGTGCCAGTCAAGATAAAAACAGACTTGCCTAATATAGAATCTATTACCATCTTTGTTGATAAAAACCCGAACCCGTTAATTGCAAACTTTGATCTTTTCCCAAGCTGTGTAGGTTTTATTTCAACACGAATAAAAATACAGCAGTCATCGAACATCATCGCGACTGTAAAGAGTGATGGAAAAATATTCAGCACACGCAAATTCATAGAAGTACATGAAGGGGGCTGCGGCTGAATGACTTCATCCATTCGATTAAAAACAAAAACCAGTAATGGTGTCACAACAGTACGCGCCATCATTCGTCACCCCATGGAAACCGGCTTTCGAATCGACAGCGACACTAGTGAGCTAGTGCCGACACATCACATAAATAACGTTACAGTAAAACATAATGGTAGTGTTGTTATGTCTTGTGACTGGAGTCGGGCTGTTTCAAAAAACCCCTATCTATCATTTATGTTCAAAGGTGGCAATGCTGGAGACAAACTTGAACTTGCCTGGCGTGATAATAAAAACAACACCGATTCGGTTGAAACACTGATAGTATAATTCACTTCCGAAATTACGTTGCTCTAAATTAATGCGTGCGATAATAATATTCTGCTTATTTGTAGTGTCTGCGTTTTTTGTCGGCGCAATAATCGCATACCCATTAAAACTATTGCTAGACCCTGTCCTCGAACTTGCTTTTCGCAAATATCTTACTTATGCCACCCTGATCAGCGGTTTGATTATTAGTGGCATTTATTTGCAGCTATACAAATCACTTTCCTTCAAGGCATTTGGTTATAGTGGAAAACTATTGAAATTTTTGAATAGCATGTTCAGCGGTTTTATCTACGGCATAATCATTATGCTAATAATCGAGATGCTATTATTTTTTCTCGGCATTCACGAAATAGATACTAACCGTAGCATTTCAATATCCCTGGTCATGGAGAGGCTTACAAAAGCAATGCTTGCTGGCGTATTAATTGGCTTGGTTGAAGAGTCAATTTTTAGAGGCGCTTTATTTACTGGCTTATACAAACAGACAGGGGCAGTAATTACAGTTTTCTTTTCAAGTCTTGTCTATTCATCTGTACACTTTATTCGATACCGGGAACTGCCCGCAGATACTGACATTAGCTGGTTAACTGGTATCAGCATGATGCCTGAAGCATTTCGTCGTTTTCACGAATGGTCTATCGTAGATTATTTTTTAACATTGTTTATCTTTGGTGTATTACTTGGCTTATTGCGATTAAAGCATCGGGGGATTGCTGCCTGCATAGGCGTCCATGCGGGCATAGTAATGCTAATCAAACTCGCTGATTACTTCACCAACCGAACTCATAACAGCAATTATGAGTTTCTCGTAAGCCAGTACAATTCAACTTTCGGCTGGATAAGCTTTACTGTTATTTTACTGTTTACAGTTTTCTATTTCGTGAAGCTTAGATCTAGCACCCCAACTAAACCAATGTTTTAATTATAAGCGGCACATAGATAAAGTTTTAAAAAAACAAACTTATTATTTGGGAGCACGATTAGACGCGATCAGTTCCGTCAGACATAGACCGTACAAACCAACAGCATCTTTAGGCTCGATAGCATCATTTTTATTTTGTGAAATTAACCCGGCAGCAAGAATTGCAGCAATAATATGATCTTCGTTCATCAGTAGTTCCTCTTTTAATGAATGACCAACAACAGACTGTATATGGCGCTATAGGTATATATTATAAACATAAAATTTTCTACTTTTCATCTTCCCCAAGCATCTCTAAAAACAATCTATATATTTATTTAATGACGTCCGGATGAAATATTATTTCATCGTTGACCTTAAAATTTCGAATCAAGTCCTGACCTTCACGGCTACGAATAAAGTCTGAATATTTTCTCGCCATATCTATTTTTGCATGCGGATGTTTTCCAGGATTTACCATGATCACATGATAAGGATTGAAGAGTCCTGGATCATTTTCGAATATCACTCTCAATTTCAACTTATCTTTATAAGCCAGATATGTGCCTCTGTCGGTTAGCGTGTACGCCTCTTTATCATCAGCTATTCTTAACACAACACCCATGCCTTGCCCAACGGCAAGATACCAATCACCAGAAGGCTCTTTACCTGTCATTTTCCATAGACTTTTTTCTTTTTTATGAGTTCCTGAGTCATCCCCACGAGAAACAAAAACATGGTTCGCGTCAACTAACTCAGACATGGCATCTACCACATTATTCGCGTTTTTGAGGCCGGCAGGATCTATTGCTGGTCCAACAATAACAAAGTCATTGTGCATCACAGGCTCACGCTCAATACCTGAGCCCTCAGCAACGAATTTCCTTTCTGCTTCTGGTGCATGAACAAAAATCAGATCAACATCGCCATTTTTACCCAAACGAATGGCCTTCCCTGTGCCCACAGAAATAACATCTAGCTTCACATCATATTTATTTTCAAATGGGGGGTTTAATACCGCTAATAAACCAGAGTTGTCAGTGCTGGTTGTTGTTGCCATCTTGAGCCTTATTTCTTCTGCGGAGACAAACCCGGAAAATAAAATCAGACACGCAACTAATAATTGAAATATTTTTTTCATGCTTATCTTTATAACCTTTCTTAATTAATTTATTAATTTAAAACCAAAAAACAGCCTGTGAATATAAATAGGTCGCATCACTTTTACCCGCACCATCCATTACATCACCGGCAAACAAATGTGCAGCACCTACTTCTATCCGAATATTTTTCGGCAATACTTCCCAACGCACTCGCGCCTCAACCTGTGTCCCGATATAGTTATCTGAATCACCTGCAGCATTGATAATTCGCGCCGTTGTCCACGCATCATTATCAGAGGCTAGCCAATAACCACGTAGCGCAAGAAAGCTAGTCACGTTAGACGCAGGCTTTAATTTTAAGCGGACACCCGGTGTATTTAGATTAGCTCTGGCAAATGGCCCGTAAATACCCGTCGGGCCGAAGTCAAAACGACGCGCACCATAGAGCGTATCAAATCGATTATTGTCACCATCATTTGGATCGTCATCTCCGCTAGCATAATCATACTGAAAGATTAATCTCGGCGACCACCTTGCAGCAAAACTATAACCAATTTCAGCATGATGAAAGTATGCGAGATGATCCAGATCGGTTGTTGAAGTTCTTAATGAACGAGATTCACCAAACTGAAAGACCGATTCAACTTGATAATCAAACTGATTTATTTTCGGCTTTCGATAGAGCCGTAATCCCGGCGTGAACAAATCTCGATCAAGTATACTTAATACACCCGTCACATCTTTTCTATGCAAGCCCAGGAAATACAACTCAAGCTGATCGCCCCATGGCAATTTATCGGGAGCATAATAGGCACCCCAAAAACGAACCTCCTTATGCTCCTTATCAAACCGCGCCTCATTATCCAAGGCTTTACCACTGAACAAACGTTGTACGGGGAAGGTATAAAATAATCGAAACTTCTGTTTGTCTGTTCCTTGCCAATGCCAATCAATACCGGTAAAACCATTAATCGTATTTCGAAAGCGATTCCTTGCCACTAGACGACGGCTACCCATGTCCATCGTGATTCGACCACCGCGAACCATGCTTTTACTCCCCTGGCCTAGCACATTATCCAACGGTACTTCGATATAGGCTTGTAATAGCTCAAATGGATTAACAACATTGCCAGACAAAGGCGTGCCCGAGTCAGCTAATTCAACTCGCGAATCGAGCATCTCGGCGGCAAATTTAATATGCTTAAAATCGAACTTGGCCATAACAACTGTTCGAAATACTAGCGCCTGATCGCCACCCTTTCGATTGCCTCGATATTGTTCATCAACATTTTCAAATCGTGTTCGGTGGTGTCCTGATATTGAAAAAACATCCGGCAAGTTTAGCGCACTATTCAAACGCCATGGCTTGTCATCTGTACCTGTACCCGCAAACGCACATGAACAATAAAAAATGTATGTCAGAACATACCACATTAATCTAGAGTTTTTCATGCCGCCTCGGGGGTCAATAAAAATATGCAATAATTTGCATATTTTTATATTTATTTAATTTATAGTTATGCTAAATCGGCTTTATATCATCATATTTGTATTGCACAAATATGCTTTTACTTACATATAGAACAAATTAACTTATGCGAATTGAATTTAATGTCCAGTGGCAAACTACCGATGCGAATCAGGAACTGGACCAACGCTTACTACCGTTGCTTGAGGAAATACATCAAAGCGGATCACTGCAAGCAGCCGCGAAGGAAATCAAAGTTTCATATCGAACTGCCTGGGAGCTTATACGCTACTGGAATGAGGCCTTTAATACGCCTTTGTGTATTAAGGAACGCGGTCGCGGCTCAAAACTTAGTCCGCTCGGACAAAAGCTTATAGAAACAAAACGAAACATAGATGCTGATTATTCAAAGACATTACTGCCCATTGCAAACAAGCTAAATGATGAAATCAAAACATTAATTGGCCAAAATATTAGTAAGCAACGGAGTATTGCGTCTTGTAGTCATGATCTGGCGATTAATCATCTGCAGTCCATTTGTGAAAAGACGGGACAATACGATATTGAATTTCAATCGCGAGGTAGCCTTGAAAACCTGAAGCTGTTAAATGCACACCAAATCGACATCGCCGGATTTCATTTTCCAGAAGGCGCGTTAGTAGAAAGTCTCGCTCCTGCGTATTCGCAGTGGTTAGATGATGAGAAACTTATATTGATCCAACTGGCATCACGTGAGCAAGGCTTGATTGTTAAACCTTCAATAGCAGAGCATGTTACGTCAATTAATGGTTTAACTAGACGTTCCTTGAGGTTTGTTAACCGACAAAAAGGATCGGGTACACGGGCGATCTTTGATGAATTAATCAAACAAAATGGAATAAATAAGAAAGATATTAATGGTTATCAAAAGGAAGAGTTTACGCATTCTGCTGTAGCCGCCTTAATATCCAGTGGTCATGCTGATGTTGGTTTTGGCTTAAAGGCCGCAGCAACTGAATTCGAGCTATCATTTCTACCAATGATTACTGAAAGTTATGTCTTAGCCATGCAAAAGTCTTTAGCAAAAGAAGTAATAAGTGAAGTTCGCTTAATAATGAAAGACAAGAAACTTAAAGCCAAAATCAATAAATTACCGGGCTACAGTACAAAACTGACAGGTAAAGTTATCCACGCACACAAGCTATTGTCGACGAAAAATGCTTAAGAGGCAATGAAATGGTGGGCCGTGGGCGATTCG
>DBBX01000018.1 GCA_002292815.1 Thiotrichaceae bacterium UBA973 | reverse complement strand
TGCGGCCGTACTCCCCAGGCGGTCAACTTAACGCGTTAGCTGCGCCACTAAAGGATTAAATTCCTCCAACGGCTAGTTGACATCGTTTAGGGCGTGGACTACCAGGGTATCTAATCCTGTTTGCTCCCCACGCTTTCGTACCTCAGCGTCAGTATTGATCCAGAAAGTCGCCTTCGCCACTGATGTTCCTCCCGATATCTACGCATTTCACCGCTACACCGGGAATTCCACTTTCCTCTAACATACTCTAGCTCGGCAGTATCGAATGCAATTCCAAGGTTAAGCCCTGGGCTTTCACATCCGACTGACCGTGCCGCCTACGCACCCTTTACGCCCAGTAATTCCGATTAACGCTCGCACCCTCCGTATTACCGCGGCTGCTGGCACGGAGTTAGCCGGTGCTTCTTCTGTAGGTAACGTCACGGTTAACAGCTATTAACTATTAACTTTTCCTCCCTACTGAAAGTGCTTTACAACCCTCGGGCCTTCTTCACACACGCGGCATTGCTGCATCAGGCTTGCGCCCATTGTGCAATATTCCCCACTGCTGCCTCCCGTAGGAGTCTGGACCGTGTCTCAGTTCCAGTGTGGCTGATCGTCCTCTCAGACCAGCTACAGATCGTCGCCTTGGTAGGCCATTACCCCACCAACAAGCTAATCTGACTTAGGCTCATCCAATAGTGCAAGGTCCGAAGATCCCCTGCTTTCCCCCGTAGGGCGTATGCGGTATTAGCGTGCGTTTCCACACGTTGTCCCCCGCTACTGGGCAGATTCCTAAGCATTACTCACCCGTCCGCCACTCGTCAGCAAAGAAGCAAGCTTCTTCCTGTTACCGTTCGACTTGCATGTGTTAAGCATGCCGCCAGCGTTCAATCTGAGCCATGATCAAACTCTTCAGTTTAAAAATGTATGCTGCTTGTGGCAGCAAATCTTTGCTCGATGATTACTGTAAAAAATTTTCACGTGTTTCGACGTTACGATTGATTAAGCTTTCACCGAAAATCTTAATGGTGAAACAAGCCATCAACGTAAGCGCCCACACAAATTACTTGATCAGGAATTGTTAAAGAACAGGGTTGGTTACCCCCAACCGGGAAGCGGCATTATACACACCACTTAATCATGGTCAACAAATCTTTACTCTTTTTTTTAAAATGTAATAAGCTATTGTTTTTCTTGGTTATTTATAATCTTTTGAATGAATATATTAATACATTAAGTTCAGTCGATTTGAAGCATTACTCAGCAAGAATATTAACAATCTCGCTATGACTGTTTAGTTTAGCCAAATCACGAGCCTGCTTATCATTTTTCATTGAAATATCCTTCATCGCTCCAGCTTCTAATAATGCATTTACTAATGCTTCATCTCCATTTCTCCCAGCATCAATCAGCGCCCTTTTCTAATAGCATCAGTGCTAATTCTGTAAACCACCAGTTCGCGGCCATGATAAGTGGGCTAAGTCGTACATTACCCAAAGCATCTATAATCTGCCCCGCTGGTCAATAAATGCTTGCCAACTTCTACATGATTCTTTTCCACTGCATACTGCAATACTGTTCGTTTTGATGAGCCACGCTTATATGGAACAAACCCCTTGCATAAACAATAAATCAACAATCTCGACACGCCCACGTGACGGCGCAAGCATTATTGGCGTCATACCACTAATCACCTCATCTATTTCATTAAGCTGCTCTACTATTACTTCATATGTCCCTCTGGAAACGAGATCATGAAGGTTAATATGATGGGAATCAATTTGAGGCGCTTCAGCAGTATATGTCACTATTACTGGCACTGAATCAATAAGGATATGAACTGACTCCTGGGAAGTGGATACATAATCATAAGCAATGAAGATAACCAGGAAAATAATAACAGGGGTAAGTGGTAGCTTGCTTCGAGGGTGGCGTTTGATGATGAAATCATCAATCACATACCTTTTATTACTCGTTTCTTATTTCTTTATCATCTTTTGACATAGAGAAAGCTCTTTGCCTCAAATAATTGCAATCAATGAAATATTATTCGTTGTTTAGTGTAACTCTTGCAAACTTTCTCTTTCCAACTTGTAATACTGCCGAAAAGCCAGCCTTCAACAGTTGCTTACTATCTTCTACACGTTCCCCATCAATCTTTACCGCACCTTGTTTAATCATCCGGTGCGCATCTGATGTACTATTAACTAAACCAGATTCTTTCAAAACGTTAGCTATAGCCATCCCATCTGCACCAACGTTGATACCTAGTTCCGGCATTTCATCCGGTATCGCATTGTTACTAAATCGATTTATGAAATCAGCTTGTGCTGCTTCTGCAGCCTTTGCATCATGAAAACGGGTAATAATTTCTTTCGCTAATAAAAATTTTATATCTCTGGGATTCTCACCTTCATCTATCTTCTGTTTAAACCCGTTTATCTCGTCTAATGACTTAAAACTCAATAATTCAAAGTAACGCCACATTAGATCATCTGAAATCGACATAATCTTGCCGAACATCTCATTGGCTGGTTCATTGATACCAATATAATTACCCAATGATTTAGACATTTTTTGTACACCATCCAAACCTTCCAATATGGGCATGGTTAGAACGACTTGTGGTGCCTTACCATGCGTTTCCTGGAGTTGCCGACCTACGAGCAAATTAAACTTTTGATCAGTACCACCCAATTCAACATCCGCATCCAAGGCAACAGAATCATATCCTTGCACAAGTGGGTAGAGAAACTCATGGATTGCAATCGACTGATTTGATTTGTAGCGCTTATTGAAATCATCTCGCTCAAGCATCCGCGCAACCGTATAGTTTGATGCCAACCTGATTACATCTGCTGCACCCATCTTATCCATCCAGGAGGAATTGAATGCCACCTCTGTCTCATCTGGATCAAGAATCTTGAATATTTGTTGTTGATATGTTTCTGAGTTTTCTTTGATTTGTTCGCGCGTAAGCGGCGGCCTTGTCGCACTTTTGCCCGATGGGTCACCAATCATGCCAGTAAAATCACCAATTAGAAAAACCACCTTATGTCCAAGTTGCTGAAATTGAAGTAGTTTATTGATGAGCACGGTATGACCAAGATGCAGATCCGGCGCTGTAGGATCAAAACCAGCCTTGATCCGGAGCGGTTTTCCGGTCTCTAACTTCTTCTTTAGCTCAGCTTCTAAGAGGATCTCATCAGCACCTCGGGCTATCAAATCCATCGCTTCTTGTACCTTTGCCATACCATCCTCGGAGTCATTTCAAAACGCGCGTAGCTTATCATGTCGGCCATTGTTAAGCAGTGGACAATTCAATCATTGACGCGTGTAAATTCAAAAGTTATTGTAACGAAAATTTACTCAGGATAAACGGTGACTTACAGAGTCTATATAATGAAGGACTATAAGACTGGGGCAGCTACGTCACAAGTACGTTCGCACCAGCCTTGGCTTATTTTTCTGTTTGGCATAAGCATGATTTTAATATCGGCTTGGCTAATCTTGAGCATGCCAGAGAAAATTTCCGCAGATATCCCAGCTAGCAACATCGTCAAAGCAGATATTCCAACTATTCTGCAAGAAACGGCAGTTGAATATACTGCTGATTCCGTAGAGGTTAATACCCCAAACCTGATAGAAGAAAGCACGGTTAATGATTCCGACTTAAATGATGTTATTGAAATAACACCTCATGTAATAACTCCTGATTCAGAAAATTTAGTTGTAGATGAATCTTTATCGGAATCTATAGAACAACAAACAAATAAATCATTGCAGACGATTACTGTAAAGACAGGTGATAGTCTAGCTTTGATATTTTCCAGACTAGGATTAAGCCCAAGATCACTCTATAACATTATGTCTCTGGGTAAAGAGGTGTCTCGCTTAAAGAAATTACGACCTGGACAAATATTAAATTTCTACATCAATGGAAATGAATTAGACAAGCTTGAGTATGAAGTCAATCTGACTAACAGCCTCTTGATCACAAAACAAGACGGCAAGTTTCAAGCCGAGATAATTCACGAAGAACTTGAACCGCTTGTGAAACATGCGAAAGCAATTATCAATGATTCGCTTTTCCTCTCCGGTAAACGTGCCGGATTATCTGATAAATTGATCATGCAATTGGTCTCTATCTATGGCTGGGACATAGACTTTGCACTTGATATTCGTGAGGGCGATTCATTTACGCTTATTTATGAAGAACAATATAAGGATGGAGTAAAGGTTGCAGACGGACCAATCATAGCTGCTGAATTTGTAAATCGTGGTACATCTTTAAGAGCCCTTCGCTATACTCACGAAGATGGTCGACATGATTATTATGCTGAAAACGGCGATGCAATGCGTAAGGCTTTCCTTAGAACGCCAGTTGAATTGGCAAGAATCAGTTCTCGGTTTAATTTAAAAAGAAAACATCCCATCCTGAACAAAATCAGAGCCCATAAAGGTGTTGATTATGCTGCATCTACCGGCACACCAATCAAAGCAACGAGTGATGGCACTGTCGCCCTAGCCGGAAAAAAAGGCGGTTATGGCAGAACCATCGTATTAAAACATGGCGGAAAATACAGCACTCTTTATGCTCACCTGCATAAATATGCCCGCGGAGTCAGAACGGGTAAACGCGTAAAACAAGGTCAAGTGATTGGCTACGTCGGGAAAAGCGGATTAGCCACGGGACCACATCTACATTACGAGTTCAGGGTTAATGGTGTCCATCGAAACCCACTGACTGTCAAATTACCTAAAGTAGAATCGATAAACAAAAAGGATTTACCTGTGTTTTTACAGACGATAAACCCGATGATTGCAGAGCTGAACAAATTAACAGGGAAACGTGCCCTCGCCTCTCAGCAAACAAAAGAGTCTTCCAAGCAGTTAAGTGCCTTAATGGAAGACGGTTAGCATTAATCACTCCGTCCCATTGAAAAAAATTTCATAAGGTCATCATGTACTACATAGGACTTATGTCTGGCACCAGCATGGATGCATTAGATACCGCGTTGGTTGAGTTTGATGATAAGGCTAATCTAAAGTTTTACCGTGAATACCCAATCGAAAATTCTCTACGACATCAGATTAGATTGATTAACGAGAAAAGTGATCTAGGCCATATCGCTGATCTCGATCATAAGTTAGGTCTCCTGTTTGCAAATGCGGTGATTAGCTTATTAAAAGAAGCAGGGATCAAGTCAGAAGAAGTCATCGCCATTGGAAGTCATGGGCAAACTGTTTTACATAAACCAAATACCACACATAAAACATCAATACAGATTTCTGATCCTAATGTCATTTGTGCTGAAACGGGCATTACCACAGTTGCCGATTTTCGAAGAATGGATATGGCACATGGCGGTCAAGGTGCGCCACTAGCAAGTGCCTTTCATCAATATCAGTTTCAACAAAACAACAAGTCCATTATCATTTTAAATATTGGTGGCATCGCAAATATTACCTTACTACCAAACGATGATACTAATGTGATTGGCTTTGATACCGGTCCAGGCAATGGTTTACTCGATGATTGGACACAATTAAATCAAAACAAAGAATATGACAAAGATGGTCTATGGGCTAAATCTGGAACAATAAACAGTGAACTACTTGAATTGTTATTGGACGATTCGTACTTTTCTCAAGCAATACCTAAAAGTACTGGCCGAGAATATTTCAACCTGGAATGGCTAAAAACGAATTTAATTAAATATAGCTCTGAAATATCTCCTGAGGATATTCAAGCAACCTTGTTAAGGTTATCAGCCAGTACAATTTCTAGTGCGATTAAAGAACACGCTATTAACTACGACCAAGTACTGGTTTGTGGTGGTGGTGCTTATAACTCACTACTGATGCAAGCAATTCAAGATTTACTTCCAGAGATGAATGTGTCAACTACCGCTGATTATGAATTGGCACCTGACTGTATTGAAGCGGTAACCTTCGCTTGGCTCGCAAAACAACGCCTCGAAAATAAAACAGCAAATTTACCTAGTGTGACGGGGGCTACAAAGGCCGTACTACTTGGAGGCGTTTATTCACCTTATTGATATCAGCTAGCGAATAAGGTCAAACTGAAAAAGATGAGCCACAACCGCAGGTAGTTTCTGCGTTAGGATTACGGATAACAAATTGCGCACCTTCCATTCCTTCAGAATAATCAATCTCTGCACCCGATAGATATTGAAAGCTCATAGGATCAACCAACAATTTAACTCCTTCATTTTCAACGATAGTGTCACCTTCACCAACTTCCTCGTCGAAGGTAAACCCATATTGAAATCCAGAACAACCACCGCCGGAGATAAAGACGCGTAACTTTAATTCCTCGTTACCTTCCTCTTCGATAAGTTCTTTAACCTTACTGGCCGCTGCCTCGCTAAACACGAGTGGGCCTGGGATTACTTCTTCTGCTGCTGTACTCATAGTTTTATATCCAATTAATGATTATTATTCACTGGCTTCAAGCGGTTCACCATGGCCAATTGCTAATGGGGATTCACTCGGCTCGAGTGAGTGGACCAGTTTCCCGTTGACTTCCGCACCTATCGCCATCTCTATAAGATTATAGTACACATTACCTGTGACTCTTGCTTTAGATGCAAGTTCCACATGCTCACTGCCATGCACATCACCAATTACAACGCCATTTATAACGACATATGGAACGCTTACTTCACCTTCAATTGTTCCACACTCACTGAGTGACAACATAGAACGCCCATCGTTTTCAGCGATGACATTCCCTTTGATGGTGCCATCGACATGCAGTCCACCAGTAAACCGGATATCGCCTTGTACTTCACTATGTTGCCCAACCAGCGTGTCGATGCGTGTTGCTTTACGTTTCTTAGACCTTCCGAGCATGTTTTACTCCTCAACCTGCTTTAGCAGGCCATTCAAATACTCTTTTTACCGTTGATTTCTGCGAACCTTTTTGTCGCAAACCAACCACCACCCGCAATGGCTTGAAGCCCTTAGGGAAGTTTAGATTACCCTCAATTCGTTCAAAGTTCTTAAATTTTATTTCACGATCAAGTTTACTGCCTGCAATCACCTTATCTAGTGATAATACCTGGGATCCCGCTTCATTCATCCCTTCAATTGACATCTCCATTGTAACTTCGATAATTTTATCACTTTTTGCGACATTGGTTAACACAAGCTTGAAATGGTACAAACTTTCTTGTCTAGTCGCTTCAATATGAAGTCCCTGTATATTAAGTCCCTTTGAGTCTGTTGTTGCCGACATAATCCCTTGATAAAACTCTAATTCACCCTTGAGACTGTATACCTGATCCTGAAGTGCCTTAATATCATCTTGCAATCTGGCAGCAGCCTGATTATCAATTTGAGTGGAACGTTCAAGTATGACGACCTGTTCTCGCAACTGCTTATTCTCAATATCGAGACTTTGATTTACCTCCCAAAGTAAACGAGAGTCTTCACTCTGTATTAGCTGGCTTTTAATAGAACGCCAATGATTCGCATCTAATAGAAACCATATCACGACAGAAATCGCACCACTGAACAGTATGACAGCAAAAACAATTTCAAACGGACGGTGCTTTTTTACAACTAGTTTAGGCATAATAAAACTGACTAGGGAATCAGACCGGGCATAGCCAAGCCCAAACTTTCATCCAAACCCAGCATAATATTCATGTTCTGAATCGCCTGACCGGCAGCACCTTTCACTAAGTTATCAATTACCGACAGGATTACCGTAGGTTGAGACTGATTTTTACCGGGGTGAAGAGCAATCCTGCATGAGTTTGTTGCTCTGACCGACGCAGTATTTGGGTGCGAACCTTGCGGCATCACATCAACAAACTTTTCCTGTGCATAATAGGCGGCATAGTGCTCATGCAACCCCTCCGCATTTTCAATTGGCTTCACATACAGTGTGGCAAAAATGCCTCTGTTCATTGGGACCAAATGAGGCACGAAGGTCAAATTAGCTTCAGACTCTGTCTGAACATTGTTTAGCGTTTGCATAATTTCAGGCAAGTGTCTGTGCCCTGAAACACTATATGCCTTGAAAGATTCTGAAACCTCAGAAAATTGAGTTGCTAGTGCCGCTTTCCTCCCAGCACCACTTACACCCGATTTAGCGTCGGCAATAATATCGCCCATGTTGATTAATCCCTTTTCAACTGCGGGCAATAACGCAAGCGTAATTGCAGTTGGATAACATCCTGGATTGGCTATCAGATTGGCGTCCTTTATTTTTTGTCTATTTAATTCTGGTAATCCATATACTGCTTGGTTTAGCAGTTCTGGACACGCATGACTTACCTGATACCATTGCTCCCATAACGTTGGATTTGAAATCCTAAAATCTGCAGAAAGGTCTATAATCTTACAACCTTGCTCAAGTAGTTTGGGTACATGGTACATTGCTGTTGCATGGGGTGTTGCAAAGAAAATAAAATCACATGACTTCAGGAGTTCACTATCATGACCAACAAATTCAAGATCCACATGCATTCGCAAGCTTGGAAAGACATCCCGAACAGCCTTGCCTTTTTCAGCGTTTGAAGTGGCAACTACTAACTCAACGGCATCATGCTTTGATAATAATCGAAGTAATTCGATTCCTGTATAACCCGTTGCGCCGACAACACCAACCTTGATCATTTTTTTGCCTTAATTACTTTAATAAAGTTTTAATTTTACAGAATAAAACTACTTGAGTATCGTGGTTTTATTGGCTAAACGAAGAATGGGAAACATTAGCGTAATTTTAAGTACATTCTGCATACAGTCGCATCGGACTATTTCTAACCCTTGTGGCGCCTGACACACGTCCGTCCCGGGACATACACTAATTCTATGTAGATAATTAAAAAAGCGGCCGGAGCCGCTGTGAATTCGATTTTTATTATTATTTTAATGAAATAACTGCATAAATCAGTTAATTCGAATGTGAGGTTAATGCCAGATGAAAATACTGTCAAGCAATCAATTAGCCGTACAATGATACGCTTTGAACGATCAATACTACTTCCTGTCTTAAATTTAAGTACTTGTTTTTATTTGCATATATCGATTTAGTGCACAGTGTGATTGCGATTCCGTAAAATTTCGGTATGTTGTTAATAATACGATAAGTGAGAATATCTATTTATGGATACAGTTCAATATATAGCTCTTAGTATGGGCGTGGCATGGGCAAGTGGTATTAATCTTTACGCGGCAGTTTTAATGCTGGGCTATCTTGGCAGTACCGGTAATATTGATTTACCACCAGAAATGATGGTGGTCACCGACCCACTAGTAATGTCCGCTGCGGGACTGATGTATTGTGTGGAATTTTTTGCCGATAAAACTCCTGGGGTTGATACTGCATGGGACAGCCTACACACTTTTATCCGCATACCACTTGGCGCAGTTTTAGCGATGAGTGCCGTTGGTGAAATGACACCTGCTGTCGAACTCGCCGCATTTCTCGCGGGGGGTAGTTTAACGGCAGCAACTCATGCAACCAAAGCGGGGAGCCGCGTCATAATCAATTCGTCTCCTGAACCAATAAGTAATTGGTTCACTTCACTTGGTGAAGACTTCTTAGTTATTGCCGGCATGTGGGCGGCACTAACACACCCATTGGTTTTTGTTATATTTCTCATTCTCTTTATCATATTGATGATATGGTTATTACCTAAAATCTGGCGTGGTATCAAACGTATTTTTTCAACACTCAAAGACTTTATTAAAGGAAATAAAAGCTCGCTGGCACTTGATTCATCAATTGAACCCCCGAATGATTAGTTGATGAAAACCAAATTGACCTTGACGATAGCGACCTTAATTATTGTCGCACTATCAAGCTTTGTACTTTTTATCTCTTCGCAAGGCCCGGATAAAGCACCCGACATCAGTTTAAATATTATTGATGGTCGAAAGATCGAATTCAGTTCTTTGCGAGGTAATCCCTTACTAGTGACATTTTGGTCTACGACTTGCTCTACCTGTATAAAAGAAATGCCTCATCTAGTTGAGCTTTATAAGCAACTTAACAAAGACGGTCTTGAAATAATCGGTATAGCAATGCCATACGATCCACCAAACCGCGTGCTAGAACTAACAGAAAGGAAAGAGATCCCTTATCCGATCGCACTTGATATTGAAGGCGTCGCTTCGAAAGCGTTTGGAAATATCAGTGCCACACCGACAAGCTTTTTGATTGATTCTTTTGGAAATATAATTCAACAGAAGACTGGTGAAATGGATATTGAACAACTCCGGATCAAGATTAAAAAATTACTCCAAACACCACCAACAACAATTTCATGATTAACTATACTAATGCTCTGGTTTAAAGCTCTACATCTGATATTTATGGTGACCTGGTTCGCCGGACTGTTCTATCTACCAAGGTTATTTGTTTATCACGCAATGAGTGACGACAAAATCAGTATTGATAGATTCAAAATTATGGAACGTAAGCTTTTTTACGGCATCATGACACCGGGAGCACTATTAACGATAGTTTTCGGACTATGCACTTTATTCAGTAACGGTTTGTCTGCATATAGTGAACAACTGTGGTTACAAATTAAATACGTCTTGATTCTGTTTTTAATTGCTTACCATGTTTACTGCTGGCTCTTACTAAAGGATTTTAAACATAATCGAAACAAACACAGCCATATATGGTATCGCTGGTATAATGAAGTTCCGGTAGTAATAATGATTGCCATTATTTTATTAGCTGTCATAAAGCCAACCTAATCAAAAGTATTTATTTTAAAACTGAAAACAGATTACTGTAATCATCTGTCCACAAAGCTACATTTTTAATAATAGTATCATTAGAACTATTTATCACTACATCGTCACGTTGTAAGAAGTCATTGTTGTTGGTCATTAAAACCCAAACGGAAGTCTCCGCTGAAGTCTCATAATTGGCAATATTCTTGATGAGGATCATAGATTTATTCAATGCAGCTGCAGCCTGCCGAACTACTGGACGTAAATCAACATGTAAGTTTGATATATGGATAGCGAGAATGCCATCTTCATTTAGATGTTGCCAGTAAACTTTAAATGACTCTATTGTTAATAAATGGGTAGGAATTGAATCACCACTAAATGCATCAATGGCAAGCACATCAAAATTCTGCTTGTTTTCAATATCAAGCTCCTGCTCCATAGAAATACGAGCATCACCTAGAACAATTTCCCAACGTGCTAAAGTATCTTGTAAATAAGTAAAATACTTTTTACTAAATTCTACAACCGATGGATTTATTTCATAAAATCTAATCACGTCATTATGAGCGGCTAAAGCACTAATGGTAGCGACGCCCATACCTACCACACCAATCCGAAACTCATTATTAGAGTTTGTCTTTAAAAGATGTTTAGGATGCTCATGTATTGCTATACCAATACCACTTTTGTAACCGTAATATGTCGTTGGCCATAGGCGAGTATACTGAGCATTAATCATCTGATTGCCGTGTAAAATAGTGCCATTCTTTAAATTGCGTATGTCTAACTGACTATCCTCGATATTTTTTATATCCTGTACTCTTAGTACGCCATAAAAATTTCGTTTTACATCAACTATGTCTTGGCTCCACAAAAAAACCTGCTTTACTAAAAACATGGCTATGCAAGCACACAGTGTTACCCAGCCCGCTTGCATAGCTATGTTGCTCCAATAATGCTTCTTACTTAATCCTTTAAAAACACACGCTCCTAATAAGATTAAGATAACGCAACAAATCAATTGTAATTCCCAATAGCCATTAAATATCTGTGGGGCAATTAAAGTAACAAAAATGCCGCCTAATGCTCCCCCTAAGCTAATCAACAAATAAAATATCGTTAGTTGATCTGGATGAGGTTTGAGGCGCACCACTTCTCCATGACAAGACATACATCCTGTAAACAGGATGCTGGAATAGACCAATACCTGAAATTGAATTGATGAAGAACTTTCGGACAGTAGACAATACAAACCAAAAAGGACTGAAATGAATAATGCTGGCAACCAGAAACGACGGTCATACCACTTTGCTCTATCAAAACAAATAATAAATGACAGCAAATATAAACTCAGCGGTAAAAGCCATAAAAAAGGAACTGACGCAACATTCTGACAAATCTGGTTCGTAGATGACATTAACAAAGTTGTTGCTGATGCCGATAATAAAACCCACAATATTCGATCGTCCCATCTATTCACAGATTGTTCTGATCTTCTTGATGGATCATCTTTCTCAGATACTAAGCGAAGCGACCATGCGCAACTTGAACAGAGAAGAACATAAACGAAAAAACCAGTCGACCAAAACCAAGATTGAATCTGTAACGTCAATATTGGTTCTATTAAAAAGGGATAGGTTAATAATGCTAATAAAGAACCAACATTTGATAAAGCATAGAGTCGATATGGAGATGAAGATGGAAACCTTTGCTTAAACCAATATTGGAGCAACGGTCCTGACGCAGATATTAAGCAGTATGGAAGCCCAATAGTGACAAGTAGAGTTATCCATATTCCGAGCAACGGGCTTTCAGGAGTTACAGGTTTGAGCGAAAGATCCGGAGTAACCGGTAAGACAGCCAAGGCACACACAATCAAAAATACATGCACAATTGCTTGATGATGAATTTTTAAACATATGCGCAGTATGTGCGCATAACAATATCCTAATAATAATGTCGCTTGAAAAAACAATAGGCATACTGTCCATACCGATGCAGTACCGCCATACCAAGGTAATATATACTTGGCAATGATTGGTTGAATCTGAAACAACAGAAACGCACTAATAAAGATCGTTAAAGCAAAACGGAACATTACCTTTTCATATTGAACTCTGATTTGAACTGTTATTTAAAACAACTAATAATTGTGTGACAAATCAAACCTCTATCATCTCAAAATCTTCTTTTCTAGCACCGCACTCAGGACACGCCCAGTTAGGAGGAACATCTTCCCACTTGGTGCCCGGGGCAATATCATCTTCCGGCCAACCTTTTTCTTCATCATATATATAACCGCAAATAACACACATATATTGTTTCATTGGCAAACAACTCCTTAATTTTTATTTCTGTGATAATAATGGCCGTGTAGAATAACGATATTATGACCAATAGCAATAATCAAAAACCTGTTGTGCTTGTCATCGCGGGGCATGACCCAAGTGGCGGGGCCGGAATACAGGCAGATATAGAGAGCATTTCAAGTGCCGGATGTCATGCTACAACTGTAATCACATCGCTAACGACCCAAAATACAAACAAGGTTCTAGATGTCATACCACAAAAGCCAGAACCGTTTAGAAATCAGATCAGACTCATTTTAGAAGATATGGACATCGTTGCCTGCAAAATTGGCATGATTGGCAGTATTAAGCTCTTGGAAGTCATCGTCAACGAACTGGCGGGGTTAAATATACCGGTAGTACTAGACCCAGTAATGAGCTCGACAACTGGAAAGCAATTTTCAGGTGATGACATTTGTAAAAAAATGCTCACGTCATTGTTACCATTAACAACACTTATTACACCAAATTGTATAGAAGCGACATTGCTTACACAGAAAGATAACTTAACTGCTGCCGCTAACACATTACTGAGTCATGACGCTGATTCAGTATTAATTACAGGCACACATGCTGAAACACATGAAGTCATAAACACCTTCTATACAAAACAAGGCTCTCCTATCGAGTATCATTGGGAAAGATTGCCAGAGTCATTTCATGGTTCAGGCTGTACTTTATCTTCAAGGATTGCAGCACAATTAGCACTAGGTAATGATTTGAAAACATCGGTAGAAAAAGCCCAAGAATACACTTGGTTATCACTGAAACATGGGCTGAAGCTTGGTCATGGGCAAGCTCAACCTAATCGTTTCTATGAGTAGGCACGACAACCTTACAACTGACCTTTCCTTATGAATATGCCCAACACAGGTGGCGTCTATGCCATTACAGATTGTGAATATTTAACAACTGATGAATTATTAAATAAAACCGAAAGTATTCTAAGGGTGGGCGTAGCACTCTTCCAATACCGCAATAAAACTGAAGATCAAGAAAACAAACGAACGCTTGCGATAGCCCTACAGTCTCTTTGTCAGCAATACAAAACCCCGTTTATCGTTAATGATGACCTGAAACTCGCAAAAGATATAGCTGCCGATGGCATCCACCTAGGACAATATGACACAGACATTGATACTGCTAGAGGGGTTCTTGGGGATAAAATTATCGGTGTTTCATGTTATAACGATTTTAATCGTGCCATATTTGCAGAAAAATCTGGCGCCGATTACATTGCTTTTGGTTCTTTTTTCCCATCGACCACCAAACCTGACGCTACCAAAGCAAATATCGAACTGATTATTAAATCAAAAGAAAAATTTAACATACCTGTGGTTGCTATAGGTGGCATAACACCGGAAAATGGAAAGCAACTAATTAACGCCGAGGTTGATTATCTAGCAGTCATTAATGGGATTTATTCTACGAAAGATGCTGCCACATCAACATTGGCCTATAACAATTTATTTATGACATAGCACAAAGATTATGGCGAACGAATTATTCAATGCAGCAAAAAAACATATCCCCGGTGGCGTAAATTCTCCGGTGCGCGCTTTTAAGTCAGTATCAGGCACACCAATCTTCATTAAGCATGCTATTGGTCCTTATCTATACGATAGCGAAAATAAACGATATATCGATTACGTCGGCTCATGGGGGCCTATGATATTGGGTCATGCGTATCCTGATGTTATACAGGCTGTTCAAAATGCTGCAGCAAGAGGACTCAGTTTCGGTGCTCCAACAGAGATTGAGACTAGTATGGCAGACAAGGTATGTGAACTAATGCCCTCAATTGAAAAAGTACGTATGGTGAGTTCAGGCACGGAAGCAGCGATGAGCGCAATCAGGCTAGCGCGCGGTTACACAAGCAGAGATAAAATTGTTAAGTTTGAAGGCTGTTACCACGGACATGCCGACTCGTTATTAGTTAAAGCAGGTTCAGGAGCCCTGACTCTTGGGGTACCTACTTCTCCTGGTGTCCCAGCCGATCTGGCTCAGCATACAATCACGCTCTCTTACAATGATGCAGAACAGGTAAAAACAGTTTTTTCAGAAATTGGTGACCAAATAGCCGCCATCATTGTCGAACCCATAGCGGGCAATATGAATTGTGTGCCCGGTTCAGCCGATTTTCTAAACACCCTTAGAAAGGTTTGCACTGAACATCAATCTGTTTTGATCTTTGATGAAGTGATGACAGGTTTTCGCGTCGCACTCGGTGGCGCGCAATCAATCTACAAGATTGCTCCCGATTTGACAGTGCTCGGCAAAGTCATTGGCGGCGGTATGCCAGTCGGTGCATTTGGTGGTAAAAAAGAAATAATGGACCACATCGCCCCAGATGGTCCAGTCTACCAAGCCGGTACATTATCAGGAAACCCAATAGCAATGGCTGCTGGTTTGACTACGCTTAATATCATATCTGATGACTCTTTCTATGAACTATTAACCACAAAGACAGAAAGGCTTTTGAATGGCTTACAAGAACAAGCCGACGCATATAATATTCCTCTAAGCACAAATCATGTTGGCGGTATGTTTGGATTATTTTTTACAGAAGAAGACTCGATCACTTCATTTGAACAAGTCATGAATTGTAACACTGAAAGATTTAATCAATTCTTTCACGCCATGCTTAAACAAGGTGTTTATCTCGCACCCTCATCATATGAAGCAGGATTTATCTCTATTACGCATACAAATGATGATATAGATGAAACTATAGAAGCTGCAAAAAAAGTATTTTCCACATTAAATTAATGGAGAAAGATCATGAATAAATTTTTAATCGTAATGTCATTCACATTTTCATTATTTTTACTTAGCGGCTGTGCACCAGAAGTTGGCAGCAAAGAATGGTGTGAAAAAATGAAAGAAAAGCCAAAAGGTGATTGGACAGCTAACGATGCAACTGACTTTACAAAGAACTGTATATTCTAATAAAAAATAATTAATCTGTGAACATTTGTCTTAATTTTACTAGGAATTCTCGAATACCTAGAACACTACGAAGGAAAGTCGGGAAACGTATTAAATTGACGTCTGAAAATAATTTTCAAATAAACATATTTGGACAAAGTTATGAAGGACAAACAGGAAATTATATAGACGACAGAATTTACATTTATGGCATGTATGAACCAGCCACAGTTCAATTACTAAGATTAATTTTGCAAAGTAAAAAAGAAACTGGACAACATTCTACATACGTTGACATAGGAACTAATGTTGGTATGCACCTTATAGCTCTAGCTGACATTATTGATGCTGGCTATGGGTTTGAACCATGGGAATTTGTTAGAAATAAAGCTGAGCATAATTTGGCAATTAACGAGATTAAACACATTAACATCTTCGATGTTGGCCTTTCCGATAAATCTACCGAATTGCCCTATAAAATACCGCAAAACCATAATCATGGAACGGGAAGTTTTATAATTAATGATAGTAACGAAAATACATCTTTAGTAATTCTACCTATAAAAAAAGGTGACGACATTTTTGAAGAACATAGTATTCAACCATCAGCTATTAAAATTGATGTCGAAGGATATGAAAAAAAGGTTTTAACCGGACTAGAGAATGTTATAAGTAATTTCAAGCCTGCAATAATATTCGAGCTTAATGAGCCCACTCGAGAAGAATTAAAAAATCAAAAAATGCAGGACTTATTCGGTAAAGAGTATAGTTTTTATGGAATAACACGTGGCCGCGAAAACCCCAAGCTAACCCCTCTAAACCTAGAAAAAAAGTACGAAAACATTCTTGCTATTACTAGTGATGATTTGACAGCACTTGTGAATACAAACAAAAAGATGAAAGGTTTGATGTCGATCAAATATTGAAATGCTAGTTATTATTACGTAACTACTCAAAATATAATTATTGCCCTTACCATATGATGGTAAGACACTTCCTACGAGCTAAACCATGATGCATGTAAAGCTATAGCCAATATTTAAAACCCAATAGGGTAAGCTCAGTGTATTGGACAAGTTAAACTCCAGAAATTGTCGATTATCAGTCTGCAACGATGCAATTTCCTGGACAAAGGAGTTTGATAGTAGGTCCCACAACACGCTGAGATAATTCAGGCTATAAGAAACAATATTCCACGGTGAGATATTGGCAACATCCATAGCAATTCCGGCGTAATAACAATTCTGGCTCAACATTGCGCTACTTGAATCGATCGTAGCAACAACAACACCACTGGCCAAAAGTAGCGGGGAATATACGGCAGTTAATAACCATCCTAATAGATCACCCAGAGGCACCCATCCCGCAGGAGCAACAATATCTGTGGTCCAATCAAAAAATCTATGTAGCGCAACAATGCCATTATTAAACAGCCAAATAATGGGTATAAACCAAAGTATCAAATATTTGATAACACTATGACGTAGCAACATAAGAAAAAAATATTGGAATACCAATGCAGCAGCAAGAATAGAACTGATCAAAATCCAGCTAATAATTGAAACTTCTGACCAGCGAACAGAGGAAAACCAGGTAAGGCCCTCACGATTAATCAACAACAAACCGATGACCAGAGCAACACCCACAAACATAATAATTATATTTGAGCGCTTTTCACGCTGTTCTATTTTATCCATTTAGATATCAGCCGAATAAAAACTCATGATCATTTAGAAAAATTGCACTGAACCAGAAACAGTCACTGTTATCTGGCTTTTGCCCGCTTCTACTGCAGGCGCACTTTTACTATCCATTGCCATCACCCGACTTTCAGCATAGATCGATCGATTATGCCCTGCACCTGTATTCACATGCATATTAACAATGCGGACATTTTTATCATCCATATGTTTTTTTATAATATCGACTCGTTGCTTAAACGCCATCATAGCCTCTTCTATCAATTCATTCTCATGTTGCACTCGTGTTTCTCGAGTTGGGCTAAAACGCATGTTTTTTACTTGTAATCGGCTTTGTAATTTACCTACCAACTCTGATAATTCAGTAATATTTGTGCTCTTAAGTTCTAATTTCTGAATGGCCCGCCATCCGATCACAGTACGCTTGTCATAGATAGGATACGTGTTATAGGCCTGGGTGCTTGAGTTAACTTCACTTTTTTTACCAACAATCTTTAATGCCCAATCCATGTCTTGATTTATCTTATTGGCAATCTTTGCCGCTTCCTTACCTTCTTCTTCTAAGGCAAGCAAGACAGTTAACTGATCATTAGGTATCTCGCGTTCAGCCTGGGCTTGTAAATTCACCTGATTAAAAAGAGGCTCATTATCATGCGCATAGCTTGAAAAACTAAAAACAGATAACAAAAAACTTATTATAACGACCTTGAATTTTCTCATTGCATAACCCTCTGCATATAGATTCACTACTTCAGTTTGCATTTTGCGACGACAAATCCATCTTCATCGGCATATATATAATCCCCCGGATTAATCGTCACATCAGCAAAAGTAACCGTAACATCACGATCACCGACACCTTTCTTTACGCTCTTCCGTGGATTGGTATTTAGCGCTTTTACACCAATATTCATCTTACCAATCACTACCGAGTCACGAATACAACCATGGACAATAACACCAGCCCAACCATGTTTGACGCCTAATTCCGCCAACATATCTCCTAGCAACGCACAACGTAAAGAAGCACCGCCTTCTACAACCAGCACTTTACCTTGTCCAGGTTCTTCTAATGCGGCTCTGACTAATGAATTATCTTCAAACACTTTTAACGTCGATGCTGGCCCAGAAAATTGCTTAATACCGCCATAATCATTAAACATTGGTGTCGCGATTTGCAGGTCTTCTTCATATTCATCATAAAGGTCAGCTGTAGCAAAGCTCATATTTGTTTCCTGTTATTTATTGTAAAGTAATGTATATAATTCTGGACGACGATCCATCAGCACATCATTGTACTGAGTAATCATTTTATTATTTGCTTCTTCAGGATCTATCTCGGTGATAAACAGGGCATCGCGTTGTGAAACAGCACGGTGTAATAAATTACCAGCTGGCGCAACGACTTGACTCTTTCCAGTAAACTTTAAGCTTCCTTGAGGCCTCTTATCAACACCGTAACGATTAGCAGTAATAGCAAACACCTTATTTTCTATGCACCGTGCAAGCATTGTTTGTTGACAAAAAGTTAACACTAAATTTGATGGTTGACAGATAATTTGCGCTCCCTGCAATGCCAATACCCGCGCAACTTCAGGAAATACCCAATCAAAACAAATCATCATCCCAATTTTTACACCATTTATATCATTGACGATGAAAGGTGTATCACCAGGGTCAAAACAAAACTTCTCTTCATTAAAAAGATGTGCTTTCCGATAAATATGCTCAATACCACTAGGACCAATCAAGGCGGCACTGTTAAAACATTGCTCCCCGCGCTTCTCAGCAAAACCAATAACCATATGCATATTGCATTTGTTTGCAAGGTTGATTAATGAATCAATCCGTTCGCTATTCTCAGGGTCTTCAGCGTACTTTATTGATTCTGCTTTATCCTTAAAGTAATAGCCTGTTAAGGCTAATTCTGGCAGTACTATCAAATCCGCATCAACATTTTTTAATGCAGTAATTATTTTTTTGCAATTTTGTTCAGGATTACCAAACAATGGTCTAAATTGATAAAAACCGACTTTCATAATTCTGCATTAAATTTTAGTGGGTCTCTTCCATTTTGGAATCGATTTTTGATCCGTACGGCTGATCGCTAATTCATTCTCTCCGACATCTTTTGTTATTGTCGTACCGGCAGCAATGGTCGCACCATCATGTACCTTAACGGGTGCAATCAACTGAACGTCTGAACCGACAAAGACCTTATCTCCGATAATCGTTTGATGCTTATTAGCACCATCATAATTACAGGTAATTGTCCCAGCGCCAATATTGGTTTCAGTACCAACGTGGCTATCACCCATATAGGTCAAGTGATTAACTTTACTACCCTTACCAATATCTGTTTTTTTGAGTTCAACAAAGTTACCAATATGAACATCTTCATCCAATGTTGTATCAGGACGAATTCTGGCGAATGGTCCAATACTGCAACCATTACCAATGACCGCATTATCGATCATCGTATTAGGGTGAACATTAACGTTGTCAGCAATAATCGTGTCTTTTATATAACAGTTGGCACCAATAGTAACGTTGTTGCCAAGTTTGACCCTACCTTCGATAACGACATTGATATCAACTTCATTATCACGCCCGATTTCAAGTTCACCACGCAAATCGAAGCGCGCAGGATCAGACAAGCCTACACCTCTATGCATAAGATGGTGAGCTTGTACCAGTTGAAAATATCGCTCTGCTTCTGCAAGCTGAGATCGGTTATTAATACCTTTTACTTCTATATTCGACTCAGCTAACACAGGCGCAATATTTACATTATCTGCTACTGCCTTAGCAACAATATCGGTTAGATAATATTCATTCTGTTTATTATCATTACCGAGAGCGTTTACCCAACGCTTTAATACATCGGCCTTAACAACCATGAAGCCAGTATTAATTTCGAAAATCTTTTTTTGCTCTTCTGTCGCATCCTTTTCTTCAACGATAGCGACGATATTACTATCTTCATCACGGATGATGCGACCGTAACCATGGGGGTCTTCAATATGTGTAGTTAGCAGGGAAAAGCCGGTGTCAGATGCAGCATCAACCAGTGTCTTAAGACTTTCTTCCGTAATCAGTGGCACGTCACCATAGAGAATTAAAACATTATCAACATCCGGGATATCAGGTAAAACTTGTTGCACAGCATGACCTGTGCCTAATTGTTCTTCCTGCTCAACCCAATTTACTTGAAAATCCTGCAAGGCATTAGGCACCTGATCGCCACCATGGCCATAAACAATATAGATATCTCGATGAGATAAACCCATAGCTGTTTGGTATACATGTTCTAGTAATGATTTGCCTGCAAGCGTATGCAAGACCTTAGGTTTATCGGAATACATCCGCGTACCCTGCCCAGCAGCTAAAATTACGATACAAAGACCCATGTGTCGTTTTCCTCAGTACATATAGATGAATTTAATTCTTTTAAGATTATATCCGTGCTGACGATCGGGATATAGGTTTGATTTAGCGTGGTAAAGAATTACCACGCTATATTCGATAGGATTAACGGCCTGCGCGTTTGCGCAAACGCTGAATTGTTTGTAATTGTGCTGCTGTTTCAGCCAATGATGCTCTTGCCTTGGCATAATCAATTGCATCACTTTTATCATGAAATGCATTTTCAGCTTCTTCTTTCGCCTTGAGAATAGCGGCTTCATCCAGATCTTCTGCACGTTGCGCCGTATCAGTCAAGACAGTCACTACTTTGGGCTGAACCTCAAGCATACCACCAGAAACATAGAATGCTGATTCTTTGCCTTCAGCATCTCTAACACGTACTTCACCAGGGCCCAGCTTTGTCACAAATGGTGCGTGTCCAGGGGCAATACCGACTTCTCCCAAGTCTGCAGGAGCAAATACCATTTCGGCACTACCCGAAAATATTGCGTGTTCAGCGCTTACGATATCGACATGAATTGTGTCTGTCATAGCTCTAATACCTATTATAGGGTTTTAGCTTTTTCAATAGCTTCATCGATAGTACCGACATTATAAAATGCCTGCTCTGGAAGCTCATCATATTCGCCGTCGATAATACCTTTAAAGCCACGCAAGGTCTCTTTCAAAGGAACGTAAACCCCATCCTGGCCGGTAAAAACTTTTGCAACAAAGTAAGGCTGGGTCAGGAAACGTTGAATCTTTCGAGCACGGGCAACAGCTAATTTATCTTCTTCAGACAATTCATCCATGCCTAGAATCGCGATAATGTCACGTAACTCTTTATAGCGTTGCAATGTATTTTGTACTCCGCGGGCAACATCGTAATGTTCTTGACCAACAACCAATGGATCTAGCTGACGACTGGTTGAATCTAGTGGATCAATAGCAGGATACAAACCAAGCTCGGCAATCTGTCGAGATAATACAACAGTAGAGTCTAAATGCGCGAAGGTAGTAGCTGGTGACGGATCGGTTAAATCATCCGCAGGAACGTATACAGCTTGAATCGAGGTGATCGAGCCGGTTTTAGTTGAAGTAATTCGTTCTTGAAGTTTACCCATTTCCTCAGCAAGCGTTGGTTGATAACCCACCGCAGAAGGCATACGGCCTAATAGCGCTGAACATTCCACACCCGCCAGAGTAAAACGATAAATGTTATCAATAAATAACAATACGTCACGACCTTCTTCACGGAATTTTTCCGCAAGGGTCAAACCGGTCAATGCTACGCGAAGACGGTTACCCGGTGGTTCGTTCATTTGACCATAAACCATCGATACTTTTGACTCTTCAAAATTCTCAACATTTACAACACCAGACTCCTGCATTTCATAATAGAAGTCATTACCTTCACGAGTACGTTCACCCACACCAGCAAATACAGAAAGGCCTGAGTGCTTGGTCGCAATGTTGTTAATCAATTCCATCATGTTTACGGTCTTGCCTACGCCCGCACCGCCAAACAAACCAACTTTACCACCCTTAGCAAACGGGATAATCAAGTCGATGACCTTAACGCCGGTTTCAAGTAGCTCTGTAGATGGGCTTAGTTCTGTGAATTTTGGAGCATCACGGTGAATAACCATACGCTCATCGGTGTCAATAGGACCGACTTCGTCAATTGGCTCACCTAATACGTTCATGATACGACCGAGGGTCTTGGTGCCGACAGGAATAGAAATTGCTTCACCTGTATTGTTAACCGTTAAACCGCGCTTCAAGCCATCAGTCGAACCCAGAGCAATTGTTCTTACGACTCCGTCGCCTAATTGTTGTTGAACTTCGAGAGTGGTATTGACACCTTCTCCTTCAACTTTCAAAGCGTCATAGATTTTTGGTATCGCATCGCTTGGAAACTCGACGTCCAATACAGCACCAATAATTTGTACGATCTTTCCAGAACTCATCGTTTTCGTTCCTCGTGTATTTTCTCTAAATATCTTAATTAAAAATCTTTTTTTGACTATACCGCAGCAGCACCAGCAACAATTTCAGAAAGCTCCTGAGTAATCGCTGCTTGTCGTGCCTTGTTATAAATCAATTCTAATTCATCAATAAGCTCACCGGCATTATCCGATGCGCTCTTCATTGCCACCATACGTGCTGACATTTCACAGGCGATATTTTCAACTACGCCCGTATACACTTGCGACTCGATGTAACGAGTCAAAAGTTGATCTAGAACCTCTTCTGCATCAGGTTCATATAAATAATCCCAATGATGACCGTAACCTTCATCTTCTATTGGCTTACCCGGTATCAATTGCTCCAGGTGTGGCTGCTGCACGATGGAGTTTACAAACTTGTTTGAGACAAGGTGTAGCTCATCAATGTCACCTTCTTTGAAATTGTTCAACATAATCATGACGGCGCCAAGTAATTCTTCGATACTAGGCTCATCACCAATATGGGTCACTTGACCAACAATATTGGCACCAATTGACCCAAAGAATCCAGCGGCCTTACTACCAACAACACATAACTCAATTTCCTTACCTTCGCCGTCCCATTCCTTAAATTGCTTCAATAACATGCGAAACATGTTTGCATTCAGCCCACCGCATAAACCGCGATCGGTAGAAACAACAATTACACCAACACGTTTAACTTCATCGCGTGCAACAAGATAAGGATGTTTGTATTCAGGATTAGCATGAGCCAGATGAGAAATAACATTACGAATTTTTTCAGCATAAGGACGTGAAGCACTCATGCGATCTTGTGCTTTACGCATTTTACTCGCAGCGACCATCTCCATTGCTTTAGTGATCTTTTGAGTGTTTTTTACACTCGCGATCTTAGTTCGTATTTCTTTTCCGCCGGCCATTTACCAAGTACCGTTTTCTTTGAATTTTGCGATAGCATCTTTCAAGCCACTTTCGATATCATCGTTATAATTACCCTCAGCACCAATCTTATCCATCAAGGCAGACTGTTCACTTCTCATATAATCATGCATTGCTTCTTCGAAAGCACCGATTTTTTCCAGTGCGACATCATCCATAAAATCATTCTCAACTGCGTACAGACTGACGCCCATTTCCGCAACATTGAGTGGAGAATATTGTTTCTGTTTCATCAATTCCATTACACGTGTACCACGCTCAAGCTGCTTGCGAGTGGCTTCATCAAGGTCAGAAGCAAACTGTGCAAAGGCCGCCAATTCACGATACTGCGCTAAGGCCAAACGAATACCACCACCCAACTTCTTAATAATCTTGGTTTGTGCCGCACCACCTACTCGTGACACTGACAAACCCGCATTAATAGCTGGGCGGAAACCAGAGTTAAACAAATCAGATTCTAGAAAGATTTGACCGTCGGTAATCGAAATTACGTTTGTTGGTACGAATGCTGATACGTCACCCGCTTGCGTTTCAATAATGGGCAAAGCGGTCAATGAACCCGTCTTACCTTTTACTTTTCCGTCAGTCAGCTTCTCAACATAATCCGCATTAATACGTGAAGCACGCTCTAATAAACGGGAGTGAAGATAGAATACGTCTCCAGGATAAGCTTCACGGCCTGGCGGACGTTTTAATAACAATGACATCTGGCGATAAGCCCAAGCTTGCTTGGTCAAATCATCATAAATAATTAGTGCATCTTCACCCTTATCACGGAAGTATTCGCCCATGGAACAACCTGAATAAGGCGCAGCATACTGCATCGCTGCAGATTCAGAAGCGGTAGCAGCAACAACAATGGTATGTTCCATTGCGCCATGTTCTTCAAGCTTACGTATAACAACGTTGATTGAAGATGCTTTTTGACCGATAGCAACATAGATACATTTAACACCGGTGCCTTTTTGATTAATGATGGCATCGATTGCAACAGCCGTTTTACCTGTTTGGCGGTCACCAATGATTAACTCGCGTTGACCTCGTCCAACCGGCACCATCGCATCAATTGATTTCAATCCTGTTTGTACAGGCTCGTCAACAGACTTTCTTGCAATTACACCAGGAGCAATCTTTTCAATTGGCGCACTTTCTGTTGTGTTGATGTCACCTTTACCATCAATCGGATTACCTAATGCGTCGACGACGCGACCCAACAAGGCTTCACCAACAGGGACTTCAAGAATACGCTTAGTACATTTAACAACATCACCTTCAGAGATGTTCTCGTAACTACCTAGAATAACGGCACCCACAGAATCTCGTTCCAGATTAAGTGCTAAACCATATGTGTTGCCCGGGAATTCAATCATCTCCCCCTGCATCACATCACTTAAGCCATGAATTCTGGCAACACCATCAGCAAGACTAACTACCGTACCTTCGGTACGTGCTTCGGTATCAAGATCCATTGACTGGATTTTCTTTTTAATCAGATCACTAATTTCAGTTGCACTGATAGACATATGTCTTTCCTCTATTTAATAACTATTGCGCAAATACACTATTTAATTCTTTTAAACGACCGCGAAGAGACGCATCAACCACAGAATCACCCACTCGAATTATCACACCACCAATCAAATCAATATCTTCTTTTGTATTGATATCGATTTTCTTGCTGAGTCTTTTCGAAATTGATTCAGAAATTGCATTTATCTGAGCATCATCTAAGGCATAAGCCGAAATCACATCAACCTCGCTAATACCTTCTACAGCAGCACGTTTCTGTTCAAACAGATCAAAAATTTCAGCAGCCAGACCAATACGTTCAGCATCAACTAAAACCTTGGTAAAGTTATTAGCTGTCTTACTGAGCTTATCACCACAAATATCAGCGATGAACTGATGAAGCTGTTCACTACTCAATTTTGGGTTATTGATAACGCCACGCATATTCTCATCAGAAACGATGATACTAAGCAGATTAAGCATGCTTGACCATTCACCAAGCTTACCTTCTTCAATCGCTTGATCGAAGGCCGCATTCGCATAAGGTCGGGCAATGGTTGCTTTTTCTAACATCTATTAATTCCTGTCGCTTATAACTGCTGACTGATCTTTGCTAGCACTTCATTGTGTGCCGCTTGATCAACTTCTTTCATCAGGATTTGTTCCGCACCAGCGATAGCCAAGGCGGCAACCTGATTTCTCAGTTCCTGCCTGGCTTTTTCTTTTTCTTGCTCGATCTCGCTCAGTGCATTTTCCTTGATGCGATCTGATTCAGCTTTCGCGTCATCTTTCGCTTCATCAACTATTTCATCGTGGCGCTTTTGTGCCTGCGCGATAATAGTTGCTGCCTGCTCTTTACCTTTGTTTATCTCCGCAGATGATTTCTCTTGTGCTTCAGCAAAGTCTTTTTGACCCTGTTCTGCAGCAGCAAGACCATCAGCGATACGTGTTTCACGCTCTTCCATTTGTTTTAGCAGCATTGGCCAAACAAACTTCATCGTAAACCAAACGAAGATAGCAAAAGTTACAAGCTGACCTATTAAGGTTGCATTAAAATTCACTTAAATCACCTATATGTCGGATGACTATTAAAGCCGTTGTATGATTTATTAACCAGCTTGGAGCGTGGCAATAAAAGGACTTGCCAGTGTAAACCACATGCCAATACCGATACCGATCATGGTTACCGCGTCAACAAGGCCTGCAACCAAGAACATCTTACCTTGAAGCATTGGAGCCAGTTCAGGTTGACGCGCTGCGCCTTCCAGAAACTTACCGCCCAATAGACCAAAGCCGATTGCTGTACCAAATGCGCCCATACCCAGAACGATTAAGACACCCAATGATGTAAATGCCAAAATAGTTTCCATTTTTACTCCTCCAAAGGATTTTACTTACAAAATTAAAAAATTAGTGATGTTCATGTGCCATTGCTAAATAAACAATGGTTAACATCATAAAAACAAACGCTTGTAACAAAATTATTAATATATGAAACACTGCCCAAACGAACTGCAATGCACCACCAAAAATTGTACCTATAAAGTATGGCAGTGCAGAACCTATTAAAGTAGCGATCAATAAGAAAATGAGTTCGCCAGCATAAAGGTTACCGAATAATCGCAGGGCTAATGAAACAGGCTTAGCTAATAGTCCAATACCTTCCAGAATCAGATTAAAGGGAATCATGTACTTTCCAAATGGCTGGAAAGCAAGCTCTCCAATAAAGCCACCCACACCCTTCATCTTGATGCTGTAATAAATTATCAGAATAAACACACCTAGCGACAAGCCAAAGGTGATGTTTGGATCAGTTGTTGGCACGACTTTGAAATATAAGTGCTCATTGCCAGTCACAAATTGTGCAATCAATGGCAATAGATCCACCGGCACAATATCCATGGTATTCATTAAGGTAATCCAAATGAATATGGTCAATGCTAATGGACCAATCAATGGATTTTTGACTGTCATTATGTCATTAACGTTTTTGTTAACGAATTCGACAGTCATCTCAATGAGGTTAGCAAAACCTGAAGGGGCTCCACTTTCGACCTTTTTAGCAACGCGGTAAAAGAAAAAACAGAAAATCATTCCCAGAAAAATAGACCAACCCATGGTGTCCACATTCAGTGACCAAAAACCCATATCGAGAGCTTCTTGAGGGCTATGAGCAAAGGTCCAGCTAGAATGCTCTACAATATGGCCACCCGCTCTTTCATAACCTTCAGGCAATTTACCCAAAACCAGGTTTTGCAAATGATGCTGGAGGTATGAATTCGATGTGAGTTCTGTTCCGCTTGCCATTAAATCATTCTCAAAAAATTATTTATTATTGTTTCATCATTATTGCTAGGCCCGTTAGATTCATCATTAATACGAATCCATAACTAACGAACATCATTCCAATATTTAGTGGTTCAACCAGTATTATTGAAATAGCAAATATCATTATCGTTGTAACAATCTTTATTACTTCGCCTAGAAAAAACCAGACTAATGTCCTGTTACCTGAATCTGTCGTGGATGTTCGCAATGAAAACCCGACAAATAATACGTTTGGCACGACAAAGGCCAAACCACCCAAAGTCACAGAATAAACATATTCAAGATTGGTAAACGCAAAAAAAAGAAGTCCACACAATGCTATCGTGCCGGCTTCAAAAATTAACATCCTGTATGCAATTGAGCGATTTTTTATTATTTCTTCTGATCCTGCCAATCGCCCAACTCCAAAAAATCGCGATACATTCTATCGGCTAAATTCTATAGCGCCAGTAAAATATCGATGTTTTTTACATCCCCTCACTGTTCGGGGACGGCAAGTATAAAGACCTGTTAGGAAATGATCAATCGTTGCGCTGCAACATTCTCTAAAATAGCGGGTTCAATGCCCGGTTTTAAGCAAAAAATGACATCAACAATAATCCTTGTTGAATGATGAAACCCAGTCAAAGTAAAACAATATAGCCATGTATAATCCTCCTCATCAAAGCTTAGCGCCAAGAATAATGCTAATTTCTGAGTGATTTTTAACCGCTATAACAACAATCCACAGGCCAATGAAACGAATTTAATTGGATGTTCAGATAAAAAAAATAATCAGATGGATACCAATTCGCAGCAAACAATCTTAATAATTGATGATAATCCATCGAATCTAAAGCTATTACATGAATTATTGAGTAATTATGGCTAGCGGGTACGTGTTGCGGGCTCTTCAGTATCGGGGCTTGAGTCAGCCATAAACACACCTCCGGATTTAATTCTGCTGAATATTAAAATGCCCGAGATGGATGGCTATGAAGTCTGTCAAAAGCTAACCTTATAATTTCACTGGATCGTCATATCCCACATACTACACTCAAGCAGTTTGGCCCACTGATATTAAATGAACTTGAATGTGATAGTTTGCAGGGCTTCCTGTTTAGTCCCGCCATTGATTTTGATACTCTCGGTGGGTATCTGATAGATGAAAAAAAATTACGACCAATCTGTTGAAACCGAGGAGACATCAAAAATATTACTCGGATTTCTTGAGTTACATGACAGTAAAGCAGCTTGGGAATTAAATATTCCTGATTACTTGATATGGTTAATAATACCATCCAGTTCATCTAGCGAATGGTAATTTATTTGCAATACACCTTTACCCTTGGTGTGTTGCTTGATAGTTACTTTTGCACCCACCTTTTCGGATAAATTGTTTTCGAGGCTTTGTATATTCGGATCTTTAGAGGTTGGCTTTGCCTTTCCTTGCTTACTCTCACTCGACAATTGTTGGACCAGTTTTTCTGTAGCCCTGACCGATAAATCCTGTTTTATTATTGTCTCTGCAGCACCCATCTGTTTATTTAATGGTAATGCCAATAACGCACGAGCATGCCCCATGTCTAGCTGACGCGATTCGACCATTTGTTTAACCTTGATATTGAGCTCCAACAAACGTAACAAGTTTGTCACTCCCGAACGTGATCGACCCACTGCCTCGGCAATCGTATCGTGCGTCATGTCAAACTCTTCAATCAATCGTGCTAAAGCTTGCGCTTCTTCTAAAGGGTTTAAATCCTCGCGCTGTATATTTTCTATCAAGGCAATACACATAACCGTTTTATCCGGTACATCCTTAATCACAACAGGCACATCTTGTAAGCCGGCTAGTTGTGCTGCACGCCAACGACGTTCACCAGCAATGATTTCAAATTTTTTCGAACGTGGTAAGGCACGTACAACTATTGGTTGCACGATACCTTGTGCACTGATTGAGTTTGCTAGCTCTTGTAAAGATTCTTTATTAAAATCTTTTCTTGGCTGGTATTGCCCACGTTGTAATAGATCAACGGCTAATGTTTTTAAGGAATCATTATTACTGTCTTCAGAGGCTCTACTAACAGGATTGCCGAGTAATGCATCCAGACCTTTGCCCAAACCGCGTCTCTTTACCAATTTACTAATTCCTTAATTCGTTATAACGAGGTGATATGTTCATGCCGCTAAGCCATCACGTCTTAACATTTCACCAGCCAATGCAAGATAGGCAACTGCACCGCTAGATGACTTATCATAAGTAAGCGCGGCAAGGCCGTGGCTCGGGGCTTCAGCTAATCGAACATTACGCGGGATAATGGTGCGATAGACCTGCTCTCCAAAATGTTCCAATAACTGTGCAGATACTTGTGTCGCAAGATTGTTACGCGGGTCATACATGGTCCGTAACAAGCCTTCAATCTTTAGTTCAGGATTTAAGTATTTTTTAATCTTTTCGATAGTCTCAAGTAAGGCCGTTAATCCTTCAAGCGCATAGTATTCACATTGCATTGGAATCATAATTGAGTTTGCAGCAACCAAGGCATTGACCGTCAACATATTCAATGATGGCGGGCAGTCTATAAAAATAAAATCATAATCTTCTTGAATCGGTTGCAGTGCATTGCGTAATCTGATTTCCCTTGCCATCTCATCCAACAATGCCACTTCAGCACCTGTCAGATCAGAATTCGTGGGGATTAAGTCATATTGGCCTTCAGGAGATTCGACGATGACTTCTTCTGCCGTTTTATCATTCATTAATAAATCGTAACTGGAGATTTCCAGTTCTTGCTTATTGATTCCACTGCCCATGGTGGCATTGCCTTGCGGATCTAAATCAACTAATAACACCTTTCGTTTGGCAGCAGCCAATGATGCGGCAAGATTCACGCCCGTGGTCGTTTTACCAACCCCGCCTTTTTGATTTGCAATTGCAATGATTCTGGACATTAAATTCGTGTTTTACCGTGATATCTAATTATTTTTGATGACTGTACTTTAGCATACTGAAACCCAGCTGCCATAAGCTAAAAATTTACGCTGTTCGCCTTATTTGAACCAGTTTTGCCGAGGTTTCATCACCCGAATGCGCTAAGTCATTAAGCTTAATCACAAATTCATGGTTCCCTAGCTCGTCAATCTCAGCTTCTACCTGCCTCCCTTTCATCGCCAACAACTGATTCCCTGCTGTCAGTAAATGTTGAGTCTGTTCTAACATCCGCAGCAACGGTGCAAAGGCACGACAGATTATTGTGTCGAATTCTTTCGAAGGTTTAAATGCCTCGATACGGCCATGAACCAGCTCAACATTATTGATATTGAGATCAACGATAACGTGCCTCAGGAACCGGAGCTTTTTCTGATTACTATCCAGTAGCGTCCAGTGCTTTTCTGGCTGCGCCATTGCCAATATCATTCCTGGTAAGCCCGCACCGGTACCAATATCCAGACAGTGCTTACCTTCAACAAACGAGTGAACTGATAAAGAATCAAGAACATGGCGATTTAACATTGCCTCCGGTTCTTTTACAGCGGTTAAGTTATAGGCAGTATTCCATTTTACGAGTAACTCAATATATCTTAGATAGGCGTCGCATAATGGCTGCTCAGCTTTAATATCTAGCCTATCAAGACCTGCTTGTAACGCCTCTAGCATTCAGAATGCCCAAAGGCTCAGGCACTTTTCTGCAATAACAGCGATTGCTTCTTCAGATGTACACGCAGTAAAGAAATTGCCGCAGGTGTTATGCCTTGGATACGAGAAGCCTGTCCCAAATTGATTGGCCGATGTTTAGATAATTTTTCAATGACCTCGGACGATAAACCTCTAACCTCCTGATAATCAATATCATCAGGTAATTCAGATTCCTCATGACGGCGATTACGATCAATTTCTTCTTCTTGCCGCTGGATGTAACCGGAATACTTCACTTGTATCTCGACTTGTTCTGACACCTTCGGATCAATCCCATCGACAGCAATATTCGGTAACTTGGCAATGTCAGCATAAGTAATCTCTGGTCTCTTCAAGAGCTGTAGCAGGTTTATATCCTTGCGCAATGATTGACCAAGTAGACGCTCAGTGTCTTCAAGTGCAAGTGCTGGTGAACCGACCCAGATTTTTTCCAGCCGTTCCGATTCTGCTGTAATCGCATGACGTTTTTCAGAAAACAATCGCCAGCGATTGTCATCAATGAGCCCTAATCCATGCGCCTTTTCTGTTAAACGTAGATCGGCATTATCTTCTCGTAGCATCAGTCGATATTCTGCACGGCTGGTAAACATCCGATAAGGTTCGGTCGTACCCATGGTAACCAAGTCATCAACTAATACGCCTAAATAAGCCTCATCACGACGTGGAAACCACGGTTCTTGATCTTGCGTTCGGAGCGCTGCATTTAATCCGGCTAATAAACCTTGCGCTGCCGCCTCTTCATATCCAGTCGTACCATTGATCTGCCCAGCAAAAAATAAACCTTTAATAAAACGTGTCTCTAACCAGGGAGACAATTCACGTGGGTCAAAGAAATCATATTCAATCGCATAACCTGGCCGGGTGATATGCGCATTTTCAAAACCTTTTATCGAACGCACCAAACCAATCTGTGCGTCGTATGGCAATGATGTCGAAATACCATTCGGGTAGACCTCATTACTAGTCAATCCTTCTGGTTCAATAAAGATTTGATGTGCATCTTTATCGGCAAAACGCATAACCTTGTCTTCAACCGAGGGGCAATAACGTGGCCCGGTACCTTCTATATTGCCGTTATACATTGGCGAACGATCCAAAGCACCGCGAATAATGTCGTGGGTTTGTTCGTTGGTATAAGTGATATGGCAAGACACCTGCTCTGGGTGTTGGTCGACATTACCACTATATGAAAATACAGGCACAGGATCATCGCCCGGTTGCGCTTGCAACTGACTATAATCGATCGTCCTGCCATCGATACGTGGTGGCGTTCCAGTCTTCAGCCGCCCAACATTAAAAGGTAATTCACGTAGTCGATCCGCCAAAGCAATTGAAGGTGGGTCACCTGCCCTACCACCCGCATGGTTGCTATCACCAATATGAATTTTGCCGCCTAAAAACGTCCCCACGGTCAACACCACTGTTGGCGCCATAAACTTCAGTCCGGCTTGAGTAACTACACCACGAACCTGCTCACCTTCCACAATGAGGTCATCTACTGCTTGTTGAAATATAAATAGGTTTTTCTGATTTTCGAGTGCAGGTCGAACAACCTGCCTGTATAGAGAACGATCTATCTGTGCGCGCGTAGCCCTTACAGCCGGTCCCTTACGAGAATTCAAAATACGAAACTGGATACCGCTTTGGTCAGCAGCAGCAGCCATTAGACCACCCATGGCATCTATCTCTTTAACCAAATGACCCTTGCCAATACCGCCTATCGCCGGATTACAGGACATCTGTCCGAGCGTTTCTACACTGTGTGTAAGCAATAAAGTACGCGCACCCATCCGAGCAGCCGCCATAGCAGCTTCAGTGCCAGCATGACCACCACCAACAATGATGACGTCGAACTTTTCAGCATGTGTAGACATAAGGGCGCTTATTGTAGCGATTGCCTACAATAATGTAAGTCTAGCTAGGGAAATAATTGGCCTTAGAAGGCATCCTGCATGAATTGAGGCAGGGCTGAACAAGCTTTATGGATGTCGGCGTTGTAATACTTGGTATCAAATGGCTTGTGCCTTGCCATCTGCTCGCGAAAATCACCGAATTTCTGCCCTTTTCGCGCCATAGTTGCAGTCCACCAACCGGATGGGTAGGTTGCGACCGGAAACTGAATCGTCTGAATTTGTACATAATCTGCCTTTTGCATGTCAGCTCGCAAGTCGATGATGACCTGTAGATCTAATAATGGCGATTTACTTTGTGCGACAACTATTCCACCTTTGCGCAAAGCATTTAAACAATCCCGATAAAAGGGTACCTGAAATAAGCGTTTTGCTTGTCCAGCTGGGTCAGAAATATCGATAATAACCACATCTAGCGAATCCGGTTCTACACCTTGTATCCAACTTATGGCATCTTCAAATACTAATGATGCACGCGGGTCGCTATTACTCTCACATAGCTCAGGAAAATATTGTTCGGAAACACGGGTTACACGTTCATCTAGTTCGATCTGTGTAACTTCTTTTACTGTCTCATGTTTCAATACTTCTTTTAAGGTGCCGCAATCACCACCACCGACAATGGCCACATCTTTAGGGTTGGGATGGTTATACAAAGCAGGGTGCGACATCATCTCGTGATAGATGAAATTATCACGCGACGTCAACATGGTTAATCCATCTAAGGTCATCAAACGACCAAAGGTCTTGGTCTCATAGATCGTTATAGTTTGGTGAGGGGATTTTTCTTCATACAGCTTCTGGTTTATATCCAGCGACAGAGCATGACCCTGAGCTGGTTCTGAGAACCAGTTTTCATCCAATGACATTACCCTTACACCTCAAACGTATTATTCAAAAAGCGTCGCATAATAACGAATTTTTAAATCAGATACGAGAGCAGCATTGTAGATGATGGTTTATCCAGAATAATTGGATATAGATCATCAAACGGCAATCTAAAAAATACTTTCCATTACGGCTCTTGAATTAATTTAATGCCTTTTTTACGTTGTGCGTAAACAACGTCTATTTTTTGTTGGATGCGGTTGCGTTTTTCTTCATCAATTTCTTTTCCCAATTTCTCTTTAAGTTGTCGTTCTTTTTTTTTCAGTTTTTTGAGAACATCTTTGATATCAGATTTATGTTTATTTCTTTCCCTTGCATCTGAATCAAAAAAATCTTTTAGCTTTTCTAATAGTTTTTTTTGTTTCATAGTCTTGGCCTTAAATGTATTAAATTGCTACTCACAGTAAGTTATTCATTTGCACTACGAATCTCGGTCATCTCATCATCATCAAGTACCAGCTTGCGCTCTGCTTTAGTAATTTCGCGTTCTTGCGCAACAAAAAGTGTTTCAAAGAATTGTATCAGGTTGCTTTTAATATCTAATAGGTAAGCGCTGTCATTAATCAATGATGTCCCTGTCTCCGGAACTATCTTGCCACTCCGAATAAGCTCATCGATCGCATTATTTTGTTTATCATCAGCTTCACCCATGGAAATCTTGATTTCGTCCATGGAAAGGATCTTGATATCGGGATCTGGTTCATGTCTGATGTCTTCTAATTCTCTGAGTAATATAGCGAGATTTAACCTGATGTTTTGATATTCTCCAGAGGCATGTTGATTATAAGATTGACTAAACGACAACAAATTCTTTTGTAGATGTTTGGTTGATTTAATAGCTTCAACAATATTTCTATTCGCCCTGCGCAGCCAGTGTAAATCGGCTGATTGCTCAAGCTGCCAGTTAAATCGGACTTGACTAATAAAAGCGATAATTGCGCTGTAGATGCCTTTTATATTCTTGTCATATCTTGCTTCGACATCTACTTCTGGCATTTTCTTTCTTGAATTGAGTAGTTGTTTCAGATCTGCGTCTGAACCAATTTCCGATTTACTGAAACCGATAGTGTTCGCAATTATTTCAATGGCATTATCATAGAGATGAAGTGTTTCCATGCGCACGGCTTCTACAGCTGTGTCTGCAAACTCTAGCGCTGAGTCAGTTAGAAACTTGGCTTGCTCTACTGGCGCTTCCTTTTCCTTAAATGTTGTTTCAAGCCAAGCGACCATCATGTTGATAAAAGGGATCATGACGATAATACCAACTAGGTTAAAGATGGTATGGAACACGGCAAGTTTCAGTGTGTAATCATCATCGGCAATCCCAACATAAGCACTCACAACATCTACAATTTGTACAAACTGGTGAATAAATAATATCGCGATAAACCCTGTAGCAAGATTAAAAATCATGTGTGCCCCGGCAAGTCTCTTACCTTGTATGTTGGCACTCAATGAACCAAGGATGGCGGTAATGGTGGTGCCGACATTAGCGCCAATGGCGAGCGCTAACCCATTCTCATACGAGATCTGTTGTGCAGCCAAGGCGGTAATGATTAAAACCAGCGTTGCGTGACTTGATTGCATGACAACAGTCGCGAAGATTCCGATACCGGTATAGATGAACAAACCTCGATAACCAGGAATGGAGAATGCAGAAAGATCGATTGTGTCCTTAAAAGCTTCGAAGCCCTCTTTCATATAATGAATTCCAAGGAACAAGAATCCAAGACCTGCCAAAATATAACCGATACCATTCAATGCCTTCGACTTTTGAAAGATCAACAAGACCCCAAAGACCAACATCGGCATAGCATAAGCAGATATCTTTACTTTCAAACCAAACCCGGCGACTAGCCAAGCGCCAGTGGTTGTGCCGAGGTTTGCCCCAAAAATAATACCTATGCCTGCTGCTAATCCAATCAGACCCGCACTTAGAAATGAAATAGTAATAACCGTGACAAGAGAACTTGACTGGAGAATTGTTGTGGACATGACACCAAGACCCAAACTCTTCCATAACGATCCGGTCGTATGTCGCAGTATCTTTTCAAGAGCGCCGCCGGTAAATGCCCTGAACCCCTGTTCGAGTGACAACATACCAAATAAAAATATTGCCACGCCTGCAGCGATTTGTTTGAAATCAGGACTGATCCAAAAACCGTAAGCAAGGATGATAAATATTGATGGTAATATTATTTTTTTAAACATTGTAAACCAACATTAATGGTGTCATTTTATTGCCTTTAATTTCCCAAGCTAGATTTCATCATTGCGATTCAGAAGAACATTCTTAATGCATAAAAGAAAAATATTGCTAACACAGCACCAGCCGGGATGGTAATAACCCAAGAAACAACAACATCTCTGACAGTACCCATGTTGACTGCACCGATACCACGCGCAAGTCCAACACCTAGTACGGCACCAACAAGCGTATGGGTTGTGGAAATAGGTAAACCTAACTTGGTCGCTATAACTATTGTTGTTGCTGCACCAAATTCTGCACTAAAGCCACGAGTAGGTGTCAGATGTGTAATCTTCCTGCCAATGGTTTCCATCACTCGCCAGCCCCAGGTTGCCAAACCAACAACAATACCAAGCCCACCCAAAGCCAATACCCATAGAGGTACTGGTGACTTGGCAGCAATACTGTCTCCACCGGCCATCGCTACCGACAACACTGCAGACATAGGACCAATAGCATTAGCAACATCGTTTGCACCATGAGCAAAGGCAACGAAACAAGCACTCAATATTTGTAGATAAACAAACAGTTTCTCAACCTGCTGATACTCGGCACTGTTGGTATGAAAATCATAATTACGCTGTGATTCCCACTGTAACCGTCTGACTTCTTCTAATGTTTCAGTGATATCGTCCTTCATATGGCCTGGTGCTGATGCCTTTACTTTCTCTAAGTGCTTCGTCGCCTTTTCCAGGGACTTAATAACATTAGGGTCGGTCACTCTTTCTTCAACATCAGTAGCAGTTTCCTTGGAGTTTATCTTCGAAATTAGCCAGACACTTATAATCGCGGCAACAAGACCAACACAGGAAGCAACACCATACGCAGCGGGCAAACTCAAATCAAGCTTAAGGTTTTTCAATCCCTTAAATGCCATCGTCAATGACAACATCGTGATAACAACAAAGACCAGGTAGGGCGCTATCTTCTTTGCCGACCTAAGCGGTCTGGCGTCGTAAAAGATAGCTCGTAGAATGAAGGTGAAAATAAAATAGGAGATTGTTGCGCTCAGTAGTGGTGAAACTATCCAGCTAGCCGCGATCTGACCCACTTTATCCCAGTGCACGGCACTAATACCACCATAGACTGCACCAAAACCAACAACCGAGCCGACAATGGAATGTGTCGTTGAGACCGGCCAACCTTTCCAAGATGCTATTTGTAACCATACTCCGGCTGCTAGTAATGCCGAAAGCATACCTAGCATAAAGGACAGACCATCATTGGCGAATATCGCCGGGTCAACAATACCCTTTCTAACCGTCTCCGAGACATGGGTACCCGCTAAAAATGCGCCGCTGAATTCCAGAATCGCGGCGAGGATGACAGCGCGGCGCAAGGTAAGCGCTCCAGAACCCACCGAAGTGCCCATGGCATTGGCAACATCATTGGCACCGATGCCCCATGCCATATAAAGGCCGAATATAATTGCTAGAGCTATAATTACGTATAGGTATGTTTCCATTTAATTAATCTCTTTAAATTATGTCAAAAACAAGTCTATTTGGATTCAAGGGTATTTCTTATTGTCGCTGCCAATTTATCTGATCGATCAGCAATACTGCTGACTTGTTGTATTACACGAGTCCACAGGAAAAAATCGCCATACGAGATGCTATCTTCATGGGCAAGTAATAATCTGAGTAATTCCTTCTGACTAACATCTGCCTCGTGTTCCTTCAGGCCAACATCGTCGATCAATTCATGGACTTTATCTGCTTCAAGACCACCAAATCCCGTTTCCAGTAATTCATCCAGAAGTCCAATAATTTTTCGAGACAGATTAAATGTTTCGAGGCATTTACCCATAAAGTGATCAAATGCAGCATCAAAGCCGGCAACCGTCTTAGCTTGCTTGAAGGTAAGTAAAACCGCCGCATTTTCGGCGCGATTGGCAATACCATCTTGAAGAGCAAGTATTTTCAGGAGCTTGCTACGATCCACAGGCATAAACAATCCACGCGGTAAACTATTACGTATCTCGTGTTTGATTTGATCCGCTTGATGTTCCAGTTTTGATATGTTGGCGGCGGCGGATTCAACTTTTTTACTATCGCCTTGCCTGTATAGCTCTATGATTACCGGAATTTGCTCTACACATTCGACAACTTTTTCCATGTGCATTTGCAAGGGCACGAAGGGTGAACGACCAAAAACACTAATTATGTTACGCATAAACATTTCCTCTTTAATATTGACGATTGCAATGTTAGAAAATGACCTCCACAAACCGTCTAATACGATTGTGATTACTAATTTCAATTTGACTTTGATTTATATCAAAAACAGCTCAAAAAAGCGTTTTTAAGGTATGGATAAATTAGATGATGGCTTAATTCTGATACTTATGTTGGAAGAATTCAGACTTTCTACCACCTGTAATTTTGATGACTAAGACTATTCTTAATAGGTGTTTATTGGAAATGAATAAGGTCTCGCAGAATATTCATAAAAACATAGTTTTCTTTATGACGCTTTATGTTGATCTTTTAATTTCGCGTAATGTTTCGCAGAGTATTCGAGGAAGGCACGTTCTTTTTCGTTTAGTTCACGAACGCGTTTAACCGGGCTACCAACATACAAAAAGCCTGATTCAAGTTGTTTGCCAGGTGGCACTAGACTACCCGCACCGATAATCACGTAGTCGCCTAAAACCGCACCGTCCATGACCGTGGCTGACATACCAACCAAACACATATTGCCCACAGTGCACGCATGCAAGATCGCTTTATGACCGACGGTAACATCATCACCAACCACGAGCGGATAACCGGGAAAGAATTCGCTGGTATGCGATTCATGCAGGATCGAACCGTCCTGAATATTGCTACGCGCACCGATCGTGATTGAATTGACATCGCCGCGAATAACGGACATCGGCCAGACTGAGCTATCTTGGCCAATCATGACATCACCGATGACGACTGCTGATTCATCAATATAAGCAGTTGCGTGAATGTCTGGAGAAATGTCTTTGTATTTTCTAATAGTCATTATGTGAGATCTATATTGAACAAGGAAAGATTATTACACAAGCCGGTTTCAAGTTCGGAATTACAAAGAACGATGGCAAGCTTGTTAGAAAAAATATGACCCTTCTATATTGATAGAAGGGTCAATAGACTAAATACTATTACTTGCCTAGTGGAGATTTGATTAGATTTTCGGGACCCAGTACGCCATCACCGCGTGCTAACAAATAGGCATATAGATTATCCAAGTTAGACATAACACGTTTATTCGTCTTATGTGGTCTCATCATTGTGCCGGACTTACCATTGGTAACGATGTTAACAAAGTCTGCTTTGCTTAGTTTCGTCGTAAGACTTTGAGCTAGATTAGGGCCAACAGCACCGATACCCCCTTTACCATGGCAAGCACCACAACCACCACCATTGTAGGTTTTCCAACCCTCCATAGCATTGGCGCTGATTTTGCCATCGACAACTTGATAAGGTTTATCACCGGTAGTTGCCGTCGCTGTTGTACTAGCATCTCCTGTGGCTGTAATTTTCGCAGCAGCCTTTGCTTCAGCGATCTTCGCTTCTGCAACTGCTTTTGCTTCAGCGGCTTTCGCTTCGGCAGCAGCTTTTGCTTCAGCGGCTTTCGCTTCTGCAGCAGCCCTTGCTTCAGCGGCTTTCGCTTCTGCAGCAGCCCTTGCTTCAGCGGCTTTTACTTCTGCAGCAGCTTTTGCTTCAGCGGCTTTCACTTCTGCAGCAGCCTTTGCTTCAGCAATTGCGTCCGTTGCATTTTGTATCGCTTCATCAGACCCGTTTGCAGCAGGTGCTTCCGTGTAAGGCCAATTCTTATAAATCTCTTCTTGATAGACGACATGATTTGGCAGAAACGTTATCTCCGTTTCTACCATTTCTGTCTCTGTCGACGCTTCCTCAACAAGCTCTACAACTGATAGATCCGGTGTTTCGGCAGGCAACTGAACTGCGGTTTCTTGCATAGCAGTCGCTGTTCCTTTTTCCTTTGGCACATCATTGTCACCACAAGCTACCAAAATGCTGACACAAAAGAGTACTAATAGACTACTTTTTAACAATCTAAACATCCTTACAAAAACTCCAAATCTTTACTATCTAGTTATAAGGCCAGTTAGCATAGATCTCATCTTGATAGATAACACCTTCTGCTTTTTCAATGTTCAAAGATGAGAAAATGTCATCTTCACCTGATGCAGGCGCTGCGGCTGGTGCTGGTGCTGCTGCAGTATCATTTGCGGCCGGCATAGCTTTATCATCATCACCGCAAGCGGTTAACCCTAGGCCCAATATCATTCCCAAACTTATATTTCTAATAACAGAAAACATAGTTCCACTCCCCTTTTATTTATAATGTGTTACACCTTATATACTATAGGCATTGTCAGATAAAATAAAACTATGCAAAAATCCTTTTTCGATCTATATCTCAGTAATTTAAGAAGACCCTTAACAAATACCTATGAATAAACAATTAACTGAGTCTTATTGCTCAGAAAAATGGGAATCATCTGTTGTTCCCGAGCTGATTGAATACATCCGCATACCAAATAAATCACCTGCATTTGATCCTGACTGGCTAGAGAATGGCTATATGGATCAAGTGGTTACGCAGTTTTCTAGCTGGTGTGAAAATCAAAGCATAAAAGGATTGTCGCTGGAAGTAGTTCAGCTGCCAAACCGAACTCCGCTCATTTATATGGAGATAGCTGGTGAAATTGATAATACCGTTCTGCTCTATGGCCATTTAGATAAGCAACCCGAGATGTCGGGCTGGCGAGACGGACTCGGTCCGTGGCAACCGGTGTTAGAGGATGACAAGCTTTATGGCCGTGGTGGCGCTGACGATGGCTATGCCACTTTCGCATCGTTACTGGCCATCAAGACATTGCAAAAACAAGGTGTGTCCCACGCTCGCTGCGTTGTCATAATAGAGGCCTGTGAAGAAAGTGGCAGCTATGACCTGCCTTATTATATTGATCATCTCTCTGATCGTATCGGCACACCGGAGCTAATCGTCTGTCTCGACTCTGGATGTGGGAATTATGAGCAATTGTGGTCTACAACTTCGCTACGTGGTTTGATTGGCGGAACATTAACTGTTGATGTCTTGAATGAAGGCATTCATTCGGGTGATGCCAGCGGCATTGTGCCTTCCAGTTTTCGCATTCTTCGACAATTGCTGGATCGACTTGAAGATCCTGCAAGCGGAAAAATACTCGCCGATGAATTTTATGCAGAGATTCCTGAAAAACGAATGAAACAGGCAAAACTCGCTGCAGAGATGATGGGTAAAAACATTTTTACGCGTTTTCCTATGAAAGAAGATATGCGTCCTATGGATGAAGATCCGGTTGAGTTGATCCTGAACCGAAGCTGGCGACCAGCACTATCTTATATTGGTGCGGCTGGCCTACCTGATATTGAATCAGCAGGGAATGTCATGCGCCCTTCAACTTCTATAAAGCTTTCAATGCGGCTACCACCCACTTGTGATGCTGAATTTGCAATTAAAAAACTTGAAGAGCTTCTATTAACAAACCCGCCCTATGGCTCTAAGATCAGTTTTGAGCCCGATTGGGCTGCTAGCGGCTGGATGGCTCCAGAAGTTGCGCCTTGGTTGGAGCAAGCAATGGATGAAGCATCGCTAAACTATTTTAATAAACCAGCGGTTCATATAGGTGAAGGTTGGTCAATTCCGTTTATGGGAATGCTCGGTGAAAAATTTCCCAATGCGCAATTCCTGATTACGGGTGTGCTTGGTCCGGGTTCTAATGCACATGGGCCGAATGAATTTCTGCATATACCGACTGCAAAAAAATTAACGTGTTGCGTAGCAGAGATCATCGCTAAACATTATGAACATTCAAAATAGAGACTGAGGACTAGTAATTACTAGATAATATGTTCCTGACATTATCTAACACCTACCGCCATGCAGGCGTCCTGCATCGCTTAAAGTGCCTACTATATGGGTGCCAATATTTCCGCCTTCGATGGAGGTCATCTATCAAAGAAAAACTAATTATTGGAGAATAGTAATGAAGACAGGTGTCATTGGTTTAGGTGCAATGGGCGCAAATATGGCCCGAAATCTTGCTAGCGCGGGTCATCTAGTTACCGTTTTTAACCGAACATTATCGACAGCAGAATCTATTGCAAAGGAATGCGGCTGTTCAATCTCACTGTCGCCCGCCGATTTAGCAAAACAATGTGAGCTTATTATTGTATGCGTTTCGCGCGATGAAGATGTGCTGGAGATGATTAACTCAATAAAGACTGACACCAATGCAGGAACTATTATTGTTGATACTTCTACAGTTAGTTCGGATACAGCTAAACAGGCTGCGGCATTATTGCAAGAATGTGACGCCCATTTTCTTGATTGCCCTGTTTCCGGTGGCGTTGAAGGTGCAAAGAATGGCAGCTTGGCAATGATGGTTGGGGGTGATGAAGCCATTTTAGAAAAAGCACGTCCCACACTTGATTCCATAGCAGGCAACATTGTTTTTATTGGTGCTACCGGATCAGGTCAAGCGACCAAAGCCGTAAATCAAATTATGGCCGCAGGGATTAATCAAGCGGTGACCGAAGCACTGGCCTTTGGTCAGGCGATGGATTTACCTATGGATAAGGTGGTCGACATCGTCTCAACTGGTGCAGCTGGCAACTGGTTTTTAGATCATCGTGGCAAAACTATGCTGGCAGGGATTTATGAACCCGGATTTAAACTGGCATTGCATCATAAAGACCTTTCAATTTGTCAGTCCATGACAAAATCCATCAGTGAGAATGCCTTGCCCATCATCGAAATGACCCTTTTACATTACCAACGCCTGATGGATGAAGGTTTTGGTGACGAGGATATTTCAGCGTTGTTTCGTCTTAAACAAAATAATTTAAATTAATTTATCCACCATCATCTAACTTGGGAACTGCCTAATCGTTTGGTTGTCTATCAATCAAGAATTGACGATGCGTTATTTTTATGCACAATAGTGCACCTCGCAGAGACGAGCATATAAAAATCCCTTAGGGGAAAACTGTAAAACTCGACTGAGAGCTAGATATATAGCTGCAATAGTCATATATAAGAATAATTGACGTAATTAGAAGGTACCTGAGTAAATAATCATGCCTGTAACGATAAAAGTAAAATCGTTGACGAAGTCATTCGGCCCGATACATGCGGTACGCGGAGTCTCGTTTGACGTAAATCATGGTGAAGTTCTAGGTTTTCTAGGCCCTAATGGCGCCGGTAAATCTACAACAATGAAAATGATCACCGGTTTTCTCGAACCTACCAGCGGCACGGTTGAGGTAAATGGTTTTGATGTGCGGGAGAACCCTATAGCCGTTAAACGTTCTGTAGGCTATTTACCTGAAGGTGCGCCAGCTTATGGTGAGATGACCGTCAAAAGTTTTCTCAACTTTATTGCCGATGTTCGACAATTAACTGGTAGCAGCCGCCAAAAGCGTATCGATGAAGTTGTCGACATCATTAATATAAAACACGTCATCGACCAAAGTATCGAAACCCTGTCAAAAGGCTTTAAACGCCGTGTCGGAATCGCACAGGCCATCCTGCATGATCCTAGTGTATTAATCCTTGATGAACCTACTGATGGTCTTGATCCAAATCAAAAGCATGAGGTTAGAAACTTGATCAAGGAAATGTCAGAAGACAAGGCGATTGTCATTTCCACACATATTCTTGAAGAAGTTGATGCTGTTTGTTCACGTGCAATCATTATTGCCTCTGGTGATATATTATTTGATGGCACACCCGCTGAACTAATCGCAAAATCAGATCGTAGTGATATTGAGCATGCCTTCCGCGTTATTACAACTTCCAGTGCGGATGAAAACCGGGAGACAGCAGCACCATGAGCCCCATGTATTCTATTTATAAACGTGAATTCGCCAGTTATTTTGTAACGCCGGTCGCCTATGTCTTTATCGTCATCTTTTTATTCCTGACCGGTATTTTTGCTTTTTATATTGGTGCTTTTTTTGAAACCAATCAGGCCGATCTGGAACCCTTTTTTCGATTTCACCCTTGGCTTTATCTATTTCTAATACCGGCCATCTCCATGCGTCTTTGGTCAGATGAACGTAAAAGTGGCACCATTGAATTATTAATGACCTTACCGGTATCAATTACCGACGCTGTGATAGGAAAATACCTCGCGGCATGGAGCTTTACAGCCGTTGCGCTAGCATTAACTTTCCCAATGTGGATTACCGTTAATTATCTTGGTAGTCCTGACAATACCGTTATCCTCGCCAGCTATATAGGCAGCCTGATTATGGCCGGGGGCTTTCTTGCGATTGGCTCATGTATATCAGCACTTACTAAAAGTCAGGTTATCTCATTCGTTATTAGTGTCGTAATTTGCTTCATGTTCATACTGAGTGGCTTCCCGATGGTACTGGACATATTTCAAAGCTGGGCTCCACAAGCGGTACTGGATGCTATTGCATCATTTAGCTTTTTAACTCATTTCACCTCGATTAAGAAAGGTGTAATCGATATCCGCGATGTAATTTACTTTAGCGCATTAATCATATTCTGGTTATACGTTAACGTTGTCGTTATTGAAGCAAAGAAGGCAAGTTAGTCATGAATGTCTCACTAAAAAGTAAGTTTGTTTCAGGTAGCGGTTTGATATTAGCGACCTGTTTATTTGTTGCCACCATCATCCTTGCAAATACTGCACTGACTACATGGCGTATTGATTTAACAGAAAGTAAATTGTTTACCCTCTCCGAAGGCACAAAAAACATTCTCAACAATCTGGAAGAACCGGTTCAGCTTGATTTTTATTTCTCGCAGAAGGCTATGAGTGAATTCCCGTTATTGGTTAATTATGGTGCTCGCGTTAGAGATATGCTGGAAGAATTTGCCACCCATGCGAATGGAAAGTTAATTCTTAATATTATCGAGCCAGATACATTTTCTGAAGCTGAAGACCAAGCTGTCGCCAGTGGTCTGCGAACTGTATCAGCAAATTCTGCTGGCGATAGAGCCTATTTTGGCATCGTCGGCACCAACTCAACTGATGATGAAAAGGTGATTCCTTTTTTCCAGACCAATCGTGAGTCTGCGCTTGAGTACGATATAACCAAGATGATTTTTGACTTGGCTTATCCTGAGAAACGCAAGGTGGGTCTAGTGTCTCAATTGCCGATTATGGCTACCACCGGTGATCCGGACGGACGTGACTGGACAATTATTAGTGCACTGCAAGATTCTTTTGAGGTTCACAACCTGTCCCAAAACCCGGACACACTGGTTGAGAGCATCAATGTAGATAACATAGATGTATTGATGCTGGTTCATCCTAAAAAACTAGAAAATGATGTTCTGTACGCAATTGATCAATATCTCTTACGTGGCGGTAAAGCGATAATTTTTATAGACCCAATTGCTGAACTTGATCAAACACGACCTGACCCAGGCAACCCAAACGTAGTACCCGACATCGAATCATACTTGCCAGAGTTACTAGAACTTTGGGGTCTGGAGATGAGTAAACAGAAGGTTGTTGGCGACATCAATGCCGCTATGCGTGTGCAATCAGATGATCCACGTAATCCACAAGGTGTCGATTACCTTCCTTGGTTAAGAATGACTGAAAAGAATTTTAATGCAGACGATTTCTCTACCAGTGAATTAAACCTGATACATATGGGTACTGTGGGCTCTTTGGAGATCATAGAAGATAAAGGTTTGACCATTACCCCGTTGATAGAAACATCTGAACAATCAACAAAACTTGAACGCGATTTATTACTGTTCCAACGTGACCCGAATATCATCATGAGCAATTTCAAATCAGAAGACAGGAAGATGCTTATTGCTGCAAGAATTAACGGCAAGGCAAAAAGTTACTTTCCAGAGGGAAAACCTGCAAAAGATGCAGAAGCTGAAAAATTCGTAGACCCGAAATTTGTCAATGAGGGTGAGCTAAACCTTATTCTGGTAGCTGACACAGATATAATGGCAGACCATTTCTGGATTCGTTCTCAAGAAATGTTTGGCGTCGCTGTACCACAACCAATCGCTAATAATGGCGACTTCGTCATGAACAGTATTGAAAATCTTGCTGGAAATACTGATCTAATCAGTCTGCGCGGACGCGAAAAATATTCCCGCCCATTTGAAATGGTAGACCAAATTCGCAGGGAAGCAGAAGCAGAATTTCGCGAACGCGAAACCGAGTTACAAGCAAGCTTAGATGAGACTGAGAAAAAAATACGCCAGTTACAACAAGAGCAAGGTGGTGAAAAATCTTACTTGTTAAATAATGAATTATCAGCAGAAATTGAAAAATTCAGAAGTGAGCGTGTGGCCACCAGAAAAGAATTACGTGGCGTACAACACGAGCTTAAAAAGAATATTGAAAAACTTGGTGCGCAATTGCGCTTTATAAATATCGGATTAATCCCATTATTAATAACACTAATGGCCTTATTCATCGGAATTTACCGAGCAAACAGAAGAACGTAAACAAACAACACCTATGTTTAAAAATAAACTCATTGTATTCGCCCTTGTCACTGTTGTAGTTATTATTGCTGCGTCAGTATTCGTTAAACTTCGCGCACCTCAATCAGGAAAAGAGAGAGCCGCTTTCTTTCCAGGCCTGTCTTCAGAGATAGAAGCGATAAACCACATATCAATTAAAGGCTATGCTGGTTCAGTCAATCTCTCGCGTATAAATGATACATGGGTGATTGATGAATTTGATGGCTATCCTGCGTTACCAGACAAAGTAAAAAGCACCGTGCTTGGTGCAGCTGATTTAAAGATTAATGCTGCGAAAACAACACTACCGAGACTTTATAACCGTCTTGGTGTAGAAGGTCCAGAAGTTGAAGACTCAACATCTTTATTGCTGTCACTTAAAGATGCTGAAAGAAAGAATATTGTTGAGATGATTGTCGGTAAGCTACGTCTCAGCAGCGCGTCTCAAAGTACTCCTGGTTTATATATTCGCAAGCCTGATGATGAGCAATCTTATTTAGTAGATGGTGTTGTCGACATAACCTCTTCCAAGACTGACTGGATTGAACGTTCATTATTCGACATACCTGCTGAAGCAATTAGGGCTGTTCGTGTTGAACATGCAGATGGCGATACCTACACCTTGTTTAAAAATGAAAAAGGACAAGAAAAATTTAGCCTGGAAAACCTGCCATCTGGCAAAAAGCTGGCCTCAGAGCTTATTATTTCTCGTTATGGAAGCATCTTACAGGACATCCAAATCAATGGTGCCCGGTCTAAAGAAAAGCTGCAGAAACAGGAAAACAGTATTAATGTATTAATCCACACCTTCGAAGGTACTGTTGTCGAGCTTGTTGCCTTTGAGCATGACGATATACCTTATGGTTCGTTTGAATTCAGATTTGATGAGAGCCTGCTTGCGGGTGATGAAGATCAAGAAAAAATTGATGGTGTGAAAGCTTATGTTGCGAATATGAATGCGCAAACATTGAATTGGTGGTACGAGATTCCTCCTTTCAAATATGATGTCATCAAAAAACGATCTGATAGCATCATGCGTAATGACAAGAGTTCTGTAAAATCAGAATAAGTTAACTAGCTTGGCTGATTTTTTATTGATCACTTCTACCTAATGCTGCTTTACCCACTGTTAGAATCCATAAGCTGCTAAAAGCCGGCTATAATAATAGCCCTGAAAACATCACAATCATGCTTTGTTAGATATTCAAGCTGCTTTTTAATCTTCAACCTTTTGCTCAAAACTTATAAGTCCAAATTCTGCGCCAATACGATAACCGCATTAACAATGCATGATTTCACCTATAAAACTTTGATCAATCTTTAACTTTGAAAATGGTGACCGTCTGAGATAACTAAGTGAAGAATAAGCAGTACCAAAATCACCAATACCGTGCGGTAATAAGTGATGGGGCAGGTATTAAGCTTACCTATCAGGGCATGCCAATGTATCTTTTCGTGAATGTTAATAGCTATATATCTCACACGTTATTGTCTAAAATTTGATTACTTGCTTATCCTGTTTGTCGGCATTCCGAACATATTCCCAGAATTGATATTGATAAGATCACTCCATACACATCAGCGGTCACACACGCTATAATTCTGCCTCCCAAAATGGTTAAAATTAATGGCTCAAGATAAAAAACAAAATAGAGATTTCGGAACGCCACTGAGCTTCCAACAACTGATCTTTGAAATACAGCGATACTGGTCTGGCTTGGGTTGCGTAATAATGCAGCCCTATGACATGGAAATGGGCGCAGGAACCTTCCATCCGGCCACATTCCTGCGTGCTATTGGCCCTGAACCATGGCGCGCCGCCTATGTTCAGCCTTCTAGACGACCTACTGATGGGCGCTATGGTGAAAACCCGAATCGTCTACAGCATTACTATCAATTCCAGGTATTGCTCAAGCCTTCGCCAGATGATATTCAGCAGCTTTATCTGGATTCACTAAAGGCAATCGGGATTGATTCCGAGGTGCATGACATCCGTTTTGTAGAAGATAACTGGGAATCGCCAACGCTCGGGGCCTGGGGCCTAGGCTGGGAAGTCTGGTTAGATGGCATGGAAATCAGCCAATTTACCTATTTCCAGCAGGTCGGTGGTTTAGATTGCAAACCAGTAACAGGTGAAATGACATATGGCCTGGAACGTATCGCCATGTGTCTACAAGATTGCAGCAATGTCTTTGACCTGATTTGGACACAAGATGACCAGAATATCGTCACCTATGGTGATATTTATCATCAAAATGAAGTAGAGATGTCACGTTATAATTTTGAACAGGCCAACACTGAAGCATTATTTAACTGGTTTGATAACTATGAGCAGGAATCTCAAGACCTGATCGAAGCAGGTCTGCCAATACCCGCTTATGAAATGACTATGAAGGCATCACACGCCTTTAACTTACTCGATGCCCGCGGCGCTATCTCGGTCACCGAACGGCAGCGCTACATATTACGTGTCAGAACACTCGCGCGTGCTGTTGCTCAAGCCTACTATGAAAGTCGTGAATCATTAGGCTTCCCACTACTGAAACAATAATACAAATAAACTAATGAGTAAGAAACAGGATTTATTAATCGAGATCGGCACTGAAGAGTTACCGCCGAAGTCTCTAAAACGACTTGCGACTGCTTTTCATCAGGAAATTTGCGCTGCACTTAAAGATAATGATTTAGATTTTATCGAAACAAGTTGGCTTGCATCACCACGAAGACTCGCCGTAATAATTAAGCAGTTAGATATAAGTCAGTCGGACAAGCAGCAACAACGTCGAGGCCCAGCCATTAGTGCTGCATTTGATGATGATGGAAAACCGACTCGAGCAACTGAAGGATTTGCCAAATCATGTGGCGTTGCAGTCGAGCAATTGGAAAAACAGGAAACCGAAAAAGGCAGCTGGCTGGTTTTTGATACTTTAGTCAAGGGTAAACAAACACAAGAGTTAATCCCTGACACGATCAACATGGCATTAAAACGCCTACCTATTGCAAAACGTATGCGCTGGGGAAATAACGATTTTGAATTCGTTCGGCCAATCAAGTGGGTGCTGTTATTGCTGGGAACAGAAACTATTGACTGCGAGATAATGGGCGTTAAATCAGGTAACTATAGCTATGGTCATCGTTTTCATCATCCTGAAGCGATCATTATTAAACAAGCTGCTGATTATGCTAAAACATTAAAACAAAACGGGAAGGTTTTGGTTGATTACAATGAACGGCATTCCTTGATTAAAGATCAAGTTGAAAAAGTAGCGGCAAAGAATAATGGAATCGCAGTCATTGATCCTGACTTACTTGATGAAGTCACTGCGTTGGTGGAATGGCCCATCAGTTTTATTGGCAACTTTAACCCGGACTTTCTCAAGTTGCCGAAAGAAGTTTTGATTGCCAGCATGCAAGACCACCAAAAGTATTTTCCTATACTTGATAAACAAAAAGAATTACTCGCCTCTTTCATTTGTGTAACAAATATTGAAAGTAAACAACCCGTCTTTATAAAACAGGGCAATGAACGCGTTATTCAACCCAGGCTTAGCGACGCTGCATTTTTCTGGGAGCGAGACCTAAAGAATGGCTTAGCAAAGCATATTGATGGATTAAATAAAGTTGTTTACCAGAAACAACTGGGGACTTTGCACGAAAAGTCTGAACGCCTGAACAATATTGTTTTAAGTTTGGTAAAACCTTTAAATCTAGATGCCAATAATGCCAAACGTGCTGCTCAATTATGCTTCTGTGATCTGTTGACTGAAATGGTCTGCGAGTTTCCTGCATTACAAGGCACCATGGGGAAATACTATGCACAAGCTGATGGTGAAGATGCTGACGTTACTATCGCCTTAGAAGAATATTACCAACCTAGATTTGCAGGTGATAATCTACCATCAACTACTCTGGGTCAATGTTTAGCGATAAGCGAAAAGATTGACACCTTGGTAGGTATATTTTCTATTGGCAAGGCACCGACTGGTGATAAAGATCCTTTTGGGCTACGTCGTTCCGCCATTGGCTTACTACGTATTATCATCGAATGCGAAATCGATATTGATTTAAATGAATTACTCGATTTAGCAGCCTCAAATTACCCATCCAAGATTAAGGCGAAAGAAATTACTAGCGATGTCTTTAAATTTTTGATGGAACGTTTACGCAGGTATTATCTTGATGCGGGTGTGAGTAATGATGCTTTTGAATCAGTACTCGCGATAAACTCTAGCAAGCCACTAGATTTTCATCATCGACTCACCGCAGTGACTGAATTTAGAAAACTGGCCGAAGCAGAAAGTCTGGCCGCGGCAAATAAACGCATTAGTAATATACTTAAGAAATCTGACTTTAATAATACCTTGGAAGTAAATGACAACTTGCTAGCTGAGGAATCTGAAATCTTGCTGGCCTCTACATTAAAGGAATATCAGCAAAAAGTGGTGCCGATGATCAAAGAACGAGATTATAAGTCTGCATTGACTGAATTAGCTGGCTTACGTGAAAGCGTAGATAGTTTTTTTGATAATGTAATGGTGATGTGTGACGATGATGATATTAAAAATAATCGCCTGGCATTACTTAGCAAGTTAAATTCATTGTTTCTGGAAACGGCAGATATTTCTAAACTACAAGGATAAACATGGCGCTTATCATTCTAGATCGAGATGGAGTAATCAATGAAGATTCCGACGACTATATAAAGTCACCGGCAGAGTGGCAACCTGTACCTGGGAGTCTCGAGGCAATAGCCAAACTTTCTCAAAACGGCTATCGCGTTATTGTGGTAACAAATCAATCAGGTCTGGGTAGAAAGCTTTTTACAATAGAAGCCCTGAATGCAATTCATATGAAGATGAATACACACCTCGCCCAATTTGGTGGTGTCATTGATGCAATCTTCTTCTGCCCACACATTCCAAAAGATAACTGTAATTGCCGTAAACCAAAACCGGGGTTATATAATGATATTTCAGAACGACTCCGCGTTTCGTTGAATAAGGTTTATTGTGTCGGTGACAAAATGACTGATATTCAAGCCATACAAAGTGCTGGCGGTAAACCCGTGCTAGTGCGTACCGGCAAAGGGCAAACTCAAATTGATCAAGGTCTGGTTCCAGCAGGAATCCCTATTTATAATGATCTGGCTGAATTTGTCGATGAAATTATGATTGCCAAATAACCATGCTCCTTATCCGTTCCTTGTTTTTTTATGCTGGCCAAATCATCAGTACAATATTATTTGCACCACTTGGTATTATTGCCTTTCCCTTAAGTTTTAATAGTCGCTACTACATCATTACCCGTTGGACAGTCTTCAATCTTTGGTGGCTGAAGATATGTTGCAATGTAGAATATAGAATCGAAGGATTAGACCATGTTCCGGATAAAGCATGTATCGTGATGTGTAAACATCAATCGGCGTTTGAGACATTAGCACTACAACTGATCTTTGTTCCACAGGCATGGATATTAAAACGCGAACTATTGAAAATTCCGATCTATGGTTGGGGTCTTGCCTCGATGCAGCCAATCGCTATTGATCGTGGTTCTGCAATCAAGTCATTTCGACAAATTGTTACACAGGGTTGCCAACGTTTAAAAGATGGTTTGTGGGTGATTATTTTTCCTGAAGGAACTCGTGTTGCACCAGGAGAAAAAGGGACTTATCTGCCAGGCGGCGGCATGCTTGCAGTCAAATCAGGGGCTAATGTTATTCCCGTTGCTCATAATGCCGGTTTTTTATGGCCTCGAAATAATCTAATAAAAAAACCTGGAATTATTACATTGGTTATTGGACCAGTTATTGAATCTACCAACAAAAGCGCCAAGCAAATCACCGCAGAAGTCGAAACCTGGATTGAAACGACGGTTAGTTCATTACCTAATCCTCAATACTAACTAACTCTTTTTGTTATTTTGTCGTAAGCTATTGACGTAAACCTGTCAATCACAGGAGGCGTAAATGATTCTAACGACACTGGAAAGTGTACCGGGTAAAACAATTACTCAGCATCTTGGCCTTGTTCAAGGCAGCACCGTCAGAGCAAAACATGCTGGTCGCGATATTATGGCTGGTTTAAAAAACATCTTTGGCGGTGAACTCAAAGGCTATACCGAGTTACTGCATGAATCCCGTGAAGAAGCTATCGCGCGAATGACCGAGCAAGCGCAGTCGATTGGAGCCAATGCTGTTCTGAATATCCGTTTCTCAACATCATCCATAACACAAGGTGCGTCCGAACTATTTACCTACGGCACTGCGGTAAAGCTCGATTGATATGTATGAGCTGATACTATTTTTAACACTGTTAGCATTAGGTTTTGGTGTTGGTCAATACCTGGAGACCCTGCATTACAAATCGATAATTAATCGCGAATCATCCCTGAGACATATCCCAGCAATAGCAACAAAACACCTGCCTCGGGACTTTACTTCCTGTTCTACGAAAATGGTTTACGGAAATGTCGTCATATCTATTGATTTCTTTAAAAAATTTGTATCTGGCATGAGATCGATCGTAGGCGGTCGCATCAGCAGTTATGAAACATTGATTGATAGAGCTCGGCGTGAAGCGATCTTGCGCATGAAGAAACAGGCTGCTTGCCAAGGTGCCAACTATGTATTCAATGTGAAAATGGAAACCTCTTCTATTTCTAAAGGACGCAGAGATAGCATAGGCTCGGTTGAAGTACTGGCCTACGGCACCGCGATTATTAAATCCAAATCAACAAATAAACATAATAATTTGATAAATTAAAAGTTTACATTTCGTATTTAACAGGAGAAGAACATCATGTCTATTGAACTACTGATTAAATTTCTGGGTTGGAGCACTGTTATCAATCTCGGCTTATTAATATGGTGGGGGGTTTTTATAATTTTCGCTCATGACTGGACTTATCGAATGCATGGCAAGTGGTTCAACCTGAGTTATGAACAATTTGATACGGTTCACTATGCCGGAATCGCTTTTTATAAACTCAGCATAATCTTGTTTAATGTTGCACCCTACCTGGCCTTGCGGATAGTGTCTTAAAAAAAGGAGAATAATTATGAAATTATCAATCAAAAGATTTGCGATTACCTGTAGCATCATTTGGGGATTGGCCATTCTGATTGTTAGTGCATCAAACCTAATCTGGCCAAATTATGGCGCTGTTTTTCTAACCGTAGTTGCTTCTATCTATCCAGGCTATACACCGATGCAAGGTATTAGCAGTATTATTGTTGGGACACTGTACGCTATTGTTGATGCCGGTATTGGCGGCGCTATCTTTGCCTGGTTATATAATTCATTACCTGAATAAACGGGTGTAAAACGGCGACGTGTATTTTTTATGGACTTTACCAACCCAGAAATACCGGAGGGCATTAATACCAGCAAGCAACACCCCTTAAAGGATTTCTTTATTCTTTCAATAGGTGTGTTGGGTAGCATTGCCCTGTTTGCATTTTTACTGGGGCTATTTGCCGAGCGACTCGCTTTACACATCCCTTTTTCTGTTGAGCATGAATTGCTCGAATCAATTGAGTTTGAGGATACCGTTATAAGTAACCCTGAAATCCAGGGCTATCTAAATAACCTAACATCACAATTATTACCCTACATTACTCTACCTGAAGAAATCACAGTGCATGTAAGCTATGTCGATGACTCTATAGAAAATGCCTTTGCCAGTCTGGGTGGCCAGATATTAATCTATCGTGGTCTTATAGAATTGTTACCTAATGAAAATGCTCTGGCGATGGTGATTGCGCATGAGATTGCACACATACAACAAAGGGACCCGATTGTTGCTTTAGGTCGAGGTGTCGTTGTTGGTTTATTTCTAACGGTAATTATTGGTAGTAGTACGGACCGTTTTGTTGGCAATGTCGTAAGTGAGGCGGGAACATTAACCGTGCTTGGTTTTAATCGTAAACAGGAACAACGTGCTGATGAGATTGCATTAAAAGCAATAGCCGAACACTACGGACATGTTAATGGAACAGATGAATTGTTTAAGGCATTCTTAAAACTGGAAGACGAATACGATAGCATTGCACCTGAGTTTTTTAGTACTCACCCTTTAAGTGATGACCGAATCAGAAAGATTAAAATACAAGCTGATAAAAACAATTGGCCGATTAAAGGTCAGACTGTTCCACTACCTGATTTTATCACTAACTCAAAATAGACTATTTTGATTAATCAGTTGGTATATTACCGCTGTCTCTCTCTGCCGCCATCACCGTATTTGCAACCAGCATAGTAATCGTCATGGGGCCAACACCACCCGGCACTGGCGTGATCAAGCTAGCTACTTCTTTTACCTCATCAAAATCAACGTCACCAACTAATTTGCCACTTTCAAGACGGTTTATTCCAACATCAATGACTACAGCACCTGGCTTAACATGCTCCGCCTTGATCATTTCTGGTCGGCCAGTTGCAACAACCAGAATATCAGCATTAGTTGTATGTTTTTCCAGGTCTTTCGTCTTCGAAGTACATATTGTTACTGTTGCATCTTCCTGTAACAACATTATCGCCATTGGCTTGCCAACTATATTACTCCTGCCAACAATAACTGCATTTTGTCCAGCTATAGGGACTTTACAATAACTCAACATGCGCATTACACCGAACGGTGTGCACGGTGGAAAAACAGTATTGCCGGTCATCAATGCGCCGACATTGTAGAGATGGAAACCATCAACATCCTTATCCTGTTTTATCGCTTCCAACACTTTGCTTTCATCAATGTGTTTCGGTAATGGTAATTGCACCAGAATACCGTTTATTTTTTTTGCTTCATTTAATTCCTCGATTAACTTCAGCAACATTTTTTCAGATACATCTTCGGGTAGATCATGCACCTCAGAATGCAGGCCAACTTCATGACAAGCCTTAATCTTGTTACTGACATAAAGTTTCGACGCAGGATTATCCCCGACAATAATAACCGCAAGACCAGGTAGTACACCTTTTTCCTTAAGCCTATCAGCTCGTTTTTTCCATTCTGTCCTAACAGCTGCGGAAATAGCCTTACCGTCGATTAATGTCGCACTCATACAAATACTCCCCAAATTATAATTCTTAATCAGAATATTACTGTGTTTCTATACTCTTTAAAACTTACAGGTAGTTAACTATCTTAGCTAAGAATGAGTTTATCTTTTTAAATCAACAACATGATCCAGGTGATTTATCACTATTTGTATAGTTTGCATGTTTGGTTTCTGATGCTGGTCGTCGAGTTCCTGCGGGGACATCCCCTGGCACTGGTTCACGCTCGGTTGATGGTTCGATAGCAATAAAATCATCTTTATACGGTTCATTAATTAATACATTAAAGGTCCGTTCGCAAACTGCCATTCTTTCACCGCGCGGGAACTGATGTCCTTCATCATCGACCACAAGACTAAAGGGCCCACTGTAGATAACCGTATGACCTTTATCGACACATTCTATTTGTTCTCGTTTGATCGCTGTTAACGTTGCTGAACGAAATTCAATACCTTCAACAACCTGCCAGGGTGTTTCTGACCACTTGTCATATGAGACGGCAATAAAACCGGCTTCTTGAAACATCTGCAACATCTCCAGTTCCTGAAACGCACCTGAGATACAACCACTCCATAGCTGTTTATCATTTTTTAAATATTCCGGAATTATTTCATCACTGATGATGTCTGATATTGCTATTCGGCCACCGGGTTTAGTAACGCGAAATATTTCGGTAACTAATTGTTGCTTCTCCTGATCACTCACCAGGTTTAATACACAATTTGAAATTACTAGGTCAACTGAGTTGTCTGCGATCAATGGCGATTGTTGCGACTGTTTTAATTTCCAATTTTCTAATGCTGCGAGTTCATCTGCACTCGTAACAGGATTTGATTTCAACCATGATTCCATTAAGTCAACATCAAGAGCTAAGTCTTGAATTTTTCCTTTTAAAAATTGAACGCGGTCATTACCAACTTTCTCTGCCATTTCAGCTTGATATTTGCGTGCCAAAGCCAACATGTCGTTATTCATATCGACACCGATGATCATGCCATTATCTCCGACTAGTTGTGCGGCCATATAACAAATCTTGCCACTGCCACTACCCAAGTCGAGCACCACATCCCCTTCTCGAACATAACGTGATGGATCGCCACAGCCATAATCTTTTTCAATAATTTCTTCCGGCAATATTTTTAATAAATCTACTTGATAATTAACCGGACAACACAAAGATTCCTGGCGCTCATTTGCGCCTTCAGAATAACGTTCAAGAACGGCACTTTCTTTATTCATATTTCACCTGCTAATAAAGGGGGTTTTCAATAATTGTAATAATTGACCTGATGCGGGCTCTCGAAATTCGTTGAGGCCAATCACCATATCATCATAACCCGCCTTTGGAAAAAGGCGATATGTTTTGAATAATTTATCCCAGATTGAAAATATATTGCCATAATTACTATTCGTTTCATCGTTCAGAACTGAATGATGGATTCTATGCATATCAGGCGTAACGATGATCGTTCTAAGGAAATTATCCAGTTTAGGATTAAGTAAGATATTACTATGTGTAAATAATGCCGCGGCATTCAACAATATTTCATAAAGAATAATCGCAAATGCTACTGGCCCAATAATGACTACTGCCAACATTTTATAGAACACGGACAGCACTATTTCGAAGGGGTGAAAACGGATACCTGTGGTAACATCAACTTCACGGTCGATGTGGTGTACGCGGTGAATCCGCCATAAGAAGTTAACTTTGTGTGTAATAACATGCTGAATATAAATCAGCAGATCAAAGATGATTAGTGTTAAAACGATATTAATTAATAATGGCATTTCTACGAAATTAAAAAGACCGATATTCTTTTCAGACGCATAAACTGCGACATCAAACAATGCCAATGGCACCAAGAGACGAACAACAATTATATTGACTACCAACAATAAAATATTATTTACTTGTCGATACCAATTACCTTGCACAGGTAAACGTCTTGGCCGGGCTAGTTGCAGCACCATGAGTATGAATAGCAAAGTGATAAAACTGGATAGTCTCAACATTGCTTCATTTTCAATGAAAAACAGTTGGAATTGAGTCATTTCATACATAGTAGCTTGATTATTATCATTTATTGCAATGACGCTTTTGAGTTACAATTATAGACCCTAATCATAGACATAAATTCAGCACACATGACTGATAATTCACATAAAGGGACAGCCCGAATATCACGACCTCGTCGTATGCGTAGTGATGCGTTTTCACGGCGCTTAATGCGTGAGTCTAGCATTAGTGTAGATGACCTAATCTATCCAATTTTTATTTTTGAAGGAGATAATCAACAAACAGCTATCGATTCGATGCCTGGGGTAGCTCGTCTCAGTGTAGACTTGCTGATTAAAGAAGCCAAACAACTCGTTGACCTTGGAATTCCAGCTATTGCGCTGTTTCCTGTCGTTTCAAATGGAAAAAAGAGTGATGATGCAGCCGAAGCCTGGAACCCTGCAGGTTTAATACAAACAGCCGTTCGAGAATTAAAATCACATTACCCTGATCTCGGCGTAATTACAGATGTCGCACTTGACCCCTATACCCTTTCTGGTCAAGACGGCTTAACCGATAAAAATGACTATGTATTGAACGATGAAACGGTAGCGGTACTGGTTAAACAGGCATTATCACATGCTGAGGCCGGAGCAGATATCGTTGCACCATCTGATATGATGGACGGACGTATCGGTTGTATTCGAACCGCTCTAGAATCTGCAAATTATACCAACACTAAAATTCTTGCCTATTCAGCAAAATACGCATCAAGCTTTTATGGCCCTTTTCGTGATGCAGTTGGTTCCGCAGGAAATTTAGGTAGTGGTAATAAATATACCTACCAAATGGATCCCGCCAATACCGATGAAGCCATCACCGAAGTTGAACTTGATTTAGATGAAGGAGCCGACATGATCATGGTTAAACCTGGCCTGCCTTATCTTGATATTGTCTACCGTGTGAAAACGACGTTTGGTCGTCCGACTTATGTCTATCATGTCAGTGGCGAGTATGCGATGTTAAAGGCCGCTGCTGCTAATGGCTGGCTAGATGAAAAAAGCACCGTTATTGAATCCTTACTCTCATGCAAACGTGCCGGTGCTGATGGCATTCTCACCTACTATGCCAAGCAAGTCGCTGAGTGGTTAAAAGAATCGTAATTACTTAAACATCAAGCTCTAGTTGTTTTATCTTCCTCGTCAAAGTGTTTCGCCCCCAACCTAATAATTTCGCGGCATCCTGACGACGACCACTCGTTTTTTTCAGCGCTTCTTTAATCAAGATTGATTCAAATCGTGGTACAGCATCACGTAAAATTTCTGTATCACCTTTTAATAAACTGGACTCAACCCATTTTCGAAAAGTAGTTTCCCATTCACCCGATACTTCTGTCGTCTCAGTTTCCTGTTTTAATTCTGGCGGTAGATCATCGATATGAATCTCACTACCCGATGCCATTACCGTTATCCAACGGCAAAAATTTTCAAGCTGCCGCACGTTCCCGTGCCATGGTAATCCGGCAAGATAATCAGCCGTCTCAGGCAATAAACTTTTGGTCTCTTCACTTAATTCATTAGCCGCGCTCTTCAAAAAGTGATTAGTAAGTTCAAGAATATCTGTTCGTCTATCTCTCAATGACGGAACATGAACTCTAATAACATTTAATCGATGTAATAAATCTTCTCGAAACTTATTTTCCTTGACGAGTTGTTCCAAGTCTTGATGTGTTGCTGCAATAACGCGCACATCAACTTTAATCGGTGTATGCCCACCAACACGATAAAACTCTCCTTGGGCAAGGATACGAAGTAAACGTGTTTGCAAGTCAGCGGGCATATCTCCAATCTCATCAAGAAAAAGTGTGCCACCATTAGCTTGTTCAAAGCGTCCTTGCCTTTGCCCCGTTGCGCCAGTAAAGGCACCTTTTTCATGACCAAATAATTCAGACTCCAACAAATCTTTTGGTATCGCGGCAGTATTAATAGCAACGAAGGGTTGCGTCGATCTGGGGCTATGCGCATGCAAGGCACTGGCTACCAACTCTTTACCCGTGCCAGTTTCACCAGTAATTAATACTGTCAGGTTTGAACTTGATAGTCGGCCTATCGCTTTAAAGACTTCCTGCATAGCCGGCGCTGAGCCAATGATCGATGTACTCGCATCGATTATTTCATCCACAGGAGCATCATTATTACTCTGCTTATGTGTAATAGCACGTTTGACCAGACTAACGACTTCGTCGACATCAAATGGTTTTGACAGATATTCAAATGCCCCACCCTGAAAAGCAGAAACAGCCCTATCGAGATCAGAGTATGCTGTCATTATTATTACCGGAACGCCTGGAGACTGCTCCTTAATCTTCTCTAATAGAGTTATCCCATCCATACCCGGCATACGAATATCAGAGATGATGACATCCGGTTCTTCGTTACGGATCTTTTTTAAGACATCATCAGGATTGGAAAAACTTTGGATCTCTACATCCGTTTTTTCTAGCGCTTTCTCTAACACCCAACGAATTGATTTATCATCATCGACTATCCACACTTTCTTTTGTTTACTCATCGCATTGCTCCGTTGGGAGTAAGATACTGAAATAGGTGTTATTGTCTTTGCGTTCATAATTTATTAAACCACCATGAGATTGAATAAGTTGTTGGGCAATTGATAAACCAAGTCCGGTTCCCTCAGCACGACCCGTTACCAAAGGATAAAAAGCGCCAGACTCAATCTCTGGTGGTATACCAGGACCATCATCAATAATATCGATTACAATTATGTGCCGATTCAATTTATGCTGGATTGTCACCTGACGTTGAATACGTGTAACTAGAGTGATGTGACCATCTTTGTCAATTTCCTGAACTGCGTTACGCAATAGATTTAAAATTACCTGAATGATCTGTTCGCGGTCAGCTTTTATATTCGGAATACTGGGATCATAATCTCTCTTGATATTCACCTTATGTGCGTTTTCGGCATGTACTACTGAAACGACATATTCCAACACCTCGTGAATATTGAGGTCTAATTTAACCGGATGTGTACTGGTAGTTAACATACGGTCAATAAATTTTCTTAAACGATCACACTCATTAATAATGATACCGGTGTATTCAAGCAGGTCTTTATCGTCAAGTTCCCTTTCGAGTAGTTGCGCTGCTCCACGAATCCCACCTAAGGGATTTTTAATTTCATGCGCCATACCCTGCACCGATTCTTTTGCTGCTGCTTGTACAGTCTCTTGACTCACTTCTTGCATTACCCTGACAAAACCATGGGCATCAACTAATTCGAGCAGAATCTCTTCAGCAGCATGATCCACAACAACCGGTGTAATCATGCAATCTACTTTTATCTGATGGCCGTTATTCAGATTCAGGTCTATCCCACGTTCTATACAAGTTGTTCCTGAATACAAAGAACGCTGTATGGCTTCATAGAAAAATGATGAATTTGGCCAAATTTGGTTGGGCTGCATACCAGAAACACGCTTATGGCTAACCGATAACAAAGTTTCACCCGCACTATTTATTGAAATCAGGTGCAGGTCCTTATCGAATAGCAACACAGCTGTTGCTAAATTTTCAACTGTACGTAGGGCTGTTTGTGCTGAAGTCTCCATAGATATATTTATTATTGCACTATTATAGTGCGTCCTTCACATATTAATATTTCGGTTAAATTATTTTTTATATTTAATATAATAAAAACAATTACTTAGAAAAATAAAAAAAACTGTTTGAATATGACAATGATTAGAGCAAGAAGCAGACCATCTATATCTCACGTGGACAAAAGAAAACGCAGGAGTTTAAAAAAGACGGTATTAGAACGTTATTCCAACGTGCGCAAGAATGAAAAACTTCTACTTGTTGAGGTTAATTTCTTATCTCGGGGTCTTTCTAGGGGCGGGCTGCCGTAATAATGTAAAATTACTACTTGTTGAAATCATATTTTTGGCTTTCCCATCGACCACACTGGCACTGATGCTATGTGTTCCTCTATCAACATCTTGTAATGAAACACTAGTCACAGGACCATTTGACACTTCCTCACCATCCAAAGTTATTATGATTCGATGGCCTCCACGTAAAGGCGGCTCAAGCGTTACTGAGATAGTGACATCACCATTATTGCTTCTAAGCCCTGATTCATTTTCTGGATTAGCGATCAAAAACTTTTTATATATCGGCCCTTTATCTTTAGCCTGCTTTGGGCTGGGCGTATGCTTAGCCGGATTAGGATTTTTAATCGTTTGTAATTTCTGAAGTTTTATCTCTTCAGCATTTTTGGAGGGCTTATCAGTAAAGATAATATTACCATTTTCATCCACTGTTTTATAAACAGTCTCTGCAACGACAGAGCCCATATTGGCTAGTAAGATTAAGCTAATGATTAGACGCATACGTTGAGCTTAACTAATTGGATAGACTTCCACAAACATTACCGCACCGGAAAAAGCAGTCGGATCAGGATTTTGTGAAGAGTTGATCTAATTAGTGCTCCGAAGCGATGGCTTATTTGAATTGAGGATGGATGTTCTGCGAACATGAAATGTCACTTTAGCGGAGCGTTTTAGTTCTTTATCGAGTTTATTTTTTACCGCTACCGAGATGCTATGTGTGCCTCGATCAACATTCGTCAATAAAAATTGCGGTGCCTTTCCGCTTAGCATTTCCTTTCCATCCAGGTATAACACCATCACATCCATTTCAGTGAGCTCCGGTTCTAGTGTGACTGTAATATTTACGTTGCCCTCTCCACCATGAATCGTCGATTCGTTTTCAGGGTTAATTATTACAAGCTTGGTATAATTAAATTTCTTTGAATTATCTTCCGGTGGCGAAAGTTTAAATGATCTCGCTTTCGGGGGATTAATTGTTTGAGCCTCTTTGACTTTTATCTCTTCGGCTCCAGCTGATGGGGCATCAGAAAAAACGGCGTTTCCCTCAGCATCCACCGTCTTATAGACGGTCTCTGCATAAACAGCCGGAATAAATATCAGGCTTATAAATAATAAAAATTTAATCTTCATACTATTAGGACTCGCATTATTAATAAACAGTTCAATCTCTAATTCAGCGCACAGCCCTCAAGGGTGGGCCGAGGTCCTTGCGCCCGCATACATTCATTAACGTCCCTATTAAACAAAAAAACCTCCCGAAGGAGGTTTTTTATATACATGGATGTAGAAACTAGAACCGAGAAGTCCGAAGCGATTATGCTCACTTGCCCGATATTACAAACTGTAATACATGTCGAATTCAACCGGGTGGGTGGTGCTAAGAAAACGGGTGACCTCTTCCATCTTCAAGGCAATGTATCCGTCAATCATATCATCGGTAAATACGCCGCCAACCGTCAGGAATTCACGATCTTTATCGAGTGCTTCTAACGCTTGATCTAAAGAAGAACAAACGGTTGGAATATCTTTTTCTTCTTCAATACTCAGGTCATATAAATCTTTTTCAAATGCTTCGCCTGGATCAATCTTGTTTTGGATACCATCAAGGCCGGCCATCATCAATGAAGCGAAAGTGAAATAAGGGTTACCGCATGAATCCGGAAAACGCATTTCGATGCGGCGTGCCTTAGGGCTTGAGACCCAAGGGATACGACAAGAGGCAGAACGGTTACGTGCTGAATAGGCCAACATGGTTGGCGCTTCAAAACCTTTAACTAATCGTTTATAACTGTTTGTACTAGCATTGGTAAACGCATTGAGCGCACGGGCATGTTTGAAAATACCACCAATATAATGTAACGCCATATCCGAAAGACCGCCATATTTATCACCGGCAAACAGGTTCTCTCCATTCTTTGCCAAAGACTGATGGACATGCATACCACTACCATTATCACCAACCAATGGTTTCGGCATAAACGTCGCTGTTTTACCGTAGCTGTGTGCGACGTTTTGCACGACATACTTAAGGATCAATATTTCATCTGCTTTTCTGGTCAATGTTTTAAACACAGTACCAATTTCGGCTTGTGCTGCTGTTGCAACTTCATGGTGGTGTACTTCTACACCTACACCCATTTCTTCAAGCACCGTACACATAGCTGAGCGAATATTCTGGCCAGAATCCACTGGCGGAACAGGAAAATAACCTCCCTTTACACCAGGACGATGACCTATATTAGCGTCTTCGCCGAGTCGATCACTATTCCAGCAACCCTCATCTGAATCAACTTCATAGAATGCGGAATGTATTTCATCACCCCAACGAACTTCATCGAAGATAAAGAATTCCGGTTCTGGACCAAAGTAAGCAGTATCTGCAATACCTGTTGATTTCAAATAAGCTTCTGCACGCTTTGCTAATGAACGCGGATCGCGCCCATAGCCTTCCATTGTTGCCGGCTCAAGAACATCACAACGGATGATCAAAGTAGTATCATCAAAGAAAGGGTCAATTACTGCAGTATCACATTCTGGCATCAGGACCATGTCTGATTCATTTATACCTTTCCAGCCACCAATAGAAGAACCATCAAACATTTTGCCTTCTTCAAAAAAATCAGCATCAACTGTACTGGCAGGTATGGTGACGTGCTGTTCCTTACCGGTGGTATCACAGAAACGCATGTCGACAAATTTTACATCGTTTTCCTTTATTAATTTCATTACATTATCCGACATCGTTATCTCCTGAGACTGACTATTCAGTCAATTTTATATTGTTTAGTTGTAATAAGATAAAATCATGTATCAGCTGTGCATGACCCCTGCTCAAGATCGCTCTAGCCACTGCATTTCAATCAAATTCTCTATTCGCTCAATATGAAAATCATTCCAGCTTGGTATTTATTATTATTTGAGCATTTGTTCCAGACCATTGAGTATAACCGCACTATAAAATAAGCACTAGAGTTCCCTCATAAGAGTTGCATGAGTTGGCAGCTCAGTGCTTTCATTTTGGTAGCCTGTGCCCTACTATTTCCATTGTGATTGATCTGAGCCAATATGTGAGCTTATATCGTATAAATATTTTAAATTCGTTCAATATTACAGACGACACAGGTAATATTAAGTTTGGTAAACAGCAATTGACGAGACCAAATTGATTAACATGAACACAAATACATGACCTCTTTTCCAGAACCACCAAGTGATGAGTACGCCATTGTCTATCTTGAAAATACTGACAAAGAACTACCACTCAAACTTGACCAAAATATGCGCTATGCCTATTTTAAAACTATTGCTCGTGGTGGAAAGGCCATTGTTCAGTCCTGTAAAGATTTACATCTATCACGAACAATCTGCTACAAGAAACTCCGCCCCGAGATCGCAAATGACCCGATAGAACAACAGCGTTTTTTGCGAGAAGCACGAGTAAGTGCTCTGCTACAGCACCCTAACACGGTTCCAATGTATGAACTTGGAAGAGATTCAAAAGGTCAGTACTACTTCACCATGAAGCTCGTCCATGGTTATACCTTGCGTGAAATTCTGGATTATCGAGAACGTTATGATCTGAAGCAATTAATTAACGTCGTCATCCAAATCGGCTATGCATTAGATTACGCCCACAGCCACAGGGTAATCCATCGTGATATCAAACCAGAAAATATTCTGGTTGGCCCTTTTGGTGAAGTGTTATTACTGGACTGGGGATTGGCAAAAGTATGGAATCCGGACGGCAGCAGCAAGGAAGAACCAAACACAACTAAATCAATCTCGAACGAAAAAGTATCGTCGATAACAGATTCTGAAAAACTACAAGGTACCATCACCTATATGTCACCTGAGCAAATTAGGCGAGATCCCAATATTGATTTCAGAACAGATATTTTTAGCTTGGGAGTAGTCCTGTATGAAATCTTGGCAGGGCAAGCTCCGGCGGAAGGCGAGACAGTCGATGAAGTAAAAATGAAAATTTTAGATGAATCACCGCCAAAACCATCGACACTAACAAACATCCATGTGCCTCGCTTACTTGAATCAACAGCTATGAAATGTATTGATAAATCGGTAGATAAAAGAATGCAGAGCTGCACAGAACTAGTTCGGCTTCTTGAAGAAGATTGGTCTTAATCAGTAAGCTAACATTTAAGTGCACTATAATAGCGCGGAAAACAACAGATAAAGCCATTTACCGCTCTATTTTGGTGCGTTTCGTGCTATAAGTTCAAGTCTATAACAATCGAATAGACACTATATCCCGCTTTAATTAATTCCTTTTGATCTCACTATATGATTGATTTTAATATATAAAAAATCATAGTATTTCGATTTTTTTATTCATAACTGGTCTATTTGGCAAAATGCACAAGACTGGAACATATATTGCTCTTCTACTTTTCTAAGAATTTCATTAGATTGAAAATGAAAAAATAATTTGGAGGAGTGCAACGCATCATGAAAAGTAAGTTGGAATATATATGGCTTGATGGATACAGACCAACACAAAGTCTAAGAAGCAAAACCCTAGTTAAGTCTGATTTTAGTGGTAAGGTCGAAGATGCCCCAATGTGGTCTTTTGATGGCAGCTCTACCGAACAAGCTGACGGCAACGATTCAGATTGCCTGCTCAAACCGGTTGCTGTTTTTCCTGATCCTGATCGCATGAATGCATTTCTGGTAATGACGGAAGTATTAAATGCCGATGGAACACCACATGAGTCTAACGGACGTGCAACTATTGACGAAGCAGATGACGACGAAGATTTCTGGTTTGGTTTTGAGCAGGAATACTTTCTTTGGGATCCTGAATCTAATCTGCCTCCAGGTTTTCCACATGGTGGTTTCCCTCGTCCCCAAGGTCCCTATTACTGTTCAGTAGGTGCCATGAATGCTTACGGTAGAGAAATAGTTGAGGACCATCTTGATATCTGTCTTGAAGCAGGTCTCAATGTTGAAGGCATCAATGGTGAAGTTGCTGCAGGTCAATGGGAATTCCAGGTATTCGCAAAAAGCGCAAAACGTGCTGGTGATGAAACCTGGATTGGTCGTTACCTACTAGAACGTACTGCTGAAAAACATGGGCTCTCGATTGAATGGCATCCCAAGCCTCTAGGTCACACCGACTGGAATGGTTCAGGTATGCACGCTAACTTTTCAAATGATGCTATGCGTGAATCTGGCAAACAGGAAACATTTACCAGAATCTGTGATGAGTTCGGTAAAAACGTACAACGACACATCAGTGTCTACGGCGCAGAAAATGATCAACGTTTAACAGGTCAACATGAAACGCAATCTATCAATGAGTTCAGCTATGGTGTATCTGATCGAGGCGCTTCAATTCGTATTCCAATCGGTACTGTAGAAGATGGTTGGAAAGGACGTTTGGAAGATCGTCGCCCAGCTTCAAATGCAGATCCTTATAAGGTCGCAGCAGCTATCGTTAAAACAACGAAAGAATCTGGCGTTTAAATAACCTTACGGCAAGTTAAAACTAACCGGAGTTAGATTATCTAGCTCCGGTTTTTTTATTTCCATCGATGAAGTGTACGGTCGCGAGAGGACACGACTAAATTGATGCAGGAGTTAGAGCCGAGGAGTCTGAAGCAGCGTTTTTATATCTACATCGTCCTACTAATAGTTAAGTGTCGATCAGAGACTACTGAAACCTTGAAGACCTCTAGTCCAGCAGCGCTTAACTGTAATTTAATTTCTTCTGCTGTAAAAGCAGCAAACAATGAATTCTTAAAGTCACGCTGTAGAATTTCTAGTTCACCCTGTGCATACTTATCTGCAAGTGCAGCAACCTCAACCTCCGATTCGGGTCGCATTAGATCCATAATAAAGATTGCAGGACATCCCTTGGCATTCTTAATCGCATTCCACAAAAGCATTGGTTCATGTAAATGATGTAATAAGCTATTACTAAATATCAAGTCATATTGATGATCAACAAGTGTAGTTTCTTTAAGTTTTGCTTGAATTAGATTAATATTCTTATTCAATCCCGACGCGTTAACCGCTTTTAATCCTTCAGCTAACATGGCTTCAGCACCATCCAAAGCATCGATCTGATAATTTGGAAACGTCTTGGCAAAACGAATACTAATATCCGCCGCACCACAACCCAGATCCATTGCAGTTCCTGATTCAGAAAGTTGATTGCCAATCGACTCTTTTAATAATTTAATAAAATGATTATGCGGTTCTTCAAAATCAGCATTCGCGTAAGCGATGGCTTGACCTTCATCGGTCATTAACTCAGGCTCAGGGATGCGTTGCATGTTTCGACTTAAAATTAATATTGATTAAAGACTCGGCCGTTACCCTCTTTGTCGATGGCAATAACGGAATAATGATCTACTCGATCACCCATTTCCATACCTGGCGAACCCACCGGCATACCCGGCACAGACAAACCAAGCACATCAGGTTTTTCAGATAATAAACGTTTCACGTCTAAGGCAGGCACATGACCTTCTATCACATATCCATTTACCACCGCAGTATGACAACTAGCATGTTCATAACTAATACCATACTGCTGCTTTACAATATTCACATCCAACACATCGACGGCCTTTACCTGAAAGCCATTATCCTCCATGTGTTTAACCCACTTATTGCAACAACCACAAGTCGCCGACTTATACACCGTCATCTCTGTTTCTGCACTGACACTCTGCATTAAAATAAACCCACCTAATGCAGATATTAAAATCGACGAGATAATCCCAATATTTTTTTTATTTATAATCATTAGCTGTTGAAAAGAAAAAAGTAACGTTAAGAATAACTTAAGCTCAAAAAACTATTTTGGCAACAAACTCTCACCATTCATCAATTCATCAATCGTCTCGCGGCGACGAATTTCATGAACCTGATCTCCATCAACCATGATCTCTGCAACACGGGGTCGCGAGTTATAGTTTGATGACATAGTAAAACCATAGGCACCTGCTGAACATACTGCCAATAAATCCCCGTGTTCTAAATGTAGTTTCCGGCCCTTACCAAGAAAATCTCCTGTTTCACAAACAGGACCAACAACATCATAAATACTTTCTTCAACATTTGATGTTTCAACGACATGTTTAATATCATGCCAGCCGTCATAGAGTGCTGGACGTATCAAATCATTCATCGCTGCATCAACGATTGCAAAATCATGATCTTCGGATTTATTCAGATATTCTACTTTGGTTAACAACACACCGGCATTACCAACAATACTCCGACCCGGTTCTATAATGAGTTCGATATTTGCATTGTCCAAAGTGGAGATAATGGTTTGAATATATTCGCTTCTCGTTGGGGGTTCTTCACCTTGATAATTGATACCAAGCCCACCGCCCAGATCGATATGCTCGAAGGTGATTTCTAATTGTTTCAACTGCTCAATTAATTCCAGAACTTTCAATAATGCATCTTTAAAAGGTTCCAGTGTTGTGATCTGTGAACCGATATGACAATCAATACCTTTAATTGAGATATTAGGTAAAGCTGAGGCAAGTTCATATGCAGCTATGGCATTTTGAAACGCTATACCGAACTTATTATCTTTTAGTCCCGTTGCAATGTAAGGATGAGTCTTAGCGTCCACATCAGGATTAACTCTTAATGATACAGGCGCATGAATATGCATTTTAGCTGCTACTTCATTGAGTCGTATTAATTCATTGACTGATTCAACGTTAAAACATTTGATGCCTTTATCAAGCGCCGCTTCCATTTCATCTTTTCGTTTTCCCACACCGGAAAAAACAATCTTATCGGGTCGACCACCGGCATGAAGCACACGCTCCATTTCCCCGATTGAAACAATATCAAAACCTGCACCGAGCCGTGCCAATACATTTAACAATCCAATATTCGAATTGGCTTTCACTGCATAACAGACGAGATGCTTTTGGGATTTCAATGCACGATCAAACTCTAGCCAACTCGTTTCGATAGTCTTGCGTGAATAGACATAGCAAGGCGTACCGAATTGACTAGCTATTTCTGCCAATGAAACCCCTTCGGCATGCAATAAGCCGTCCTTATAATTAAACTCAGACATAATTAATCAGACAGTATTTGAAACATTAGAAACAGAAATACTCGCTTCGGGAGGCATATAGAGATCGCCTTTTTGGCCACAGGCAGAGACACAGGATAACAACATAAGTATTATCCCCAATCTAATTATATTTATCTTATCGTCTCTTTTCATTTTGGCGTCCTCTGAGTCGTTCGCTATTTCCTTGAGCATAGCAAAATATGGCAAAAGGAAAAATGACTTGAATTGAATTAGAGTCACCTGAGAGGATATATCATCAATTTTTACAAACAGGATTTAAAATGTCATTCGAACAAGACGCGATAATAATTGAACCCAAAGAGTTACATAAGGCCAGTGTCATCTGGTTGCATGGCCTTGGGGCAGATGGCCATGATTTTGAACCTATCGTACCAGAACTAGGCTTGCCTGATAATCTGGGTATCCGTTTTATCTTTCCAAATGCCCCGAAACGTCCTGTCACTATCAATGGTGGAATGTCTATGCGAGCCTGGTATGACGTTAAATCGCCAAATCTTCGTGATCAGGAAGATTCTGAATCAATTATTGAATCATCGGTCTCGATCAACAATTATATTAACGCTGAAATCGGAGCAGGCATTGAATCCAGTAAAATTATACTCGCAGGATTTTCTCAAGGTGGCGCTATCACCCTACATGCTGGCTTGCGTTTTCCGTCACCACTAGCAGGATTATTAGCACTATCATGCTACTTACCCTTGCCCAGCAAGCTTAAAGACGAGGCTATTGCAGATAAAGGCATGGCTATCATGATGGCACACGGCATATCAGATCCGGTTATCCCTATTGATCAGGGTCGTGCATCATCTGAAGCATTGAAAGAGCTAGGTTACTCAGTTGAATGGCACGAATATATGATGCAACACTCTGTCTGTCTTGAAGAAATTACTGCAATAGGGACGTGGATAAAGCGGTTATTGAGTTAAGTTCTAGATCTGCTTGGTTTACCTGAACGCTGAGGCGGTCTTCTGCCAGTTTTTTTCTTGTGTGATTGTTGTGGTTGCGCGTGGTGTTTTCTTTTTATAGGTGGCTTAGGCGTTGCGAGTAAATCATCGGTTATTTGAGCGGTTGGGATTGGATAGCCAATATATGATTCGATTTCCATCAGTGAATAAATATAATCCTCACAACCAAAACTTATAGCATCACCAGTGGCACCGGCACGCGCAGTTCTACCAATGCGATGCACATAGTCCTCACAATTTTGCGGTAAATCATAATTAAACACATGACTCACATCAGGAATATGCAAACCCCGTGCGGCAAGGTCAGTTGCGACCAACGCTGCCAATTCACCATTTGAAAATTCATTGAATAATCTTGTCCTTTTACTCTGCGGAACGTCACCCGATAAAATCGCAGAATGAATACCATTGCCTTCAAGATATGACCAGACCTTTTCTGCAACACGCTTGGTATTAACAAACACAATCGATCTATTCGCATTCATGTGTTTCAACAAACCCAGTAATAATGGAATCTTTTCATCATTAGCAACGTGATAAAGTATTTGCGTCACTTTATCCGCTGTGACTTGCTCTGATTTTATTTTTACCTGTGTTGGGCTATTCATATGTTCATATGCTAATTCCATAACCCGGTGCGACAATGTCGCTGAGAACAGCATATTTAAACGCTTATCTGGCTTTGGCATACGTCGTAACATAAAACGAATATCAGCAATAAAACCAAGGTCAAACATCCGATCTGCTTCATCCAACACAACAATCTCGACATTTTTAAAACTAAATACTTTTTGTTTCGAATAGTCGATTAATCGCCCTGGCGTTCCAATTAAAATATCAACACCACCTTCTAATGATTTGCGTTGTTTTTCATAGTCAACGCCGCCATAGACTAGGGCTAATTTTAGTCCGCAATGTTTATTAAATTTTTCAGCGTCATTGAAAATCTGGATAGCTAGTTCACGTGTCGGAGCTATAATCAAGGCACGTAGACTGCTATTGTTTGCTGCTGGCTTTTTAAGTAAAAAGTGAAAGGTTGAGAGTAAAAATGCTGCCGTTTTCCCGGTTCCGGTCTGTGCTTGACCGGCAATATCATGACCATCCAGTATCAATGGCAGACACTCTCCCTGAATCGGAGTACATTTTTTAAATCCGATATCATCTAATGCGAGCAAAAGACGCTCATCTAGTGCGAATTGCTTGAATTCAGGGGTGTTCGTGCTTGTTGATGTCATGTATTTATCCGGAAATCTGGAGACGTATTAGGAGAAACTTGATAGTTAATAAAAATCAAACTTGCAATTAGTCTTCAATTTCGTTGAAATTGCATCCTCAAACAAAACATAAGGATTACAAATTAAATGAGTGAAAGTATATTACATGTTACAGACTCAAGCTTTGAAGATGAAGTTTTAAAATCAGAATTACCTGTAATCCTGGATTTTTGGGCAGAATGGTGCGGTCCTTGTAAGATGATTGCCCCTATCCTTGATCAAATAGCCGATCAATATAAAGATAAATTGACTGTTGCCAAAATGAACATCGATGATAACCAGGGCACCCCGGCAAACTTCGGTGTTAGAGGCATACCAACGCTTATCTTGTTTAAAAATGGAGAAGCTGCTGCGACTAAAGTTGGCGCTGCATCAAAATCTCAGTTAGAAGCCTTTATCGACACCAATATCTAGGAATTATTCATCAAAATTAACTGGACGTATGGCAAAACGCATGCTACTTTAAATTAATAGGTTAAGTAACAACCAAAACCAAATACAAACCCCCTTAAACCATTAAACAAAATTTGTTCTTAATATTGCAGACGATCCTCGTTTGTTAACTACAATTTTTATTTTCACCAACACTCAAATTCTATGAATCTAACCGAACTAAAGCAAAAACCAGCCTCAGAACTTGTTTCTCTCTCTTCCGAACTTGGCCTAGACAATCTGGCCCGAAACCGTAAACAAGATGTCATCTTTGAAATATTAAAAGCCCAGGCAAAAAAAGGGGAAGACATTTATGGTGATGGCGTACTGGAAATTCTTCAGGACGGGTTTGGTTTTTTACGTTCGGCAGGTAGTTCCTATCTAGCAGGTCCAGATGATATATATGTTTCACCGAGCCAAATAAGACGTTTCAACCTTCGTACTGGTGATAACATCTCAGGGAAGATCAGACCTCCAAAAGATGGTGAACGATATTTTGCGCTTCTCAAAATTAATGAAATTAACTTTGAAACCCCGGAAAAAGCCAAGGGCAAGATTTTATTTGAGAACCTGACACCACTATTTGCAAATGAACGCATGACCCTTGAACAGGGTAATGGCAGTACCGAAGATTTAACTCCCCGAATTATTGACATTGCTTCACCTATCGGGAAAGGCCAACGTGGATTAATTGTTTCTCCACCGAAAGCAGGTAAAACGATGATCCTGCAAAGCATTGCGCAATCGATTGCGCATAATCATCCGGAAGTGCATCTGATTGTATTATTAATTGATGAGCGACCTGAAGAAGTGACCGAAATGGAACGCTCGGTGCGCGGGGAAGTTATATCTAGCACCTTTGATGAACCAGCCAGCCGTCACGTACAGGTTGCGGAAATGGTAATCGAACGTGCCAAGCGATTAACCGAACATAAAAAAGATGTTGTTATCCTGTTGGATTCTATTACGCGCTTAGCTCGCGCTTATAACACGGTAATCCCTGCTTCCGGCAAGGTACTTACTGGTGGTGTTGATGCTAACGCACTACAAAGACCAAAACGTTTCTTTGGTGCGGCACGTAATATCGAAGAAGGCGGTAGTCTAACTATCATTGCTACGGCATTAGTTGACACGGGCTCACGAATGGATGATGTTATCTACGAAGAGTTTAAAGGCACCGGTAATATGGAATTACATCTTGATCGGACTATCGCAGAAAAACGTATTTATCCGGCTATCAATATCAATCGTTCAGGTACTCGCCGCGAAGAATTGTTGACCAATGAAAGTGATCTACAAAAAATATGGATATTGCGTAAATTAGTTCATCCTATGGAAGAACTTGGCGCTATGGAATTTATCTTAGAGCGATTAAAAGCAACTAAAAACAATGCTGAATTCTTCGAGGCAATGAAAAGGTAATTAGTGTAGCTGGTTTATATATCTCATCTTGTCTTCTTGTACTAATCGATAAAAACGACGTAGTTCTTTTAGTAGTTTATTATTCAAGCCCTGCAACTTATATTGTTGTTGCAGGCTCATACAATATTTTCCTGCATAATAGTTAGCCTGCTTGTATCGTTCTAATTCACTTTCAGTCAAAAGTTCATCAAACCCAACTTTTTCAAATAACCAGCTTTGTAGACAATTAATATCATCACGACAGCAATCACTATCGATTAGTGATCGCATCATGATGAATTTGTCGATTTCTGCTTGCAACTCCATTTCAAGTAATGTCACTTTCTTCTGATGATTGGCATTCCAAATGACATATAGAAAATGACTCACACCTTCTAACATTAAACAAAATTCTGAGTACTTACCTTGCTCTAATAGCTCTATAGGGTGCGTATCATGAAGATGACTGATCACATCAGAAGAAATATATAATGACAAATCAAGACCTTCTTCATGCTCAGCAATTAATAATCTTTCGTCATTATTACGTGGCTCATCATGACAAGATAAGAAATCAGCTAATCTTTTATCAGTGATCAAAAAATCATGTACAGAATGTTCCGTATCGATCTCGTAGATCGTTTGGAGCTGCTGCTGAAGATAGCTTAGTGAAATAGTGTGACTCCAGACTAATGTTTATTTTTATTAGCCGGAAAAGTCAAAACACCATTTTCTTGTAAGCGTTTCCGCGCATATTCACTGCCTGTCTTTAACCATGATTCATACAAACACAAAACATCACGATCATTCGTTAGTTTATTACTTTCCCTGATCTCCGTTAATACATCTACATAATTCATGAAATGATCGGCTAAATCTGAAAATACCTCTCCCAATCCTTTTTCTTTAAATGTACGTGAATTATTTTCAGCTAATGAACTATAGGCACCACCACCCATAGAGATAAAGTAATCTATCCCAACAGTACTTCTTTCAAAACTGCCAGAAAAAAAACCAGAGGTAACAAGCGCCGTATCACCAAGCTTCCTTAAGTGTGCATTTCGTTCTTCGCTTGAATTAGCTTCAGTTGCATCCTTGAACATTAGTGCGAGTGGTTTTGAAGATCGCCCCTCTAGACTATCTTCATAAATGTTTTCAGAGTATGTGAAATACGTTAGTAAGTTAACGATATAGACTACCGTTTCGTCTTTTGGAAATATATGCTGATGAGAAATAGCGTCATGAATAGCATCATTAAAGTATTCATTTACATTAAGGTTCGTAATTAATTTTGCATTATCAACCGAGTGCGACATAAAACCTCCTGTTAATACACGTATCGTATTTAACCGTTCTGCTAATACTTAAATATTGGCTAAAAGCTCAATGTACTTTAGAACATATAGATAGTTTTATATAAAGGGAAGCTAGCACTCTAATGATGATGCTAATAATTAGAACATTCAACTTATCTAAGCGCATTACTTGTTTAGCTTTAGAGATACGTTGAAAGCAGTATTAAAAATAATCACAGCGAGACTGTTGTCGCGCTCGTTTTCGATAATTATGTAAAAAACTTTAATTAACGTCCTGTGTTAATACAAAGCGTGCATTTAAAGGTTGTGTTGGTCGGTTATTGCTATAGTAAGCTTGCTCAATAGCTTTAATTTGTTCTCCAGTTAAGTGAAGTGGCTGCTTAAGAACGAACCAACGTACACCTTCACTCGCTGGCGGTGTCGTCAATGAACCATCATAGGTGTAATAGTCGAGCGATTCGGGGAGAAGTTGACTAATATCTACACGTTTAGATTCTACAGTCACTTCATCACCCGCATGTAAAACCGGGCCATCCGCAAGTATTTCCCAAATTCCAGGGTGTTCAGCCTCGCCCTCAAAAAATAAGACTCCAATAACTGCCAGATGACCTTCATTATCTGCATGGACAAAATGTAGTTCGACTTTGGCATGCTCACCGTTAATCGTGTGTTCGCTCGGCGCATGAAAATGGAATTGGCGCAATTCGTATTCATGGGTGCCAAAACGCATTGTACCTGCACCAGGACAAATGACTTCAACGGTATGCCCATTGTTTAACTTATGCAGCGCCTGAGGGTGTGCCTCTATTTCAAGTGAAGGCAGATCGGCACTAATGGACTCACTTGGCAGAATATCAATAGGTGACTGTGAACCACCCACTGCCGCTAAAATATAGGCGGGATCCAATTCTCCCCAATGGTTTGGCCCTCGCTCCTTTGAATAATCCCAATTCGCGTGATTAGAAACGCTTCCATGGTCATCTTTTTCAGTGCCAGTACCAACCACAGGTATCATTAACCCAATAAACAGCATCGATAGGATACGTAACATTATTGTTCTCCTTAAAAAATTTTCTAGACATTAAAGCGCCGCAAAATAATAAAACAGTCGAGCCTGAACCATGAACTTTCCTGTGATTATCTAATTATACGAAATGAAACGACATTTTATACATCAACATCCATCTAAGTTAAAAATTAGAGTGATATAGTTTTGAGTTCTCTCATAAAAAAACCAACCTACACAGAAATGCAGGTTGGTTTCAGTAACACTTCAACTTAAGCTAAATATCAAGGCTTAAGTGGACTAAGGTGTCAGGAGGAATTACATCATTCCGCCCATACCACCCATACCACCCATATCAGGCATACCACCACCACCGCCATGGCCGTGATCTTCCTGAGGGATTTCAGCAACCATCGCTTCAGTCGTTAACAATAGACTTGCAACTGATGCTGCATTTTGTAACGCAGATCGTGTTACTTTGGTTGGATCAAGAATACCCATCTCAATCATATCGCCAAATTCACCATTTGCTGCATTGTAACCATAGTTACCTTTACCTTTCGCAACGTCATTCAGAATAACTGAGGCTTCTTCACCGGCATTGGTTACGATTTGACGTAGTGGCTCTTCAATCGCACGTTTCAGGATATCAATACCAATCTGTTGATCATGATTGCTACCTTCAACCTTAGAAACCGCTTTCAAAGTACGGAGTAATGCAACACCACCGCCAGGTACAACACCTTCTTCTACAGCAGCGCGGGTTGAATGTAATGCATCTTCAACACGTGCTTTCTTTTCCTTCATCTCAATTTCAGTAGCAGCACCAACCTTGATTACCGCAACACCACCAGCAAGTTTTGCAACACGCTCTTGTAGTTTTTCACGATCGTAATCAGATGTTGAATCTTCAACCTGCTGACGAATTTGCGTTACGCGGCCTTCGATATCTTTGGTCTTACCTTCACCATCAATAATCGTAGTGTTTTCTTTGGTAATTTGAACACGCTTAGCACCACCCAGATCTTCCAGAGTTGATTTTTCAAGACTTAAACCGACTTCTTCAGAAATGACGGTACCACCAGTAAGAATAGCAAGGTCTTCAAGCATAGCTTTACGACGATCACCAAAACCAGGTGCTTTAACAGCAGCAACTTTAACGATACCGCGCATATTGTTAACAACCAAGGTTGCCAAAGCTTCACCTTCGATGTCTTCAGCTACGATCAATAAAGGCTTACCTGCTTTCGCAACACCTTCAAGAATTGGTAACAAATCACGAACGTTAGAGATCTTCTTGTCATAAAGTAAAATGAAAGGTGCTTCCAATTCAACACTCATCGTTTGTTGGTCGTTGATGAAGTAAGGAGAAAGATAACCGCGATCAAATTGCATACCTTCTACAACATCGAGTTCATTTTCCAAACCTGAACCTTCTTCGACGGTGATTACTCCTTCTTTACCCACTTTACCCATTGCTTCTGCAATGATATTACCGATGTTTTCATCAGAGTTTGCAGAGATAGTACCAACCTGTGCAATCGCCTTGCTATCTTCACAAGGCTTTGAAAGTTTCTGCAACTCTTTAACTGCTGCCGTAACTGCCTTATCGATACCGCGTTTGATATCCATTGGGTTAGTACCCGCAGTTACCGCTTTTTGACCTTCACGCACGATAGCTTGTGCAAGAACGGTAGCAGTGGTTGTACCGTCACCAGCGACGTCAGAAGTCTTGGAAGCAACTTCCTTAACCATCTGAGCGCCCATGTTTTCAAACTTGTCTTCAAGTTCGATTTCTTTCGCTACTGACACACCATCTTTAGTGACGGTTGGAGCACCAAAGCTCTTGTCCAGAATTACATTGCGACCCTTAGGACCGAGCGTTTGCTTTACCGCATTCGCCAGAACGTTTACGCCTCTTGCCATACTTGAACGGGCGTCGTCCGAAAATTTTACTTCTTTTGCAGCCATGATTATTTTCTCCTGACTATATTAATAATTTGAATTACTCGATGACGCCCATGATGTCGTCTTCACGCAGGACGAGAAAATCATCGCCACTGACTTTGACTTCAGTACCGGAGTACTTGCCAAACAACACCTTGTCACCTTTCTTAAGATCCAGCTTACGTAGTTCACCGTTATCCAGTAATTTGCCATTACCAACAGCAATAATTTCACCTTCTACGGGTTTCTCTGTGGCTGAATCAGGGATAATAATTCCACCCTGCGACGTTTTTTCCTCTTCCACACGTTTCACGATCACACGATCATGTAATGGTCGGATATTCATAAAGATTGCCCTCCTTAATTCCTAACCTATTGATTAATATAGTACCAACTGAATTGTTAGCACTCTTAATTAGTGAGTGCTAAATATAGTCTAATTTTCTAAGGTGTCAACAGCAGGAGCATATATTTATCAACAGATGTTCAGGATAGTTCCCGGTCTTGTACAGCTTTTGAGATGAACCATGTCTACCTTCTGCGTAACGCAAGATAGATCGTCTTTTGCTGCTCGATTCAGAGATGCTTTCATCGCACGCTAGCCCATATTCGATGTTCTGCTATAATGCCCCGCTTTTTGAATCTCGGACTGAACTGAGTTCGTTTTCACGCTCTTTATTCCTAAAATAATTTATGTAGATCTTTGATGACCAATTATAAGCTAACACATCTGAAACAACTCGAAGCAGAGAGTATTCATATCATCCGTGAAGTCGCCGCTGAATTCGATAAGCCGGTCATGCTGTATTCAGTTGGCAAAGATTCTGCGGTGATGTTGCAATTGGCATTAAAGGCCTTTGCACCTGGAAAACCTCCATTTCCACTATTACACGTTGATACCACCTGGAAATTTAAGGAGATGATTAAATTTCGTGATGAATTAGCAAAAAACCTTGGTTTAGAACTACTTGTCTATACTAACCAAGAAGGTGTAGCAGCAGGCGTTAGTCCATTTACTGTTGGCAGCCAAAAACATACTACTATTATGAAAACCGACGCGCTTAAACAAGCATTAAATAAGTATAAGTTTGATGCTGCATTTGGTGGGGCTCGTCGTGATGAAGAAAAATCAAGAGCGAAAGAACGCATTTATTCTTTTCGTGATAAAAATCACCACTGGGATCCGAAAAACCAGCGCCCTGAATTATGGAATATCTATAACGGTAAAATTGATAAAGGCGAAAGTATTCGTGTATTCCCCTTGTCCAACTGGACTGAACTTGATATCTGGCAATACATTCATTTAGAGAATATCCCTATTGTGCCATTGTATTTTGCTGCAGAGCGTCCGATTGTGAACAGAGATGGCGTTGACATAATGGTCGACGATGAGCGCATGCCATTAGAACCGGGAGAAACGCCTGAAATGAAAATGGTACGTTTTCGCACACTCGGCTGTTACCCACTTACTGGTGCAGTTGAATCAACAGCAACAAGCTTGCCTGAAATTATTCAGGAAATGTTATTAACCAAAACATCTGAACGTCAGGGTCGGGTAATTGATCACGATCAAGCCGGTTCAATGGAAGAAAAGAAACGCGAAGGTTATTTCTAACATGTCACATCAATCCGAACTTATTAGTACTGATATCGATGCTTATCTTGAACAGCATGAGCAGAAAGAATTATTACGCTTATTGACCTGCGGAAGTGTAGATGATGGTAAAAGCACACTGATTGGACGTTTATTACACGATTCAAAAATGATCTATGAAGATCAACTGGCCGCGATTACTGCCGATAGTGTTAAATCAGGCACGACAGGTGATGATGTTGACTTAGCATTACTTGTTGATGGCTTACAGGCAGAACGTGAACAAGGCATTACCATTGATGTTGCCTATCGATATTTTTCAACTGCTAAACGCAAATTTATCATTGCTGATACACCCGGACATGAACAATATACTCGCAATATGGCAACAGGTGCATCAACTTGCGACCTAGCTATCATCCTTATCGATGCGCGGCATGGTGTACAAGTTCAAACTCGGCGTCATACCATTATTTCTTCCTTGCTTGGACTAAAGCACATTATCGTTGCTATCAACAAAATGGATCTGGTTGATTACGATGAAGATGTCTATAACAAGATCAAAACAGACTATCTAAATTTCACCACCAAACTAGACCGCGCTGATATTAAGTTTATCCCTATCTCTGCATTGAAAGGTGAGAATGTTGTTAATCAAAGTACCGAGATGCCTTGGTATGACGAAGAGCCGTTGATGCAAATTTTAGAATCTGTCGAGATTGCTAATGATAGAAACTTCGAAGATATGCGTTTTCCGGTGCAATACGTCAACCGTCCGGACCTCAATTTTCGGGGTTATTGCGGTACTCTTGCTTCAGGGATTGTTCGCAAGAACGATAAAGTAACCGTGTTGCCTTCTGGAAAAACAAGCACGATAAAATCAATTGTGACTTACGAAGGTGAGCTAGAGCAAGCCTTCCCGCCTATGGCCGTTACACTTACGCTCAACGATGAGATAGATGTCAGTCGTGGAGACATGATTACGCACAGTGATAATCAGCCTGCGTTAGGGAACAAGTTCGAAGCGAATATCGTCTGGATGACTGAACAGGCATTAAATGTTGGCAAAGAGTATTACATAAAACGTGCTACCAGGACTATTACTGGCGCTGTCTCGAAGATCCATCATCGGATTGATGTCAACTCTATGGATAAATTAGAAGCAAACGAACTCAATCTGAATGAAATCGGCCATTGCGATGTAACACTCACGTCAACTGCCGCAATTGATCCCTATCGCTTATGCAAAGGAACTGGCGCATTCATCATTATTGACCGATTAAGCAATGTCACCGTTGGTGCGGGTATGATCACCGGTCTTGCTGATAATGCAGATATTCAGGCGGTTAGTATGGAAGAGCGCGTTGCACGGTACGGCCAACATGCTTTCACTGCTTGGTTGCAGGGTCAAAATAATGTTCAATCTGCACAAGAACTTGAACGACAACTGTTTGATAGTGGCCACGTCAGTATCGTACTGAACCAGGATGAAATTGACGGCAACATTGAAGAAATAAGTCGTTCGTTAAACCAGGCAGGCTTAATTTGCATCTGCTGTGTGTCTGATGAGCCCAAGGCAAAACAGGACAACAGTGCTGTTTTTAATTGTGAAACAGATTCAACTAGTATTATTCTGGCGCATATAAGTGACAAGGCCAAACTGCGCTAGTAAGCTATTTTTGTAGTGAAAGCTGGAAGAAATTAATTCCAGAGATTAAAATAGCTTAAAAATTACATCTAAAGGGAGAAAACAATGTCAGACCCAAAACCAGTAGATGCAGCAGACCCGGCTAAAAAGACATCGCCAGTTACCGGCCCGGTTGATGATGACGCGACTGTTTTAACGCAGGCAGACATGAAATGTTACTGGAATGACGAAGAATTTGATAACGGTGATCGTATCTCTAACGAAAGTAAGAATTACGAAGCCAGCAATGGTAAGTGGGTTGAAGTTTAATTTAGTTTCTTGCTTTTTAAATTAAGGTTTCAATGAAGTCATAACGACTGTTGTTTTTTATGACGTCTCCGGTGTGTAACTGGAATTTTCCTGCCTTTTTATCTTCCAGATAAAGCTTTAACGTTTCTCTAATTGTTGCATATGCCAGTTCATCCCATGGGATTTCATCTTCCTTAAATAATTTTACTTCCAAACTTTCAACACCCGCCGAAAAATCCAGGTCTAATAACCTTGATCGATACATCATATAAACCTGATCAACATAAGGTAAATTAAAAACAGCATAAAGATCTTCTACCTCAACACGCGCATTGGCTTCTTCAAGGGTCTCCCTAATACCGGCCTCAAGTGTAGACTCACCCATTTCCATAAACCCAGCAGGTAAGGTCCAATAACCTAACCTTGGTTCTATCGCTCGTTTACAAAGTAATATTTTATCTTCCCAAACAGGGATACAACCAGCAACAATTTTAGGGTTCTGATAATGAACAATATCGCACGACTGACAAATATGGCGATGCCGATTATCATCACTTGGGATGTCATAGACTAATTCGGCACTACAGTAACAACAATATTTCATCTGATGATTAATGGTTCCAGACTAGGCCAGAGATTTTCCAACATTATTGCTTGAGCTTCCTTGACAGGATGAAGCCCATCAGCCTGCATTAAATCCGGATGCTGTGCGATATCTTTAAGAATGAATGGTGACAAACGAACATCTTGTTTTTCAGTAACTGACTCATAGATTGACATAAAACGCTGATTATAAGCTGCACCATAATTGGGCGGTAGTTGCATTGGTACTAGTAATATAACCGCATTAGTTTTTTTTATATTATTAACTATATCTGATAAGTTTTGCTCTATCTCGCTAAGTGCAAATCCGCGTAACCCATCATTTGCACCTAATTCTATAACGACGAGTTCAGGACTGTATTCATTTAATAATTTCTCGAGTCGAGTTTTAACACCCAAGGTTGTCTCACCACTTATGCTGGCGTTAACAACTTTATGCTCCAAATTTTGTCTGACTAATCGTTGTTCCAGTAATGATACCCAGCCATCTTCTACTGGTATACCATAAGCTGCGCTTAGGCTGTCGCCTAATATAAGTATCGTCTTTTCTTGTGCATGGACAGGGAAAGAAAATAAACAAAAAACAAAAATTAAGGTTCGGTAATACATAAACATGGATTCAAATAGTAACAATATTGTGCAAGCTAAGGCTCTTGGAAAGCAAGTGTCTAGTCCCGAAGGAACACTCACTATCCTCGATGATATTAATTTGTCTATTAAACAAGGCGAAAGTTTAGCGGTTATTGGTGTATCTGGCTCGGGCAAATCAACATTATTAGGATTACTCGCAGGACTGGATATACCCACATCAGGCAAAGTTATTCTAAACGGCACCATCTTAAACGATTTAGATGAGGATGGCAGAGCGCAAATTCGTAATCAATCCGTTGGTTTTGTATTTCAATCCTTTCATCTGTTGCCTGGCCTAACAGCGTTAGAAAATACTGCATTACCGCTTGAACTTGCTGGGTCAGAACAGGCAGATGAAATCGCCAAACAAAAATTAGCCGACGTCGGATTAAGTGATCGAATACATCACTACCCAAACCAGCTCTCTGGTGGAGAACAACAACGTGTTGCTATCGCCCGTGCTTTTGCAAGTAACCCTAAAATATTATTTGCAGATGAGCCAACGGGCAACCTGGATCAAAAAACCGCCCAGAGAATTATCGATCTTATATTCAAAATGAATAAAGATAATGGCACAACACTTGTGATGGTGACTCATGACGATGCCTTAGCGAGTCTGTGTGATCGAAAAGTAATCATGGCGGGCGGACAAATTACCAAAAATACATAATGAATACGTTCAAATTCGCCTCCACTGGATTAAAAAGAGATTGGTATTCGGGCGAACTTCGTCTGATAGGTATTTCAATCCTGATCGCTGTCGCCTGTCTCTCCTCGGTAAGTTTTTTTACCGACCGTGTTAGACGTGCAACGGAACAACAAGCAACAGAGTTACTCGCAGCTGATCTGGTCTTAATCTCATCGGCTAAAATAAAGAATGAATATATAGATAGCGCTGATGGTGCAGGATTAATCATTTCGCTTAACGAGAGCTTTCGTAGTGTTGTGGTTAATGGCGATAACCTTGAGCTGGCTGAAGTTAAAGCAGTAGATGCTAATTACCCCATACGTGGACACCTGAGGACGAGTGATGATCTATTTAACCAGGAGCAAATCAATGACTCTATTCCTGCATCAGGTATAGTTTGGGTAGACAGTCGTTTAATGCAAGCCTTGCAGGTCAAGCTAGGCGAATCAATCAATGTAGGAGCTGCTGAATTAATCGTTGATAAAATTTTAACATACGAACCAGATCGCGGCGGCGACCTCTTCAACATAGCACCTCGATTGTTGATGAACCGTGCTGATCTGGACAAAACGAAATTAATCTTACCCGGCAGCCGTATTCAATATCGATTATTACTAGGCGGAAAATCTGAATCCATAGATCTATACCGAGACCAACTTAAACTAGATAAAAATGAAAATGTACGTGTACAAGGCATAAAGGATGCCCGTCCGGAGATTAAGACTGCACTCGTGCGCGCTGAACAGTTCTTAGGACTGGCAGCATTAGTCAGTATTGCCTTAGCTGGTCTGGCTATAGCAATGTCTGCACAACGATTCGCAGTCAGACATTATGATAATTGCGCCATCATGCGTTGTTTAGGACTACAGCAACGGGAAATAACACAGATCTATTTCTACCAACTAATGATGCTTGGCCTTATCTGCAGTTTGATTGGTTGCGCCATCGGTTTTTTTGCTCAAGAAGGCTTAAACCAAATGATGATTGGCATGACACAACAATCATTACCTAAGCCATCATGGCGGCCCGTTTTCTCCGGGATATTCACAGGGTTGATTACCGTATTAGCGTTCGCATTACCTCAACTGATGCGTTTAAGAAAAATATCACCACTAAGAGTATTGCGTAAAGATTTAACTCCATTGCCCTTAAATAACTACGTCATATATACAATCGCGATCATCGCATTAGTTTTGCTCAGCCCATGGCAATCAGGTGACATAACATTAACGATATATACGGTACTCGGTTTATTTTTGACAGCTATAGTACTCGCAGTCTCGGCAAAGATAATTATTAAACTACTGAAGCAACTACAGCCAAAGCTAAAGATGGCTGCTCGTTATGGCTTAGCGAATGTATCGCGTCGATCAAATCAAAGTGTGATGCAGATAATGGGTATCGGCATTGGTGTCACTGTCATGTTATTACTCACTTTGGTACGCACAGATTTATTAGCCGGTTGGCAAAATCGTTTACCCGATGACGCACCAAATTATTTTTTAATTAATATTCAACCCGATCAAGTTGAGAGCATACGGGAGCATCTATCAACATCATTAAAAAATGACATAGCGCTATATCCAATGATCCGTGGGCGATTGACAAAAATCAATTATACCCATGTAAATCCAGATGATTATGAAAACCCGCGTGCGACCCGACTTGCTGCACGAGAATTTAATTTGTCATATGCGGATAAAATGCAGAGGGATAACCGTTTAGTGGCAGGTGAATGGTGGGCTGAAAGTGAAAATATCGAAAATTATTTTTCAGTAGAGGAAGGTATTGCCGAAACACTAGGCATAAAGATCGGAGACAACTTAAGCTATTCTATTGCCGGTCAAGAAATAAAAGGTAAGGTTAGCAATCTTCGCTGGGTCGAGTGGGACTCATTCAATGCTAATTTTTTTGTGGTCTCGAATACTAACGCCTTAATGACATACCCTGGTACGTTTATCAGCAGCCTATTTATCCCCGATTCAAAACGTTCTGTATTGATAGACCTCGTTAAACGATACCCAAGCGTTACTGTCTTTGATATCGATGCTATTTTAAAGCAAGTCAGAGCGATTATGAATCAAGTTGTGCGCACGGTTGAGTTCGTTTTTATATTTACCATTCTGACCGGCATCGCTGTTTTATTTGCTGCTCTGCAGAGCACTCATGATGAACGCACACACGAATCAGCACTTATGAGTGCACTCGGCGCAAGCCGCAAACAAATTATTTCCGGTTTAATCGCGGAGTTTATGCTCCTGGGGATAATTACCGGCATATTATCTGCCATAGCAGCATCAATAATCGAATTGGCGCTGGCAGAATATGTATTCAAGATGGACATCGTCATTAATCCTCTCCTCTGGCTAGTAGCACCTTTGGTTTGTTGTTTAATAATTGTTGCTACTGGATTAATCGGCACGCGTAAAGTGCTCGCTAGTTCACCTATGCTTGTTCTAAGAAAAACATAATCTATTGAATTTTTTGAATACGCTACAATCTATATAGTAATTATTAATTAAGGAGCCTGTACAAGATGTTACGGATGTTACTTTTCTTTGGCACCAACATTGCCATTATGATTGTGCTTAGCATAAGCATGCGCTTACTAGGTATAGATACCGCATTAGAACAACAAGGCGGTGGCTTGAACCTGAATTCCTTGCTGATCTTCTCTGCTGTCTTTGGTATGGGTGGATCGCTTATCTCGCTAGCCATTTCAAAATGGATGGCAAAAAAGACAATGGGCGTTAAATTGATCGAAACACCGACAACACAACAAGAAGAGTGGTTAGTATCAACTGTTGAAATGCAGGCAAGAGAAGCAGGTATTAAAATGCCTGAACTAGGTATATTCAATTCACCACAACCTAATGCCTTTGCTACCGGCATGAATAAAAATGCAGCATTAGTTGCTGTTAGTCAGGGCCTTTTAGATAACATGAACCAAGGTGAAGTTGAAGCTGTGTTGGGGCATGAAATTAGTCACGTCGCGAATGGCGATATGGTAACGCTTGCTTTGATTCAAGGCGTGGTCAACACCTTTGTCATATTCTTTTCCAGAGTTATTGGTCACCTGCTCGATCGACTTGTGTTTAAAATCGAACGGGGACACGGACCAGGCTATTGGATTGGAGTCATTTTCGTACAAATGATTTTATCTGTGCTCGCAAGTACGATCGTCATGTGGTTCTCTCGTCGACGCGAATTTAAAGCTGATGAAGGCGGCGCCTATCTAGCCGGCCGGGAAAAAATGATTTCTGCCTTGCGCCGTCTTCAACAAGTCAGCAATCCACAATCACTTCCAGACGAGATGTCTGCATTTGGAATCAGTGGTGGAGTACCAACAGGCTTTAAACGTCTATTCATGAGTCACCCTCCGTTGGAAGAACGAATCGCAGCCCTGGAAAATGCGCAATAAAAATAGTATTAATTAGTTCAATAGCGATATTTTCATTTTCTTGTATAGGATAAAATAAGCAGATGTTGATATTTATACTATCAGGCTTATGAAAAAGATCTATTTCGGTGACTTCCGTCTCTATGTAATAAAACATATTAAAGAGATCGAACAAGCAGAAATTGAGGCCTACACCACAGAATGGTTTTTAATACGTTATTTAAAAAAAATAAGCAAAGTTGCTGATGGAAATATTGAATACAACATCGTTGAAGGCCCAATACGGTCTTTGATTCGTTTTTATGTCGATAATATTGACGATAAATCTGAGCTCGGTGACCGATGTAAAAAGATTCACATTGAATATCGGAATCTACTACGTAAAAAACAATCTTCAAAATATTCCTAGACTCATTAAATTAGCCTTGATCAATTATCAGCTAACCTACCAATTTATGAAGATGATAGTGCTTGCGATCATCTTTTCGGAACGAGTCTTCCTGATATAAATTTATCTAAAACTGACGGTAATAAACTCAACATTTGAGGACTAACTGACTATAGCGTCATCTAAATTTACCCAATGACAGGCAGGCCCAATGTTGCCTTACCTGAAGATTGGGAATCAACACTCGGTGCGAGGGGTTGTACACCGCATTCCTGTGGTTTCCGTGATCTACATAAGGAAATCATAAAATTCACAAAGCTTTTATGGATTAAGTAGTCAAGAGACAGGCTATCAACAAGAAGTAAAATCGCCCTTTTATCTACCTTTTAACGACTAAGTAACCACTCCTTCCGTTTCAGGTAAGCGTTGTCATTACCCTCATTCACAGCAGATGGAAATGCGGGCAATGTTCTCAATTAGTTTGACACAATGAATATCTAATCCTCAACTCTTATATCGCCTGTATCACTCCAGGGCGGATTAACAATAGCAATAAAACATAATTCTTCATCACCTATATTCTCTATCCATTGAGTCGCTCCTGCTGGCACTAGTATGGCTTCACCGGAATCCACTTCTTGCTTTTCATCATTTATATGCATGACACCTTGCCCTGAAAATACAATATAGACTTCTGTTTGTTCCAGCTTATGTTTGTAACTTTGTTTGCCTATCTCAACAGTTGCCATTGCAACCGAGTACGGCAACTCAACCGAGTCATTTTTTGGGTGTATCCATTCCCGTATTAAGCAACCATCATTGGCAATAAATTCCGGACATTCATTAATATTTTTTACAAACACGCTCGACTCCTATATAAATGGTGTTATGAAATATAAAGGCAATCCTGATTATAGACATGATATACCCGCTTGTACCGGTGTCCTGGTCACTAATTTAGGCACACCGGATGCACCGACACCTGCTGCCTTACGTAAATATCTAGCGGAGTTTCTTTCAGACTCGCGCGTTATTGAAGTACCAAAGTTAATATGGTGGTTTGTATTACATGGTGTGATTTTACGCACCCGTCCAAAGCGTTCAGCAGAAGCTTATGAGAAAGTCTGGACAGAAGATGGCTCGCCATTACTCTCTATCTGCAAAAAACAAGCAGTCAGTATTCAGCAGGAACTTGATAATCGATTTTCAGGACCCGTTAAGGTAGAACTGGCCATGCGTTATGGCAATCCATCAATAAAATCTGGTTTGGAAAAACTGCGTGATGCAAATGCCAATCGTGTATTGATATTTCCGCTTTATCCACAATATTCAGCCTCTACAACCGCTTCAACTTTGGATGCAGTTTCAGATGTTTTAAAAACCTGGCGTTTGATTCCTGAAATAAGAATGATTAATCACTATCATGACAATCCTGATTATATAAATGCATTAGCAAACAGCATTAGTAAATACTGGGAAACAAATTCTAAGCCTGACAAACTATTGTTTTCTTTTCATGGCTTACCAAAAGATTATTTACTTAAAGGCGATCCTTATCACTGCGAATGTTATAAGACAGCACGATCAGTCGCTGAAAAGCTCGAACTAAATGATGACGAATGGCAACTCACCTTTCAGTCCCGCTTTGGTCCGAAAGAATGGTTACAACCTTACACCGATATCACCTTAAAAGAACTCGGCGCAAAAGGCACAAAACATGTACAAATTATTTGCCCCGGTTTTTCAGCCGATTGTCTGGAAACGCTTGAAGAAATCGATATACAAAATAGAACATTTTTCCTTGAGGCCGGCGGCGAAAAGTTTTCTTATATTCCCGCATTAAACAATGATGATGAACACATACAAGCATTAAGCAATATCATCATGCTACATAGCCAGGGATGGGAAGAAGATCAAACTGATTTGGATAAAAGAAAAGAAAGAGCACTACGGTTAGGCGCTAAACAATAAAAGTGACAGTTACTGCTATCGGCCAGTAGCGGAAGTTAACGACTAGCACAGCGGTATCCGGCACGACTGGTGCGTTTTGTTATGTGCTGAAACTATATTCACGTGTGATCTCAGCTACCTGTACTGAATAGGATTTATACCATGTCTTTTGAGCTTGATCCTGAGTTTTTAAATGCTCACAATTTTGTTTCCAGTTTCTTATTTGTTCTTCGGACTCCCAGTATGAGAGCGCCATTCGTTTATTTCCGTCCATCATTGCGGTGAACTCAAGACAGCCATATTCTTCAAAGGCCAACCTTTTCATTTGCTCAAGTGCTTCCGTATACTCCTGACCGAGATCACCAATAGTTGCTTTCAGAATTACTACAAACATAAATTATTCCAGAATGAGTGACACATAACAGTATTATTAAAACGTCCGCTTTGGGTATGAAGCAACAACTTTTAATGAATTTTATTAACTACCGCTTCCAGCCGAAAGCTGAACTTAGTTAAATACTAATCTCAATATTATTCTGTTACATCTACCCCTTTCCAGAACGCCACATGATCTTTAATATTTTCTGCTTTTGATTTTGGATCAGGATAATACCAAGCAGCATCTTTATTTGTTTCCCCGTTCACTTCTACATCATAGTAACTGGCTTTACCTTTCCAGAAACAGGTTGAATGTGTGTCGCTTTCTTTAAAATATTCTTTATTAATTGAATCAGAAGGAAAATAAATATTACCCTCCACTTTTTCATAAACATCACTTTCTGCTATTACGACTTCATTCCAGCTTGCCTTCGCCATTTTTATTCTCCATTAATTGTCATGATGACATTACGACTATGTGATTGGGCCCTATGTTCCCATAAATAAATTCCCTGCCAGGTTCCCAACTGGCACATTGAATCTGTAATGGGAATAGTCAGGCTAACATTGGTTATCAATGTGCGGATATGCGCTGGCATATCATCTGGCCCTTCAGTTGTATGACAGAACATGGGGTCGCCATCCGGCGCAACACTTTGCATGAAGGTTTCCAGATCAATACGCACATCTGGGTCAGCATTCTCACACAACATTAGCGAAGCGCTGGTGTGCTGTATAAACAGATGACATAGACCAATACCTATGCCGCTATCAGCAACAAACATTTGTACCTCACGGGTGAATTCGTGTGCCTGCCGTGCTTTAGTATTAAAGCTGAGTGTTTTTTGTAATATCGTCATGTTATAAATACCTAACATTATCTTTACTTGAAAAATTGCATTCAATGAATAAACCACAACAATTAAACGATACGCATATTAGAAATAACAGCAAGATCCTTTGGTTTGGTATGCTCGCCAGTTCACCGATGTTTCTAATTGTTGTTTTTTATATGGACAAGTTGCAACTACAAGAAGCTATCTTGCCAGATTTGAAAAATATTTTAATCGGCATCTGCATATTAAGTATTCCGCTCTCTTTAGTACTGTTAGGTCGGTTTAAACGCCATCAGAATAAGATTAGAGACAATATTCTGCTTGGTATTGATAACACAGCAATCGATTTACAAACCTATATTACCTACATCGTTATCGGTATGTCTTTGTGCAATCTACCCGCGATACTTGGCTTAGTGCTCTATATCCTCATTAGGGACCTCTACATCTCATTATTTTTTATTGTTATTTCTTTTTTCCTTGGCTTTCTCTATAAGCCTGAATTGAAATAATCACTACTACTCTAATCTTAATCGATCAGCAATTAATGCATAAAACTGTTGGTCATTGGAAAATAGCCAACCGAGCTGCTCTTTACATGAATGACAAACGGTTAGCTGCCACTGATGATCACTAAACCAGGTATATTCATCAGTACGATCCCCAACAATTAGACAGCCAGGCGCCGATTGAAAGCAATTAATAGTGTAGGTATATCCAGCAGGATTAGAAAAAGTATGTGTATGCTCACCATTGATAGCGATAGCTGCACTTAGGGCGGTGATATAATTCTTACAGAATTTACAATACAGATTTTTATTCTCTTCAGCAGTCTCTTCATTTTCACTTACCTTGCTTGATACTTTCTCGGTTTGTAAATCGGTATTTTTAAAACAGTATTGATCCCAAACAAGCGCCACAGATTCACCTTTTATATAACATGCCGTTTATTATGAGTGATTTAAGGTACAAGCATCCGTATTCCTACTATCACCAGGACAACAGCAAAAACACGTTTTAAAGTGATAATTGGAAGATAGTGAGCCAAACGAGCACCCAAAGGCGCAGAAAAAATTGTCATCGCGCTAATGATGATTGCGGCAGGCCAATATAAATAACCCAGAGAATACGCCGGAACAGCCTGTTCATCCGAGCCGGCAATAACCAATGCAATTGTTGCCGCAACCGCTATCGGAAATCCACATGCTGACGATACTGCAACAGTATTTCGCATATTGACATTACACCACAGTAGAAATGGCACCGTCAGAGTACCACCACCAATCCCCATCAAGGTTGATAGTAGGCCAATAGCAACACCAGACCCCACCAGACCGGGAGTTCCTGGTAGTACTGAATGTGCCTTAGGTTTAAAATCTAGCCATATTTGAATTCCAACCAATATTTCGAATACACCAAAGATCGTTCTCAAAACGAAACTCGAGAAATAATCAGCTAATAAAGCTCCCAGACAAGCGCCTATTAATAAGCCTGGTGCAAGGCGATTCGCCGCCGGCCACAAGACAGCGCCTTTTTTGTGGTGCACATAGGTTGCAGATGAAGATGTCACAATAATTGTCGCCAATGATGTCGTCACAGCCAATTGCATGAGTATTTCCAAAGGGAACCCTTGTTGGATAAACAAGAAATGCAAAACAGGGACAATAATGACACCGCCACTTAAACCGATCATGCCACCGATAAGCCCGGCAAAAATCCCAGCTAAAGCGTAAAAAATGATTATTTGTAATGTAATTTCAGCGAACATAAGTCATTTTATCGTGAATGATTGATAAGGTACGGTTAAGGTATGTTATACCATGAATTATTAATGAAGAGCGGCATGCTATGCCTTAAACTATTTATTCGGAACGGCACGTTAGCTGTCAAGAAATATGACTGCTTATCTTAACTGTCTATAGGCAAAATATTGCGAACTTTTGTTGAATATGGACAATTCTTAATGTTAATTTTTAATACAATCAACCAATGCAAAAAACAGCCTCGATAATAACCAATAAGGCCTCTTTGATGCCTACAATGCAGCAAACGTTGCTAATGCTGCTTTTCATCACTATCTTGGCAATATTAACCACGCCTGCCTTCGCTAAATCGATTGAATCTCAGCGCAAGGATTATCTCGCTGCTAAAAAAGCATTGGATACAAAGCAATATAAGACATTCGGTAAAATAGCAAACACACTAAAAGATTATCCACTCTATCCTTATTTGCGCTACGAGTACTTACGAAAGCATCTCTGGAAGTTGAAAGATGGCGAGATTATAACCTTCCTCAATCGTTACCCTGATCTACCTGTAACCGCCGGCTTACGGAAATCATGGTTGAAACTCTTGGTGAAGCGAGGTCATTGGCAAACCTTCCTAGATAACTACACGCCGCAATCTAATACCACCCTGCAGTGTTATCAGCTACAGGCCAGAATCAAAACGAATAACGACACGTTCCTGTTAGAAGATATTCGTACTACTTGGCTCGCGGGTAATTCACTGCCTTCCCAATGCGATCCTGCTTTTGCATTGCTATACAAGAGTGACTTGATGACTGATGAGTTGGTGTGGGAGCGTCTCCGTTTATCGATGCAAAATAATCAGCTTAGTTTAGTTAATTATTTATCTACTCGTCTCGATCCAAAACATAAGGCACTTGCGAAACAATGGGTTCAAATACATCAAAACCCTTATAAATATACACTTAAACCAAAACTTGAAGATACGCCTATTGCCAGAGAGATTCTGACACATGGTATTTTACGTTTAGCCAGAAAAGATGTTGGCAAGGCTATTAAACGCCTCGATGCACTAGAAGAACAGTTTTCTTTTACATCTGATGAAGTCGCTGAGATAGAACGCACTCTCGCCATTCGCGCGGCGAGTAATAAAAGTAAACTCGCATTACAGCTGCTAGACCAAATTGATAATCGCCATGTTAATGACAAAGTATTTCATTATCGATTACGCCTTGCGCTGGCAAATCATGACTGGCCTATCTTAAAAAAGTGGACGACGGGACAAGTTCCTGATGTCGATCTAGAAATGCGCTGGCGTTATTGGCACGCACGTGCCTTGGAAGAAACCGGCGAGCCTGATAAGGCAAAAGAAATTTATGCAGCGCTTGCAAAAGAACGTGATTATTACGGTTTCCTGGCTGCTGATAGAGTTAATGTTGCCTACGACATGAATAATCACCCCTTACCAGAGAACCTGGAGGAGTTTAATCGAATCGAATCATTGCCTGCGATTAAACGAGCTTATGAATTCTATAAACTGAATATGAAATACCCCGGTCGACGTGAATGGCATCATGCACTAAACAATATGACAAGCTACCAAATGCAAATGGCTGCAGCTGTCGTAACACAATGGGGATGGCACAATCGCGCTATCTTTACGATGGGCCGAGCCAAGGCCTACGATAATCTAGAGCTACGTTTTCCAATCCTGTTTGCTGATCTGCTTAATAAGTACGCCAAGAAACGTAATATAGATCCTAGCTGGATGTATGGATTAGTACGCGCCGAGAGTGCTTTCATTGAGGATGTAAAATCACCAGCTGGTGCGCTTGGCTTAATGCAAGTCATGCCTAAGACAGGAAGCGAGACCGCAAAGCGTATTGGTCTTAAAGGTTTTAAGACCAGCAAATTGAAACAGGCTGAAACCAATATCCCGATTGGTAGTGCTTATATGAAACAAATGCTGGACCGGTTTAACGGCAATATGGTCTTGGCAACAGCAGCCTATAATGCTGGTCCTCATCGCGTTTCAAAATGGTTACCCAAAAAAGGTTGTGAAGAACCTGATATCTGGGTGGAACAAATTCCATTTAGAGAAACTCGTAAATATGTCCGCCGCGTTCTAACTTACGCTAATATCTATGATTGGCGTCTGCAAACCGGGATCAAACCACTAAAGGAACGCATGGCACTAATCACTTCAAATAAAAATAATCTGGCTACTAATTTGAGCTGTACCGCCATTAAAATATCGGATAATAAACATGTTAATTAAACGTATCGCAATACTGGGAGGAACTGGCTTCGTTGGTCGTTCGCTGTGCAATCGCTTATCCCAAGAAGGTTATGAATTGAAAGTTTTGACCCGTAGTCGTGAATACAATCGCGACGATCTCATTGTGTTACCCGGTCTGGAGTTAATACAAACAAATATTCATGATCCGGAAAAACTCAAACTACACCTTGCCGACTGTGATGCCGTCATTAATCTAATTGGCATTCTCAATGAAAAAGGAACTAGTGGTAAAGGCTTCAAAAAAGTACATGTTGAGCTGGTCCAGAATCTAATCAGCGCATGCGCTGAGAAAGGTATTAAACGATTCTTGCAAATGAGTGCTTTGAATGCGGATGCAACAAACGGAAAGAGTCATTATTTACGAAGCAAAGGTGTAGCCGAAGAACTCTTACACTCAAACAACGCTGGAATAAACGTCACCAGTTTTCGACCTTCAGTCATCTTTGGTAAAAACGATAGTTTCTTTAATCGATTTGCAGGCTTATTAAAAATGACACCGCTATTTTTCCCGCTAGCCTGTCATGCCACAAAGTTTGCTCCAGTCTATGTATTAGATGTTAGCGAAATGATGGCACGCTCACTAAACGATCGGGAAAGTTTTAATAAAAAATTCCAATTATGCGGGCCACAAGCTTATAGTCTGAAAGATCTGGTTAATTACACCGCACAGATATTAGGCCTGAAACGCAAGATTATTCCATTAAATGATATCTTATCGCACATACAAGCTGCCGTATTTGATTTTGTACCAGGCAAACCCTTTTCTACTGATAACTATCTCTCAGCAAAAACAGATAGTACTTGTGAGTGTAATGACCTTGCTAACTATAATATTCAACCAACCGCAATAGAAAGCGTCGTACCCCAATACTTAAACAACATCTCCTATCGATCTGCCTATATGCAATTTCGTAGAAAATCACGAAGATAACTTGTCGTATTGTCATTTGATCGGCAAGATATTCACATGCAATCTTACTTAGTCGGCGGCGCCGTACGTGACAAACTATTAGATATTCCAGTTAAAGATCGGGATTGGGTCGTCGTCGGCGCGACACCAGAAGTGATGTTGGATAAAGGCTTCAAACCCGTTGGCAAAGACTTTCCTGTTTTCCTTCATCCTGAAACAAAAGAAGAATACGCTTTAGCTCGTACAGAACGGAAATCTGGTAAAGGTTATAAAGGCTTTACCTTTCATGCCTCGCCCGATGTCACACTGGAAGATGACCTGCAACGCAGAGACCTTACTATCAATGCCATCGCCGAAGACGAACACGGCACTCTCATTGACCCTTATGGTGGTGTAGCGGATTTAAAAGAAAATATATTACGTCATGTGTCTCCTGCTTTTATAGAAGACCCGCTACGCGTGTTACGTATTGCACGTTTCGCAGCCAGTCTTGGTTTCAAGATTGCACCAGAAACAATGGCATTATTAAAAGACATCTCTGAATCAGATGAATTAGAAGCACTGGTTCCTGAACGTGTATGGACAGAACTGGAAAAAGCCTTATCGGGAAAATACCCGGCACGCTTTATATTGGTATTACAATCCTGTAACGCACTAGAAAAACTTTTCCCCGAAATACAGGCCCTGTTCGGCATACCACAAACTGAAGAATACCATCCTGAGATCGATGCCGGCCTGCACACCATCATGAGCCTGAACCAATCGACACGTCTATCTGATGACCCAATAATACGCTTTGCCGTACTGGTACATGACCTCGGCAAGGCAACCACACCAAAAGATAAACTACCCAGCCATTACGGTCATGAAGAACGTGGCGCAAAGATAATCGACAAGTTATGTAAACGCTACCGCATCCCAAATAAATACCGTGAGCTTGCGGTTAATGTTTCAAGATTTCATCTTGATTGTCATCGCATACAAGAAATGAAACCTGAAACAGTTTTAAAAAAACTGGAACAACTGGACGCCTTCAGACGGCCCGAACGCTTTGAACAATTCCTCATCGCCTGCGAAGCAGACGCTCGCGGCTGTGCTGGATTCGAAGATAGAGAATATCCGCAGATTAAATATTTCCAGTCTGCTCTGAAAGCAGCTAGCGAAATCGATACAAGTGAATTACAAAGGCAAGGATTCGAAGGTAAAATCCTTGGGCAAGAGATAAAAAAACAACAGATAAAAAATATAAAAGAAATCTAAATTAATCACAGGAAACAGAATGGAACTAAAAATATTTTTCACCATATTCGCAGCTGTTTTTATCGCAGAATTAGGTGATAAAACTCAACTTGCAACAATATTGTTTGCTTCAGATAAAGAGGTTAGTAGACTAACGGTGTTTTTTGCTTCTTCAACAGCGTTGGTAGTTGCATCTGCCATTGGTGTCATCGCAGGAAGTTTATTGTCCGAATACATTGATGAAAAAATACTTTCTTATATTGCCGGGGCCGGATTTATAGTCATTGGATCATTTACACTTTATCAAGCATGAAATAATTAACCAATGAAATTAGACAAATAGAAATATCAGAACAATACCCAACACTATTCGATAAACAACAAACGGCAACATCCCAACTTTATCGAGGAATTTCATAAAGAGATGAATTGCCAAAAATGCACTGATAGCTGAAAGTAATGCAGTAACAATAAAGTTAACTATATCCACACCAACATTCATTTGAATCAATTTTAATGATTCATATCCGCCAGCAGCTAAGATGATTGGTACCGCCATTAAAAATGAAAACCGTGCTGCGCTGGTTCGATCCATCCCTAACATGAGCGCCGCTGTCATTGTAATCCCTGAACGTGATGTACCCGGCACTAATGCCAGTGTTTGAGCTAAACCAATCAAGATTGCATCACGCAGATTGATAGAATCTATTTGCCGAAGTCGTTTTCCTTTCGCGTCCGCATACCAGAGTAATAAACCAAACCCTATTGATGCATAGGCAATGACTAAAGGATCACGTAGATAGGCTGAAATGAAATCTCTTAATAGAAAGCCCGCTGCTAATACCGGGAGACTGGCAATAGCAAGATACCAAAATAATCTACTGTCTTGAGTCGTTACTTCTTTATTTCTTATTGAGTCGATGCCAGCAATCAATATGCGCGAAATATCTTTTCTTAAATAAAAGACTACTGCAAAGAGACTACCGAAATGTGCAGCAACATCTATTGCTAAACCTTGATCCTGCCAATCGGTTAATAAAGGTACCAGAATCAAATGCGCTGAACTTGAAACAGGTAAGAATTCAGTGATGCCCTGTATCAATGCAAGAATGATGAGTTGTATTAAGTCCAAAGATTATTCCAATATTAAATAGGTAAGAATACTGAGCTGGCCATTCGTTGAATCACCGATGTTATCATCCGATTTTTTTTATTAGCACTTATTTTTCAATATTATCTTGTGTTGCGATAAGTTTACCACATAGCCGTTCATAGCTCAGGTTGACGACTCCTTCTGTAGGCAGAAAATTACTATATAAGAATAGTTCTCAATTTACATCAACGTTGTGAACCAGTTTACAGACAGCAATCTCGATATTTCGAGCAGCGCTATAAAGCTTTTGTGGGTCTACTGAATCGAACATATAACAGCCTGAATATATGTTCTTGTAATAATTTAACATCAACCTTTTTAAGCTAACGAGGATTTCATTATTAATGATTGACTATGAAGCCTTTTAATAATCGTTGCGATTCTCTGATGTATACATAAAGCACATTATTGATATCTATTTTGCAATGGCAATGGCAGTGGCATTAGCAATATTCTCAACAGGCTTATTACTCTACCGATTTCTTTATTACATGAGGATAATAAACGCAGCGCAATGCCTATCGCTATGCGATGCGGCAAGAATATTTTCTATTTATAAGCGAACACGCTGATCCATTAATGCAAATCCTTTCAAAACATTATCATAATCTTTTGTCAGCGCCATGACCTTGAAGCGTTCGCCCATCTCTTCTGGCATGGTTAACACACGTACTTGCTGCGCTATTTTCGTTTGCGCTTTAATCTCAAGCTGATTCATATCTGCGAGTAAATCTTCAAGACCACAACCAAATAGAAAATAGGTCTGATTAGTGTAGCCACTAACATGCAAACCAATTGAGTCAGCACATTCCGCGATGGCGGTAAAATTGGCAGAGCTAGTGATGTCTTGTAAACCGGGATAATAAAACGGATCAGCATGCACGCGATGTCGATAATGGCACAACAAGCTACCATCCATTCTTTCTGGATGATAATACTCTGCTGCCGAGTATCCATAATCGATGAATAACATTACTCCCTTATTTAGTACTTCCTCTAAGCCATTTAACCATTGTTCAAGCTGGGTATTTATCTCAGAAATATAATTCTCGGGAAATGATGTTGATAGGTCATCTTCTATCCTTTTCAGGCTATTCAGCAGCTTATCCTCAGCGTCACTCTCAACCCAGACAAACTGATCAACCCCTAAACCGACCTTCATTTCTTTGAAACCTGTAGCTAGTTTTTTAAATCGCTTCACAGGTAACGCATCCAAGACTTCATTCGCAAGGATGACGCCTGAAATGCCTTCTTTGGGTAGTGCATCTAACCAAACGACTCGTTCGAGAAGGTGTGGAATAGTTTCTTTTAACTCATCTTGTTGTCGCTGTTTTAGATCGGCGCTGACTTCGAGTATTAAATAATTATCAGGTAGCGAATTTTGTTTTTCCAGTTCTAGTAAAATATCTCTGGCCATGGCACCAGTGCCTGCACCCAACTCCAGAATAGTGCCGCTACCAAGTTCGTTTAAGATCTCGGCACATTGATTCGCCAAACACTGTGAAAATATTGGCGATAATTCCGGTGCCGTTACAAAATCACCTTCTGAACCAAATTTACGACTACCCGCACTGTAATAACCCAACCCAGATTCATACAGAACCATGTTCATGTATTCATCAAAACTAATTACGCCACCTTGCTTACGCAAGGCTTGTTTGATGCGCTCGATCAGTTTTTCACTTTGAATAAGTGCGTCTTGATCCGGAACCGGCAATATTGATTCCGTCTTTAATAGTTTCGATTGTGTCATAATTCGTCCATGTTATTCTGTTTCTAGAATGATTCAATACAACAATTAAATGAAATAAACATTTGTGATAAATAAAACGGCATTGATAACTGGCGCAGCAATTCGTATAGGCGCGGCCATAGCGGAACAACTACATTCATCCGGCATGAATGTCATTATTCACTATAATAGTTCTGCTAAAGAGGCGCATGAATTGGTACGAAAACTAAATGGTATTCGACGTGATTCAGCCATTATGATTCAGGCAAACCTTGAGCATGAAGAATATTACTCAGCTTTGATCGATGCTGCGCTTGATTTTAAAGGCGAGCTAGATGTCCTGATTAATAATGCTTCAGCCTACTACCCTACATCACTTGGCTCATTAGATGACCAGCAATGGAATGAATTGATCAACACCAACCTTAAGGCTCCTCTCTTTTTATCACAGCTAGCAGCAAAATCATTACGTTCTAACAAAGGTTGCATTATTAATATCACAGACATTCATGCAAACCGGCCATTAAGAAATCATTCTGTCTATAGTATCTCTAAAGCGGGGCTTGTCATGCTAACGCAATCGCTGGCAAAAGAAATGGCACCAGCTATTCGCGTCAATGCTATATCCCCGGGGGTAATAATGTGGCCAGATGACATTGAAGAAGAAAAAAAGAACGAAATATTGAATGAAACCATGATGAAAAGAACCGGCAACGTGGAAGATATAACAAAAGCTATTTTATTTTTAATCAAAGATGCCGATTACATTACCGGCCAAGTACTTAATATTGATGGCGGTAGAACCTTGTACTCATAATATTTGAGGGCGTCTCTATAAATAGTAATTTATTGTGAGTGTAAGGAAGTTCCGCGCACGACCGCAGGAAGCCAAAACCGAAGTGTATATACATACATGAAGAGATACTGCCCGGTGATGCGGACACAGGGTTGACACAATAATCGCGCGAAAAGTGTATTTTTAGGGAGGCTTTTATTTGAAGACAGGAAACTCTCCATCAATAAACCATTGATTCGTTTCTTCTTTAACCCACCATCGCTGCTCAAGCTTAAGTTTTCTGATCGTTCCTTGGTCTTTAAAAAAGTAGCTTATTTCTGTTTTTACAATTGCTTCAGTGCTATCCGGGCTAAGCACTTTTTGTATGACCTTTACTCCGGTCACACTAAGTTCTTTTAAAGACTCTAAATCGGCAGGGGGTTGAGTGCCATCTGGAGATAGATGATAGGCATATGCTTCCGGGTATTGTGCCCAGCGCATTGCTACATCATAGCTGGTGACCGCCGCTTCTATATTATTCACCCTTTTTGTTGTTGTATATTGTTTACATCCACTTAGAGAAACAATGGTGATCACAAGAACTAGTTTGTAAATTAAGCTGGCATTCATTTTGTCAGGGCTCCAGTATGTATAGGTTATATTATTACAGCCTCAGAGAAATATTCCATCACTGCCGGTTGTTTTTATAGTTTTATTGCGTTTAAACCAGCGTAAATAAACTCTGCATAATCATTATTAGCAGCCAATGAAAGATGAATTTGATCGTCTGAAACAAAATCCTCTGCCTTAATTCCTCGCGCTAACATCTGCATAGGGATATCGACTAATGATGCACCCACTTCATTGGCAATCGCCTGAATAGCCCTGTTATATGGTGCGAAATTATCATTATAACTTTCGCCATTACCTTGCTCGTCTTCAACTTCACCAATGGTGTGATTCAAAACAAAAATCGGCACACTATTATGTGCTTTGACTATGCGGTGAAATTCTTTCAGGTTTTTTTCAAATTCTGCTAGTCCAACTCGCGGTTCCATGGAAAAGTCTCTTACATTCGCATCATTCAAACCAAATTGTATAAAGACAAACCCGGGCAGTAAGGGGAGTACATCTGTATTAATGCGATCAAAACCTTGCGCCGTGGTATTACCACTAATACCTTTATTATGTACGCTAAAGGTTTCTGGTTTTGCTGTGTCGAGTTTTATCTGTAACAGGCTAGTCCAACGGTCATTAATCGTAAATTCGGCACCTTCAGTGATGGAGTCTCCGAAACAAATGATATTGATCATAAGCAGAATTGTTCAGGCATTGACCGCATGACTTCTCTAGACGAATCAAACTTATTCCATAATTGAATCATGGTCTCACCCAATACCGGATGTTTTAAATTTGGGGTTATGTCGCTTAGTGGTTTTAAAACAAAACCAAACTCTGTGATATCGGACCTAGGAACATGGTATTTGTCATGCACTGCATCCCCAAATAACAAGAGGTCTACATCAAGTGTGCGTGAAGAATATCGAGTTTCATTACGGCTTCGTCCAAATTGAAATTCAATCTCACGTAAGTCATGTGCTAATTCGTTAATAGGCAGTTCGGTTTTAAACCCCACAACCAGATTATAGAAATCATCGCCCTCAAAACCAAACGCCTCTGTCTCGTAAATAGGTGAGAGTGTTAACTCGCCATAGCAGGACCGTATTTCCTCCAAACCATTACGAATATTTGCCTCACGATCGATATTACTACCGATACCCAAATAAACTTGAGTCTTGGTCATTCTTTACTGCCGCGCTCAATAATCACACCAACATCCCTGACCCCTCGAACTGCACCCTTTTTGTTGAGAGATAAACGGCACCAGGGAACAACAAACTCCGTCATGATAATCTCGGCAATTCGTTCTGCGAGGGTTTCTACCAACTCAAATTCACTGTTACCCACAAAGTCCATCAATCGTTTCGCAACAGCCTTGTAGTTAAGCGTATCGTCAATATTGTCGGTATTGGCCGCTTTGCGGATATCCGTACCCATCTCTAAATCGAGAATAATGGTCTGTTTCATCCTGCGTTCCCAATCGTATATTCCGATGACTGTATCGATCCGGAGATCTCTGAGATAAATAATATCCATAGTGCCTATATCTTTTGTGACCATTTTTAATTTAACCTTATGCAGTATACCCGTTTGCTTGAGTACAACTCTACAAACTATCCATACATTGTATTAATAACTGATCTTATAATCACAGACCAATATAGAAATACTAAACGCCATGACTAATTTCATCCCGATAATCCTTATCGCCATTGCTTATCTAATGGGCTCAATCGCATCGGCGATTCTTGTCTGCAAGCTATTTGGTCTGGATGACCCTCGCAGTAAAGGCTCTGGCAATCCCGGTGCGACAAATGTCATGCGTTTACATGGCAAGAAGGCGGCAATGCTAACCTTGGCAGGTGATGTATTAAAAGGTGTTATTCCAGTTTTGCTTGCTATAGCACTTGGTGCTTCTGAATTAATCATTGCCCTCTGTGGTCTTGCTGCCTTCCTTGGACATCTGTTTCCGATCTTTTTTAACTTTAAAGGTGGCAAGGGTGTCGCAACCTTAATCGGCGTTCTCTTCGCAACTCACTGGTTACTTGGGTTGGCTTATATTCTTTCCTGGTCTTTTTTCGCACTACTTTTTCGATACTCATCATTGGCAGCGCTGCTTTCAGCTGTACTAACACCATTATATTCTTGGCTAATTTTGCAAAATATCAACGTCTTGATATGCCATAGTGTGATGGCGGTTTTACTGCTTTGGCGGCACAGGTTAAACATCCGCAAGTTAATTGCCGGCACCGAAGAGAAGATCGGGCAAAAGAAAGAACAACCCTAAGATCAAAAGTCTTTTTGGAAAGATAAAAATCTGGATTTAGCTCCAGATAACAAAAAAGCAAAACAAATACTAAAACGAACGCTTCACATATGAGGGCGGTATTCAAACCGTCATTAATTTAAAATAGTTTTATTTTACACCATATCTATATCAGTCAACGGCCATCTTGGATTCGCTTGAAAATTAAGTGACTCTGTCTGACCTGCTTTGATTCTCAGATAACCGGCATAGGCGATCATGGCACCATTATCGGTGCAAAACTCGGTACGTGGAAAATAGGCTTTTCCATTAACACCATCCATCAATTCGATCAGTCCAGCCCGCAATTGCGTATTGGCACTCACCCCCCCAGCAACAATTAGCCGCTTTAACCCAGTTTCTTTTATTGCACGGCGACACTTAATAACAAATGTATCTACCACTGCATCGACAAACGCCCGGGCAATATCCGCTCGTGTTTGCTCATCATCAGCTGCCGCTTTCACCGTATTCATGGCAAAAGTCTTCAACCCACTAAAACTAAAATCCAAACCAGGCCGATCTGTCATTGGCCGCGGGAAATGGAAGCGCTTACTATCGCCCTTTTCAGCCAATGCCGACAAAACTGGGCCTCCAGGATAAGGTAAACCTAATAATTTAGCGGTTTTGTCGAAGGCTTCACCGGCGGCATCATCTACCGATTCACCGAGAACTTCATATTGCCCGGCGCCACTAACGTTCACAATCAGCGTATGCCCACCTGAAACCAGCAATGCCAGAAACGGATATTCTGGAACATCCTCTTCCAGCATTGGCGCTAATAAATGAGCTTCCATATGGTGTACTCCAATGGCCGGTATCGACAAGGAATAGGCCAGACTGCGTCCCGTCGCTGTACCAACAAGCAAGGCTCCCATTAGACCAGGTCCGGCCGTATAGGCTATCGCATCGAGTGATTTAAGCTCCGTTTTAGCCGCTTCCACCGTCTGCCTAATCAACGGTAAGACCCTGCGCACGTGATCGCGTGAAGCCAGTTCAGGAACCACACCGCCATACTCCTCATGCAACTTGACCTGACTATAAAGATTATGGGCAAGAAGCCCCGCTTTCGAATCGTATATCGCTATACCCGTCTCATCACATGAGGTTTCTATTCCTAATACCTGCATTTATCTCAATGTTTCCGTAAAATTATTATTATTGGATTGCAATTTCATTCATTCCCACTAAAATGGCCGCCTTTTCACAATAGAGCAAAGGACTTAAGGAAAACAAATACTATGCCTTCAGTTAAGTTAAGAGACAACGAACCATTTGATATCGCAATGCGTCGATTCAAGCGTTCATGTGAGAAAGCGGGTACCCTCGCTGACGTTCACCGCCGTGAATTTTACGAAAAACCTACCCAGGTTCGTAAACGTAAAGCTGCTGCTGCGGTCAAACGGTCACAGAAACAGGCGTCTAGAAACGTCCTGCATCGTATCCGCCCATTCTAAGACACTTCTTCAGGTTCTCGTTGATCAGCCATGGCTGATATCAAATCCCAAATTAGTGATGATGTGAAGGCTGCTATGCGCAGCAAGGACAAGGAACGCCTCGGCGCTCTACGTCTGATCCAGGCTGCATTCAAACAAAAAGAAGTTGATGAGCGCATCGAATTGAGTGATGAACAAGTCATTGCCATCCTCGATAAAATGGCCAAACAACATCGTGATTCCATTACTCAATTCAAAGAAGCCAATCGTGACGATCTGGTCGAGATCGAGCAATTTGAACTTGATATCATTGATGCTTACTTACCCGCTAAATTATCTGATGAAGAAATAGGTACATTAATCGAAGCGGCAATATCGAAAAGTGGTGCAGACTCAATTAAAGATATGGGTAAGGTCATGGGTATGCTCAAGGGCCAGCTTCAGGGCCGCGCTGACATGGGTAAAGTCAGCGGATTAATAAAAGCTAAACTCAGCGCTTAACAAAATAAGTTACAGCAACAGTCGCTGAAATACTATGCGCTGTTTATACTAGCCTCAATTATGGCTAGCAGAATCCCTCAACATTTCATTGATGAACTACTTGCGCGAACTGATATCGTCGATATTGTTGACGCTTATGTTCCACTTAAAAAAGCTGGGCGTAATCATCACGCCTGTTGCCCTTTTCACGATGAAAAGACACCCTCTTTCACGGTAAGCCAGCAAAAACAGTTCTATCATTGCTTTGGTTGTGGTGCAAATGGCACTGCGATTAGTTTTCTCATGGAATACCTGCATATGGGTTTCATTGAAGCGATTGAGGATCTTGCTACACGTGCTGGCGTAGAAATACCGCGTGATGCTATTCAGGCATCAACTAGTAATAATCAATCCAGCGAATTGTATGAGCTAATGGAAATAACCACTGGCTATTATGCTAAACAACTCAGAAATCACCCTAAAGCAGATAGTGTCATCAACTATTTAAAAGGCCGCGGGATCAGCGGTGAGATTGCTGCAGAATATGAATTAGGCTTCGCCCCTCCCGGTTGGGACAATTTAATGGGGGAATTGGGTGGTTCAGAGGAGTCATTGAAAAGATTACTAAAGATAGGCGCCATAATTGAAAATGATCATGGTGGTTATTATGACCGGTTTAGGGATCGCCTAACCTTTCCCATTCGAGATCAACGTGGTCGGGCCATTGGCATGGGCGGTAGAGTATTGGGTGATGACAAACCAAAATACCTGAATTCTCCAGAGACACCCATCTTCCACAAAGGCCGCGAGTTGTATGGTTTATACCAGGCAAGAAAAGCATTAAAAGAAGTCGATAGCCTATTTGTTGTTGAGGGCTATATGGATGTTATTGCGCTGGCACAATATGGAATTCGCAACGCCGTTGCTAGTTTAGGCACCGCCGCGACACCTGAACACATGGAAAAAATGTTCCGAATTACTAATAAAATTGTGTTTTGTTTTGATGGCGATGAGGCTGGAAATAAAGCAGCTTGGCGTGGTTTGGAAAACTCATTGCCTTTGTTGAAAGATGATAAGCAAGTTTACTTCATGTTCCTGCCAGAGGGCGAAGATCCAGACACCTTTGTTCGCAATAAGGGTAAAAAGGCGTTTCTTGATGCCGATTTACAAACACCTCTATCAGAATACTTATTTAATTACCTCAGCAAAGATAAGGATCTAAAATCGCTCGAATCGCAAGCATCAATGGCAAAAATCACTTTACCATTTATTGGTAAACTTTCGACGGCCCCTGCTCTAACCTCGGTTTTACTTAGACGGTTAAGTAATATTACCAAAATACCTCCTGAAGAATTGACCGTACAGTTGCGAGAATATATACAAACAGGTTCTATAAACACTCCATTACATAGTAGTGGACACACCATTAAAAATGATGATCGACAACAAAGCCAATTGACTGAAGCAATCAAATTATTGCTAAGAAAACCAGAATTGGCACTAGATGATTCACTAAATCAAAAACTTTCAGAAATAGAGGTTCGGGGAATCGAGTTCTTAATCGAGATAGTCAAATATATTCAGAGCAATCCAGGCACAACAATAGCAGGCATTACTGAAAACTATCGTGACCGCGAAAAGGTCAGAAACAGATTAATTGAACTAGCTCCGTCAGAATCTCAATATGGAGATGCTGATTTTTCTGAAGAATCAATCCGTGACAGTTTTCTTGATTCTATGAACAGACTAAAAGAAATTACTATTCACTCCAAACTCCGTGAATTCGGAAATATAAGCAATATGGACGAATTAACTGAAGAAAAGAAACGAGAATGGCGATTATTACTTGAAGCAAAAAAGAGCTTAAAATAACAAAGTCCTAACCTCTGGAAGAGTTATCCACAGCAGCTTTAAAACCTTCCCGCATCTAGAATAAGTTTTTTGTGTGAACTGATTGAATTTATACAAGGTAGACCCAATATAAACTTGGGCGTAATTTTAGAAAATTGGCGTGTTATAGAATTTGAACGCCGCCGGCAATACCTCTCCTCTGAAGTAGAGGTATTTAACGTAATTGCGGTAACAGCTGAGGTCTTTCTTGATGCTATCCGGGAATTAATTCGAACTTGAAAGAATTTGGATTATTAAAAGGAATGAATAACCCATCAGAGCTAACGTAAGAACAGAATCAAAATACCGGAAACTACAAAAACAAGAGCTGGGTTCATAAATATCATTAATAATCCAACCTAGCGCAATCTTGATCTGTGTGTTAGAATTGGCTGTTTTAGTCCGGACAAATGTTTGTTATTAATCAAGCAGTTATAACTCATTCACCGAACAAATATATAGCAAATATCGAGCCAAACTCCCTATGGAAAATGTAAAAAAAGTATTTAAGGAAGACGAGAAGTCGCAACTCAAGGTGCTAATTGCCAAAGGCAAAGAGCAGGGTTTCCTCACCTATGGTGAAGTTAATGATCATCTTCCGGATGGCATCGTAGAGCCGGAGCAAATTGAAGATATTGTCAATATGATCAATGACATGGGAATCAAAGTCTATGAGACCCCTCCCGATCTTGATGGTCAGATTACTGACAATACAGATGTACCCGATGAAGATGCGGCGGCTGAAGCGGCGGCGGCATTAGCAAGCCTAGAAAATGAGTTTGGTCGCACAACTGATCCCGTCAGAATGTATATGCGTGAGATGGGTACTGTTGATCTATTGACTCGCGAAGGCGAAATTAAGATAGCAAAACGTATTGAAGAAGGAATCCATACGGTTTTAGCTGCTTTATCTAGTTATCCCGGCACAGTTATTACGCTGCTTGATGCCTTCAAACTAATTGTTGATGAAAAAATGAAACTCAGTGATGCCATTCTTGGTTTCAACGATACTGAGGAATATCCAGATGAAGGAATAAAAGTCTCTAATCCTACCGAAGTAAATGATGACGATGAAGAAGAAGAGGAAGAGATCCCCGCACTCACCGCTGAAGACGTCAGAGAGCACATCGAAAAACTTGAAAAACTACACTTAAAATTCATCAAGGCCGTTAAACGTTATGGTAAGGATAATAATAAGACCAAGGTTCATGAACAAGAATTAGCTCAATGGTTTCTTGAGATTCGTCTTTCACCAAAGTTTATTGAACTGTTAACAGACAACTTACGCGATTTGGTTGACCGTATTCGCTATTCAGAACGGCGAGTTATGGAGCTTTGTGTTAAAGAAGCGAGAATGCCACGCAAAGAGTTCATTGATAGTTTTCCTGGCCACGAAATCGATTTTAAGTGGATCAAGGGAATTTTAAAAACTAAAGAACCTTATGTAGAAAGACTCAAAGAGCATGAGGAAGAGATTCTGAAAGTACAGGGTAAATTGGCCAGTCTTTTCGAGGATGCCTTGCTCAATATTACTGAAATTAAAGAAACCAATCGTAAGATCTCAATAGGTGAAGCCAAGGCACGTAGGGCTAAAAAAGAAATGGTTGAAGCTAATCTACGACTCGTAATTTCTATTGCAAAAAAATATACCAACCGTGGTTTGCTTTTCCTTGATTTGATTCAAGAAGGTAATATCGGTTTAATGAAAGCCGTTGATAAATTTGAATATCGACGCGGCTATAAATTTTCAACCTATGCCACTTGGTGGATTCGTCAGGCTATTACGCGATCTATAGCAGATCAGGCCCGAACGATTCGTATACCTGTACATATGATTGAAACAATTAATAAGTTAAACCGTATTTCCAGACAAGTACTTCAGGAAATGGGGCGTGAGCCTACTCCAGAAGAACTGGCAGAACGAATGGAAATGCCAGAAGAAAAAGTACGTAAAGTTTTAAAGATTGCAAAAGAGCCAATATCAATGGAAACACCGATTGGTGATGATGAAGATTCACATCTTGGCGACTTTATTGAAGATGCTAATATACAAGCACCCAATGATTCTGCTGGTTTTGAGGGATTACGCCGAACTACGCGGGATGCACTTGAAGGGCTTACGGCACGAGAAGCAAAAGTTCTAAGAATGCGTTTTGGTATTGATATGAACACAGACCATACACTTGAAGAAGTAGGTAAACAGTTTGATGTTACCCGAGAACGTATTCGTCAGATCGAGGCAAAAGCATTGCGCAAACTTCGCCATCCTTCACGATCAGATGAACTCAAAACCTTCCTTGATACTTAAAAATAATCCATAATTTAGAATCAGGGCCTGTAGCTCAGTTGGTTAGAGCAGTGGACTCATAATCCATTGGTCGGAGGTTCGAGTCCTCCCGGGCCCACCATATCCATAGAATTCATGCAGTTATAGAGATCGCACCAATGGATTTTTATGACTGGTCCTAGGATTTTTTTCTCGCGGTTTTGACGGTCTCAGCAAGAAATTTCTATTGAGGATGGCATACTCTGACTCCGTCAGTAGAGGTTCGAATCCTCTACCCCCAGCCAATAAAATCAAAGCCTTAGCTTCCACTTTCTTTCACATCGACTTATTTGGTCGATTTATCTAGCAGTTAGGCTCAATGTACTAGGTTGTAATATTGTATTTAAATCATGCTAACTCAGAACTAATTTTAGTCATGCTTTTCATCACCGCTTGTAATATTTTTCGTCCAGAACACCTTTAATCTGGCGTTCATTCAAAGCACCTACTTCTTTTTTTATTTGGTCTAAAGTTAATCCTTTTGCATACAAGACCCAGATTCTATTTACCTGTGCCTTACTGAGTCTTTTACTATGACCTTCCATTGCATGCCAATAATTTTCATCATCCGACCACCATTCCGATATTAATGGATTAGAATTACCATCTTTTAATTCTCTATCAATAAATTTCGCAATGACATTATCTCGCTTCTCAAGCATATCTTCGCCATCAAGATTTCTATCATTTTTGTTTAGTAAACGTCTTTTAGATAATTCACGAATCCCTCTAAAACCGCCCGGAATCATATTGAATCCTTGTGGTGCAATCGTAGACCAGCCATCAACAAGCATTTCTTCTAAATTCATAGCTTCTTCAAAACAAAGATTCATATCAAACAATTCATGGCTATAAACCATATCGTGCTTTGTGAAACTGTTATGCACGGCCCGGTGAAATAAATAACCAGTTCCTTTTCGGATTTTAGCGAAATGTTCATCAAGTCTTTTTAGCCAGTTCCTTCCAGTAATTCCCACATAACTAATCTCTTTCACCTTTTTATTATCAGCATCTAAACGATTTTCATGGTCTACAATTTTGCCGTAAGTAAGTGTGTGTACGTATACATGATACCCATTGTCAGCTCGACCCCATCCTTTCAAGAGGCTTTGTACAGGCATTTTGTAATCGTATTGATGACCTTTTGTAGTTTGGATTCTAAAATGCATAATAATGCGTTGTAATCCAGCAGGTCTTTTCTGAGCGATGGCTCTACTTTGTTTCATGCGCTCAATATTGTTAATGAATATACCAAAATCAATATCTACAGGGTAATACCTCTGCCATGTTCTCTTTCCAGTTGAGTTTTGATTACGTTCTATTAGTTTGTCGGTTAAACCTGAATATTCATCGCTTGAATTAAGTTCAACTAAGAAAGCTTCAGGTTCTTCAGTTATTTCAGGAATATGGAGTTGTTTCGGAACAAGCATCCTGTAATTTCGTTTATCAAGATATTTGAACCTCATCGAGATAAATTTAAAGTGAGATTGGCAATAAAAAAGCTAAAGACATCATATAATTCTAAATAAATTTTGAGATTAGAAAAAACCTGTAAACAACTAGTCTTTAACTATACTCCTAATAACGCCAATTTGAACTCAGCTTGCAGGCGTTTAATAAATACTGCTAAAGAGAGGGCGACCTGCTTTAGCGAATGCTGAGTGGGTTTTTTTATGGGCGACCGCTCCTTATGCGGCTTGGTATTTGGTTTCAGCTTGTGCACCAACGCATCGCGCCGAAGCACTAAAGAGGAGAACGGTTATGTCTAAATCTACACTTTTGTTTTTGTCTGAAGATGAGTTCTACAGTCTCTTTAAAGCAACTGGGTGTTCTTTTCCTGTTCGTCACTTGCCTGATTCATATCGTCAAAAACTTCGAGAACACCAGCAGGAAGACAGTCAGAAGACTAAGGCATCGTGCCAAACTACTAAAGAGTAGAAATCCAATGGTTAGGCGTATAAATAGCGATACTGTTCTGGATATTAACAACCTAACGATGTTCAGAGAAGCAATGCGCTTTGTCGATAAAGACAAAACCGCTATCGACGAAAAGATGAGCGGAAGACAATATTATTTCTGCAACAAGGCAATCAGTAGAGTTGGTCTAAATTATGAAGACAGGAAAGAACTCGTCGCATTAAAACGCAGTGTCGATGAAGTTAAAGTGAAGAAACGCAATAATATGATTAACTTAAAGACAACGAAAGTTATTTGTTAGCTGACATTTGACTATGAGACAGCATTTAAAGAGATAATGATAGGAGAAGGTTATAATGAGCAACGAATCGCAGACACCATTGGACTTGGACGAACAGCAGAAGGAACACGACCAGTTCCTGATGGACTCGGACTTGGATCAGTTAGCCAAACAAATCAACCAAGTGTTTTCGGTGAAGGAGAACGCACAAAGTTCATCCGATCAAGAGTCACGCAAAGACTCAGATCAGATTTCGGATCTGGAACAACGTATATTGCTACAGCACCCAAATCTTACGTTGGAAAAACTGCGGAAACAAATGGACGGAGTGTATTAAACTGTATTGGCTCTGACCTGATTTGACACTAATTGATGGTCTATAATTAATTAGTGTTTATGTTTATCAGTGATGCAATGAGAGAAAGAATGGTATTTAATAAAAACATCGTATTAGTTTCAATATTTATAATACTTTCCGCTTGTGCTGCAAAGGTCACAAGGTCATCTGGTCGAACAGTTGTTATTCGAGCAGCCGTTCCTGACATGGGGGTCGAGAAGGCTCTAGACCTTGCAGAAGCAGAATGCTCAAAGCAAGGACTTTCAGCACGAGTTCAAGAATTAACATCGGCAACAACGGATCGGTACATTTTTGAATGTGTTCAGCTAGGCAATTAACCAGCGAAAGCGGACATTAGCCTAGGGTCATTTAATCGTAACAATCAGTCAAAAAGAGACTTAGAACTATACGCCAATGCTCTATAAACATAAATTTAGGGAGCTTTTTAAGTGGTTGAATTAAATAATTAATAAAGGACATTTTTAGTTATCTGTCATCTATAGAGACAGGGACTATTTGTATAATGAAATCAGCAAAAGGGGCATACTTGATAATGAGTAGGCAATAGCATACTGTTAGCTAACATTTTGATTAAAAGGAGGTTATCCACAAATGCCCGTCTGCAATATATATACGTTTATATTACAAAACGCCCTATAGACACCTGTTAGGATTCTTAATCAAGACAGGAAATATGAGTTTAATTTATAAGGAAAGTTTTTATGAAATACCATTTCAAATACTTTTTATTCATTTTTTTATTTATATGTTTTTCTACGTCTTGCTTCGCTGAAGAAAATAAATCAGAAGAAAAATATGGAAAATATCATATTGTTGCAGCAATAGACCCTTATGTATTGGAAGAAGTTGTAGAGAAAAATATTAAAAACGGCTTTGAGCCTGAGGGTGGTATTTCATCGGGTAATTTTAATGGTCAGACTATCTTTTTACAGGCTTTAGTGTGCAAAAAATTTTTACGCAAATGCAAAAAATAATTATCACGAATCCTAACTAGGCGCTCCACACGGACGGCGCAAAGCGCCGCCCGTGAGCTTGGTCGTTGTTTCATATTCAACATCCTCCTCTTTATACTTAGAGATTAGAGATTAGATGTTGCATCGACCGGTTGAAACCGCAACTGAACCAGGACAGATACTGGTAATGCCATATTACATGCGATAACTTACTAAATCTGCCCATATGCTTTCTCCTAGCTTTGGTTATGGCGATAACATCTGCTAGGATGCATTAGCAGCCTTCTTAAGGCTTATAGCCTCGAATCTTTTACCACGTCTTCAGAAAGTAGTTCTTATGGGTAATAAAATATCCCCGTCGGACGCGGTATTAGTATGAATGTTATTTTTTCATTAGCAACAAACCTCGGCAAGCCAAATCCAGAGAGATTAAAATGATATACATATTAAACAACCTTCCAACAGTGTTAGCTATATTAATAACCATTTATACTTTTTATTGGCTTCAAAAAATATACAAATATATATCGACCAAGTGGAAAATTAAAAAATTAATTCGTAAATATCGTCCACAACAGAAAGAAGTTTTAAACAGCTCTGAACTCACTGAGTTGGCAAAATTAATTACAGATGGTAAATTTCACGATCCCGAAGCAATGGACTTTTGCGTTAGAACTTATATACGAAAAAAAACTCCACAATAGCAGATCAGTAATATACCCAAAATACTTGAAGATGTTCTGTTCAATACTCGCTTGACGGGTGCAGGATTTAGAATGCCCGTATAATTGGCGTTAGTTCTCTTATATAGTGGCCTAATTTAGAAAGAAAAAAAAGGACAAACATTCTCCAATTCGAAGCTTCGATATTTGAGTAATTATTTTTCTATTTTTTAGTGCCCCTCCTGATTTTTTTGTATATCATAGTTTTGTCGCTAATTACCTTAAAGAATATCAAAGAAATGGAACTACCTATGCTATTGATGCAACCCTTGGCGAGTTTTATTCCAAAGACCTCATAATTTTGCAACGCTCTTCGCCCTACAAAGCCAAAAGAAAATGATAAACAGACGTAAATTTTTACAGACAAGCTCGCTGCTTTCCTTGGCCACCTTCGCTAGGCCAAGCTTCGCCTTGCCTAAAAAAACTATGTACATTAATAACACAGATGTCGCCATTATTGGTAGTGGTCCTGCAGGCTTGTCATTAGCCAACCAATTATCACAATCAGGTATCAAGGTATTAGTCATTGAGTCTGGCCCACTCAATGGATATAGCGAACGCGCACAGAAAAGAAACAAAGTACTTGATGCAGGTTATGGTCTGCCTTACACACTGGGTGTCGCGACCAAACGCATGACGGGTGGCACCAGTAATGCTTGGGGTGGAGTCTGCCCAAGATTTCAAGCGGATGATTTACTATGTAAAAGCAAGTTTGATTATGCGGCTGACTGGCCGATTACCTACCAGGAACTGGATCATTATTATTGCAAAGCAGAACGTTTTCTACAGGTTTTTAATCCGACCAAACAATGTAGCCCCTTCAAGCTGACAGATGGCAGCGTTAATCTGGCGCAAAAGTTACGCACACATGGTTTTAAGGATACCGCAGCTGCTAGCGTAACTGTTAATAGTGATGGCGATTTTCAGGCTTTACGTTTAAAGCATTCTCATTTACCGAGCTTGCTGAAAAATAAAAATTTTTCCTTGATCACAAATGTCACTGCAAGAAGTTTTAATATCGATACGTCAGGCAATGTCAAATCAGTATTGGGTAACGATGATGAAGGCAATGTCGTAAAGATTAATTGTAAAACGGTGGTTATCTGTGCGGGAGCCATACAATCGGCAAGGCTATTAATGCTGCTCAATAATCAACGTTCTGATTTTAGCTTCGGTGCTGATGGGGGGCATCTAGGCGCTAATTTTATGGATCATCCCGCTGTTAAAATGACCATGTTTGAAAATCCATCTAATGAAATGCACTCCAAGCACAAGCCCCTTCCACCAGCAAAATTCGGACAAGCACATATTTGGCAGTGGTATGGTCATTATCGAAAACAGGGCGTGGGCGCTTATTTGCCCTATGTAGTTCAGAACAGTGAATCAAATAAAGACTCGCTGAGTAAGGACATAAAATCAGATGATTTGGCAAAAGGGAAAATTTTACAATTCAGCATCCTCTGTGAACAGGAACCCTTGCGCGAGAACCGCTTTGAACTGACTAATAAAGAGACAGATGAATTTGGCGATCCATTACCGATGCTCTGGTATAAACCCTCTGACTTTGACAAAAGAACCTACCAGCACGCTATAACAAACATGCAACAATTTTTGGAAAAGAGTCAATCATTAAAAGCAGCACAGAAAATCGATGTTCATCTGGGTAGACATCATTTAATGGGAACCACGAAAATGGCGCAAAAAGACAAAGATGGCGTTGTTGATAAAAACTTAAAAGTATTCGGAAGCAATAATCTTTATATCTTGGGTGGAAGTGTATTCCCAAGCGGTGGTGCCGCCAACCCGACCTTAACCATTGTGGCACTCGCCATTCGATTAGCCAAACATCTTATCCAAACTCGGGTATAACATCATACTTTACTCACTTATCCATTTGCATCATCAATGATTCGACAACAATGCATTAATGGTATCCAGCACATTATCCGTTAAATTGCTTACATTCGTGCCGCGATAGGACTGAGAAAATTTTTGAGCTGATTCCCTGAAGCCAGGCTTTTTGAGCAGCGTATCCAGCTTGTGTTCCATGCCCAGGGGGTGAAGGTTGGGCGCTGAAAGACCTGCCCCCAAACGCTTGACATTATTGGCAACAAGGTTCTGCTCGCCATTCAAAGGTAACAACAACAACGGCACCCCTGACAAAAGCAACTCCGTCGTCGACCCATGACCCGCATTACAAATGGCAATATCAGCAGTCTGGCCAATGGCCTCCATATCGAGAGGACTTTGAACAAAATTCAAGGTCTCTGAAGAAAAGCGCTGCATGATTTCTTCAGGTATTTTGTCGCCATAGATTAATGTCGGGTAGCACTTTCGATTCAATGTTTCCAGTAACGCGGGTAATGTTTCAAAGGATTTAAGATAGGCAAATACCTTTGGCCCTGGCGTTGGCGGCCATAGGGGTAACTCTCCTGGTGGTGATTTCATAATCCCCGCATAACTCGCGTTAGTTCTGCCTGAATAGTGATCTAATTCGGGAAGCGTGCGCAGGATGATTTCATCCGCCTCCAGCAGATCAGTAAATCGAGCTATTGGTTCCATGTTTGTCAGCGTTAGAGCAGCATTGATAGTTTCCAGCACCCTGTTTTCAAAACTCAATATTTCGTCATCATTTTGATTTACTCTAAGTTCGGGTTCCACAAAACTCATGGGTCTGATCCTGGGAGGAAGATGGAAGCCGGTACCGATAGCAATCGTTTTTATCCGACTGGTTCTGGCAGCAAGCATGGCGGTAGGACTGTAATCGAACACAATCAGATCAGGCTCGATCAGGGTGAATAGATTCTGCCAAGCTATAAACAAGCCGGATAAGCGACCGGGCTTATCATGGCCTGCGTGATACAGGATTTTGGCGTAGCTATCAATCGGCATGATGACCTTGACGTGGCGAGGAAGTACCAGTGGTGCTTGATGCCAGATGACACCGCTATCGTGAAACAGGTCATAGGCTTTGTGTAATGATCTGAGCGCAAAATGAACTTGATGCCCCTGTGCAGTAAGCCGGGAAATAAGTTCGACGTAGGGCATGATATGCCCGGTTCCTTCGCCAAGCTCCCAGGTAAACAATATTTTTGACAAGTTATTATTCCCCTGTTGCTCTTATCACAAGCGTTATATTCATAATTAATCGCTCACTGTTGGTGAGATATTACTGATATACCCAAGATACTTGGGTATAAAGTAAAAAACATCAAAAGGTAAAATACTTACTGTATTGTGTGTTTTGAAAGTGTTGCTTCAATTCCTCATAATTTGCTAACTCTTTATTTGGCTTCAATCGGGCAATCTTTTTTAATCTTGGTGAAACCACTGATCCAGACTCTAGCTCAAGAAATGAATAGATATCTCGCATACAGCCTTGAAAATCCGTGCTGATCCGATGGTAATCTAACTCAAGTATTTGATGTGTTTCGTCAATTCCATACATAGGCTCAGGTAATGTCTCAAATCTTTTCATAAGTGCTAGGAACTCCTGCGGAGGAACAATAAATCGATGGCTAGGTAATTCTTCTCCAGTGGTATGCCAACGACGCGTCATGCTAGCCCTGACAAAAGAACAAATAATCTCGATCAGATTTTCCCTTTTAGTGCGGATAATTTTAATTTCTGGATGAGCCGCCAAATAATCCCATACATCACTGTTTGGCCCTTCAGTGACCTGGTCATACATGATTTTGAATCCGATTGCATTAAAAGGAATTTTTCGCGCAAAAAATTCATCAACATAAGCATTGGTACTTTCAGTATAACGACAAGCTGATATACCCCAGTCAAGTGCCTCCTCAAATTTCCATCCAGCTCCCAGGGTAATACGCTGAGCTTCTGTATGGCGCACCTCCTTGGTATTGTTAAACAACTCCCCATAAAATAACACTTGCGGATGCAAAATTAATGAACCGGCAAGTACGGTCGTACCTGTCCGGGGGAAGCCGGCAAGAATAAATTTAGTCTCAACCACGCCTAGGCGTCTCTCGCCTTCATGGACTGTGAAACCCAGTCCTCAAACGCCAGTTCAAGCTGCTTGCCAGGCTCAGACCAGGACTCTCCCCTTACCTGCCTGAATAAACGCATGGAAGGATACCAGGGATTATCATTACGATTAAGCTCCCATCTCCAATCGGAGAAATAACGCAGCATCAGCCAAACAGGCACACCAAGCGCGCCTGCCTGATGCGCGATTGCAGTATCAATGGTAATCAAAAGATCCATTTCCTTGAGCAACACACTGGAATCATAAAAATCGGATATCCTTGGCGCAAGATCATGAATTAACCAACCAACAGCATGCTCATGCAAGCTATTACGTTTATCACCCAATTGAAAACTATAAAACGACACAGACTGATGCCTTAGCAGCGGGATATAGTGTGTCAGGGGAATGGATCTATCCGGATCGGGCTTTCCCTCCCAGACTAGCCCCACCTTCAAAAAGGTGTCATTGCGCATAGGCAATTTTTCTGTTGTGCCCAGTTCATCGATACCAAGATAGGGAACCGGATCGGATAGCGTGTCTTCCTTGCTTAGATTAAGCACCGCCGGCACGCTGGTAATAAATTGATAATAGTCGTAATCAGGGACCGCTGCCTTGACCGAAACTAAGTCAACATCTGGAAAAGAATGACGAAATTGCCGGTCAAGCTCAGGTGGGATCTGAACAATGATATTCGCCCCCATTGCCTTTAACCTTGGAATAAGACGAATAAACTGGATGATGTCGCCGAAACGTTGTTCATAGGCAAAAAATATTGTCTTGCCGTTGAGCGATTGCCCCAACCACTTTTCACCTGCCAATTCCGGGACAATGACACCCGGTATATTATTTCTCATTTCATAATCATCCCAGGCTGCTTGGTAATCGCCTAATGACATTCTGCATAAACTACGAAACCAGCGACTATAGATCCTTAACTCCTCACTTGCTTTATTGCTATCCTGATCCTCTTGATCCGCCAGAACCCGATCAAAGTATTCAATAGCCTCTCTGGGACGATTCGATTCCCAAAGAATTTTCCCTACTTTGAACGGTGCAGAGATATTTATCTGGCTTGAATCCAGCGACCATGATGCCTTTAGATGCACGAGTGCTTCTTCATTATGATTTAACTTCATCAGGTGATCGGCAAGATGATTCTTGATGGCCCTGTCATTAGGATTTAGTGCTGCTGACCGGTGTAAAAGTGAAACTGCCAGTTCATTGTGACCTGATGCGCCGAATAATACACCGAGGTGAAAATAGGCCGGCCAATGTCTAGGCGCAAAATACACAACCTTCGTATATTCTTGTAACGCCTCATCATTTTTACCGCTCTCTCTAAGCTGCTCCGCTTTTTTAAAAACGGCCTCAATTTCAGATATTTGGATGCTTTCCATGTGATTTATCTAGGGTTTGTTTTTTATGCATCAATATTGTGGTATCTGATCTTAATATTCCATTTTGTTCATTAGATTTATTTTTTGATTACATAAAGTCACTGAAATAATATATTAATGCCTATTGACTTGAGTTCGGTTCATATCGGTTATATACCCATGATGCATTGAAAATGCATCATGGGTATAGGTAGACTTTTATCATTTCTTAATTAGCATTTAATGCAAGACTAAAGTTTTTAAACAATTGTTTGACTCTATCTTCTGTATTTTCCCTTACCAAGGTTTCCAAGGGTAAATATCCACGATACCCCGCTTGCTTTGCTATGTTAATAATTCTCCCATAATCCGTTTCTACTTTCTCGTTATTATAATAAACATGCTCTTTTATTTGCCACGATAGTGCATACTTTGCTACTTTTTGTATTTCCTCATATGGATCACCCATTCTTAAACTGCCTATATCAAGGGTTAAGCCAAACCAATCTGAATTTACTAATGATATTAATTTATGGATATCATCTGATGTTTTTAGATACTCATTGTGATTTTGAACTGCTACCAATACACCATGATTTCTTCCAAATTCCACACATTCTTTTATGTCGTCTATCATCCAATCAAAAATTTGTTCCCAATTGTATCCCTTGGGAATTTCTTTACCTGAGAAAATTCTAATGACAGGTGCTCCTAGTTTTGAAGCACAAATTATCCAGTCTTTTATTAGATTTATATCCGCTCTTCTCTTATCTTTATCAGGGTTTGAAAAATCATTTCTTACTCCCGTGCCACTAATTTCTAGACCCAACAAAAAAGCTTTACGTTTTAACGCATAAATATAATTATCATTTGGAGTATTAGGATAGTTGGGAAAATAATATGCTGTCGTATCTAGGGCATCAAAACCAATTTCGGCACAAAAATCTAATAGGTCAAATAAATTAATTGTTCCATCACTAAGTTGTTTATTAAAGGAGAAAGCATTAAGGCTGATTTTTATTTTGTGCGCGGCCACTCTATTTATACTGTTTGCAGAATAAACAGACGATGTATTTAATACCGAGGCCAATGAACCAAAAAAAGGTATTATTAGCGTATTTTTTAAAAACTTTCTCCTACCCATCATTTGTTTTTTAATATCTAACATTTCCATTAAATTATTTAGGGAACCTCTGATTAAGTTGTCATCCTATGCTTAATCAGAGGTTCCTTAGTATATATACCTAAAGTACATAGAAATAGTATTTAGAATACGTCTATTTTTATTCAGAGCAACACACAACGACTCGTATGGTCGCTCCCTTCAAGGAGGAGCAACGCTGCTCTGGATGAAAAGAGATGGGCTATAAACCTGCATTTTCATATGCTTTGGGTATAACAGTATAAGTACTTAGCCCCATTTAAACTCAACAAATGCAAAAGGCACCCGCGGGTGCCTTTTAATACTTACCACTCATTGCTAGTTAAATCAGTAGAACATCCACCTTACATTCACACTAAATGATTGATCAGTGTAATCATCACGTCCGTTGAGATCATAGCGAGCTGTCACTTCTGTGCCATTAACAAGAGCGTATTTCACACCAACACCTACATCATAAACCAGTGCACCAGGATCAATGCCAGAGGTTGTAAACTGTCCACCACCCCCTGCAAATGCGGATGTCAGGTTTGTGCGATCCGCCTGCGCGTCATAACCGATACCGACATTTCCGAGCAGCAAGAGGTCATCAGAGTATGAATAGTTGCCTTTAACACCGGTACTAAAAACAAGTCTATCGTTACTGTCATCAGCAACAGTCAGAGCGAAAGCACCACCGCCGGATTCAGCATAATTGTCCACATCTACATAGCTATAGTCTATACGAACATATGGAGCATAATTAGATTTATCGTTATAACGGAAGTTTCGCGTCAACTCAGCGCTAGCCAAGTAATGCATACTATCGTAATCAGCTACTGCTGTAGACCCAGTGAATATACTACGTGAACTTTCATAGTCTGATGTCCCGACACCTGCCTGTAAGTTTATCGCTGTAACATCACTCAGCCTATAAGTTCCATAAACTTTACCGAGTACAGTATCCACATCAACTGTGTGACTACCCAGAGCATCGCTATCTATATCGCTACGACTTACCGTACCAGCAATACCGATGTTCCATGATGATGAAACATCACTATCAACACCAAAAGCAAAACCGTAGCTTTCAATATCGTAGCCCGATACTCCATCGCGGTCATCCTGATCAGCCCAACCACCAAACGGTTTGAGCCAAAGACCATGGCTAACAAACATCCCATCACCTGAGGAAATTCCGTTGTGTGCATCCTGTCGTGAACCCACGATGTCAGTGAAAGTACTCCCAAAACCATGCGATGCCTGCGACAGCCCACCACTTAGAACAGGAACAACCGTTTCAACTGCATCTGCTATTTCTTGTTCTGTGTTTAAACTACCAAATGAAAAGGCTACGTCACCAAACGGGTCATCTGTCATAAAGGTGTCTAATACACCAGCCGCACCAGCACCGCCACTATATCCAGCTGCCACGGTTGCTGCCTTGATGGTCGTCAGTCCCGTGTCAAAAAGGGTTAAATCAACGGTGTTGCCATCTACAGCTGCAGTAAAACCTGACGCAAGGAGATTATCTCCTATCGTGAAGGTTGAAGCGCTTAATGCGCCGGCAGTGATAACGTCATTCAATACATCACCTGCAACAAGCGTGTGAGCGGGATCAAGTCTTACCTGAATACCACTATCTGCTGCAAAAGTAGCAGTACCCGCCGTTAATGTACCAAACGTCGCAGCGTCGGTCGCATCGAGCCTGAGGATACCAGTCGCCGTTTGTGTGTAATCATCATTAACATTGGACGCGACGCCCCTGGTGTCCAACAGACCGGAATTGTTAACATCCCCAGTATCCATATCTAAACCACCCAATAGGGTTCCCGAGTTGATAAGCGTGCCGGCAAAATCAGCACCGGATTCAACAGAAAAGCTAAATCCAGTATCGCTGGTGGCTTCGATGGTTCCTGAATTAGTTACATCGCCTGATACCAAACTGGGGTCATCGAGATAGATCCCATTATTAGCTCCCTGGATGAGTCCTGAGTTGTCAATACCACCGAGGACTTTTCCGTAGACATAGATGCCACTCTCACTAGCGGAGATAATAGTTCCTGAGTTGGTAATATTGCCTTCTACGAGGCTGGCACCGTTAGCTCCATAGAGATAGATACCATGTCCATCTGCTTCGATAAGCCCTGAGTTGTTAATATCGCCAGCAATGGTTCCATAGAGAAAGATGCCACTATCGGCATTGGAGATAATAGTTCCTGAGTTGATAACATCGCCACCAACGAAGGCGTTACCGCCAGCTCCATAGAGATAGATACCAGTTCCCTCTGTTTCGATAAGCCCTGAGTTGTTAATATCGCCAGAAATGCTTCCAATGAGAGAGATACCTTCATCGCCTCCTATGATGGTACCTGAGTTGATAAGATCGCCACCAACGGATCCATAGATATAGATACCTCTTTCATCTGCATTTATAAGCCCTGAGTTGTCAACATTGCCAATAACGGTTCCATAGAGAAACATGCCATCCTCGTCAGCGGAGAGAATAGTTCCTGAGTTGGTAATATTGCCTGCAACGGTGCTGGCACCGCTAGCTCCATAGAGATAGATACCCTGTCCATCTCCATCGATAAGCCCTGAGTTGTCAATATTGCCGGTAACGGTTCCATAGAGAAAGATGCCACCCTCGTCAGCGGAGATAATAGTTCCTGAGTTGGTAATATTGCCGTTAACGAAGGCACCTACAGATTGCTCTCCATAGACATAGATGCCAAAATCGTCAGACGTGATGATGCCTGCGTTTGTTATGTCACCGACGACGTTGCCGTTATATACTGATACACCGTAATCGGTTGAGGTGATCGAACCTGATGACGTTATATTAACACTGTCACCCGTGACCAACTCACATTCCGCTGCCACAGCCGTACTGATTGTGTTGGCTCCCGCGGTGGGGCAGGAACCGTTTCCAGCCGCTACAGGTACCGTTACCGCAGACAAACAAGCCAATGCAATTGCTTGACTCAGACGATTACGCTTAAATCGTGGTGAATTCTTCATTAATTTCCCCTTAGAAACATACAGTAAATCAAAACTAGGTTCTGCGATTTTATTAAAATTATGGAACATAATACATTAATAATGTTTAAAAAAAATATTTTAGTACTAGAATAATCTAATTATTTTTGATGATTTGGGAGAGCCATTGTCAGCTTGATGCAACTCCCTCAATAGACAACACCAAAGTGGCCATTTTCATATTCATACACCCTATAAATCCATAACCCTACTGTTAATTCTGATGAACGGTATCGGGTACTTCACGTAATCGGTATGATAACTGCTTTTTTCAATGACAATAAACAGCGAAAAGAGGTTGCCGAGCGCGAGGGCCCTCACCACCTTGATGCCTGTTGGCATCGACTATGGGCCGGTATCCGTCTTACGCGACCAGTGACCAGCGACTTTTACTGGGATCCTGCACCGGTTTTTGGTATCGCCTTGGAAGCTACGATATTTCCTGGGCCGCAGGCAATCTTTGGTTCCGTTGGGTAAGTGTATGAAAAAACCCAGATAATTTTCCAGAAACATCAATAGGTATACATGTCATATCGAACACTTGCCGTTCTCTTACTTATTTCGCTGGTGGGATGCGTGCATACGCCACCATCGATAAAAGATCGACGGGATAATGCGAATCAACTGGCCGCAGCGGCTAACTGGGAAAAGCAGGTTCTTGCCACAAAACTGTTTGCTCTGGTAGCGTACACCCCGATGATTAGACAGAAAACCCGTGTTCTTAGCATTTATATTGAGGGTGATGGCTTTGCCTGGATAAATAAATCACAAGTTTCTCCTGATCCCACTCCAAAACGCCCCATTGGTCTTGAATTGGCGCTGAGAGATCACACCGGGGTTGCCGCCTACCTTGCCCGCCCCTGCCAGTACGTTCAGGATCCCAATAGACGAAACTGCAATAAAACCTACTGGACCGGTGGCCGTTTTTCTTCTGAGGTTATCGCCGCTAGCCTACTGGCAATCAATCAACTCAAACAACAATTTGATGCCAGTCAATTACAACTGATCGGATATTCAGGTGGCGGCGCTGTTGCAGCGCTGGTAGCAGCTCAACGTAATGATGTCATCCGTCTGATCACGGTTGCAGGCAATCTTGATCACAAGGCCTGGACCCGGGAACACCGTATCACCCCGCTTCATAGCTCTCTCAACCCGGCAGATGCCTGGCAATCGCTCAAGGATATACCTCAGCTGCACTTTGTCGGCGGCCAGGATCGTATTATGGGGAAAAATATTGCGGAATCCTATCGTTCACACTTTCCCAATATCAATAAACCCGTCATCCGGATCATCAGTGACTTCGATCATTCCTGTTGTTGGGTGCAACAGTGGCCGAAATTGATCGATAGCGTAGGCCATTACTAATAGTATGACTCACTGCCTGGTTGGTGAGCCGTGTGCTTCTGATCATCGCCTTCTTTGGCGTTTTCATGCCAGTGGGTTTCATTATGCGCTTGTTCGGTAGCGACCCATTGCATTGTAAACTGGATTCAGCAGCGAACACCTATTATCGTCCAAGCAAAGAACGCGCAAGTGACCATATGGATAAACCTTTCTAACCTTTAAAATAAATGACACAGACTGAACAGCAACTCAACCAACTGCTTAAATCCGGTAACTCTAGTGACCTGGATACCGCGCAAAGTATCGTCGATTCTTTTGATATTGCTTCGCTTGATAATGCAAAAATTCTACGCCTCGGTGCTATGGTGTATAGGGAGCTTAATGATCTGGATAAAGCTGCAGAGTTTTCCTCCAAGGCAATAAGCATAGAGCCCAATAATAACTCTCTGGTAGTTGGTCACTCAAGTGATCTTATGAAGCTCGGGCAGCTTGATGCCGCCGAAGCGATTCTGGATGGAATTGCCCAAGCTCAGCAAAATGATCCGCATGTTCTGTTCCATAGAAGCAAAATCTTGTATCAGAAAAAAGACTTCAAGTTAGCAACTAAACTATTAGTAAGTATTGTTAAACAGCGTCCGGAGTTTGCTGCGGCTCATATGGAACTGGCGCATGCTCTGCTCATGCATGGCAAATGGCGAGCTGGATGGCTGGAGTATGAATGGCGTTATCGCTTACCAAAGACACAGAATATATTCCCTAAATTCAAAATGCCCCACTGGGATGGGAGCGAAAACCTTCCACATATTTTGCTCATTGCAGATCAGGGATATGGTGACTGCTTCCAATTCTCACGTTACATTCCACTGGTTGCTCAACGGTGCGAACAAGTGACATTAATAAGAAGTGAACCACTTGCACGTTTATTTGATTCCATTCCATCGATTTCCTCAAGTTACGTAAAGTGGGAAGACACTCCGATAACTTCCGCTTACTGTACACTATCCGGTCTGCCAAGATTATTTTCAACTAGAACCGACACCATTCCTAAGTGTGAAGGAATTCTCAAAGCCAGTATAAAAGATGTGGCACGCTGGAAAAAACGCTTTCAAGAATCTGGAAATGAGCCAAAACTTCGCATCGGGATTGCCTGGAGTGGACGTATAGAGTTCAAAGACAATTATCTTCGTGCCGTGCCATTTGAAAAACTTGAGGCATTGCTTGGTATCTCCATGGTTGAATTTTTCTCGCTTCAAGTAGGCGCACCTGCATCTCACGCAAAGAATAAAAATATCACAGACTTGTCAATGGAGCTAACCGACTTCGCTGAAACAGCAGCAGCAATGGAGGCCCTGGATCTCGTTATTACATCAGATACTTCAGTTGCGCATTTGGCAGGAATGCTCAATCGACCTACATGGGTTTTGCTGAATTATTCCCCGGACTGGCGATGGGGTTCTGAAGGAAGCACTTCTCCCTGGTACCCAACAATGCGGTTATTTCGACAGGATCAGGCCCGCAACTGGCAAACCGTGATAGATGAATGCAAAACAATGCTTCAAAACATTGCGAGCGCCGATGACCCCCTTGCTACCCTTTCATCAGTCACACAACAAGACAACGACAATCCTTCCAATCCGTATGTATGACATGTAGGTGAAATGAATTAGCTGAAAATTATGACTATTGTGCGGTAGTGGCCGCTGATCATTCAGTTTGACGGGCTCTAGCCTCGGCCTGAGCTCGTGCTCGATCATTGAATAGCATGGTTTGCATTTCAGAAAGTTTCGCCTCAGCTTGCCGTAGGTATTCTCGAACGTGCATGGCGTCACGTATCGCAAAATTCTCCGGGACCGACGTATCGACTAGTGATAGTTTTCTCTCTGCACTCAACTGCACCAATTCATTGACTTGCTCGGCACTGTAACCATGTGACAATAATAACTCATGTATTCGATCCTCTGTTTTCAGAAAGAAAGCTCCATCACTTTCTCCGTAACTAGCCATAGGTACTGAGCAATCTGTAAAATCAAGCCCACTCACCCCCAACAACTCTAGTTTTTTCAGTATTTCGCCACGATAAGCATCTGACACGCTTAGTCGATCTATGCTGATTGATAACTTGCAATGTGGCTTCGCTTCAAGCATTGCATGGCACCATAACGCATAGAAAAGCTTATAGCTTGCGGTTGAATCAAGGTAACGGTTGCTACAATAAGCATGCTTGATAGAAGGATTTGCATTTCTGAAATCTGGGATATCCAGTTCCTTTTTAAGCGCCTGTAAAAATTCCGGCAAACACTTCGCGTTAAATATGAATAAATTACGTGACTCAAAATAATGATCTTTTTTATAAGACCACCACTGATCCCACGGATTTCTCCATAAAAAGATATGGATTCCCCCGCATTCAGCTTGTATCCCCGCGACACGCCCTGTCGTGCGGCAACACTGTAAAACAGGACGTCCCTGAGCACCGTTTTGCAATGCTGTTAAATAAGCCGTAATCTCGACGAAATCGTCTTTTCCCCTGACGAAATATTGATCGTATGAAAACGCCTCATGAAAATATTCAACAACTGCGTCTGTCACGACATGATATTCATAAAAATAGGGTTTATTTAATTCAGGGTGTCTGAGCATCTCACGTACCCCTTGGCGACTTTCGAGAAACCCGTTAGCTTTGGTCGCTCTTTGCATCAGCTTCTCATTCAGCGGCTCCTGATAACACCAGTAGCCTGAGTCTGATCGGCGAAAGACATTGAACAGATAGGTGCTACCAGAACGAAATAGTGAGTGAATGAAAATAGATGAAGCGTGCTGATTTTCCATTTAACAATATCCTGAGAATAGTCCGATTAATTTAAGTTTTTCATCATTTGCTATCAACATGCAATTGATTACAAAAACTGTCGTCCATTCCTCTACTTAAAGGGCTTTTTTGTCAATCCAAGGTTTTCAGACACAACTCGCCTATCTAATAGTGACAAAAGTAGTTAGAAAACAGGGTAAATATTCGGATCGTCCTTTTTGAGCTTCTCCAATTTTTTGCGTAATTTGTCACTCATCGGTTTCCGTTTTTGCTCTCCTGTTCTAGATTTTGAGTCATTTTCTTGCGGTACTGATTTGTCTTTATCTATGTCGCCCATAATTGTTCTCCTAGGGATATTTTGCATAGAGGGGATACTGAAATTAAGTCACAACAGCTTGATGAAAGCAACATAAACCTGCACAAACGGTATTGACGACGTGACTTGATCTGCCCCTAGAAAAACAGAGAGTCTTTCAGGCTGAATTGCCAACCTGGAGATTTAATGGAATACGTTCCTGAAAAAAACTAATTCTGAAACTTTTTTAAATATCTGACAAGTTAACTTCCCTGTCCCATTTCAGTTAAATCGCCGCTGCACTTTCCCAAGACGTCAAGGCACGTTGTCGTAACTCTCTATAATACGCCGCTGAAATAAGGTGTCTACCAAGGTTAAATAAATTATAGACACAGGCATGGACACTTAAGAAACGTTACGCTTGCTATTCCCCTTTTCAATGCATTTTTCTAGCACTCTTGAAACTATCCCGATCAAAATCATCGAATTATCCGCCCCCTCTCACCACCCCATTTTTTCGCCGCCCCATCCAGGATACTAAGCAACACTGCCCCTCAATTAACTCATGACTAAACACTAATCTATCGAAGGTATTAATTGCGCAAAATTGAGTACCTTATATGAAGTACACGTACACACCTTAATTTTAATTCCTTAATTACTATTAACCCCCAATAACCTGCCGTGCATTTATGTACTGCGGGTTTTTTATTGTCCATTACTTAGGAGGTAATACACCCATGCTGTTATTCAAATCCCCCGAAGACCTACAAAAGCTAGCAACCAATAACCCCGCCTATCCCATCATCAAAAATCTCGTTCAACGACTCATCATCGATTTCGAAAAAGAAGGCTATAGCTACGATCCAGAAGCACACGGTTTTATCACACTGATAGAAGAAGCAGACAAAGGCAGAGTCCTAACAGAAATCTGGGATGACTGGACCTTAGTCGACATTCCTTGGGAAGGCATATCCATCGTCGACGGATTCTTCCAAGCCGTATTTCTCGCAAACAATGAGTTCGGCATCGTCTTCATAATTCCTGATGCACCGTGGGTAGATGGAAAGCTACGTGAAGTCATTGAAGACCACCTTGATCCATAGCTCTTGTACCTCTCTCGATTTTTCATATAAACAATTTTAAGGAGAACCACATGAAACAAACAGAAGAAATACGTACCCTCAGAACAGAAACCTGCAACACCCTCTCAGGCTCAACCAAGATTACTTACAACATCAGTTGTACAACTGACTCAAAGATTTACTTTCGTATTAGCAATAATACCGGTGGTGGATTCTATAGTAATGAATGGGTTGCTTGGGATGCAATTCAACAGGCATTGAAACAATGTCCCAAGGACGTCCCAATTACATCTTTATTTTTGTATCCGTTATTCAAAGGTAAGTCCGTCAACACGCCCTCTTTTCTATTAGCTGCATTGAAACATTTGAAGTTAGTACAACCATTGAAAGATAAAAAGCGTAACCACGAGTTGCTCGACTTCAAACCATTCAATGAAGAGATGAAAGCAATGATGTCGTCCAAGGTTGCTATGCATGTTGCCAAGAAGAAAGCGGCTAATAAGAAACCCTCCACAACAAAAAAGAAAACATCCGCAGTATCACGTCATAAGAAGAAGAAAGTCTCAGCTTAACTGTCACAGGTACTCTTAGTCACCAAGCCTATAGTTCGAATCGTTACTCTCTAAGATATACCTAGTCACTAGGTCACACGGACTTGTAGTCCATTGGTCTTACATTTGTTACATCCGTAACACCAAGAAAGGTAACATTTTTCTTAAATCGCAAATTCTCACACAGGTCCTACCGACCATATGCCGAGCCGTAGAAACTCGATCCTTTTCAACGCTTTACCGTTTCGGAGTCACCATGATCCTTTTTACCTTAGTCACCATCTCAATAATTTACATCATTTTAGGTCCTTTTAAAGCGACCACTTTAACTCTGACATTACTGTGTACGTCGTCAAAACCTTTT
>DBBX01000008.1 GCA_002292815.1 Thiotrichaceae bacterium UBA973 | reverse complement strand
CTATTGAAAGATTTCACTTTAGTAATCATTTTGTGGATGATTTAAGCTGTCATTTATTGATGTTGATTCAATATAAACTATAAGGGTACACGCTATGCTTAAAGAAGTTAGCCCGCTAGAGGCGCATGAGATTCTCGAACAACAAGAAAACGCTGTGTTAATCGATGTCAGAAGCACGATGGAATATAATTTTGTCGGCCATCCATTGAATGCGATACATGTTCCTGTCAAAGAGCCGCCAGGCTGGGATATACAGCCAGAATTTGTTGAGAAGGTACGAGCCTTTTTGGCGGAACATCGACCAGAAAACAATCAATTAGATGATGTGCCTGTGCTGATGCTTTGTCGAAGTGGTCAACGTTCAGCGCTTGCTGGTGAAATGCTAATCAAGGACGGGTTTACCAGCGTGTACAATGTTCTCGAAGGATTTGAAGGAGACAAGGACGAAAATGGACATAGAAACACCATCAATGGTTGGCGGTTTCATCGCTTACCGTGGGAACAAACATAATATTTTGGCTTATGTGGTTTTATACGGCTTAAGAGGTTAAATAATTGGCCCCATTAAAATCATTAATCGATCTTGTTAAAAACATCTTGGCAGGTACCCGCGCAGCCATGTTTATGCCGGTTCACCTCTGGCAATTTAAAAGTAGTTATCTACAGGTTTGTTTGCTTTTGGTCGTTTCCTTAGGCTTATCATTTATTCACGATTATTATGATACTGCCCCCGTTCATTTCTTTAATCCCTATGGGCTAACTTATCAAGCCCTGCTCTATTTATTGTTCTTTTTTAGCCTGAGTCTCATCGCGGTTTTTAATTCCAGACAACAGGATTTGGGAAAACTGGCCGTTTTATTTCTGTCTGTCGTACCAGTAGTCTGGTTGGGAACAATCTGTCTGCTGGTCATTGCAAAAGAACAAGCCTATTTTGATGAATTCTATACGAGCTGGGTCGTCTTCATTATTTACTCGTTATGGTATCTATTGGTATCGGCACGGCTTTTTAAACGCTTTTTCTATTTAACTCATAGCATGGCGCTGGTTTATACGGGTTTATATGCTGTCATTAATTTTGCACCGTTATTTTTATTGCCTATGGAGTCACTTTGGTATCCTCAAGCAGCAAACAATGATCAAATAGAAAGCGCGCTAAATGTAGATGTTGAGTCGATTTATTATTCGCAAAATGAACTGCTTGGAAAATTAACAGGCGAACTTGTCGAAGAAAAACCGGGACAAACAGATTTGTTTTTTATCGGGTTTGCGGGTGATGCTAATGAAGATGTTTTTATGAATGAAGCGATAGCCGCACGGGATATAGTGAATAATTATTTTTATGCTTATGGCCGCTCATTGGTTTTAATTAATAACAGCGACACTGTAAACAATATCCCCTTGGCAAATGGCCACAATTTAAAGAGCAGTATTAATAACACCGCGAAGCTAATGAATAAGGAAGAGGATATTCTATTCTTGTTTCTGACGTCACATGGGACAGAAGATCATTATCTTTCCGCAAATTTTTCGCCATTTAAACTGAATAATATAAATGCGAGCTATATTAAACAAGCTCTGGACGGTGCTGAAATAAAATGGCGTATCATAATCATTTCAGCGTGTTATTCCGGGGGTTTTATAGCGCCATTGGCAGGACCGTCAACCTTGTTGATTACCGCCGCAAGCGCGGATCGAAATTCTTTTGGTTGTGGCCATGATGGGAAATATACTAATTTTGGCGATGCCTATTTTGAGAAAGGATTAAAGCAGACGAGATCTTTTATTAAGGCTTTCGACCATGCAGAAAAAATAATTTTTGCTAAAGAAACTGAAGAGGGTTTTGAAAATTCCGATCCGCAGATCAGTGTTGGAACTGAGATAAAAAATAAATTAATAGATTTTGAAAAGGAGCTTAAGGCGAGGAGTAATTTAAACTGGGCGAGCAACGCGGACGGCTAATCGTCGGAAACTTTTTCATCTGTCTCATCTGGCGTCCCGTTTTTGTTTTCATAGTAACGGCTAATAATTAGGCCGCTCTCGAACAGTAGCCAGATAGGAACTGCTAATAAAATTTGAGAGATCACATCCGGCGGCGTTAATAACATGCCGACAAAAAATGCCATAACAACTATATAAGGGCGGTTCGCTGCCAGTTTTTCGACCGTGACAAAACCCGTTCTAATTAATAAAAATGTTGCTACAGGGATTTCAAAAGAGATACCAAAGGCAAAGAAAAGCTTAATAATAAAATTTAGATAATGGTTAATGTCTGTCATGATTTGTACCCCTTCTGGCGCGGTCGCTGTAAGGAAGGAAAACAACACAGGAAATACGATGTAGTACGCAAACGAAACCCCGATATAAAAAAGCAAGCTACTGCTGATCAACAAAGGTACGGTAAATTTCTTTTCGTTTGTATAAAGGCCAGGAGAAATAAAAGACCAGGCTTGATAAAGGATGTAGGGGATGGTTATAAAAATTGCACAAAATAGAGTCAGTTTAAATGGCGCAAAGAAAGGTGATGATACCTCGGTCGCGATCATATGGCTGCCTTCAGGGAGTTCAGCTATTAATGGTGTCGCGATGTAACCATAGATCTGGTTTGAAAAAGGCAGCAAGATCAACAGTATTACAAAGACACAAATTACAGCGCGCAGCGCACAAGCTCGTAATTCAATCAGGTGCGAAATTAACGGTTGCTCAGCATCTGTGTTGGCATCTGTCATAATAAAAAAACGAAGCGTTTATTTATCTGTTTCATTGTCTTTATCTTCATCAGGCTGCCCCAGAATAATGCGATCCGGCGCCTGCTTCATTAGATCGTCGATACGATTAATGTCTTTCTGAAGGTCGTCTACCTGCTCAAACTCAAGTTCTTTCTCGAGTTCATTTTTAGCAGTGTGAATAAACTTGCGAATTTTACTGACAAAGCGTCCGGCATCATGAGCGAATTTTGGTAAGCGTTCCGGGCCTATGACGATTAATGCAATAATTGCAATAATTGTCAGTTCCCAAAAGCCGATATCGAACATGCCGAAATTATCAGAATGGGGTAAATCAGTAATCAGGGCTTAGCGGCGTCATCATTTTGTGACTCAACTTCGCCTTCTATGACTTGTCCTTGCGAGGGTTTTTCCGCCGACTCTACGATCTGCTCTTTATCTTCAGGCTCCTTTACAGCGCTTCGAAAGCTCTTCAGCGCACTACCCAAGTCGCCACCCATATTACGTAGTTTTTTAGTACCAAATAAAAGCGCAACGATTAATAGAAGTATTAGTAATTCGGGTATACCAAAGCCCATGCTTATTTTCTCCAAACAAATGATAGTTCTTAAATGATAGTTGACCCGAATTCAAACTGACAAGCAAGTTTGATTCAGGGCTTAGAGAGAAATTAACCCTTACGGTTGGCTTTTTCTTCTAAACCGGACAAGCCAAAACGAGATTCGAGTTCAGCTAAAACATCGGTATGATCAAGGCCATGATGCTTCAACAGGACAAGTGTGTGAAACCATAAGTCTGCGACTTCATGAATTATGGCAGCATTATCGCCAGACTTAGACGCAATTACAGTCTCAGTTGCCTCTTCGCCAACCTTTTTTAAAATGCTGTCTACGCCATCATTAAACAGCTTGGCGGTGTATGACTCGTCAGGATTGGCCTGTTTACGTTGATCCAATATTTCTGAGAGTGAATTAAGAATGTCTTGTTTCATTGTTGGCCTGCTATTTATAAATATCTTGCGGGTTTTTTAATATGTCTTCGCTCGTTTGCCACTCTTTATCAACCAATGTCATAAAAAAGCAATGGTGTCTGCCGGTATGACAGGCGATGCCGCCCTCTTGTTTGACGGTAAGCAATAATGTGTCGTAATCACAATCGAGTTGTATTGATTCAATTTTTTGATAATGGCCAGATGATTCTCCTTTCGTCCAAAGCGATTGACGAGATCGAGACCAGTAGACAGCCTTGCCTGTCTCAACCGTTTGAGATAGTGACTCTCGGCTCATCCAAGCGTGCATAAGCACCTGATGTGACTCGGTCTCCTGTACGACTACCGGGACCAGGCCATCAGCATTCCATTTAATCTTGTCTAGCCATAAATTCATGTTTGATACCGTGTGTTACTGACGAACCTCAATATTTCTCTTGGACATGCATTCTTTGGCTTCTGCAACAGTATGCTCGCCAAAATGAAAGATACTGGCAGCGAGCACAGCATTCGCCTTTCCATAGAGTACGCCATCGGCCAGATGTTCCAGACTGCCTACTCCACCAGAGGCGATTACAGGAATATTGACAGCATCGCTGACTGCCTTGGTGAGCTCTATATCAAAACCATCTCTGGTGCCATCTCGATCCATGCTAGTTAACAAGATCTCCCCGGCGCCATATTCCGCCATTTTTATGGCCCAGTCTACGACATCTAGCCCAGTTGTCTTGCGTCCACCGTGAGTGAACACTTCCCAACTACTGTCACCAGAGCTTGTGTTAACGCGTTTGGCGTCTATTGCGACAACGATACACTGTGACCCGAATTGTTTTGCTGCCCGTCTTACAAACTCAGCGTCATGTACCGCCGCTGTATTTATGCTGACTTTGTCAGCCCCTGCGATAAGCATGCGTTTGATATCGTCAACGGTGCGAATTCCACCGCCAACGGTTAGTGGGATAAAGACCTGACTCGCAACCTCTTCAACAACATGCACCATGGTGTCGCGATCATCGCTGCTAGCGGTAATATCAAGAAAGGTGATTTCATCAGCGCCCTGAAGGTCATAGCGCTTGGCAACTTCGATAGGATCGCCCGCATCGCGGATATCAACAAATTGAACGCCTTTAACTACCCGGCCTTTGTCAACATCAAGGCAAGGTATGATGCGTTTTGCGAGCCCCATTAACTTGGTTTATCGACGCAGAGTTTGTCTGCTAATTGTTGTGCTTCTGCTAAATCAAGCGTGCCTTCATAGATGGCACGACCAGTAATGACGCCGAAGATGCCTTCATCGCTGACTTCACAAAGAGTATGCACATCATCCAGATTGGTGACACCACCAGAAGCAATAACCGGTATGGTGATATTGCTACAAAGGTCGACAGTTGCTTCAATATTAACGTTGTTTAACATGCCGTCACGACCGATATCGGTAAATATAATTGCAGCAACGCCGTCATTTTCGAATCGTTGCGCCATATCATTAGCATCATGATGAGATAATTTTGACCAACCATTAGTTGCTAATTTTCCATTCTTTGCATCAAGTCCGACAATAATGTGGCCGGGAAACTCAAGACAAACATCGGATACAAAATGCGGCGTCGTTACGGCGCGCGTGCCGATAATGACATAAGAGACGCCCACATCCAGATAGGTTTGAATGGTGTCTTCATCGCGAATACCGCCACCCACCTGAATAGGGATATCAGGATGCGCCTCAACCATATCGTGAATAACGTCAGCATTGCTTGGCACACCATGAACGGCACCATCTAGGTCAACGATATGCAAGCGTCTTGCCCCGGCCTCGATCCATTTATTGGCCATTGCTACTGGGTCATCAGAATATATAGTTTCCTGGTCCATCTGGCCTTGGCTGAGACGAACACATTTTCCGTTTTTAATGTCTATGGCGGGGATAATTAACATAATAAATTGCTTCGATGAAACTCGACGAGTTGTAAATGATACGTTTATTTAAAGTGATTATTCAAAATAATTAATTCTTACAAATATATTAGCATATAAGCACGAATGTCATAATATCAATTATAAGGAGATCGCTGCTTCGAAATAAAGCGTCTGATTAGGCTTTTAGTGCGCTTCATCCCAATTATTCCCATAACCAATATCGACTTCTAGCGGAACGCTCAGCAGGTCATTCTTGGACATCCGGGTATCAATTTCACCAATAAAAGAAGTTAACTGTTTGTTTTCTACTTCAAAAACCAGTTCATCATGAACCTGCATGATCATTTTTGCGTCTACAGTGGACTTTTGTAGCCAGTCATCTATATCAATCATCGCGAGTTTTATAATGTCCGCTGCCGTACCTTGCATTGGGGCATTAATAGCCGTTCTTTCAGCGTATTGTCGCCGTGCCGCATTACGCGCGTTGATTTCTGGCAAATATAGTCGCCGTTGGTAAACAGTCTCAACAAAACCATCTTTCTTGGCTCTTTCTCGCGTGTTGTCCATAAAAATCTTCACGCCAGGGTAGCGGCTGAAATAGAGTTCGACATATTGTTGCGCCTCAGTTCGGCTAACGCCAAGCTGTTTGGCAAGCCCAAATGCCGACATACCGTAGATCAAGCCGAAGTTAATCGCTTTGGCAGCGCGGCGTTGATCATTATCAACTTTATCGATGCTGACAGAGAATACCTCTGCAGCGGTTGTTTTATGTATATCCTGGCCTTTGGCAAAGGCCTCTAATAAACCTTTGTCGCCAGACAGGTGCGCCATAATGCGTAATTCAATTTGAGAATAATCGGCGGCAACCATGGTATAGCCTGTTGGAGCGATAAATGCTTGCCGAATCTTCCTGCCCTCTGGTGTTCGAATCGGGATGTTTTGTAGATTTGGATTGGATGACGAGAGCCTGCCTGTTGCTGCTACGGCCTGATGGTATGAGGTGTGAACGCGCCCGGTATCACGGTTGACCATCTGCGGTAATTTATCAGTATAAGTTGAACAGAGTTTACTCATGCTCCGATAATCCAGGATCAATTGGGGTAATTTATAGTCTTCGGCCAATTCTTGTAATACGGATTCTGCTGTCGATGGTTGTCCCTTTGGTGTTTTGGCTAATATCGGCATCTCCATCTTGTCATACAAGATAGTTTGTATTTGTTTAGGCGAACTAATATTGAATGTTTCTCCAGCAAGATTATGTGCCTCGATCTCAATCTCTTGCATACGTCTCGTCAAGTCATGAGCCTGCTGCATCAACATGTCTGAATCAATGACCACGCCATTACGCTCAATTCTCGCAAGTACTGTTAATAACGGCATCTCAATGTTGTTATAGACTTGCTTGAGTTCGGCGTGTTGTTCTAGTTCAGAAGCTAAAACACGATGTAGTTTTAAAACAATATCGGCGTCTTCAGCGGCATAAGGTGCCGCTATTTCGATGCTGACCTGATTAAAAGGAATCTGTTTAGCGCCTTTACCAGCAACATCTTCATAATGAGTGGTCTCAATGTTTAAATAATTTAATGCCAGCGTATCCATGTCGTGGCGGCTGCCCGTGCTGTTTACGACATACGATGCCAACATGGTGTCGTGCTCTATGCCACGTAATGTGATGTCATAATTAGCAAAGACTTCCAGATCATATTTCAGGTTTTGGCCTACCTTCTTTATGTCTGCGTTTTCAAGAATGGGTTTAAGCTTTGCCAGCGTGATGCTTAATGACAATTGTTCCGGTGCACCGGGATAATCATGTTGAAGCGGAACATAGGCGGCATGATTTTCAGTGACCGCAAAGGAGATGCCCACGATCTTGGCCTGCATGTAATCAAGACTGGTTGTTTCTGTGTCGACAGAGATCAATGTAGCCGTCTCTAGTCGCGTTAACCACTGATCCAGTTGCGCTGTTGATAGTATTGTTTCGTATACAGGCGCAACTTTATTTTCTGTGTTTGCCGCTGCTGTGACGGTGGTCGATTTAGTTGTTTCAGGTTCGTTTTCTACGGGCTCCTGTTCGTCGTCAAGCTGAGAAAGCCAAGTTCGAAAATTCCAGCGTTGGTACATCTCTTTTAAGGCAATATTATCCGGCGCACTTATGATTAACTCTTCCGGTGTAAAATCTAGTTCAACGTCATACTTCAAGGTTACCAGTTCGCGGCTTAAAGGTAATTGCGGCAGGAATTCCCTCAGGTTTTCACCAACCTTGCCTTTTATGTCATTAGCATGAGCAATGACTGCATCTAGAGAACCATATTGGTTTAACCATTTTACAGCAGTTTTTGGCCCGACTTTAGGGACGCCCGGCACGTTATCGGCGGTATCGCCCATCAGCGATAGATAATCGATAATTTGTTCTGGTGGAATACCAAATTTTTCTTTAACACCAGCGGGATCAAGGTAGACGTCGCTCATGGTATTGATCAAATGGATATGGTCGTTAACCATTTGCGCCAGATCTTTGTCGCCGGTAGAAACAACAGTTTTGATGCCCTTGTTCGCAGCCTGTCTCGACAAGGTGGCGATGACGTCATCGGCTTCAACACCATCGACCATTAATAATGGGACGCCCATGGCACGGATCAGATTATGTAAAGGTTGAATCTGACAAACGAGGTCGTCCGGCATAGGCGGTCGATTTGCTTTATAGTCGGCATAAAGGTCGTTGCGGAAAGTCTTGCCCTTGGCATCGAAAATAATAGCAAAGTAATCCGGCCCGCCTTCTGTTAAATGTTTTTGCATCATATTGATGACGCCATAGATTGCGTTGGTTGGCTCGCCCTCGGCATTGGTCAGATCTCGGATAGCGTGGTAGGCACGGAATAAATAATAAGATCCGTCGATTAGGACCATGGTATGTTCAGACATAGGGCTTCAGTTATTTAGAATAAGTAAGGTTTCAAGAGGTTAAATTATGACAGTTTCAAGGAAAAATCTCAGACTTTTGCGGACAGTAATATCTAAAACTCAATATGGATATCGATCTGCTTCATCTAAGCAGATTGAGGTGGTAAAGTAGCTACCCAATACCTGTAAAGGAAAGGCAGAATGAAAAAGTTTTTAATCTCGTTAATACTTTTAGTGGCGTCAACTGTTGTGATGGCGGGCAATTCAAACCCGGGTGGCCTTGAGCCAGTACCTGAACCGCCGCAGTTGCCTGATCCTCTTGAGACGGGTGAAAATATTGAGCCTGAAGTGACCATCATTCGTAAAGAGGATTCTGTGATCGAGGAATACCGAATTAACGGCCAGCTTTATATGGTTAAAGTAACGCCCTCTTTTGGTCCCGTCTACTATATTAAGGATATTGATGGAGACGGCAAGATGGAACCTACCAGATATGAGCTAGAAGATCCGTCGGTTCCTAACTGGGTTTTATTTACTTGGTAATTTGATTCTGGTTTAACTGAGTAATAACAAGTAACAGCCTACTAATTTTTGTTAGTTCTCTTTGGGAACAAACAGACAACCCCTGATACATAAAAAAGTACTATGTCGGTTTATACAAATGTTCTGCCGCATGAGCTCGATGAGTTCCTTGAAAACTATTCGCTGGGACAATTGCAACAGTTCGCGGGGATCAGCGACGGCATAGAAAATACCAATTACTTTGTTACTAGCAGCAAAGGTCAATATGTACTGACCCTGTTTGAAGAGCTCTCTCTAGAAGAGCTACCCTATTTTCTTGAACTAATGGCATTCTTTGCAGAAGCAAACATTCCCACTGCTCACCCAGTTAAAGATAACGAGGGTAATTATCTCCGTGTTTTAAATGGTAAGCCTGCCGCCTTGGTGAAAAGATTGAACGGTGCCAGTATTGATATTCCTAATGAAAAACAATGCAGTGCGATAGGTGTGCATATGGCCCGTATGCATGTTGCTAGTAGCAAGTTTAAACTTCAGCGACGCGCTTCGCGTGGGATTGACTGGCGAAAACAAACCGCCGAACGTGTAATGCCAAAATTAAACCAGGAAGAACAGGCTTTGTTACAACAAGAGCTTGCCTATCATGATTCAACCAAGCTGGCCGAGTTGCCGGCTTCGATTATCCACGCCGATCTGTTTCGAGATAACGCACTATTTATTGGCGATGAGCTTACTGGCATGATCGATTTTTATTATGCCTACAATGGGAGCTCCCTCTATGATCTGGCGGTAACTATTAATGACTGGTGCATGAATGGTGATTCCGAACGTAATAAACATAACTCTGCCGCGCTGTTGCAAGCCTACCAGACCGTGCGACCTATAGAACAACAGGAACGTGATGCATGGCAGACTGTATTACGTGCTGCCGCATTACGTTTTTGGTTATCACGTCTGCAAGACAAGCACTTTCCGCGTGATGGCGAGATGACGCATATTAAAGACCCGGATGTGTTTAAAAAGATCATTGAGCACCGTGTTAATCATATCGATGAATTGATGGAAATGTGGAAATAAAAGTCAGCGCTGCGAAAACTTTTCCTCTATGAGTTTCTCCCATTCTGTCTTTGCCTATGGCACCTTACAAATACCTGAAGTAATGAAATTAGCCACAGGACTAGTCCTGCCGTCTTTCCCCGCAAGATTAAAGGGATATGAATGTTTAAAGATCAAGAGCAGAACATATCCGGGCATTATTAAAAAACCTAATCAATTTATAGGTGGCATTTTGTATAAGGAAGTCAGTGATCATGCATTAAAATTACTCGACCAGTTTGAAGATGTTTTATATGAACGAAGTTTGGTTGATATTGAAGGTGAAACGGAACAGGCTTTTGTTTATATCATAAAGGATGAATACCGATATCGTTTAAGTGATGAGGCATGGAGTCTTGAGGAGTTTAAACGAAAGTATTTAAATAAATATTTGAAGGATATAAATAGTTGGTAAGTTGATCTTGTTTAGTAGTTTTAAATAGTCTTTATTTTAAAATAAAGAATGGTTGCCTTATGCAACAAGAAAAATAGTCGCCAGACCCAAGAAAGTCATAAACCCAACAACATCTGTTACAGTTGTTAAGATCACTCCGCCGGCTATTGCTGGATCTATACCAAAGTGTTTTAGTACTAATGGTATTGATGCGCCGGCAAGGGCGGCGATGACGAGGTTGATGATCATTGATACACCGATGACGATGCCAAGGAGTATGTTGTCGAACCATAGAATAACTATCGTGGCGACAACACATGACCATAAGACGCCGTTTATAGTGCCGACGGTGAGCTCTTTAAAAAGTAGTGGCTTGATGTTGGTTTTAACAATTTGTCCGAGTGCAATACCACGTATTGCAATGGTAAGCGTTTGACTGCCAGCGATTCCGCCCATACCGGCGACGACAGGCATAAGCACGGCGAGCGCGACAAGTTCTTGAATGGTATCTTCAAAGCGACCGATGACCCAGGCAGCGAGGAATGCAGTAATCAGGTTGATGCCCAACCATATTGCTCGACGTTTAGTGGTGACGAATACGGGTGAAAACATATCGTCTTCACCTAAACCAGCCATGCTTCTTACGGCTTGTTCAGCTGCTTCCTGAATAACGTCGACGACGTCATCGATGGTAATACGTCCGAGTAAATGACCCTCATCATCTATTACAGCAGCAGAGACCAAATCGCGTTGTTCGAAAAGTTTTGCGACTTCTGATTTAGGCGTATTAGCAGAAAGATAGGCCTCCTCTTCCATCCATGCGCCGACAGTGGTCTCTGGGCCTCTAACTAATAATTCAGTTAATGGCAGTACGCCCAGATAATTATTGTTGCGGTCAACGACCATAAGATTATCTGTCTTAGCGGGTATTTCACCCAATAAGCGTAGATAACGCGCAACCGCATCTAATGAAACATCGGCACGTACGGACACAACATCTATATTCATTAATCCGCCGGCAGTGTCTTCAGGGTAGGTGAGAATGGAAGACAAGCGTTGCAAGTTTTGTTCATCCATTGAACGTAGGACGGTATCCGCGACATCATCTGGGAGATCTTGCAATATGTCTGCAACATCATCGGCATCAAGATTTTTGGTTGCATCAGCCAGTTTGTCCGGGTGCATTTGTTCGAGGAACTCTGCTCGAACTGCATCTTGCATATGAGATAGCACATCACCTTCAAGCTCAGGGTCGATTAATAGCCAGGCGTTGTCGCGATCACGACTTGGCATGCTTTCGATGACATCTGCGATCTCAGATGGATGAAGCGTTGCAACTATGTCGCGCGCAAATTCAATATCGTCCTTTTCCAGCGCCTCATGTAATGAGTCGACAGCAGATATTCCAGGATCTTGTTGATTAGTATCATCCATAAGCTTTACTTAAAGTTTCTGAACGAGAGTCTATCAGTGCTTGAAGGTCAATGCTAAAAAGACTGCTTGTAAGTAGTAGAAAAATATTTATTTCTGATCGATATTTAAACGTTGAAGCAATAAGCTTACTTCTGCTCCAGATGAGGTGTTGCGAACTTTTTTAATTAAGCTGCCTAGTTCGTCGATATTGGTGTTATTTATTATTTTTTTAATTTCTAATAGTGATGCAGTATGAACACTAAACTCTCTAAGCCCCAGACCCAGCAATAATTGTGTGTGTTCTTTATCACCAGCCATTTCACCACACATTGAGACTGGGATATTGGCTTTCTTGCCGGCCTTGATAATAGATTCTATTAATCTCAAAACGGCAGGATGCAATGGATCATATAAATAGTTAACTTCGTCGTTAACCCGATCTATTGCCATGGTGTATTGGATCAAGTCGTTGGTGCCGATGGAAAGGAAGTCGAGATTTTTGGCAAAGATGTCGGCGCATATAGCGGCAGCAGGCACTTCAATCATGCCGCCTATCTTTATATCTGAATCATAAGCGATAGACTGGTTGCCGAGGTCAGCCTTTATGTCTTCAACCATTTGTAAGACTTGTTGCATTTCTTGGATATTAGTTAGCATCGGTATCATTATTTTTACCGGGCCGTGGGCGGAAGCTCTTAATATCGCACGTAATTGCGGTCTGAATAATTCCGGTTCTTTTAAACATAAGCGTATTGCGCGTAAACCCAGTGCCGGGTTTAATCCGGATTGGCCGGTTTGGCTGCCAGCGCCATCGACTTGTTTGTCTGCGCCCAGATCCAGTGTGCGTATAGTTAAAGGCAGACCACGCAAGGCATTGAGTACGTTTAGATATGTTTCAAAGTGTTCTTCTTCGTCCGGGGGTGTTTCTCGGTTCATATAGAGAAACTCGGTGCGATAAAGTCCAACGCCTTTTGCGCCAACATCCCTTACGGTTTCAAAATCTTTGGGTAATTCGATATTAGCGGTAAGGGTGATGGCTATGCCGTCTTCTGATTCTGTCGGGGCATTCTTAAGTTTTCCGAGTGATGAATAATAGCGTTTTGCTTCTCGCTGTCTTTTTTCGTAATAGCTTTTAGTAGATTTGTCAGGGTCTACCAGTAGCATGCCTGTACTACCATCAATTATGACCAGATCATCATTTTTAACAAAGCGACGGGCACTGTGTAAGCCGACGACTGCCGGTATGCCCAGACTTCTTGCCAGAATCGCCGTGTGTGATGTTGGGCCACCGAACTCTGTCGCAAAAGCGGCGATGCCATAGTGTTGCATCAAGACAGTATCTGCCGGTGTCAGATCGTCGGCCATAATGATTCTGTTTTTTAAATGATCGTCGGGGACCTCGTGTAATAAAGGTTTTTGTTTTAATAAAACACGTAGGATCCTGTTGACAACATGGTCTACATCATCACGACGTGTGCTGAGATAGGCATCGGCCATTTCATTAAAGACATTAACCAGGGCATCACGTTGTAATTTTAATGCCCATTCAGCGTTGCATAAACGTTCTTTAATAATTCGTTTGGGTTCTTCGGTGAGAGTTATGTCTTCCAGCATTAACAAGTGGGTATCTATGAATGCGGAGATATCAACAGATGTTGAAACAGGAATATGATCGCGGATGGCGCGTAATTGTTGACGTGCATCGGCTATGGCATTATTAAAACGTGATAGTTCATCTTCAAGCTGTGAGTTGCGAATGCTGTATTCACGGACATCGAGTTGATCATGTTGGACAATATGAATCTGGCCAATGGCTATTCCTCGAGATACACTGACACCTTGAATCGATATTGTCATTCGTCTTCGCCAAACTTATTATTTATCAGATCTTCTAGAGCGGCCATGGCCTCATCTTCATCCGGACCTATGGTCTTGATGTCAATCTCAGAGCCTTTCCCCGCAGCCAGCATCATGATTCCCATAATGCTCTTGCCGCTGACTTCACGGTGGCTAGAGTTAACATTAATCTCTGCGTGAAAACGTGAAGCAACCTGAACAAATTTAGCGGCAGCGCGCGCATGCAGCCCCAACTTATTTATTATAGTAATTTTTTTATGATTCATTAGTGTCGCTCGTTTGATTAATAGTGATGCCATCAATACCGCCGCTATAGGCTTTCTCAGTTAAATCAGCAAGATTTAAATTCGGGTAATTAAAGACACGAACCAACATTGATAAGTTTAAGCCAGTAACGATATTTATATCGGCGTGTTCATGCAGGCTGTTTGCTATATTGCTGGGTGTCGAACCATATAAATCCGTTAAAACCAGAACGCCATCACCATCATCGAGATCCTTTATTAGCACTATTGCTGTCTCGTATAAATCATCAATATCGCTATCTCGGTTAGCTGATAGCAGATTAATGTTAAGCGGGCTGTCTTTTATCATAAAGTTAGCGGTGCCAAACAAAGCGGCTCCGATTCCATTATGTGAGATTATTAATACGCCTACACTCATATTAAAGATCCCGGTGTCTTATGATGACTTGTTTCCCTTGGCTCGTAAATTTTTTCGCTAGTTGTTCAACAATGAATACAGATCGATGTTGACCTCCCGTGCAACCGCAGGCAATACTCAAGTAGCTACGATTATCCGTTTCAAATTTCGGTATCCAGCTTTCGAGAAACGCTTCAAGATCACTTAACATTTGTATAACGCTTTCTTGTTTTAACAAAAAATCAACTATAGGTTGATCCTTGCCAGAATATTGCCTTAAGTGTTTTTTCCAATAGGGGTTTGGTAAACACCTTAAATCAAACACGAAATCGGAATCTTTAGGGATGCCATTTTTATATCCAAAAGAAATAATCTGTAGAGACATAATGGCCTTTTCTTTACGTGCAATACGCTCACGAACAATATCGCGCAACTCATTTAATTGCATAAAACTTGTATCAATACGCAGATCTGCAGCTTGTGCGATTTCGAGAGTGCTTTCCCGTTCTTGATGGATTGCATCAAGCAGTGAAACCTGATCATTAGACAGCGGGTGTTTACGTCGAGTTTCGCTAAATCGTTTTGTTAAGACTTCATCATTTGCATCGATATAAATTAATTCTGCTGATATCTTTTTATCTAATAGAGACTTAATCCTTTCCGGCAGATAGTCGAGGTCGCTTTTTTTATTACGTGCATCTATACCAATAGCTATTAAATCAGGAATGTAGCCATCGTCTTTTGAGAACTGGGCAACCAGTTCGCTGAGTAAACTAATAGGCAGATTGTCGATGGTGTAATAGGAAAGATCCTCAAGCATATTTAAGACAACCGTTTTGCCTGCCCCGGATAAACCGCTAACGATGATAAGTCGACGACCTGTTGTGCTCATTTATTTTTTGCCTGAAGCTATATGTTTAGTTTGTCTTTTGGTAAATATATCTGACGCATTATAGCCACTAACACGCAAGATGTGGTTGCGCGCCGCACATTCCATCAATATGGCTAGGTTTCTGCCTGGAGCAACTGGTAAGGTGATTTCAGGAATTTCCATGTCTAGTATGTTTCGAGTGTTATAGCTTCCTTCAAGTCGATCCAATTCCAATAAGTTTTTATTGTCCATCGGTTGTAGCTGTACGATCAACTTGAGGTATTTATTCTTTTTGATAGCACTATCACCAAACAGTTCTCGCACATTGATAATGCCAAGACCTCTGACTTCAAGAAAGTCTTGCAATGTTTTCGGGCAGGTTCCATCGATAATGTCTGGCGTGATTCTGGAAAACAAGGGTGCGTCATCGGCAATGAGTCTATGACCTCGCGATATTAATTCCAGCGCCAGTTCGCTTTTTCCGATTCCACTAGGACCTGTTATAAGAACACCTATAGCCATGACCTCCATGTATACCCCATGCAGAGTCAGCATGTCTGCAAACAGATTACTTAGAAAATAACGTAATACGTCGGACAGTCTGCTGCCATTTTCTGGCGTTGAAAATAATGGGATGCTGTGTTCATTGCTTTTGCGCTTGAGTAAGGTCGGCACATCGCAACCATCTGCGATGATGAGGCAAGCAGGTTGGCTTTTGAAGATCTGGGTGACCGCATCTTGCATGGATATGTCTCTCAGGCCTTCGAGATATTTAATTTCTATATTGCCAATGATTTGTATCTGGTGTGGATGTATTAGGTTTAAATGACCAACTAGGGAGAGACTGCGAGGTGTCTCTGCTGTGGACGAATGTGATTTTTTACTGGTTTTCTTTTTGGAAGATTTAGTTGCTGTTGGGAGTTGCTCGTCGCGGATGATGGCATGTTTAGCGCCTTGCTGTCCGGCCACCCATTCCAGCTCTAATTTCTCGTGATGTATAGTATAGAGGTCTTCAATGCTTAATTCGTTTGTAAGTCCTGGCATACTGTCAGCCTGTTAATATTGAAAATATTTCCGCCGCAGAGTTAGATTGTCTGAGTTTACTTATTATTTCAGTATTACTAAACATCTCTGCTAGAGTTGCCAATGTTTGTAGATGTTCATCGGTTGAATCTTCCGGAACGATCAGTGCAAAGAGTAAGTCGACTGGTGCTTTATCAACAGCATCATAATCGATACCATCATCAAGCTGTAGAAAAGCCGCGATGGTTTTTTTACTGTTTTTCAGACGACCATGTGGGATAGCAATGCCATTACCCAGGCCCGTACTACCCAGTCTTTCTCGAGCACATAAACAATCAAAGACTTCTATTTGTGATGTGGCATTGTCAGAACCTGCGATAGTCTTTGCCAGTGTGTCCAAAGCATCTTTTTTGCTATGACAATCCATATTAAGGGCGACACATTCTGGCGATAAAATATCTGAAATATTCATGTTGTTACAATAATCACTAATAGATTGAAGGACGAAGGCTTATTCGATTTCCTGATCTTTTAAACCACCTTCCCCGCGGTGATGATCCGTTAATTTTTCTTTGTGTTTCTTTAGCTGTCTATCCAGTTTATCAGTTAGCCCATCAATGGCAGCGTACATATCTTCTTGCACGTTCTCGGCAAACAGATTGCCGCGATTGACATGTACCGTTGCTTCAGCTTTTTGTCGTTCTTTCTCAACGGTTAAAATGACATGGATATTGGTGATATGTTCGAAGTGTCTTTCCAATCGTTCGAACTTCGTATCAACATATGATTTTAATGACTCAGTAATATCAACGTGATGGCCGGTAACACTAATTTGCATAATATACTCCTGGCAAAATTTATTATTGTTTAAGCAAGTCTTTTACGTTCGTTTGATGGCGGTATGGCCATCGCTTCTCTATATTTCGCAACGGTCCTTCTTGCAACATTAATCCCTTGATCTTCTAGTATTGCTGCAATCTTACTATCGCTAAGCGGTTTGTTAGGTGTCTCAGCGCTTACCATTTTTTTAATCAATGCACGTATTGCTGTGGATGAGCAGACGCCGCCATAGTTGGTGCCCACATGGCTGGAGAAAAAATATTTGAGTTCAAAAATCCCACGCGGCGTATGCATATATTTACGTGTGGTGACTCGGGAAATAGTAGATTCATGCATGCCGAGCGTTTCCGCAACATCATGCAATACCAGCGGTTTCATCGCTTCTTCGCCATGTTCAAGAAACGCCCGTTGTCGTTCTACTATGCAGGTTGCTACGCGTAATAATGTTTCGCTGCGGCTGCGAATACTTTTTATGAACCAGCGCGCTTCTTGTAAATGAGACTTGAGTGAAGTGTTGTCATCACTATTGTCTGCACGACGAATCATATTGGCGTAAACAGAATTTATACGGAGGCTGGGAATGCCATCCGTGTTTAGATCAACTTTCCAGATACCCTTTATTTTCTTGACATAAACGTCGGGCACTACATATTCGGTATGAGCATCACTGACCTCATTGCCGGGTCGTGGGTTCATGGATTGGATGAGGCTGACGACTTCCGTTAGTTCTTCCTGATCCAGTTTCATTTTTCGCATGATCTGGTTGTAATCGTGTGCTGCAAGAAGATCCAGATGATTGTTAATTAGTGCCTTGGCTTCTTCCAGTCGGAATGTGTCTACGTCACATTGTTTTAATTGTAAGCAGAGGCATTCTTTAAGGTCTCTTGAGCCGACACCTGCGGGTCCCATAGCCTGAATCATTCTTAATACAGCCTCAACTTCTTCAATGCCAACATCTTCCAGATCGTCATCAACCGCTGCCAGTATGTCTTCCAGTGTCCCCGCTAAATATCCATCATCATCAAGTGAGTCGATAATCGTCAAGGCGATTACTTTGTCGCTATCTGTTATCTGTGCCAGATTTAGTTCCCATTCGAGGTGTTCGCGCAGTGTATTTTTACTGGAGTCCTGGTTTTCAAAACCATCATAATTGCCTTTATCATTATTTGCTTTCGCATAATTAGGCGTGTTGTCATAGACATCCTCCCAGCCACTATCTACGGGAAGCTCGTCTGGCATTGTCTCTTTATTTAGATCTGTAACATTATCAGTAGAATCTATTTTTGTTTCGGTCGCTTTATTTTCGGTCTCATTTGCAGACTTTGGTTCTGGATCGCCTTCGTCCATTTCCAACATCATATTAGATTCCAATGCCTCCTGAACTTCAGCTTGAAGTTCAACACTGGAGAGTTGCAACAAGCGGATCGCCTGCTGTAACTGGGGCGTCATCGTCAGGCTCTGGCCGATTCTTAATTGTAATGATGGCTTCATATCAATAAGTGTAACTTAAAATCTAGCAGTTTGAGTTAATACTGACCGGCAATAGATTTATAGTGAAAACTGTTCTCCTAAATAGACATCCCTGACTTGTTCGTTATTTAATATTTGCTCTGGTGATCCTTCAGCAAGGATCTTGCCATCGTTCACAATATAGGCTCGATCACAGGTTCCGAGTGTTTCTCTAACGTTATGATCGGTGATTAAAATTCCAATACCATGTTCACAAAGCCTATGGATTAAGCGCTGTATATCATTGATTGATATAGGGTCTATTCCCGCGAAAGGCTCATCTAGCAATAGAAAACGGGGTTCTGAGGCAAGTGCTCTGGCAATCTCCAGACGCCGGCGTTCTCCGCCCGAGAGGCTCATTCCCAGATTATCTCGCAGATGGGCAATATGAAATTCTTGTAATAATAGCTCCAGCCTTTGCTTGGCCTTGTGACGGTCATTTGGCATACGCGTTTCGAGTATCGCCATAATATTATCTTCAACCGTCAATTTTCTGAACACTGAAGCCTCTTGCGGTAAGTAACCAAGTCCAAGATGAGATCTTTGGTCAATGCTGAGTTTGCTTATTTCTATATTATCAAGGTGTATCGTGCCGCTATCCGATGGCACGAGCCCGACGATCATATAAAAACTGGTCGTTTTGCCAGCACCGTTAGGCCCAAGCAAACCAATAGTCTCGCCGCTTTCGATAGAAAGACTCACATCAGACACGACCTTTCTTGATCGATACGACTTTGAGAGATGACGTACAGATAAAATACTCATAGCGACATGCTTAGGAAGATATTAGCCAAAAAATTCTTTTATTATTTCTTAAGAGTACTTAATTTACAGCACGCATTAACGATTATTGAATGTAAATGTTTCTGTTTCATGATTGCAATTACTCTTGTTTCTTCTTTTTAATTGTTATTTTTACACGGCCATCATTCTTTTTCTTTTTATCATCACCTTGAGTCTTGGCTGTCTTCGTATCGCCCTTAGCTATTACCCGACTTGATATGGTGTCATATTCTATGCGTTTACCACTAAACCGAAGCCCTTCTTGTGTTACTAAAGCTTTATCAATCAAGATGACGTAATCCTTTAAGGTATAATACTCCATCTGTAACGCCTCGGCTTCATCATATATTTTACTATCATCAGGTAGTTGACGATAGGTTGCCGGGCGGCCTTCCATGATGACCAGTTCCATTTCTCCATCGGCATCATTGTATACGGTCATGATGTCACCGGTCATATGAATACTGCCTTGATCGACAATGACATTGCCTCGATAAATAGTAATGCCTTTTATATCATCCATCTCCGCTGAGTCTGCTTCAATCTCGATGTCTTGTTGCTTGTCTGTCGATAGTGCAAATGCACAATTCATCATCGAGGCAATAATTATAGCCAGAATTAGCTTACTGAGCTGCTTGTCTTGGTGCAATCGTTGTTTGTACATTACTAAGAAACTCCATTCGTTGTTCTTGAAGATAAGCGCGCATCCCAATTGAATTTGTTACGGAACGTTTAGTGATTAAGGTAGCAGCATTGTCGGTCTCTGCATATTTTTGATCAACCAGTACACGAGCGTCTTCGGCTATCAATTCAACCTTGAGATCACCAAGCTCATCATTTTGATGTAGATATACATTTCCACTTAATAAAATAACGTCATTATTTGATGTCACCCAGCCATTATCTGCTGAAACAAAAACTGGAGGCCTATCGACGCGGAATATTTCCAGTTCAGGCTGATGTAATTCACTCGTATTATCATCAGGATAGTGAGCCATATAAACGGCATTAAGCCGGTTTTTGGGTGTGCCATCCTGGTTCATTGTTAAGGTGGTGAAATTTTCCATGTAATAGTCAGGGTAATGTGCCAGCTTACTTAATTTTGATACATCATCTTCTGTCAGTTTTTCCAGAGCCCAGTAACTGAATCCAGCGACAACTATCAGTACAACTATTAGTTTCCATCTATCGCTGAACATTAATTTAATTTAATCGAAGTCATAGCGATTTAAACAGAGAGGTATCTTTTAATTCGATCATCATATTTATTCTGGGCACGCATGATTAATTCACAAGCCTCTCTTACGGCACCTTGCCCACCACGGTTTTCTGTTGTCCATGCGGCATTATTTTTGACTTCAATGTGTGCGTCAGCGACAGCAATAGGCAGTCCGACGCGAATCATCGCAGGCAAATCAATCACATCATCGCCGACATAAGCAACATGTTCTGGTTCAAGGCCAAGCTCTTGAATAAGTTTTAGCAGTCTTGCCCCCTTATCTTTTTCACCTTGAAAAACATATTTGATGCCGAGAGACGCCATTCGTTCCGCAACGATATTTGAGGAGCGCGCAGTAATAATCGCGATCTTGCAGCCGGTCTCCAACAACATAACTAGACCATGCCCGTCACGCACATGAAAAGACTTATATTCGTTACCGCTTTCACCAAGAATAAGTCTGCCATCGGTTAATACGCCATCAACATCAAATACCGCCAGCTTGATGTTAGCGGCCTTTTCCATAATCATTTTTTTATCCATATATTTCTCGGGTGCGATTAAAAATAGTGATTTTTTCGTGAGAGTGAGGCGTCTCCGTGCGGAGAACTGCAGTGTATAAATATGCTTGAGGTTTCAATCACGGAAACGACGACTTGCAGATTTTTGCTCCTGCAAAATCTATTTTTCCACCATCCATGGCGATCATCACGAGAACAGTGCTCTTTTATGGTGCCGGTCATACGACTCGTGCGCGCAGTAAATCATGCATATTTAAAATACCGATTAACTTTTCTTGTTCATCAACCACCACCAGTGCATTGATGCTGTGTTTTTCCATAAGCGCCAGCGCAGAAGCAGCCAGCGAATTGGCTTTTATGTTTTTACCATTTTTAGTCATGACGTCTTTTACAAGACAAGTATTGATATCGATGTTTGAATCTAGCGTTCGACGTAAATCACCATCGGTAAAGATACCTAATATAGTTTCATTTGCATCGACAATAGTTGTAACACCCAGCCCTTTTTGTGTCATTTCAATTAATGCCTCGCTTAGTAAGGCCGATGCTGGGACTTTTGGTATTTCATTATCGGTATGCATTATATCGCCGACATGCAATAACAAGCGTCGTCCTAATGTGCCGCCCGGATGTGATAAAGCAAAATCATTTTCATTAAAACCACGCGCCTCCAGCAATGCTATTGAAATTGCGTCACCCATAGCAAGTGTGGCGGTAGTGCTAGATGTTGGTGCCAGGCCAAGTGGACAGGCTTCTTTGCTGACGCTCACATCAATATTAACTGTAGCAGTGTTTGCGAGTGTTGAATCCGGTCTTCCGGTTAACGCAATCATGGGGGTATTTAATCTTTTAATAACCGGCAATAAAGCGACGACTTCATCGGTTTCGCCTGAGTTAGATAACACCATGACGACATCTTTGTTGGTTATCATGCCCAGATCGCCATGACTGGCTTCTCCAGGATGTACAAAGAAAGCCGGCGTCCCTGTACTTGCTAATGTTGCCGCTATCTTGTTGCCAATATGCCCTGACTTGCCCATGCCAATGACAACAACGCGTCCTTCACACTGAAGCAAAATATTACAAGCACTAACAAACTTATCATCAACACGATCTATTAACTCTGTAAGCGCAGTCTGCTCAGTCTCTATGACTGCTTTTCCGAGTGCTATAAATTTATCAGGGCTTATCTCATTCATGGTCTAGGTCGTCATAATGGTTTGAGAAAACAGGATATACTGGTAGCCGATAAAGCAGGCTAACAATATCGCGCCTTCTGTCCGGACCAGTTTACCCTTGCTTGATATAAATATCATCGCGCCCAATAATAAAGATAAGCCCATCATCGCCGGATAATCTCTAGTTAATACTTCGCTGGCAAAATAATCAGGGTTGATTAATGCTGGAATACCTAAAACTGCAAGAATATTAAACATATTTGAGCCAATGATATTGCCAATGGCAATATCGGCTTCCTTTTTTAGAATACTGGCAATGGATGCGGCAAGTTCTGGCAAGCTGGTACCAATGGCAATAATGGTCAAGCCAATAACAAGATCGGACACCCCGTAAGATTCGGCAATAAATACTGCGCCACGAACCAGTAAATCAGCACCCCCGACGAGCAATATCAGTCCTATTAACAGTTTTGCCACGGCTGTCTTTGTTGGCTCGGCTTTGTTTAACTCTTGTTCAAATTCTCTTATGAGCGGATCATTGGCAGCTGATTTTTTTGCTATCCAAATAATCCATACTAATGATCCTATTAGTGAGACAAGCAATATAATCGCGTCAATGCGACTTAAGTGGCCATCCAGCATCAACAGCAATGCGATGATGAGTGAGACACACATCAATCCATACTCTCTTTTTATGGTGCGTGAAGCGACAGTAATGGGTAGTAATAATATGCTTACCCCCAACACCAGGCCGATATTAGTAATATTTGATCCCAGGGCGTTGCCAATAGCGATGGCCGTTTTGTCTTGCAAGGCAGAGACAGAGCCAACAAGTATTTCCGGAGCCGAGGTAGCAAAGCCGACAATGGTCAAACCAATAATTAATGGCGGCATACCAAGTTGACGTGCAATACTTGATGCGCCGTTGACGAACATATCAGCGCCATAAATAAGCAGCACGAGCCCGATCAAGACAAATAAACACGAAACCAGCATTGGCTAGTTATTCCCCAATATTAAGTTAACAAGATGATGCCAGATTAAGGCGGCGCTGAAAAATAGCGCAAGCAAGTTTTTACCTTATTCATAAAAAAACATAGACTGTCTACGATCAATTATTGAATTACTTTATATGTCTGAACGTTTCGAATCTCTACAGGACTGGCTAAGAGCGACTCTTGAAACCAGTGATTTTATTCTAAAGCCGGCATCAGAAGATGCCAGTTTCCGTTACTACTATCGTTTGGCCGTAGATAAGCAGACATTTATTGTTATGGATGCGCCTCCAGATCAAGAGGATTGCAAACCATTCGTCAGCGTAAGCAATATTTTGCATGCGAGTAATGTCAACGTGCCCATCATACATAATATGGATTTGAAACAGGGCTTTTTATTACTCAGCGACTTTGGTGATGATCACTATTTAAATAAGCTCAGTAATTTGACCGCAAATACGCTTTATACCGATGCTATTCAAGCTATCCTCTCTATGCAACTCAGTAGCGATGCAAAAGAATTAAATAAGTATGACGAAGCATTATTAAGACGCGAGATGAGCCTATTCACGGATTGGCTGCTGGATAAACATTTAAGGATTGTATTAGATACCGAGCAAACCAACGCTATTGATGCCTTGTTTGATTTACTAGTGACAAATGCATTAGAGCAGCCACAGGTCTTTGTGCATAGAGACTTTCATTCCAGAAATCTAATGTTGACCAGGGAAAATAATCCGGGCGTGATAGATTTTCAGGACGCAGTTGAGGGTCCTATTACTTATGACCTGGTGTCTTTATTGAAAGACTGTTATATCAAATGGACGACAAAGGAGGTTAATGGCTGGGTTAACTTCTATTTAAACGAGCTGGCCATGCATGAGAGTAAGTTAGACATCGATCGAGATCAGTTTCAGCGTTGGTTTGACTTGATGGGCGTACAACGACATCTTAAGGCCAGCGGCATCTTTGCGCGCCTGTCCCACCGGGATGGCAAGCATGGCTTCCTGAAGGACGTTCCCAGGACCCTGTCTTATATAGTAGATCTCCGCTCTACGTATAAAGAACTATCGCCTTTGTGCCAGCTTTTAGAGGCCTCAGTATTACCGGGATTAGAAAAATGATCGCCATGATCCTTGCAGCAGGACGAGGGGAGCGTATGCGTCCATTGTCCGATACGGTACCAAAGCCGTTGTTAGAGGTCGCAGGTAAACCACTTATTGTCCATCAGATTGAGGCCCTGAACTTGGCTGGTATCGAAAGAATTATTATTAACACCGGGCGTTTAGGAAAGCAAATACAGCATTATCTGGGAACAGGGCAAAGCTTAGGTGTCTCAATACTCTATTCTGAGGAAGGCGATGAGCCACTTGAAACCGCAGGCGGCATTATTAAGGCATTACCGTTGTTGGGCGATGAGCCATTCATCGTCGCTAATGCGGATATCTATAGTGATTTTGACTATCAGTCATTGCCAAAGGAACTGAATATAGATGGGCATCTGGTGTTGGTAGATAATCCACCACACAATCCAGAAGGTGACTTTGCGCTTGAGGGTGGCTTGCTAAGGAATGACGGAACACAGAGGCTGACCTATAGTGGCATAGGGATTTATTCTGCAGCGTTCTTCAAAGATTGTGCTTGCGGGAAACTGCCATTGGCACCTTTGTTACGTCATTCTGCACAGGAGAATAGACTGAGCGGCCAACATTTCGCCGGCTATTGGAACGATATCGGTACACCCCAACGCTTAGACGAGGTTAATAAAAGCAGAGCATAAAGAGAAAGTAAACACTAACAAACTATCATCTGTGTTTGCACAAAAGTTACCCGTTTAGCTCTTTTAATTAAATTCCAGCAAGAATATTGCAGCGCAACATAATCTGTGGTAATTTCTTCGGATCATACAAGATTGATTCCTACATCTTGTAGCTCTAGATATTTTTACCACTATATATATAATAATCGCCTGGAACAGGGTATTATTCGCGCGAATTTTCAGCTGCTTAAGCCAGCTTGATGAGGTCGAGTATGAATTTAATGAAAATTAATCACTCGTTCACTACAAACTCTTATCCAAGAGGTTTTGTCATTGTTTTCGCGTTCTTATTTCCCATTACAATATTTGCTAGCGAGCAAAATGATAAAATAGCGTATCAAAATTTTTGTGATGCCCCTGTCTCACAAATTGAAAAATCAGATGCGTTTAATGTTTTATCTGATGCTCATGATCTGCCAGCTATTAAGGAACGTAAAAAGATTCGTATTCTGCTGCACAGAAAAGCAAACGAATGTGTCATTAGTCGAACAGAGCGACAGCTTATAGAAGAATTTGCTCATCTAAATCATTTGGGCCTGAGCTGGATCTATGTGGATAACGATTGGGAGTTGTTGCCTGAATTAGTAAAGGGTAAAGGTGATATAATAGTAGGGCAAGATCAGAGGCTTTCCGCAAGCATTCAAGATCAGGTTAGCTTTTCCCATGTCTGGGCAAATTCAACATATAAGATAGTCGAACGTGCTAATAATAGTCGCATAAGTCGTAGTGAGGATCTTGCCGGTCGACAGGTTGCTGCTTATAAGGACTCCCCTGTTTGGAAAGAATTGCTTGAGTTATCAAAGACGCAGGTAGGCATGGTATTGCATGAGATACCAGCCAGCGTCTCATATGATGAGATCATGCAGCGTGTAAAAACAGCACAGTACGATTTAGTGGTAGCTGACAGTCTATTTCTTGATAAGTATTTGCCATCAAATTTAGAGCTTCGAGCAAGCTTTAATCTGACTGAGCAGCGCAGAATGGCATGGGCGGTAAGAAATGATGCTGAAGATTTACATAAAACGTTAAATCAGTATCTAAACCAGCAACACCTGACACACGATATCGCATCAGTCTATTTTGAAGATCTTCCTTCAATCAAAGAGAGAGGCGTTTTACGGGTAATAACGTATGCAACCCCATCTCACTACTATTTACATAATGGCCAGTTGTTTGGATTCGAGTACGAATTATTAAAACAATTTGCTTCACGTTACCGCTTGCGTTTGGATGTTGTTTTAGCAAGCACACAAGAAGAAATGTTTGAGTTACTTAAAAGCGGTAAGGGAGATGTTATCGCGGCATCATTACCCAGTAGTATTATTAATGAAAACAAATCAGTCCAATACGCAGCGCCATATAATTATGCCAGTCCAGTAATAATCGGACGTAACAATGAAAAATCTATTATTGATCTGCGTGAACTTGCTGGCAGAAGAATCACTCTGGCACAAGACAGCCCATACTGGGACTATATGCTAAAGCTTAAAGATCAGGGTTTGGAGTTCGAACTGGTCAAGGCTGATGATGGCATCAACTTGGAGGGCACCATGTTAATGGTTGCGCTCGGCATGTATGACTTGACCATTGCCGGGAACCACCAGATTACAGCAGAGAAATCTGCAAGCGTAGGCATAAAATCACAATTTATACTATCTGAACCACAAGCACACAGGTGGGCGGTAAGAACGGATGATCAACAATTGTTCGACTCCTTGAATAATTTTGTTAAAAAAGAGTTTCGCAAAGAAAAGTATAATGTTCTACACGCAAAGTATTTTGAGCAACCGCAAATAAAAAAGGCAGGAAAGACTAGATTATCTCAATTTACATCATTATCGCCATACGATGACATGACACAGCAATATTCCGCTGAATATGGGTTCGACTGGCGTTTAATAACAGCATTGATGTTCCAGGAGAGTCAATTTAATCCTGAGGCTAACTCATACGCAGGTGCACAGGGCTTGATGCAGATGATTCCCTCGACTGCTGAATTAATGGGCGTAAGCGATGTAAATAACCCGGAAAGCAGCATCGATGGCGGTGTCCGCTATTTAAATTATTTAAGAACCAAGTTTGAAAACTCCATTGTCTTACAAGATCGTATGTGGTTTACACTTGCGTCATACAACGCTGGATATGGCAGAGTTAAACGTGCCCGTGAACTCACGGAAGAAATGGGTCTAGATAAAGACCAGTGGTTTGATAATGTTGAAATAGCCATGATGGCATTGGCAAAGCCCTATTATAAAGATGGCGAACTAGAGCGTTATTGTCGTTGTGGTCAAACAGTTGTCTACGTGCGAGAAATTCGCACACGCTATTTTAATTACATACGTTTAACAGAAACACAAAAAGTGGCGATGTATGTGCCTCTATATAATCCTGCAAGACTAAATTAGTTAATACGCTTTGGTGGAATGGAGTATGTGCCAATAGCATGAGCAACTGGATCCTTGTCCCCTTCCGAATAAAGAAAGACTTCGCCTACAGCTAACGATCTGCCAATCTTGATCAGTTTACATTTGCCAATAATGTCGTTTTCCGGAGAAGGCTTTCTAAGGAAATTAATATTGAGATTAGTGGTGACAGTTAGTGGCACCAGCCCAATCTCGCCAAGAATAGTGACATAAAGCGCTACATCCGCAACGGTCATTAACACTGGTCCAGAAACGGTACCGCCCGGGCGCAGCTCATCAATGCCTATCTTGTGTTTTATGGTTGCAGTTTTATTTCCGATCTCCTCAACGATACATTTGTTTTGAGGAAACTCTTTAGCGAGAAACTAAATGATTTTTTCTTTTTTAATCATGCGAAAATATGCCGACTTAAATTAAGTTTGTTCCGCTAAGTCTTTTATCTCATTTTCATATAGATCGAATGCTGTTTGTCCTTCAAACCGGATCGATCTCATTTGTTCGAAAGGCACATCAGGTGCAGATACTGATACGGGAATGTATTTAATTCTGGTGCTTTCTAAGAGTACTTCCCGAGCAGGAAATACGCTGATGAATTTTTCTGTTTGCGGACTTATCGCAGCAAAATAGTCCGAACGTGCCACGTTAATGTTTTGTAAGTGTGAACAATAGCCCTCAGAAATAACATCTTCTATTTCAGCTTCGACTGTATTATTTGCTTCAGCGCAAATAAGCGGTGCGATGTAGCTTGTTTCAGCTGCAGAAAAGGAGTGTAACGATAAGGTTACATCGACGACATAGAATGGTGGTACTACCAACCAAACGTGTGCCGTTGTGAAGCCGTCATGATCTAAAGACCAAAAGTATCGCGTATCGATTTCAGATTCCGCAGGATAATTTATTGTCATCGATCCTTTTACAACATAATTCCAGATATTCATTTTTTCCAGGGTCTTGGAAATCAAAGCGGCAACGCTAGTATCAGGTTTTAAACCACCATGCTCGGCGAACTTCTGGTGAAAGATCTTTGCAACAAGCGGTACTGTAGATTTCACATAGTCGTCATAAGATTGTTCTCTTGGTCGATAATCAACGAACTTTGCATAGTTACTTAGGTAACTGGCATTCTTTTCCTCAATCTTCATGAAATTGGGATGATCGTAAAACCCAGGTGTGTCGATAGGTATATTTCTATTAGCGAAATCTTCTATCAGGTCCGTATATGTTATTGATTTTTTTATCATGTAGATTCCATATGAGCCACCCCAATAGATGGGGTGGTTTGAATAATTGGTTACGGTGTTGAATTAGATAGAATATGTAATTACTACCAAGAATGACTTAATCACTTGGCGGGAGGATATCATACTTTGGAATTCCTTCAGGAAAAGTAGCCCAGTCAGGTGCTACAGAGGTATAGATAAGCATCTTTGGTAATAGCCTATCACCACCGTCAATGGTGCTAGCCGATAATGAATACATATCAAAACCATCACACTTGAGACCTATCGGTGTCGCACAGTTGCCACAAAATAAACGATGTGTCTCCTTGCCAGAGTCACCTAGTGCCGTAAAGCTGGATGGCGAACCTTTAACAAATTTGAACTTGTCATCAGCGACCCAAACGCCAAACCACTTGTCAGAATTAGTATGTAACTGACAGGTTTTACAATAACAAAAAACCGTATTCATCGGTTCGCCTTGAAACTCATATTCTAATTCGCCGCAATCACAACGCCCGTGATTAGTACTCATCAATAAGCTCCTATAATTTGATTAATTAGTGAACGCTCATTCTAGTATAAATAACGGCTTTTTTGCACTGTTCGTAATTTTAAAGAAGAATCAGCATTGATAACGAGTTGGATCAGACAGTTTTGCAGTCTTAAAACCTTCTTTTCTAAAACGACATGAATCACAAACACCGCAAGCGCGTCCTTCTTCATCTGCTTGATAGCAGGATACCGTCATTGCGTAATCAACGTTTAATGATACGCCTTGTTTAATAATATCCGCTTTGCTCAAATCAATAAGCGGAGTATGTATTTTAAATGAAGTACCCTCGGCACCTGCTTTAGTTGCCAATGTAGCAAGGTGTTCATAGGCTTGAATATATTCTGGTCTACAATCAGGGTAGCCGGAATAATCGACGGCATTCACACCGATAAAAATATCATTCGCGTTGAGTACCTCTGCCCAAGCCAGTGCATAAGACAGGAAAAGTGTATTCCGAGCTGGAACATAAGTTACCGGGATGCCTTCTGAAGGAGACTCAGGTACGTCAATAGCACTATCTGTTAATGCAGAACCGCCGATCTGTCCGAGATCGATGCGGATGATCTTGTGATCTTTTACGCTACATGATTCAGTAATACGACTCGCAGCTTGTAATTCTGCAATACTACGTTGACCATAATCAAAGCTTAATGCGTAACAGTCAAAACCAAGGTCTTTTGCAATAGCAAGCGTTGTCGTTGAGTCTAGCCCGCCAGAGACTAAGACGATGGCTTTATTAAAATCTGTCATAAATATAAGTTAGTCACGGTTGTATAGTTTTATAATAAATTATATTTAAACTTAAAGACTTTATTCAAGAACATGGCCTGGAGTTATTTTAAATTAGTGTCACAATAAAGTTATTTGACATAAAGAATAGTTTTGACGTTATTTCCCGGGGACATTGCCCCACAGATATTTATGGAGCTGTACTTGTAAACGTACATTTAGTTTGTCCTCTAGTATCCAATTAGCTAGATCAGTAGGGTTGACTGACTCATGTTCTGGTGAAAAAAGGACTTCACATTTTTCTGTTAAATTAAATTCACTCATCTTTTGTTTTGACCATTCGTAATCAGGTCTATCACCAATAACAAACTTGACTTGATCTTTAGCTGTTATATGAGCAATGTTTTCAAACTTGTTTTTACTTTGTTCCGCTGAGCCGGGAGTTTTAATGTCCATTACTTTCATTACACGTTCATCAACATGAGCCACATCAATGGCTCCACTGGTTTCTAATGAGACCTGAAAGCCCTCGTCGGAGAGTCTTGTCAGGAGTTCATTACAGGACTTCTGTGCTAAAGGCTCGCCACCGGTTACGGTTACGTGTTTTGTACAGTATTGGCTGATGTCTTTAATGATGTCGTCGACGGTCATTTTATTGCCATCGTGGAAGGCATAAGCAGTATCACAATAGCTGCACCGAAGCGGGCAGCCGGTCAGGCGAATAAAGATCGTTGGTAGGCCGACCTTGCTTGATTCACCTTGAATCGAGAAAAAGATTTCATTGATGCGTAACTCTGCTTGTGTGTTTTTTTGCGTTACGGAATTAGACTTTATGTTTGGGTGCATCTCAAGTGTTGGACTCTTTCGCCGCGCTTATCTTTCTCAAGCGTTCATCTGCGAGCCGTGCAGCAGTTGTACCCGGGTATTGTTTCATTACTTCTGTTAATGTTTTTTCGGCATCGGCGGCATTACCCAGTTCGGCGTAACTGTAGCCAATCTTTAGTAAGGCGTGAGACACTTTTTTACTATCTGGGAAAGTATTTAATAAGGTTTGATACTCGTTAATGGCAATGTCGTACTTTTGCATGACGTAGTTGGTTTCACCCAGCCAGTACTGTGCATTGTCAGAGAAGGCAGTATCAGGATAGTCCTTTAAAAAATCTTTAAATGCTTTTTGTGCCTGGTCATACTGAGATTCTTTTAACAATTTAAATGCGCGTTGATATATCGCTTCGGCTTTTTGTGGATCAGCTGCTTTTTTTTCAACAGTAGCGTCTTCAGTTTTGGTAAGCTCACTACTGGTCTCAACAATCAGGCCTTGTTCTCCAGAGGGCGCTTCTACATCAGCCTGATTAGCTGCACTGTCTAATACCTTGAGCTCAGGTGTAGATTTTACCGAAGATTTACTTGATTCAATACGCTGTAAACGCCGATCTATATCTGTGTATAGGTCGCGCTGTTTATGTTTAAGTTGTTCTATAGTATGTGTTTGAACTTCAATATCACCACGTAAAGCGCGTACTTCAGTTTTTAGTGATTCAAGTAACTCATGCATATCGAGTAATGCTCGGTTATCGAGAATCTTTTCAACCCTTGCCAGACGCCCGCTAAGATCTTGCGTGACAGGTTCATATACTGGAGCCTTATCTCCCGAAGTGGTTGCTTCCTCAGCGGAGACGACGGTGATTAAAACAAGACATAAGACAAAGGTAAAAAGTCGCATACTAAAATTCATTCATAAAATTCCTAATATAAAATCTCAACACGGCGATTTTGTTGCCAGGAAGCTTCATCGTGGCCATCGACCTCAGGTCGTTCTTCACCATAACTGACTAATCTAATCTGGCTTGAAGAGGCGCCCAGTATCAACATCTGTTGTTTTATAGATTGTGCACGGCGTTCGCCAAGAGCCAGATTGTATTCGCGTGAACCACGTTCGTCTGCATGTCCTTCCAGGGTAACGGTTGTGTCTGCATTCTGGCTAAGATAGGCAGCATGCGCCTCAATAGCAGAGCGGTATTCTGAACGTATTTCACTACTGTCATACTCAAAATAAATAACTCGAACGGAGAGTGGGCTCTGTGGGTCATCCAGCTGGCTGAAGCCCGAAGTTGAACTATCATCAGTACCATAGGCCTGCGCGTTAGTGTCTTCAGTCTCACCCGCATTTGCTTGTTGGCTAGTGAGGTCTTCGACAGCTGCAGGCGCATCATCTTTAACCTTGTCTGAGCTACAACCAAACAGCAGTGCTGTAAGGCTGATTACCAGTAATATACGTATAGACATATCTTTTCTCCTTATCAGCATTTAACGATGCTGTTATCTAAATAGCATAACATTCAATAGTGTACCTGTATAAGTCAGGTGTGCTTATTTTAAAAACGGACCCCATGCGGGTTCTCGAACATCACCTTGTTGTAAGCCAAGGCGCTGGTGAATTCGTCCATCAACTGAAACGGCGGCTAATTGAGCGCCACGGACACCAGTTGTTGCATAAATGATCATACCACCATTTGGAGCAAAACTGGGTGATTCATCCAGTTTTGCGTCTGTTAAAGTATTAATATAGCCATTACTTAGATCAAGCAGACCAATATGGTATGAGCCATTAACGGCGTGAACGAGTGTGATGAATTTACCATCCGGTGAATATGATGGTCGAACATTATAATTCCCTTCAAAGCTGACCCGCTTTGGCTGACCACCACGAATATCCATCTCATAAATTTGTGGGCCGCCACTACGATCGGATGTAAATGCCAGTTTCCTACCATCAGGAGACCATGTTGGTTCTGTATCGATGCCGCCGTGAACAGTCATCCGTTTTAGCGTTTTTGAGTGAAGGCTCATTATATAGATCTCGGTATTGCCATCCTTAGACAAGGTCATCGCCAATCTTGAGCCTTCTGGAGACCATGACGGCGCGCTGTTGATTCCTTCAAACGCAGCAACTCGTTCACGCTTGCCCGTAGAGATATCCTGCACATAGATTGCTGAATTTCTTCCTTCAAAGGAAACATAGGCGATTTCCTTACCGTTGGGTGACCAGGCGGGAGAAAGCAATGGTTCGGGGGATTCAAGTAAAATTTGTGCGTTATAACCATCGGCATCAGCTAATTGCAATGTATGCGTTTTTTTATCATTAACTTTTTTTACCGTTATATAAGCGACACGTGTATCAAAGGCACCTGCTGTGCCAGTAAGTTTTTCAAAAACGATATCGCTTATTTGATGAGCAACTCGACGTAATAAATTTGGTTTAGCCGGAATTCTAAACCCAGCTATTTGTTTTCCACGGTAAACATCAATCAATCGAAAGCTAACATCGTAATCACCATTCTCTGTTTGAGTTAGATTGCCAATAAGAATATTTTCCATACCCAATTTACGCCAGTCATTAAAATTAATAGCATCAAATTTAGTTGGGCGTTGTGGTAGATCGAGGTCATCCATGACATCAAAACGACCGCTTCTTTTCAAATCATCAGTGATGACTCTAGTTAAATCGACAGGAGCTACGTTGCCAGCTTGTGACCAACCAAAAGGCACTATGGCGATTGGTAATGCCTGCTCAATTCCCTGAGTGATTTTGATATCAAGCACCGCCTGAGTTTGCAGCGATACAAACATCAAGCTAGCGATAAAAAATTTAAAAGTGACTTTCATAATCTAGCTTATTTCCTATGGCTCAAATGTAAATCGAATATTACGCATTTTTTCAAACAAACGAATTTCTTCAGGAACCGGCAATGGCGATGCAGAATAAACAGCGTTTTCAGCACGGCGATCAAATAAATCATTGCCACTGGATTTCACAATAGAAGCTTCAACAACCTTGCCCCCTTCAAGCATCCGAATCAGGATAACGCAAGACAGACCATCAGGCAGATTGAGTTGATTAAAATTATTTTCAACCGCTCTTATTATTAGTGCCTGATATTTTTGAATTGTCGTCAGGTCGCGTTCTTGTTGTTCGGCCTCTAACTCGGCATCAAGTTGATCTTTTAATGCCTTTTCTTGTTCTTTGCGTTTTTTCTCTTCCGCTGCTTTCCGTTTATCTTCTTCTTTTTTCTTTTGCTCGGCTTCCTGCTTTTTCTTTTCAGCTTCTATTTTCCTGGCTTCCTCTTCAACTTTTTTTTTCTTTTCTTCTTCGAGTTTTGTTTTTTTCTCAAGTTCCTTTTTTTCTTTTTCCAGTTTTTTTATGCGCGCTTCTTCTGTTTTACGTTTCTTGGTCTCTTGTTCTTTTTTCTTTTTTATATCTTTCAGCTTTCTTTCTTCTGCCAGACGTTTTTTCTTGGCATCATCTGCTTTTTTCTCAAGATCCTTCTGGCGTTTTATCTCTTTTTCTATTTTTTCATCGTCCTGTTTTTTTAAACGCTTGAGTTCTAACTCAACTTGTTTTTTATCAACTGCCGCTGCTTTGACAATGTTAACGATAGGTTTTGGCGGCGGCGTAGGTTTCGGTGAAAACTCAAAACTGAATATCAAGACTGCAGCTAAAATAAGATGCAGGATAATTGATAGTACTAATGACCTGGAAGTCTGGAACCAGTTTGCTTGCATATTAATTTTCAGGAGGATCAGTGATCATGCCAACAGACGGCGCACCGGCCTGCTGGAGCAAGGTCATAACTTGAACAACATGACCATAGGCAACATTTGTATCACCGCCGATAAGTACTGGTATGCCAGGCTGGTATTTCAATAAGGCACTCACACGATTTAATAACACGTCTGCAGCTACGGGCTTATCCTGATCTTCACCATAGTTAATAAAATAATTGCCGTTTTTATCAACATTAACAATTACCGGTTCTTTTTCATTGGGTGGTAATGGTGATGATGGCGCCTGTGGTAGATCAACTTTTACACCCTGACTTAGCAAAGGTGCTGTCACCATAAAAATAATCAACAACACCAACATAACATCAATGTAGGGAACAACATTGATCTCAGACATTGGCCGTTTTTTAATTCGTTGTCTCATGAGTCTTTATTAACTATGCGCATGCCTATTCAGGATTGAGGCAAACTCTTCCATAAAGTTGTCATAACGATTAATCAATCGTTCAACATCATAGGAGTATCGGTTATAGGCAATAACGGCCGGTATTGCTGCAAACAAGCCCATTGCTGTTGCAATCAAGGCTTCGCTAATACCTGGCGCCACCATCGATATAGTCGCTTGTTGTACAGTTCCTAGCGCCTGGAAACTGTTCATGATGCCCCAGACGGTACCGAATAGACCGATGTAGGGACTGGTTGACCCAACCGTTGCGAGGAATGAAAGATTTGTTTCAAGCTGATCCATTTCTTTATTCATAGCTATACGCATGGCGCGCTGCGAACTATCTACAATATTTTCCGGATCAATTTTATCCTGATTACGAGAACGCGCAAACTCTTTGAAGCCTGCTTCAAATATTTTTTCCATACCACTAGGCTCATAACGTTTTGCGGAGACACGTGTATATAAGGGGCTCAGGTCTTCCACAGACCAGAATCGCTCTTCAAATAAATCAGCATCTTTTTTGGCACGTTTTAGCAAGAGTTGTTTATTAAAGATCATGGTCCATGAGACCAGCGATGCTAATACCAGTATTAACATAACAAATTGAACGAGAAGACTGGCGTTCAGGATTAAATCAATGAATGAATGATCAGCGGTCATTATTTGCTAACTCCGTAATTAAGTCTTCAGGCATCGCGGATGCCTTTAATGTTATTGCGTTCAGACAGGCAACTTTAATCTCTGCCTCTATTAGTAATTCGTTGTTTTCATTTTTTATAATTTGTTGAAAAATCAAACTTGCGCCGCGTTTTTTTAATAAAGTCGATGTAACCGTTAATAGGTCATCTAAATATGCCGGTTTAATGTATTCAATGCTTACATTTTTTACAGCGAATAAAATTCCATATTTATTCTTAAGCATGTCATGTTCATAGCCCACACTTCTTAACCATTCAGTTCGTGCGCGTTCCATATAACGTAGATAGTTTGCATAAAACACGATGCCCGCAGCGTCAGTGTCCTCATAGTAGACGCGTATCGGCCAGTTAAATTCAGCAGACATATTATTTACGGATCCTCTTCTTCAATATTATTAAATAAATCTGAATATTGAGGCGAGTCTTTAGGGACCTCCATGCCAAAATGTAACCAGGCAGTTCGGGTTGCAATTCGACCTCTGGCTGTTCTCATCAAAAAGCCTTGTTGAATTAAATAAGGTTCGATGACATCTTCTATGGTGTCACGTTCTTCACTAATTGCGGCAGCCAGGCTATCAACACCTACCGGACCGCCATCAAATTTTTGTAGTATGGCGAGTAATAATTTTCGGTCCATCATGTCAAAGCCATGCGCATCAACATTCAGCATATCCAATGCGCGTGATGATATATCGCCATTGATATTGCCATCGCCCTTGACCTGGGCATAATCACGAACGCGTCGAAGTAAACGGTTGGCAATTCGGGGCGTGCCACGAGATCGAGCAGCAATTTCTCCGGCACCCTTATTATCTATCTCAACCTCAAGAATTCTAGCCGAGCGTCTGACGATCTCGCTGAGTTCTTCTATAGAATAGAATTCAAGCCGTTGTACTATGCCAAAGCGGTCACGTAAAGGAGATGTTAATAATCCTGCCCTAGTCGTTGCGCCGACCAAGGTAAATGGCGGCACGTCTAGCTTAATCGCTCTGGCAGCTGGCCCTTCGCCAATCATGATGTCGATTTGATAGTCTTCCATCGCTGGATATAACACTTCCTCGACAACGGGGCTTAATCGGTGTATCTCATCGATGAATAACACATCATTAGCTTCGAGGTTGGTTAACAATGCAGCCAGATCTCCCGGTCGTTCTAATACGGGGCCAGACGTTTGCCGCATATTAACGCTCATCTCGTTGGCGATGATATGTGCCAGAGTCGTTTTACCGAGACCTGGCGGACCAAATATTAATACGTGATCAAGGGATTCGGCACGTTGTCTGGCAGCGCCAATAAAGATCTCCATTTGTTCATGTACAGATGCTTGACCGAGATAATCCGAAAGGCGCTTTGGGCGCAAGGCATTATCAGCGGCGGCATCATCTGCTGAGATTTGGGGTGAAATTACTTCATTGGGTTCGATCATATCGGCTGCCTATTTTCGCTGTAAACGCATCATTACGCTAGTCGGGTTAACAAAACGCATTTTAAGATTAAAATCTGTCAACATTATGGTCGAAATATGCAAAACCATGGATTTTTGTTCGGTAAGCGGCATGGTTTTGTTATGTTTCATGATTATTTTGATTATTGACCCAATCTGTCATTAGCTTTTTTATCTGCGTTTGATACTTGACCTGATGTAATTCAGATTTAGCTCTAAAGCTCGCTAGTAGTGACTCAGAAATTTTGATGCTAATTAAACGAGTTTTATCTGTCGATTGCTGCATCATTCTAAAATTATCCAGATAATTAAGTATGGCTTCAGTCGAGAATGTTTTACATTGCTCTAGATAGTCGTCTTCAAAAAACTGAACCGGTTTCATTTTATTTTCTCCAACGCCTTAATATCTTCAATATCCTGTTTGCGTGCTGATTTTTTCTTCATTTTTATCAAATCGTCAATCGCAATAACTTTAATCCTTGTGCCATTAAATGTTTTTACGACCGACTTAATCTGTTTCGCATCTTCTGTAATAATGATGTCAACAATCTCAAGCGGGTTATCAGGATTGGTGAACGACCAGGCGACAAGGCTACGCTTTTCAATATACTCTTCACGAAAATTAAAGACGTCATCAGCGATTATGGGTAATTTTGATTTTAAGCCTATACTATTCAGCGCTTTTTCTGTTTGTCGGAAGGATCGTTGATTAAGAGCAATAATAAAATCAATATCAACCGTGCCTCGTACCGCCCCATGCAAAGCAACAGCATAGCCGCCCACCAAAGCATATTGAACTTTATGCTGGCTCAGCGACTTGATAACTTTTTCGATTAACATAGCCAAAGTATATACCAATATATACTTATGTTAAGTGCTGTTTAAATAAGGATTTATCTCTGGGGTTCTGGGTGTAAGTTAACGTATGGATAGATGGCGTTGTTTTATGGCGTCAACTTGACCTAATTGTTAGCTGTGCCTGAAGAAATGGGCATTGTAGATAGCCGCCACATTATGCAACCACACCAAATATTCGACCTACACCTGCTGTTAGTGCCATTGCAAGTGCACCCCAGAAAGTAACTCTGATGGCACCTACAGCAATTGAGGCACCGCCTGCGCGCGCTGCAATACCACCAAGAAGGGCGAGAAAAACCAGAGATAACACTGCGACAGCAGGAATAAGTTGGCTGCTTGGTACAGTCCACGCCACCACCAATGGAAGTGCAGCACCGACTGTAAAAGTGCCTGCCGAAGAGAACGCCGCTTGAACGGGCTGGGTGTTAACACTCTCAGAGATTCCTATTTCATCTCTGGCATGTGCTCCAAGAGCATCGTGAGCCATTAGCTGCTCAGCAACTTGCTTAGCCAGAACTGGCTCAAGCCCTCGGTGTTCGTATATTTTAGCGAGCTCCTCTTTTTCAAACTCAACATCCTGTTCTAGCGATATTTTCTCAAGCGCGAGATCTGCATTTTCAGTATCTGACTGAGAGCTAACCGATACGTATTCACCCGCAGCCATAGACATCGCGCCTGCAACTAAACCAGCAGCTCCTGCGAGAAGAATGCCTTCGTGGGCGGCGCTCGCAGCTGCAACGCCAATAATAAGACTTGCAGTAGATACAATCCCGTCATTCGCACCAAGTACTGCTGCGCGTAACCAACCTACGCGATGTGATCGATGTATTTCGCTATGACTCATAAGGTTTCTCGATGATTATTATTGCCGTTAACGCCTAGTTCATCTGTGCCCAATGGAGTTAGGTGTCTGCTGGAACGTCTTATTAGACATTATTAAATTTTTACTCTTGGTGAGTTATTGAAATATTAGATGTCGTTTCCGAGCTCACAATAAATCCATTCTCTAGTAATAATAATCGGCACGTATTTATCACCTGATTTCTAATGTCTAGTACTGGATCCGATTTATTGAAATAGTCCACCCAAAAATAAACCATTATCTCAACATATTGCGGCGCTAAAGATAGTATGTATGCATTAGAGGGTGGTTCATGTAGGACGCCTTTGATATTCTTAATAGCCTCTGCGAGTAATTTTGTTGCCGCTAATGAATCGTTTGTATAATCAATCCCTACAGAAAAAGATATTCTGCGCAGACCATCTTTTGTAAAGTTAGTCACCGCCTTATTAAATAATTGCGAACTTGGAACATATACATCCCTACCGTCATCTGTACGCAAATGTGTATACCTCAATTGTATATCACGCACTTCGCCCTCAATGTCCTCAGTTTTAATAAAATCATCAATGTTGAAGGGGCGACTCAGCGCCAAAAATAGACCAGCAAGAAAATTTTCGCCGATTTCACGAAAGGCAAAACCGAGGACAACGGCAGTTATTCCGCCGCCAGCTAACAGTGATACGGCCACCGCCTCTAAATTTAATATATTTAATGCAACTATAAGCCCAAAAAAGAAGACAAGAAAAGTAGAAATAAACTTTATAAAAGTTTGGTGCAAGTTACTTAGTGAAGTTCGCTTTAATGCAAGTATGACAATTTTAGAAAAATACGTTCCTAGATAATAACTAATTATCAATATTATAGTTGCGGCTAAAATCCGAGGAGAATATGAAATTAATTTCATCCATTCTTCATTCAGGGTATTAAGAATGTGGTCCATTTCTATGACTCTAATTCATGTCTAGCAGTATGTTTATAAGGAACCCTTCCTTATAAAGATTATCAGCAGGAAGCCCGACTAGCTTTTTGAGAGATTTTTGAGGGATTGATAAGCTTTTAATTGATTTATTCATTCTATTGTTCTCCCTACTTCTGTTATACGGAAAGACACCCTATAACAATATTAAGTACATCCAGAGATGAAAGCTTAAGCTGTTATTTTTTTACAGAGTTCTTTAATGCTTCGCGAATCAGTTCTTCACTGCTCATGCCGTCATTAGCTATGGCAAGCACAAAACGGCTGGCCTCTGGTGGTTTATAGCCAAGACCAATCAGCGCGCTAACTGCCTCATTAACCGGATCATTGGCAATGCTTGGGGTGTCACTATTTCGCGTGACCGAGATGGTTGGTAATCCATCAAGACGATCTCGCATCTCGACAATCAAGCGCTCAGCAGTCTTTTTGCCAACCCCCGGTAATTTAGTAAGTCTTGCAGCATCATTATTTTGCACACACTGGGCAAACTCATCTGCCTCAATCCCAGACAAGATCGTCAGACCCATTTTGGCGCCGACGCCATTTACCTTTATCAAGGTGCGAAATAAGTGACGTTCGTTTTCTGTTGCAAAGCCAAATAGCAAATGTGCGTCATCGCGAACGACTAGATGCGTAAAAATTTCGACTTCATCTTTAACTTCAGGCAAGGCATAAAATGTAGTCATCGGCGCTTCGACTTCATAACCGACGCCTTGCACGTCTAACAACAAAAGCGGCGGTTGTTTTTTTATGATTATTCCTCGAAGAAAACCGATCACTGCAGTCTTCCGTAACGTATGCCCGCCACGCCTTGCATGCGTAATAAGCCTTCGCGTGAGTTTGCATGACACAGTGCTATCGCTAATGCATCAGCCGCATCGGGCTTGGGTTTTTTATCCAGGCAAAGTAGTATTTTGATCATATGTTGTACTTGTTCTTTTGCTGCATGCCCTTTACCCACAGTTGCTTGTTTTACCTGGTTAGCCGTGTATTCATATACAGGCAAGTCCTGTATTGCGCTAGCGGCAATAGCCACGCCACGTGCTTGCCCGAGTTTAATTGCAGAATCCGCATTACGGTTCATAAATATTTTTTCAATTGAAACTTCTGCTGGTTGGTATTCATGAATTATATTTACTATGCCCTCATGAATTATTCTTAGTTTGTCGGCAAGTGTTTCGCCGCTGATTTTTATGACGCCACTACCAATGTGTTTAGCGTGGTTTCCTTGGGAGTCTATGATCCCATATCCTGTGTTTATTGAGCCGGGGTCTATTCCAAGTATCCGAATCACAGCTACTGAGCTCGACGACTCTTCGTTAAATTTATTCTCAAAATGCTCATCTATTAGATAGACATTCCGCTTTTTCGAATAAACTTGTCTCGATTCGTCATCGTTCGTTACGCTGTGGTTTTAAATAAGTGTAATGTAATCATATCTAATCTAATTGAGCCAATACATCATCAGCTATCTCTGCATTCGAATAGACCTTTTGCACATCATCGAGGTCTTCTAGTACATCCAACAGTTTTAACATGCTTTCAGCCCCTTTTTTATCAAGATCGCAAGAAGTCGAAGCGCGCATGGTAATTTCTGCATTTTCTGGTTCGAAGCCGCCTGTTATCAGGGCATCTTTAGTATCAACAAAACTATCTGGTTCAGTAATCACATCAATGGAGCCATCATCATTGGTAATAATGTCATCTGCCCCACCTTCTAATGCAGCTTCCATTACGATGTCTTCATCTAGGCCGCTAGCAAATGAGATTAAACCCACTTTCGTAAACAGATAGGCAACCGAACCGTCAGTGCCGAGATTGCCGCCATACTTAGTAAATGCGTGGCGGACTTCAGAGACCGTGCGATTTTTATTATCTGTCATGGTGTCTACTAAAACAGCGACACCACCGGGGCCATAACCCTCATAACGAAGCTCATCTACATTCCCACCTTCGCCATCACCTGCACCACGCTTAACCGCCCTTTCTATGGTGTCTTTGGGCATGCTTAGGGATTTGGCAGTATCGATTGCTGCTCTGAGTCTGGGGTTAGCATCTGGATCACCGCCGCCTAATTTTGCAGCTATGGTGACTTCGCGGATGAGTTTTGTGAAGAGTTTGGCACGTTTGGCATCTTGTTTGCCCTTACGGTGCTGGATATTAGCCCACTTACTATGACCTGCCATTGATATATTCCGTACTGATTATGATTTAAATAGAAATGATTCTAACATTCATGTCTATAACGCCCAACATACACAGCGTAATATTATGTTTAAATAATTATTTATGCATCGCCAGCTAATTTGCTAGTTGGTTTGTTCACAGTAAAGTCGAGTAGACGTTGTATTGAATTTTTAGCGCGTTGAGCAATATCGGATTCGACAAATATTTCATTGTCACCGGTCTCTAGAACATGGGATAGCTTGCGTAGACTATTCATTGCCATCCACGGACAGTGGGCACAACTAATGCAGGTTGCACTTTTTCCGGCAGTCGGTGCTTCGATCAATATTTTATCGGGGGCTGCTTGTTTCATTTTATGAAAGATGCCGGTATCTGTTGCTACAATAAACTCTTTGGCATCCATCTCGGTAACGGCCTTTATGATACCGGTAGTAGAGCTAACTAGATCCGCCTGTTCAATCACCGAACCGGGCGATTCAGGATGAACGAGTACTTTTGCATCGGGATGATGCTCTCTTAATGCTGCCAATTCTTTTCCCTTGAATTCTTGATGGACGATACAAGCGCCCTGCCAGATCAACATGTCCGCCCCCGTTTGTTTCTGGACATAATCGCCGAGGTATTTATCGGGCGCCCAGATTATTTTTTTGCCTTCTGCTGTGAGATGTTTAATCACATCCACAGCACTACCTGAAGTGACCATCCAGTCAGCACGGGCCTTAACTGCAGCACTGGTATTGGCATAGACGACAACGGTATGATCAGGGTGCGCATCACAAAAGGCAGAAAACTCATCTCCCGGGCAACCCAGGTCTAATGAGCAGTTGGCATTTAAATCCGGCATTAAAATGCGTTTTTCTGGATTAAGTATCTTTGCTGTTTCACCCATGAATTTCACGCCACAAACGAGAAGTGTTTGAGCATCAGACTGATAACCAAAGCGCGCCATATCCAACGAATCTGAAACATATCCTCCGGTTCCATCGGCCAGGATTTGCAGATCGGGCTCAGTGTAGTAGTGAGCAACTATAACTGCGTTTTGTTGTTCAAGTTGGTCTTTAATTTTTTGGATTAATTCGGCACGTTCGTCATCGCTGATCTCTTCAACGACCGTCGGCGGGATCTGCTCTTTTGGCAGGCTGTAAGAACGATTGATTGTGGCTTCAGCGGTCATACTCAAAACTATGGCGTACTTGCTCCTGTTAAACAAGCAAATGAGCTAGTGAATATTGGTTTAGAATTATTTTGGTTTGTCAGATTTCGCCAATTTAATTCCCAACTCTTTCAATTGTCTTGGATTGGCCTTCGATGGTGCTGAAGTTAGTGGACAACTCGCGCTTTGTGTCTTTGGAAAGGCAATCACATCACGAATTGAATCACCACCGGCCATCAACATCACTGTACGATCCAGTCCAAAGGCGATGCCGCCATGGGGTGGACAACCATAACCTAGTGCTTCTAATAGGAAGCCAAATTTTTCCTGAGCTTCTTCTTCGCCAATACCCAGTAATTCCAATACTGCAGATTGCATTTCAGCATTGTGAATACGAATAGAACCGCCACCAAGCTCTGTGCCGTTAAGCACTAAGTCATAAGCGCGTGACAGCGTTGTTCCTGGGTTTTGTTTAATCGCATCAATATCATTTGTATTTGGTGCGGTGAATGGGTGGTGTAATGAGTCCCAACGTTTTTCATCCTCGTTATAGTCAAACATTGGGAAGTCGATAACCCACATTGGCGCCCATTCGCCCTGGAGCAAATCAAGGTCATGACCCAACTTATTTCGAAGTGCGCCAAGTGCGTCATTAACAACCTTGGTTTTATCAGCGCCGAAGAAGATTAAATCACCATCTGCTGCTTTAGTGCGTTCGATGATGTTTGTAACGACATCATCAGGTAAGAATTTCAATATTGGCGATTGCAAACCTTCAACGCCTGCTGCAACGTCATTGACCTTAATATAGGCAAGACCTCTGGCACCATACTGTGCGATATAGTTTGTGTAATCATCGATCTGTTTTCGAGAGAGCGTGCTGCCGCCAGGCACATGCAGCGTCGCAACGCGACCGTCTTCCATGTTTGCCGGGCCAGAGAAGACTTTGAATTCAACAGCCTTCATTAAATCGCTAACATCGATCAATTCAAGCGGGTTTCTAAGATCAGGCCTATCACTACCAAAACGTTCCATCGCTTCGGCATAGGTCATGCGTGGGAAAGGTGAAGGTAGATCGACATTCATTATCTTTTTAAAGAGCGAATGGATCATCTCTTCCATCATTCCGGTTATTTCGCTCTCATCCATGAACGAGGTCTCGATATCCAACTGCGTAAATTCGGGCTGACGATCCGCACGCAAATCTTCATCACGAAAGCAACGCACGATCTGATAATAACGATCCATGCCAGACATCATTAATAATTGTTTAAACAACTGTGGTGATTGTGGCAGGGCAAAGAAATTTCCCGGATGTGTGCGACTGGGTACGAGATAATCGCGCGCGCCCTCAGGCGTTGCCTTGGTCAACATCGGCGTTTCGATATCGAGAAAGCCTCTATGATCTAGAAAGTCCCGCATTTCTTTAACGACTTGCGATCGTAGACGTAGGTTATTTTGCATTGCCGGACGACGCAGATCGACATAACGATATTTTAATTTTACATCATCATGGACATTTTCATCATCCAACTGGAAAGGGGGTGTTTTAGCCTTGTTCAGGATTTCTATGGTATGACCCAGGATTTCAACCTCGCCGGTGGGCATATCAGGATTAACCGTACCTTCTGGCCGATTACGGACCTTACCGGTAATACGAATGACAAATTCATTGCGAACTGAATCAGCTATGGCAAAGGGTTCTGCTCGATCTGGATCAAACACGATCTGCGCAATTCCTTCACGGTCACGAAGGTCAATAAAGATAACGCCACCGTGATCACGACGACGGTGTACCCAACCGCAAAGCTCAACTTCTTGGTCGATATGGCTGCTATTTAGTTTTCCGCAATAATCACTGCGCATGTGTATATTCCATCTGGTCTGAACAAGGGGCGGAATCTTACGAGTCAGCTGTCGATTGCGCAACTTTATTACGCGTTAATTCTGTCCGGATTGGGCCATCGGGGATAATTACACCCATCGAGATGATAAATTTAAAGCCTTCTTCAACGGACATATCAAGTTCGGTGATGTCATCGCGAGGCGCCATGATGATAAAACCAGAGGTTGGATTAGGCGTTGTAGGCACAAATACAGCGACTAAATCTTCATTAAGCCCTTCTATATCAGTGCTCACATCCTCGTTGGTTAAAAAACCTATACTCCATATCCCTTTTCTAGGGTATTGCAGCATGACGACTTTACGGAAAGATTTGCCATTAGAATCCAATATAGTGGTGGAGATCTGTTTTACGCTGCTATAAATCGATCTTACTAATGGGATGCGGCTGAGGATAGCCTCCCAGAACTCAACTAAGCGTCGGCCAAACAAATTAGCGGCGAACATACCTGTGATTAAGAGAATACTAATAGCCAGGATGATGCCAAACCCCGGAATTGAGAAGCCTAATACTGCTGTCGGTTGGTACTCAGGTGGCAATAAAAGAATGATATTGTCGAGCAAATCGACAACTAGCTTGACTATCACGACTGTTGCGGCAAGCGGCAGCCATACTAAAAGGCCGGCAATGATATATTTTCTAAGTGTGCCCATTTACCGGGAGATTTTAACCCGTATTGGCGCTGTTGTTCTTGGACGCTGTTTTTGACGATTCTTTGTTTGCAGATGTTTTACTAGTGCTATCTGCCTTTTTAGCGTCTGAATCAGTCGTTTTATTGTTGTCAGACCCATTGGCCTTATTGGCCTTAGTGTCTTTGCTTGGTTTTTTGTCTTTAAAGTCGGTTTCATACCAACCTGTGCCTTTTAATTTGAAAGCCGCAGCAGAAACCAGTTTGCGCAGACTGTTTTCACCGCACTCAGGACAGGTTTTAGCGGGGTCATCACTGATTTTTTGTAACATTTCCAGGCGATGCTCACAATGTTCGCATCGATATTCATAAATAGGCACTGATTAAGATCTCCAAAATTATTTTGCATAAGAATACAGCAGAAAACAGGGAAATGACCAACTAATATCGAGATCTTGCCAACCTTGTTACAGTTTATGTTTTACGCACAGGCATTTCTTGGGTATCATCGCCGCCTTTGCTGCACAGGCCGTCTGATCTTTGCCTGAGCAATAATCTGAAATCTCACACCGGGCCGTTAGCTCAGCC
>DBBX01000002.1 GCA_002292815.1 Thiotrichaceae bacterium UBA973 | reverse complement strand
CACATGGGGCTGACGGGGTACAATAAATATAGGAGGCAAATCCGATGCAGTAAGATCCAGGGAGCAACAGACGGCAAAAAGTAGTATTCCTAAAGAAGAAAAGACCCCAGAGAAAAGTCAAACCCCGGAGAAACCTGAAAAGAAATGGTGGGAACTCTGGAAAGATTAATCACTTTACTTATTAAGTGCCGACATTCTTAACGACCGCTTTAGTTCGATAATTTCATATCATCATATCTATTTGACCATCCGCTTTCAGTATGAAGCGGACTGATGCTAAATTTAATGGTGCCGAGGGCGAGAATCGAACTCGCACTTCCGAAGAAACCGGATTTTGAATCCGGCGCGTCTACCAATTCCGCCACCCCGGCAAAGATGTACAGTTACAGCAGGCGAGCAAGTATAAGGAAAGTCTGCGCCGGGTCAAACATTAAGCTGTTTTTCTGCTAACATCGCGCGCCATGTTAACCAGTGATTTTTCATTTGAGCTTCCAGAAGCGCTGATTGCCCAGTATCCGGCTTTGGATCGCGATGGTAGTCGTTTGTTATATCTTGGCCCTGAAAATACAGTTTCTGATACTTCATTTAAACAGCTGCCAGAATATCTAAAACCCGGCGATTTAATCGTTTTAAATGATACTAGGGTAATCCCTGCGCGGTTGTATGCGAAAAAGGAAACCGGCGGTAAGGTCGAGATAATGCTGGAACGGATTCTAGATGAGCAAACATTATTAGTGCAATTGCGTGTCAGTAAGTCGCCTAAAGCAGGCGCAAGTTTAATCTTGGAAGACAATACACGGTTTGGAGTTAAGGGCAGGGAAGGGAGTATGTTCTTACTGAATTATACCGGTAAGGAAAAGATCACCGATTTGCTTACGCGCCTTGGACATATGCCTTTGCCTCCTTATATAAGCAGAGATGATGAAAATCTTGATCAAGAACGTTATCAAACTGTGTTTTCGGATAAACCTGGTGCGGTTGCTGCGCCGACAGCAGGACTGCATTTTACCGACGATATTCTTCAGTCGTTAAAAAAGAAGGGTGTTGATAATGCACGCCTAACATTGCATGTTGGTGCTGGGACATTCCAGCCAGTGCGCGTTGATGACATTGAAAAACATGAAATGCATAGTGAATACATGTCTGTGCCACAAGGTGTTGTGGATAAGATAAATGAAACTAAAAGAAATGGCGGTCGCGTCTTGGCTGTGGGTACGACGGTTGTTAGAAGTTTGGAAACAGCAGCAAAGACCGGCACGCTTGCTAGCTTTGAAGGTGATACCAATATATTTATCTACCCTGGGCATCAGTTTAATGTAGTGGACATGTTACTCACCAATTTCCACCTGCCAGAATCAACTTTGTTAATGTTAGTCTGTGCCTTTGGTGGCCAAGAGGAGGTATTGAATGCCTATCAGCATGCGATCAAAGAACAATATCGGTTTTATAGTTATGGTGATGCCATGCTGATTTCAAAAAACAGCTAAAATAATTATTCGTTATGGAATTTAAGTTAATAGAAAAAGATGGCGACAGTCGTCGAGGCCAAATAAGTTTTCCTCGCGGCACGATTGAAACACCTGCCTTCATGCCTGTCGGAACCTACGGCACGGTAAAGGCCATGACACCGGAAGAGTTGGTCGGTATCGGCGCTGAGATTATCTTGGGTAATACTTTTCACTTGATGCTCCGTCCCGGCATGGAAGTCATTCAGGAGTTTGGTGGGCTACATTCATTCATGCACTGGAAAAAACCGATCCTGACTGACTCCGGTGGTTTTCAAGTCTTTAGCCTATCTGAGTCACGAAAGATTACTGAAGAGGGCGCGCACTTCAAATCACCCATCGACGGCTCTAAAGTATTTTTAGGGCCAGAAGAAGCGATCCAGATTCAACACACGCTTGGCGCAGACATCGTCATGATCTTTGATGAATGCACGCCGTTTCCAGCAACAGAAAAAGAAGTCCGTGAATCAATGGAGTTGTCATTACGTTGGGCGCAACGATCAAAGCAGGCACATGGTGATAATGAGAATGCCTTGTTCGGTATAGTACAAGGTGGAATGTATAAAGACTTACGCGAAAAATCGTTAAATGGTCTTATAGAGATTGGCTTTGATGGATACGCTATAGGTGGTTTGTCAGTAGGTGAGCCGACAGAACTGATGATGGAAGTACTTGATAACATCATGCCCGGAATGCCGAATGAAAAACCACGCTATTTAATGGGTGTCGGCACACCTGAAAATCTCGTCGAATCAGTGCGCCGGGGTATTGATATGTTTGATTGTGTGATGCCAACGCGTAATGCACGTAACGGTCATCTTTTTACCGAAGTTGGCGATATACGGATTCGCAATGCGAAACATCGGCATGATCAATCACCAGTCGATGAAAACTGTGGGTGTTATACCTGCCAAAATTATTCTCGAGCCTACTTACACCATCTCGATAAAACCAATGAGATTTTAGGTTCTCGATTAAATACGATACATAACCTCTATTACTACCAGTATTTAATGAAAGGTATGCGCAACGCCATCGCTGAAAATAAATTAAGTGATTTCGTTGTCAAATTTTATGACAAGCGTGGATCGAAAGTAATTCTCTAAATTTATGTCTTGATGCTTTTTCATAGGCATAGAACAATACCTTTATGAGTAATCACCTCGAAGAACTTCCCACATTAGGTGTCGGTGCCAGCTTGAGTTTATCTTCTCAGCCTGATCCAGTTTCCTTAGTGCGCGCAAAAGGCGGCCCGAGTTTTGTTGAGTATTCAGGTTTAGTTGACGTTGATGAAGTCATAGACGAAGTAGAAAAGATTCGCGCCGCAGGTGCACCCGTATTGTTTCATCCTTCTTATATTAACTTTTGTGGTTCATATCCAAATTCAAATGCATGGCTTGAGGCCACATCAAAACATATTGAATCAGTCGGTTCATCATGGTTCGCACAAGATGTCGCCTATTGTTTTTGGGAAGAAGGTCCAGGCTATTCGACGCAACTGGGTTATTTCATTCCACTTATCTTTAATCAACATTCTCTCGAACTTGCGGTTGAACGTGTTAAAGAAGTACAAGCCAAAGTTGCTGTGCCAGTTGCAATCGAACCACCACCCGTTGCATTCATTATCGGTTCAATGCCGTTGTTCTCATTCTTTGGCAGTCTTTCAAATCAAACTAACTGTGCCATCTTGCTTGATATGGGACATTTGGTTTCTTATGAAATGGCAAGTGGTCGCAGTGTATTGGCGGCGATAGATGAATTGCCAGTCGAACGTGTTATTGAAGTTCATATTGCCGGCGGACGTTTAAAGGAAGGCGATGCCGGGTCAATTTATGTTGATGCACATGAATGCGAGATTGTTGAACAAACATGGCAGATGTTGGAAACGATGTTGCCAAGGCTGCCCAATGTCAAAGCTGTTTGTTATGAGTGTGAAGGTGTAAACGAAAGTAGTGTGCTTGCCACATTGAAAAGAATACGGAAGATTGTCCGAGAAAAGAGTAACTGTGATGCGCTAGTCGCAAGTCTGGATAATAGCGAGTGAGTTTCCTGGTATGAGTTTTCAGGAACAAGAACGGGCCTTATTCGATTTATTGTTCGATAGCAGTGTGCGTGAGAATTTCTGTAAGGATTCAACAACTGCACTTCATCAATATGAATTAAATGAAGCGGAACGAAATGACTTCAATACCATTCGACCAGATGCCTTGGAACTGGATGCAAAAATTCGAGCTGATCTCTTGCTGTCTCATTTCTGCCGTTCCTTTCCCGTTAGCTTTAGCATCCTCTCCTCTGTTGATGGTGGACTCGATGTATTAAAGCGTTTGGTTGATGTGCTAACGATGCGAACTGCATCCATAGAACGAGTGACATTATTTGGCAGACGCATTGGTGAGAGTTTAAATGCACTTTCATTCAGCACAGCAGATGAGCAAACAAGAGTTTCTGCGATATTGGAAGCAGAACTCGGCATGGCCTGGACCAGTGCGACCTTAAAACGCGAAGTATTGGAAAACGGGCAACTCCATATTAAATCAACGCAACTTGAGCAGAATTGGTCTAGTAAGAACATCAAATTAGCGCCCTATGTCTGTGCAGCAATGATCCCTGAATCGTATGAGACATTAAAACAATTATTGTGCCCTGATACAGAATGCGATCTATGGCGTAGCTTGAATAAAAAGCCGCTCGCCGCGGCAAGACGAAAAAAGCTATTAGAAAAAGATGAACCGAGATTATTTATCGCCCGCGCTCATGTCAGCCATATGTCGCAATGTGAACCGACGGTTGACCAGAAAACAGCTGAACTTAGCGAGGGCTTTGCCTCATTATTTCAACACGTGAATGGCACCGTCAGCGTTGACTATATATTAGAGCAACTGAAACAAATCGGTGCTCAGGATGAAATGCTTCAGAGCATAAAATCATCATTTAAACATTTACTGGAAAGCGAAATGCTTGAGCAGGTTTAGCAATAGTATTGTCTCGCTGAGGAATACTTGTTCTCTTGAAGTCTGGATAAATAGCCCCATAAATCAATTATGGCGTTATCTTTGCTGATTCTCAGCGGATTTGTGGCATAATGCGCGCTTTTTAAACTCCGAGAACTTATCAATGTTGGATTTTTTCGTCAGTAATGCATGGGCAGCGCCCGCATCACAGGAACCTGGTTTGGCCAGTTTTCTACCACTAATTATACTATTTGCCGTCTTTTACTTTTTTCTTATACGTCCCCAGCTAAAACAGGCAAAACAGCACAAGGCCTTAGTTTCAGCCTTAGCCAAGGGTGATGAGATCGCCACAAATGGCGGCATACTCGGAAAAATAAAAGAGGTTGGTGATAACTTCCTTTTGGTAGAGATTGCAGAAGGTACCGATGTGAAGGTACAAAAACAGTCTGTCTCTGTTGTTTTGCCGAAAGGCACGCTCAAAACCCTTTAAGTTGAATTATTAAAAATACATTACTTTTAAGTAGGCTACTGTCATGAATCGCTATTCTCCCTGGAAATACAGTTTTATTATTTTATTGGTTGGTTTGGGAGTCTTGTTTGCACTACCAAACTTATATGACAAAGATCCGTCTCTGCAAATTTCTGCCTCTGGCGCATCTGAGGTCAGTGAATTAACTGAATTTCAGGTTAGCACCGCGCTAGAAGAAGCAGGGATAGCGTTTAAATCAATGAAGGTAGGCCTGGAAAACCTGACGATTCGATTTAACGATACAGAGACACAACTGAAAGCGAAGACTGTCGTAGAAAAATCATTAGGCAGAAACTACTCGGTTGCGCTCAACTTAGCCGCTGCAACACCTGATTGGCTAGCCAAGTTTGGCGCTGAACCCATGTTTCTGGGTCTTGATCTACGCGGCGGTGTTCATTTCTTAATGCAAGTCGATATGGAAGCGGCCGTTTCCAAGGCGGAAGATCGATATATGTCCGATTTGCGTAGCATATTACGAGAAAACAAAGTTCGCTATAAAACAATCACACGCAGCAAAGAAGGTGGTTTATTGATTCGTTTTAAAGATGATGATCAACGCAATAGTGGACAGACACTAATCGAGGATGAATTTCAGGAGCTTGATGTCACACTTCTGGAAGCAGGTAGTGATGAATCGCAACTGCTTGCCAAGTTAAAAGAACAAGTCGTACTCGAAACGCAAAAGCTGGCCTTACAACAAAATATTACAACACTCAGGAAACGTGTAAATGAATTGGGTGTTGCAGAACCGGTTATTCAACAACAAGGTCTTAGTCGGGTCGTAGTACAGCTTCCCGGTGTGCAAGACACGGCAAAAGCAAAGAACATTTTAGGCGCTACCGCTACGCTTGAGTTCAGAATGGTCGATGAAGATCATGCTGCGCAAGATGCTGTGGATGGCCGTGTCCCAGCAGGTTCAAAACTTTATTATCAACGTGGTGGACAGCCTATCCTGTTGGAAAAACAGGTAATGCTCACCGGTGATTCAATTATTGATGCGGCATCAGGTATCGATGGTTTAAGTGGACAACCCAATGTGACCATTACCCTTGATGGTAAGGGTGCAAAACGAATGAGCGCCGCGACGCGCGACAATGTGGGTAAACGACTCGCGGTTGTTTTCATAGAAAACAAGGTAGAGGTCGTTGAAGAAAATGGCGAGCTTGTTGAAAAGAAAGAAATAATAGAAGAAGTCATTAATGCAGCAGTCATCCGGGAGCAACTCGGAAAACGTTTTCAAATTACCGGTCTTGAATCAACAAAAGAAGCAAGAACACTTGCATTATTACTCCGCGCCGGCGCATTGGCAGCACCAATTTACATTATAGAAGAACGTACCGTCGGCCCAAGCCTGGGACAGGATAATATCGATAAAGGCTTTAATTCAGTACTAATAGGGTTTGCACTGGTGCTTGTGTTTATGGCTGTTTATTACAAGGTGTTTGGTCTTATCGCCAATGTCGCGCTTGCTTTAAACTTGGTCTTGATTGTTGCCTTGTTATCATTACTGCAGGCCACACTGACATTACCGGGTATTGCCGGGATTGTCTTGACGGTTGGTATGGCAGTTGATGCGAATGTGTTGATCTTTGAACGAATCCGGGAAGAGATTCGTAACGGTAATTCGCCTCAAGCCAGTATTCACTCTGGGTATGAAAAAGCATTCTCAACAATCGCCGATGCTAATATTACTACCTTGATTGCGGCATTAGTTTTATTCAGCTTTGGTACCGGTCCGATTAAAGGCTTCGCTGTCACATTGTCATTGGGGATTTTGTCGTCAATGTTCACGGCCATCATGGTAACGCGCGGCTTAGTCAATTTAATCTATGGCGGACGTCGCCTCGATAAGTTGAAAATATAAAACAAAAATATATAACCAGAATCAGAACGTATCACGTAGAGAAAGTTATCATGGAAATGCAAAAAACACGGTTTAATTTTGACTTTATGAGTAAGCGGAAGATTGGCTTAGTAGTTTCTAGCTTGCTGATCATTATGTCTATTATTTCAATGTCTTTGGAAGGTTTAACCTTTGGAATTGATTTTACCGGAGGTACATTGATTGAGGTTGGTTATTCAGAATCTGTTAATTTAGATACTATTCGAACTTCCTTAAGTAATTCAGAATTTAAGGATGCCATTATTCAGTATTTCGGTTCTGCAAACGATGTCTTAATAAGAATTCCACCGAGCGAAGGTTTAAACAACGCTGATATCAGTAATAAAATACTGAGTTTACTTGAGGGTGCAGGTGCAAACATAGAAATGCGTCGAATTGAGTTTGTTGGTCCCCAGGTTGGTGAGGAGTTAAAAGACGATGGTGGCTTAGCCATGATCTATGCCTTGATGGGTATCTTTATCTATGTCGCACTACGTTTTCAGCGACGCTTTGCTGTCGGTGCAATTGCAGCACTTGTGCATGATGTGTTGATTACATTGGGTATATTTTCAATTACACATTTTGATTTTGATTTAACTGTACTCGCGGCAATACTCGCTGTCATTGGTTATTCCTTGAACGATACTATTGTTGTTTTCGATCGTGTCCGTGAAAATTTTCATAAAGTTCGCGAGGCAACATCTGTAGAGATATTTAACGTTTCGCTAAACCAGACGTTGAGCAGAACTTTAGTGACTTCATTAACAACATTATTAGTATTAGCCGCGTTGTTCATCTTTGGTGGTGAAATAATTCATAGCTTTGCGACTGCTCTGATTATTGGTGTATTAATCGGAACCTATTCGTCTATCTTTGTTGCCAGTCCGGTTACCCTTGCTTTAGGTATCACCAGAGAAGACTTGATGCCAGTGCAGAAGGAAGGCGCCGACCTGGATACCATGCCCTAAACAGCCTCTCACGAATGATCTTTTGTCCTCATGCGTCGTTAAAAATGTGCTCGAATCTTCATTTATTAAATATAAACTCAGATTCTGCGCGCATTTTCGCCTCGCCTGAAAACAAAATCTCTATCCGTGAAAAGCTATTTATCTAAATAGTGTCTCAACTACTATCCATTGTTGCTGATCGACAAATACTCCTTGCTGAGGAGACTTTCTCCCATTTTGGAATGGTCGAACTAGTGGATGGTCGTTCTATCGAACAAGCTACCGTCAAGAACGCCGATGTATTATTAGTAAGATCGGTGACACGGGTTGATGAGTCTCTTTTAAAGAATTCCAAGGTTGGTTTTGTCGGTTCTGCCACAAGTGGCATTGACCATATTGATACCGACTATCTGAAAAAATCGAATATCAGTTTTGCCCATGCCCCGGGTAGTAATGCTCGTTCCGTTGCCGAATATGTCTTGAGTAGTTTGTTCGCAACGGCTGAATATAATAATTTCGATTTAACTAAAAAAACTGTGGGCATCATTGGTTGTGGGCAGGTGGGCTCAAGGGTGAAACGTTTTTTGGAATCGCTAGGTGTGACATGCTTGTTAAACGACCCTCCATTAGCTGAACAAGGATCAACAGAATCTTATGTCGGACTCGAACGGATTTTGGAAGCAGACATTATTACAGTGCACGTACCGCTAACAACAGATGGTAAATACCCAACTAGTAAGTTAGTCGATAAATCATTTCTAGATGGATTAAAATCTGATGCGATTCTGATTAATACATCGCGCGGAGAAGTGGTTGATGAATCCGCCTTATTATCATTTAAAGAAACTAATCCAGAGTCTACATTGATCTTCGATGTATGGTGCAATGAGCCAGAAATCAGTATCAGCTTATTACAACAGACTTTTATCGGAACACCGCATATCGCAGGATATAGTTATGATGGCAAACTCAAGGCAACTAAAGTACTTGCTCAGGCATTGCAAACAGAGACCAATAGCATGTCGGCTATTGCCGAGGTCTTAACGTCCGAAACGGCGGTGATAGATACTCTTGAGTATAATGATGAGACTGCGGTTCAATTAGCAGTGATGCAGACATATGATGTAAGAAGTGATGCCATTGCGCTTAGAGAACTGATAAGTATGCCGAGCGGGGATGGTGCGATTTATTTCGACAGTTTAAGAAAGAACTATCCAATAAGACGTGAGTTTACAAACAGGCAAATTAATATAAAAAAATTGAATAATGAAATGCAACAACGCCTGTTAGAATTGGGATTCAAAACAGGGCTAGCATGAAGAAAATTGGCATTTTAGTCTCCGGGCGTGGTAGCAATATGATGGCGATAGTGGATGCCTGCGAGCGGGGCGACTTATCCGCCAGTGTTGAACTTGTGATCAGTAATAATAAGGATTCATTAGCGCTGGTTTCCGCACAAGAAAAAAATATTAAAACGGCTCATATTGGTTCAAATAGCTATCCTGACCCTGAGGCGCTAGATAAGGCGATGAATGATGCTCTAAATGAGCATAATATTGATCTTGTCTTGCTGGCCGGGTTTATGAAAAAGATTGGCCCTGCAGTGTTATCGAGTTATCGAGGCAGGATCATTAATATTCACCCGTCCTTGTTACCAAAATTTGGAGGAAAGGGGATGTTTGGTATTAATGTACATCGTGCTGTTCTAGACGCTGGTGAGAAAGAGAGTGGCGCAACCATCCATTTAGTGGATGGAGAATACGATGAAGGCGCAATTTTGGCACAGCAAACTGTATCTATTGTGCCTGATGAGTCATCAGAGTCACTGGCAGCGAAGGTTTTAGAGGTCGAACATGTTTTATTTGCAGAAACAATACAAAAAATTATTGATGGCAGTATTATATTGCCTTTAGATTAAGGACAAGGGGAGGTTTGAATATGCGCATGTTGCACACAATGTTGAGAATCGGGGATCTTGAAAAGTCTTTGCAGTTTTATCAAGAGGTACTTGGAATGAAACTATTGCGCAAGCATGACTACCCGGAATTTGAATTCTCACTAGCCTATCTTGGTTACGGCGATGAAACTGAAACTACGGTCCTGGAATTAACCCATAACTGGGGAACAGAATCATATGACCTGGGTAATGCATACGGACATATTGCTATCGGTGTTGATGATGTTTATAAAACATGCGACAAGATAAAAGAATTGGGTGGTAATGTCGTTAGAGAGGCGGGGCCTATGCAAGGTGGAGATACGGTTATTGCTTTTGTCGAAGATCCGGATGGTTATAAGATAGAGTTACTGGAAGATTTCTAATTATAAAATTATAAGTTGATCTGACTAAGGGACAGTCTCCAGGTTAAGTTCAACATTTATTTATCCAAAAACAAAAATAAACGCTACCCACATGATTACTCTAATTAAATCGATCTATTCATCTTTTGTATTAAGACAACCCGTGTTGGTTTGCTTGTTGATGGCTATATTGCTTGGTTTTTTTGCCATGCAAACAAAAGACTTCAAACTTGATGCCTCAGCCGACTCCTTATTGTTAGAAGATGATAAAGATTTAAAGTTATTTCGGGAGACATTGGAGCGCTATGCAACCAAGGATTTCTTGTTTGTTACCTTTTCACCCAGCGAAGATCTTTTTTCTCAATCGTCATTGGATGCCATTACAAAAATTCGGGATGAATTCCGAACATTGGAGCCGGTTGAGTCAGTAATCAGTTTAGTAGATGTGCCATTAGTTAAACAGGTAGAGGGTACATTATCTGATGTGGCTGATAATGTTCGTACTATAGAAGGCGGTGGTCTTGATATCGAAAAGGTTAAACAAGAATTACTTAATAGCCCTATCTATAGAGAATTAATAATTAGTGAAGACGGTCAAACAACGGCTATTCAAGTTAATTTGAAAGACAATCCCGAGTTTCGTGATCTGCAACGTGAACGTAACCAGCTCTTGATAAAAGCTAATGCTGAAGGTCTTAATGAAACAGAGCAAACGCGACTGGATGAAATCCTCATTGAATATACAGTTCAAAAAAATGTTATCGATAAAGTTAATCACGACAATATTATTGATGTAAGAGAAATAATTTCAAAATATCAACAATATGGCACGCTGCATATGGGTGGCGTCACCATGATAACTGATGACATGATCACTTATATCAAAAATGATTTGATTGTCTTTGGTGTCGGCGTGTTTTTATTTCTTGTCGGTATGCTGTCAATCATCTTTCGTAAACTGCGATGGGTAATGTTGCCATTGCTAAGTTGTTTTTATGCTGGATTACTAATGATTGGTTTGCTTAGTCTGGTGGGTTGGCATGTCACCGTCATATCATCAAATTTTATTTCGTTGATGTTGATCATCACCATGTCAATGAACGTACATCTTATCGTTCGTTATCGACAATTGTATAATGATTATCCAGAATTATCACAGCATGAGCTTGTATTATCCATGGCGAGCAAGATGGTTTGGCCTTGCCTGTATACCGCACTAACTACGATTATGGCATTTAGCTCATTAGTAGTTAGTGGTATTAAACCCATTATAGATTTTGGCTGGATGATGACGATAGGCTTAAGTGTCACTTTCCTGACATCATTTATTTTATTTCCATCTATATTAGGCATGTTAGCAAAGGGAACAGAGAAACTGGGTTCAAAAGACGAATTTCAGTTTACTTCCAAGCTTGCCAGCATGACGGAAATACACGGCAATAAAATATTAATAATTACCGTTATTCTTGCTGCCGTTAGTACCTATGGTATTACTCGCCTTGAAGTGGAAAATAGTTTTATCAACTATTTTAGCGATAGTACTGAAATCTATAAGGGACTTCGTTTAATCGATGAAAAGATGGGTGGAACCACGCCCATGGATATTATTATTAATCTTGAAAATGCGCCGGAAGAAGACAGCTCTTCAGACGAGGATGAATTTGAAGACTTTGATGCCATGTTTGGTGCATTTTCCGATGGACAGGATGAAGTATGGTTTACACCAGAACGAATAGACACGATCAAACAAGTACATGATCATCTGGAGACTTTTCCGGCGATTGGTAAAGTCCTGTCACTGGCATCGATTATTCGTGTAGGCGAAGAAATTAATGAGGGTGAGTTTGATGCGTTTGAACTAGCCATTGTTAGTAAAAATATGCCGGATGAGATCAAGGAAAGCATGATTACGCCTTATGTCTCTGAAGAGACTAATGAAGCACGGATCAGTATTCGCATACTGGATTCACTAAAGGATTTAAGACGTAAGGAATTATTAGAGCAGATTAAGACCGACTTGGTTGAAAAGATCGGTCTTGCTGAGGATAAAGTGCAAATCACAGGCATCCTGGTTCTCTACAATAATATGCTACAGAGTTTATTTAAGTCGCAAATATTGACTTTGGGTGTTGTGATGGCGGGCATTGCCCTAATGCTGGTTATCCTGTTTCGCTCTGTGACGCTTGCTATAATTGGTATCATCCCCAATATACTTGCTGCTGCGATTATTCTGGGCTTAATGGGATTACTCAGAATTCCACTAGATATGATGACAATAACCATAGCTGCTATCACGATAGGTATTGCGGTTGATAACAGTATTCATTACATCTATCGATTCCGTGAAGAGCTGCCCAAGACAGGTGATTACGTCAAAACGATGCATTATTGTCATGCGAACATAGGCAAGGCCGTTTTTTATACAGCGATTACTATTATTATTGGATTCTCTATATTGGTACTTTCAAACTTTATACCGACGATCTATTTTGGCCTATTGACGGCATTGGCTATGTTTATTGCATTGTTCGCATGCTTGACACTATTGCCAAAATTAATATTAATATTTAAGCCATTTGATTAAAATACAAATATAAACAGTAGTTTAAGGGTAATTTGTAAAGTTAGGCAACATTTTTTTGAGCTTTGATCTAGTGATAAAGGCATAAAAATATTCATTGATAATAAGTACTATCTATCGATATATATTGTTATTACAATATCCGCCTTCGGATGACCAAAGACTAATAATAACTACTGCTGAATCGCAGATAAAAAACAGGTTGTTTGAACTATTAAGCCCGATAATGGGTCGATTAATTATAAACTTTTAGAGGTATTACAATGAAAATCAGAGTCGTAAATTCGTTGATTTTGATGCTATGCATGGTCGCCGGCGTTGCTCAGGCAGCAATGGAAACCCCTGATGCAGTCGTTAAACAAACCGCAGATGCTGTTATCGAACGCATTAAAGCACAGCGTTCTGAATTAGATGCTAATCCATCAATGATTTATGATGTGGTGGATGAACTTGTCATACCCCATTATGATTTCACCAGCATGTCAAAATGGGTGCTCGGCAAAAATTGGAAGAGCGCTAGTGAGACACAACGCAGCGATTTTATTGCGCAGTTTCAAACATTATTAGTCCGTACTTATGCCCGCGCATTGCTTGAGTATTCTGGACAGGAAATTAAATATTTTCCAGCTGAGATCAATCCAAAAAACAAGCTTGCTTTGGTCAAGACGGAGATGACAAGTGATGGCGCGCAACCTTTCCCGGTTGCCTACCGCATGCATCAAAAGGATAATGCATGGAAAGTGGTTGATGTCTCTGTTGATGGAGTCAGTTTAGTCTCGACTTACCGAGGATCATTTTCAACGCAAATAAAGAAACACGGGTTTGACTCTCTTCTCAACGAACTCACTGTGAAGAATGAAAGGTTAGCTAGTAGTCTTTCAAAATAAATAACACCATAGACTAGTTTTTAGAGCAACCGGGTAATGCCCGGTTGCTTGCTTTATAGAATCGAATTTTCATCTATTTTAATCAATAATCGAAAACTTTATGAATCCTCAAATTATTAAACAACTTATCGAAGCGGGATTGCCAGATGCCGATATCATTGTAGAAGGTGATGATGGTACGCATTTTCAGGCGCGTATTATCAGTGAATCATTTTCTGGAAAAAACATGGTTCAACAACACCAGATGGTTTACAAGACACTGGGCGATAAAATGGGTACGGACATCCATGCTTTATCCATGCAGACATATAGCCCGGATGAATGGGAACAACAGAAATAGTCTTGGGTGCCCAAGCTTATATTAGAGGTAACAATCATTAATTATGGATAAATTACTTATCCGCGGTGGTGCCCCGCTGAATGGAGAGATATTCATTTCTGGTGCAAAGAATGCGGCTCTCCCAATTCTTTCAGCTACGCTGTTGACCGATCAGACCATGACTATTTGCAATGTCCCTCATTTACATGACATTACAACCACAATGGAGTTGCTGTGTCGTATGGGCTCTCAAGTCACAGTTGATGAGCGGATGCGTATCGAAATTGATAATAGTCAAATCGAAAACTTTTTTGCTCCGTATGAATTAGTTAAAACCATGCGTGCGTCAATTCTGGTGTTGGGTCCTTTGCTCGCGCGTTATGGTAAGGCTGACGTATCATTACCCGGGGGTTGTGCAATTGGTTCGCGACCAGTGAATATTCACCTTCAAGGATTGGCGGCAATGGGCGCAGATATTGTCGTAGAAGGTGGTTATATTCGCGCTACTGCTGATCGACTTAAAGGCGTTCATATAACTCTGGATATCGTGACGGTTACTGGTACAGAAAACTTGATGATGGCAGCAACTCTGGCCGATGGTATAACGGTCATTGAAAATGCAGCAAGAGAGCCGGAAGTAACTGATCTGGCAAATTGCCTGAATAAGATGGGTGCAAAAGTTTCTGGCGCTGGGACTGACCATATAGAAATCGAAGGGGTTGAGACCTTACATGGGACCGACTATGAGATCTTGCCCGATAGAATAGAGACGGGAACATATCTAGTGGCCGCTGCAATGACGGGTGGTAAAGTTCGTTTGAGAAAAACACGAGCTGCCTTGCTTGAATCTGTATTGGCAAAATTGACTGAGGCAGGCGCTAAGATTGAAATAGAAGACAATGCGATCACTTTGGATATGCAGGGTAAGAAACCTAAAGCAGTTGATATACATACCTCACCATTCCCAGGTTTCCCTACTGATATGCAGGCTCAGTTTACGGCGATGAACAGCATCGCAAATGGTGCTGGTGTTATAACCGAAACGGTATTTGAAAATCGTTTTATGCATGTCCATGAATTACAGCGCATGGGCGCAGATCTGAAATTGGAAGGTAATACGACAATCACTCAGGGAGTTGAGCATTTAACGGGTGCGCCTGTAATGGCGACCGACTTAAGGGCATCAGCTAGTTTGGTTCTAGCTGGACTTGTGGCCGACGGCGACACGACGGTAGATCGTATTTACCATATTGATCGTGGCTATGAGACAATTGAAGAAAAGTTATCTCAATTGGGAGCGGATATTAGGCGCTTACCAGACTAAAGGACAACTCATAAAACGCACTTTTTACGCGATAGCAGCGTCAGTACCGTGCTCGAATCCTCATGTATTGCCCATACACTCCGGTTCTCCGCGCGGTACTTCCTTGCTCTCACGAAAAAATCACTATTTTCTGAGCTGTCCTTAGTAAGATAATTGAATAAAGAATTTTCAAGGAAACTTTTTCAGTTAACTTGTTTCTATTGTATTCTGTTTTATTTTTACTAAGCCAAACAATTAACTAAGCCATAAATATAATTATGTCGGACAAGATCACTATCGCCGTTTCCAAAGGTCGAATATACGATGAAGCGGTACCGCTACTGGCCAAACTCGGTATTGTCCTTAAAGATGATCCTAAAAAATCACGTAAACTGATTCTCGATACAAATCAGCCTAATATTAAAATCCTAATTATACGGGCTACGGATGTTCCAACCTATGTTGAACGTGGTGCTGCGGAATTGGGTATTGCCGGGAAAGATGTGTTGATGGAATATTCCGGGGACAGTCTTTATGAGCCGGTTGATTTGGGGATAGCTAAATGTCGAATGATGTTGGCGGGTTTAAAAGATGCCAAACCGATAACCGATCGCCCACGTGTAGTAACAAAATATACCAATATCACACGTAATTATTTTGCAGATCGAGGACAGCAAGTAGAAATAATCAAGCTCTATGGTTCAATGGAACTTGGTCCGGTTTTGGGCTTGTCCGATTGGATAGTCGATCTGGTAGACACCGGAAACACCTTGAAAGCAAATGGATTAGTTACGCTGGATCACATTGCGGATATTAGTTCCAGGTTGGTCGTTAACAAAGCAGCAATGAAAATGAAAAATGCGCTTATTAAACCGATCATCAATCAATTATCAGACATCGTTGAAAACGGTGGGATATGATAAAACGTCTCGATGCTTCTACGGAAGATTTTGATTCATCATTACAGGCTTTGCTGTCTTCTAGTGACGAACCAGAACAATCTATCCTTGATACTGTTTCTCAAATTATTACCGATGTTCGAACGCGAGGCGATGAAGCTTTACTCGAACATACTAATCGTTTTGACAGACGTTCTGCCAGTATTGAGTCGCTTGAGATATCACAACAAGAATTAGAGTCAGCATTAGAACGTATCCCAGTATCGCTACGTAAAAATCTTGAACATGCAGCCAAGCGTGTGCGTGAATTTCACGACAAGCAACGGCAAACGACATGGGCCTACGAAGATGATGCCGGCAATGTGTTGGGACAAAAAGTCACTCCACTTGATCGCGTTGGTGTTTATGTGCCCGGTGGCAAGGCAGCTTATCCTTCATCAGTATTAATGAATGTGATCCCGGCGCATGTTGCTGGCGTCGAAGAAATCATCATGGTTGTACCAACCCCGGATGATGAACGTAATGATTTGGTTTTGGCAGCCGCAGCGATTGCCGGAGTACATAAGGTGTTTACAATCGGTGGTGCGCAAGCGATCGCCGCATTGGCCTACGGTACAGAACTTATTCCCAAGGTTGATAAGATAGTTGGCCCTGGCAACATCTATGTTGCAACAGCTAAACGTCAAGTATTTGGTGTCGTTGGTATTGACATGATAGCCGGACCGTCAGAAGTTGTGATTGTCAGTGATAGCAGCGCTAATCCAGACTGGGTGGCCATGGATCTTTTTGCCCAGGCAGAACACGATGAACAAGCCAGCTCAATACTGATTACACCAGATAAAAATTTTATAGAAGCGGTAGAAAAGAGTATTGAAAGACTCTTGCCAGAGATGGAACGCGCTGAAATTATAAAGGCATCATTAGCAAATAATGGCGCAATGATTAAAGTAGACAATCTAAAACAAGCAATAGAGATTGTTAATATCATCGCACCAGAACATCTTGAATTAGCGGTTTCTGATCCCGATGCACTTTTGGGGGATATTCGGCATGCTGGTGCAATCTTCATGGGACATTATTCGGCAGAATCACTTGGCGACTATTGTGCAGGACCAAACCATGTTTTACCTACGGCTCGTACAGCTCGATTTTCATCACCGCTTGGTGTCTATGATTTTCAAAAGCAATCATCCATCATCAAGTGTAGTAGTGGTTCAGTTAAAGATATTGCTGAAACAGCATCTGCTTTAGCGCGCGGGGAAGGCCTTACGGCTCATGCACGGTCAGCAGAGTTCCGACTTACTCCAAAATAATTAATTGCCAGCATGATTGAAGATCGCGTAAGTAAGATCATTAAGCCCGCTATTCTCGCCGCTAAGGCCTATCACGTTCCTGATTCACGTGGGTTGATTAAACTGGATGCGATGGAAAATCCATATAGCTGGCCTGAAGAGATCAAGGTCGAATGGTCTCGGCACCTACAACAAGCGGAACTGAACCGTTATCCGGATGCAAGTTTAAGTGAGCTAAGAAGCAGGCTTACTGACGCGTTAAACTTACCCGATAACACGGCAATGATGTTTGGTAATGGGTCTGATGAACTTATTCAGATCATCTTGATGGCACTCAATAAAACATCGAATGTGGTCATGGCGCCTGAGCCCAGCTTTGTTATGTACCGTTTATTAAGTTCGATGATGGAACTGGATTTCGTTGGTGTGCCATTAAACAAAGACTTTTCTCTTGATCTTCCCGCTATGTTGGAGTCAATCGTGAAAACACAGCCAGCTGTAATTTTTATAGCCTGGCCAAATAATCCAACTGGAAATGCCTTTGAACAAGAAGCGTTGGAAGAGATTATAAAAGTAGCACCGGGTCTGGTTGTTATCGATGAGGCATATCATGCTTTTGCACGGAACAGCATGATGTCCTGTTTACACAAATATCCGAATGTCTTGTTAATGCGAACTTTATCCAAGCTTGGCCTGGCCGGATTACGTTTAGGCATGTTATTTGGTGCCAGCGAATGGATCTCCGAATTAGACAAATTGAGATTGCCATACAATATCGGCACACTAAATCAACTTAGCGCAAATTTTATCATTCAAAATATTGATTTGCTTGAACAACAAGCTCAACGCATTAGAGATGATCGAGAAGGTTTCTTTAATAGCTTGTCAGAAATAACGGGTGTTGAAGCATGGGAGAGTGAAGCCAACTTTATTTTGTTTCGTGTTAGTGAGCCCGGGGCAAATAGAGTGCATCAGGAATTAATAAAACAAAATATTCTTATTAAAAATTTACAAGGCGCACATCCTTTGCTTGAAAACTGTCTCCGAGTAACAGTGGGAACAGAGGAAGAAAACAAAGCTTTTTTATCGGCACTAAAATCTATCTTAGTACCCTAGGCGTTTATTTAGGCATTTTTGCTGACGGTCTTTGTGCAATCCTGGCAGTCAACTCTTGTCGCTCCCAACCACGCAGCATTTTAATCTTTACTTCATTGCCTGGTACAAGATCAGTGATCATCTCAATCGCCTGATCAGGAGAACTCACATTCTCTCCACCGATACTAATGATGATATCGCCGGGAATCATGCCCGAGCTTTCCGCTGGCCCGTCACGAATAATTGCGGTCACCAAGACGCCGCCAGTTTCTAGATTAGCGGATTCAATCACGTCAGCACTTAAGGTTTGTGCCTCGATACCTAGCCAACCACGTACTACTTTTCCATTTTTAATGAGCTGATTCATGACATCCAGCGCTTGATTGATTGGTGTCGCCAGCCCAATACCTTCAGAACCGCCGCTGCTAGAAATAATAGCGGTATTAATCCCGACTAACTGACCTTTGGCGGTCACTAAAGCGCCCCCCGAATTTCCCAGGTTTATATCAGCATCGGTCTGTATAAAGTCATCAAAGAATGAAATTCCGCGTCGCTTTCTACTAATCGCGCTGACAATACCTTGAGTCACTGTCTGACCGAAGTTATAAGGATTGCCGATGGCCAGAACGACATCCCCGACCAGTAAGGTGGACGAATCACCTATGGGAATCATCGGTAGGTTCTGTAATGGGATATTAATAACAGCTAAATCGGTATCTGTATCAAGTCCGATTAATCGTGCCTGACTCTGGCGACCATCATTCAGGGTGATACGAATGTCATTGGCCTCTTGCAAAACATGGGCATTGGTCAAAATATAACCAGAAGTATTCATGATGACGCCGGATCCGATCGAGCTATCTCGGCGTTGCTTGGGTTTTGCAGGCGCATTTCCAAAGAAATGACGGAATAAGGGGTCTTGAAACAGGGGATGGACTCTTTCCTGATATACTTTGCTCGCATAGACATTAACAACGGCCGGTGCGGTAGAGCTTACGGCATCGTTAAAAGAATAATTGCCTGATTCAGGCGAAAAAAACGGAATATTCGATCGTAAATCATCCGTTAGTATGATTAAAAACACGAATGCTGCAGCAAGCCCGTATGCCGTATATTGCAGCATGAATATTAATGTCTTGTTAATTTTCACGATGATTAGAATAAATTATATTTGATGATTATTGATATTATGGTTAATGATCTGTTTATCCAATAATCAGTTTAATTTATCATATAACATTTGCGATTAATTATACTGATATTCATCTGTCAGATATGTAAGGGGAAACAATGGACAATAGTAATGTCGACAAGGGTCGACGAAGATTTTTGACTGCCGCCGCTACTGTGGTTGGTGGTGCAGGTGCAGCCGCTGGTGCTGTCCCATTCATTGCAACCATGACACCAAGTGAGAAAACCAAGGCAATTGGTGCGCCGGTTGAGGTTGATATTAGTAAATTGCAGCCTGGGGAACGTATGATCGAGAAATGGCAGGGTAAGCCAGTCTGGATCCTGCGGCGTACACAAGAGATGCTCGATGATATTGCTTCACAAAATGAGGCCGTCAGCGACCCGGCATCGGAAGCAAGCTCACAGCCCGAATATGCCACCAATGAATTCCGTGCGCGTGAGGATGAATACCTTGTTGTCATTGGAATCTGTACGCATTTGGGTTGTTCACCCAGTTTCGTGCTAAAAGACGGTGATAATAGTCCCGTTGTCGATTGGAAAGGGGGATTCTTCTGTCCATGTCATGGTTCACGATTTGATTTGGCTGGCCGTGTCTTTAAAGGCGTTCCAGCACCTACCAATCTGGTTATCCCACCCTATAAATTTATTTCACCTGGCCAGTTGGTTATTGGTGATGATAGTGAGGCTGCGTAATGGCCAATATTGAAAAAAATATCATTGATGGCTTAACTGGACTTCGTGATTGGGTCGACGACCGTTTTCCATTGATGCAGAATTGGAATGAGCATCTAGCTAAATACTATGCGCCAAAGAACTTTAATTTTTGGTATTACTTTGGTGGATTCGCGCTACTTATTTTTGCCATCCAGATTTTGACCGGAATTTGGCTGACGATGAATTATAAGCCGTCAGCTGCGGAAGCGTTTGCTTCTGTCGAATACATCATGCGTGATGTTAGCTGGGGCTGGCTCATTCGTTATATGCATTCGACGGGTGCTTCAGCATTTTTCATCGTCATCTACTTGCATATGTTCCGCGCCTTATTGTACGGGTCCTATAAAAAACCACGTGAACTGTTGTGGCTGTCTGGCATGGGTCTTTATTTAGTGCTCATGGGAGAGGCATTTTTTGGCTATTTGTTACCTTGGGGGCAGATGTCATATTGGGGTGCACAGGTGATTATTTCCTTATTTGGAGCCTTGCCTATTATTGGTGATGAGCTTTCCTTATGGATACGTGGCGATTTTGTCGTATCTGATGTCACCTTGAATCGTTTCTTTTCGTTACATGTTATTGCCTTCCCGCTACTTATCTTTGGACTAATTGGTGCCCATATCCTTGCCTTGCATGAGGTCGGTTCCAATAACCCTGATGGCGTAGAGATTAAAAAGAATAAAAATGCTGAAGGCATACCAGTAGATGGTATTCCTTTCCATCCATACTACACAGTGAAAGATATCTTTGGAGCAACCGTATTTCTTATCTTCTTTTTTGGTGTTGTCTTCTTTATGCCAGAGATGAATGGTTATTTTCTGGAACACGCCAATTTTATCCCTGCGAATCCACTTAAAACGCCTGAACATATAGCGCCAGTATGGTACTTCACCCCGTTCTATGCGATTTTACGCGCGGTACCGGATCAACTGGGTGGTGTAATAGCGATGGGCTTGGCAACGAATATATTCCTTTTATTGCCTTGGCTAGATAGAAGCCCGGTGAAATCAACGCGTTATCGTGGATGGAACTTTCGTTGTGCGCTAACCCTGTTTATCATCAGCTTTCTAGTGCTAGGTTGGTTAGGTATGCAGCCAGTAACACCATTGTTTACCTGGATGGCGCGTTTCTTCTCACTCGTTTATTTTGCATTCTTTTTATTAATGCCATTTTACACTGCTATCGACAATGACAAGTCGGTACCAGACAGGGTGAAAGACTAATGCCAAGCTATAAACAACTATATAAGTTAGCGTTCATCCTCTTGATGGTGATCTCAGTAAGTGCTTCTGCTGCAGGTGGCGCAAAATTAATGCATATGGAGGTCGATCTCTCCAATCAAGAGTCACTGCAACGTGGAGCAAAGACCTTCGTCAATTATTGTCTGAGCTGTCATGCAGCGGCCTATATGCGTTATAACCGGATGGGTAAGGATCTGGGGATCAGTGAAGATGTCCTGAAGGCCAACTTCATGTTCGGTACTGACAAAGTGGGCGAAACCATGACCGTTGCTATGACTAATCCTGATTCGCTGCGATTTTTTGGTGTTTCACCTCCCGATTTATCGGTTATTGCACGTGCGCGTGGGGCCGATTGGCTCTATAGCTACTTTAAAACATTCTATGTGGATAAATCGCGCCCATTTGGTGTTAATAACCTGACGTTCAAAGATGTCGGCATGCCGCATGTACTATGGGAGCTACAAGGCGCACAGCGTTTGGCACATGTGGTATCAGAGGATGGTGCGCATCACTCTCCAACGTATGCCGATCTGGAAATAATCACGCCGGGGACACAGAGTGAAGAAGAATACGATCAAACAGTACAAGATTTGGTCAATTTCATGGTTTATCTGGGTGAACCAATCAAGCTGAAACGTGGCAAGATTGGCGTTTGGGTACTAATGTATCTCTTTGTTTTTATGATAGTTGCCTACATGTTGAAGAAGGAATATTGGCGCGACATTCATTAGGAACAGCTATCTCAGCTAAAGCAGTAAATCGTTTGCCGGGTGCTGTAACGCATCCGGCAACTACTTAAAATCGATTTCGACACCTATAAGCCGGAAAATATCTGCTTAATCCTGTCCCAGAGCCCCATTATTTTTCGAATCTGGTGTATAATCCCGCGCTTTCGAACAAGGCTGGAGAGTAAATAGTATGGCAAGTGTCGCCAATCGTCGTTCATTAATGGTTTTATATTCAGACAGTATTAGTCCAATCGGGCACGCTGTGCGTATCGTCTTGTCAGAAAAAGATGTCAATGTTGAGATCAATTTTATTGATGATGACAATAGACCAGAAGAGTTGAACGAGCTAAACCCATATAACTCAATCCTGACCCTGATAGATCGCGATCTGGTACTTTATGACGCGCACATTATCATGGAATATCTGGACGAGCGTTTTCCTCATCCACCGCTGATGCCGGTTGATCCTGTCAATCGTGCAAGCAACCGTCAATTACGCTATCGCGTGATGCGCGATCTGTATTCAGTTGTTGCAGAATTGGAAAGCGATAATGAAATCGCGGCAGCTAATGCCAAGAAAGTCCTGCGTGACAATCTGACTTCAATTGCGCCTGCATTTGCACAAATGCCTTATTTCATGTCAGAAGAATATTCTTTGGTCGATTGTTGTATGGCGCCGTTGATGTTGCGATTAAACGAATATGGCATCAAGTTGCCAATGTCTGGTAAGCCATTACAGCAATATGCTGATCGCCTGTTTGAACGCGAGGCATTTAAAACCAGTTTGTCAGGGATAGAAAGCGAATATAACGATAACGCAGCTTGATATCTGTCAGTTTGCGGGTGAACTTGTTATGACTTCAAATCGACCGTATCTGCTACGCGCTCTCTATGACTGGATATGCGATAACCATCTGACACCGTATCTATTAGTTGATGCAACGACTGAGGATATGAATATCCCGCATGAATTTGTCGAAGACGGCAAGATCGTTTTGAACATCTCACCGAGTGCAGTGCGCGATCTTGACCTTAGTAATGATTACGTCAACTTTAAGGCGCGCTTCTCCGGAAAAAGTATGAATGTTTATTTTCCCCATGAATCAGTGCAGGCGATCTATGCCAAGGAAAATGGAAGAGGGATGATCTTTCCGGAAGAGGATCAGGACGTAGCAGAGGGCGATGATTCAGTTTCTCATGCTGAACCAGAGAAGCTGATTGAGAAGAAAGAAGAGAAGAAAAAGAAGGATCGATCACATTTAAAGGTTATTAAATAACCTTTCCCTGCAACCCCTCATGCAAGGCGTTAATGTCTGCTAATCTACTGTAAACAGAAGTTTTTAAACAACTGTCTAATGATCTGTGCTGCCCGAATGCAGAGTTACAATAAGAACGATCCAAAGCAGACATTAAACCTATATAAATAGTGCGATCACTACTGATTGATTTATTTTATTTCAAATCACCAACAATATTGATTGTTCCTACCATTCCTTTCTCTGCGTGGCCTTTTTTCTGGCAGTAGAGTTTTAGATTTTTTCCTTTTGTCATTGGTAAGAAGAACCATTCTACTGTTGCGCCGGGCTTTAATTCTATGCCATTCGTTGCGCCGTGGATTTCTGCGACGGTTTTCCCTGTTTTATCCATGACTTCGACTTTGCGGGTAAAGATGTGTGTGGAGAAGGCGTCTGAGTTAAAGTAGTGTTCATCTGGGCTGGGGTTGTTTAGGACCAGTTTGTAATATTTTCCGCGTTCGAATGTGAGTGTATCCGGGATAAATAGCATCTGGTTATCTTCTGTACCAAGGCTAATTTTAACTTCGATTGTTTTTCCGCCATGTTTTTTGTCTGCGTAAGCAAGAGGTGTGAATAAAACTAACGATAATATTATGATGATAAAGTTTTTCATGATTGCCTCGGAGGGTGTTTGTATATATTAAATTTCTGATTAGTATACATTGTTGTGTCCCCCGGGTTCGAGGATTCAGATTCAAATTAATTTATCGCCATGAAAGTAATATACAGTGGTAGACGGATATTTGTTAAGTCTTAACTTTGTTTCCTGGCCTGTGCAAAGGCTGCGGCAAAAGCGCTCTCGGGCTGATGTTTTGTTTTCGATGCCTGACCTGCCTGTGGGCGTTGTTGCCTGTTACGCGATTTATCTTGAATTGACTTTTCTACCAATGGCTTTTGCCCGACATTGTTGTCATGTTCTCTGGTCGAATCGTCCAGACGCATACTGAGTGCGATGCGTTTGCGTTTGACGTCGATCGACATCACCTTGACCTTGATGATGTCACCGGTCTTTACTACTTCGCGTGGGTCTTTGACAAATTTGTTTGCCAGCATTGAGATATGCACGAGCCCATCCTGATGTACGCCAACGTCGACAAAAGCGCCGAAGTTAGTGACATTGGTGACAGTACCTTCTAGTACCATATCCGCAACTAGGTCAGATAATTTTTCGACGCCTTCCTTAAAACGAACTACCTTGAATTCGGGACGCGGATCACGACCAGGTTTATCCAGTTCGTTAATAATATCCTGTACCGTGGGCAGACCAACTTCATCACTGACGTAGTCTTTGGCATCGAGTTTGGCCAGCAGTGATTTGTTGCCCAATAAGTCGGCAACCTCACAGCGACTTTGCTTGGCGATATCTTGCACCAGCGAGTAGGATTCGGGATGGACTGCGGATGCGTCAAGCGCTACAGCACCATTTTGAATACGTAGAAATCCAGCTGCCTGCTCAAAAGTTTTCGCACCTAAGCGCGGTATTTTTTTTAATTGTTCACGACTGCATATACGACCGTTAGCGTTGCGCCAGTCGACAATATTACTCGCCTGTGTCTCGCTCAGACCAGACACGCGGTTGAGTAACGCTGCCGATGCGGTGTTGACCTCGACGCCGACTGCATTCACGCAGTCTTCGACTACCGTATCGAGCTGTTTGGCGAGTTTAAATTCGCTAACATCGTGTTGGTACTGACCGACACCTATCGATTGCGGGTCGATCTTGACCAGTTCGGCAAGTGGGTCTTGCAAGCGGCGCGCAATCGAAATCGCACCGCGCACAGTGACATCGAGTTCTGGAAATTCATTCGCGGCAAACTCCGAGGCCGAATAAACTGAAGCGCCTGCTTCACTTACCACGACCTTGGTGATTTTTAATTCCGGGTGTTTTTGAATAAGCTCGGCAGCAAGTTTTTCAGTTTCGCGTGATGCCGTACCGTTACCGATAGCAATCAGCTCTGTATTATATTTTTTAGCGAGCGTCGCAAGCGTCGCGATAGATTCGTCCCATTTATTTTTTGGCGCATGCGGATATATCGTCGTGTTATCGACGTATTGTCCGGTACTGTCGACGACGGCGACCTTGACACCGGTACGTAATCCCGGGTCGAGACCGATGGTCGCATGTTGACCTGCGGGCGATGCCAGTAATACATCTTTCAAGTTATCGGCGAATACCTTAATCGCCTCGGTTTCGGCTTTTTCGCGTAGGCTACCGAGTAAATCATTTTCGACTTGCATTAACAATTTCACACGCCAGGTCCAGCGCACCACCTCGGTGAGCCATTTGCTTGCTGCGGGTTTTTCGTCGATTTCAGCATTTGGGCAATAAGGCGTGCCGAAGGTTTCTGCGATCGCAAGCTCGCAAGGGTGGGCGTCGGTGAATTCGAGGTCTGGAATATCGAGCTTTAATGACAACACACCTTCTTTACGCCCCCGGAACAAGGCCAATGCCCGATGTGGAGGCACTTTGGTAATGGCTTCACGGTAATCAAAATAATCACGGAATTTCTCACCCTGTTCTTCCATATTTTTGCTGACGCTACTCATCAACATGCCCTTGTCGGCAATCAAAGCACGCAGGCGCGCGAGCAGGTCGGCATGCTCGGCAAAACGCTCCATGAGGATAAATTTGGCACCATCAAGGGCCGCCTCGCTATCGGTAATCTCATCGCTTATGTATTCATTGGCGAGGATTTCCGGCTCGAGATTGAAGTCATGCATGATTGCATCAGCAAGTGGCTCAAGGCCTGCTTCGATCGCGATCTGACCTTTTGTGCGGCGCTTTTTCTTATAGGGCAGATATAAGTCTTCGAGTCGGGTCTTGGTCTCCGCCTGCTCTATGGCCGTTCGTAAGTCGGATGTAAGCTTGCCCTGCTCTTCGATGCTCGCGAGCACGCTTTTACGCCGCTCACCAAGTTCACGTAAATAGCCTAGTCGCTCGTTGAGCACACGCAGCTGGCTATCATCGAGTCCGCCGGTTGCTTCCTTACGGTAACGCGATATGAACGGTACGGTGGCACCTCCATCGAGCAAGGCCAGCGCAGCATCGACCTGCGATAGTTTGACATTGAGTTCTTGGGCAATAATCTCGGGAATAGCGGGCATAGGTTTAGTAGTCGTTTTTAGTGTTGTATCAATGGGTTTAAAGGGATGTTGAATCTAGGTGAAAAGAAAAGTTAAAAAGAAATCAAATCTATAATTTATTGCGCAATCACCAATCTAACTGCCTGTAGTTCATACTTCGCATTACTGATGACTTCGGTGCAGGCGTGAAGTTGTTCTTCCATGAATTCTATTTCTTCTTGTCTGATCGTTTTGTTTTTCTTTTGTAGTTGCTTCAAACGTTCTATTTCTGAACCAAGTAATGTATCAACGCGTTGCTGTGCTTCTTTTCTAACTTCTGGTAGTTTTGCTTCGGTAAATTTCATGGCGAAGTCGATCATGATTTCTATTTCTGGTTTGATCTGTTTGATGATTGCGTGTGCGGTTTGGCGTTCGATCTTCTGACAGAGCGTGTTAAGTTTGTCGTGGGGCAATAGTTTTGCGTAGTTTTTTCTGTCCTTACTGATCAAGGTGCGTAGTGGTGTTATCGGCAGGTAGCGATCGACTTGTAGTTGTTTTGGTGCGATGGCGCTGATGCTGGAGAAGGTTTCTAGCATGATAGTGCCGGATTCTATGCCTTCCATTTCTATACTGGTGATATAGGTATTACCGATTTCACTGGTTAATACCATCTCTATAGCTTCGGCGACCATGGGGTGTTCCCAGCTGACGAAGGATAAGTCTTCGCGGCTAAGTGCCTTGTTACGGTCGAAGGTGATGGTAATGCTTTCGTCGCTGAGTCCCGGGAAGTAACCGGTGCGCATGTGGTCGCTAGGATGAAGTATCCAGGTTTTTTCTGAATGTTCTTCATGGTCAACGCCATAGGCATCGAACATGTTTTCCATATAGTCCATCAAAACTTTTGGGTTCTCTTCTTCACTAATAGATTCAATGATTTCTTTAGCGATATCTTTGCGACAGGAATTTAATTCAACCAGTCTATCTCTACCATCATGCATGGCTAGCTTTACGCTATCGGTGTGCGTTTTGGTCTCGTCTATTAATGTCGTGATATCGGTGTCGGGTTTATCTAAGGCTGCGTTGAGTGGTTCCTCAAATTTTTCATAGATAGAATAGGCCGCGGCACAACTTTCGATAAAGATATTGAGACCGTTGTTGTACCAGCTAAAGAGAACCTCTTGTGCTGAATGCTCAATATAAGGTACGTGGATATTGATGGTTTCAGTTTGACCTATACGATCCAGCCGGCCAATACGTTGTTCTAATAGATCTGGATTCAGAGGTAGATCGAACAACACGAGGTGATGGGCAAACTGGAAGTTACGGCCTTCACTGCCTATTTCGGAACAGACCAGGATCTGTGCACCACCCTCGGTATCGGCGAAGTAGGCCGCCGCTCGATCGCGTTCAATAATACTGAGCCCTTCGTAAAATGCTGCACAGCGGATACCCATTTTAAGTTGTAAGTATTTTTCCAGACTTGTTGCGGTCTTTGCATTGGCGCAGATGACCAATACCTTTTCAGACTTTAACTTTGTTAACAATGTGATTAAGTGTTGAACGCGTGGGTCTTGTTTTAGCCAGTCTTCGCTTTCGATTTCTATTTCAGGAAACAGAGTTTGTTTTCCTGACAGTGTTGAGTAGATCTCAGGATAGGCTAGCGGAATGGCATGCAACTTTCTTTCTGGAAAACCTTTTATCGCCTCGCGTGTATTGCGTAAGAACACACGTCCGGTGCCATGACGGTCGAGGAGTTTGCTGACCATTTTCTCACGTTGTGCGATATCAGGATTGTTTTCGTTTGGTGCTTCATCCTCTAGATATTCTTTTAATAAACCCAGTATGTCATCACTCAGAGGTTCGTCTTGCTGATCTAGCAAGACCTTTACGGTGTCACTCAGTTGTTGATAACCCTGTTCTTCCTGCATGAAGCTATCAAGGTCATGAAAACGTGCGGGGTCGAGTAGGCGTAGACGTGCAAAATGACTTGCCGCACCGACTTGTTCCGGTGTCGCGGTAAGCAATAATAAGCCACGGCATTTTTCGGCCAATGCTTCTATACATCGATAATCGTGACCCTCATCACCTTCATCCCAATGTAAGTGGTGTGCTTCATCGACGACGACCATGTCCCAGTCTGCGCTCAGTGCATCTTTGAACAGGCCTGGATCGCTCGTTAGATTATCAAGACTACAAATAATTAATTGTTCACTTTCGAATGGATTACCTTCTTCTTCACGCAAAGCGAGTAATCGGTCGGCATTAAACAAGGCAAAACGCAGGTTAAACCGACGTAGCATTTCGACTAACCATTGATGTGTCAGGGTATTAGGCACGACGATTAAGACGCGGTTTGCCAGACCAGTATGGAGTTGATAATGCAGGATCATCCCGGCTTCTATGGTCTTGCCGAGGCCAACTTCATCGGCCAGTAACACACGTGGTGCGAAACGTTTAGCGACTTCGTGTGCGATATAGGTTTGATGCGGTAACAGGTTTGTGCGTGAACCTAGCAGACCTTTGACGGGTGATTGCTGAAGCCGGTTTAACAGCAATAATGTCTCACAACGTAGTTGGAAGGCCTTAAGATTATCGAGCTGACCGCTGGTTAGGCGTTGTTTTGGAGAGGTCAGTTCGACAAAGCTGTTTAAATCAAGCTCATCTATCTCATGTTGTTCGCCTTCGGCATCTCTGGCGTGATAAATCAGTCGACCTTGATGCGGTTCTGTTTTGAGTACCTGAAAGATGCGCTCATCTTGCGTATGGATAGTTTCGCCCGGTTTATGCTCGATGCGAGTAAGCGGTGCAGTCTGCACGGCATAGAGTCGCTCCTCGCCGACAGCAGGAAAGCTAATAGTAATGTGACGACCTTCAATACCAACAATTATTCCTAAGCCAAGCTCTGTCTCAGTATGGCTGACCCAGCGTTGACCGATTACAAATTCTGACACATTTACTACCTATATTTTATTTATCCAAATGGGGGCGAATATTATCAGGCGTCGTTGCATTTGGGTAATATAATGCGTGTTTATATCATTGTGCTGGAAACGAAATATGACACTACTCGAAAAAATATATGATTTAGCACCAGAACAAAGCCAGGTTCTGCGATCTGAATTCGTTAATGATCAATTAATTGAGATTCGTGAGTTTGATAACTACCGTTGGCTGCAGATTGGCGGTGATTCAATTCAGGGTTTGATGGATGTGAATTTACCCAGCCAAATTTTATTGCCCAACATACAGGCCTTACTGGCAACCCTGTTATTTTATTCCGAACCTAAGCAATTATTAAATTTGGGTTTTGGTTGCGGATCAATAGAAAGATTTTGTATCGATAAGCTATCTGACGTAGCGATAACGTCACTTGAGACATCTACATCAGTAATTCAATTAGCCAAAGAGTTTTTCTTTATAGGCGAGGGGTGTCAAATTGTTAATATCTCTGCAGAAGAATTCTTTACCAATGAGAAAAAAGTTTACGACATTATTTTGTGTGACATCTTTAATGATGAAGAACACCCTGCCTGTTTATACGATGATGGTTTTTATAAAAACCTGGTTAACTGTCTTGATGATAAAGGTGTATTAGCGATAAATCTTCTACCAGAATCTGAAGATGATGTGCTTGATATCTTATTACCGATGAAAAATTATTTTGATAATATTTCTCTGCTAGAAGTACCCAATCATTTCAACGCAATACTCTTTGCCTCTAATTTCAGATTACCCGAAACAATAGAGTTGGATGCTCGTGCCAATAAATGTTTCGATCAAACAGGTCTTGATTTAAGAGATTTACCACAAAGATTAAATAGATTGATGGAGATGATGCCGGCTTAAGCTAACTTATCCTTAGTCGAGTATAGGTAGAATACAGTTCACGCTTTCCGCTACCAGACACTTCTTCTCATCGCAGGCCTGTAGTCCCAACTTTAACTTTAATAAGTTTTTAGGGAAGGTAAGTTGTTTATTTTCATTCGATAAATCTGCAGTAATCTGGATCGTCCCTTCAAAAACATCTACGGGTTCTGTCTGAAAGCCAAGTGTTTTAGTTATGAACGCGGGATAAAGAATATGATCGATTGACCATCCTTGAATTGCTTGAACAGATACCGGGACGGCAAGATTAAAGTCATCTTTTATTTGATTGAGATGCCATTCTTCAGCAATGGTAATGGTTAGTAGCAATTTATAGTTAGCTTTAACTTTATAGCAACTAGCTGAAATGAGGATATTGCCATCGGCACACCATTGTTGATGAGATTGTTCGCCGACAAACATCTCCAACATGCCGCACATCAAATAACTACAGATATAAGGACGTTGCGTGATGTCATGCGAATAGGCCATGATTAATTGTTGGGCTGTGGATTGATATCGTTTCTCCCCAGTGCGCCTTGCTAGTCGTTGTAATGTTCTTAACGCAACCGAGTTACCGGAAGAGGTAGCATTGTCATTGATCTCTTTTGGTGATGCAGGTAATAAGTTGTCTTTGCTTTGATTGCCCATGAAGAAACCACCATTTTCTTTATCCCAGAAAGACTCGATCATGCGGTTAGTTAATGTTGCCGCATGACCTAGCCATTGTCTGTCTTGAGTAGCATCGTAGAGCTGTAATAAAGCTTCTGCCAAATAGGCATAATCTTCCTGTAGGGCAGGAATAGATGCGTGACCTGCCAGACTGGAGCGGCTTAGTTGACCGTCTTTAGTTTTGTTTTTCTCTAAAACAGCGTTAGCAGCTCTGATCGCGATTTCAATATAGTCTTTTCTATTTAATTGTTGGCCGACATAGGCAAATGATTTAATCATCATCGCGTTCCAGGCAGTGATAACCTTGTTATCGCGCAGTGGTGGAATACGTTTCTCTCTTGCTTCCCATAAGGTTTTTTTGCTCGTTGCTAGTCGATCGACTAGTTCGTTATAGTCGATATTGTTTTCATTGGCATAGTCTTCTAAAGGTTGGTTTAAATTAAGAATATTCTTCCCTTCAAAATTACCGGTTGCCGTCACTTGATACAGCTTGATGAATTCTTCAGCATCTTCTTTTAGTAATACTTCAATCTTTTCTTTGTCCCAAATAAAGAACAGGCCTTCTTCACCTTCACTATCAGCATCAGTAGCGGAATAAAAGCTACCATCTTTATTTGTCATCTCATGACTAACATAATCCAATGTTTCACAGGCAACGCGTTTGAAATCCTTCGTAGCTGTTAAGGTGTAGGCTTGGGCAAAGACATAAGAGAGGTTTGCCTGGTTGTAGAGCATCTTTTCGAAGTGTGGAATCAACCAGTTTTGATCCGTTGCATATCGATGAAAGCCCCCGGCGATTTGATCATATATGCCACCACAACTTTGGATGTGTAGCGTTTTGATTACGGCATTCAAATCATCTTCTTTGCCCGACAAGATGGCGTATTCAAGCAAGAAATAAAGGTAGGGTTCATTCGGGAATTTAGGTGCTTGGCCGAAACCGCCATTGAATTCATCATGGTGATTCATTATCGACTGCGCGGTGATATCTATGACATTAGTGCCAATCTCATTAAGTGACTGCTTAGTTTGCATTGCGCCTGCGACTCGTGCAGTTATTGAGTCGGCCTGTTCCAGAATTTCGGCAGATTGTTTATTCCAAAGCTCATCGACACGATTCATTAAGGCGATAAATTGAGTCGGTTGATAGTAAGTGCCACCAAAAAAAGGCTTTCTTTCAGGCGTTAAGAAACTACTCATAGGCCAGCCGCCATGCCCCTGCATCATCATTACCGCGGTCATGTAGTAGGTATCCACATCGGGATGACATTCTCGATCAACTTTGATACAGATAAAAAGTTCATTCATGTGTTTTGCGACTTCTTCATTATCAAAACTTTCTTCTTCCATGACATGACACCAATGACAGGTTGAATAGCCGATTGATAAAAATACCGGTTTGTTTTCGGCTTTGGCTTTTACAAATGCCTCATCACCCCAGGGAAACCAGTCAACAGGGTTATGCGCGTGTTGTAAGAGGTAGGGCGAATCTTCGAGTATCAGTCGATTGATATGAATGGGTTGTTGATTATCATCAAGATATCGCGTTCTCGGTTGATAAACGGAGTCTTTATCTTTTAAGGCGCTGAGTAATGAATTTTTTAAGGTTTCTGAATGATCAAACATAATAATTTCTAACGTATACTGGGTTAATAATTGTACTTACTTTAACACTTTGTTGTTTAAAAGTTCTTTATGAGCTGTAGCTAATTGAATTAGACCGCCATGATTGAAATTATTCAGACTGATATCACTACACTGAAGGTCGATGCGATAGTCAATGCCGCGAATACCTCTTTGCTCGGTGGCGGTGGTGTCGATGGCGCAATACATTGTGCTGCCGGGCCTGAATTATTAGTGTTCAATAAAACACTCGGTGGTTGTGAAGTGGGACAGGTGAAATTGGCACCAGGTTTTAATCTGGAAGCAAAGTGGGTTATTCATACAGTTGGACCAGTATGGCAAGGTGGGATACAAGGTGAAGCTGAGCTACTGCGTTGGTGTTATATCAATGCATTAGAACTTGCTGTGAGAAAAAGTTTTGGAGAGATTGCCTTTCCTGCGATTAGCACCGGTATCTATGGGTTTCCAATTGAACCGGCGGCAAAGATTGCACTCACCGCGATGAAAAAATATGAACACAATTTTACGCGGATTATAGCCTGTTGTTTTTCACTCGCAGATGCAGATGTCTATCAAGCTCTTTTGGATTAGTTAACTAGTCTGTGTACTGAAACAGTTTTACAACTTTCTGTACGCCGCCTGTTTGTCTCGCAATCTCGGTTGCTACTTCTGACTCAGCCCGACTCACGATACCCATGAGATAGACAACGCCTTTTTCAGTGACCACTTTTATATCAATACTGGACAATTCACTACTGGTAAACATCTGTGTTTTCACTTTGCTTGTAATGTAGGAATCACTGGCTCTTGCGACCATTGAACTTGGGGCGGCAATGGTGATTTCGTTATAGACATGTGTGACCTTGTCGACGGATTTAACTAACTCCAGTGCCTTTTGGCGCATGGCGTCGGTTGGTGTTTCACCTGTGAGCAATACTACTGTGTTATAACTGACCACATTCCAGTGTGCTTGTTCTTTTAATTCAGGGTCACTGTTGAGGGCCTGACCTGCCTTTGATTCGATTGTTTGGTCTTCAAGCTGGGTGCCGGATGTCCTTCTGTCAACGGCGACGGTTGCTGCCGTTGCCGCACCACCGATTGCGACAACCGCACAACCCGAGATGTAAGGCATTAAACAAAGTAAGATTAATAGTTGTAGTAACTTATTGAGTTTCATTTCATCCGTCCTGTCCGAGTAATTGTAGGTCTACAAGATCACAAAGTGAATGGATAATCATAATATGGACTTCCTGTATTCGCGCTGTTGACCAGGTTGGTACACGTATTTCAAAATCATTGTCGTTCATCAAATCAGCAATTTGGCCACCCTCTCTACCAGTCAGAGCAATAACGACCATGTTTCTGTCATGGGCGGCATCGATAGCATGAACAATATTGTGTGATTCGCCGCTAGTACTAATAGCAAGCAGAACATCATTTTCTTGTCCTAGTGCTCGAATTTGTTTTGAATATATCTCAGCAAATTGATAGTCGTTTGCAATAGAGGTCAGGGTTGATGAGTCTGTGGTTAGAGCGATTGCAGGTAAGCCAGGGCGCTCCATTTCAAAGCGATTCAGCATCTCTGCCGAGAAATGTTGTGCGTCTGCTGCAGAACCGCCATTACCGCAGGCCATGATCTTGTGATCATTTAACAGGGCATCTGCTATGGCTGCTGCCGCATCTGCAATAACAGGCGCTAGTTTGCCTACAGCTTCAGTTTTTACCTGAATGCTTTCATTAAAGTTGTTTATTACGCGTTGAATGGCATCCATTGGAGTTAATTCGTTATCTAAAAATCGTCGTCATTATGCCTGAAATGCATTTTTAATCCACTCGATTACTGGCTTATCAAGCTCACCAGTAATGGCGATGACATCATAGCGACATTGGTAAGAGCGATAGTTATTATGCTGGCTTAAATAGTATTCACTGCTGATAATAATTTTTCGACATTTACTTTGATCAATTGTTTCAACAACAGCTAAATATTGTTCATTTTTTCGATAACGTACTTCGATGAAGGTCAGAATTTCCTTATCAAGACCAATCAGATCGATCTCGCCAAAGCGACAGTGAGCATTCCGATCAAGCAATTTCAGTCCTTGATTGATGAGGTATTGTGCTGCAATGTCTTCAGCAATTTTACCAGCATGCTTAACTGGCTTTGGTTTATTTATCATCCATGATTTTGCGTTATCTAATTTAACAAGACAGGTTTCCCTTCCACGAATTGAGCGCGACGTAATTTACGTTTGACAATATTCTCTGGCGTAATACTAAGGTCGCCTGTTTCACCACTCAGGAAAGTATTTTTTTCAGCACTCAGGCGGCTAATTTCCGGGATTAAATGATAAGCATCAATGCCGAGCGCATAGAGACGTCTGTATTGAGATCTTTCTTGTGACCAGTTTCGATTGAGTATGTCCTGGATAATCGAAAGTTGACGTGATGTCTCCAGTATCCAAGGCATGTCAATAAACATAACATCATTTAAATCGATATCTCTGGCTTCATCAAGTATGCCTGTGAAGATATGTGAAGTTGAATAGACGGGTAAATCACCAGCACGATGAAAACGAAATTGTGGAAACAATTGATGTGCATCACCGGGCAACGCTGCAGTGAATATAAAATCCGCATCTTCTCGACGTCGTTCAACATTATTTATCTTTATATTGAGTTTATTACGTAAATCTCGACCTCGTTTTTCACTACTATCGATATTTAACAGTGCTTTAACCGGGGAACCAAAGTCTTTTGAGTTGCTTTGAAATATCGCACGTTCCAAAACGCTGCCACCGAGTTCTATCCAGCGTGACATGAAAGCTTCTGCTATACGATCACCCCAAGGGTTGCCGGGAGTCATTACTAATGCCAATCGGTGGCCATCAGACATAGCAATTTCAGCGACTTGAGCAGCTTCATCTTCAGGTGACAGTCCGAACTGGATTAGTTTGTCATTACTCTGTTCCTTATTAAGCTCCTGACGATTAAGAGCCAGAACCTGTATGGGAAGCTCACCTTGATTGGCCAGTTGATTGATGGCTTCTTTTTCTAATGGTCCAACGACATAATCCACACCATCGCTAACAGCTTGGTGATAAACTTCAATAATATTCAAAGAGTTAGCGTCATAGATTTCAACATCTGATTTTTCCTGTCCATCCATATACCAGGCAGCGAGAAATCCGTCGCGAATTGCTGTTGAAGATGTTTGAAATTTGCCGGACAAGGGTAATAGCAAGCCAATTTTTGCTGGCCGATTAACAAACTGTTTACTTTTGCTAATCAACTCTTGTGCAATAGACGAATATGCCGGGTGTCTTGGGTAACGTTGCACCCAACCATCAATAGCATTGTTTAATCTGGCTGGCTGGTACTTATAGGTTTGGTATAGTGACGCCAACTCAAACCAGCTGGTTAATTCATCAGGAGCAACAATTCGTAAATCATCAATGTCCGACGTCGGTATTGCTTCTAGGACCTGCCAAAGTGATCGATTATTTTGGTCGATCTCTGTTGGTGTGTTCAGGTAATTAGATAAAAGTAAGCGCTCTGATGCGGCCTTGAGGTAATCCCCATGGGCTAGATAAGCCTTGGCGCGGATATCATGAAAAGTCACTCTCAAGCCTTGTGGAATATTCGGCTCAGATAATTCGTTAAGTAGACTCAGTGCTTTCCCCGGTTGGCCAAACTCCAATTCGATGCGGGCACTCAGGATCTTCATTCTAATATTTTGTAATGAATCATTCTCCGCAATAGTTGTGTCACTTAGGGTCTTTTTTGCAGCACCATAATCGCCGGCTTCGACATAGGCCGCCGCTGCTTTCAGGCGATAGACTGTCGCATTTGGTTTATCTTTTGCGGCCAGATTCAGGTATTCAGTTGCAGCAGCAGAATAATCTCCCGATTGCATCAAAGTTCGGGCATTTTCTTCCGGATCGACCTGTGGTTGAGTGCTTGACTGCTTGGTAGGTCCACAGGCAGTTAATAAAGCCAATGAAAAAAGTAAAATTATTGAAAGTCGCATATGTATATTGTGTAACATAAACTCGAATATTTCATCAGGGTGCTCAATAATAATTCAAGTTGTAGTGTTATATTGTTTAAGTATCCTCATACTATACGTGTAATTTTGTCTCGGATCGCTAATCGTGCCCTTGCTTGCTCTGGCATTCGATACGCGCACATGCTCAATCAAGCATATGAATAACTATGCTTTCAGTCGCGAGCACGCGTATCGAATATCAGTTTGGCGTGATCATCACGATTCCCTGATAAATTATCCGAGTAGCAAATAATTACGACACCCAAATTTGAACAGCGTTCAGGAGCGAATATTGTCAGGTTCTTTATATATTGTAGCGACACCTATTGGTAATCTGACTGATATTTCTGAACGTGCAATTGAAGTTCTGAAGCAATCAGATTTAATTGCTGCGGAAGATACACGCCATAGTAAAACCTTGTTGGAACGATTTGGTATTAAGACAAAAGTAAAAGCCTATCATGAGCACAATGAAGCACAATTAACTTCGCAGCTGATACAACAAATAAGCGATGGAGAATCCATCGCCTTAATCTCAGATGCCGGCACCCCCTTAATTAACGACCCCGGATACAAGTTGGTCACTGCCGCACATGACAACGGGATAAAGGTCATTCCGATTCCAGGACCTTCGGCAGTTATTACCGCCTTGTCTGTCTCTGGGTTACCAACCAGTAAATTTATCTTTGAAGGATATTTGCCAGCGAAGACAGAGGCTCGAAAAAAATGCTTACAGCAATTAATATCAGAATCAAGAACACTGATTTTCTACGAAGCACCACATCGCATCCGCGAGTCGATACAAGATATGCACGATGTTTTTGGTTCTAGGAGACGCGTCACTATTGCCCGAGAATTGACTAAACAGTATGAACAAATTGTGCGTGATAGCTTATCCATAGTTAATGAAAAATTGATAAGCGAAGAGATAAAAATAAAAGGTGAATTCGTTGTTATTGTTGAGGGTGCACAAGAGACATCTGTCTCCGATGCTGAAGTGCTTCGGATCAACCAAATCCTTTCCGAAAAACTCCCACCAAAAGATGCTGCAGGGTTAACCTCAAGGATAACCGGTAAAAAGAAAAATGAGGTCTACCAAATGGTGCTGGAATCGATTGAAAAATAGACCCAAAAGCTAAGTGGGCTTGCACTATTTAAATAATGTCCGTTTTTCTATATTTCTTTACATGATAATATGCAGCTACACGATTAATATCGAAAACAATAATCGTTCATTATCAATTCACAATATTAGCAACGGATAAATAACTTAAAATGAAAACAACAACATTATTAGAAGAAGAGTTTCACCATGATGGTAAAGGGCCAGGATTAGAACGCGTTATTTGGTCGCATGGCGGCGTAATATTAAAGGGTTTTGAATATTTGAATCCTGAAGATGAAGATAATGAAGATAATATAAAGCATCTGAAACTCATCGGCGTTGAGGCATTTTCGATGACGACTGAAGAAGTGCATGGTAATGTTTTGATGACGGAAGATTCGGCTGCTGCATTATTTAAAATTGATGATTCAGATTGGTTGAAGCAGTTCAAGCCTGAGCACCTGGGCAGTTGCAGTCACTATCAATTGGTATTTCATAGTGAAATTTATGACGTGATATGTCATGAGATAAAAATGGGTGAAGGGCGATTGTTAAGTGATATGCAGACCGTTGAAGATAATAATGCAAGACCGCTTCCAAAGTAACTAATTATGGCACTTATAGTAATTGGCACAGACTTCGGTCGTACCGAGACAATGTCTTTAAAATGGCACTGGAACAATTAGGGCTTGGTCCCTGCCGTCTATGGAGGAAGTCCTTGCCAATACTGCCCAGCTTTGTTTCACGCAACCTATTATAGAGTTAAATTAATTACTAATAAAATTATTTGAATTATTCACTATCTTAAATTTTTATTGCTCAGGTACTTATAATCTTTAATCTAGCTCAATTAGGTTGGAAGAATTTCTTTATCCAACAATTAAAGTCTGAAGAAAATGAGCAATGCTATCTTGCGCGAATCGCGCAAATTCATCGTAGCCATTGCATTGTCTGGAGTAACAAAGGAATTGAAAGCTTTGAAATAGGCGTATTCAGTGATCCAAAGAACCTTGCCGTCGGCGATTGGATGTTGATTCCTGATGAAGGTGAACGCCCACTTCGGATACTGGACAGAGAAACAGTATTAATACGTAAAGCAGCGGGCAAACGCACGCATGATCAAATCATTGCTGCAAACGTTGATACTCTATTTATTGTTACGTCTTGTGATCAAGACTTTAATGTTTCACGTATTGAACGTTATCTAGCATTGGCGAATGAAGCAAAAATTCACCCCGTCATTGTCCTGACTAAAATTGATTTGTCTGATGATATCGATTCATTCAAACAGACGGCAATGGTATTGCAAAATAATCTTCGGGTTGAAGGTGTCAATGCTAAAGAAAATGCGAGTCTTGCTTCATTGAGAACCTTGTGCACAGAAGGGCATACGATTGCGTTAGTGGGGTCCTCTGGTGTTGGCAAGTCGACATTGATTAATAGTCTGACTGATTCCGATCAGTTAACGGCGGATGTCAGTTTTGAAGACGGAAAAGGACAACATACGACGACTTCACGTTCATTGCACTTATTGCATGATGGCGGCTTACTTATCGATACACCGGGAATTAGAGAATTGCAGCTGAGTGATTGTGAAACCGGAATTGAAGATACTTTTGATGAAGTTCTGTCGTTTATAGCACAATGTAAATTCAATAACTGCCAACACGATACCGAAATAAAATGTGGTATTAAGGCTGCACTTGACTCGGGTGATCTTGAACAACGACGTTGGGAAAGTTATCAAAAGCTTCAAGATGAACAGAAGGAACGCAATATACCCAAATACGAGAAAGGTAGAGCGCGCAAATAGCTATATATGCTTGGCTTGGTAGGGTTTAAAGATAACTACATCACAGTTTTTGTTTATTCATTTAAGTTTTTCTAAACTTTTATTCATATTTGTATCGAACATAGTAAGAAGGAGGACAATTATGAAAAACAATTTTTATATTTTAATAATATCGACATTACTGTCTATGTCTCCAGTGACATTTGCTGATGATATCGTTATCAATGGCGCTATAGGTGGCGCTATAGG
>DBBX01000022.1 GCA_002292815.1 Thiotrichaceae bacterium UBA973 | reverse complement strand
AGGAAATAAAACTCGGGGGCGTACTGGCTTCGACGTGGATATGAAACCTGAGGGGCATGCCGAGGTGCAGATTACCTCGTAAACACTTCTGCAAAACTTTTAGTTGCCAACGAAGACAACTACGCACTAGCAGCTTAATAACCTGTCATAGTGCCGTCTGCCCACTGTTGTGCTTGTGCACGGTGGAACCAGGCGTCGACTCTCACAAGACCGCGATGAAACTCGTCCGAGGTGGATTCGTTAAAACTTAATCGGGATCGCTCATTGTCTTCCCTGCCGGTCGGGTAGCATTGAGTTAAATTAAAGATTCGGCTAAGCATGTAGATCCGATGGCAGAGGATTTGCGGACGCGGGTTCGATTCCCGCCGCCTCCACCAATAATAAAGATACCCTATTGTTTTTAATGGGGTTTTTTTATGCCCACTACTCTAGTGTACAGTGCCCGTTATGCGTTTTTTAAAAATGCTATCGCCGCATCTTTGTCTTCGATGGAAAAGCATTTCATTTCAATGCTTTTGAAGATCTTATCTTCAATACTTACAATTTTCTCAAGCCACTTTTTGTCAGTTACAATCGCTAATTTACTTATATTCGAAATACCTACTTCGAAATAAAATTTAAACTCTTCAATGATCACTGCTATTTCGATACCCTCAAATGAGTCTAGCTGTTCAAAAAAAACAATATTTTCGTAATGCGCCATCTTCTTCTTTGCTTCAGAAAGTACCAAGGCCATATCTTTTTCAGTAATTTTTCCTGCCATACGAAAGGCGACGGCATTATCAATTCCTATTTCTAGTAGTTCTATCATGGCCATTTCCTTGTGGTCAGTCGATATACCTAACAGGCTAATTATAAAGAAGGGTTCAATATAATTATTTATACCTCATCATAATTATGAGTTTGATGGATTGAGATTGAGATTGATACAGATCAATAATTATCCATCGTCGGATGGTTAATTCTTATCTTATGTGCGTGATTGCGTCAGATTTGATTAATAACTTCTTCGATTCGTGCAGTGGTGTATTGAATCGTTTCTTTTTCTACACTGGCTGAACTCATCTATATGTGATGAAGTGATATTGTGTCTATGATTATTAGATTCAAGAAACTTTGTTTCTAATGCATAGGCAAGTGATTCTAGTTCATTCTTGCATTGAGCGTCTTTGTCTATGCCCGTCTGGTATTGCTGATAATGGACAAGTTCATGCAACAATATACCTTTACCTTCATCCGTATCCAGGTTGATAGAATCAAGCAGATAAACAGCACCATCATTAAAGTTGTATAGACCAAAGATCTGAAGGGTATCTGGATTGACCGCCTTTGGTAATTCACCACCAAAAGCGACTTCAGCTATTTCTGTTGGAGAGACCTTTTTAATCTCCGGGAGATTATCAATATCATAGGTAAATGATGAATGACTGTTTATCCATTCAAGCAGCCCTGCGGCGAGCTCACCTTCGGTATTAAATGAATCCAGGTCAAGGTCATGCCCGGCTTCGATTTGGGTTTGTTCAACATCACTCGATAGGTGAATACCATGGTCATGGACATCATCTGATTTTGCCTGTGCTGATTGTGACATCAGGCCAGCAGTGAGTACCATCACCGAAACGACATTCGCGCGACGACGATTTTTAACACGCTTAACACCTTCCAGAAAGTCAGTACGACGATCTTCTTTTATCATAGCGTATCTCCGTCTACTGTTTTAAGTAGATTACATCTTCCTTGAAAGTTTGGAATCCTCTGAATTGGGTATTTTTTGGCGCAAATAAACTAATTATTGTCGTGTCTGGCCAAGCCACCTTATTCCATTCCCTTGATAATTCTCCCGAGTATTTAACGGGAGAAGTCTAATGGAAGATTATTTACCTTATTTGATGATATTCGGTGCAGCTTTGTACTTTTTGCCCTCAATTTTAAGTTTCAGTTATTTCATATTGGTTAGCGTAGTAGCTTTGACTGTTGGTGCTTTATTTGGATTCAAAGGCTTGTCACTTTGCGCTCTTTGCATCGGCAGTATAGCCGCTTTCCTTTTAGCATTAATCATCATCATGATCCCTTTTGATCTTCTATCTAAGCATCTTGAAAGCTTCAAGCATAAGAAGGAGATTTGATATGAAGAGACTACTCGCACTAATGACCTGGCATATACCTAGATTCAATGGGGAAAATCTGATGAAACCAATCAACTATCTTGTTATATCCACACTTTTTATATTAATTGCCTGTTACTGAATAACTGAACAGTCTAGAAAGATTTCATATTAGGAACTGCACTGGAAGCACAGATTAAAAAAAAGCTAGGGAAGAATGTAGGTCTAAAAGTTAATTTGATCTTCAATTGAGTCCTCGATGGTCAATCCAATAATGCGCTATTTACATCTATTAAGTAATAATACTTAGAGTCTATTGCTGTCCAATCGAGATGTTATTTGGCCGTTGTCTTGAATAGTAATAATAACTATTGCTGGTTTACTCATATCCAAATCTTCTGGAATTTTTGTAATGATGTCTCGCTGATATTTTTGGCCCCTTTGTAACCAACTCAAAGTTGCATGATTTCTTTGATGTTCAAACTCAGGGAACCCTAATGAACATTCAGTAGCAGGGAAAACCGTACTACAAGCAACGATCTTGCCTGTTTTTGGCACTCTTAATTCAACCTCTTCAAGCGCACTTTTAGTCTGGTTACGAATGATCAATTCATTAATTGTTTCATTACGTACAACTGGCGTTGGCACGCAAGCAGCAAGAATGAGTACGACAACGATTGAAATAAAAAATAGTTTAAGTTGAGCCATAAGTATTTATATCAAATAGCTGCTAATAAATCACTCCGCGCTCGCAATAATCACACGAAAATCATTCTTAATTTCAGCGATTTCAACCAACAATTTTCCTCGCTGTTTATCACTAAGTTGATTAATTACATCAGCAATCGATTGATGAATAATAGTAGTGTTATAGCTTAAATACTGCTTAAATCTTTTGGGTTGTTGTTTTCCACGTAAAGCAAAGGCGTCTATCGTTGCCTGTTGCCACCCCTGCTCTCGTTTCATTAATCCTTCAAGTTTTTCCAACCAAGACCTGCGGTCTTCTAACCAGACATGATCGAACCGCTGCATCGTATTTGCTGCTTTATTAAGTCGTTCTTTTTGCGCATCACTTAACCGTCCCACATATTTACCCAGGTTGTCAGTTAAACTTTCATAATTGTCCTTAATGTATTCTTCATTACTGCGACTTAAATACTCTTCCTCAAGCTCTGCTTGTCGATCCCACAGGTTTTTTACAAATTCTGCCATCTGTTCTTCGGTTAATTCTTCGCCAAGTTCTATAGCGAGAGGCAAAATATTTACCTGGACTCGTTCTGCTGAAATAAGTACTGCATCAGACCAGTTTTTCACCGTCTCTACGGTGACATATTCTGTAACATCCTTTTCGATGTGATTTAGTATTGCAATATAGTGTGATAATTCTTCGCCCCGATGCCATTGCAATAGCATCTCGACCTGCTTATCCAGATTCTCTTTTTGTACCAAGGTGAGGTCGACATAGTCATCAACATACCAGGGGATCAACCAATCGAGTTGGTTATAGAAAAACTTGTTGCTACATGCTGTGCCTAGAAATAGACAAAAAAGAAGTAAAAGGAATTGTATTCGATACATTTTCAAATCAATGCTGAAATTAAAAGGGTCAGTGTCGATTGATAGAACCTGAATTACTCTTGGTGATACCTACTTCCCTCCCCCAAAAAAGAACCACGCGATTATTTTTCCATGAACCCGCCGAATAAATTCTCAAATTCTGCCGTATTTAAATCAGCATCATCTATCTCTATTACTAATTTATCTTCTATCGATGTCCTAACCACATCATGTATCGTCCGGATTGTTGATATTGCCATCGGCGCTGCCCTTAAATCAGTAACTATCAGTCCTGTCTCCCCGGACATGGTTTTTATTGGTTTGAATAATATGACAGGTAAAAAATTATTATCCAGCATTAGCTGAAAACCACGATAAACGCTACCAACAAAATCAATAAGCTTATCACCATATTCATTTTCTGCCGCCACCATTGCGCCATGCCTTGTTGCACTTAAATCTGCAGGCAACTGACAATGCTCCAGTCCATGAAAGGTAAGGCTTTCCCATTCATGCCCGATAGAGTTTGAAATCATGCCTAAAGTGCCATTTTCCCAACAAGGTTTTAATTGTTCCGCGTGGAATTCAGATAGATGATTTTTACTATCAAAGGTCAACCTGCCCTTTATATAACTTATTTTACTAAGTAGTGGCTGTCCTTTATTAAGATGCAGTATAAGATGCTCGCCAAGTCCCTGCTTGTGTAAAGAGTAGATTAGCTCTGTTAGTTCCATACGCTATCCCGAGGAAGCCTTGTCATTATAATATTTACACGGATCATGCCCATCAATATGTAGAGCCTATTAGTTTTTAACTTATTATTATACTAGCTGAATCGATTGTCTGTCCTAATCATTTTTTTTGATGCGTCTGGTCTGTTTTGCATAAACAGAATTACATTACACGTGGCGACCTCTAACAAAGATTGGAAATGGAAATTACGCTTAAGCTGGCATGAGATTATATCTATCACATTGCACTCAGTCTGCAGGCAGGCAATCAATGAGATGAGAGTTGGACATTGCGATTTAAAAACTGCGAACATCATGCTTCGAAGTGATGATAGTTTGGCTATTGCTGACTTTGGAATATACAAGCAACTTGATAATAGCTAACAAACTGCAACTGAATTTATGACGGTGTTGGAAACTCTTTAAGACAATTATCGTTATCCCTTTCGATAGAACAAATTCAGAAGTGCACCCTTTCCACATTGCATGATTAAATTGAGTAATTAAACTTAATAAGCAGTTTTTGTAATTTATAGGAAAGTTAACAAAACCTCATTAAACCATTGTTTTTCATGTTGTTTTAAATTTTATGTTCAAAACTGAAGCCGATATGGCTACCAATGTGCTAAAAAACTACTAAACTTTATATATCTGAAATAAATATAGATTTCTAAGTGATTTGAATGAAAAAATCTACTGAGATACTAGTCGATCTGAAACGCATTGAAGAGCAGAAAAGCAGCCCTGAAAATTGGGTTGAAAGAATCATGAGTTCGATGAAGATAAAGAAGAAACAACTGGCTATGGTACACCCGTGTATTATTAATGGGCAACATACGCTTGTTTATGAACATGGTTTAGAACAGAAAGACCCGGCGTCATTCCAACAGATAAGCAATTTTGCCAAAGTACAGGGCTATCAGTTAAAAGAAGATCGTCGTACTGACTTTCTGGAAGGTGTTAAGCGTGTTAAAAATCGTCGTCGCGCGAATGTCGTTTCGGTGATGGTACTCACTGCTGGCCTGATGTCACAATCAGCACAGGCAAAATCAGATGATGTCCATGACCATGGTATTCACTTATCGAGTGATGTTGAACAAACCCAAATCGAAGCCGGGCATGACCTTGACCTGGATTCATTTAATACCGAAGGCGAGCTCGCCGCAGGGCTGCTTGAATGGATAAACAGTCATTCATCATTTACCTATGATATTGATAATATCCCGGAGATTAAAAAGGTCTCTGCAACAGAAATAGCTGAAGTCGCTTTTGGTGGTGAATTACCAAAGGCGGTCAATCCAGATACCCTAAAGATCTTTGGTCTATACAACTTTAATGATGGTGCTGTTTATTTGCTTGATTCTATCAAGCTGGATACGGATGAAGGTAAAGGTATATTGTTGCATGAACTTGTCCATTATCTGCAATATCAGACGGGCATAGACAAAGACGCTCAATGCAAGAATGAACTGGAATCACTCGCCTATGTATTAGAAGCAAAGTTTCTTGACTCTAATAATCATAGACACAATATCACTTCATCACATATAGATAAGGTCAGCCAGTGTAGAACCTGATTTGGCTCAATATGGATTGAGGTTTAAATACATTTAGTCTTTAACACGTCTAACCAGGAAATTAAATGTCTCTAGTTTTCATTGCTAATATATTGGCACTTCTTTGGGAGGTAATCGACATCAATATTGCCCTTACATGTCCAGGCTAGTCGTTCGCCTTTGGCTTCTGGTATTAGTATGATCTGCGTCCCTTCGATATCTTTTTCGACGTTGATGACTTCTTTATTCGTAAAATAAACTGATATCACACCGGCTCCATCAGCACCTACATTAATGTTATTAACCAATGACTTTGATAAATCGACTTCAATATATTTTCCTGACTTTTGCCATGCTTCTGCGTCGGGCAGTGAGCCTGTCGCTTTCCAATATTCTTTTATAGCCATTTTGTATTTCAAAGCCATCGACAAACCTTGTAATACCTTCGCAGAATCCGTTAATTCGATTTTTTTTGAATCGGTAAAGACAAAATTCCAACTAAGCACAATGACTGCGAGTATCAAGATAACCAGTATTTTATTCATATTTAGGCTCTTGCCATTTCAACCAATGCTTTACGAACCGCGCCTGCTGTAGTAACCGGCGCTATAAAGTTTATACGATATATCCTGGAGCCAACTCGCAGATGAAAACCTTCGCTATCTATGCCAACCATCTCAGGTAACTGTGGGTCCTTATAAGAAATATTACAAAGTTCGCAATAATGTCTGATTGCATCTAGATGATCTGTATTCATATGATCAAGCATCTGACGTTCTTCATCAAAACTAAATGGATTAGCTAATAGAAAATCATCTTTTTCGACCCAATAAATCTGGCCAAATCCTTTAATAAACCTGACACGAACTGGTTTAATGACATAAAAATTAAAATCATGCGTTAAGTGATAATCGCGAGATTGCGGGAAATAATGGTAGTAACGCTTGATACTATCGCAATCCTTATTATCCAAAAGCTCGACATCGCCAAGATAGGTCACTCGTCCTACTGTTTGCGAATCATCTGCATCACCTTCCGTTACTGTCAACGAGACTTTAGGATCAGCTAAAATATTTTTAGTATGTTGTGCAATTGTACTGATGAGAATGACCGGCAAACCGCTGTTGCCGAGACAATAGGGAACGACTGAACCGAAGGGATATCCTGGCACATCAATTGAATGTGTACTTAAAATGCCCTGGTATTCAGATAAAAATAAATCTCGTGCATTTTCTGCTTTTTTACTTTTGCTCATTCAGTGATGTTAGCAGAATTGAATAAAAGCTACCTGATAATACTAGGTCATTAACGGCAAGATGCTCGGTGTTTTGAGTTCAGAATTAAATACAAAAATATTTTCGTACAATCAGATTTACTGTTTAAAGCGCCATTCGCGCCATCCTTCTAGCAATGGGAAATACAAACCCAGCTTAATATCATTTTCTTCTAAGCCACTCATCAGTAATGCATACTTGTTTAATTGATTTTGGTAACGTTCCTGCTCATGATCCAGAAAACCATCCCGATTTTCACCTTCGTGTCGACTTGTCTTGTAGTCGATTATCCAACGCACACCATTTGCATCAATAAAAGTTCTATCGAGGATGGCATTAACCAATTTATTGTCGACAATGCCACTTATAGCGTATTCATTTTCTTGTTCTGTATGTTCATTTGAAAGTATCCATAACCCACGCTCATCATTTAACATTGTTATTAATGCCGCATTAATCCGCTTTACTGCAGCCGGCCTTTCTCCTTCTGGCACACCAAGGTGACGCAGCGCATTATCAAAACTTTTTGATTCTGCATGAATACGCTCATTCGACCATTTAGATAAGCCTTCTTCTGCAATCCACTGAATTGCACTATGGACAACTGAGCCAATATGTTTAATTGTTTCTCCAGCCCATTCAAACTCAATTAATACAGGTTCCTGTTCAGATTCATCTGATATTGATTGTTGCCACTGAAATATCGCGGGCAGATCTGGCAAGGTCCAATCTTTCGTTAATCGCTTTGTTTGCTGATTAACAATGACAGATAATCCTGCCTCATCTTGTTCCTGATTCTCCGGCATATGTTTTTCGAAAACGGGATTAACAGTTGCCCAAAGGTGTGCCAACAACGACCTGCCCTGTGGCTCGCAGTTAAGTTCACCTTTTGTCTCTTTAACACTGGCATGGCCAAGCAAGTGTAATGTTTTCTTTGTCCGTGTCGTCGCCACGTACAATAAACGCGCATCTTCAAAACGTTGTTTGGTCTTATCTATATTGTCTATATATTTATAGATTGCCGTTTTTTCAGCACCAGCTTCATGGATAGGTGCCAAAATTAAATCTTCTTCATCTCCACGCGCTCGTAGCAACCATGCCAACAATTCTGTTTGATTCGAACGTGGTGATCGTCCAAGCCCGGGCAGTATGACATGATCAAATTCAAGTCCTTTAGCCTTATGTATCGTCATCAACTGTAAGCGCTTATCTGCCCTGCCATCGGGTGCTGCGTATAATTGACTCACCTTCTCAATCAACTCTTGTAAATCTTCAATCGTGCCACCCTGATCCAGCGTTTCAAGCAATGATAAATAACTGATACAGTTTTCGATATCTGCCTTATTGGAAAGTGTTGCAGGGCCACCTATTTGAATCCACAACGACTCAACTGCATCACGAATCGATAGTCGTTGCTTCTCAGCTAATGCATTAGAGAAAGCTTCTTTAAATTTATGCAGTCGTAATTGTTCATCCTGTTGCAAGTGTTTATTAATCTCTGTTTGATTAATACACTCCCATAATGTTTTATCTTTATTGCCATCACAAAGTTTATACATCGACTCAAGCGACAAACCACACCACGGCGCACGTAAGCAAGCCAACCACGCCACACGATCTGCCTGATATAAATAGGCTCGTGTCAGAACGAGTAGATCTTGTACCGAAGCTTGTTTACCAAGTCCTTCCAAATCAACAGCATTAAACAACATGCCGGTTTCGCGTATTGCTGGGACAATTTCTGCTAAATGTGATCGGCCACGTACTAATAATGCAATATTATCTTCTGGATAGTGTCGCTGTATTTCCTGAATAATGTCGATGACATGTTGCGCCTCTTTCTTATGAGATCGACCATAGAGAGGATAAACCCTTACATTATTATTCGATGTTGTTTTATCAAAGGCAACCGCATCGCTATATGATACGCCACCAGAAATTAAGTCATCCTGTTTAGGGAAAATTGATTTAAAACTTGTGTTAACCCATTCAACCAAACCTGATTCTGATCTAAAATTAATAGCTAGCCGTAATGTTTCGAGCGGGATATTTCCAAATGATTTTTCATGAAACGTTTTCAAGAACAAGGCGACTTCTGCTTCACGAAATCGATAGATCGATTGCATCGGATCACCGACCAAAAATAAACTTCGCCCATCGTCGATCGACCATTCTCGCGTTAACCCTTGCAAGAGACGATACTGATTAACAGAAATATCCTGATATTCGTCAACCAGTAGATGCTTGATATGGTAGTCCAACTGCAATGCGAGCTCTGTTGGTGATTCGTCTGTCCCCAACGCCTCAACTGCAGAGGCAGCAATACCTATAAAATCCATTTGATTTCGTTCAGCAAATATCAATCGTAATTGAACAGCAGATAATTTAAGTAATTCACACAAGGCATTAACAATTAGCCACTCGTCATCGGTAAACCGTGTGTTTGGTAAACTACTAACCGTTGTCAAAGCCTCATTTAAGCCATTAAACTCTTGCAGTTCCGAGATCAACGCCAATGCTTGTTTTTTCTTGCTGCTACGCTCATCAGCTTCAAGCTTGTTTCCACTGGCAGGAGGGAAGCCATTTTTTACTGTCAATTGTTTTCGCCATGAACCTGTCTTGGTTAATAGTAATTCACTTATACCACGCCAATATTTAAGATCATTTTCATTATTATTGGGCAATGATGTCATCGTTAAACAACTTGCCAGCGGATTACCCGGGTCCGTTTCAGAAAGTTTTTTAGCAGCGAACTGCATTACTTCAACTAGCTCATTTTCATATTGATCTGGAAAAGTTTCTCTTACGAGCTGCAGCTGATCTTCAATTAACCTGACTAATGCCCGCTCCATATCATTGCGTTCATGTTCTTGTATGACATAGGCTAACCATTGATCACGCTTCTTTAACATATCCACGATCATATTTTTAATGCGTGGTAAATCATTGTCTAAATGAAATACGAGGTTGGCAATCGCTTCCGACCAACCTTCACCACTTTCAAGTTCTGCCAGAGTATTGATTGCTGCTTGTTGATATAAGGGCTCAGCGTCTTCAAGCGTGTCGGGCTGCGTGCCCAGGCTAGCCAGTATTGGCATCTGCCTTGTTAATGACGCACACAGTGAATCTATCGTCTGGACGCGTAATCGACCCGGGTTTTGCGTTAACTGCCACCCCTGTGCTTGGTCACGTTGTAATGCGGCAACAGCCAATTCGTAGCTTGTCTTCTGATGCGAAGACTCAGGTTCAATACCACTAGCGGCCATCTCTAACGCATCAAGGATTCGCCCTTGCATTTCTGCAGCGGCCTTACGCGTAAATGTAATCGCAATGATTTCTTCAGGTGCCTCGACTAAAGAAAGTAGTCTTAAATAACGCTGAATCAATAAGCCCGTTTTACCCGAACCGGCAGGGGCTTGAATAATAAATGATTGATCAGGCGCAAGGGCCTTTGTTCTGGCGTCATTGTCGACTAGCTGATTAGTCATTGATGACTCCCTTCTTGCTGATCATCATCAATTTGATTTTCTACGCGCTCGTAAATACGACATAGAGAATGTAGGTCACAATACCGACACGCTGATGTTGTTGGTTCAACTATCGCTTTGCCTCTACGAAAATCATTAGCAAGTTGTATTAACACCTGCTCCCAACTTTCAAACCTGTCCTGCCATGAAAATTCAGCATCCTGTTTGATACCCGGTAAGATGTGATCTCCATCAGTCTGTCCAAAGAAACCGAGTTTGCCACGTTTTAAACTTGCAAAGGCTATCGCTGCGACCTCTTGTTTGCTAGTCACCGCATAAAGTGGCATTTGTGGGTCATTTGGATTTTCTGACTCCCAATCATTCTTACTGGCAACACCTGTCTTATAGTCAATGATGACGCAACGACCATCGGCAAGTTCATCAATACGATCCACACGTAGGTGTAATTCAATATCCTCAAATAAAATGGTTTGCCACTCTTCTGTCGCAATAACCTTAAACTCATTCCTGTCGCTTTCAATTTGTAGCCATTGTTTTAACAATCGTTCTAAACGTTGTTGCTCCAGTTCTGTAAAGCGATCGGTAAAGGTCTCTGGTTGTTGTGCTTGTTGCTGTTTAATGGCTTCTTGTACAACTGAATGAATTATCTTTACAAGTTCTGATTCCGATCGATATTGTAGATTCTCTGAAGTCTTTATGCGCTGCCATAGATAGTGCAAGGCTCTATGTACCAGAGTGCCTCGCTCAGCGGCACTCAAACCAATATCAGTCTGTCGTAAAGACTCGGCATACAATCTATGTCGTGCAAAGGCCTTAAATGGACAACCCGCCTGATCCTTAAATAAGCTACTACCTCCGTTTGCTATTTTACCTATGGGTATTTCAGGTGCATCGACATCAACAAACGTTTCAATATTGGAAGATTCAAATAAAATATTTTTATAATCTGTGTAGTCTTCACTAGCAGAATATTGTTTTGCTGCGTCAATCTTGATTAATGGACTGGGACGACATATGCGATCTCCCAACTGATTGGTATAACTGAAGACAACTTCTTTTGCAGAGGTCATTAACTTATCAGTCATGCTTTTGGCCAATATTAATTGTGCGTCAGCACTGGCAGTTGGAATTGAATAATCACGTTGGCATGCCTTAGGGATAAACGCATTGGCTGGTTTTAAATCAGGCCAGGTATCGTCTTGCATATCCATGACCCAGAGATAATCAAATTGCATTCCTGCCGCACCAGTCATACCAATGATCTGGATAGGCGTTTCATCGGTCTCCGGCTGAAAACGGGTTTCTATAAGTGATCGATTTAATTGAAATAATGCCGTACTAAAACTTACTGGCTTTGCTATGCCATCGAGACTGCCCAATTGAGTTAGTGCTGTTTGCCATGCCGTCACCAGTTGATGTTCGTCGCTATTCAAAGGACGCTCACCTGGCCAACCAAACCCTGTTAGCCATTCAGAAAAGTTTATGGCCCATTGTCGTAATGGTTGTTTTTTCGCATGGCTTAAATACGAGATTTCAAATGATTTTAATAACTGAATAAACTGTGTGCATTGTTCATGCGGCTTACAACGTTCTTCAGCCATCCAATATAAGGTTTTGAGGCCCATCTGATGCTCACCCTGTTGTCTAAGCGCCGCATCGAATGTTGCACGTGCAGCAGACTCTTCGTCTGCTCCTTGAATAAATGGTGAATGTAGTATGGTGCTTAATGTGTTTATTGAAACTTTGCGTCTACCCAGAGAAAGCAGATTGATTGCCGACTTTATCAGCGGGTAACTGGATAACGGTGTGCCTAAAGATATTGAGTACGGTTTATGAATTGCGTTCTCTATATTAGCCCATTTATGCGGTGTTAATACTGAGGCAAAGCCATATTCAATATTGTCACGAAGGGCACTCAGGTTTGGCATAACAACACCAATTGTTGCGTTAACATCAGATTCCAGATGTTGCTTGGCCCAGACTGCCGCCGCATAAATCTCTGATTGCTTATCAGCTTGCTCGCTGAAGCTAATCGACTTATTACGATTGCTTACACCCAGTATTTCAATATCAACACCTTGCTCAAGCAATGCTTGCTTTAGCTTCAGTTGTTGTGTCGTCAACTGATCGAAATCATAGAACACTATTTTCTTTGGGGTCTCTCCCAAGCCAGATAAATGAGTCATGATGTACTCAGGTAAACTAGCATCATCAATCCAGCACTTATCTGTTTTTTTCTTTTCATAATTCCCTGTCCAGTTTTTAAAGGCCAAGGCATCTTCAGATAACCAGGTACCATCTGGAAAAACGGGCACACACCATTCTTTGCATAAACGATAGGCCTGTGACGCCTGCTTTGCCGTTGCTGAGATTTGCAACAATTGATCTTTATATTTTGAGGAACTGATGATGTCTTGCCATAACCATTGCTGCTGCAGGGTATTCAACAACATGTATTTATCATCTGTGCGTAATGAAATAGATTCAAAACTGCGTTTACACCAGGCTGACCAAGGCAAACAGTCGGGCGTCTGCCAAACCTGCTGACCTTGTGACAACTGCTCTGTCGCGTATTGGTAACGCAGATGACGACGCAAGCGTTGAGTCGGCGTAATAATCGTCGCTCCTGCCGTGATCAACTCGCTGAGACGCTTATTCATATATGATGAATGTCACCTTATGTGATTTAAATAAAGTTAAACTTATCTGACATCGATAAGTCACATTGGCATTATAAACTGACAATGTTAATCTTGTGTCCTAAACCTGAATAATATATTTCTCTTGCTAATTGCAGAGATCCTTATGCAAATACCTAATTACAAGACACAACAGGAAGAAGTTGTCTGTACCCCCATCATGCCGACACGGATTATCCCGGGCATGGTGGATGACGTGCGTGAATCGCTGTTAACTACACCCCGTAGTTTGTCCCCAAAATACTTCTATGATGAACGCGGTTCTGAGTTGTTTGACCAGATTTGTTCAACACCAGAGTATTACCCGACGCGTACTGAAAACCACCTATTATCCAGATATGCGGTTGATATTATCAATAAAACGACACCGGATCAGATACTTGAGCTGGGTAGTGGTTATGCAGTCAAAACAAGGCGATTGTTTGATGCATGTCAAGAGACCTCGCAAGACTGTATCTATGCACCATTAGATGTATGTGAAGAGGTGTTGATTGAAGCGGCCCAAAAACTATCTGCAGAATATGATTGGTTAGGGCTAAAACCGTTATTGGGCGATTATCATGGCGGCCTCGGGAATTTGCCTGCTGCACAAGGCTCACATTTGTTTGTTTTCCTCGGTAGTACGATTGGCAATTTTGAACACGTCGATGCGCGGGACTTTATAAAAGAGGTCTATAAGGCGATGCGTTATGGCGATCATTTATTAATTGGTGTTGACCGTGTAAAAGAAAATCATATTTTACATGCCGCTTATAATGATGCTGAGGGGATCACTGCAGAATTTAATTTGAATGTCCTGCATGTATTAAACCGTGAATTAAATGCGAATTTTAACACCACGGAATTTACGCACTCGGCTACCTTCAATGCCGATAAAGAAAGAATCGAGATGCGGCTGATTTCCAATACTGATCAGCATGTCCACATCGATGAATTAGGTGAATCGATCCAATTTGTTCGTGGTGATGAGATATTAACCGAGATCAGTCAGAAATATACTCATACCGGTATTGAGGAAATGCTTAAGCAGGCTGATTTCTCAATTACCGATCATTACGAAGATGAGAATGAATATTTCTCTTTGGTTTTGGCTTCAAAATAACACCAACTGAATCAATTATTCTTCAGCCAACCACTTAGTCAAAATCTGCTCTGCCTGCGTTGGGTTATCAATATATGTATTGCGATTACCCTGTAGTTCTTCGATTAGATTATTGCGCAATATCTCTTGATTACTAGGCGGGTCGAGTCGATTCCATCGTTTTAATTCATCCAGCATGTCCTTTGCTACAGGCACCCCATATTGAGTGTGCATATAAAAAATTGCACGGGCAATATTACCACGCGCTATAGGTCTAGGTTCGGTGATGTCATGATTACGTTCAAAATCACAATTTTGGTAACGCCAATCCTCCCCGTCAATCATGCCAAAACTGCTATTGCGTCGTGCCACATCTACCGCCTGCCAGACAGGATAAAGATTATGCATGTCAGCTTCCATACGGGTAAAGCGTGACTTTTCATTGAGCCGACATTGTCGACGACTATCACACTTCATGTGTTTCAACATCCAACTTGCCGGATAGATCTGTTCAATCACAAATAATCGATCTTCGGTTAATGCCGCTGAGGGGTCGAAGCGATAACCACAATATAGGGACCAACCGCCATTGGCATAGAGTTCATCCCAGAAGGTATTGACCGCTATTTCGTCGAAACTTTCGACAGGCAAGGTCTCTGCGTAATTAGCGTGGCAGACACTAAGCAGGCATAAAAATGAGATTATTTGTAAAGGACGAAACACGTTTATTATTACTGTTTTTAAAGTATTGTAGGCATCATGATATACCAGACTGCTTTGGAATGTGAACATAGTCGATTTAAGTCTGACTAATTGAGAGTCATTTAACAAATATACTAACATCATGGTCATCAATAATAGGTCAATACATATCTTCGCTTCCTGGTCATCTATCTGCCTATTTATTTGCCTATTGGCAAGCCTGACTGCTTGTTCAGATGATTTATCTCAACTCGAACGAATTAAATCCCGCGGCACACTTAGGGTCGCGCTAATTACTACACCACCACTTTACTTCCCTGATGAGTCACTCATTAAAGGGTATGATTATGAAATTATAGCCAGTTACGCTAAATCTATCGGTGCTTCGCTAGAAATCATCCATGCAAATACCATCCTTGAAATCATTACCAAGTTAAAACAAGGTAAGGCACATATTGGCATTGCAGGTAATTCGCCTGACTATCCAGACGAAAACATAATCGGGAGCACATCCTATGAGGAGGATGAATGGTATATCGTAGGAAATCGAAAAAACATTTTGCCAAAATCAGTCGATGACATTACACCCAGTACTGTTATCGTCGCCAAAGGCAGTATACCTGCTTTAGTATTGTCGCATCTAAAATCAGAATATCCGTCGCTTTATTGGCTGGAACTACCTAATGGTAACAACAGGCAAGTACTGGAACAGGTGCATAAAGATAATTTCAAACTCAGCGTTATCAGCGCTGATGTTTATAGGTATTACCGTTATCTCTTTCCTGAGGTCAAGATAGCGTTTACCTTGTCAAAGCAATACCAATCGCGTTGGCTTAGCTACAAGAGTGATGATGTTTCTCTGTCAAATTCTATAGACAAATTCGTAAATAGCTATAAACAAAGTGGCAAACTGGAGCAGCGATACAATACTTATTATCGGCATCTAAATGCCTTTAATTATACTGACAGTCGCCATTATCTAAAACTCATCAAAGAAAGGTTACCGCAATATAGGTCTTACTTTAAGAAGGCAGCGATAGATAATGATTTTGATGAACGTTTTCTAGCTGCCGTTAGTTATCAGGAATCACATTGGGATAATGAAGCACGTTCGCATACCGGTGTTCGAGGTTTAATGATGCTGACTCAAGATACGGCCAAACGTGTAGGGGTCAAAGATCGCCTGAATCCAGAACAGAGTATTATGGGTGGTGCAAAATATCTGAACATATTAAAAGCATCTTTGCCTGAAAGAATTAAGGAGCCTGATCGTTCCTGGATGTCATTAGCAGCATACAATGTTGGTTTAGGCCACTTAGAGGATGCCCGCGTTCTTACTGAATCGCTTGGAGACAATCCTAATCTGTGGATAGATGTTGAAAAACATCTGCCAAAACTCAGTCAAGAAGAATGGCACCAAAAAACTAAATACGGTTATGCCAGAGGACATGAACCTGTGGCATTTGTCAGAAGAATAAGACGTTATTACGATATTTTACGCTTGTATCAACAAGAAGAAATACTGGAAAAACTCGACAAACCTTTGCAATTGGAAAAATTAAAAATCACATCACCCGCATTGTAACTTAAACCGTCGTTCGTCTTTCGATCCTTTTATAAGCCTGACTAAACTCGGTGACTAGCACCTCAGCTTCCGTCACTTGCCCTTCAGATAATTTATCACGCACACGTTCTAATGCCTCATGAATATTCGGATCACCCGCATCATTCGCTAATAACAACCAGGCATAAGCACGCACATAATCCTTTTCAACGCCTAAACCTTTCACGTATCGTACACCCATCATATGCTGCGCTTTTTGAAAGCCTTGCCTTGCTGCTTTTTCAAACCATGAGCATGCAATCGTTTCATCTTTATGCACACCTGAACCACTGACATAAAGATGCCCCAAACGATACTGCGCCTTAACATAGCCCGTCTCCGCAGCTATGCGATAATATTTAGCTGCTTCTAATTCGTTTAATGACACACCAAGACCAAAGGCGTGGAGCTTTCCGAGCTGATAGTTTGCTTTTGCGTAGGATTGTTTCGCGGCTAATTGAAAACATTCTTCAGCCGCTTTAAAATCCTGCGGCACACCTAATCCATTGATATAGAAAAGCCCCATATTGAATTGTGCACGTGCATAGCCTTGTCTCGCAGCGAGTTTATGCCACTTAAATGCCTGTTCATCATCCTGCGGTACACCAATACCACCACCATACATCAAGGCGAGATTGTATTGCGCCTTGGCATAACCCTGATTAGCGGCTTCCTGATACCAACGGGCGGCTTCTGCTTCATTTTTCTCGGTGCCCTCTCCCTGTGCCAACATTAAACCAACATTAAGTTGAGCCTTCATGTGCCCTTGTTCTGCAGCACGTAAATACCACTTCAAGGCCTCAACATCGTTTCTTGGTATCCCAATGCCTTTGGAATACATGAATGCCAAATTGTAACGTGCTCCTGCATGGCCTTGTTCTGCTGATTTAAGATACCACTCAAAGGCCTGCGTATAATCTTTTTCCATTCCAAGCCCGTGCTGATAACACCATGCCAAATTAGCCTGTGCAATGACATTACCTTTTTGCGCTGATTGGCTTAGATAGTTGGCAGCCTGTTCGTGATCTTCGGGAACACCAATACCGCGTAAATACATTTGACCAAGACGCGATTGCGCCTTGCTTGATCCTTGTTCAGCGGCATTACGATACCAATATGCAGCTTGTCCCGGGTTTAGCGGAACACCTATACCGTTCTCATAAAGATCGGCTAATTGAAGCTGGGCGTCGACATCCCCGGCATTAGCATCACTTGTTAGTACAGATAACTGAACATTCATGTAGTCAAAATCTTCCTGCGACTAAATCTTATTTAAAAAGCTTAGCTTGTAGCACCCTGTTTTGTATAGTAAATAATTATTATAAAACTCGATATGTGTGACATCTGATAGACTCTTGATCATGACTAAAGAAACAAACCTGCACAGTTACAGCCTGCTCGATCCAGATATGATTATTCATGCGATTGAATCATTAGATTACGTCTCTGATGGCAGAATACTCGCACTCAATAGCTATGAAAACCGTGTATATCAGGTGGGTATTGAAGATGAATTGCCCATTATTGCCAAATTTTATCGCGCTGGCCGCTGGACTGATGGCATGATCAGAGAAGAGCATACCTTAATGCTGGAATTGGCAAAGGCAGAAATACCAGTGGTTGCGCCTATCGCCATAGATAATGAAACCTTATTTAACTATGGCGAGTATCGGTTTTCAATCTATCCCCGTTTTGGCGGATATGCGCCCGAACTGGATAACCCAGAACACTTGTTGCAACTAGGAAGAATTTTAGCTCAGATACATAATATTGGTGAGACCAGCGACTTTAAGTCACGGCCCAGCATTAATGTTGAAGACTTTGCTGTAAAACCGGTTCAATACTTATTAGAAAATGATTTTATCCCTGACTACCTGGAACCAGCCTATTCAACACTTTGTGAAGACCTTATTATTAGAATCAAGCACTGCTATGAACAAACCGGCGACTACAAAACATTAAGGCTGCATGGTGATTGCCATCAGGGAAATATTTTAGTTCGTGATGAAAATTTTTATATCGTTGATTTTGATGATTCTCGATCAGGTCCGGCTGTACAGGACATATGGATGTTCCTGTCGGGTGATCGTAACTATATGACTATGGGACTCAATGATTTTATGGAAGGTTATACAGAGTTTCGAGATTTTGAAGCACGCGAGTTGTATTTAATCGAGGCTCTTAGAACCATGCGCCTGATTCATTATTCGGCATGGCTAGCTGCACGTTGGGAGGATCCGGCATTTCCCATCGCTTTTCCATTTTTTAATACACAAAACTATTGGGAAGAACAAATTCTGGCTTTACGAGAACAAGCCTCGTTAATGGAGGAACCAGCGCTGGTCTGGAAACGTTATTGAATTATGTCTACAACACTAGAGTCAAAACAGCATGCAACGGAACAAACTGACACCAGTGATGATGTAAGAGAATATAACTGGCAATATATTCTCGAAGTCGCAAAACAACATAAACGTCAGTTGATCATGGCAAATATTATTGCCGTCATTGCGACACTGGCAAGCGTACCTGTGCCGTTATTAATGCCGTTATTAGTTGATGAAGTGTTATTAAATCAACCCGGTGTAGTCGTTAATTCTATAAACGCTATTACCCCTTCTGTCTGGCATGGACCAGTGTTGTATATATCAATTATTCTAATCATGACATTATGCTTGCGTCTCACAGCATTAGTTTTGAATGTTTTTCAAACAAGACAATTTACTATAATTGCTAAAGATGTCATTTTTCTTATTCGACGCACGCTACTCACACGTCTCAATAAAGTGTCCATGTCTGAATACGAAACACTCGGCAGTGGTACAGTCGCTTCTTATTTTGTAACGGATCTGGCAACTGTCGATGATTTTGTCGGATCAACCGTTAGTAAATTATTAGTCGCCACTCTGACAATAGTCGGTGTTGCCATAATTCTACTTATTATGCATTGGCAAATTGCGGTATTGATACTCTTCGCCAATCCAATCGTAATTTATTTTACGACGGTGTTAGGCAAGCGTGTTAAAGAATTAAAGAAAAATGAAAATTCTGCCTTTGCCGTTTTTCAACAGTCTTTAGTAGAAACACTGGACTCTATTCATCAGATACGAGCCAGCAACAGGGAAAAGCATTATTTAAAACATATTATTGAACAAGCAAGCGTGGTCAAAGATCACGGTATTGCCTTTGCCTGGAAAAGTGATGCCGCAGGCCGTTTAAGTTTTGTTGTCTTTCTATTTGGTTTTGATATCTTCCGTGCAGTAGCAATGATGATGGTTGTTTTTTCTGGATTAACTATTGGTCAGATGTTTGCTGTATTCGGTTATCTCTGGTTCATGATGGGTCCGGTACAGGAAGTACTGAATATTCAATATGCCTTTTATAATGCCAAGGCCGCATTGAGTCGCATCAATGAATTAAATAAACTTGAACTGGAACCTGATTATCCGCATATCACTGATCCGTTTGAGAACAAAAACACAGTGGGTATTAATATCGCTGACCTTCATTTTTCTTATGGCACTAATGGCGACAACGGTAACTCAGACGTTTTAAATGGTATTAACCTCACTATTGAACCGGGCGAAAAAGTTGCACTCGTCGGAGCTAGTGGTGGTGGTAAATCTACATTAGTACAAGTATTAATTGGCTTATACCCGGCAAAGAGCGGCGACATCTTTTATGACGGCGTTTCGGTAAAGCAGATTGGGCTGGATATTGTGCGCGAAAACGTTGCCACTGTCTTACAACATCCGGCACTGTTCAATGATACTGTCAGAATTAATTTAACCTTGGGACGTGAACTTGAAGAGAAACAATTATGGCACGCACTCGAGATTGCGCAATTAAAAGAGACCGTAGAACAATTACCCAACAAACTGGACACCATAGTCGGTCGACAAGGCATTAGATTATCTGGAGGGCAACGTCAGCGACTCGCGATTGCTCGCATGGTCTTAAGCGATCCCAAGGTCGTCATCCTGGATGAAGCGACATCAGCATTAGATGCTGAAACCGAATACCACCTGCATACCGCACTTGCTGATTTCCTGAGCAATAAAACAACTATAATTGTTGCGCATAGATTAAGTGCAATAAAACAAGCCAATCATGTTTATGTCTTTGAAGCTGGCACTATTGGTGAACAAGGCACACATCGCGAATTGCTTTCCCAAGATGGTCTATACGCGAAGCTTTATGGGGTTAGGCAGTCGCACTAAAAAGCATAGATATAATCAAGAAATATAATAGTGGCCAATACAGATATAATAATTAAATAATTTTATGCAGAAAGTTTTTCTGATTATCATCTTGTTAACAAGTTTATGCGCTTGCCAAAACTTGAATAAAGAACTGATGGTCATCAACGGTCTGACTATGGGCACAAGCTATTCTATTAAGATAGTACTTAATGGAATAGCTCTTGATAAAAATACAGTACACAGAAATATCGAAAAGATACTAGCCGATATCAATCAAGCAATGTCGACCTATATTGATGATTCAGAACTATCTCTTTTTAACCAATCCAGGACAACTGATTGGCAAGTCTTATCTGCAGATCTGTATCGAGTTATCGAACATGGAAACCAGCTTAGTTTAATAAGTAATGGTGCTTTCGATATAACGGTTGGTCCACTGGTAAACCTATGGGGGTTCGGCCCTGCCCCGTATACCCGAGACACCCCTTCTGATTCAGTAATACAATCGATAAAGCAGCATACCGGCTATGAAAAATTAGACTTTGATGAATCATCGCATCGCATCTCTAAATCCGATCCCGTTGTCACAATTGATTTAGCCGGCATTGCGAAAGGTTTTGCTATAGATAAGATCGCGCAATATCTCGATGAATGGGGTGTTACAGACTATCTGGTAGAGATCGGTGGCGAGCTCATCGGTAAAGGAACGAACGCAAAGCAGCAAGCATGGCAAATCGGTATCGAGCAAGCCAATCCTTTGAAACGCTCGGTGCAACGCATAGTTAGCCTCGATAATATCGCCATGGCGTCATCAGGAGATTACCGTAATTATTTTGAAAAAGATGGTATTCGTTATTCACATACGATTAATCCGCTAACGGGTAGTCCTATCACTCACACGCTAGCTGCTGTCACAGTACTTCACAGCTCTGCAATGCATGCAGATGCACTGGCAACGGCCTTTATGGTATCGGGGCCGGAGAAATCATTGGCATTAGCAAATGATATTGGTGTTGCACTATTTATGATCATCAAGACTAACTCAGGCTTTGAGGAACGTTACAATGAACATTTTCAGCCTTATCTAACTCACTAAGCGAGCTTATATAAATTATAATTTTCAGAGATGACAAAATATGAATGAAATTATTTTCCTCGCCATACTGGGCCTTGCTGTCTGGTTTTGGCAAGATGCCTTACGTGCACGCGAACTTGCGGTGAAGCGTTCACGTCGTTATTGTCGCGATATTAACTACCAGTTCCTGGATGAATCTGTGGCGATGATATCTATTAAGCCCGGTCGTGATTTTTCTGGCAATTTTGCATTTCACCGCTATTTTCATTTTGAATTCAGTCCAGATGGCCAAAACCGTTTTAACGGTACCGTCTATGTGATAGGTCATCACCTGCAATCGATACAGCTTGATCATCCTGATGGTATAATTCTGGAATCTAGCTTAAGCAAAAAAGATTAAATCAAAGGAGATTTAAATAATGCCTTCATTTGATGTTGTATCTGAAATTGACCAACATGAACTTACCAACGCGATTGATCAAGCGAATAGAGAAATAAGTAATCGCTTTGATTTCAAGGGAACCGATTCAAAGATTGAATTGGTTGAGAACAACCTGACGATCATCTCTTCGTCTGAATTCCAGGTAAAACAGATTCACGATATTCTTGAGACTAAAATAGTTAAACGTAATATTGATGTTCGTTGTCTGGAATACGGCGACATTATTGAAAATAATAAAGAGGCTCGACAAACCGTTTCGATAAAAAAAGGTGTTGACACTGATCTTGCCAGAAAGATTGTAAAAATGATCAAGAGTAGCAAGTTGAAAGTTCAGGCTGCAATCCAGGGCGATCAAGTTCGGATCACTGGTAAAAAACGTGATGATTTACAACAAACGATTACTGCAATTAAAGAAGCAAAATTTGAACTGCCATTACAATATATAAACTTCAGGGACTAGCAGTATATCAATGTCACATGTATATGATTTACACACCCATTCGACCGCTTCTGATGGCGCCTTTTCACCAGAGTTACTTGTTGAAAAGGCGAGTGCGGTTGGCATCAACACATTGGCATTAACTGATCACGACACAGTCTCTGGCTTGGTTGCCGCACAAAACGCTTCAAGAAAACATAATGTGACACTCATTAATGGCATCGAGTTATCATGCCTGTGGAACAATAAAACAATTCATGTCGTTGGGTTAAATATTAAAGCAGACAGCAAAACTATCATTGATGCAACTATTCATCTGAATCATCTACGTGAAGAACGCGCTATCAAAATAGGAGAGAAACTCAGGAAAGTCGGAATTGATAATGCATACGAAAATGCCAAGCGAATCGCGGCTGGAGGGACAGTAACTCGCCAACATTTTTCAACCTTTCTTATCGAAAACGGTAATGCAAAAAACCAGACAGAAGTATTTAAACGTTATCTAGTTAATAACAAACCGGGGTATGCTTCAGTCGAATGGCCTAGCCTCGAAGAAACGATTGCTCAAATTAACGCAGCGGGTGGCGTTTCGGTAATAGCACATCCATTGCGTTATAAACTAACCGCAACAAAATTGCGCAACTTAATCAAAGAATTCAAGGGATTTGATGGTCGCGCTATCGAAGTTATCACTGGACATAATCAATCAACTGAAATTCAATTGGCTACCGGTTATGCCAAACGCTATGGTGTTGCTGCATCAGTTGGTTCAGACTTTCACAACGGCAATACTCCTTGGAGTCAATTAGGGAAACTTGCAAAATTACCACAAGGACTCACACCTGTGTGGGAGTTGTGGTAGAAGTGATGATGAATAAATATGCACTGCGCGTTTTTCAACACATTTAATCCATATTCTTGACACCTCATATTCCTGCGTCTGTGACATGCTCAGATGGTTAACAGCGTACTTTCATATAAAAATTATATTTAGATATTTGATGTATTAGTTGTCAATTACTGTCGCGCTCGAACGACGTATTATCCTATAATATAACAAAATCGAGACAACTCAATATCGCATTATTTGTTTATCCACTTGTTTTCATTATCTTTATTAATATCTACTTACTGTTGGCGCGGCGATTGCACTAGATAAGATTATTATGATTAAGAGGGTAAGCAAGTGCCAATAAATAAATTTCTAAAGATAGACGAAGAAGAAAAAGAATTACTCTGGGAGATCTTTCACTACGAAAAGATGCTAGATGATAACGAGGGAATGTTGCTCAATGATTTAAACTACTATGAGGAAAGGATACGTTCTATTGGCAGCAGAAAAACACCTATTGAAATAGGTCTACTTACAATCTACATGAAACATATTAAGAATATAAGAACGTTATTATTGAATCTTCAAAACAACAGAAATGAAAAATTGAAAAAACAAATTCAGGACTTATATATTAAATCACCTGATGCCTGATGAGTTCAGAAAGTTAGCTTGATGTTTAAAGGTTAACGCTTCCATCTATGGCTCAACTAAAGATGACAAACTTCCAAGACTAACCACCTCCCATCCCTTGTATCCAGATGTCTTGGCATGCTTTGCTGCTTGCGTGTATTTTGTTTCATTTTCTTCAGACCAGATTAATAAATCTGCATATTCAAAAAAAACGATTCGCCGTGATTCGGTCAACACAGCTGCCTGACCTTTGTAATTATAAAATGCAGAAAAATTTTCAATTTCATTATAATAACGAAACAACATTTTACTCAATTGTTCAAATATGAATGCTACTGTCTCGTCCTCTGCAGTCAAAACTACTTCTATGTATGGGTCTAATCTAGTCACTTTTTCTAGCCCTGAAAGATAAGTAGCTATTGTTGTTTTATTTGTCGGTGATAAGACCTTATGTTGAATAAATGAATCAATTAACTTTCTGTTGATGCCCAGCTTTAAAAGCAAATCAACATTATATTCATTCAATTCAGAGAGCGTTTTACTCTTTAGAATATATCTAATCTTGGTGTCTATCTTATTCTGTGATTGAGTTGTTTCAAAACCACTACTTAAACCAACGCCAGCTGAAACTTTACCAGCGGCTCGTGCATTAGCAACGGTATTTAGAAATGATTGTACTTTGTAATTGCTAGAGTACATATCAAGACCCAACTGAAATGCAGCATTACGTTTATGTCTTGCTACCGTTGGATCATTTGGTTCTCTGGGGGAATATCTATTTAATCGTTGACGAACAAAAGGGTCTTCACCGTCCAGTGTCGCATTCAGGTTTTTACCTAATTGTCCTGCCAGACTTTTCGCAGTTTTAAAAGGTGACGTGATAAAATCATCAGCAGAATCGCTAGAAAGACTTAATTGACTACGCAACTCATCTGAAAACTCTTCGTGCTGATTTTCATATTGGATTATTGCTTGAGATACAATCTTTATTTCAGTGATGCGTTTCTTCAAAATAGCCAAAGATTTTAATTCAAATTCACCTATATCTGATTCAAGCTGGAATTTATAAAACCCATCTTCGAACACTACTGAATCAACACGATGATAAGTAGATGACAATTCTTCAGGTGATAAAATCGTATTGCTGTTTACTACCGGGATAGATTCATTGCTGCCTGCTGAGACTGAAAATGGAGAGACAAACAGCAATGTTACTATGACTAGTTTTAAGTAATAAGCCACACCATCTAAACGCATCCGGTTTTACTCCCGCATACAACAACGAACCAGCCCGATAAGCGCATTAGATCTTACCGTCTAATCCCATTTGATAGTATTTGTGTACTATCTTTTCCTGATTTTCCAGTAACCAATCAATGTCTGGTTCATTATTCATAGCCTTATGGATAGCCATTGCAGTCGCCTTACGATGAATATCAAATAATATTTTATGATCCAGATCATCTGCAGTGGCGACTAATGGGTTCAACCAAACAGAAACAATAATACCCAATTCATTCGCTTTATCTTTTGGAATATCGCCATTTCTAACTGCATCCAGAACACCATTTGCAGTTGCTCCCTGAACCGTACCCATAAGGATGTTGGTATAGCGTTCCTTATTAACGGTTACTTTACTGACCATCAAGGTAGCAGGTCGGACCATAGTATCGGTATTCATTATTGCCAGGACTTTTGTATGTCCTTTAACTTGTGAAGCCATTTGGTTAGCGAAAGCAGTACCAAAAGGTCCATCAAGTTCACCAATAACAACTTCCGGTTCTGCTGCAGTTCCAGGTGGTCCACCTGCAACCAATGCTTCGCCAACGCGCATGACAATACGTTCACTCATATTTTTTAACTCCTTTGTTAAAATAGTTAATTATTAGGGATTTTTTCTGAAGAATTGCTGCTGAATAAAGACGAAAGCGGACTATTTATTCTTAAGCTGCTCGGAAATATCATCAAGGAGACTAGAATTAGCCTGTGCGGCCTTCTTCTTAGCATCTGCTGCCTTAAGTTTAATGCGTTTCATCATGTCCGAATGCATTTGTATCTGGGTTACCGAAGCGGACTCTTCTTCTTGCGCTTCTTCAAAATCTTGTAAGTCATCTTCGACCTGCGCAAGAAATGCCTTCTCTTGCTGTTTCTTCTTGGTCAGATCCACTTCATTCACCTGCTTCGCAGATTCCGTTAATTTTTCTCTATGCGCCGCGTCCTCAATCTCACGTTCAGCCTCAACTGCCTTTTCCTCGGCAGCCTTGATTTCGTCTTCCAGCTTTTTGCGTTGCTCTCTGGAACTGGTCGACTCCATTTGTTTTTCTTTTAATCTACCCGCTTCAGCTAGAGCTTCTTGCTTGACCTGTTCAGCTTCGAGTTTGGCTGCCTGAATCTGTTTCATTGCTTCCTGTATTTTTTGAGATTCTTCTTCCAGTTTCTTACGTTCGGCTTTTAACTTGGCCTCTTCTTCAGCTCGCGTCTTGTCGTGAGACGACTTATATTCCCGGATCATTTTTTCAGCTTCTTCTTTAGCTGCCAATTTTGCGGCCTCTGCGGCAGCTTTTCCTTTTTGTAGTTCTTCAAATTCTTTTGAATTACGTTCATATTGCGCAGCCAGCTTTTTGCGTTCTTCTTCTATATTAGCCTTGGCTTCTGCCTGCAATTGTTTTTCACGTTCTTCATCTTGCAATCTTTTCTTCTCGGCTTCTTCTTCTAGAAGTTTCTTCGAAGCCTCAAGCTCTTCCAGTTTTTTTCTCGAAGTTTCAGCTTCCTGTTTGATTCGCATGGCTTCTTCTATTTGTTTTCTTGCAGCCTCAGCCTGCTCCTCCAACTTCTCGCGTTCCTTGCGTAGGTTTTCTTCTGCCTCTTCTTTTGCCTTTTGGATTTTTTCCATTTCCTTAGCATTCTGGTTATAGATCTCTTCCAGCTTTTTCTTTTCCTCCTGCATTTGCTTATCAGACTCTGCTTGCAGTTTTTTCAGCCTCGCTTCTTCCTGTTCCGCTTTTTTTGTTGCTTCTGCTTGTGCTAGCTTCTTTTCTTTCTCGAGCTTTAGTTTTTCTTCTTCTAGTTTTTTCTGGTTCGCTTCGTGCTCTTTCTTCTTTTCAGCATTTAAATCATCTTTTGACTTCTCTGCCCTAGCCATTCTTATTTGTGTTGTTTCCAACTCCGCATTCAATATCTCAACACGAGCTTCCGCATCAACTTTGTCATCGCTTTTTTTGTCAGGGGCTGCAGCAGCCTTTTCTTCCGCTTCAGGTGCCTTAGGTACTACTGTGTGTGCAGCAACTGCTTCAGGATTATTTACCAAACCTCCATCGAGGTAAGAAACATCAAAACCTCTTTCGGCTAACAGAAAAGCAGCTGTTGAACTCCGTCCACCGGTATCACAGTAGAGGATATAGATCATCGAGGAATCAAGCTTGTCGGATTGCAGTCGCAACGAGTTTAGTGGGATATTGATACTATCATCGATAGACGATTCTACGTGCTCGTTGGGAAAACGGACATCTAACCACTTCGCGCTACCTTCATTAACCAAAGCATCTGCTTCATCAAATGATAGTGATTGTAGTGTTGGTTTTTTAACAAGTTCCACAAAGGTATCTTTTGTCAGTTTCATCAAGACACCATCCGTTATCATAGTGATGGTGGCATTACGTGTAGACTCCGAAATTAAAGCCTCTTCACCAAAACTATCACCTGTTTTCAATTCAGCCAATTTGATATCATTGCTTTTGGGAGTGGGTTTTCTGGAAACAGCACAGCGCCCTTCAGACACAATGTAATAATGATCGCCCGGATCACCCTGCTTAATGACTATGTCACCGGCGCTGAATTCGACCTCTTCCAGCAGCGCAAACAACTGATGGATATTCGCCATAGGTATTTTTGAGAACAGTTCTGATTGCAACATCTGCGTCATCCAGTCGGTATCATCATCGACACCATCGACTTCATCAACCTCCATATCAGCACCTGTACCATCTCGTAGAGCAGGATCAGCCGTCGTCTCTTGTGACAACAACATAAACTGGTCGAGGTTATTACGCTCGATCAATAGAATTTTGAGTGGCGTTTTAGCCTTTGCAGAAAATTGTCGTGGTTGTAATTGCGCTAGGGCATATTTTGCTCTGTCACTGCCACTTTGAATCACACTATCAAGCTGTTCATTTGCATAGAGTTCAATTTCACCATCCAGGAGATAATAAGAGTAATCATCTTTATCCCCCTGTTTGAAGATAAAGCGTGATTTTTTTACCTCCATGACCTTGGCTTTCTGCAGTAATCTTGCTTGAAGATTAGCAGGTAACTCATTGATTGGTATCAGCTCTTTTATTTTCTGATACAGTTGTTCGTTAGCTTCTGACATTGTTTTATATTAAGTAATAATAAAATAGCTTAATCTATAAGTTAGTTTAATTTGGTCTCATACCATACCGCCGGGCACGCCGAAATAGTGCGAAAATTATGTTTTTTCTGCGACATATTTAGTTTCACAGATTACCTATGAATTGTAAGCTGTGTTGCCGGTTAATAACAGACCATTTTCAACAGTTTAATTAACGTTGCTGATATTTATTGATAATCTTGAAAGCGCTTTTGAATATTGAAAATGCCATAAATTTGGACTACCGGATTTTAAATTGCTTGGCCGTACTTTTAACGCTAAGCGTATTATTTGTCGTTATGGGAATCAGACGTTTTTTCCGCGGAAAGTTAATTAGCGCAAGCATCCAAAGTCTATCTGGCGTTTCTCTTTTTCTGGCCGGATTGTTATCTCTGTCTATTGCTGTAAACCTCTACAGTTATGATCGTCTGACCTATGAGCAAAACATTGCTCAGCTAATCTTCACGCAAATAGATAAGCAACAATTTCGAGCAAAAATAAGTTACGCGAATCAGAATAAAGTTGATGAATTTCTAATCCGTGGTGATGAATGGCAGATGGATGCACGTGTTATTAAATGGCATAGCTGGGCACAATTATTAGGACTTAATTCACAGTATCGTTTGGAACGGATCAGTGGACGATATTCTGATATTGAAGAAGAACAGCTAAAGCCACGAACCGTTTATTCACTTAACTCGGGAAATGAGATCGACTACTGGAAATTAATTAATAATTATAAGAAGTGGCTACCGTGGATCGATACACATTATGGCAGTGCGGCTTATCTACCGATGATTGATAAAACAATATACTCGCTGTCACTAACACAAACAGGGTTGATAGCTAGAACAATAAAATGACCAGAAGTTGGGATCATCAAAAATAAATAAGACTATAAAGTAGCGTTAATGAGAACACCCCTTTAGTTGCCAGGCAGAGTTATGGTCATGCATACGCCATCCCCATTTTCCAAATTCATCGCAGAGACTTTACCTGCATGGAACTCTGCTATCAGGCGCGCAACAAAAAGCCCAAGTCCAAGATGTGGATCTGTGCCCGAGCGTACAGTACGGATAGAAACCATTGAATTAAATAAATCATTAAGCATATCTTCCGGTAAACCGGGTCCAATATTGATAACTTGTAGTTCAATTAAATTTATCTTTTCAATTAAATTCACAGTTACCACCTCATCTTTATTTGAAAACTCAACAGCATTACCCACGAGTTTATCGAGCATCTGGAAAAACAAATCCTGATTAATTGGGTAGCGTATTATTGTTTCAGGGGTATTTAGCTTGAACAACTGTTTTGGGTATGCACTCTCATAACCAACAATACATTTCGCTAAAAATTCGTTCAGATCGGTAGTTTGTTTATCCGCTTCTTGTAATGCTTGTTCTAATCGTGCTGCTTCACTCAAGCGAGTTAACAAGGCCTGTAGTCGTTGTAAGCCTGTATCGGCTGCCTGAAGTGCAACTTTTCTGCCTTCTTCGTCCTGCTCATGTTGCAGTCTGTCCAGTGATGACTTAACAATTGCCATGGGTGTGCGCAACTCATGAGACAAACGGCTGGCCATACCCTCAAGGTAGCTATGATATTGATGCAGGCGCTCAAGCATATTACTAAAACTTCTGGATAACTCGCCAATTTCATCGCTAGCAGTACTGACAGAAATATCACCACTAACTTTTCCATGCTCATCAATCGCTGCAGTTGTCTCACGATTTAATTTTATTAGGCGAGAAGATAAACGACTGGCAAATAATAAAAGTAGAAAAACAATAACAAATAATATCAATAGCGTTTTATTGAATAGACCAGCTAATACCTGGCGTTGCATTATTTGTATATTATTCGTTGTTTCTTCGACGACGACTGCACCAACCACCTTGTTATCAAACCAGATAGGCGTTGCCGCGGAGACTATCACTGCTTTCCCATCGGGAGATGATCGCCAACGCGTTTTTGTATTACCAGCCAACGCTTGCTTAACTTCGTTGCCCTGCAAACGGGATGCGCCAGCCAAATCATCTTTAAATTGATCATAGGCTGGTGGTAATAAGAGCGTGTAAACAATATTAAATACATTGTCTGGAAAAACACGTTTCAAACTACCATCACTCGCCAAAACCTGGGCAGACTTATCTAATACCCAGGTACGCCGTCCTTCACTGCGCCCTTGAGAATAAATAATATCTTCAATACGCTTTGATGAACTTATTATTTTTCCTGGCTCAGAATAATCCTCGCGACCAAAGGTACTTATAGTATCAGTCTCTATATGCCCATTCGTATCATCAACATCATTCAAGATAATGCCAAGGTAATTACCCAACAGGTATGCCGGTATTTTAATCTCAATGTTATAACCATCATCCACAGCTTGCCAAACAGCAGAAGTATTGGTCAGATTTTTTTGTGTTCTGTTTTCTACACCGTATTCATCATAAGTTTCTTCATATCGAAAAGTACGGATCAAGCCGGGGCCACTTGGAGCCAAATAATCTCTTTGTAATCGTTGATATTTATCACGATAAACCAAAACGACATGATCACCATTGATATGATCGGTATTATTCAGAGTGGAATAAACCAACCCATCATCTTTTACCTGCATTAAGATATAGAAGTAATGTTCATCTTTACTGATTATTAGTTTGAAGTTGTCTGAGTCGGCGCCAATCGACGACTCAGAGTAATAGCTCTCCGACCAATCTATATATGATAACCAGTCATCAGTGTAACCATCCAGTTGAATTGGATTGTTCAATTGATGTGAATATAAACTGTTTGTAGTTTCATTAAAGCTTGATTCAAATAACTTTGGTTTATCATTTAAAGCACCCGCAACTGCATAGGTTGAATCTACCAAAGAAGCCTCTAGTGTTTCTCGTAAATAAGTCTCCATCTGTCGTAAGTAATCAAAGCCTATATAAGGAATGATCAATACAGCAATGGATAACAGCATTAACTTACTACGCAATGAGAATTTGATTCTAGAGTTTGGCATCAGTTTTAATTATTGTGAAAAAAGCGCGCATTTTAGTTCAGGTCTTCCATCGATAACCAACACCATATACCGTTTCTATATGATCAAAGTCACCATCAAGTTCCTTGAACTTTCTCCGGATACGTTTTATGTGCGAGGTGATGGTGCCATCATCGACAAAGATGTTTGAGTCTTGCATTAACTGCTCTCTATTTTTTACATGGCCTGCTCTTTTTGCAAGGGAATGAACCATCCAGAATTCAGTTAGACTCAAATCAACAGCAATCCCTTTCCACTTTATCTGAAAGCGTTGTGCATCTATCAATAAGGCACCATGTTTAATTTGGTCAATTTCAACTGTTGTTTGCAGGGCTTGAATACGTCTAAACAAAGCCGCTATGCGTGCAAGAATATGCTGCATACTAGTATCTTTACTCAGATAATCGTCTGCACCTAGGCGTAAACCTGAAATCGTATCTAAATCTGTGTCACGTGCGGTCAGAAAAATAATCGGAATGGTATTTGATAGTGATCGAATCTCCCGGCAGAGGTCAAAGCCGGCTTCTGCATCATCACCAAGACCAACATCAAGAATGGCCAAGTCTGGTAATTGTTTGTTAATCAGATCTATAGCATCTTGTTTGTTATTGCAGGTAACAACTTCATAACCATGTTGTCGAATAGCAATGGCATAATTTTCGCAAAGAATGGGTTCATCTTCAACAAGGATTATCTGCTTAGGCATTAACTACTCCATCAATCTATTATTTTACACACTTTAAAGTGACAGCCTGAAAATTTAAAGACGATTTCATCATTGCCCTGTTTCTGCCACATTTCATCATCAGATTTCCAGTATCCGACCTCTTCCCTGCCATGTGCTTGTACTTAAATAACACCTAGTTTAATCCGATTATGGGCCGTTTTGTATCAGGAGGCATACAACATGAAATTAGTTGCGACATTAACACTTGTACTTTTATTAAGCACTCAATTCAACGTCAACGCGAAGGAGGTACAACAAGATCCCGATCCGACAAAGGTAAATGTCGGGCTTGGACTAGGTGCACTTATAGGTGGTCTTTTAGCTGGCCCTCCGGGTGCGATTATTGGTGCTACCAGCGGCGCCTGGTTTGGTATCCGTGAAAGTGATTCTGATAATGATATTACTTCACTGGAAAAAAAATTAAATACTCAAAGCATTGAACTCGCCTATCAGCAAAATGAATTAGCCAGCACCAGAGAAAAATATAAAAATGAATTTCAACAAGTCGTCAATAATAGCAAAAAACAATCTCTGGAGAAATTAAGCCGTGGCATCTCCTACATCATCTACTATAAAACCAATGATGCAGAGATACAGAAAGACGTTCAGCCAAAAATTAAACAACTAGCCGAATTAATAAAGCCCTACCCGCAAATTAAAATTCAGATTGCAGGTTACGCAGATCGTCGTGGTTCTGTAGATTTTAATCAGCTACTCAGTAAGAAACGTGCAGATAAAGTACGAGCTACATTTATCGATGCCGGTATTTCAAATCAACGATTCCAGTTACAAGCTTATGGAGAGAATGCCGCTACTGCACGTCGTGGTGATAAAGAAGCCTATGTTTTCGATAGACGGGTAACTATTAACTTGACCCTCGATACGGAGGCGTAACGTCATCATGTCTAACTATCCTGTTACCTTAAACGGATTATTCAATGGACCACGGTTTTTCTTTGTCTCAATCAGTTTGAGTATATGTTTCAAGCTAAGTATTAGCTTATTAATTTTATTCGGCAGTTTGAATGTAGGAGCCGATGCCCTTGTGTTTGAGCCTGATGACAATACAGATGTAATCAGCAACCTTGATGAATTGAGTCAAGGCACACTTCTTTTTAGACAAAATAAACAATATAAAAAGGCTGCTGAACTCAAAATTGATGTTGCCATGAATGTTACGGGGATGATTAACCGTGTCAGCGTAATTCATAGTTTTAGCAACACAACTGGCGATTGGCAGGAGGGTATTTATGTTTTTCCATTACCTGAAAATGCAGCTGTAGACCATATGCGCCTGAGGATTGGAGGGCGCATTATCGAAGGCCAAATAAAAGAAAAAGAAGCTGCACAAAAGACCTATCAACAAGCAAAACACCAGGGCAAACAAGCGGCACTAACCGAACAGGAGAGACCCAATATCTTTACCACCTCGGTCGCTAATATTCCGCCACATGAGACCGTCAAGGTAGAAATCGAATACCAGCAAATTGTTGATTATGACAATGGTGCCTTTTCATTACGTTTTCCAATGTCCGTCAGTCCACGTTACATACCCGGCAAACAATATATAGAAGGATTTACTGGCAAGGGTTGGGCCTTAAACACAGATAAAGTCCCTGATGCTGCTAGAGTCACACCACCGGTTTTACAAGCGGATAGTGATCGTAAAAACGAAGCTATTATAAAAATAAATCTGGATGCGGGACTGGCCTTGGAGAAAATTTATAGCCCTTATCACAAAATTGAGCTTGATAAACAAGCGGATCATTATCAGATTCAACTCAAACAAGGGACTGAACTTGCTAACCGGGACTTCGAATTAATTTGGCAAGCCAATGCTAGTGATTCGCCAAAAGCCGCATTGTTTACAGAAGAATTAAACGGCGAAACCTATGCCTTAATTATGATGGTACCGCCTACCGTAGATAAAACAGAAATATTAAGTAGAGAAATAATTTATGTAATAGATACTTCTGGTTCAATGGCTGGGCAATCTATCATTCAAGCCCGTACCGCCCTGGAATTAGCACTAATGCGACTTAAGCCGGGGGATCGATTTAATGTCATTCAATTTAACTCACTCACATCACAATTATTTAGTCAGCCTGAACTACTAACCCAGACGTCATTACAACAAGCATTAATCTATGTTCGTTCCTTAGAGGCAGGAGGTGGTACTGAAATGGCAACCGCCTTACGTACTGCTTTAGTAAATCAAGCAACAAGCAATAGCCTACGACAGGTTATCTTTATGACGGATGGCAGTATCGGCAATGAACAAGCCTTATTTGAAATCATACAAAAAGAATTGGGACACAGTCGTTTATTTACGGTCGGTATCGGATCAGCACCCAATTCACATTTTATGAAGCGTGCTGCCAATTTTGGTCGTGGTACACATACACATATAGGGAAACTCGATGAAGTTCAAACACGCATGCAAAACCTGTTTAAAAAGATTGAAAATCCGATCTTAAAAGACATCAGCATCGATTGGGCTCCAATCAATAAGCAGACAAAGAACATTCGAGAAAATATTGAGTCCTGGCCGCAGAAATTAAGTGACCTATATCGTGGAGAACCACTACTTATAACTGCCAAGGCTGATCAACTACCCAGCATAATCAACATTAGCGGTGAAGTAGCCAATGATAATTGGTCATCAAGATTAGAGTTGAATGGTGGCGAAAACCGCCATGGTATTTCAAGGCTATGGGCACGCAACAAGATCGCGGCTTTAATGGAACAAAAACGTGATGCTGAATTTGAATCGATCAAACAACTGATCATTGATACTGCATTGGAACATCACCTGGTCAGTAAATTTACCAGTCTGGTCGCCGTCGACGTTACTCCAGTCCGTCCACAGGATAAAAACCTGGCGTCCCATGCGATACCAACACACCTACCGGCTGGCTGGGATCATAACAAAGTCTTTGGTCAGCCCTTCCCTGCAACAGCAACCGACGCACGACTTAATTTAATCATAGGCATGTTACTACTCTTCCTTACCACAACCTTGATTTTAACCCGCCGCCATGATTCATACGTTTAAAACAAGGTTAACAATACTTATGGACATCTTTAAAAATAGTGATTTTTTTGTGAGAGCAAGGAAGCAGCGCACGCAGAACCGATGTGTATACATAATACATGAGGATTCGAGTACGACGCTGACGCAGCTATCGCGAAAAAAGTGCATTTTTAGAGGCGTCCTAGTGTTCCTCCTCCCCCTCTGCGGCCTTTGGTTCATAGGACAAGGTTCCTATATCCATGCCAAGGCGATGGTGGCACAACTCCTCCTGGAGTCAGCATGGACAGAAACGCTCAGTGGCAATAAGGAGGTGAAACCTTGGCCATGGGCGGATACCTGGCCTGTCGCTCGTCTACGTGCACCCACGCTTGGTATTAGTCGCATCGTCCTGGCCGGGGCCAGTGGTTCTTCATTGGCTTTCGGCCCAGGGCATCTTTTTGGTAGTACGCCGCCAGGCGAAAACGGCAATATTATTATCTCAGGCCATCGAGACACTCATTTTTCTTTTCTGGAAAATATAAAGAAGGGCGACCATTTAGAACTTCAATCAAAAAATAAAACGAGTGCTTATCAAGTCACCCATATACAGATTATCGATAAGACAAAAGTAGAGACTATTCCTGTCGATTTAGAACATAAATTAATTTTAATCACCTGCTATCCCTTTGACGCCATTCAATCAGGCGGACCATTACGTTACATGATTACTGCCAGATTCAAACATTCATTTATTCTTAGTTGAGGAAATATTATGCACGCATTATTAAAATCAACCTGTGAAATCCCCATACCAAAAGAACGTTCATTAAGATTAACCGAACAGGTTAATCCCGTTTTAAGCAACGAAGTACGACGACGCTTGCGCTATATGCACATGCAGAGTTTTGATCAAGAACAAGGAGGACTATTATCGCCGATTAAATTTATCGATCGAGATAGCACAGAATATTCTTTAGTTGTAGCTGCTGATCAGGATAAGAGTGAAGAACATATGGCAACGATCACTTTGGATAATGCCTCTGCATTACTAGACCCTGTGTGGGGAGGCGTTTATCAATACTCCACGCAGGGGAAATGGGATGTACCTCACTATCGTAAAACCATGTCGGCTCAAGCAGGTCATCTCCGTTTGTATGCACTGGCTTATGCCCAAATGAAATTTAGTCGATATAAGGATGTCTGTGATTCGATCCAAGCTTACATAAAAGACTTTATGACTTCAGATTGTGATGCATTTTATTCAGGCCAATCCGATTGCATCGCAGGTATTAGCCCAATGTTATTTTTTTCTCTCAACAATACAAGCCGAAAATTAATTGGCATACCAGAAATCGATAAGCGTATACACACTAGAGAAAATGGTTGGATCATTGAGGCCCTGGCAACACATTACGAATACTGCGGCAATCAAAGTAGTTTAATTATGGCTATTAATGCTGCCAGTTGGATAAACCAATACTGCAGACATCATAACAATGGCTATTTAACAAATACAATGACTCAAAAACCACTACACCTCTCAGATACCCTTTCCATGGCCAGAGCAATGTTACAGCTTTACCGGGCAACGTTTGATAAACAATACCTAAAACTAGCATGCGAGTCAGCACGCTTTATTAATCGTAATTTCAAAAATGTAATTTGTGGCTATAACAGCAAATTAAATTCTCAAAATGAAACAACGACTACACGACAGATTGATGAAAATATCTCACTAACCCGCTTCGTTAATCTACTGAGTTATTATAGTGGCGAACAAATATTCACAAAGATGGCAAAGCATGGTTTGCGTTATCTATGCATACCCGAGATTGCAACAGCGCGTATGGAAGAAGCCGGTATATTGCTCATCGATCGTGAAATGTCTTCAACACCATTGACTATTACGATTCATGGGAAAAGGTATGACCCTATTTTAAAAGAGTTCATAAAGATCGCTCAGCATAATGCCGCCTGGTATAAGTTAATTAAGGTTCATTCAGCAGCCTCTGCCTCTGCTGCAATTGAGATTGATGGAATAAAGTCAAAAGCGGTAACATCACCTGAAAAACTTCAGAAATTACTTAAAAATCACTAGTCATTTTAAAAGCAAAGCACTTGACAGTTTTATTAAATAAGCAAAAACTCGCGCGCTCATGAATACTCAAACACAGATGCTAATGATTTCAACTTGGCTACGTTGTATGCTAAAGCGCGTCTGCTATTGTCTGTGTGCTGGAAAATCATATAGGTGTCAGGATTCTTGTTCCCGACGAATCCTAAGTACCTACATCCATGTAGGCAATGTCGCGACACGCTTACATGGATGTAAGCGATAGGGCGAAGCAGGAAGCCAGAGCCGAGGGCACGATTACAGGACGTAATCGGTAGCGTCGAGTCTGTATGCCTACATGGACTCAGGTAGTAGAGAAAAATGAAGGAGCAATTACCGAACAGAGTCCGAAGCATCTATTGCAATGAGTTTATGGAGTAAAAAATGCAAGTCATTACAGCCTATATTTCCGTTGTCCTCATTTGGGCTACGACCCCACTCGCTATCCAATGGAGCAGTCAGTCTGTAGGCTTTTTGTTTGGTATATCTAGCAGGATGATTCTCGGGGCTATTCTCGCTTTAATCATTATCGTACTACTTGGTAAACGTTTAGCCACGCATCGTAAGGCCTTGCAAACTTATATTGCCGCTGGATTGGGTTTATTCACTGCCATGTTGACAGTGTATTGGAGTGCTCAATATATCCCTTCAGGCTGGATTTCAATCATCTATGGTGTAACACCGATTATCACTGGTTTATTTGCCATGAAATTACTCGGTGAACGTGGTTTAACATTGTTTAGAACTCTAGCAATCATCATGAGCATTATTGGCTTATACATCATGCTTAAGACTGGATTGCAATTCGGCCCAAACACTAGCTACGGTATTATTGGCGTCATCGCATCATCAGTGTTTTATTCTTTCAGCATGGTCATGGTAAAAAGAATTGATGCTGATATTGATACCTACTCAACGGTGACAGGTGGCTTACTTGTTTCTGCTGTTTTATATCTCTGTGTTTGGTTTGGCTCTGGCATTGAAATTCCCGCTCAAATACCCTTTCGAGCAGGGGCAGCCATATTTTATCTGGCTACTGTAGGTTCTTTATTGGGTTTCTTTTTATTTTACTTCGTACTAAAACGAGTTGAGGCAACACGGACTTCATTAATAACATTGATAGTCCCCGTGTGTGCACTCATGCTCGGTCATTTTCTTAATGATGAGGCAATAACTAATGAAGTCATCACTGGATGTGTGATGATCTTATCGGGCTTGCTTTTATTTGAATTTGAGGGTGCAATACGCCGCATAAAAATAATCGATTCATCATAAATTCTGGAGATATACCATGGGCGACAATTTAATAGCATTACTAACGAATATCGCTGTTGCCGCGGCCATTTTATTTGGTGGTATTTGGCTGGCCAAGCAAATTAAAAAATATGTTGTTTTGATGATGGAAAGACGCAATGTAGATGCATTGCTTGCTTCATTTTCCAGCAATATCGTCTATGTCGCGCTTGTCGCTTTTGTTGTCATCGCAGCACTGAGTCAACTTGGCATCCAAACCACATCATTTGTTGCCATTATTGGTGCGGCAGGCTTAGCCATTGGTTTGGCACTACAAGGGTCTTTGGCTAATTTTGCATCCGGTGTAATGATTATTGCTTTTCGCCCATTCAAAGTGGGCGACTTTATCGAAGCAGGCGGAGTTGCAGGTGTAGTAGAAGGCATTCAAATCTTCTCAACACAAATGCGGACCGGTGATAATAAAGCCATCATTATTCCTAACTCTGGCATTACTAGTGGCAACATAACAAATTATTCTGCGAAAGATACCCGCCGCGTCGATATGGTCTTTGGTATTGGTTATGGCGATGACATCAAGAAGGCAAAAGATATATTAATGGAATTAATCACAGACGACGAACGAATACTAAAAGACCCCGAACCACTTGTCGCTGTTTCTGAACTGGGCGATAGCAGTGTTAATTTTGTTGTCCGCCCCTGGGTTAACTCTGCTGATTTTTGGGGTGTTAAATTTGATTATACAGAAGCCGTTAAACTACGTTTTGATAAAGAAGGCATTTCCATTCCTTTTCCACAACAAGATGTGCACTTACACAAAGTAGAAAAATAAATCTGTCTTGATAACAAAAAAACCAGCCATTCTGTATAACAGATTGGCTGGTTTTGTTTTTTTAGCCCGTTAAATTGAACTAACGCATTACGATATTGATTATACGACCTTATCAATCAAGAAATGATAACCTGCGACTACCTCATCTTGTGGCTGACCTAGCGCTCCGCTAATGGGCAAATCGCCTACCTTGCCGAGACTCAATCCTCCACCAAGTGCTACACCATCTCTGATAATGCCTTTTTTGACATTAAAAAGCACATTGCCTTCAGTATCACTTATTAGACCATGCTTTACTTTACCAATAGGATTACCTGCTCCCGCTGCTTCGCCATCTCTGACTACTCCAGCCCAAACATTTCCTACTACTTTACCTGAATCATCTTGGACTAAGCCGTTATCAAAACTTGCCATCTTCTTACTACCCCTACTAGTATATCCACCTTATTAAAACTCGCTACCAATGTGGTGGTTGCCACTGACAGCTCACTGTTTAGAATGATTTTAAATTCAAGCAGGACACAAAATCAAGAAAAAACGAACGCCACAACACGCCCTGTATTACCTATACATAAGTATAAAAATAATGAAAAAAGTGAAAATTATTAATTTACAGGATTTTATTAAAGTGCTTTATGAAGTGAAACTAGATTTGATCAATAGCTGATGACAATCTTTTGTCGATATCAACATTGTCTATGCGGGGTTTATAAATCGATGAAATGCCTTAATTAAATAATTATCGAGTACATCAGCTGTTGAAAACCAAAAATAATTGGCCCAATTATTTTAAATAAAACACCGCTGACTAATAATAAGACAAGGATAATTAGGCCATAAGGCTCGATTTTCGAATACCGAGATGCCATTGGTTCTGGCAACAGGGAAAACACGACACGACTGCCATCTAATGGTGGTAACGGAAAAAGATTCAGAATCATCAATAAACTATTGATTACGATACCTGCCCAAGCCATTAGCGTTAATATATGCGCCACTGAATTACCTTGATCCGCAGCTGTAATAAACAATTTTGCAATCAGCAACCAAAAAATAATCATCAGCAGGTTTGCACAGGGACCGGCTAATGCGACCAACGCAATATCGCGTTTTTTATTATTAAGTTGATTCCAGTTTACTGGCACTGGCTTTGCCCAACCGAAAATAAAGCCACTGGCAAAGAACATAATCAGCGGCACTACAACGGTACCAACCGGATCAATATGCTTTAATGGATTAACCGATAATCTTCCCATGTCTTTTGCCGTTGAGTCGCCCAACATCATGGCAGCCCAACCATGTGCCACTTCATGCAAGGTGATTGCAAAAAGCACCGGGACACTCCAGACAAGGATTTGATAAAAAATAGAAAGTTCAGACATGTATTAACCGAAAATAATATTTGGCTAGAAAATAGCTCTAATCCTGTGCGCCAAGTAACCAGGCGTCAGTATCAGGCGCTTGTTCATTTTTAACTACGCCCAATTGTTCAAACTCAAATGCATCGGTATCCAATAAATGTGAAGGTACTATGTTTTGAATACTGGTGAATATCGACTCTACCCTGCCAGGCTTTTGTTTATTCCATTCAGACAGCATTTTCTTAATCGCTTGTCGCTGCATATTGTCTTGCGACCCGCATAAGGTGCAAGGAATAATTGGAAAGGCCTTTTCTTCAGAATAAGCCTTTATATCTGTTTCGGCACAATACGCCAATGGGCGAATCACAACATTCTCACCATCGTCACTTAACAACTTTGCCGGCATAGATTTTAGCTTGCCACCGTAAAACATATTTAAAAACAAGGTTTCAATAATATCTTCGCGATGATGTCCTAAAGCTATTTTTGTATATCCCTGCTCTTTAGCAAAGCGATAAATAATGCCCCTACGTAAGCGGGAACACAAACCACAATAGGTTTTATTCTCAGGGATAACGCGCTTAACAACACTGTAGGTATCTTCTTCAATAATATGATATTCAATACCAAGGGCATCAAGATAATCAGGTAAGACATGTTCAGGGAAACCGGGTTGTTTTTGATCGAGATTTACAGCTATCAATTCAAAATCTACTGGAGCATTGCGTTGCAGGCTTTGCAAAATATCCAGCATTGTATATGAATCAGCACCGCCTGACAGACAAACCATAACCCGATCACCGGCTTCTATCATATTAAAATCAGCAATGGCACGACCCACATTGCGCCGTAAACGTTTTTGTAACTTATCGTGATTATACTTTTCTTTACGTTGTGCGGCTTGCATCTTAGGCTTGGTCACCTGTCCCTGTGCAGGGATAACTTTTTGTAAGTGCTTCTAAAGCCAATGTTTGTGCTGCTTCTTTAGAACGTGAGGATTGCTTACGTAAATGGGCAATAACCTTATCAGTGACTTCTTCTTTAGGATTTAGCTGTGGATTGATACAAAAAAATGGGGCGCTTTGTTCCGCTTGATGCAACTGCATGACGGTTAAAACCAGGCCAACTACATACTGTACACATCCCGTATTGGGAGCGCCTGGAACTGAGCCTTTCTCGCAGCTCTCCAGTAGTTCACCTGCCGTCAACAATTCGGGGTCTTCTTCCTCTGCTACCACTATATTTGCATTAAGCAGTCCTATGCTTAGTAAAATTAATATCGTTTTCTTCATTAAACTCATTTCTGTTCCTCAGTAAATTCGCCAAAGGCGCGGTAGTTTATCACTATCCGGACTAATTATTCCGTCAAAATGATGACCCTGGTTGTATTAAAAACTCCAATTCTTCTACACTGGAAAGTCGATTTAACAGTTTGTTTTGATGCAGGAAACGACGAAATCGTTCAATAATTTCTTTGTGCTTTTCGGAAAATTGCAAACTACTTTGAAATTATTTTTTCCGATCTTCAGGCAATTAAAACAGGAACTGCTGACATAACTCAACACATTTGACTTACGACTTCTTTTTGTTCGCTCTCGGTTCCAAAAAAACAAAGGACTTTATTGATACCGTAAATCAATTTATATTGCTAATAACGGCCATTAGCCACTTGCCAATGTAATTAATAGAATAACAAATAATATTACCGCAGCAATTGGTATTAATGCCCCTTTCCAATCAGGGTTCTCTACCTGTTGGCTTTGTTCCATCTCTTTTTTCGCGCCCGGCCAAAAGAAAAACAGGATCGCAATCATAACAATGACTAATGCTACTTGCTCCCAAACTGGCATAGTTATTTAATCCTTCTATTGATTAATTTCTGAAGTAGGATAATCAGTATAACTTTGAATCAACTACGGTCACAGACTATCGAAGTCTTTTTTAGAGACTCTTTTAATGACATCCTTTAACCTTGAGAATAACTAGAAGAAACTAGATATAATTCTTTATGGATCACACAGCACTTAATGAAGGCCTGACCTTACTGGCAATATCGTTATTCGTCGTTTGGATTTTAAAACGTATTAAATTACCACCTATATTGGGTTATTTGTTTGTTGGCGTTCTAGTTGGCCCGTACTCGCTAGGCTGGTTACCTGAGGGCGAAAATATCAGGGCTTTGGCTGAGATAGGAGTGGTATTTCTGCTCTTTATGGTTGGTCTCGAATTCTCATTATCCCGACTGATCGCTATGAGAGCCACTGTATTTGGTCTTGGTAGTTGTCAGGTTGTCATTTCAACCTTATCTGGTGGGTTTATTGCCTGGTTAACCGGTATCGAATGGCAAGCTGCATTGGTCGTCGGCGGTGCGCTGGCACTTTCTTCAACAGCAATTGTTGCCAAACAACTAACTGATCAACTGGAAATGCAGGCGCGCCATGGTCAATTATCTATAGCGATTCTACTTTTTCAGGATCTGGCGGTTGTGCCACTCTTGGTCATTATTCCAATTCTTTCCATGGGGCATGATCAATCATTAATCCAGCCCATCCTCATCGCCATAGCAGAAGGAATAATTGCAATTTTCATTATGCTGCAGATAGGTCGCTGGTTATTAAGACCGTTTTATCATCTGGTAGCAAGAACTCATTCAGCAGAAATATTCACACTCGCAACTTTATTTGTTGCCTTAACTGCCGCCTGGCTTACGAATCAGCTTGGGCTCTCACTGGCCCTAGGGGCTTTTCTGGCGGGACTGATGCTCAGTGAAACAGAATACAAGCATCAGATAGAAACTGATATTCGACCGTTTAGAGACGTCCTAATGGGACTGTTTTTTATTAGTGTCGGTGCTCAATTAGATGTCTCGATCATTTTTAGAGAGTGGTTCTGGATAGGACTGTTAACGACAGGCCTGGTCGTCGGTAAAGGTATAGTAATCGCCATCTTAACTCGCCTTTTGGGATATGAATTGCCCATTGCTTTCCGGACTGGCTTAATTCTTGGTCAGGCAGGTGAATTTGGTTTTGCAGTACTTATGGTAGCTATAAGTAATAATTTATTAACATTACAAGAAACACAACCCATCATTGCTGCAGCTTTATTAAGTATGTTAATCACACCGATACTAATTCGTTATAACGGACGAATTACTGAACGCTTATTTCGTGGGGCCTATATAGCTGGATTAAATGCACCCATAAAAGAACTTGATTCAGCTTGCGAAACGTTATCTGGACACGTAATTATTTGTGGTTTCGGTCGTATCGGACAAAACCTCGCCAATATCCTCCGAGAAATGAATATTTCTTATGTTGCTTTAGATTTAGATCACAGCTTAATACAGCAAGCTTGGGAAGCGGGTGAAAATGTTTTTTACGGTGATAGTACCCGTTCTGAAATACTTAAAAAAACAGAGTTAGTTCGTGCAAGCGCATTGATTATTACTTTTGATGATGCCTTAATCGCTGAGAAAATTATTAGAAGTGCACGCCAAATTAATACAAACATCCCCATTGTTGTACGCAGTAAAGATGACCAGTATATGGATAATTTACATAGTGTTGGTGCGACCAATGTCGTTCCTGAAAGTTTTGAAGCTAGCATGATGCTCGCTATTCATGTGCTACAACATATGGGGATTTCAACAGATAAGTCATTAGCCTTTGTCACGCAAGCCAGAAAAGATGATTATAGGCAACTACGTGGTTATTTTCGTGGAGAAGAATCATTAGGTATGGACGAACCTGACGCATTGAGATTACACACGGTAATATTATCCCCTGATAGTTATGCTGTGGGAAAATCGATGGATATTATTAATCTTGAAAAAATTAATACTACGATCTTAGCAGTAAGACGAGGCCGAGATAGACTTGACTCATTTGACAAAAGTTTCCAGTTTGAGATTGGCGATGCTGTTGTCATTGAAGGTATACAAAGCGCTGTATTAAATGCTGAAAAATATTTATTACGCGGCTGATATAGCCTACAGGGACATAGGCAAGGGCGATTTGTAGGGAACCAGAATCGTTTGCCTGCATGGAATAAAATAATGACATTACACCCATGTTCATCACCATTTTCGCTCCTCGGTTCTGACTCATTCAGGGCTTCCTTAATTTATAATATCTGTATTTACAGCATTGTGTTGACCATCAACTACTGTCTCATCAAACTGATCTGCAACGCGCACGACGACTATGGAGTCGCGATAAAAATCTGAATGTATTGGCACACGTACTTTTATTGCAGCACGTTCACCTCCTCTACCATCATTATAAATAACAACTTCATCCTCATTAACAAAGCGTGAATTAAATTCCATCCGACCATCCTCGTAGACTAACAAGATATTATCGGGTTCGGCAGATTCAACAACATTACTTATTGTTGATGTACAAGCCATATTAGTTAAAATAATTGTTAAAATAAAAACAGGTGTGTAATATTTTTTCATCTGTTTTACATATAGTTGTGAGACATGTTTGAACTATATAATAAATGTATAATAATGATGTGCGCTGAATCACATTATAACGCTACAGCATGAGAACTATGTCTCGTTTCATACTAAATGAAGGTGATGTGGATAACGTTAATTACTGCATATATAAGGTAAATATTGAATTGTTAATCTCATGTTGTTTGATATTTAAAAAACACAACCAGATAACATCATGCTATTTCATTCTAGATAAGTAACCCTTATTAAAAACCAGACTCTTTGAGCAACACAGAAGCCACTAGTTTATACGCTCTATTAAGAAAGCTTTGAGTTTCTCCTTCAATATGCACCACACCACGTATAACTTGCTCAACGGAGACATCCTCTACAGCACTAATATTAAATCGAACTCGGTACACTGATTTATCTGGAACTAATTGATGTGACTCATCATATTGAACCGGTACTTTACCGCCAAAAACAGAGGCCAATACAGCAAGATCCAGAGCCTGTAGGTTGGCATGCTCGATTTCCTTGACAAAGGTCCATATTGATTTTAATTGTGGATTTTCAGGAATAAACTTTGCGCTAGACTGGATATGTATCCGCGCTAAACCTTCTTCTTCAATAACACCTTCAATAGTTGGCTTATCAGAAACAATAATAGTTGCAATTGGAAGTGTCTCATTGATCCATCGACCATGATGCAGTGACTTTTGTAAATCGTAAACCACACCACTTATTGGTGCCCTAATAGTCAGCTCATTTTTCTTTTCATATAACCCATTTAATTTTGATCGCCCTTCTTGTAACTGTTGGATAATTATCTGAATATTTGATAATTCCTCTGAACTTGCTGCGATTCGTTTCGCCTGAAGCTTCAATATGTCGACTTCTTGTAATGTGCTCTCTATCTCATGATCAATACTAGGTGAATTTAATGTCAGCAATATTTCATCTTTTTCTACACTCTGGCCTTCTATTAAAAAGCTGGAATCAATATAGCCTGGTGTCGGTGAAAACAATGTTGCTTTTTGTTCGCTCTTATAAACCGCTGGTATTTTTATAGTTGATCTCCACGGATATATAAAAAGAATAATTAAACAGGTAAAAATAGTTGCCGTAAGATAGAACCGTCTGGTTTTTATAATCTTCGATCTCATCTCCCACCAACCTCCTATAAGTTTGGTCACTGGCAATATGATAAACCAGAGGATCTCTATAGCGAATAAAATTATGCCTAATATTTTAAAAAACAGATAATAGACAAGTACTGCAATACCGATAAACAGAAACAATCGATAGACCCAAACATACCAGGCATAAATATAGAGCTTTCTCAGCATTGACAATGATAATGCTTCGGGCGGCCTCAATCTTAAGTCAAATAAAATTTCAGTTAACTTCCATTTGCCAATATCAAATGAGCGCTTTTGTAAATTTTGAATCCCGAGCAAATCAGAAAAAATATAATAACCATCGAAACGCATTAAAATATTTGTATTAATTACTAATGACAATACCCAACTCGTTGTCGCCATGATGAATGCTGCACTTTTGAATATACCATCAGGTAAAAATGCCCAACTAAATGTCGCGATACATGCAATATACAATTCCATTATCATACCTGCAGCGCCAACATGTGCACGCTCAATCGCTGCTTTAACTTTCCACGTATCCGAGGTATCTGTATAGAGAATGGGGAACATCACTAGCAGTGCGACACCCATTGTCGGCACCTGACACCCATACCTGATTACTGTATAAGCGTGCGCTAGTTCATGCAGTATTTTAATCGCTGTCAACGATATAAAATAAAATGCTAGTCCTTGGAAATTAAAAAAGTAAAGGAAAGTAGACGTAAATTCATCCCATTGTCGTCCAACCATATAGAGTCCGACAAGCCCAAGAAATGCCAATAATGCCGTTGTGGTTATCGAAAAAAAAGGCTCAAAATAAACAAGTGTTTTCCTGAGAAAGACTGTTGGCTTAACTAAGGGGATTTTTATGAACAAATAATTATGAATTAGCCACATTAAAAAGCTTGGTTTACTTGCTAAGTATTGTTCGAGGTAATCATTACTTGTGTCATTAGCAGAGTTAAGCGTAAGACTATTTGCGAAAAGAAATGATAAAAGACTTTGGATATCATCATCATGCACATCTAGTGTAGTTTCTTGTTTGATTTTTTCTATCAAAATACTGGCTTTGCCAACAGACCATCTTGACAGCAGTTGAAACGCGGCCCAACCGATATAGAAATATTTATTTCTGAGCGGATCGAGAATTATCCAACTAGGTGATCCATCAAGTGCAACAGGACCTTCAAGCAGCTGTAAATCATGGCGTAAAACCGGCAGTGTTATATCTTCGGTTGGCTCATTCATACACCAAAAAGTTGACGAACATAGGATATAGGCCGTCTAAATAGATAGAAAAATATGGATACACGTTCACCATATATTTTAGCTGTCCCCTGTGAGCCGATTCTCAATTTTTCATTATCAATCTCATCAAATTCTGCATAAAGTTGATAGGCAAGCGTATCCTGATTATATTCTTCTGCCATATAACTGGCACTAACTATCTTTGCCGTAACCGGATTTAATGGATCGACATCCAGAAATACATCGACACCAGCGCTTTCAATCAAAACGATTGCATCTTCCACCGATAAATTGATCTTTAATTGAATTTTTTCCGGATCAGCGATCTCCATGACCCGCTCACCGACTTGGACAGGCTTACCAATCCAATCCGATTTATTCGTATAGATGAGTAAGCCATCTTTCGCTGCATCAACATGAATATTATCCAGTAGCTCTGCCGCAAAATCGAGTTTACTACGGTGTAATTCTGTTTGTGATTTCAGCAATGCCACTTGTGATTTACTTTTTGAATCCCTGAACGAGTCCTGAGACGCTTTACGATATTCTGCTTCAGCTACCGCCAAGGTCTTTTCTGCAACGTTATATTCATTTCGAAGGTTTGTATCTTCTAGTAAAAAAACAGTTTCCCCTTTGCTAACATACGTATTTGGTGGGAAGTCAATTTCTGCAATAACACCATCCATAGGAGAACTCACAATGACCGAGTCCTTAGCAACGATCTCAGCAGGTGCCAAAGCAGATATACGTATCGGCTTTGTAAAAACAGCCAATAAAAATAGAATAATTATCCAAACAGCAAAGGACACCTTCTTTGGTCGATGATATAGATTTCTTCTGCTGGCAATAGCAACTAAAGCATGCGCGTATGTTTCACCAAGACGTTTAAATAAAGCAAGTTCATTATCTTGCCATGGTGTTTCTCTAGTGACCCATAGACCACCAATGAAAGTACCATCGGGTAATTTTAATGGCGTCCAAAGAGCGAAGGGTAATGAAAACTCCTGCCACCCCTCTTTTAATTTCTCTGGACATTGCGCCTCATCGATTATTCTTTGTGTCGCAATAGATTCACTATCAAATATTGCGGCAAGCATTTTTTCCAACCAGGTAGCAAATGGGGCATGATCTTCTATAACGGAAACACTAGAAGCACAAACAAGCTTGCAGTCACGTTTTATAGGATGCAAAGAAGAAAATAAATAGGCTTGTCTATAAGGCAATAAACGGCGTGTTTCATTTACAATCATAAATCGCAACGCATCGACTGATGTTGCAGCACGTGCCATAGATTCTAACTGTAGTAATTTCGAAACTGCCGCTAGATCTGGTTGTGATTCGGTACTCATATTTAATTATTGCCTTTGCTAAATTGTGCAGTGCCACTCATACCGGAAAGCACACCATTAAGATCGCCTTCAAACTTTCCGGTTAACTTAATTGTCTGGCTAACCGGATCGACGACTGCACCAATTTTAGAAACTTTAGCATCGAGTACTTTCCCTGTTTCATCGATTATAAATGAAAATGTTTCATTAACGGCTAACCAGTTAAGCCAGTTCGAGGGAACAATTAATTCAATTTCTAAGTTACTATCATTAAGTATAGATAAAATTTCTTTATCAGCAGGGACTGTTTCATGCTCATTGATGGCAACTTCAATCACCCGACCACTATAGGGTGCTTTAATTTTACATTGACTGACTCGTATCGCTTTCATGGTGCGATCGGCTCGGGCGACTTGCATTTCTGACTCAGATATTGAAACATCAATATCGCTGATGGCATTTAAAGCTAATAGCTGTTTATTATTTTCAAATACATGTTGTCTTGACTTATATGATGCTTCGACAGACGCCATATCGGCACGATAAAAAGAACAATCAAACCCAACCAGCAAATCTCCTTTTTTAAATGCATCTCCCGATTTGAAAAGGATGCTTTGTATTTTAGCGGAGATTTCACTAGAGATAACAGCTCTCTCAACTGGCTTAATGAGCCCCCTAACATTGTCTGAAACAATACCTGTTGAAAAGAAATCATCCTCTTCTGCAGATACTCCTTGAGTAAAAAAAACAATAGGTAGTATCAGCATTATTAACTTGGGATATATTACATTTTGTTTCATGCTACTACTCCAGCCTATTTAACCTTCATTGAAAAAAGTTGCTCATGTAAAGACAAACCTTCAAAGTAATGCATAATTGAATTTGCCAATGAATCCACGTTGTCCATGTTTGCGTCAATTGGAAAAGGATCGATACCCAAAGATGCAAATATACTGGCATAGGCATTTTCAACATCCGAAAAAGCGATATCGTATTTAATCTCTGCAACCATCATATTCATCTCTTCTCGTATTAAGGATTGTTCGGTAACTGTCCGTAAGGAGACACCCGACTTTAATTGTTCAAGGATTTTTTGTTGCGTTAAATAATAATCCGCCGCAGTTTTATATTCACGTTGTGAATGCTCATATTGCGCCAAACTCACATGAACCTGCGTCATAATGGCCATACTTAAAGCAAGACGTCTCGCTTCCAGTACTTTTTCCCTAGCGCCTAATTCTCTCTTCGTTGCCGGATACCTAAAGATATTGAGTAGATTCCAACTGACTTGGGCACCATAACTCAACCAGTTATTCTCAAATAAGAAGGAGTTACTGTTGTGACTTTTTCCAAAATTAATATCTATTCCAGGTAAGAGTCTTAAGATTGCTGCCTTGGCTTCCTTCTTATTAATCCTTTCTTCATATGAAATAGTTCTAATCTCAGGTCGATTTTCTAGTGCGAGTTGTTCCATCATTTCAGGTGAAATATCGACCTTATCTACGACTTCTGCTCTATCGGGTATGACTAGTTGGAAATCTTCACCGGGTCTTATATTCATTAATGCAGCAAGCTGAATCTTGGCTATTGATAAATCACGCTGTAATTCTTCAAGCTCTCGTTTAATACCTATTAACTCACGTTGATAGGTTAATGCGGTTAATGGCCGTTCTAATCGCTTGGTTTCAATTTGTTTTGATTCTTCTATCGCCTTGGATACTCGTTTTAATAGGTTCTCAATCCTTTCTATCAATCGATCATTACTGACCGCACGCCAGTAAGCAGTTCTCACATCTTGAACAATTCGATTAACAACTTTTCTTTTTTCTTCTTCAGCAATAAGAACTTTATCTGCCGCTTGATTTGCCCTGATATACGACAGCCCAAAATCAAGCACATTCCAGGTTAATTCCAAGTCAGTATTGAAAATATCACGATTAGAAGAAGTTGATGTTGTTAATGACTGTGTACCCGTGAGTAGTGATTGACTCGATGAACCACTAAAATTATCACGACTGTTATAACCAGAGGTTACAACCAGTTGTGGCAATAAATCATAACGTGAGAGATCCAATTCCGTTTCAGAAAGAATTCTTTCGGCAAACTCAAGATGAAAATCAAGATTGTATTTCAGCGAGCGCGCAATAGATTCATAAAGCGATATAGGGCCAGCAACAGGCTCCTGATTTTGGGTAACCAGTACATTGTCCTTACTAGCTTGATCTTTTAATTCTTCAGCTGTAATTGCAACAGGAATAATCGAACAGCCCGTCATTACCAAGCTGAAGATGATTACGATGATGTAATTACGACAATTCATTATCAAACCAACAATTTATTTCCGTATTTTTTTCATGAAGTGAAGTAATCGTTATAATTAATAACAGTGCATTTATAGAGGCCATAGTGATTATAAGTTTCTGATTTTAATGATAAATAACTAATTAATAAAGATGTTTTTGATTCTTTCTATCGAATCATCAAACTTAACTGACTCTTGTGCAATTTGTTCATCAAATAAACTTGCACCAGCAATAAATTCGTCACCGATTTTTTGTAATGCCGCTATTTCTCCGCTGGTCACATTAACATCAAGATAACGAACAACTACTGTACCATCACTCAAGGTTACTTCGATGCGCAATTCAATCATGTCTGTACCGACAGGGGGTTCACCGCTAACCAAACCTCCATTATCATCAACTCGTAGCCATTCAGGTAACGGACTACCGTTAACTTGTAGGACAGAAATGCTTGTCGCTAACAAATTCGGATCACTATTAATCGTGTAATCGACCTCAAGAAATAGCGATCTGTCACGTAATATTGATTTAACAATCAACTGATCTTTGCTCTCACTTTCTGGAACGCCAACACGTAGTGGAAATAAACTTAGCCCAGACTCTGAACCAGACCCTTGACTTGATTCTGATACAGAAAAACTGACAGAAAATCCCTTAACACCACTAACATCCCAAAGACCCGTATTAGAGGCAAGCTTGCCATCGAAAGAATCGCCAAAATAAATCGTACTACTATTAGCACCTTCAACAGCATCCAATACAGCACCGTCAGAACCTAAAGAACCAACTGAACCTAAACTGTGTGCACCTGATACAGCATCAATCACAGCACCATCTGCGGTAAATTCTGTTTCTACACTTTGTTCAGTATTTTCTGGCGCTGGCGATTTCGGTGTCTCTACCGGATTAAATATTTCGTCAGGAATGACTTCATCTGGAGTAGTAGTAGGAGGAGGAGGTGGTGGTGGTGGTGGTGGTGCTGGTGTACTAATCACCAAGGCACTCACGGAGTTACTCGTCGACACGTTACCCGCTGTATCTGTAATCCTTGCTGTGACAGAGATCGTGCTACCAGTTGCCGGAGGAGTAAAGTTAGTCGCTACTGTGCCTGCTGTGATTTGACTCGCAGTTAATGTAATAGTCTGGGTGCTAAGCCCGTCTGTAACAGTCAATGTGTCACCAGCAACCGCATCAATAGGTAATCCAATGCTGACATTCACATTTCCAACTAACTCGGCATCATCAACGGTGCCATCATTATTAAAATCCTCAGTGATGAGTACTGAGGGGGCAGTTGGCGCTGTTACATCAACAGAATAAACTTCTGTAGCAGCAGCTGTGCCACTTGTAAGTCCATCAGTACTAAAACCGAGCACCAATGCTTCTACAGTGGCATCGCCATCGATAACAAGTTCTGATCCGGGAACTTTGACAGCAAAACTACCATCGCTAAGCATCGAAGTAATGTAATTAATACCATTGACTTTGATTGCTACAACAGCAGTATCAATAGGCGCACCTAATTTGTCGACAACGCCGGTAACTGAAATTGTTGTTCCTGCTTCACTGGCATTAATAATACTGTCTGGTGTGATTGGATCAATATCCACACTGATTGGTGCAGTAAAAGAAAAGTCGTTATCGAAAATTCTCAACGTACCCTGACTATCGGCTAAAACTGCATTCGTCGGATTGGTCAAGTTGATTACTGCCAATTCGGGGTTGGGTGATTCCTGAATGGCATCATCGATAATAGGCACAGCAATCGTTGCTGTAGTTGTTCCGGCAGCGAAAGTAACCGTGCCAGTAACATCAACAAAGTCAACGCCAGCTATAGCACCAATCCCAACCATATTGTAATCAACGGTTATCGTATTTGCAGAAGGCTGATTTAGTGTCACCGTATAAAGGGCATTTCCCTGATCTTCAGTTGCATAAACAAAATTTACTGACACTTCAGGTAATACTGATGGAGTAACATCATTATCAATAATGCCAAATTTGAGATGTTCATCATAAACATTATCACCGGTGACAACGGCATCGAAGTATTCAATAGGATCTTCTATCTTGACGTCATCAAATATAGGGATGCGGATTTCAACAGCATCATTACCAGCCTCAAGTACAAAACCGAACACAGGGCGCGGCACACCTAAAGAATTATAAACAATACCCGACTGTGTCATCGTATCCCAGGTAGCCCCGCCGTCATTAGAGTATTGAACCGGAACAAGATAATCATCCGCATATTCGGCCACTGGATATCCCAGTGAAGTACTTAAACCCTCACTGGTAAAGTTCATAATCAGATTTGAATCGGTGCCGAAGGTTAATTCACTATTTAATGTGAACTGATTAAAGCCATCACCCTCGTTTACATCAGGAATATTTGCAGAAAGATGTGATTTATTTTGATCCTCTGCACTCGAAGTAACATCGGTAAACACAGTCCAGTCTTCGACACGATAATCGATCGACAAACCTTCAAGATCGTATTGATCAAAACCAGGATTAAGTACGATAGCGTAATTACCACCACCTCTGTTTTCGAGGACACCAATATCCGTATAACCCGCGGCAAGTTTGACATTAGAAACCAGCAGATTTTCAGTTATAACTTGTTTACCTACTGCCCCGACCAATAGATCGTTAGTTGAGAAAGTAATTTCTCCAGTAGCATCTACATTAGTAAAATCGTATTTGATGGGTGCGCCCGGCACATTCAAAACATCAACCGTACGTGCATCAAAAGCCCCTGGGTGACGTGCGCCAGCCAAACTATCTATCGTGTCAGCAACATGGTCTATAGCAATAGTTTCAAACACATTATTACCCGAAGCATCACGTTCAGTATCACGGGTAAATTCAATGTTAACACTAGCCAGCGCATTGGATATTTGCTGCTTACCTGCTACTGAAATATCCAGTGCAGCACCCGTTGTTGGATCAATGTAACCGGTAAAGGCGTCACGTATAGCCTGGGTTATAACAATATTGTTATTGTAGCTAGTGACCGTGTTTTGCAAATCATTGGTCTGTAAAACTCCATCTCCTGGCGTACTATCAATATGATCACTATCCAGAGCCTGCAAAAATATAGCCATATTTTCAACGTAATTTAAATTCACGTCAGAAAGGCTGGTTCCAGCAACATCCTGCAAGAATAAATAACTACCATTTATAGCTGTTGCGCTAAACTCAGCAATTTTTACATCACCAATGGTTAAGGTAATCGTATCACCGGCACGATAATAAAAAGAACCCGGATCACCCGCATCACCCGTCAGGCCAGTCAGCCCAGAACTTGTCGTATACGTAACACCATTAGCAAAGTTATCTGTAAACTGAACCTTGTTAACAGGGTCAACTGAAAAGCTGATATCACCAGCAGCGTTGCTCGTATTCCCCGCATCATCAGTCGTTGCCACTATCGCATCGATTTTACTATCTGCATCGTTTAGAAAATCTGTTGCATCTACACCGGTGATAGTAAACGTTCCACCAGCAACCAGGCTCGTATATATGTTGCCGTTTATATCAATAGTGACAGTATCGCCATCCTTAACATCACCGCCCACGGTTCCGCTAACACTTACTGTATTTCCATTAAATGCAGCAATGGCAATCGCATTAGCATCGGCATTAGAAATAGTATCCAGTGAAACACTGGCCAAGGGTGCAATAACGTCTTTAGATAAAGAATTACTGACATCACTTTCATTCCCAGCTGCATCTGTTGCAGTCGCAGTAACTGTTATATTGCCGGCACCATCCGCCAGACTATTTAAGTCGACTTCATTACCCGTTAAGGTCCAGTTACCAGCATCATCAGCAATAATCGATGCAGAAGTTACTGTACTAACTCCATCGGTAAAAGTTACAACAACTGTTGCGCCCGCTTCTGTAGTACCTTGAGCAAGCACATCTGCTTGCTCGGCAGCATTAATAATATTGTCGCCTTCAATTGGTGTCGTCAGTGTGATTCCGGGGCCTATAGAATCATGATTAACCGTAGCAACTGTCACCCCACTCGTATTGTTTGCCGCATCCGTCGCCGTCGCCGTGACCGTAATCGCACCTTCATCAAAGCCACTTAAGTCCGCTTCATTACCCGCTATCGTCCAGACACCCGCGCCGTTCGTCGTCACCTGACGCGTCACCGTGGTCGTGCCATCCGTAATCGTAATATCCACCGTACTATTCGCTTCCGCCGTACCACTGACCAAGACATCATCATCCTCAACCCCATTAATAATGTTGTCGACTTCAATTGCATTAATGACCGGGTTCGCCGGAGGGGTTGTGTCGGGGGTTGCCGCATTAATCACTAACGCACCCACCGTGGTACTCGTCGTCACATTACCGGCCGTATCCGTTGCCACAACCGTGACATCATACGTACCATCACCCAGCGCCGGACTAATCGTGTTATCCACCAAGGTCCAGGTGCCACCGCCGTTATTCGTCGCGGGATACGTATTACCATTCACCGTCACTTGTAACGTCGCCGTCGTATCGTCTATCGTGCCACTAATCGCCGGGGTGCTATCTGCTGTCGTTTGTGTTGCCGTCCCAACGGTTGGTGCCGTTGTGTCGTGTGACACCGTCGTATTCACCGTGCCCACGTTACCCGCCATATCTGCAGAGCTCGCGCTAATCGCAATATTATTGGTACCTTCTGCAAACGTGCTTAAGTCCGCATCACCTGTCAACAAGGTCCAGTTACCCGCACCGTCCGCCACCACATTCACCACCGTGGTTAACGTGCCGTCGGTCAATGTTACCGCCACCGTCGCGCCCGCGTCAGCACCCGTGCCGCTAACAATCACATCATCGTCTTCGGTACTGTTCAAGATGTTGTCGATGCCCGCAGTGGTGACAATCGTCAAGGTCGGTGCCGTCGTATCGTGTGACACCGCCGTGTTCACCGTGCCCACATTACCTGCGCTATCCGCAGAGCTCGCACTAATCGCAATATTATTGGTACCTTCTGCAAACGTGCTTAAGTCCGCATCACCTGTCAACAAGGTCCAGTTACCCGCACCATCGGCAGTCACATTCACCACTGTGGTTAACGTACCGTCGGTCAATGTCACCGCCACCGTCGCGCCCGCGTCAGCACCCGTGCCGCTGACAATCACGTCATCGTCTTCGGTACTATTTAAGATGTTATCGATGCCCGCATTGGTGGCAATCGTTAAGATTGGTGCCACACTGTCGTGGGTCGGTGTTGTTACCGTCACACCACTAACATTAGATGCCGCATCTGTCGCTGTCGCACTAACGGTAACCGCACCTTCATTAAAGCCGCTTAAGTCTGCCTCAGCGCCGACTATCGTCCATACACCTGCACCGTTCGCCGTCACCTGTCGCGTCACTGTATTCGTGCCATCGGTAATTGTAATATCTACCGTGCTATTCGCTTCCGCCGTACCACTCACTAAGACATCATCGTCTTCAGCCGCATTGATAATATTGTCGCCTTCAATCGTATCGATCGTTGGATTTACAGGGGGCACTTCATCGACATCGCCAACGTTTAACGTCACCGAACCGGTACTGCTGTTGCCTTCCGCATCACCGATAATAATTGTGTAAGTAAACGCGTTAACGCCTAACTCAAAGTTGTCCGACTCCGCTGCCGCGCCAGCCGCCGTCAG
>DBBX01000021.1:50919-53750 GCA_002292815.1 Thiotrichaceae bacterium UBA973 | reverse complement strand
CGTGACTTCTGCCTTTTTCTTCTTACCTAACTTATTACCGAGTCTTGCTGCCAATTCAAGACCACCAGCGCCACCGCCGACTATAATGATTTTATGAGGTGTCTGGTTATTCTTCGTCATGTTTGACTCGATCTATATAATAATGAAACTAAACGTTATGATAACTGATGTTGCATCACGTAAGAAATAAAATCATGAGGGATAGTTTAAGTGGACGAACAGACAAAAATTGAACTTGAAGCGGCAGCGTTTCGCCGTTTAGTAGGACATCTTCGAGAACATACCGAGGTACAGAATATTGATTTAATGAATTTGGCTAACTTTTGCCGAAATTGTTTATCAAAATGGTATTTGGCTGCGGCTGAAGAGAAAGGGCTGGAGATGGATTATGATAAAGCTCGAGAAATTGTTTATGGCATGCCGTATTCAGAATGGAAGGATCGTTACCAAAGTGAAGCGAGCACAGAACAAAAGCAAAAATTTGATGAAGTAATCCACCAGGTTGATCAATAAACTGGTGTGACGCGGTAACCCTTTTTACTTAGATTCTGTAGCAGACCTTTCTCATCAGCTAGATGAGATGCGCCAACAGCAACAAAGGCATTTCCACGGTTGAATGCCATTTCTACTCGTTCAAGCATTCTTATATTTCGATCGTATAGTATCCTTTGCATGAAGCGATCAAAAACTGCCTCGTCATGATGTGCTTGTTTATTGAATGCAACCAGCCCGGCAAGGTCACGATTCACATAGAGGTCGACTAGGTTTTTGGTCTCTCTGATTATTTTATCGTGATTACAGATGGTGTCTTTGAGGATGATGATCTGGTCTTCAATTAGTAAACCATCCAATGCTGAAAGTATTTCCTGCATTGTCTCCAGAGATTCTATTTTAAGCATGTGCTGTTGTGCAAAGCGTAATAGGTTACTTTCCAGGGTAGGTGCCCTGACGGGTTTGGGTCTACCAATAAGGCTAAAGGCTGCCCAAGGCTTCAGGTACTTTAATTGTTCTGGTTCAACGCCATAATCCGCTATCCAGTTTTTTAATTCAGCGAATAATACGGCTTCAAGCATCTGGTCCAGTTGCTGGCCACCCTCAAAATACATCATATCTATGAAGGTCTGATTAGCTTCTTCATTTGGTATGGTTTCTAGAATCAAGGTTTTACTTTTAACTAGGGCAAGACGTACTTCGGGTGGAAATTTACTTACTGCATAATCCTGTGAGTGCATGGTGCCAAACAAGTAATTAACCTGTCCTTCGGGGCTTTTTATTTTCCAAAGCAATCCTTTCTTGTAAGGTGTGGATTGATTCTGCGCAACATCAGCGTCTATTTTCTCAGGTAAAGACCTGAAATCTCTGCATACGTCCGACAAACTGGGGTCCGCATAGGCAGATGCGGGAATAATCAACAGACAAAGTAGGTAAATAACTATATTATTCATAGACATAAAAAAATAACTCATTTAATAAAAGTAGTATCTTATGCTGCCGAGTATTGAGAAATAATAATAAACACGAGTAATTTTATTTTCTTTAAATATGCTATTTCAATCGATACTATTTAGCATTATAACCAAGTCAATGACTAAGATAATTAAATATTGTTTTATTGTTTTCCTGATTTGTCTAGGTCTGCAGGGCTGTGCTAAACATGTCTACAAGGAAGAACCCGTCGATTTTGCAGGGGTGTATGCTGAAATCAACTCTTGGACAATAGATAATTCTGAACTAAACCGTTTTCTTAATGATAATGGGCTATTGGCTGATGATTTGAAAAGCAATGTGTTTTCAATCAACCGTTTGTTTTTGACGGGCCTATTTTATGACCCTGAAATGCAAGTGGCTTACAAGAAGTGGAAGCAAGCTAAAATTTATTTCGATCATAGCGACTATAAAATAAACCCAAAAATTTCGTTGCCGTTTCAACACCATAGCGATAATACTGACACTTCAAATTCATGGACCATTGGCATAGCTTTGAGCTTTATCTACGAGCGTAAAAATAAGCAAGAGGCAAGAAAAGCTAAAGCAGAAGTAAATCTGTTGAATGCAGGTCTGAAAATCAAGCAACTTGCTCTAGATCGATATGGTTTATTTGAACAGAAATACCATCAATATATTGTTCAGCAGGCAACGATCTCAGAATTGAAAAATGAAATAAATATTTTAAAAGAATTATTAGCTCAGCTGCAACATCAATATGAATTAGGTGCAGTGAGTCAATTTGAATTAAATAGTACAAAGTTAGAGTTACAACAAGGCGCATTTCAGTTAACTGTTCAAGAAAATAATTTGCAAGAGCGGCTGGATGTGTTGTTGGGTATGACCCAGCTGGCATACCAAGAGCTAGATGGCATTGTTATTGAGACTATTTCACCGTTGTTATTCGCTAATTCGGAATATCAAGAATCAGAATATACTTCAGCTGAATTTTCCGATTTACAGAAGATAATGCTAGAAAACCATTTAGATATGGCAATTACATTAAATCAATATGCCTTGTCGGAAGCAGACCTCAGATTGAAGATCGAAAAGCAATATCCCGATATTGTGTTATCACCGGGATTTATATTTGACCAATCCGATAATATATGGTCTTTAGGCTCATCGTGGATATTACCACTTTTTGAAAATACAGAACAAAACCTAAATATATTGGCTGCACTTGAAGAACGGAAAATAAAGCAGCAAAAAATAATTGTATTACAAAAAGAATTACTAAATGCCTTATACAAAACACATCGCTCTATAGTGCGCCACAAAAATGCCATTAGAGTAAGCGATGAAATTATTAACTCTATAGAACTACGTGCAAAAGAAATAAAAAC
>DBBX01000021.1:49418-50750 GCA_002292815.1 Thiotrichaceae bacterium UBA973 | reverse complement strand
GATGAAAGTGATGAAGAGGAAGAAGAAGAAGAAAGAATTTCAATTATAGATGGTTTTAAAGCAATAGAGCTTGCTGAAGAAGTTGTTGAAGCATCGGGGCTGAAATTTGAGTCATTGAAAAGTATTTCTATCAGGCCAGAATTTATTGCATATGCAGAAGTTGTTGATATACAACCTTTAGTCTCTTTGAAGGTAGAGTACCTGGAACTGTTATCAGATCTTAAGGTATTGCAGAATGATCTATATAACCATAATAAAATCCTGAAGCGAGCAGAGGCCTTGCATCAAGCTAAAAGTATTTCAACACGAGACTTGGAGAAGACTCGTTTTGAACGTGATAGAAAGACCTCCGAGTTGAATGCAGCCAATGCCCGTTTGAATGGTTTTGTTTTCAAGGTTAAGTCTAGTTGGGGCGACAGATTGTCTAATCTTGTTCTTGATAAAGAACAGCAGAATGAATTTGGTGAAATAGCCTCGTATCAAAAAGCAGTTATATTATTGTCTTTACCAAAGAATCAATCACTGGATTACCAGAAACAAACAATATTTGTCAGTGGTTTAAATCAGAGAGAAACGGCGCAAACGGTCTCATATCTTGATCAAGCAAAACAAGTTAATAATCCGCTTTATGGAGAGACTTATTTCTATTTGCATGATTCACAGAAAATGAGATCGGGGATGCGATTGTTCGCATGGGTAGAAGAAAGTGGCAATAGTAGCGAAGGTTATTTTATAACGGATCAGGCTGTTTTTTGGTATGCCAATGAGCCGTGGATCTATGTTAAACATGGAGAGGAATTATTTATTAGAAAACCACTAGGTAAGGCTAAAAAAATAGATAATGGCTGGTTGTTGGAAGACAAGACGCTTGTTGGTGATGACTTGGTCGTTATTAAAGGTGGGCAGATCTTACTGTCTGAAGAGTTTAAGTGGGCTATTCCCGACGAGAATGATGATTAATCATAAAGTATTCTTATGTTAGCAGCACTCGTCAGATTTTCTATTAATTATCGTGGTGTAGTGATAGCGATTGCCACACTATTAATGATATATAGTGTCTATCAATTATCTCGTGCAGGTCTTGATATCTTTCCTGAGTTTTCTCCAAATCTGATTGTTGTACAAACAGAAGCCCCGGGATATTCAACTCAACAAGTTGAAATTCTCGTTACCAGACCAATAGAGACAACATTGTCCGGCTTGATAGGCATCGATCATGTGCGTTCAGAATCTATTCAAGGGCTATCAATAGTTAATATATATTTTGAAGAAGATACGGATATCTATCGTAACCGACAACTTGTCTCAGAAAGACTTGCAGGATTGATTAAT
>DBBX01000021.1:48549-49268 GCA_002292815.1 Thiotrichaceae bacterium UBA973 | reverse complement strand
GAACAAATAGATGAGCTTGCACAAGTTGTCGTCAAACATATAGATGGTGTGAGTATTACGCTTGGTGATGTTGCTAATATTGATTACGGTGCAAAACCTGCTTTTGGTGCCGGATCAATTCTGGGTAAAGAAGGCATTGTGTTAATGGTCATCGGCCAATATGGTGCAAATACCTTGAATGTTTCGAACGCCGTTGAAGAAGCCATTCAAGGTCTCGATAAGATATTTTCTGAAAATGATATCGAACTTCATCCGACTTTATTCCGCCCGGCTAATTATATAGAACGTTCGGTGAATAGTATTACTGGGCACTTATTGATAGGCGGTTTATTCGTTGTTGCGGTACTGGTGATTTTTTTATTCAATTTCAGAACGGCATTTATCTCGGTGATGGCAATTCCATTGTCGTTATTGACGGCCATACTGGTTTTACTAGAACTTGGCGTGAACCTGAATATTATGGTAATTGGTGGGTTGGCTATTGCATTAGGTGAGGTTGTTGATGATGCGATTATCGATACTGAAAACATATTCCGACGTTTGCGACAAAACAAACTATTGAGTAGTCCGCTACCGATGAAAGAGGTCGTTTATAACGCGTCTATGGAGGTACGCAGTTCTGTAGTTTATGCCAGCTTTATTGTTGCATTGGTATTTGTTCCTTTATTGCATCTTAGCGGTATTACCGGACGTTTGTTTGCACCACTCGGCATGGCCTA
>DBBX01000021.1:12319-48399 GCA_002292815.1 Thiotrichaceae bacterium UBA973 | reverse complement strand
CACTTCTTTACAAGAATCAATTCGTGTTGGTAATCAGGTTTCAAAATTGTTTATGGATTTACCGGGGGTGGTTTCTGTTTCTCTATGGTCTGGTAGAGCAGAGAGAGGTGCTGATACCTTTGGAAGTCACTATAGTGAATTTGAAGTTGATTTGGATAGCAGCTTAAGTGGTTCAGAACAACAACGTGTGTTAGATGGTATCCGCGATACATTAAATGATTTCCCCGGGTTACGTTATGAAGCACATAATTTTTTGTCTGAACGTATACATGAAACTATTTCAGGTTATACCACGCCTATCGTGGTTAATATCTATGGTAATGATTTAGATGCCTTAGATAAAAAGGCGACGGAAGTTGCCGCGGTGATGAAGACCATCGACGGAGCAAGCAGTGTGCAAGTTCAGTCTTCAACGCCGACGCCACTATTGCAGATTGCATTACGTCTGGATAAGTTAAATGAGCACGGTCTTGCGCCATTAGAGGTTGTGAATAGCATCAAGACTGCATTCGAAGGATTGTCTGTTGCGAAGTATCAAGAAGATAATCGTGTTTTCAATGTTGTCGTCAGCTTACCTGAAAACAAACGTCAAACACCTAATGATGTTCGCCAATTACCGATTAAAACTGCCGGTGGTTTATTATTGCCATTGGAGGAGTTTGCCGATATTCGTCAGCATAGTGGTCGCTATAATATCCTGCATCAGGATGGACAGCGTTTGCAGAGCATAACCAGTAATGTTGTTGAACGAGATATTGTTAGCTTCATGAATGATCTCGAAGAAACAATCTTTGCACAGGTCGAATTTAGTGCTGAGATTTATCCAGAGTTTACTGGAGCTGCAATTGAGCAAGCGAAGGCAAAAGAAGAATTGATTGTGCTCTCGAGTTTAGTCTTGGCCGTCGTGATGATGTTAATTTACATTGCCATTGGCAGCTTTAGACATGTGTTGTTGATGTTAATCAACCTGCCGTTTGCATTGGTAGGTGGTGTAATTGCCGTTTTGATTACCGGCGGGGGACTTTCAGTGGGTTCTCTGGTAGGGTTTGTCACGCTGTTTGGAATCACCATTCGTAATTCGATTATGTTGGTATCTCATTATCAGTATCTGGTGCAGGAAGAAGGCTTACCCTGGAATCTTGAGGTCGCGATTCAAGGTGCAAAGGAAAGATTACCGTCAATATTGATGACAGCACTAGTAACCGCATTGGCTATGTTGCCTATAGCTATTAATAGCGATAATCCTGGCCGTGAGATCATGGGTCCAATGGCGGCAATCATTATTGGTGGTTTGGCATCTTCAACGATACTCAATCTGCTTATCATGCCGGCTATCATGCTGAAATTTGGTCGATTTAATAAATAATAATTGGTATATCTGATTTAAATCAAAGCATTATCAAGAAGTGACGATAACATCTACTTAAGCAGGCGAATTATTTTAAAACGCTTGATTATCAATTTCTATTAAAGAAACTGGGCTTCTTCCGTATTTATTTCAAGAAATAACATCATTAAAGTACGATAATTGATTGAATTAAAAATACTTTTTAAATAAAATAATTTTATGTCGTAAAAGACACATGCTATCCATATAACAAATATTCATATGAAAATTTTAATAATCGATGATTCTAGTGATTTCAGAGCGCTGCTTAGCTTGTATCTGCGCAAAGAGTTCAAGGATGCTGAAATCATCGAATATGACTTTGATAATCTCGGTAAGCCACCAGATGATTATCAATGGTTCCAATACGACATGTTGTTTTTGGACTATAAATTAGGGCCATATGAAGATGGATTACAGTGGCTTAAAGAGTTTAGAAATAAACCCGGATTCCCACCGACGATTGTTCTTACTGCTGAAGGTGATGAATATATCGCTGTTAAATCAATTAAATTAGGTGCAGCTGATTACATCAATAAGGTTGATATCAAACCGAAACGCATTGCCGAGATGGTTGCTGAAGCTACCGAATTCTCAAAACGTACCTATAGTGATCACGAAAATGAAATAAATGATGCCACTCAGATAATCAAAAAGGTACATAAGAAAGATGTGGTACCAGATACCGGCTTAGATATTGGTTATAAATTTGTTCGAATGATTGGTGAAGGTGCCATGTCAAAGGTTTATCTGGCAGAACGCGTGACAGATAAACTGACGGTTGTTTTAAAAGTGCTTGATTTGACACGGATACATGATTCAAAACTAGTGACGCGTTTTATCCAGGAAGCGAATTTAATCGCCAGCCTAAACTCACCATTCGTCGTTAAAATTTATGAGCATGGAATAACTGAAGATTACGGATATATTGCAATGGAATTTTTTTCTCGCGGTGATTTGAAGCAACGTGCCGAGTTGGGTTTAAATCATGAGATAGCTGTTATCTATGCTACGCATATTGCTTATGGACTTGCACAAATACATGCTATCAATGTTGTACATAGAGATTTGAAACCAGCCAATATTATGTTTCGTGGTGATGACAGTCTTGCACTGGCTGATTTTGGTATATCAAAAAAGATAGATGAAGTGAGTGACATTACGACAATGGGGCAGATATTAGGCACACCTCATTATATGAGTCCTGAACAAGGCGAGGGTGATGATGTTGATACACGCTCAGATATCTATAGTGTCGGGGTAATATTATATGAATTACTTACCGGAGATAAACCATATACAGCAGCAACCGCTTCCTCGTTAATCTATCAGCACATTCATGCACCCATTCCAAGATTGCCAAGCAGTTTGAAACAATATCAGGATGTTATCGATTCTCTTCTAGCAAAGAAACCGCATAATAGAATACAAACTGCAAGTGAATTAATTAAAGTGCTGGAAGCGTTTCAATAAAGTATTTTCTTAACTGTCTTGTGTTTTTGTTGTTTTATTCTTCAAATGTTCCAACCACCAACTAGCTTGTTCCTCTGTTGATTTGTCAGATAACGCATTGGTAAAGGCCCGTGTTGCCTTGTCGATGTTTTCAGAATGATATTGTGCAATACCTAAAAGCAGATTCACTTTAGACAATAAAACTTTGTTTTCAGATTGGAATTCAATATCAAGAACTTCAATTACCTTTTCCCATTGTTCTGCTTCAATATAAAGTTGACCTAATCTAAGCCGAGAATGGTTATCATTAAATTTTTTAATAATCTGTTTAAATACAGGTTCAGCTTTTTGCTTTTCCTGTGCAAGCAACCAACTATCTGCGAGTAACGTTAACATTTTAATATCCAGGTTAATGTTACCAGCAGACATTTCCTTTTCAAGGATGACAGCGGCCTTATATGGCATTTCTAGATATAGGTAATTACTGATTAGCCGATTGATATCATCTTTTTTTAACAGGCCTTTTGCATATGCCAGTTCGTATATAGCTAATGCTTTTTTATCCTGTTTCAGGCGTTGGTAGATCTCTGCCAGCTGTAACCAGTAATTTGTTTTCTCCGGATGCTTGTTGATGATTGTTTCGAGTAGCGTGACTGATTTTTTATATTCTTTTATCTCATAATAACCGGCTAATAACAGTTCATACCAGCTTAGCGGTGGCTTGCTGGATAGAGCTAGTGCCTTTTCCACATGAAAAATAAGTTGCTTATAGTCTTTGAGATAATAATAAGCTGTTGCAGCTAATATATGTGCATCTCCCGTTGGTTTTGGTTCATTATCAAACCATTTAGACAAATATTTTAAACCCTCTTTTGTCTTGTCTATATGAATGAGTAACTGTGCAGTAGAATAGTTTAATCCATGCGTAACATCGGCGGGCAAAGCATCAAGAGATAATGCCTTGATGAAATGTTTTGCAGCTTCACTGAACTCACCAATGTTGCTTTTGGCGAAGCCCATCGTTTGATGGATGACGGCGGAATCGTAAGTTTTAAGATTTTTTGATGAGATTAATTTTTTTAGTTTTTTAAGTGCCTCACCGTTTTGTCCTTCATCAATTTGTTTATGAATTCCAATTAACTCAGCATGTAGATTAGCCTCTAATTGATAAGTCTTCTTCTTTTCTTCAGCAAAGAGAGAACTACAACAAACGACAAGCATAAACATTAAAATGCTTTTTGATATTAGTTTTTGTGAAAATATGTTCATCGTTTTAATTTAAATTTAACGTCTTGGCGTGCACGCTTTTCTGTCGGTTTTCCATCAACAATATCTGGATTGTATTTCCACTTAGATATCGCTTTTAGAACAGCGCTATCAAATATTTTGGGTGGTTTAGCATTCACTACGACAGCATTTTTAACTGAACCATCAATCGCTATTGTAAATTCTACTGTAACAACACCTTGAATGCCGCTACGTAAAGCACGTAGAGGGTAAATTGGCGGGATTCTTAATGTTGGTACTACATTGGTATCAATTTTAGGCCTTGCAGGTTTGCTGCGCGGTTTTGCTTTTATAGAACTTTTCGCAAAGTCGCCAAGATATGGAGTGCCTGATAGCGATAAAGGCATGTTTATATCAGGCGGAGATAGATCTGTTTCCATTGTTTGAGGCTGTTCAATTTGTGGCTCAGGCATTTCCGGGGGAGGGGGCTCTTCTTCAACAGGTGGCGGTTCAATCTCGTCAATTTCTTTTTTCGGCTTAGGTGGCTCCGGTTTTTGATCTAGCCGTATAAAATCAACAAGGTTGATGTCAGTCAAGTTCAATTCTGGTGCATGTTCGTTACTCACCAACTGCTGAATCAATATGAATATTGCAATGTTTAAAATTATTGCAATGATAATTACGGACGGGACCTTCGCGGCGTCCAGTATATTCAGTTTTGGGAATTGCATAATTTACACAATGGGAAATATTAATTACTCATTTGATGCTGCGATTGACACGTTGGAGACGCCGGCAAGACGAACTTGATCAAGTACTTCAACGGTTGTTCCTGTTCGCGCACTTTGATCAGCAAGAATAATGACCGTTCCTTCCGGGTTTTGTGCGTGTAGATGTTCTACGTGAGCACGAACAGCACGCATATCTATTTTTTGATTGTCAATCCAGATCTCACCGTCTTTACTGACGCCAATGATCATGCTGCCTTGTTCTTCTCTGACAGCTGTTTGTGCTGTTGGTCGATCAACATCAATCCCCGACTCTTTAGTGAATGATGCGGTAACAAGAAAAAATATCAGCAAGATAAACACCATGTCTATAAGCGGTGTTAGATTAACGCTTTCGGCAGCTGATTCTTGCTTGGTGTGTGTATGTCTCATAATTAGTTGTGTGTTAGTAGGTCTTTAGCCATTAGTTCTTTCGTTTTAGTGCGCTTGTAGAGATCTGCACTAAAGTATATACCAATGATAGACGTTACCAGGCCTGCAGTTGTTGGTAATAGTGCTCTGGATATGCCGTCTGCCATACCGCGGGCATTGCCATTACCAAATACGTTTAAGACCTCAAAGATGGCTATCATTCCGGTGACAGTACCCAGTAAACCAAGTAGCGGCAATATTCCTGTTAATGCCTGAATAGGGATCAAGTTATGTTTTAATTCGATTGATATTTCGCTTAATAAACCATCCCTGATTTTTAGTGCAAACCAGGAAGACCTTTCGCGTCGTTGTTGCCATTGCTGCACAATAGCTTCAAGACGTACTGGGTAAACCTTATATAAGAAATAATAACGTTCAATTATAAGTGCCCAAAGAAATATTGATAAAACAAAAACACCAGCAAAGACAGGTCCGCCTTTAGCAAAGAAGTCTCTCATGATGTCTATTTGTTCAAACATTATTTTTTAATACGGTTCATCTCGGCGAGCAGCGCAACAAATGCTGTGCTTTTCTCATCCAGAATTTGAATTAAGGAATTACTCTTTGAAGAAAGAAAACTATGCGATAACAATAAGGGGATAGCAACTAGCAGCCCCATAACCGTTGTTACTAATGCTTGTGAGATACCACCAGACATTACACGCGGGTCACCTGTGCCATAAAGCGTTATCGATTGAAATGTTTCAATAATACCCGTTACCGTTCCTAATAAGCCGAGCAGGGGTGATACTGCTGCAAGTAAGGCAAGTGCGCCCAGACCTCGTTGAATCCTGGGCATTTCTTTTAAAATAGCTTCGTCTAGTTTCAGGCCCAGAGTTTCGGTGTCAATATCAGGGTTCTTTTCATAAACCTGCATGATGCGACCGAGAGGATTGTCGCCGGGTTTTTTACTGTTAAGTTGTTTTTTAACGTTACGACCAGTGGTGACTAATAGAATCAAACGTTCTAAAGATATTAAAACGCCAATCAAACCGATGAAGATAATAACGTAACCAACAAGTCCACCTTGTTCAATTCTATTTTTAAGATCGGGCACTTGAACCAGAAGAGCCAACATAGCACCGCGCGTAGGATCGATTGGAAATGCCTGGATACCGGAATCAACAGTTTCAACATTCTGCGCCATATCTAAAAAGCGTTGCCTTGGTTGTCTGCCAGGTTCTATTAATTTCCCCGTTGCAGGCAAGTTCCGTAAAAAACGACCCGCAGATACAGCATTAAAAACACCTATGCGTGTTACATTCTGTTCAATCTCATTACCTGCTGCGGTGACAATTTTTCCCGGGAAGGTGACAATTTTTCCTGATTCGACCATTTCATCCATAGCCAATATCCAGATCTCTTCCAGTTCCTCTAAAGAAGGCAGCTCCTTACGATTAGATAAAATATCAAGAATTCCATCGCGTCCAGGTTTTTGAGCTGAGACGAGAGAGGTGTCGATGATAGTGTCTAGATCTCCTGCTATTTGCTTGACTATGCCATCAAGCTCACCGAGAGCGCCCATTTTCTCCTTTAAAACTACATTTTTTTGAGCTATCTCAATATCATAAGAATCATAATTATTTCTTAGTGATGCACTCCGTTCTTCTTCTTTCGCTAGTTCTTTTAACGCATTATCTAATAATTGTTTTTGTTCACTATGAGCACCTTTAAACTTTAACTCTCGTTTTGCAAGGGCAGCCTTTTCTTGGGAGCGCTCTTTTTTAACCTGCTCTAATAATGACTGTAAATCATTGGGTTCTTCAGCAGAAACAGGTGTCAGGAAAAGGAATAGACTTAAAAAAATTAATTTCTTCATTATTCTTTCCCCGCCATATTGAGCGGCAGTTTTATCAGCTCAGGTGGTGCCTGTTTTTTTGCGATTTGTATGCCTCGCTTAATAGAACGGTCATACTCAGAGGAAATTTTTTCCCAAGACTTTGATTCCTTATTCCATACACCACTTATTTTTCCATCAAGTGTTTGAAAGCTAATCAACAAGCGGCCAACACGTAAAATATCAACGGTATATTCCTGGCCATCTAGCTTGACCGTATCAGAATAGGCTTCTATCGTTCGGCCATATTCCATCTCGATTTGATATGCTTCCATAATGCGCCGATATTTATCAGGGAGTGATACATCAGGGCGATCCATAACGTTTTTTAAATCGATTACACGTTGTTGGCGTTCGTGCATTAAAAAAGGAAGGTCAAGTTCTACGAACTTGCCTAATGTATCAATCATCTTAATCATCAAAGGCACAATGTTTCTTTGAGTTTCCTCGACATTGTCGAGTTGACGCTTAATAGCATTCAAGGATACTTTTTGTTGCTTAATTAATTTTGATAATTGACCATTATAAGTACCAAGGCTGTCCGTCTTACGTATTGCATCACGGTATTCCTGGACCATATCTCTGGTTTGAATTACCAGTGTGTCCACTTTTTTCTGTGATTTCACGACATCTTTCTGGGCTTGCAGTTTGGTTTCTACTGCTGAATCCAGAGATGTTGTCTCTGCACTAGCAGTATTCAATAGTGCAATAGCTAAGATTGGGGGTAAAATAAATAATTTGATGTGCTTGTCCATCAAGAATTTTTCCTAATTCATTAAATAGTATTTTAAATTCACAATTTACCCTAAGAATATAATTTTTAATATAGTTAGTTCAATTAGAATATATATTACTATCAGTTAGCTCGGCTGTATTTCTAAAATCTTTAATCAAGAGGTCAAAAAATCGATGAGCCTCAGAATCAGGCTTAATTTACTGATAACGCTGTTATTTGTCAGCCTGTTCATTTGTAGTAGTTTTTATATTATTACAAATGCGCGTAATGCCGTTCAGCATGAAGTTGAATCGACTGCCAACCTTGCCCTGCAATTGATCCAGATTGCTTTTTCTTCAGCATCATTGGATTCGGATGAACAAAAGCAAATACAAATATTACGCAGGCTCTCAGAACTTGAACTGACACGTCATCTGCATATTGATATACACAATTCAAATGATGTCCTGACACCGATAGAAGAATTTGCTGTTCTAAAGGACATTAAAGCGCCTGACTGGTTTGTCAGGTTGGTAAAACCACCACCAACAGAAATTCGTCATTGGTTATACAATCCGGTGACGCCCCCCAAAGGCATAATCATTCGTGCTGATCCAGCCGATGAAATTGATGAAAATTGGACTGAAGTTCGAAGTATCTTAATATTTTTATTAGCATTTATTATTTTGGCTAACATTTTATTATATCTGGCGATTGGAAAATATTTAGCTCCGATAGATGCGATATTGTCAGGACTATCAGATATTGAAAAAGGAAATTATCAATTAGAGTTGCCGCATTTTCGCCTGCCTGAATTAGATCGAATTTCGCAACAATTCAATCATATGGCCAAGGTTTTATTAGAGAGTAAGGCGAAGAACCAGTCATTAACGCAACGATCACTTGAGATTCAAGAAGAAGAACGTCGGCATCTCGCACAAGAACTACACGATGAATTAGGCCAGACGATTGCTGCTATTAAAGCTGTTGCTGCTGCTGTTATGAATGATAAGAACTCAGATCAAGATCGCACTAATTCAAGTGTGAAAACGATAATCGAATATTCAGACCATATCTATCAAGTTGCAAAAAACATGATGCACAGATTACGACCATCTGTTTTAGATGAGTTTGGTTTGGTAAAAGCCTTACAATCGATGATTGATGACTGGAATAGCCGGCAGGATGATATTTTTTGTCACTTTTCGTTTTCAGATATTCCAGCTGATCTAGCAGAGTTATTGAATATTAGCCTGTTTAGAATTGTTCAAGAGAGTTTGACCAATGCATTAAAACATTCATCTGCTAGTAAAATACTAATAACAATGAATAAAGTTGTTTCTTCTGGTACAGAATATATAAACCTGAATATTCAGGATGATGGTGTCGGTTTAAACAAAGATAAATTAATGACAGGTTTAGGCTTGCCTGGAATGAAAGAACGAGTTGAAATGAACCATGGGGTATTCGACCTTATTAGTGAGCCTGATAATGGCCTGACGATCAAAATTAGAATTCCAATAAAATTGGAAGAGAAGTTTTTATGAGTAATACAATAAATGTAATGTTAGTTGATGATCATGCGGTGGTGCGCGCTGGCTATAATATGTTGTTGAAAAACGCGCCTGAGATTACAGTTGTGGCAGAAGCAAGCAATGGTGAGGAGGCTTATCAACTGTATAGTGCGCATAAGCCAGATGTCGTTGTTATGGATTTATCTTTACCAGGGATAGGCGGTATAGAGGCAATAAAACGTATTTGTTCCCGCGACAATAAGGCAACAATTCTTGTGTTTAGCATGCATGAAGAAGTTATCTTTGTAGAACAAGCATTACAAGCGGGCGCCAGTGGTTACATTACAAAAAGCACCGATCCACAATTACTTGTTGACGCAATAATACGACTTTCAAAAGGAGAGAAGTACATAGATGCAGAACTTGCACAAAGATTAGCCTATGAGAAATCTCGAGGACAAGATTCATTGCTTTCTGATTTATCCACGCGTGAATTTGAAATTTTCTGCATGTTGGCAGAAGGTTCAAATACCAGTGAAATTGCGAAACGATTGTGTCTAAGCTATAAAACAGTCGCTAACTATAGTACCCAAATAAAAAGTAAACTTAACGTTTCAACCGTTGCTGATATCGCGCGGCTTGCGATAAGGCATAACATTATTCAAGCATGAAGTGTGGGGCAGCTAAAATGCTGCCCCCAATAAACCTCTAGTCGTTGATAACAACGCCCCAAGGGAATTTACCAACTTCAACAGTTTTAATGACTTCATTTTTACTGGTGTTAATGACCGAGACAGTTCCGCTTACACCGTCAGTCGAAAAGACCTGTTCGCCATTTTTACTAATAGCCAGACCCCAAACGCGTTTTCCTACCGGAATACCGGTTATTATTTCTAGGGTTTTAGCGTCCATCACGACAACTTTATTAGCTCTTCCACCAGCGACATAGATGACGGACTCATCCTTGCTTAGGACAACATCTTTAGGTTTTGATTTGCTATCACCAGTACTGCCTCTTTTCAGAATCTCTCCTGTATTCATGTCGACCTTAACAACTTCACCGCTAATCTCGGCTGTTGCATAGGCAATGTCACCGGATTTAGTGAACGTTGCTGCACGTGGACGTGAACCAACAAGAATATTATTCTCAATCGTATTGTCAGATGCTTTAATAACATGGAGCATATTTGTTGATTCGCTGGTAACGATTACGCGTTTACCATCAGGTGAAATAGCTACGCCTTCTGGTTCTAGACCAACATGAATTTCTGCTATTTGTTCTCCAGTCTTTGGGTCAAACACACTTGCTTTTGCATCATCTTCATTAGAAATATAAATATTGCCATTAGGGTGTACAGCGAACGTTTCTGGATCAGAACCAGCTTCAAATTCTCTTAGAATTTTGAGTGAGGTAGGGTCAATGACTTTTATTTTATTTTCTTCACTTACTGCAACATAAAGTTCATTTCCATCTGGAGAGAGACCAATTCCTCTAGGACGTTCACCTACATCAATAGTTGCTTCGACCGTTAATGAACTGCCGTTAATAACAGAAACAGAGTCGCCGCGCTCATTTGTAACAAAGATACGCCCAGTCGGTGCAGCACTGACTGAATTACATACAAAGACGAAAAATATTATTGGTGCCAAATATAATTTCATTTACAAACTCCTGATAGTGTTAATTTCAAATATATATAGGTTACTTTTCACAGCTTAATATCCCTAAGCTGTCTAATGTTGGTGGTTTAGCAATGCCTCGAACGGGTGCTTCTGCAACAATGTTATTGTCTTCTACCAATAACATAGGTTGTCGTAACTGCCCAGTTTCTCTGAAATTCATAACACTTCCTTTTTGGCCATCAAAAGCAAGTTCTGTTTTAAGATAATGTAGCATCTTTGCCGAGTCGTTTATTTTTGTTCTTGCAACGGTATCAGATGTCATCTTGACTGCAGCCCAACCAGCCCATGAATTATCATCCATTAATTTATTTTGATTCTTTTTAAAACGTTTGTTGAGATCTCGTGCAGCGAATTTAACAAAGTCCGGATGCCAAGCTTGAGCCTTTGCAGTTGAATCGGGTTTCTTCTTTTGCCATTGGTTTTTGGCATCTGCTTCCATCGTGTTACTTGGAATTATATGTAGTGCATTATTTATACAAGTTGATCTTAGTTCGTCATCCTTAAGTGATAAGTTAAAGACAGCTATATCAGGCAAAGATTCAGTAAGCTTTATGTAGGTGTCGGTATCGACAGCTGTCAGGACTGCAATGTAATCGGAAAAGTCGTGCGCATTTGCATCCTCTATAGATATTAGATCTAGATCGTATTTTTGATTGAGAAATTGACCCTGTAGATTAGCTTCGCTAAGACCTTGTTGCGCACCAAGCAGGGCGGTGTGTCCTTTTTGCCCTAAATAAGCGAATTTTACTTCTATGTTTTCTGCGAAAGCAATATTAGAAGTTAATAGTATTGCAATAAAGCCTGTTTTAATTTTCACGATGTGTTTTTTCAACATGAAGTGTTACCTGTAGTGATAGGTTTGTGGTTATATCTTGCCATATGTGAATAGCTGAAGTAACTGAATACTTCGACAATGCAATATAGGATAAATTCCATTAAAAATGGATAGGAAAATTGCCTGAATGTTAAAGACGATTAAGTATGAATTTTTGTAAGAATGTATTTGTCATTGCCAATTCTTACGTCGACGGTAAATTGTTGCGCGGTCTATATTTAGAATCCTGGCGGCCTTGCTGATATTGCCACTTGTTTGCACGAGTGTTTTTCTGATTAATTCATCCTCATTTGATCGCAGGCTGGTTAAATCATGGTGTATTTCCGCCCCGCCTAGAATCATAATAAAACAACCTAATCTTTCACCACTTTCTATAATCGGTGTAAATCGAAAATACGCGCTATTCATCAACATTTTATCGAGTTCAATTTCACATTCCATTTCAACACCATTAGTAATACACAAATTAATAGAGTGTGAAAGCTTGGGTAAAAATGAATGGATAGACTGGTTTAATATACAATATGGGATATTTAGTAAGGTATCAGCGTGTGAGTTCATATCAATGACAAAACCATACTCATCAACAGCAATACTTGCATCATTTGGCCATTTCATTTGTAAAATTCTATAGGCTTGGCGTAATTTTTCACGTTTGGTAAGTTGTAAAACAGATAAATCAGACTCAATTGAATGAGCAATCGATATAGCTAATGCCATAGCTTCGATAGAGATTTTGTTGGCGGGGCCGGTGATATCAACTACACCAAGCACAGAATGATCGCTTGGGTTATGAATCGGTGCGCCATAGCATACCCAAGGTTTCCAACCTTGGCAGTAATGTTCCGTTCCCATAACGACTTCTGGTTTGCCAAGCGATAATGTCGTGCCTATGCCATTAGGACCAACGGCATCTGTATGCCATTCACCACCGGGTCTAAAATTAACCTTCTCTAGATGATCCTGTATGTGCTTATGAAAAACTGAATATAAAATACATCCTGTATGATCCGCTAAAACTAGAGCATGCCCCGTGTCTTCAAGTGTGTTGGACATTCTATTAAATACATTTACTCCGGAGACGCCAAAGTTTTCAGTATGGAGTTTTGCTTCGATTTCTTCTTTAGATATTACCGTGCGTGCCCGGCTCCCTAGAGGGTCAATGCCTAATTCATGGCAACGAAGCCAACTGTCTGCTATGACAGGGCGAATCTGTTTATGGTTTAACTCACCAGTAGTGACAAACTTTTCCCATGCATTTCTGACTGCATGTTGTGAAGCAGTAGCATTTAGTGGAATTGCTGCTTTAATTGTTTCTACCTGAGACATTGTGATCAGTTTACAGTTAGTTACATGGACATCAATATTTGTGAATTATTAGCTAAATATAGCGTAAATTTAGTTTTGTATACAATTGTATTAACTTTTATAGGTTTTAGTGATTTAGCAAAGCTTCAAAAGTTGCCGCATTTTGCAACAAGTTAATTTATATAGATAAATATCTTAATTCCGAGTTTTATACTATGGGTGCTATCAGTCAAAATAATGGTTATACTTCTGTTAATGTAAATTACTATTAATTGTTACTTAATTAATCACAATATAAAGTTACCTAGATATTGGATCTTTAAGAATTCAAATCAGGAATTAACACCAACGAGGGATATACACAATGCTCAGATCTTTACAGATCGAACCAGAAAAATGCACTGGTTGTCTACAATGCGAAATGGCTTGTTCCTATCAGGCAGAAGGAGTTTTTAATCCTTCAAAATCGCGTATAAAAATATTTACTTTTCATGATGAAGGGCGTTTCGTTCCTTATACATGCACGCAATGTACAGAGGCTTGGTGTCTACATGCCTGCCCCGTCGAAGCTATTGTTATAAATGAAGCTACCGGCGCAAAAGAAGTTATTGATGACATCTGTGTTGGTTGTAAGGTCTGCACCATAGCCTGCCCATTTGGTACAGTTAATTATAATCAAGAGACGGCTGTAGTTCAAAAATGTGATTTATGTGGCGGTGACCCTGAATGTGCGAAGGCTTGTCCTACACAGGCGATAACCTATGTAGATTCCGATCATACTGGCTTGGAAAGAATGCGTGCTCATGCAGCACAAAATCTTCCGCAAGATAACGCATAGACGTAGGAGAATACGAAATGGCTTGGACTAGAAATGTACTACGTGTGAATCTAACTAAAGGTTCGATTACGACTGAACCCCTCAACATGCAATGGGCTAACGATTATTTAGGTCAGCGTGGCTTGGCAACAAAATATTTGGTTGAAGAGACTGATCCCACCTGTGATGCCTTGGGTCCTGATAACAAGATGATCATGACCACAGGTCCATTGACCGGAACCATGGTGTCAACTGCAGGACGATATTCAGTCGTCACCAAGAGTCCTTTAACAGGTTGCATTGCTTGTTCTAACTCAGGCGGCTATTTCGGCAACGAAATGAAAAATGCAGGTTTCGATATGATTATTCTCGAAGGCAAGTCGCCAACACCTGTTTATCTATACATAGAAAATGATAAGGCAGAGCTAATTCCCGCAGATGATCTTTGGGGTAAATCAGCCTGGGAAACAGACGAACAGATTCATGCCAAACACCAGGACCCACTAGTGCGCATCGCAGTAGTCGGACGTGCAGCTGAAAAAGGTTGTCTGTTTTCTGCCATCGTCAATGACCTGCATAGAGCAGCGGGACGTTCTGGTGTGGGTACTGTCATGGCCTCAAAGAACCTCAAGGCAGTTGCCATTCGTGGAACCAAAGGTGTTGGAAATATCAGTGACCCGACAAAATTTTTCAAGGCGTCTGAGGATGGTAAGAAAGTATTGGCAGAAAATGCGGTTACCGGCGAAGGTTTACCTGCACTCGGAACACAAGTATTGATGAATGTAATAAACGAGGTCGGCGCATTACCATCACGTAATCATCAAGATGTGCAGTTTGAAGGCGCAAGTAAAATCTCTGGTGAAGCCATGCTAGAAGTTCGTGAAAGTGATGGTAAGGCTAATCTGACGACCAACGGCGCATGTTTTGGTTGTACCATTGCCTGCCAGCGTATTTCTACAGTAGATAAGGACCACTTTTCAGTAAAAGACAAACCTCAATATCACGGTAATTCTGGCGGACTTGAATTTGAAAATGCATGGTCTTTGGGATCTGATTGCGGCGTTGATGATCTTGATGCGATTACGGCGGCTAATTTCTTATGTAATGAGGATGCTGTTGATCCAATATCACTGGGTGCGACGATAGCTGCGGCTATGGAGTTGTTTGAAGAAGGTGCTATTACAGTAAAAGACACCGGTGGCATGGAACTGAAGTTTGGTTCTGCCGAAGCGCTAATCTGGGCGACAGAGGTCACGGTAAGAGGCGAGGGCTTTGGTATAGAGCTTGGACAGGGCTCAAAAAGGCTGTGTGAAAAATACGGTCGTCCTGAGCTATCTATGACCGTAAAAGGTCAGGAATTTCCTGCTTATGACCCACGTGGCATACAAGGTATTGGTTTGGCTTACGCTACTTCTAACCGGGGTGCGTGTCATCTTCGAGGCTATACGGTTGCATCAGAAATATTAGGTATTCCTGAGAAGACAGATCCACTGGCTACAGATGGTAAAGCAGGCTTGGTCAAGGCCTTTCAAGATGCAACAGCCGTTGTAGATTCAGCAGGAATCTGTGCCTTTACCACATTCGCTTGGACACTTGAAGATATTGCTCCGCAAATAGATGCCGCTTGCGAAGGTGACTGGAGTGCAGAGCGATGTTTGGTAGTTGGTGAGCGTATCTGGACGATGGAACGTGATTATAATTTAGCGGCTGGGATTACGGCAAAGGACGACACATTACCTAAACGACTTCTGAAAGATGCTGCTAAAACAGGCCCTGCCGAAGGCAGAGCTAATGATTTACATAAAATGTTACCAGAATACTATGAAGTACGAGGTTGGACACTTGATGGTGTGCCGACAGATGAAACCCGTTCTCGCCTAGGTCTGTAGTCTAGATCTGTAGATTCTGGTTTATAGTCGGTTAAAACATTAGAGAGGTAAAGAGATGAAGCATGTGATTGTAGGCGCAGGTCCATCAGGTGTTATAGCAGCAGAAACATTACGTAAAGTTGATCCAACATCAAGCATAATTATGATTGGGGATGAACCTGAACCACCCTATTCTAGGATGGCGTTACCATATTATTTGATCGACAAGATTAACGAAGAAGGTACCTATCTCAGAAAATCTTCATCACATTTTGGTAGTAAAGATATCGATGTTATTAGGGACAGAGTAACTACTATCGATCCAAAAAATAAATCATTGAATCTTGAACAGCATGACGCGATCAATTATGACAAGCTCTTAATTGCTACGGGCTCACACCCAATTACACCACCTATAGAAGGCATGGACTTACCCGGTATTCATTCTTGCTGGACGCTTGAGGATGGCAGAAATATCGTCAATAAAGCCAGGCCTGGTTCTAATGTCGTTTTAATGGGCGCCGGCTTTATTGGTTGTATTATTTTAGAATCCCTTGCGCTACGAAAAGTAAATCTTACCGTAATTGAAATGGGTGACCGAATGGTCCCCAGGATGATGGACCAAACTGCTGGCAATATGATCAAGAGTTGGTGTCAGGAAAAAGGTGTCTCTGTACATACTTCAACGCGCGTTGATGCAATCGAAAAGGGCAGTGGCGAGTCACTTAAAGTTAAACTTGATAATGGCGAAGTGCTTGATGCTGATTTGGTTATATCTGCAACGGGTGTTGCCGCTAATATTCAATTCTTAGACGGGAGTGGGCTGGAAACAGATGAAGGCGTGTTAGTTAATGACCGTCTGCAATCCAATATTACTGATATATATGCTGCGGGTGATGTTTGCCAAGGTAAAGATTTTTCTACGGGTGAGTATAGTGTCCAGGCGATTCAGCCTACTGCGGCCGATCATGGACGTATTGCCGCCATGAATATGGCTGGCAAAGATACCGTCCATCAGGGATGTGTCAATATGAATGTCCTAGATACGATGGGGCTAATATCGAGTTCTTATGGTTTATGGATGGGTATCGATGGCGGTGAATCCGCAAAACTATGTGATAACGATCGTTATCGCTATTTGAGTCTTTCTTTTGAGGACGATGTCATGGTTGGAGCACAAGCAGTTGGCTTGACTCAGCACGTAGGCGTTCTTAGAGGACTGATACAAAGCAAGCTAAATTTAGGTAAGTGGAAGGACCATTTAATAAAAGATCCGACAAGAATAATGGAAGCTTACCTAGCAAATACTCAGGCCATAGGTCATAACGCTGGAGTCATGTAATTAGTTAATGGAAATCACATTAAAGTTATATGCGGGTTTAAGTCAGTATTTGCCTGAAAACGCAGTAAAACATGCTACTAAACTAGATATTCCTGCTTCAGAAACAGCTTTTTCAATTCTTGAGAAATTTAATGTCCCTAAAGAGTCGGCACATCTTGTGTTACTCAATGGTGTTTATCTAGACGCTAATGAGAGAGAAAAACCGACATTTAGCGAAGGCGATACGCTCGCAGTTTGGCCCCCTGTTGCCGGTGGTTGAAATCAAACTAATCTCTTTCTCGTTTTATCATGCTAGGGATGAGATTCGTTAAACCACAATGGTAGGGTATGAATGTAATGACGGATTTGGTTGAATTGGAACGAGATATGGCGGTAACCCATGTTGAGTTTTATCGATTAATAACGAAAACAATAAGTAATAGTGAGCTTTTAAATTTCGACAAAATTAATTCATCGGTCAGTTTCCCCTTCGCAAACGGTGAAATAACCATTTCTTTAGAAAAACAAAAAATCAGAAAGATAGCTTCTATGAAGATTGATCATACGCCAATGAACTTCAGGTTTAAGAACTTAAGCAAGGATGAGATGCAATCATATTTACAAAAGTTTGACATCACCTTTCAAAAGGGCGGAGGTTAAATCCTGAGTGTTATGTCTGCCAACATAAACAAGAGTCAGTTCAGAACCTAGTCTTCGAATGATTTAAGTGACAGAGTTGAATTCCCACCAACAAATACCGGGGTATTAAATATATCAATAATGTCACCATCAAGTTCTTGTCGGACTTGTTTTACTAAGCCCACTCCTGGCGCATACCATTCTTCAACGTACATAGGGATCTCCGTGTCGCCACTCACGGCATCGGTATAAGTATTGAAGGTGCCTTGAGCAACAACCTTGATACAGTTTTCAAATATGCCTGCTGGAACAGCGACCGTTTCAGAAAGTGACTCTATACGATAAATCATGGGTACCTGCGCATCTTTACCCACCCGAACTCTAAATGGATAAACACGCAGTATTAATAGTGGCCTGCTTATTTCCCGCCACTCAGTTCCAATAGTCATTGGTTGCTTTAAAACGTAACGTCTATCTCTATCTAACCGTGGTTTTGATTCAACCACAGTCCGCAAGGCTTCGCGGAAAACACCGGTATCATCATAATTATGATAGTAATCAATACCTGAACTCGTACGTCGAACAAAATAACTTTTTTTACCAAACTTTTTGGTACCTAGGTTTGAAATCGTTAACTGCCTTTTTGTGGAAGCAATATCTTCACCATAATCAGTATCTAGATTGTAGGTCCAACTCATGCCTTCATTGAGTGGAAAGTATTCACTTCCTATCGGTTTCTCAGAACAACCCGCTAAAAAAATTAACAGTAGAGATAATTGTAAGTAGTTAAAATTATTCATAATTCAGACTTGTGGTTTGGTATGATGTTACTTCTCAGGAACTTCGGGATCAGGTAGGTCAAAAAACTCAATTTCTTCACGAGTTTCTCCATATTTTGATAAGTCTTTTGCAATTTCATCGGTTGTTTCGGCTTCTACTTTCTTTCCAAGTTGTATATTGCCTCGTCGTTGTTCTTTTAAAGCGGCTTCTAGAGCAGAGTGTAAGTCAAGATCGTATGGTAGTTCATAGGCACGTGGCTCTGCAGCAGGAGCATTATCAATAAATGCCGTGGCCCATATATGGATACGACCGGCTGTACCTTCTTCTTCATCAGGCTCTGTGATTGATGAAGCCATTAATTGAAATTGATCAGGTAAGGTTTGTTGGGTAGGCCAGCCAAGCATACCTTGAAGGCTATAGAAGGTGAGGTAATAAAATCCACTGACAGTAAGTACAAAGGCAAACTTTATCCATACCGGTAAACGGGTAAGTAAAAATATGGCTAACACTAAAGCTGCTAATGCAACATATGTTAGTGTGAGCCCTAATACAGCCTGATTCATAATTTGTTAACCTCAACAATGGATTTAAATAATGTATTAACATTAGTTACGTTGCCATCTGCATCGATGGTGAAACGAACTGCTGTCTTTTCATCGCCTTTATTTTCTAATATAAGTGTGCCGTAATAAACAACTTCTAATTGTGGGTTGACTTTGACGGCACGCACTTCAACATTTGCTTGTCTTAAAGATTTACTGTTGTAGTAATGGACATTAAATATATATTCTCCAGGGACATTGCCGCGGATGGTAACCACTTCCTGATTTAGAGGGTTAATTATTTCGGTGCCATTAACAACTATACTATCTTTAGCTATACCGCGGTCATCTCGATCAAGATGGATCAATCCAACCTCAGAATTTCGAAACCAAACAACACCACCCTTGGGGCCTTTGACCCAAGTATCAACATCATCAGGACTACTGTCGTCCCATTTAATTGTAACAATAAACTCAGCTTTGGGATCGATAATCCCTTTTTTGGCCGGTGGGTTTAAAAATAAGATCGTAATCAAAAAAAGCAGGGTGAATGCTAGTAATGAATTAAACAACAAATCAGTAAACGGATCTTGCTCGAATTGTCGAGTTGAGCGTCTGATACCCATTGTTTAAGCCTTTTTGTGTTGCTCGGGTATTAGTTCAGTCTCCATGTAATGCACCGTTCTGGCGACGACTTCATCAGCACCTCTATCTAATAGTAAGTATTGAAAGCTGAGTAACATACTTCCCAATAAACCAACCAGAGTCGTATTGAGAGCAACACCCATACCTGCAGTCATAGAAGTGAGAATGCCTTGAACATCGGCAATGTCAAAAGACTTTAATGTTGATAGGGGGCCGAGCATGAGCACGAAACCGATTACAGTTCCTAATAATCCGAGTTTTACTAACAGACTGGTAAAAAACCAGCCTATCTCATGCTGGGCGTGCGCTTGATCGGCAAATACGTCTGCGAGTAATGCATTATCAGCCGATTGTTCACCACTCAATGTTCGTCCTTCCAGACTTTTAGTAATAGTTTTCAAGAATTGAGAGGGTAATGAATCATCACTCTCCCAGGATAATGTGTTGTCTTCTATATTCGCAATAGCATTAAGTTGATTGGATAGATAATTTGCGCGAATACCACAATGAATGGTTCCACCTATAAAGAATAGTGCGATCAAAAATGTAATTTTTGTCGGGTCATTGATAAATATTTGAATCAGGAGGTGAAGCTGCCAGCTGAACCAGAGTAGAAATATCATAACACCCGTATAGATAGTCCATTGTAATATCAATCGCGATTTATAGGTTTTTGTAAGCATGGCTAATTCAGTTGACCTTGATAATTCTCGTTAAGATTTGTACTTTTATAATTATACTTGAATAGGCATTCAACATAACAATAAAGAGTAGAAAATATTATTTCAATGCTTTTTTCTTATTTCTAGCGATAGACTTTGTTTGTGTCACCCATAATAGCTTTTTTGTGGATGACGACTACAATAGATTCATCTACTATTTCTACTTCAGAGTTGCGCCGAATATTGTTTCTCCAGATGTACAAGGTTAAGCTGAATGGAAATTATTGTTATCAGACTTATAATTGACCATAGTTCGACCGACCGGACGAAAATCATACGCTTATTAGTGCCACCATTCCAAATAAGTTTTTGATGCAAATTAATAAGAAACAATAACATAAGCTGTTTTTGGGTTGGTTTTAAATTTAGGCACGACTCTTGCTCATAGTAACGCGGAAACATAATAAATAACCTGGTTTCGTATAGCCAAGATGGCTTGCAAACCAATGTCTAGGAGGAAGAAATTTTGAGTTCAGATAATCCTATAGAAGTATTGGGAATTGATGCCGGCGGCACAATGACAGATACTTTTTTCGTCGCGGCCGATGGCCAATTCATTGTAGGCAAGGCGCAAAGTAGCATCGATGAAGCTGCAGCCGTTGTTGAATCAAGTAAGGATGGCCTAGAAGGGTCAGGCCGTGGTCTTGAGGAAGTCTACGGACAAATGTCCACTTGTGTCTACTCTGGTACAGCTATGCTGAACAGGGTGGTCTCACGCACAGGTATTCGTACCGCATTGATTTGTAGTAGAGGTTTTGAAGATAACCATCGTATGGGCCGTGCTCTACAATGTTATCTTGGATACGCATTCGAAGATCGTCTTCATTTGAACTCGCATCGCTATGATGACCCATTGGTTGCTATTCAAGATACCCGTGGTGTAACCGAGCGTATCGATTGCCAAGGCACCGTCGTTATTCCAGTACGTGTTGAAGAAGCAGTGATAGCAACAAAAGAATTGCTTGCAACAGACATTAAGGCAATTGTAATCAGCTTCTTAAATTCACATGCTAACCATTCGCATGAAGAACTTGTAAGAGACGCTGTCATTGCTGAAGTTAAAGCATCAGGTAAAGGCATCCCTGTATTTGCATCTTGTGACTATTATCCAAGTCGTAAAGAGAGTCATCGTACTAACACCACTATCCTTGAAGCCTATGCTGCTGAGCCTTCACGCGTCACATTAAAGAACCTAAGCGACAAAATGGCAGGTCTAGGTGGTAAATTTGATGTCCGCGTAATGGCGAGTCATGGTGGTACCATCAGCTGGAAAGCAAAAGAATTGGCTCGTACGCTAGTTTCTGGCCCAATCGGTGGTGTAATCGGTTCGGCTTATCTTGGTAAGCAACTCGGCTATGAAAATATTGCTTGTTCAGATATCGGTGGGACAAGTTTCGATATGGCTTTGATTGTAAAGGGTGCCTTTGCAATTGGCCGAGATAAAGATATGGCTCGATTGGTATTGTCATTGCCGCTAGTAGGCATGGATACCGTTGGTGCAGGCGCAGGTAGTTATGTCCGTATTGACCCATATTCAGACGCTATTAAGCTTGGTCCAGACAGTGCTGGTTATCTAGTAGGCACTTGTTGGGAAGAGGGCGGTGTTGATACGGTTTCTGTAACCGATTGTCACCTTATGCTGGGTTATTTAAATCCTGACAACTTCTTAGGCGGTGCATTAGAGCTTAATGTTGACCGCGCGCGCCAGTGCATTAAAGAACAAATTGCAGATAAAATAGGTATGACTGTTGAAGATGCCTCTGCTGGTGTTATCGAGTTGCTTGATGCCTCTCTAAAACAACATCTTGGTGATATGATCTCAAGTAAAGGTTATACCCCTACTGACTTTGTTTGTTTCTCATACGGTGGTGCTGGTCCGGTTCACGCATATGGTTATACACAAGGCCTAGGCTTCCAGGAAACAATCGTACCTGCATGGGCGGCTGGTTTCTCAGCATTTGGTTGTGCGGCTGCAGAATTTGAATATCGTTATGACATGAGTGTCGATATTGCAATGCCACCAGATAGTGAAGACGCTGCGAAAGATGAAGCTTGTAAGACTTTACAGGCGGCTTGGGACGAATTAGAAGTTAAGGTTCTTGAAGAATTCAAGATTAATGGCTATACCGCAGATCAAGTAACGCTTGATCCTGGTTTTAGTATGCAATACATGGGGCAGTTGAACGACCTTGAGATTGTAGCGCCAGTGAAAAACATCAGTGGTGCTAAAGATTGGCCTGCATTAACCGATGCTTTCGAAGAAACCTTTGGTCGAGTGTATGCAACAGCGGCACAATCACCTGAATTAGGTTACGGTGTAACCACTGCAATCATGCATGGCACGGTTGAAGTTATGAAACCGGCTATTCCTTCTCAGCCTGATGCAGGACCTACACCTTCTGCTGAAGCAAACTTGGGTAAACGTAAGTTCTACTTCAAGAAAGAATGGCATGAAGCTGATTTATTTCTGATGGAAGCAATTATGCCTGGCAATAAAATGCCTGGACCGTGTGTTATTGAGTCCGATGCAACGACCTTTGTGGTTCCGCCTGGTTTCGAAACATTTATGGATGAGCACAGACTTTTCCATCTGATCGAAGTATAGGTTCAAGTTTTAATACTTAACATTGATTTAAGAAAGAGGAATAAAATATGAATAAACCAGAATCAATATCAGGTGGTTCTACAACAAGAAAGTCTATCTTGTATAACGGTAAGACCCTTGCGCAGAATCGTGCTGATATGTACAACACATCAAAAGAAACCGGGCATTATGACGGTTTGACAGAGCTTAAACTGAAGAAATCTGACCCGATTACTTTCGAGAAGATATTTTCTAAATTACGTGCAGGTGTTGTAAACGCACGTGAAACGGCTAAAAAGATCGCTGCATCTCCTATCGTTGAGCAAGAAGGTGAGCTTTGTTTCACTCTGTACAACACTGCTGGTGATTGTGTCTGTACTTCTACAGGTATCATCATTCATGTGGGCACAATGGGAATGTGCATCAAGTACATGATTGAAAATAACTGGGAAGAAGATCCTACAGTTAACCCTGGTGACATGTTCACTAACAATGATTGCCAAATCGGTAATGTACACCCATGTGATATCGCAACTATCGTCCCTATCTTCCATGAAGGTAAATTGGTAGCTTGGGTTGGTGGTGTGACTCACGTAATCGATACCGGTGCTGCTGGACCAGGCTCTATGTCAAACGGTCAAGTGCAACGTTTTGGTGATGGTGTTCAAATCACTTGTCGTAAAACGGGTATCAATGATAAGCCTATGCGTGATTGGCAGCATGAAGTACAACGAAATGTACGTACACCAAAATACTGGATTCTTGATGAAAGAACTCGTATCGCGGGTGACCATATGATCCGTGATATCGTCGAAGAAGTAATTGCTGATGTGGGTGTTGAAACCTTCTTGACATTCACCTCTGAAATCATCGAAGACGGACGCCGTGGTTTAGTAAAACGTATTAACGATATTCTTATCCCTGGTAAGTACAATACCGTTGCGTTTGTTGACGTACCTTATATGCATGAAGATGTACATGTGCCATCTCCATTTGCAAAGGTCGACACCATCATGCACGCACCTTGTACCATTACTGTTAAACCAGAAGCGACATGGCGCCTTGATTTTGAAGGCTGTAGTCGTTGGGGTTGGCATACGTATAACGCAAACCCAACCGCTTTTACCAGTGGTATCTGGGTAATGATGACGCAGACTGTTGTACCAACAGAACGTATTAATGATGGTTCACTGTTCGCTTCTGAATTCCGTCTACCTAAAGGTACCTGGACTAATCCAAACGATCGCAGAACTGCACACGCTGATGCTTGGCATTTCTTGGTATCTTCTTGGAGCTCTTTATGGAGAGCAGTAAGTCGTGGTTATTTCTCACGCGGTTATCTAGAAGAAGTTAACGCGGGTAACTCTAATCCATGTAACTGGATGCAGGGTGGTGGTTTCAACCAGGAAGAAGAAATTCACGCTGTTAATAGCTTCGAGACTGCAGCTTGTGGTACCGGCGCTTGTGCGATGAAAGATGGTCTTAACCATGCGGCCGCTATCTGGAATCCAGAAGGCGACATGGGTGACTGTGAGATTTGGGAATTAGCTGAACCATTATTGTATATGGGTCGTGCAATCAAATCTAACACTGGTGGCTATGGTAAGTATCGTGGCGGTATGGGTTTTGAAACCCTGCGTATGGTTCATAACTCAGCTGACTGGTGTATGTTCTTCATGGGTAATGGCTACATGAACAGTGACTGGGGCTTACATGGTGGTTATCCATCAGCAACCGGTTATCGTTTTGAAGCTCACAATACTGGCTTACATAAGCGTATTGCTGAAGGTAAATCATTGCCAATGGGCCATGACTGGAATCCTGACGAGCCAGATTATGAAAATCATCTAGAGCCAGGCGCTATCGTTAAACGTGATAGCCAGTGTATTACTACCGAAGAAATCTTCGAAAACGGCGATCTATACTTGAACTACCTCCGTGGTGGCCCAGGTTTTGGTGACCCATTAGACCGTACCATAGAAAACATTGAGAAAGATTTGAATGATGTTGTTCTTTTAGAAGAATATGCAATAAAAATCTATGGTGCTGTGTTCACGAAAGATGCTGAAGGTTATTACACTGTTGATGCTGACGCGACTAGGGCTCGCCAAGCAGAAATGCGCAAAGAGCGTCTTTCTCGTGGTACCCCAGTTAAAGAATGGATGAAAGGCGAACGCCAAAACATTCTTGATAAGAAAGCATCAAAGCAAGTTCAGCAAATGTTTGCGTCATCTTTTGAGTTGTCACAACCATTTCTGGATAAGTTCCGAGCATTCTGGAGCCTGCCAAATGATTGGTTAGTAACAGAGAAAGAATTGGGTGTTCCTGCATTTGGTGCTAAGCATCATATGGACTTAAGTCAAATGCCAGACGTTAAGACGGTAGTCTTAGTCGAGGAATAAAACATTCAGTGTTTGTGGGCGTTTGATACGCCCACATGCTTGAACAATAAATTATTAGAGGTTTTAAAAAATGTCTACAACATATACAAAAAAACAGGTTGCCGAATTAATCGACGGCGTACTTGATTGGGAAACGGTCCGACGTATGTTATTCATGCCGAAGGATCCACTACGATTTTCTATGTACATCGAGGTTCTACAAGAAAGAGCAAAGTGGGAAGATAAAATTGTCCTACCATTAGCGCCACACTTGTACATCGTCGAAGATAAAAATGGTGATATTGTCAATAAATGTGACTGTGGCTATGTTTTCGGTCCTTATCAAGAAAACTGGAAGTTAAACGCACTTATCTATGTTCGTGATAGTGTCGAAAAATTTAACCAGGTTTATCCTAAACTGATGTCTCCTGATGCGGAATGGCAGGTTTATCGTGAGTACTATTGCCCTGAGTGCGCGTGTCAGCATGATGTTGAAGCACCTGTACCTTGGTATCCAGTAATCCATGATTTTGAACCTAATATAGCGGAATTCTATAAATGGGTTGGATTAGAAGTACCTAAGGGGATAGCTGCATAGTTTTTCTCTGCTAAGTACAATCAGTAAAAGTACAAAGGCCGCCTGTTTAATTGCAGGTGGCTTTTTTTTTACTTCGATGTTTGGTGTTTTAGCTTTGAAATCGACTCCGTGCCTGTCTGATAAACCGATGCTAATTTATTCATTGAGTACTGTTTAGTTTGAACTGTGGCATTTTGCATCATATTAATTTTAAACAATAAATTTAATATGATTTTACAATTTATTTGTATTGTCTAAGCTCTAAATAAGTGATATTTTTGTAATAGTCGGTAGTTCCATGATGAACCGTACGAATATGATAAAACGTTTTATATTCATACGATTATAAGATTTTATAAATAACATTAATACATGTTTATAACTTTTTGTATTTGCTGATAATTGAAGCAATCATCTGTTATTTTCCTGTGATGGCTCGTGTATTGCATGATTACCATTAGGTTTATAGTCTAAATACTTAGAGTATTAACTTTAAGGTTTTTACTATAGAGAAACATTTTTAATGTTTTACCCATGGCTGGGGATAACAGTCAGTTTATAACAACACAAATGAAGGGGTGTAAATATGAAGTATATCTCAGGTGCCTGTGAGTCAGGCTTTCTTAAATCTATAACTATAGCTGGCGCATTAATCGCGTTGCCTATGAGTAGCTCTGCTGCTGGTGTCACCATGGATGACATTAACAATGACGCTAAAACGACTGGCGATGTTGTCTCCCATGGTATCGGTAATCAGGGTCAACGCTATAGTCCATTAGCTAAAATTAATGATAAGACCATTAAATCATTAGCTCCCGCATATACCTTCTCCTTTGGTGGAGAAAAAATGCGTGGCCAAGAAGCGCAACCATTAGTTCACAATGGCGTTATCTACACAACTGCATCATATAATCGTGTGTTCGCGATCAATGCTGAAACAGGTATGCAAATCTGGGCTTATGAACATCGTCTTCCAGAAGGCATTCTGCCTTGTTGTGATGTTATCAACCGAGGTGGTGCTTTATATGACAACCTCTTTATCTTCACGACTCTTGATGCATTAATCGTTGCTCTGGATACCTCAAACGGTAAAGTCGTCTGGAAACAATCATTAGGTGATTTTAAAGCAGGTCATTCTGCAACATCTGCTCCGATTATTGTTGACGGTAAGGCTATCACTGGTGTTGCCGGTGGCGAGTTTGGTATTGTTGGTATGGTTCGAGCATTCGATGCTAAAACAGGTAAGTTGATTTGGGAACGTCCTACCATTGAAGGCCACGTTGGTACTTTAAACGGTAAACCAAACGGTATGACAGGCACATTGAATGCAACCTGGCCTGGCGATCTTTGGAAAGTTGGCGGTGGTGCACCATGGAATAATGGTACCTATGACCTTGAAACCGACACGATTATGTGGGGCGTAGGTAACCCAGCGCCATGGAACTCGCATATGCGTCCTGGTGACAATCTTTATGGTATTTCAACCATCGCGCTTGACCCAGCGACTGGTAAGATCAAATGGCATTTCCAGTACACGCCAAACGAAGCGTGGGATTATGATGGTACCAACCATACAATCGCATTCAACAAAGGCAAACAAAAACTGGCCGCACATGCTGACAGAAATGGTTTCTTCTATGTACTCGACAGAACTAACGGTAAGCTGGTAAATGCTTTTCCATTTGTTGAAGGCCATAGTTGGGCTACATCAATTGATCTGAAAACAGGTCGTCCAATCGAAGCGGGCAAACGCCCAGGCAACCCAGCAGACAGTGCTGATGGCAAGAAAGGGGCAGTTGTTACTGTTTCGCCTTCTTTCCTAGGTGGTACAAACTGGTATGGACCAACTTATAGTCCAGATACAGGCCTTTTTTATGTAGCTAGTAATGAAATGGGTATGGATCTCTGGAATGAGCCTGTTACCTATAAGAAGGGTGCTGCGTACATGGGTGCTGGTTTCAGCATCAAGCCATTGTTTGATGACTACATCGGTGCAATGCGTGCTATTGACCCTATGACCGGAAAGCGGGTCTGGGAAGTTAAGAATAAAGCGCCTCTATGGGCTGGTGCAATGTCAACTGGTGGTAACCTTGTGTTCTACGGTACTCCAGAAGGCTATTTCAAGGCTGTTAATGCTAAAACAGGTGAAGAAGTTTGGCAGTACAACACCGGTTCAGGCATCGTCGGCTCTCCAATTACCTGGGAACAAGGTGGCGAACAGTTCATCGCAGTTCCATCTGGTTGGGGTGCAGCTGTACCTCTATGGGGTGGCGAAGTTGCTAAGCAAATTGAAGGCATCAACCAAGGCGCAAGCTTAGTGGTCTTCAAGCTGTACTAGTATGTTCTTGTAGTAATTATTAGGTATTTTACCTAATAAATGTATTGATGATGAGGCCAACGTAATTGTTGGCCTCATTATTTTAAATGTTTGATAAATGAAATTTGCTTCGTTATATTTAAAATCCGTTCTAAACACAATATCATTTTACATAGTGAACTTGAGATAATCACTACGGTCAATAATGTAATACCCTATTAAAATTAAGAGAATCACAACTTATGAAACAGCGTAATAATATTTTATCTTCTATCTTTTTAATTTGTTCAATATTAACTTTTTCAGTGAGTACTTTTGCTCATGGCGATATTGCACCACAACCGATTGACATCGATGGATTGGAAAAGCTCGGTGACGAATGGTTGGAAAGAAACCCTTATTCGGGTAATGAAACTGCTATAAAAGTTGGCGAAGCTGCTTATGGCCAGAATTGTGCGCGATGTCATGGCATTGGTGGTATGTCAGGTGGTATAAATCCAGATTTAAGAAAAATGAAACATGATGCTGAAGACGATGCCTGGTATGTTATGCGAGTCCGTAAAGGCGCTGTGAGAAATGGTATTACCTATATGCCGGTATTCGCAGAAACCGATGGTGGGCCATTTAGTCAAGAAGCCTTATGGGCAATCTGGGCATGGATCGAGACGATAGCAATAGAGGACTAAATAGAAATGCGCGGACTCAAAATTAAACGTTTGCTGTCAATAGTCGTTCTCGGACTATGTTTTTTTTCAATTCAGACTTTTGCAGATAACAATGCAAAGATAACCAGTGGTATTCTTAAATTTGCTGCTTACGATAATTTTCCGCCATACTCATATCAAGCCGAGAATGGCAAAGCTGAGGGTATCGATGTTGATATCGCCAGGGCCTTAGCAGCAGAGTTAGGGCTTAAAGCGAATATTCGTTTAGTTTTTGCAGATGAATCATTGGGGGATGACTTAAGAGTCTATGTTTGGAAAGGGCATCATGTCACAGGACCGCCATCGGATGTCATGCTACATGTCCCTTATGATGAAAATCTTATCAAACAGGAAGATAAGGTCAACTTTATTGCCCCTTATTCTGAAGAGCAGGTAGTGGTGGCTGCTGATCCCAAACAACTTGGCAATAACCCTCAAATAACCGCTTTTTTCTCTAATAAAATTGGTGTTGAACGCGTCACCATGGCTGATGGTTATCTACTAGGTGCCTTTCGGGGTCAGATTCGAAATAGTGTTGTACATTTCCACTCGATAGTAGAAGCGGTTCAGGCAATGAAGGATGAAGATTTGACAGCTGTCATGGGTACTCGAACTGAAATTGAAGCAGCGCTGGGGGATGCCAAAGAGAATTATCAGATTGGTCTTATGACAATGCCGGGTATAGCAAAAGCGTCTTGGGATTTAGGGCTGGCGGTTAAGGCGACTAATAAAGATTTAACAAAATCAATTACGGCATCGATGAATAAATTGATACTTGATGGCACAATTAAGAAGATTTTTAACAAGCACGGTGCTAGTTATCACATTCCAGCAGCAATAATAAATTATCCGCAGGAGTAGAGTTGCTGATCGGTAGATGGTTTTAATGACTGTCTGTCGAGAGTGACAAAGTTTGTTTAACATTCATTGATTAGGCATGTGTGTTTGCGCTAAATATCAGCGAACACACATCGCACCTCCGACGCATCAGAATCAGCAATTGCTGTCCTGACAGAAAGCCCCATACCTTGTAAACAGCGTGACTAAAGAATAGTTCTACAAAATTTACTTCCTTCCAGTCGGCTAGGTCTCAATACGGAGCGGGATGCGCTTGATTAAGGCGGATTCGAGGTGTACGATAATCATACGTTCTGACACTTGAATTGAGTAGGCAAAGATCTACGCGGATAAAACATCAGCAGTGTTCCAGAAATCACAATGGCGCGATATGAAGTTATTATGGTTGGAAGCGCTCGTTAGAAATCAGTAAATGTAAGGCGAATTACTTATGAAGAATTTTTATAAACCTACGCCATTTAACATCAATCCTGGAAAAGTAGACTTGGCTTGGGACAGATATGTTAATTGCGGCGAACTCCCCAAAAATTCGATTCGTAAAATTATAAGTGATTCATGGGCAAGGTGTCTGGAAGATGGTGTAGACCCTTCAAGCAGTAAAACTCGTTTGAGCGTTAATGACAAAACCTACCAATCACTTCTTAAAGACAATGCACAATTGGTAGAAGCGGCTAAACCGGTAATGGAACATGCGCGTGACTTGCTTGCAGGATCAGGCTCGATGATGATTTTGGCCGATAGAAATGGTATTTGTTTACATGTCGAGGGTGATCGCAAAACGGTTGAAGATGGTCATGATATTCGACTGGCAGTCAGGGCAAACTGGAGCGAGCGTGCCGCCGGCACGAATGCAATCGGAACGGTTCTATCCGTTGGCATGCCAATACAAATTAATACCTCAGAGCACTTTTGCGAAGGGATAAAATCCTGGACTTGCTCTGCCATGGTGATCAGAGATCCTGGCAGCCAGGAAATAATAGGCGCCCTGGATCTATCAGGGTTAACAAGTGATTTTAATTATCACACCCAAGCATTAGTAGTTGAAGCTGCTGGCAGGATAGAAAGCAGGCTTGTGGGTATAAAATTAGAGGAAAAAAATCGTTTGTTAAATGCGGCAGTCTCGATTTTTTCTTCGCCGACAAATGATGCATTGATGCTACTGGATAATTACGGTTATTTGGTTAGAGCAAATGAGAATGTTGCTTCAAATCTGGCTATGCGTGGAGTTGACTTAAAGAACAATGGGAAGAATTTTATTCATGATATTAATAATAGCGAGTCAAAAATGCTTGAGGCGGAATGGCTTCGAAATGAATGGATTGAACCTGTCATGGAAGGGCAGGATAAACTCGGTAGCATGCTAATAATCCCATCGCCACATGCTGTTTATGTAGGCTCGTCAAAGACTACGCTTAGTAGCAGAGCACCATTAAGTGATGATGGAAAATATTTTGAGGATATTGTTGGTTCAAGTGCGGCATTGAAAAAAACGATCGACAAAGCACAACGCTTGGCAGGTCTTCCGGTACCAATATTGATACAGGGAGAAACGGGTGTTGGTAAGGAGATGTTTGCTAAAGCAATCCATGCAGCTGGGGCTAATAGTAAAGGACCTCTGATTACATTGAACTGCGGGGGCTTGTCACGAGATTTAATTACCAGTGAGCTATTTGGTTACGTCGAAGGTGCTTTTACCGGCGCTGTCCGCGGCGGTAAAAAAGGCAAGATAGAAGCAGCCGACGGCGGCACTCTTTTTCTGGACGAGATTGGTGAATTGCCATTGGATATTCAGGCTAATTTTTTGCGCGTTCTGCAAGAAGGTGAAATATGTCGTCTGGGCGATCATCAGCAACGTAAAGTAAATTTTCGGGTGCTTGTTGCAACAAATCGCGATTTAAATCTAGATGTGAAAGAAGGTCTTTTCCGTATGGATTTATTTTATCGTATCTCAGTAATAACACTCTCTATTCCTGCTCTACGTGAGCGTGAGAATGACATTGAAACGCTAATACATTTCTTTGCTAAGGAAATAGCAGAGCGAGATGGGACCCAGGCAAAAACATTCGCTCCTGAATTTATTAAGGTTTTGACAGAATATGAATGGCCTGGAAATATTCGTGAGCTACGTAATATTGTTGAATGCTCGGTATTGATGTGTCAAACAGATATGGTATCACTGGAAGATTTGCCTGGGGAATTTCAGTTTAGCAAAAATAATCAGACGACTTCTTCTTCTATCAAAGATGCTTTATCTAATGAAAGTAATCTCAGTATTGATGATGCAGAACGTCTTATCATTATCTCTGCAATTAAGACAAAGGAAGGAAACCTGACAAAGGCTGCTCACCATCTAGGCATTGCTAAAAGTACTTTGTACCTCAAGATGAAAAAATATAATCTTGATAGGAACTCAACCGCCTCAAAAGATTAGAAATCTAATAGCCATAGCACAAACAATTACTTTTCCCTGTATCACACAGTCTGCTTTATATGTTTCTTGGAAAGCTAAATCCAGAAAACTATATTAGATGAAACTGTTATCAATAAAACATGACTAATAGAACATGAAAAATTTAATGTTAAACAAACTAAAAATAGTTAACTGCATAATAGTTTTTAATCTTTGTTTTATGCTCAGTATTAATGCTGTCTATAGTCAGACATTAGTGGACCCACTAGATGGACCAACCTGGAAGACAGTGCATAAAATGATGTTGGCCAATGAAAAAGTAGTGTTCGATGATCGGGTGAAAGTTGTTGTGCCTGATATGGCTGAAGATCCTATGAATGTACCTGTTTCAGTAAAGGTTGAGGGCATTGGTGAAATAGAAGAAATCAGGGTGTTTGCCGATCTGAACCCTATTCAGAAAATTTTGAATTTTTATCCTGGCAAGATCGAACCTTTTATCGCCTTTCGATTTAAAGTTCAACAATCTACACCAGTACGAGCCGCAGCTCGTACCAAAGATGGTGTCTGGCATGTCGGTGGTCAGTGGTTGGATGCAACTGGTGGTGGTTGTACTGCGCCAAGTGTTGGCCGTAGTCTAGCAAACTGGACGGAAACGCTGGGCAATGTTAAATCACGTCTTTGGTCGCGGGCAGATAAGCCCGACAGATTACGTTTTCGTATCATGCACCCCATGGATACGGGGCTAGCGCCAGGTATTCCGGAATTTTATATCGAAACGTTGGAGTTAAAAGACAATCATGGCGAATTGTTAGCACATATTGAATCCTATCAACCAGTCAGTGAAAATCCATTTTTCAGTGTCGATCTTGAAAGCAAAAAATTTCAGGGGATCATTCTTTCTGGCCGTGATAATAACGGCAATCTAATAAACCAGGTACTGCAATAACGCTGGTTATTTCAGGGCTGTTTAGTGTAATCAATCATTACTTTTTTTCGGGTTAACCTTCAATATGAATAGTTCAAACAACGTTTCTTCGTTCGCACAAAGACATGCTGATTATATAAGTCGACTGTTAATAGCAAGCCTGCTTACCCTGATGCTCGTGTCGATTAATATGACTGTGTCCTATGCAAGTGAACTTGATTACAAGCTAGTGGCTGAACCTGTCGGTAAGGGGACCTATGTTTTCATAGGTTCTACCAAGTATTTTTCCAGAAAGAATGGCGGAAATATAGCCAATGCTGCTTATATCGTGACTAACGGTGGCGTAATAGTCATTGATACTGGATCATCATATTTGTACGGTAAACAGATGCGTGAATACATTGAATCAACAACTGGCCTGTCGATCATCAAAGTGTTTAATACACATCATCACCCAGACCACTTTCTTGGTAATCAGGCTTTTAAAGACGTATCTATCGCAAGCTTGCAAGAAATAGTTAATACAATAACCACTCAAGGGGAGGCGCTTAATAACAATCTTTACCTCCTGGTGGGTGATTGGATGAAAGAAACGGAAGCCTATCCACCTACCGAAGTGGTGACACCAGGAATAATCACGATTGGCGGACATAAAATAGAAATAATTGCTCTTGATGGTCATACTGATTCTGATATGACGATTTATGATCACACAACGGGCGTGTTGTTCGCGGGTGATTTGATATTTCATAATCGAACCCCCGCCGTGGCAAATGCCAATATAAAAAATTGGTTGGAGAGTATCAGTAAACTTCAAAAACTGGATTATAAATACCTGGTAGCAGGCCATGGGCCGGTCACTACCGATGAAAGGGCCATAATACAGACGCGAGAGTATTTGTCCTGGCTGCATGATACCTTACAGTCTGCTTTGGACAGCGGTTTAGATGTTAGCGAAGCGATACAATTGACAGTGCCTGATAGGTTTAAGGAGCTGGATATCCTGCATGAGGAATACAAACGCGGGGTGCTTCAGTTATATCCCGGTATGGAACAAGCTTACTTTGAGTGAGTGATAATTACCGCTGCTTGAAGTCTTAAAAGCGCTTTAATATAAATAGTTGTGATTCTATATATTGCAGAGGCGGTCTCTGAAAAATTTTGAATAGCCTTTCATTTTATATATTTAATCCATTATCAGTAATTTCCATCAATTATAAATTCAAAAAATCGCTAGAATGGATTGTCTAGAGATCAAGCCCGTACTTTAAAAGAACAACAATAACTAATGTAAGCGCTTGTAAATAATAAAGAAATTTGACGTGTTGCTTTTGTGCAACAGTTGTTGATTTATGATTGGGCTATTGATGGATTAAAAAATATCCGTCTAAGCGTTTAGTTAATAAATATAAGGCCTAGAGCGAGGCTGTAGCATTAAAACAACAATATTTAGTGGCTATGACTTTTGTTGTTTTAATATCAATAAATGTTTGCAACACTTGGAATTCTGTAGTATTTTCTCACATGTCTTATTAATGGCTTGTCGAGCTATATAAGATATAGCTTCAAAAGACTTGTTGAAACTAAGAATTAGGGGAAACGAGGCTGGGGAGGCCAATTTTTATCTCTAGAGATGTAAATTATAAATAATTGTATTTTCTTAAGGAGGAATACAACGTGAATAAAACTAAACTATTAAAAAGAGCCAGTCTTGTTGCCATGACAGCAATGCTGCCTTTTTCACAAGTTGCTACAGCTGGGGAAGTTAATATCTCAGGTTGGGTCAACGAAGGTATGTATTACTATGATGATGGCAATAGCAGTGATGTTTCTGTCGTTCAAGACAACGGTACTACACTTGCTACGCGTATCAACTTTATTGGTACGCAAGAGTTGCCAAATAGTGGTCTAACCGCTGGTTTTGAAGTTTCAGTGGAACCAGTCAACGGCTTAGGCGCTAATAACGGTATTACCCCTCTTTTGTTTGGTACACAGGCAAACACAGGTGACATCAACGACTTTGGATCAGATATTGGCTTGTTGGGCAATAACATATTCCTTAGTGGTGCCTTCGGTAAGTTGACCTGGGGTACTCAGTCCATGCCAACGGATAACATCGCTGTATTAGCGGATCCAAGTGTGACCTTATGGACCAGTGTAAGCCCAGTGTTCCGTGGTAATGGCTTTACCATTCAAGGTTTAGGTGCGGGAGCAGCTAACACTACTTGGGGATCTAACCTTACTTGTAGAACAAGTGGTTTAGGTATAGGTTTTGACTGTAATGGTGTATATCGTAACGGTATTCGCTATGACCTACCTGCTTTTGCTGGCATCAAGGTCGCTGTTGGTTATGCTAATGATGATATCTATGATATCGCTGCTAAATGGGACGGTGATGTTGCTGGTTTGAAGGCATCTATCCATGGTGGTTATAACATAATCTCTTCAACGGTCATCGGTGGTGATGATGGTGAGACCTTCCAGGTAACTGGTGGTTTGATGGATCCGGGTACCGGACTCTTTATCAACGTCTCTTACATGAAAGATGAAGTTGATGGTGCTCCTGCTACTACTGCTACTACTTTCACCAGTGATGAAGTTGATTCTTACTTCATCAAAGGTGGTATCAAGCGTGATTTCAATAGCTTAGGACCTACAGTATTAGGCTTAATCTATGGATCATATAACGATGGGTTTGCTGCTGCTGATACTGGTGTAACCGGTTCTGAAGTTGAACGTTTTGGTGTTTCTGTTACGCAATACTTTGGTGCAGGTTTCCAAATCTACGGTACATGGGAACAGCTTGACCTGGATGTTGATTGTGGCGGTACTG
>DBBX01000021.1:0-12257 GCA_002292815.1 Thiotrichaceae bacterium UBA973 | reverse complement strand
ATGTACAGGATGTACTGTATATCGCGAGAGGACAGGAGTCCGAAGCGATGAATGTACAGGATGGAGTGTATGCCGCGAGAGGACACGACGACACGGATGTAGGAGTTAGGGCGAAGCAGGAAGCCAGAGCCGAGGAGTCCGAAGCGGCATTTATCATGGATGTACTTGGTCGAAATCTGTTCCTTACATTATCGACACTTCCGCCATCCATGGCGGTCGTATGCTGCGGTGGCATGGACCTCGGTACCTTTATGCCCGCTTTCTGGGTGCCCTTGAGGGATGTGTGCAGGAGCAGCGAATGTACATAGTTATATAACTTAAGCCACCTAGGGCGGAGTCCGAGAATGGCGTAAAAGGGATGTAATTTCAGGAACATAATTCCAGCCAAAGTTGAGGACGTATGCAATCGGCTATACGCTAACAATCATTTTTCATTATTTCACGATATTGTTGTAAACTTCCCGCCTGTTATGAACTCTAAAGCTATCAAGCACTGAAATAAAACTAATTCATGAAAATCACTAAAATTAATTTAATATCCTTCTCAATCATTTTTATCCTCTTTTTTTCCAAAACTGTTTCTGCAGCTAGCTGGTTTGGTGATGATGATAAAGACATTATTTGGCAGGGTGCCCCAAATCATTATTTTAAATACGCTGACCAAGATGATTCAAAATCAGGTAAAAATGATCACCCGATTAGACTGGATGAAGAGGATATTATTGAGGCACTTAGCGCATTAGAGTATACCGATACAAATTTATTAGGAAAAGAAACAATAATTTCAGTTTTTTCTTATTCACAAGTTCGCCTGCTTGCAGAATATTTGTTTAAAGGATTTGGTAAGGCAAAACCAGATCAAGATATTATTTTTGTTATTGGTGGTAAAAGTTCGAAACTGATTGTTATAAAAGAGAAAACATTCACTGCTGGACGTGCATTTTATAAAGATGGCAAACTGAATATTATTTTAGGCGAGTATAACCGGGCCCGTAATACTGCATTTGAAAGAGTAGTTGACCCAGGTGATACCGGTGACATAGCGTATAGTTTTGACTTCGGTAGTAGAGGCAGTAAATCGAATAATTTTAAATATAGTATCGATGATATCGAAGGCGTAGAACAAAAAACATCAAAAGGAAAACCGCGTCTGGACTGGTTAGAAATAGATATTAAGCTTGCCGCAGAGGCTAATCTTGCAAAGAAAAACGAAAAAAAGAATCCCGGTTTGAATCAAGATCGAGCTTTGAAACTAGAAGCAGCGAAACTGGCTAAACAGAGACGCGAGATGCGTGCTGAAATGGCGCGATTACGAAAGGATATGAGCAAGCAAAACAATGCATCTTCAACGACAAGGAGTATAGAAGAACGCATCACAACACTAGATGAGTTACTTGCAAAAGAACTGATCTCTAAAGAAGAGTACGCTGTAAAAAGAAAAGAAATTTTGAATGATATATAAACGTGTAATTAGTTGTCCTTTCTGATTTGAAAATTCTATATCCAGAAATTGCGCCTTATGAATCAGGCCATTTAAAAACAGATTCGTCACACCAAGTCTATTATGAACAGGTAGGTAATCCGGAAGCGCCTGCCGTTATATTTTTACATGGTGGCCCTGGCTCGGGTTGTAATGAGAACCATCGTCGTTATTTTAACCCGGAAAAATATCGAATAATCTTATTCGACCAACGTGGTTGTAACCGGTCAAGTCCAAATGGTTGTGTTGATGGTAACTCTACGCAAGATATTATCAATGATATTGAATCCATACGAAAAACCTTAAAAATTAGTCAGTGGACCCTGTTTGGTGGTTCATGGGGTGCTACTCTGGCATTACTTTATGCGCAGCAATATCCACAGCATGTTTCCGGAATGATTTTACGCGGCACATTTTTAGGCCGTCAGTATGATTTTGACTGGTTTGCTAAAGAAGGTGTGAATAAAATATTTCCAGATTATTGGCAGGAATTTATATCAATATTTGATGTTTATGAGCAGGATGATGTATTAGCATCATTGCATCGACGACTATTCTCAGAGAATAATGAAACACAATCTGCAGCCGCGAAGGCCTGGGCGTTATGGGGCGGAAGAATTGTGACGCATAGTTTTGTTGATGAATATGCTCTGGATACCGATGATGAAAGCAAATTGATCAATGAAGCCAGAATAGAAATGCATTTTGCAAAAAACAGATATTTTATAGATGAAAATCAAATTATTGATAACATTTCGAAAATTCCTGATGTGCCAATCACTATTATACATGGACGTAAAGATTTGACCTGTCTTCCAGAGTCATCATGGTTAGTTCATCAGTCTTTGCCAGGTTCAAAACTTGTCCTTGTTAAAGATGCGGGTCATTTGGCTGGAGAACCTGCAATGATAGATGCGTTAGTTACGGCAACCGATCAGATGGCGGATGCAATTAAATGAAAATAATTGAGCGTAATGGCCCATTAGTTATGGGGATACTCAATGCTACACCGGATAGTTTTTCCGACGGTGGACAATTCAATAATATTGATGCAGCCGTCAATCAGGGCAAGCAAATGATTGATGACGGTGCCGATATTATTGATATAGGCGGAGAGTCAACTCGACCAGGCTCAGAGCGCGTCAGCGTTGAAGAACAGATCGAAAGGGTTGTTCATATAATAAATGCGATTAACGAGACAAAACCTGAACACGTTGAGATAAGTATTGATACTACGCGTTCAAAGGTAGCAGAAGCAGCACTGAATGCAGGGGCATCAATTGTTAATGATGTGAGCGGTGGTAACGATGATCCTGATATAATCAATTTGTGTGCTGATAAGGACTGCCCCTATATTATTATGCATATGTTAGGCACACCCGAGACCATGCAAAATGATCCCGTTTATAATGATGTTGTTTCAGATATAAAAAAGTTTTTAGAGACTAGAATAGAAGATTGCATAAAAGCAGGCGTGGATAAAAATAATATTGTAATCGACCCGGGCATTGGTTTTGGTAAGACGCGTGAACACAATCTTGTGCTATTGAAAAATTTAAAAACATTTGTTGAAACCGGTTATGCCGTTTTGTTAGGCACCAGTCGTAAACGTTTTATGGGCTCTATTTGTAGCGTAGATACACCGAACGAACTCATTGGTGCAACTACAGCAACAACCGCATTGGCTGTGAACACGGGTGTTAAAATATTTCGTGTGCATGATGTAAAACCGAACAGGCAAGCAGCGGATGTTGCCTGGGCGATTTTAAATAGCTGAAATAAGCTAAAGCTAATTTGTTTCTGTTTCTTCCGCTACAAACTTTTTAGAGTTTTTCATATTTCTAAATACCAGTGGCTTTTCTTCGGTTGTTTGCATCGATTCTTGTTCCGCTAGTTTACCTATACGTTCAACATCATCGAGTAGCGCCTGATGATTGGGCGATTTGTCACAAACGGGATCGGTATTCGCTGCATCTCCGGTCATCATAAAGGCCTGACATCGACAACCACCGAAATCTTTCTCTTTCTCATCGCAAGATCGACAGGGTTCTTTCATCCATTCGAAACCGCGGAAATGATTAAAGCCGGGTGAATCTTTCCAGGCTTCTTCGACACTGACCTCTTTGACATTGGGAAAATCGATGGGTAACTGTCCTGCCTCATGACAGGGAAGTGCAGTACCATCTGGCGCAATAGTCAGAAAGATAGCGCCCCATCCATTCATGCAAGGTTTAGGACGATTTTCAAAGTAATCAGGAATCACATAGATGATTCTAGACTTACCTTTCATTCTTTCCTGATATTCTTTAGCGACGATCTCAGCGCGAGCTAATTGATCTCTCGTGGGCAGGAGTTGATCGACATTGATGCGTGACCAGCCATAGTACTGTGTACTGGCTAGTTCAACGTAATCGGCATCTAGTTCAACTGTCATCTCAAGAATATCTCGAATCTGATCGATATTTTTGCGATGAATCACAATGTTCAGGACCATGGGGTATTCATATGCTTTGACCAAGCGCGCCATTTCCTTTTTGTGTTGAAAGGTCTTGGTGCCGCCGAGGAAGTTATTCAACTCTTCATCGCTGGCTTGGAAACTGATTTGAATATGGTCCAGTCCTGCATCTTTGAGGCGTTTAATACGCGCTTCATCCATGCCGACACCGGACGTAATCAGGTTAGTGTAATAACCCAGATGTCTTGCCTCCTGCACCAGTTCTTCAAGGTCCGGACGTACTAGCGGTTCTCCACCAGAAAAGCCAATTTGAGCCGCGCCCATCTTACGCGCTTGTTGCATCACACGAACCCAGTCTTCAGTAGAGAGCTCGTTTTGATACTTCGCTATCTCAAGTGGGTTTGAACAATAGGGGCACTGTAGCGGGCACCGATAGGTTAACTCTGCGAGTAACCATAAAGGGGGTTTCACATCACTTTTTGTTTCTAATCCAGCCGGTGTCATAGGCGACCTCCAGGAATTTTATGACATCATCTTCAAGCTTGTTCTCTGAAAATGTGGTTTCTAAATCTTTAATTATGGTGTCAACGGAATGTTCACCATTGATACGTTTCATGATCTCTCCGGCACTTCCACTAAGCTTAACCATGCCTTCCGGGTAGAGGACAACATAACAATCCTGTACCTCTTCCCATTGGAAACGGAATGTTGGTGCGATTTCCGGGATATCAGCTTTATTTATATTCATATCAATAGTCTTAACAATTATGAAAGGGTGGTTTTTTTTCTATGTAGGCCATCCACATGCAATCGAGCATCGTCCATAGAATATCCAGTTTTAATTGTAAAATGTCCAAAGCACGTTCTTGCTCTTCTCGGGTCTTGAAATAATCTAGTGTGATATGTAAACCATGTTCAACATCACGGCGTGCTTCTTTAAGGCGTTTTCTAAAATAGATGTAACCTTTGCCATCAATCCAGGGATATATTTCTGGCCAGTTATCCAATCGTTTCTGATGAATCTTCGGTGCGAATAATTCGGTCAATGAAGAACAGGCTGCTTCTTGCCAAGTTGCACGTCGGGCAAAGTTTAAATAGGCGTCAATCGCAAAGCGGACACCGGGTAACACATGTTGGTAAGAGGTTGTTTCTTCGCGACTCAAACCGACGGCTTCAGCCAGTTGTAACCAGGCTTCAATGCCGCCTTCCTCTCCTTCGACACCATCATGATCAATAATTCGCTGCACCCATTGGCGACGGACATCACGTTCCGGGCAGTTAGCCATGATGGCAGCATCTTTAATGGGAATCGTTGTTTGATAATAAAAACGATTAGCAACCCAGCCCTGGACGGCTTCTTTATCAAGACCACCTTCATTCATCAAATGATGAAATTCGTGGTTAATATGATAAAACTTTTCCTTTGCACGGAGCTGCGCCTCAAATTCTTCACGTGTCCAAGGCGTTCTTTCTTCTGTCATTTATGATATCTCCAAATCTTATATATGAATGTCCATTCCATCGAACGAAACTTCTATCCCGGCATCATCGAGTTGCTTACGTTCAGGTGAATCTTCATCTAATATTGGGTTAGTATTATTGATATGGATCAATATCTTGCGAGGTTTTTTTAGACGGCTTAATGTATCTTTGATGCCGCCTTTACTGGATTGATCAAGATGACCCATCTCACTCGCTAATTTATCGCTAATGCCATGTCGTGACATTTCGTCATTAGTCCAGACGGTGCCATCAACCAAGACAACATCGGCATTTTGCATGTATTCATAGACATGCCCTTCTATTTCACCTAAACCCGGCGCATAAAAGAGGTTCTTTCCTGTTGAGGTGTCTTCAACCTTATAACCGACGTTATCACCAGGAACCGTATTGTGTCTGTGAGGAGAATAGGGAGGTGCTTCACTCTTTAGAGGTACCGCCGTGAAAATGAGATTATCGGCTTTGGGTATCGTGAACGGCGTCTGTTCTGTGCTCACTTCGTGCCAATTAACGCCACGGAAATGTCCCAGAATATTAAATATTGGATATCCTGTGGTCATATCTTCATAAACACTTTCTGTACAGTAGACATCCCAAGGTTTGTCATGTTCGCGAAGGATAATTAAGCCTGTTGAGTGATCAATTTGACCATCACAGAGAATTATCGAACAAATACCGGTATCACGAACTTTTCGAGCCGGTTGTAATGGTGGAAAAGATTCAATCTGTGCGCGTATATCGGGAGAAGCATTGAATAGCACCCAATCTTCCCCATTGCCGCTAACCGTAATGGAAGATTGTGTCCGTGCCGAGCTTTTTATTGTGCCTGATCGTAATCGTTTGCAGTTGTCGCAGTTGCAGTTCCATTGAGGAAAGCCACCACCTGCGCCAGTGCCTAATAAATGTATATGCATAGTCTTAAAGTAATTTTAGGGTTATATGAGTATCGCATGATAAGCGCGTTGCTTAATCAGCACGAGTATTGAAGCCGCGCAAATATAACATAGTAAAAGATACTGGTTTGCCAATATCGATAAGTGCTTATAGCGAATGTTTCAGAAATTAAGTTTTTGACCAAGCTTATTTGTTATTAATATACATGGTGACTTCGAAGCCAAAACGAATGTCGTTATATTCAGGTGTAGACCATTTCATTGTATTTCTCCTAAAGAGTAAAAAAGTTTTAATGCTCTAACTAGAGCTATATTCATGCCAGACTATAAAAAGCATTAAAATCAAATTAAAAATATACAAAAAACAGTAACATAAGATATTAACTTAAAGTATATAATAGATAGATTAAATATGTCTTTTAGTCATGAGTGGATGTTTTAATTCGTTTGTTATGGTTCATAGCAACCACATGTTACAATAAAAATAGTACTCTCAAATCAAGCCACAGCTGCTTATAATGCATCGCAATGCACGAATCTAATCAAGAACACATCCTGTTTCTCACTGGAAAACTCGCACAAAAGCGTCTGCAAAGAATTCTCGAGGACATGGCGCCAACTGAATTCACCTACGAGATCAGGAATATTGGCGTCAGCGTTGCCGCTTTGATGACGGCACAAATGCTTGCCAGGAGACTGGTAGATTTAAAAGGGGTGAATCGTATTATTGTACCGGGTCTATGCCGTGGTGATTTGTCAGTCACTGCCGAGGCACTAGGCATCGAGTGTGTACGTGGCCCCATAGATTTAAAAGACCTGCCGGTCTTTTTTGGACGCGATTGTAAACCCATTGATCTCAGCCAGTATGATGTTGATATATTTGCTGAGATTGTCGATGCACCGATGGTGACAATCGAAAACATCCTTGGACGGGCAGAAAAATACCGCCGCGATGGTGCAAATGTGATTGATATTGGCTGCTTACCCGATACACCTTTTCCTCATTTGGAAGATACTGTACAAGCATTGCATGATAGTGGCTTCAAAGTGAGCGTCGATTCGCTTGAAGAGGAGGACTTATTACGCGGTGGTCGGGCAGGGGCCGACTATTTACTAAGCCTAAAAGAAAGTACGCTCTGGATAGCCGATGAGGTTGAATCAATTCCCATCTTGATAGCAGAAACGCATGGCGACATGCCCTCCTTATACCGTGCTATTGAAAACCTTTCAGGGAAAGACCGGCCTTTTTATGCCGATGCGATATTAGACCCGATTCATTTTGGTTTTACTGAATCCATCATTCGTTATCATGAATTACGTCAAAATTGTCCTGATATTAAAATCATGATGGGTGTTGGCAACCTGACAGAGTTAACTGAAGCTGATACTACCGGCATAAATGCGATGCTGTTTGGGCTGATTTCTGAAATGCAGTTGGATGCTGTATTAGCGACCGAGGTCAGTCCTCATTGTCGTTCCGCTATTCGGGAGGCCGATAAGGCGCGTCGTATGATGTACGCCGCAAGAAGAGATACTAGCTTGCCTAAAGGTTTGGATAGTTCATTATTAGGTATGCATGCGCGCAAACCCTTTCCGTATAGCGAAGCGGAAATTAATGAGATTTCCAAAGAGGTGAAGGATCCCAGCTATCGAATTCAGGTGAGTGAAGCAGGACTACATGTATATAATCGTGACGGCATTAATGCAGATACAAATCCTTTTGAGTTGTTTCCTAAACTGGATTTATTACAGGATGATGCACCACATGCATTTTATATGGGCGTAGAGTTAGGCAAGGCACAGGTTGCCTGGCAATTAGGCAAGAATTACATGCAGGATGAAGAACTTGATTGGGGCGCTGCAGTTGATACAAAAACAGAAGAACAAAAAGATGATGATTCTCGTGCCGCACATTCAATGAAAGCATTGCGTAAAGAGACAGCAGAATATAAAAAAGAAGGCAGTACATTAAAAGCCAGTCGCAAACAAAAGAAAGAAAAAAAATGATTCAGGAAATTATCGTTACAACGACGAATGAGGATGGTTCTACTCATATCGCGCCGATGGGTATTCGAGAAGAATCGGGTCTGATTGTTATCGCACCATTTAAACCATCGGCAACCTTGGAAAACATTCAGCGTAACAAATCAGCTGTAATCAATCGGGTCGATGATGTTCGTATTTTTGCCGGTTGTTTGACGGGACGTAAAGATTGGCCATTAGTGCCTACTGAAAAGATAGAAACGCAACGTTTAGCGGCGGCATTAAGCCATTTAGAACTGCATCTAGAAAGGATTGAAGATGATGAGTTAAGACCTCGATTTTATTGTAAACAGATAGTTGAAATCAATCATAGGCCGTTTCAAGGTTTTAATCGTGCTCAGTCTGCGGTACTGGAAGCGGCAATATTAGTGAGTCGTTTACATATGTTGACGAAAGACAAAATAGAACAGGAAATAGAATACCTGACGATCGCAATCGATAAGACTGCTGGAGAAAATGAGAGAGTTGCATGGGCTTGGTTAATGGAAAGAATCGAGTCATATAGACAAGAATCTACTAAGGAAAAAATAGTATGACCGGCATGCTTGCAAGTGTTACTTCTATAAAGGAAGCACAGCTTGTCCTCAATGATAGTGTCGATATTATTGATATGAAAAACCCTGAGCTAGGCGCCTTAGGCGCACTAGATACTAATGTTGTTGCAGAGATAGTTGAATTGATCTCCGGAGCATGTCTTACTAGTGCAACCATTGGCGATATTGAACCCAATAACCCCGTTTTATACGAGCTAATAGTGAGTATGGCAAAAACCGGGGTTGATTATGTCAAGGTCGGTTTATTTGATGATAATGCAAATGAACTTTTTATTGAGGTTTTAAATAAAGCCTCAGAACAGAAAATAAAAGTAATTGTTGTGCTGTTTGCAGAAAATTTTTCTAGCCTGGCTTCTTTGGATGCTTTAATGAAAAGCGGCATTAGTGGTGTTATGTTGGATACTAAAAACAAATCAGATAAAAATTTACTTTCTTTACTAAACTGTCAGCAGTTAGCTGAGTTTGTCCAGTTAGCAAAATCTCATGGCTTAGTGACCGGGCTTGCGGGTTCGTTAAGATATGAAGACATAAGTTCATTGTTAGATATTGATGCAGACTATTTAGGTTTCCGCGGGGCACTTTGTTCTAAAAACGACAGAGTGAAATCAATAGTGACAAAGAATATTTCCAAGATAAGAAAAGCAATTACACAAGAAAATGCCATCAATTATGGTGATGCAGAATATAGAGATGAGGTTTTAAGCAATGGCTCAATGGCGTAAAGCAGGAAAAGACGAAACATACTCTGAAGAAGAAATAGAAGCACGTTTGAAAGACGAGTTACCCGAGTGGCATTTTGAAGGTGGTTGGATACGACGAAAATATAAAACCAGTGGCTGGAAGGCAACTTTGATGGTTGTGAACACGGTTGGCCATTTAGCAGAGGCCGCCTGGCATCATCCAGACTTAACGGTATCTTATGCCTTTGTTACGGTAAAGCTTATGAATCATGCTGCAAAAGGTATAACTGATAAAGATTTTGAATTAGCTTTGAAGATTGAAGAGGTAATTCAATGGCAGCCTAGTAAAAATGAAGACAGTTCTCTTGATGGCACACCAGAGGACCCAAGGTTTAAATACATCAAATACGACTGATGACCAATAATGAGGGCATCAGTCGAAAAGATAAAGTAAACGACGCCTAGGCTAATTCGCCGCGCTCAAAATTATATTCTGTGATAGCACCTACGTTATTGATCATAAAGGTGCATTTGCTGTTAAACGATGCTGCTGACTTAGTGAATTTTATAGCCTTGGCACCGCCTGTTAAGTCTACCTCGTCTTCTGGCACGCCAAAATGCGCAACGGCTTTTTCTATGTGTCTACCGACGAAGTGATCCAATATATTAATAAATTCAACTTCAGTACGCGGGTACTTGAGAATACCGTGACTTCTATTGGTTTGTGAATCGGTTTTATACGTACCCATTTTTAAAATACTCCATACATGATTTCTAACTTAAAAAGTGCTAAGTGTTGTTACCTAGCTATTAATTGTGCGTAAGTATACTCAAGGTGTTATGTGTTGTCGTGCTTTAAAAAAACCATTAATTACAGTAGGTTACTGTGTTTTAGTTGACTATATTCATTGCTGTAATTTAATTTCTTAAGAAATGACTGGTTTTATCGTTTCCAATGCCCAGATTTTCCACCCGATTTTTCAGACAACTGGACGTTAGAGATAGTCATGCCGCGGTCGACTGCTTTACACATATCATAAATGGTCAATAAGGTAACCTGAACGGCGGTCAGCGCTTCCATTTCTACTCCGGTTTTGCCTTCTGTTTCGGCACGACATTCGCAAAGGATTGAACAGTCATCTTCATTAACGGTTAAATCGATATTGATGTGAGTCAGTGAAAGTGGGTGACACAGTGGTATCAGCTCGGAAGTTTTTTTTGCCCCCATAATCCCTGCTGTTCTTGCTATGCCAAGGACATCTCCTTTTTTATGACTGCCTTCTTTGATTAATGCTAATGTTTCTTTCTCCATTGAGATGAGACCAGTAGCAACCGCAATGCGATGTGTGACTGATTTTTCCCCAATATTAACCATGTGAGCTGCACCATGATCGTTAAAATGCGTTAATTTTGACATCTCACTATTATCTCTTTGATATAATCCATTAATACTACTCAAATAAAGACTTTAATCAATCATATGCAAGTATCTGTTAAATATTTTGCCAGCCTCCGTGAAGTGATAGGCGAGGCCAATTCTGTCGTCGATATTGAAGAAGGCAGCTCTGTTGATTCGCTGTGGCAGTCGATCATCAAAAGAAAGAATATAGAGTTTGATAACGTCATGATGGCCGTCAATATGGAGTATGTGAAATCAGAATATCAACTTAAAACAGGGGATGAGGTTGCTTTTTTCCCACCTGTGACTGGAGGCTGAGCTATGTTGATAGAGATTCGAAAAAAGCCGTTTAATGCCTATGCGGAAATGCAATATTATCTGGATAGTCTGGATATCGTTGGAAAGTACGGCGCAACCGCAAATTTTGTCGGTTCAATGCGTGATTTTAACGAAGACAAAAAAGTAACGCATATGACGCTGGAGCATTATCCGGGGATGACAGAAAAACATCTCGAAACGATAGCAAAAGAAGCAATCGAAAAATGGAAGCTACTTGATGTATTAATATTGCATCGAATCGGCAAGGTGAATATAGGCGAAGATATTGTTTTAGTCGCGACATGGACTGCACACCGCAAGGATGCCTTTGAAAGCTGTCGTGCAATAATGGAACAATTAAAATCCGGTGCGCCATTCTGGAAAAAAGAAGAAACAAACTCAGGCGCAAAATGGGTTGAAAAAAACACGCCCGGTTATTAAATTCATATGACATCAAATAAACACCCTGATTTTCTAATCATTGGCGCAGGCATTGTTGGGCTGACAATAGCCCTGGAAATCAAGAAGCAGTTCCCTGACGCAACAATTTCTATTCTTGAAAAAGAAAATCAACCGGGCATGCATTCGAGTGGTCGTAATAGTGGTGTGTTGCATGCCGGTTTTTACTATACAGCAGATTCATTAAAAGCCAGGTTGTGTCGAGACGGTAATTTTGCCTGGCGACAATATTGCGAAGAAAATAACCTGACACTCAATCAATGTGGCAAATTGGTTGTTGCTCGAAATGAAGAAGAACTTGATGGCCTAGACGAATTAGCGCGGCGGGCAGAAGTTAATAATGTTGAATTAAAAATGATCTCAGCCGCAGAGGCAGCTGAGATTGAACCTCAAGCCTATACCTATGAGCGAGCACTGTGGTCGCCGACGACAGCATCGGGAAACCCTAAAGAAGTCGTCGATTCAGTCCAAAATAA
>DBBX01000010.1 GCA_002292815.1 Thiotrichaceae bacterium UBA973 | reverse complement strand
AGGTTTTGACGACGTACAGTTGTATGAGAATCAAGCAAGGTCCCTTTGCTTTAATTCAATAACAGAAGCTATCGTAGTTTAATATTATAATGCTCCTATATTCAGGCAGATAAGTTAACTAGTTGCCATATCTTTACAAGCTTTTAACGCAACTGCACGTACGCTGGTAGATGCTTTTTTAGCTTTAAACATCATTGGCTCTCCAGTGAACGGGTTTATGCCTTTGCGCGCCTTAGTAGCAGGCTTTTTAACGCGTTTCAGCTTTACCCCTATTTCCGGGACCATAAATTCACCACAACCACGGGCTTTTAAGTGGCGCTGCGCTTGTTCTGATAAGGCAGTTAATACCGCTTTAACATCTTTTTTTGATACTTCTGTAGCATCGGATATTTCTGCAATGATTTGTGCTTTTGTCATTCTATCTTTAACAGCGGTTAGTTTGTTCGTAGCCATGAGCGCTCCCTAAGTGTTTTAAGTGAATTATTGAAATTAGTACGGACGCTGATTGTAACGCATTAATAACAAATTCTGTCTATTTTTTTGCTATAGATGCCGATAAAAAGCGTAATTATTGAATCTGAAAATATTGTGCCAGGAATAATGAAATTAAATATTCAGCTCAAATTCAACATCTATTCTTAAAAAGAAATGCTCAAGCTGTGATGAACCGCGAACAAGCATTCATTTGTGCTTGAAGATAATGCTGTCGGGCGGAATCTCGGTAACGCATTGAACTATTGATTATTGGATTAATCCTAACGTCACCCACCGGAACTATCCTGTGGCTTAATAGTGCCGCTTTTGGGGGTGCTTATTCTACTCGCGGTATTTTAGCAATTGTTCTAGAATGCTACCGCACATCTAATCTAAATTTTAAACTGACATTCAAAGAGGATAATAATTAATTTATTACGTGTTGTATTTATAGCGGTATCACTTGCCCTGACTTTACCTGCTGTTGCACAGGAATTAAACGATTCGAATATGGAAATTTTGCGCGATAAAGTCAAGGCTGACAAAAAACTAGTCGTGGCCGGAAACATGCAGTTGACTGATGCTGAAGCCAAAAAATTCTGGCCTGTTTATGACGCTTACCAAGCTGATTTAAAAAAAGTGAATATGCAACTTGGTGATGTGATTAATACTTATGCTGATGCTTATGCGAACAATGCTGTTACTAACGACGTTGCTAAAAAGTTAGTTAATGATGCTTTAGCCGTTGCGGAAGCAGAACTTAAACTCAAACGCACCTACTTACCAAAGGTTGATGCTGCCGTCGGTGCTGTTAAAGCTGCTCGTTACATGCAGATTGAAAACAAAATTCGCGCTTTGATTAAATTCGAACTTGCAGGTGGCATTCCACTCGTCAAGTAATAGGCTCGATATCATTCATCACATTATAAACTGAGACTTAGTCAACTCCAGTCTTGATATTTTAGATATGTGATAATTTTGATACGTTGACAACCTTCGATGCCTGCAGTTTTAAGCTGTCTCGGGGCCAAACAAAAGACTTTAAAGAGTAATCTTTAAGGTCTTTTTTTTATCTGCATATGCCTCTTAAGAGATTTAAATAAAAATATATAGAAATTATATAGACGTGGATGGTGCCCGGGGCCGGAATCGANNATTTTAAGTCCCTTGCGTCTACCAATTCCGCCACCCGGGCTAGACACTTGATATAGTAATTTGGAGGCTGAGCCCGGAATTGAACCGAGGTACACGGTTTTGCAAACCGCTGCATAACCACTCTGCCACTCAGCCAGAGTTACTATTTTACTGATTTTGTCGCCTGCAAAATACAAAACCCCGGAAATACCGGGGTTTCCATAATTTGGAGCGGGAAACGAGATTCGAACTCGCGACATCCTCGTTGGCAACGAGGTGCTCTACCACTGAGCTATTCCCGCAAAGGACGCATATTGTAGCTTCGGCTTTTGAGGTGTCAATCAAATTACCAAATTATTCTTTTATTTGTGGCCAAGCCGCTAATAGATACTGAATCATGGATATCAAAGTTAAGATTGCGGCGATATAAAGTAGAACTAGACCAATTTCATATATGGGCAGACCGAATAGAGGCATTCTGAAGATAAGAAAGCCTAGTGCGAGCATTTGTGCTACTGTTTTTATTTTACCCCAGGCGGAAACAGCAACCATATTACGCGCACCAATTTCGGCCATCCATTCACGTAAAGCCGAGACAGTAATCTCACGTCCGATAATGATCGCTGCGGGTAATGCTAAATAAATAACAGGGTTTTGCTGGACCAATAAAACTAACACCACGGCAACCATCAATTTATCTGCGACAGGATCTAGAAATGCGCCTAGTGACGAAGTTTGGTTTAATTTTCTCGCCAAGTAACCATCTAGCACATCAGTCACAGCAGCTATAGTAAAGACAAGACATGCCAAATAATTATTCCAACTCATTGGTAGATAAAATACCAGCACAAAAACGGGTATTAAAAGTATACGGAGTAATGTTAATTGATTAGGTATATTCATAACGTATTGTGGAATGTTTCATATATCTTCTGAGCGAGATTTTTATTAATGCCTGGCACATTTGCCAGATCGTCTATGCCAGCCTTGGCAACTCCCTGTAATCCACCAAAATGTTTTATCAGACTTTGGCGGCGCTTGTTCCCTATTCCTTCTATATCTTCGAGTGTTGAACGGTTGCGAGTCTTTTGTCTTCTTTGCCGATGCGCTGTGATTGCAAAACGATGCGCTTCATCTCGAATATGCTGTATTAGATGTAAAGCTGGAGATGCACTATCACAGTCTATTGTTTTATTTTCAAGTGCCAGAATTAGGTTTTCCAGCCCAGGTTTTCTTGAAGGTCCTTTAGCGACACCTAATATTGGAATATGCATTATTTGCAACTCATCGAGTTCCTTTTTTGCTACGCCAATTTGACCTTTACCACCATCAATTAAAATAAGATCCGGTAGTTTTGCGTCTTCTTTAACCAGTCGTGTGTATCGGCGTCGAATAACTTGGCTCATGGCCGCATAATCATCACCTTTGGTAATGTTTTTTATATTAAATTGCCGGTATTGTGAGTTCAGAGGCCCATCTGGTCCAAACACGACACATGAGCCAACCGTAGACTCACCTTGTGTATGACTAATATCAAAGCATTCCATGCGTTCTATAGGCTCTTTAAACGAGAGTAATTCCTGTAGGGCATCAAAGCGTTTATGTTGGCTCTTATTACTCGCCAATTTATGTTTTAGTGTCAAATCTGCGTTTTCTTGTGTCATGCTGATCCATTTTGCACGCTCACCTCTCACTTTGGATTTTAGTCTTACTTTCCTTCCTGCTTTTTCCGAAATAACACCTTCTAACAATTCAACAGCATCAATATCGTGGCTGATTAATATTTCAGAGGGAGTTTTTTGCTGTGTATTTGGATTTAAATAAAATTGACTTAAAAATGCCTTTACTAAATCGGCTTCTGATTGCTCAGCAATATTTTGCGGATAATAACTACGACTCCCCAGATTCAAACCGGAACGGATAATAACTAACTGTATACAAGCGTGGTTACCGTTTATAGCGCAAGCAATGATATCAAGGTCGCCACCGTCGGTACTAATATGCTGTTTTTCCTGAACATCGCGTAACGAGCGTATTTGATCACGCAATCTTGCTGCAACTTCGAATTCGAGTGCGTCTGATGCTCTTTGCATGGGTTCATTTAATGACTTTATAACCTCATCATTTTTCCCTTCAAGAAACAATGTCGCATGCTTAATGTCACGTTGATAATCTTCTTTTGCAATAATATCGACACAGGGGGCTGAGCAGCGTTTAATTTGATATTGCAAACAAGGCCGAGAACGATTCGCAAAGACACTGTCTTCACAAGATCTAATCATAAACAACTTCTGTAATAGATTTAGTGTGCGTCTGACAGAACCAGCACCAGGATAGGGTCCAAAATACTTCCCCTTCCCTTTTAAGGCACCTCGATGATAGCGAAAATGGGGGTAATCATGGTCGCTGGATAAATAGAGATATGGATAACTCTTGTCATCTCTAAACAAGATGTTGTACCGCGGTTTATAACTTTTTATTAGATTATTTTCTAGAATCAATGCCTCGTTTTCAGTATGTGTAACCGTCACCTCAATATTTTCAACTTGCTTAATCATTACCTGCGTTTTAGGCGAATCAGACTGGCTGCGATTAAAATAGCTTGAAACCCGTTTCTTCAGGTTTTTTGCTTTGCCGACATAGATCACCTTCCCTTGGTCATCTTGCATACAATAAACACCAGGAAGACTGGTCAACGTCTTGAGGAATAACTTTGAATCAAATGACATAGAAACTAGGTTTTGAGCTGAGCCTTAATCCGGGCAAATATATGACTGAACATAGCTTCAGTCAGCCTTTTTGTGTTTGTGTTGTATCGACTGCAATGATAAGAATCAATAATGGTTCGTCCATCATCAAGCTCATAAGCTTTACCATGACTAAAGGGATGGTCTGATTGCTTTAACCCTAAAGCCTTTATCACTGCTTTGTGTGAAACCAGCCCTAAGCTAAGAATCACAGCTTTTTTATCGATAGTCTTCAATTCTTCAACTAAATAACGATTGCAGGTATTAATTTCTTCGCCAATAGGCTTATTTGCAGGGGGCAAACATTTTACCGCATTGGTGATTCGACAATGCTTCAATACCAAGCCATCATTCAAATCTGTCGATATTGCTTTATTGCTGAATCCATATTTATAAAGCATCTCATATAGAATGATCCCGGCATGATCTCCGGTAAAGGGTCTGCCAGTAGCATTAGCACCGTGCAACCCGGGCGCTAGCCCGACTATAAGTAACTTAGGCTTTTTGACACCAAAAGCCGGAACAGGTCGTGCGTGATATTGGGAATATTGTTCACGGACTTCTTGTAAAAAATCACTCAACCTTGGACAAGCAGTACAATTGACATCAAATACGGGGTTATTTCCTGACATAGGGGAATATTACTTTACCAATCGAGGTTTGTCGGCGTCTCTGCTTTATTTATTTTATGCCTATGGCTGGAGCTCGCTTGATAGACCTCTTTTCTTATTCGATTTAATTCTCCAATTGGGCGATGCTCAAACAAGCTATTCCAGGGAGAATAAGACAAGTTCTCGCAGAATTCACGCTGCATTGGGCTGTTAAATTCCTGACTTGGAATTATGATTTTAGCCACTGTGATAAACGGTGAATCTGATTCGCGCCATTCAATACTTGGATCCTCAATTGGCATGTATTTATTTGGATCTTGTAATTGCACCATAAAATCAAAGCAACCTGTTCCTGTTGTTAATTCCTTAGCCATTTCTTTTTGCAAAAAATCAGGATCAAATTTTTCATCTGACGAGATTTTATCTTGTAAAGCACAAGATCTAGCTGAAAATTTTATGTTATGTGATCCGAGCTTATAAGCGGTATTACTGAAATACTGTGTTTTCAGGGGGCTTATAGGTGGCGGCTTCAAGGTTTCTAGTGCGTGCATTAATTCTCTTAATTTCCATTTAAAAGGATTGATGTCTTTAACAAAATATAAAACCTTATCTTCACTTTCAAGAAACTGATTGTAGTCATCAATATTTGCAACAAAAAAGACAGGGCTGTCATGCATCAGGAATTCTTGTGTATCTGGACCATCCACCTTCTTTTCTAATCCATGCTGATAAATATTAAAGAGTTTTATCGCCATCCCATGTGCGTCTTTATTTATGTCGTAATTCCCTGTCATGCCTCCCTTTGCGTTAGAAAAACGTATCCACCCTTTATAGCTTCTGCCAGGTTGAGAGAATAGACCATGCTGTAATTGAGGCTTGATAATTTCATTAATTTCGAAAAAAGCTTTGACGCAAGCATGGGCTTTAGAATGTGCGCCACGAGCAACATACGTCGTCTTATCAGCATCAAGGTCTTTGATAAATTGCTTGATCGAACGTGCAGCTTGTATTTCTTCATCATCACGAAAGATTTCATCCTCTGTGACAGGCGCATTACTGGAAAAATGGTATGCAAAGAAAAAAACAAAAAAGAAAACAATGGCAATAGATATTTTTAGAAGACGCATAGAGGTCCCTTGCTATTTGAAGTTTATTGTTTCGATAGGTTTTGCGGTCATTTTTATAATGACTTCATATATTCAACTAAAGCCCAGATTTCTTCATCTGTAAAAGGAACAGTGCCGTAATCACCGGTGCCATATTCATGTCCGGCATTACTATTTCCTTTCAAACGCGTATCAAATAAAAAAGAACCCGCTCGTTCTTCATCAACGTATCCGACCTTTACAGGGTCAAACTCCCATGAGCCTATATAAAATGATTTTGTCCGTTGCGATGCGGGCAATAACAATTCATATAAATTTGGCACAGAGCCATTGTGTAAAAACGGCCCACCTGTCCATACGCCATTCAATGGCCTTGCCTTATAAGCAAGCAAGGCTTTTTCTGAGACTTCTTGTCCTCTTTCAATAATCACGCCATCAACAAATTTAGGCGGGTGGACCTCATCGGGATGTCCCATCTGCCCAGAATCTCTTATTGCTAAAAGACTTTGTATCGGGTTATTCGTTAAGACACCACCCATTATATTGTTGACAATATAGAGCGCCGGTTCTTCCTCTCCCATAATCTCGCCAACAGAATAAAAACGCGGTTTGCCTGAAAATATTCCGGTCTTGCCACGTTGAAAAATAGCAATTTTTGCCATCCAGGGATCAGTCTGAACAGCATTTAATGTACTCATGCGCGTTTTTATTTTTCTATCTGGGTCAGTTCGGTCAATATCTTGATGACAACTCAAACAATGATTTTCATATAATGCTCTACCGATTTTTGCTTTTGCTTGATCTATTTTTGGAAAAAATGCTGGCCATAGCGGCGAATGCAAGCTTGCTACTTTCTTTTCCATGTCGCGTAGGTTCTTTGCCTGAATAGATGATGGATAACCACCATCAATAAAATATAACCATTTTTTTGTAACCGGTTCAACATCGCCAAACACCCCTATCACCTCACCAACATTTCTTGCCAGTGCCCCGATATCTGCATTGGATTGTGAACCGTCCCACTCAACATAATCATGTTGTGGTGTATCCCAGATGTAAGGGTAACTGGTCGGTGCATCGGGAGAGTTAAAATTATCTTTAACGCCGGTTAGCAATAAACCCTTATTCAAGATCGCACCAAAAGCATCCAGACGTGAATAGCCATAGGCAACATCGGTTTTATTTCGATGATTATTATCTCTTCTAACGACTAAATAATTCTGAAACTCATTTTTCAACTCCAAGCTGTCCTTGTTTGTATATTTTTCACCGAGCACACGTTTCTCAAAGCGTTTGTATTTATTCTCATCATCAACTGTTGTTTGCATTGATGCTTCAATAGCAGTCAAAAACATCGGCAAGTCCATCATGCTTTGACCACCATCAACACGAATAAACTTGTCCTCATATTTTAATTGCTGGGTATGGCATGCGGCGCAATTCAACCCGAGATAATCATCAGCTATGGTAAAACCTACTGGCAGACCATCGGGATTGTTTTTGCTTTTGTTTGCGGACAAAAACCCAAACCGTAATAGGTTATATGCGTCACTCAAAAGTTTTTCATTATCGGCTTGCTCTAAACTTTTAAAAATTCGATATGGGATCAAACGCGAGCCTTGGTCAATGAAGTAAAACCAGTCTCGATCAGCATCACTCCAGTTTTGTTCAAGATAAACCAGTTCATCAATCGCCATAGATTGCTTATCTTGTATTTCAGAAGCCAATGCGGAGGCGGTGAGTAATATGACACTAACAATACTTATAAAATGATTAATGTATTTCATTATTTTTAACTAATCCCGAATCAACAATGCATTTAAAAGATTGTCTTGAAAACTGATATTACCAGTGAGGCTGTTATGTTTTTCACACAATAAAACAGCATGGTCTAAAGGAAAGAAAGAATACTTATGTCTTGGCACACTGGGATCGAGTACATTTCGACCCAATAATGACGCCTTAGTAACAGTCAAATCACCGGGCTCAAGTAATAGGGCTTCATAATCAACATTTTCCATCGGTTGCGTTATCTGCTCCGGATGCATACGCACTAATGATTTCCCTTCTACTTCTTCGACAATAATCCGCGCCGGCGTCAAATGACAATCACCACCAAATACTATCAATGCGGGATGATTCTCTGGCAGAGGAACAGTTAATGACCAAACAAATCGTCTTGCTCGTTCAATCGTTTTATCAAAAAACTTTTCTAGGGCGGCTAAATATTTATCAGCCTCTTGCTGTGACGCAAATTCACTTGCAATACGTTCCCTGACCTTCGGATCAAAAATTGCCCATTGAAAACTACGCCAGGTATTTATATCGAATAAATCTCTATCAAGCGGCTTACCTGCAGCGGTAACAATCCAGTTATTTAGTGGGTGCGGCAATAATTGATAAAGACTCGGCATAGTGACCAACGTTTCAGCATTAATCCTCTTCAAACCTAGCTTAAGACCGTCAATAAATGTATTTAACATCTCAAGAGAACCCAAATTAGGCGTGCCGAGGAGTATCACCCGATGCACTCTGTCACCACCGTACATATTGACAGGAAAATCATTGTCGTTTGTTACATCAAGTCGACCATAACGCATATAGTAACGGGTAATAAGACCGCCCATACTGTGAGCAACAATATCAACCTTCAGTAGCGGGTCATCATAATCCTCGCGTATCTGATCGACCATGTCGGCAAGTTGCCCGGCGCTGATTACATTATCCTGTCGCCAATCGTATAAAAACGTATAAAGATTTTTTTGACTGGGATTTACTTTTTGTCCAACTTCAGCATGCTTATAGCCGCCATAATCAACTAAGGTTTTAATGATATTTCCGTAGAAATCTTTTCCGATTATATCTCCGGCCAATTCATAAGGTTCATAAGCATTAGAAATAACTGCCAATGACTCAGGATCAAATTCGAGTGTTAAATGTCGAAACTCATCAAACAATAAATTCCAGGGGGAACTAAACCAGCCCTCTTCACCTGTTTCTTTGTGTCGTAATTTACTGCCTAGCACACCATGGATAAAGATAACCGGAGGTTGGTCAGAAACCATTTTACTCTCGAGAAATAATCGTTTTAGATTGGGCTTTGTCTCAAACCCGCCAGAGATAAAATAAATGGAAACGGCTATTGCCGTCATTAATGATATGGCGGTGTATCGATTACAAACGATGTTAAAACACCGAAATAATAGTTTTTTGAACATTACTGAACTTTCCAATCAAATGTCATCGATAGAGTCTATATTAAAATAATGTTCATAAATGTTATTATAGTTACGAAACTACTGCTTCAGTTAGTCAAACGAAAACCTATACGTCTATATTTATCAGGGTATTAGTGAAGATGTTAAAGAGAAAAAGTGAATGAAATTCATATCCAATAGATTATTGTTTCTTTTCGTAATGCTAGTAACACTTTCTGCGTGCACTACAAACTATGCAACGCCACTTGGTGAAATTGCTGATCCAAACCATGAAGAAATAGCCGCTATCAGAAAACACACATTAGACTCCTATATGGTTATGTATAATCCTGATACCTGCTCAGCTATAGGCGCTGCCTGTGGCTTTTTCCGTACTCATGCTTATGCACACTACAGACTCAATCACACACTTATGCGTCCTAAATACTATCCGGCACTAAACGAAAAACAGGCAGATTGTTATGCGGCAACCTATGGGAAACCAAATGAAATCGAGGCCGCAGTGAAACTATTGCTTGATGAAAACAGAGATCCAAACTTAAAGATACATGGAGACCCCAGCATAAGGGCCCAAAATATTACTGATTGTGCAAAACAAGCCGGAAATTGGACTAAAAACTGAGATTAGAAGAGAAAACACAATGAAAGCTTTATTTATTGTTGGGCTGCTTGTAACACTGTCGGCCTGCACTACAAATTACACTCGGCCTTATAAAGAACTTTCAGACCCAACTCATGAAGAAATTGCATCAATAAGACACCTTCCCTGGAATTCATATACGGTTATCTATAATTCGGATACCTGCGAACTTATTGGTAAAGCTTGTGGATTTTTCCGAGGGCATGCCTATGCCCATTACATGCTAAACCACGCAATTCTGCCTCCAAAATACTATCCGGCACTATCCGAAAAACAAGCAGATTGTTACGTAGCGAAATATGGCGAGCAAAATGAAATCAAGGCGGCGGTTGATCTATTTCTTGACGAAAACAGGGACCCAAACTTGAAAATACATGGTGATCCTCTGATTAGAGCTCAAAATATAATTGATTGCGCAAAACAAGCTGGTAATTGGGAAAGTGTTTAGTGCTGATGGCTAACATGAAGCCACAAATGCAATGTTAGAGTAAGCTGGCATTCAATTTCATAACGTCTGTTTTAGCTGTCTATTACGTCTCCCTGGTTTTATATCGTCATTAGCATAATCACCAAATGCGATATGAATGCTCAAAATAAGTTGTGTCTGGACAGTAACGCTTTGCTGACGTGTTTCCGCTTTCCACCGATTTCAAACTTGATATTGAGTGCGTAAATTAGTGTCATTATTCCTTGCATTGACGCATCGTCACTATAATATGCAACATTACAGTCGCATGTAACAATTTATTAATAATAAAGAGACCACAACATGGTTACAACATCAGCAGAAAGAGTAGCAAAGCACAGACTGAGTAAAAAGGCGGATGCCTTTAGTGCAGAGTATATGTCCGGGCATGACGTAGCCATACCTGATGAATTTATACTCGCCAAAGAGGCTGAATTCATAGCTAATAACAAAGTGTTTAGCGTGGTATTCGACCAAGACTTCTTAGACATATTCCTTGACCAACTGATTGAGCGTGAGTGCGAAGACAACCTGTATATCATTGATGACATGATTGATTGTTGGCAGTTAGCCGAAAAGGAATATTAAAAGCAGTTAAGGCCCCCTGCCGAACTTACTTATGGCGCAATCAGTTCAATTACTAACGTGTTTAGTCGAGTTGAAGGCAGTAACTCTTAGGATAATCTCAATCTCTGTTAACTCGTGAATGGCGTGAATGCACATCCTCAAAAATGCCATCTTGCAACACATTCACTGATTCAAAATGCTTCGTTTAATACCTCCCGCTGTGCTGACTCAGGAGCAACAATATGAAACGAATAATATTTGCCGTCTTACTACTTAATCCGTCACTACCTGTCTATGCGGGTATGTTTAGTGGCAAACAATTACTGCACAGTTGCAAATGTTTTATTAAAGACATTGAGAATAATGAACAGAATACAGAAAGCGCCATATGCAATTTATATGTAAATGCTAGACCCGACACGCACAATTCTTCTGCGAAAAATGGCGCTATACAATCACTCTTTTGCCCTGCTGAAAATGTCACCAACATTCAGGTTGCTCGTACTCTAGTGAAATACCTTGAAGAGCATCCAGAGAATTTACATTACGATGCCGAGGGCCTTACTATAACTGCTTATCATAAAGCATTCCCCTGTAATTAATCATGTTCTGCTATTTCTTTAGCCAATGGTAATTGACGAGCTAAAGACATCAGATAGTTTTTAAGCAAAGTGAGTTGTTCTTGCAACTTGTTATAACGGACCATGAGTATCTTCAATCTGTGATTAATTTTTCCTGTTTTTCCTCATCTGTCTTATTTCATTNNGTTCTCTTATCAGTGTGCCATTCGAATTTAATAACAATTTTAACACTGGGCCAGAAGATGCCTATTTTCAACAGCTATCGATCAAACCGGTTTTACCCATGACGCTCAATGAAAACTGGAGCCTGGTGAATCGTGCCATCTTACCCGTGCTCTACCAGGAAGGACTGGTCAGAGGTCAGGAAGATAAATGGGGGCTGGGCGATCTTACCTATCAGGGTTTTATCACACCGGCAAAACCGGGAAAGGTCATCTGGGGTATTGGACCTTCAGTCGTAGCGCCGCTTGGTACCAACGATCGATTTAGCTCAGACAAGTGGTCAATTGGTCCAAATGCCGTTGTACTGACGATGCCAGGTCGCTGGGTCATTGGTGCGCTCGTTAGCAATGTTTGGGATGTGGCGGGAGATTCTGATGCGGCAGATGTCAATAGTTTCACAGCTCAATATTTCATTAACTACAACATGGATAACGGTTGGTATGTCACTACAGCTCCGTTGATTAGCGCAAACTGGGAAGCAAACAGTTCCCAGCGCTGGACCGTACCTGTTGGCGCAGGTGTTGGTCGGATATTCAAAATAGGCAAACAACCCATCAATGCCAAGCTTGCAGGCTATTACAATGTCGAGAAGCCGGACTTTGGCTCTGAATATAATATTCAGGCATCGATCACATTCTTGTTTCCAAAATAATTAGAACAATTCTTCATTTTTTATCTGGATATTCAACGTCTATATTTTTTTAGGTTAATTCATTGAGTTATTCTCAATCTCAACCATGATTTCATTTCGCCTCATAAGCGGCAGCGTCCAGGGTGGATTGTAAAAAGCATATTTTGCTGAGCCTGAAGTCTTAATTTGCTTTGTTTCGATATATTGCATCAGTTGTTTTTCATGCTGTGCAATATTCTCATTGGAATTCAGGCCAGAGAATTGAATAACAACATAACTTTTTCCCGACACTTCATTAAGCGTTACTCTGTTATTATTGGGTTTAGGTAGCGTATCCATTTGGTATGCCGCAGGCATTACAAAGCTAACCTTCCAGACACCGTCTTGTGATTGTTGTTGTACCGGTGCGGTCATGGCAATTTTTTCGCTGTTTTGTTGCTGCACTGGTGCGGTCATCGCAATTTCTTGTTGAATCGTATTATTACCAAAGATGTAATCTGCTAATAGCCTGAAGCCTTCACCAATCGCCTCGTCGCGTTCACCTTTCACCTCTACCTCGGCGATGATCATAGGCGCATATTTCCTTATATCAATCCCCTGCTGAGAGGTTATTGTTTGATAATTTGGTTGTTCAACATTACTCATGACAGGTCCCATCATTACACAAACTAACAGAACGATTGAAACAACTGATGAAATAATAATCCATTTCTTCTTCATCACTTATCTGTCTCACTTCCTGTTAATTTCAGCATCCCCACATGACGACCCTCTGCGTCTTCAGCGACCAATATAAATTCGAATAATATGCTAAATACCAATGCCATGTCTTTTACACCTGTTTTTCAGCTATTTGGCAGTGTTCAAGGCGTTTAAAACGCCAGTTCGCAAATGCTCGATAGGTAACATTGACGAGTTGCCGAATGATCGGCAAAGAGACTATAGATGCTAACACCTGCCAACGCTGCAGTTGCTTCCAGATTAAAATGAAGGCATCCACACCAACATGAAGCCTGCCATTATTATCTATAGCATGGAGCAGTTTCAGACCTTCGGAAACACTGATGCCATGCTGCTTTAAATCATCCGCTGATTTTGTAATGTCCTGCCAGTCAAAGACACAATCCGGCGCAATCTTTCGGTAATGCTTGATCTCCCTGGAACACAAGCCGCATTTGCCGTCATAAAATACTGTTATCATGTCACGCTGTTCACTTTGCTATTCTGACATCTTTTTGAACAATATTTCACTTCACGCCACACCTTTTCCCATTTTTTACGCCAAACGAAGGGGCGATCACAAACAGCGCAGATTTTCGAGGGAAGGTCATATTTTTTGATCATAGAGAGACCCCAGAAATTGTTTACTATCTTGTTCAATTGCTAATTTTTTATCATCCCCCATCCGATCATAAGTTTTATACATCATCCCGAGGCGATGATTAGATGCCAGTCTATCGCGATTACGAACAAGAAAATCCCAATAGAGGTAATTGAATGGACAGGCATCGGGACCAGTCTTCTGCTTAACTTTGTAGTCACAGTTTTTACAGTAATCCGACATTTTATTAATATAACTGCCGCCAGCAGCATAGGGTTTGCTAGCTAAGTATCCACCATCCGCAAAAAGAATCATGCCAGAAACATTAGGTAGCTCCACCCATTCATACGCATCAGCATAGACAATCAGGAACCATGCATTCACATGGGTGGGATCAATGCCCGCGATAAGTGCAAAATTGCCTAGCACCATAAGGCGCTGAATATGATGTGCATAGGCATTCTGTCTTGTTTCCTTCACGCAATGATGCAGGCAGTTCATCTTGGTTTTAGCCGTCCAATAAAACCCCGGCAGCTTTCTGTTCGCATCAAAAAAGTTTTGCTTAGCGTAATCGGGCATTTTCAGCCAGTAGATGCCGCGCATATATTCTCGCCAACCGATTATCTGACGGATGAATCCTTCCACCGCATTGAGCGGCGCTTTTTGGTCTGTGTAAGCTTGCTCGGCAGCTTGCACGCACTCAAGAGGTAGCAATAAACCACAATTCAAATAAAAGCTGATGTGGGAGTGATACATCCACGGTTCACCCTCGATCATCGCATCTTGATAATCACCAAATTGTGATAGGCGTTGCTCAATAAATTGCCGAAGCGCTATCAATGCTTGATCACGCGTAACAGCAAAATGAAAAGGCTCAAGATCACCAAAGTGATCGTTAAATCGTTCTGCCACTAAACTCATCACCTCTTGCGTTATGGCGTCGGGCTCTGAGTGATATGTTGCGGGGATGGTGAGTCCCTCTTTCGGCGGTTTGCGATTTTCAGCGTCATAATTCCACTGGCCACCCTCCGGCCCATCATCATTCATCAGGACAGCATGTTTTTTGCGCATTTCGCGATAAAAATACTCCATGCGTAGCTGTTTGCGTCCTTCTGCCCAAACGACAAATTCATCAGGGTCACATAAAAACCGATCGTCAGAACGGATTTCAACAGGCATGCCAAATCTTTTTCCCCAAGAGAGCATATCTTGCAAAACACGATACTCTCCCGGATAGGTAACGATAATTTGTTCAATAGTATGTTTTTTTATTGCACGCTCTACCTCGCCAGTAAAGGAGCAGCTATTATGCTCATCATCCAGCTTTATGTATCTGACATGATGGCCTTGCGCTTCCAGTTCTTCGGCAAAATGTCTCATTGCCGAAAATAAAAATGCAATCTTCTTTTTGTGGTGTTTGACGTATGTCGCTTCTGCCATCACCTCGCACATCAGAATGATATCGTTAGATTTATCGCAATCTCTGAGGCTTGAAATATTCTGTGAGAGCTGGTCTCCCAAAATAAAACGTAGTGTTTTCATCGCGGCAGTTCTCCTTGCCTCTTATTGGTTGAGTTTTGAAGATAAAATTCTTCTGCTATTGCTCTACTTTTATACTTACAGTTATCTCAAATCGACATCTGTGAAGTAGAAATCATAAAAGTCGTATAAACAGAAAAATTATTTCCAGCCACAACGCCAGTGACTCATATCTTTTAAATCCTGCCATTGAATTGCCGTTGTGCGTTTAGTCATAACGGCTTCTATTAAACAGAAGATCACCGCACCTTCTTCATTAAATTCGACTTCAGTGACCATGAAGTGCTTTTCTTTTCGCTGGGGCTTCACTGCTGTCCATTTGCTGTTGAGCAATTTTTTCGGACTAATTATATTCTTCATGACTGACTGTTTATTCTATAACTCAGATTTTACAATATTTAAAAAAACTTAACGCCGCCACATCATCTTGGGTGCTACATAGTGTCCACCTGAACCTTTAAATATTAATCCCACCACATAGACGCGTTTTTCATTATTTAATTCAATCATCAGTCCCTGGATATACTGACCAGGCTGCACAACATCAGGTACTAGGTAGCCTCGATTATCTTCTGTTTTATACGTATCAGCTAAGATAGGAACAAGTTGCTGTTTAAATCCTGCAAACACCCCTGTTTTGAGTAAATCATCAGCAATATAAGGCATTGTCGGTAATGCGCCTTCCTCATTCTCTCTTCTACCCCAAGGTACGAAATAGCATCTATTGTTCAAGACAATAGGCAATTTAGCCCTAGTATCGTCAAATAAGATGGGTTTGTTTTTATAGGTTATCTCCATCTCAACATGATAGAGAACATTTGGAGAACTTTGAATGTTTAATTCAGAAAATTGTAGGATCGAATCATGGCTTTAGTAACCCTATACTTTTTATTCTGATTCCTGTGCAAGCCATTGCTATATGTCTTGGTGCAGTGAGCGTTCGTACCAATCAGAATAAATAGACCAACTGGTCACTAAACACATACCGGTATACATGGGGAAGCAAATATCTACAGTCTGAGTATTTATTGACTGACTGTACTCATTTTCTTTATTTTTTTGGGAAATAGAATTTCAAATTTTTAATATGCAACCGACCTAGCACTAGATTAGCGGAGAATATTCAGAATGGCGGAGAGGGTGGGATTCGAACCCACGGGACCGATAAAGGACCGCTGGTTTTCAAGACCAGTGCATTCGACCACTCTGCCACCTCTCCAGTGTCGTGCGATCAAGGAGCGAGAGGATACATGATCATTCGCCATGGGAAAAGCCGTATAAGATAATTGGATTTAAAGTAGATTTTAATGAAACAAAGCTTGATATTTATCGTCCAAACCATTACATAATAGATATTGTTTTAATAATCAGGTGGAAATAAATGAACGAAAGCCAATTTGCCGTTACAAGACCAGTAGAATCGATACTTGCTACAAACAAAGTATTAAAGAACACATACTTACTACTGTCGATGACATTAATATTTAGTGCTGCTATGGCAGGACTATCTATCTACATGAATTTCCCACCCATGCATTGGATTATCCAGCTCGGCGGCATGTTTGGCTTATTAATGCTAACAAATGTCTTTAAAAATAGTGCGCTTGGCTTGGTCTGCGTATTTGCATTTACCGGCTTTTTGGGGCTAACCGCAGGTCCGACCATTAACTTATACCTTAGCGCTTTCACAAATGGCGCAGAGTTAGTGATGACTGCCGCAGGTGGAACCGGTGTTATTTTTCTTGGTTTGTCTGGCTATGTGCTGACTACGCGCAAAGATTTCAGCTTTATGGGTGGTTTTCTGTTTATAGGCTTGATCGTGATTGTCCTCGCATCACTCGCAAATCTCTTTTTCCAGGTTGCGGCTATTCAACTGGCATTATCAGCGATGTCTATCCTGCTGTTTTCTGGTTATATTCTGTATGACACCAGCAAGATTATTCATGGTGGTGAAACTAATTATGTCATGGCCACAGTCACCCTCTTCCTTGATATTTACATCATCTTTATGAATCTTTTACAGCTACTCGGTATATTCGGTGGTGATGATTAGAACCCAAGGTTAAGCTCAAAAAACACAAAAAGAACCGGCTAAATGCCGGTTTTTTTATGCCCATAGATGCGCTGTATGCCACGAGAAGACACGACTACATGGAATTAGGGGTTAGCGTGAAGCAGGAAGCCAGCGTCGAGGAAGACTGAAGCGGTCATTTACAGGGACGTTTCGTGACGCCAAGCTATGACTTAAATTAATAATCGTGATAGCATCAGTCGCGTTTTTATAATAATAATTCACTATTAATCTATATAAATCCAAACGAGAGGTTGTCAAACGATGAAGATCGGGGTGCCTAAGGAAACTTATGCGGGTGAAAAGCGTGTTGCTACAACACCTGAAGTCATAAGTTGGTTACAAAAATTGGGGTACAGCGTTACCGTAGAGGCTGGCGCTGGTGCAGAAGCAAATTTTTCTGATGAAGCTTATAGCGAGGCTGGCGCTGAGATAGCGACTGATACCAAAGCACTTTGGGACGATTCAGATATCATATTCAAAGTTCGAGCTCCAGATGATAATGAAGTCGAATTATTGCATGACGGGCAGACATTAATCAGTTTCATCTGGCCCGCGCAAAATGAAGCTTTGATGGAAAAGCTTTCAGCCAAGAATGTCAATATTCTCGCAATGGACAGCGTGCCACGCATCTCAAGAGCTCAAAAGATGGATGCGCTTAGTTCCATGGCTAATATCGCCGGTTACCGCGCTATTGTTGAAGCATCGCACAATTTTGGACGTTTTTTTACCGGCCAGATAACTGCGGCAGGTAAAGTACCACCCGCTAAAGTATTGGTTATTGGTGCCGGTGTTGCTGGCCTTGCCGCTATTGGTGCCGCTAATAGCCTTGGCGCAATTGTCCGTTCATTCGATACCCGTCCTGAAGTTAAAGAACAAGTCGAAAGTATGGGCGCAGACTTTCTACTACTCGAATTTGAAGAAGACGGCAGTGGCGAAGGTGGTTATGCCAAGACCATGAGCGATGAATTTATCGCTGCAGAAATGGCACTCTTTGCCGAACAAGCAAAAGAAGTCGATATTATCGTTACCACCGCCCTGATTCCGGGAAGACCGGCGCCAAAGTTAATCACTACTGACATGGTCAAATCCATGAAAAACGGTAGTGTCATTGTCGATTTGGCAGCTGAACAGGGTGGTAACTGTGAATTGACTGTGCCGCATGAGCTAACAGTAACTGATAACGGCGTGACTATTATCGGCTACAGTGATTTACCCAGTCGTTTGCCTACTCAATCAAGTCAACTTTACTCAACCAACTTGCGTCATCTGTTGACTGATATGACTCCTGAAAAAGATGGTCAGATGGTCATTGATATGGAAGATGAGGCTGTGCGCGGAGCAACGGTAATTAATGCCGGTGAAATTACCTGGCCACCACCCGCACCTAAGCTTTCGGCGGCGCCAGCAAAACCTGCTGAAGTAGCAGCCGTAGTTGAAAAACCAGAACCAAAGAAGGCAGGACCTATCAAGCAAATGTTGCCGGTTATTATCGGTGCACTCGTTTTGTACGGTCTAGGTTCAGTAGCCCCAGCCTCTTTTATGGCACACTTTACAGTCTTTGTATTAGCCTGTTTTGTTGGCTATATGGTGATCTGGAACGTATCCGCTTCACTACATACTCCACTGATGAGTGTGACCAATGCGGTCAGTAGTATTATTGTTATCGGCGCACTGATACAAGTATCCTCATCAGGAATACTGTTAGTCGGACTCGCTGCCTTTGGCATCCTTATAACCAGCATCAACATCGTCGGTGGCTTTGCCGTTACCCATCGTATGTTACAGATGTTTAGACGATAAGGGGATTATCATGTCAGAAGGTTTAGTAACAGCATCTTATATAGGCGCAACTATCTTATTCATCCTAACGTTGGGTGGTTTGAGTAATCAGGAAACAGCTCGTCGAGGCAATATCTACGGCATTATCGGTATGACATTAGCGATAATTGCCACCGTCTTTGGCCCGGAAGTGAGCGGCACAATGAGTTATATCCTCATTGCCGTTATGATGGGTATTGGTGGTGCCGTGGGTTTCACTCTCGCCAGAAAAGTCGAGATGACGCAGATGCCTGAATTGGTTGCCATCCTGCACAGTCTTGTTGGCTTGGCTGCCGTACTCGTCGGTTATGTTAACTTTATGGATGAAACCATTTCCTTTGCAACGCATGCTGAAAAGGTCATTCATGAAGTCGAAATTTACATCGGTATCTTAATCGGTGCGATCACGTTCTCAGGCTCAATTATTGCCTTTGGTAAACTCAGCGGTAAGATCGGTGGCAACCCACTGTTATTACCCGCACGTCATTTCTTGAATCTGGGCTTATTGATTGCCACGATTTGGTTATGCACGGTTTTCATCCAACAAGCTGAAACGGGTGGTGGAACCCTGCCATTATTGATTATGACCTTGATCGCCCTCGCCTTTGGTGTGCACATGGTGATGGCCATTGGTGGTGCAGATATGCCAGTGGTTGTCTCTATGCTCAACAGCTATTCAGGTTGGGCAGCATCGGCTACCGGTTTTATGTTATCCAATGATCTATTGATCGTGGTCGGTGCACTGGTTGGCAGCAGTGGTGCCATACTGAGTTACATCATGTGCCGTGCTATGAATCGAAATTTCATTTCGGTTATTGCCGGTGGCTTTGGTACAACATCAGGCACAGCATCTTCAGGTTCAGATGAAGATCAAGGCGAAGTAATAGCGATTGAGACTCATGAAGTTGCTGAGCTTTTACTCGATGCCAAGGAAGTGATGATCATTCCGGGTTACGGCATGGCAGTAGCACAGGCACAGCATACCGTACATGAAATCACTCAAACCTTACGTGATAAAAAGATCAACGTTCGTTTTGGTATTCATCCCGTGGCCGGACGTATGCCAGGGCATATGAACGTACTCCTAGCTGAAGCAAAAGTACCGTATGACATCGTCTATGAAATGGATGAGATTAATGATGATTTTCCAGATATTGATGTCTCCATCATTATCGGGGCAAATGACATTGTTAACCCCTCTGCTATGGACGATCCTAATAGTCCAATTGCGGGTATGCCGGTAATGGAATGCTGGAAAGGCAAAACCACCATCGTTCTAAAACGTGGAATGGCGACGGGTTATGCCGGAGTTCAAAACCCACTTTTCTTTAAAGAAAATACACGTATGTATTTTGGTGATGCTAAAGAAAGCCTGGATGCTGTATTAAAAGAAATATTGTAAAAATAGTTCACGTTTGGCAAAACTAAAGCGCCCTTTGGGGCGCTTTGTAGTTATTATTACATTTTAGACAGGGCAAAGATTTGATCCCGAATTAAATATCATTCAAATCAAAATATGAAGGAGTTAAAAATGGCAGAAGCAAAAGGGTTGAGCAAACCTGTAAAGTTAAAAAGTGATCTTGCAGGTTTACTAGGAGCAACAGAATTGCCCCGTACAGAGATCACCAAGAAATTATGGGACTATATTAAAGCGAATAAGCTTCAGACAAAGACTGAAAACGGTAAAGCTGAGAACGGCGGTAAATTCATTGTTGCTGATGCAAACTTACTTCCGATATTTAAAAATACTAAGTCGACAAGTAAATCAGGCAAACTGACAGATCTCACATCAATGAAAGAAGGCGAAACAATTGACATGATGCAAATGGCCGCTGTTGTTGGTGCTAATATAGAATAGTTTTCTATTTAAAATATCAAAACAAAAACGCCCTACTAGGGCGTTTTTTTTATATATTATTTACAAATAAGGGATTCATTATTCATATAAGGTAGTAGCACATCAGGGATCATGATGTTACCGTCTTTGTCTTGATAATTTTCCATAACGGCTATCAAGGTACGACCCACCGCTAAACCAGAGCCATTTAGGGTATGCAACAGTTCGGGTTTATTGGTTTCTGGATTACGCCAGCGCGCTTTCATGCGGCGCGCCTGAAAGGCTTCGAAATTACTACAAGACGAAATCTCTCGATATTTATTCTGACCGGGCAACCAGACTTCGATGTCATAGGTCTTTGCTGCAGAGAAACCTAAGTCACCACCACATAACGTAACCACACGGTATGGGAGTTCCAGTTTTTGTAATATGTTTTCTGCATGTCCGGTTAGTTCTTCCAGTGCATCATAGGATGTTCCCGGTTTCACCATCTGCACCATTTCGACTTTTTCAAATTGATGTTGTCGAATCATCCCGCGTGTATCTTTACCATAGGAACCCGCTTCACTTCTAAAACAGGGGGAATGACAAACAAACTTCTTCGGCAGTTCATCACTGTTGATGATCTCATCGCGGGCAATATTGGTGACCGGCACTTCTGCTGTTGGTATCAGATATAAGCCATGTTCTCTGATATGAAATAAATCTTCTTCAAACTTGGGTAATTGCCCTGTACCAAAACAGCTATCTGCATTAACCAGATAAGGGACATTGATTTCATCATAACCATGTTCATCACTATGTGTATCTAGCATAAGCTGGATAATTGCACGATGTAGCTTTGCAATACCACGATGCATTACAACAAATCGAGAACTGGTGATCTTGGTTGCTGTTTCAAAATCGATTAATCCTAATGCCTCACCTAAATCGACATGGTCTTTCGGTTCAAAATCAAATGTTTTTGGTGAGCCCCACTTCCTTACTTCTTCATTGTCATCTTCTGTTGTACCACTCGGTACTGATTCGTGTGGAATATTTGGAATGCCGGCGACAATTTTATTTACATTAAATTTTATCTCGTCCAATTCAGCAGCACTTTCATCAAGTTGTTGTTTGATATTGGCAACTGCATCCATGGCTACTTGAGCATCTTCACCTTTTGATTTTAATTTTCCGATCTCTTTTGATTTAGCATTACGTGACGCTTGTAATTCTTCAGTTTTAACCTGAATCGCTTTTCGCTTTTCTTCCAGCTGTTGAATTGCTTCAACATCAAGAACCATGTTTCGTTTGCTAAGGGCCGCAGCAACCTGTTCTAGATTGTTACGTAATAATTGTGGGTCTAACATTTCTAATTTATTCCTGTTACATATTTATGTTTGCAGACCAATAGACGAGATGACCTGGTTTTATTTTTTTATTTAATTCTTCAATGATTGACCTTACTTTTTCAGGTTCATCAAAAAATTCAATGGCCAATGGTAAATCTAATGACATGTCTATTAAGCTAGAAGAATGATATTTACCGGAAGTGCCGAAGCCTGTTATTCCTCTAAAAACGGTGACGCCATGAACCTTGTTTTGATCATGCAAGTATTCAAGTAATTCTTTCATTTGTGATTTAGATTCATGTAAATAGATACGAACAACCAGTACCTCTGACTCACTCATAATTGCCTCCCAAGAATCATGCCGAACCAACAGCCTGTTATGCAGAGTGAAACACTCAACAAAATATTCAACCCTGCTTTTAAAGTATCGCCAGACTCAAGCAAATTTAGTGTCTCAATCGAAAATGTAGAGAACGTTGTAAACGCGCCGAGTAGTCCTATAGTAATGCCTGCGCGCCATTCCGGGCTGACATCCATACGTTCAATCAAGGTGATGTAGGCCGCCCCCATAATGAATGAACCTAATACATTGACAGCCAGTGTGCCATAGGGAAATCCGCGTCCAAGCAGACTATAAATGCCGGTAGACATACCATAACGACATAAGGCGCCTACAGCACCACCAACGGCTATTGAAATAATTTGCATCATTATTTTATTTTCTTGCGGTCTTGTCTTGTTCTCTCAACATCGCCAGTTTTTCAGCAATCTTGATTTCTAATCCACGGTTAACCGGATGATAATACGTTTTTTCTTCCATATCCTCTGGAAAATAATGCTCGCCTGCGGCATAGCCGTCTGTTTCATTATGAGCATAGCGATAGTCTTTACCATAATCGAGTGACTTCATTAATTTCGTCGGTGCATTACGTAAGTGTAACGGCACTTCTTTTGATCCAGAGTGTTTGGCATCTTGCATAGCGGTATTAAAAGCGGCATAAACGGCATTACTCTTTGCCGCGCAGGCAAGATAAATAATGGCTTGCGCAATGGCCAATTCACCTTCTGGTGATCCAAGCCGTTCTTGTGTTTCCCATGCATCCAGGGCAAGTCGTAAGCCTCTGGGATCGGCATTGCCGATATCTTCTGTAGCCATTCGAACGACACGCCGGGCAACATAAAATGGGTCGCAGCCGCCGTCAATCATTCTGACAAACCAATATAATGCAGCGTCTGGATTAGAACCGCGCACTGATTTATGTAAGGCAGAGATTTGGTCATAAAAGGCTTCGCCGCCTTTATCAAAACGTCGCAGCGATCCATCGACCAACACTTCATTTAATAAGCTCTCGGTAATGACACCCTCTTCTGCCAAATCAGAGGCTATTTCGAGAAGGTTTAATGCACGTCTGGCATCACCATCCGCAACGGATGCCAGTTTACTTACCGCTGCTTCATCAAGTGACAGGTTTAATTGACCTAGACCAATCTCATCATTCTTGAGTGCTAATTGTAATATATGCTTGATACTGTCCGTTGCCAGTGACTTTAAGACATAGACACGGACTCGAGATAACAAAGCGTTATTTAATTCAAACGAAGGGTTCTCGGTGGTCGCACCGATAAAGGTAACGGTGCCGTCTTCCACATAAGGCAAAAAGGCATCCTGTTGTGATTTGTTAAACCGATGTACTTCATCTACAAAGAGTACGGTTTCCTTATCATAAACCTCTCGATATTGTTTTGCTTGTTCTATCGCAGCACGGATATCTTTTACCCCGCTCAAGACAGCAGAGACAGACAGGAATTGAGCATCACAGGATTTAGTAATTAATCTGGCCAGTGTGGTTTTACCTGTGCCCGGAGGGCCCCAGAAAACCATGGAGTGCAAACGGCCTTGCTCAATCGCTAACCTTAATGGTTTGTTACTCCCAAGAATGTGTTCTTGTCCGATATAGGCGTCGATCGTCGCCGGGCGCATACGATCTGCAAGTGGTCGGTAATCAGTGTCTTTTGTCATGAGTTAGCTGATCATTTCCTATCCTGCATATAAAATTCCCATGCAACAATCAAATGACTATTTGATAAATATTACTCTGATTCTGATGTTGATGTTTGTCTTTCGTCTATAACATCTACATCCGCTGGGATTTCAAAATTAAATAGTTCTGCAGCTAATGTTGTATTTTTATTCACATCATCAAAATCAATACGTGTAGTTTGTCCAAGATTATCAGCAATGATCATCATGCCCAGACGTTTGACATCAAAACCAATGCGTATATTTGCATATTGTGCATTCAGATCGCGCGGCGTCAGCTCTACCCAGTTATACCCATCGATGTTACCTAAATCGACCTGATCAAAATGTTTTTCCAGTTTTGAATTCCCTAAAATGATTGCTGCAGGAGTTTTTTCAATCATGTCACTTTCAAACTTTCTAATGGTAAGTTGCTCCAGATCTTCATCATAGATCCACAATACTTCACCATTGGTTATTATTTTTTGAATATAGGGTTCTTTATAGTGCCAGTTAAACTTGCCCGGTTGTTGTAAATATAAAGTCCCTGTGGTTTTTTCAAGCTGCTGCCCATCTTCACTTAATAAGGTTTGGGTAAAGTTGGCCTGCAATGTTTTAAATTCTTTAAGGAATATTTTTAATGGATCAACTCGTTCGGCAGCAGAAACAAATGCACTACTTGAAATGCAAAAAATAATGAAGAGTATTTTGTATTTAGACATATGCGTATTTAATCAATTGGTGGTGGTGAAGCAGCCAAAATTTCTCGACTACCGTTCGATTCCAATGGTCCAACCAGACCACTGTTTTCCATTTCTTCTACTATCCTTGCTGCGCGGTTGTATCCTACTTTCAATCTTCTTTGTATGTAGGATATAGAAGCCTTACGTGTTTCTGTAACGATACGAACCGCTTCATCATAAAGCGGGTCCATATCATCTCTTGGTGCATCAAGACCGGGGATGGCATCCGCACCACCTTCAGAAGGCCCACGTAAAATATCATCAATATATTCAGGCGTTCCTCTCGACTTAAGGTCATCAACCACTTTATGCACCTCTTCATCTGAGACAAACGCACCATGAACTCGTTCAGGTAAACTTGTACCCGGAGGCAGATACAACATATCGCCGTGCCCTAACAATTGCTCTGCTCCCATTTGATCAAGGATCGTTCTTGAATCGATCTTTGAAGAAACCTGAAAGGCGATTCGTGTAGGAACATTCGCTTTAATTAAACCAGTAATAACATCGACTGAAGGACGCTGTGTCGCTAATATCAAATGCACACCAGCTGCTCTTGCCTTCTGCGCCAATCTGGCAATGAGTTCTTCAACCTTCTTACCCACCGTCATCATCATGTCGGCTAATTCGTCAATGATGACAATGATAAATGGTAGTTTTTCTAGATAGCGTATTTCATCATCTTCACTGATGGGTTTATAGGTTGGGTCAGGGATAGGGTTGCCACTAGCAATCGCGTCAAGGACTTTTTTGTTATATCCGGTGATGTTCCTGACGCCAAGTGCAGACATCAGCTTGTAACGCCGTTCCATTTCAGCAACACACCAACGCAGTGCATTCGCCGCTTCTTTCATATCTGTCACGACCGGCGCAAGAAGATTAGGAATGCCCTCATAAACTGATAATTCAAGCATCTTCGGATCGATCATGATTAAGCGAACTTCTAATGGCGTTGCTTTATAGAGCAAGCTTAAGATCATGGCATTCAAGGCAACTGATTTACCTGAGCCAGTGGTACCTGCTACTAATAAATGCGGCATCTTACCCAGATCTGTCACGATCGGCTTGCCACCGATATCTTTACCTAATGCCAATACCATCGGTGATTTAATCGATTCATATTCCTTAGTGTTTAATATCTCGCCTAGCGTTACCAGCTCACGATTTTCATTTGGAATCTCCAGTCCGATATAGGGTTTTCCCGGAATAACATCGACCACTCTAACGCTAATAACCGCTAAAGATCGTGCCAAATCTTTGGACAGATTAATTATCTGACTGCCTTTTACACCTGGAGCAGGATCTAGTTCAAAACGGGTTATGACAGGCCCAGGATGGACAGCAACAACTTCTACTGTCACACCAAAATCCTTCAACTTTAATTCGACTTGTCTTGATATGGCTTCCAGCGCTTCTTTTGAATATTGGGTCTTCTTGGGTGGCGGCTCGTCAAGTAAACTTAATGGCGGCAACGCCGTTTCAGCAGGCGGTTCAAATAAATTTTCTTGTTTTTCCTTAACAGCGCGGATACCAGGTTCGATCTCATGTCTGATAGGCTCGATCTTAGGCGGCATGCGTTGCTCGACTATCTCTTGTTCTTGCTTAAATAGATGCTCTCGATCCTTTTTTACACGACGGCCTTCTGCCTCATCCTTGAATGAAGCTAATCGATTTCTAAACACAGTTATAGAATTCAAAGTAAAACGACCGGTAGAATCCATAACAACAACCCAGGACAGTCCCGTATATAAGGTCAAACCAATCATCAGCATCGCCAACATCAATAATGTGCTGCCGATTTCACCAGTGGTGTTTAATAATATTGAACCAATAGCATCGCCTAATATGCCACCTGCTCCTCTGACTTCGTAAGGGAGTGCATTTCCAGCACTAAAGTGCATCCAGGCAACCCCGCACCCCCCAATGAGACCAAAGACTATCCCGACTGTGCGAATGGAGAGTAATAGTTGATTAAACGGCTCTTGTTTACGTCGAGATTGAAACAATCGCCAACCGCTAACAAAAATCATTATCGGAAACAGATAACCAAAATAGCCAAAGACATAAAGTATGATATCCGCTATCCAGGCACCTACAGCCCCGACACTATTATGGAATTCATTTGCTGATACAGAATGCGACCATCCAGGATCGTCAGGATGATAGGTCAATAATGCCAGGAATAGAAAAAGCCCAATGACTATAGAAGCAAACACCAGCACTTCTCTGACATTAGTCATGACATGGTCAGCGATAGGTTTGCTTTCTTTTTGTTTACGTGATGCTTGTGTCACATTAATCCTTTTTACTAGATATTATCTGTAATTATATGTTTATAAAGGAACTATTTAAACTATAAATTTGGAATAAATCAATTTTCATGTTGTCTAATTGTTTTTGCTGATCATACTGCTTTAACGTACCATAGCCCACTTTTAAACAGGGCTAAAATACGTAGGAGCAGTCATTCATGAGCGATACACGTCATTCAAAACTATTAATCCTCGGTTCAGGACCTGCTGGGTATACAGCAGCATTATACGCAGCACGTGCTAATCTTTCTCCGGTATTGATCACAGGGATAGAACAAGGTGGTCAATTAACAACTACAACAGATGTAGACAACTGGCCAGGGGATGTTGAAGGCTTGCAAGGACCGGATTTGATGCTTCGTATGCAAAAACACGTCGAAAAATTTGATACTGAATTAATATTTGATCATATCCATACGGCTGAGCTAACAGAACGCCCTTTTAAATTGACCGGTGATAATGGAACCTACACTTGTGACGCGCTGATCATCGCTACTGGTGCTTCAGCTCAGTATCTGGGATTACCTTCTGAAGAAGCCTTTCAAGGAAAAGGCGTCTCTGCCTGTGCTACTTGCGATGGTTTTTTCTATCGAGGTGCCGATGTTGCTGTTATCGGCGGCGGAAATACAGCAGTCGAAGAAGCCCTCTATTTATCTAATATTGCAAATAGCGTCACGGTTGTTCACCGTCGTGACAAATTTCGCTCAGAAAAAATATTATCCGATCGACTCATTGAAAAAGAAAAAAACGGTAATATTAAGATTGAATGGAATTACACACTAGATGAAGTTTTAGGTGATGATAGTGGTGTGACGGGTATGCGCATCAAGAGTACACAAGGTGAGGAGACGAAAGACATCGATCTCAAAGGTGTTTTTATAGCGATTGGGCATAAACCCAATACGCAGATATTTGACGGCCAACTTGATATGAATAATGGCTACATAAAGATCAAAAGTGGCATTGAAGGTCAAGCCACCTCAACCAATATCCCCGGTATTTTTGCCGCTGGCGATGTTGCTGATCATGTTTATCGTCAAGCTATCACCTCAGCAGGTAGCGGTTGTATGGCCGCACTAGATGCTGAGGCCTATTTAGACGAGTTGGAGTAAACAGGCGTTATTAAAGGAAGCTCTGATTCAATCAGAGCTTCCTGAGCTATTTTAGCTTGTGATGGAACGGCTAATAATTAACAATGTCTATTCAGTATTTACGGACAAATAACGCAATGAATACTCGCTTAGCATCATTTATTTTCCTCTTTGCCCTATTAACAATACAGCCTGTTTTCGCCGATCAAACAAACGTTGAATTAGACAATCTATTCAGCGATCTAAAAGCCGCTCAAAATTCTGAAACTGGCCAGGCAATAGCACAACAAATATGGGCGCTATGGCTGGAATCAGATGACCAGACAATTGATGAGCTAGTGGCACAAGGCATGAATGAAGTCAGTAAGGGTAATTTGTCGCGGGGCCGCGATATCTTTACAGATATCACAAAGCGGTCTCCGAACTATGCAGAAGGTTGGAACAAACTCGCTACGGTCAATTATATGATGGGTGATGTCGAGGCATCCTTAAAAAACATAAAAGAAACCCTCAAGCTGGAACCACGGCACTTTGGTTCAATATCCGGGCGTGGTTTATGTTATCTAAAACAACGTCGGTGGCAATCAGCCATGATCGAATTTAAGGCCGCACTTGATGTTCATCCCTGGTTATTGGACGCACAACGTAATTTAAAACTATTAGAGGACAACCTGGAAAATCACTCCATATAATCAATTCGCTAATATCCAAAAGATTAGACCGCCCCTTGCTAGACGACAGCGAATATACAGATGAAATTGAAAGCCATTATTCAACGCATGTTTGAATCGTTCATCTTCATCATCGTCTCAACATGGATTTTATTGGCGATATTAATTTATTTTTTCCAGCCCAAGTTAATATTTTTTCCACATAAAGAACTTGAAGCAACACCCGCATTAATCTCTTTACAATACGAAGACATTGCCTTAACAACAATCGATGGCGAAGTGATAAATGGTTGGTGGCTTCCACATGCTGAGTCAAGGGCGACCCTACTTTTCCTACATGGTAATGCGGGAAATATTTCGCATCGTCTTGATAGTATCAACATTTTCCATCAACTCGGATTATCCGTATTAATCATCGATTATCGCGGCTATGGAAAGAGCACCGGTGAACCATCAGAACAAGGCACCTATATCGATGCTGAAACGGCCTGGCACTATTTGCTGAAAGAGAAAAACATTAAAAGCGATAACATTATTGTCTTTGGTCGTTCATTAGGCGGCGCGGTAGCTACCGGGCTTGCTGAAAAACATGCTGCAGCGGGTCTAATTGTAGAATCAAGTTTCACCTCAATCGCAGATATGGGAAAACATTACTACCCCTATTTACCGACCCGTTTATTGGCCCGTATTAAATATTCATCAATAGATAGAATAGCCAATATAAAATCACCAACGCTGTTCATTCATAGTAAACAAGATGAAGTAATCCCATACAAATATGGCAAACAATTATTTAATGAAGCTTTAAAAGAAACGACAACAACAAAATTATTTCTAGACACGATCGGCAACCATAACGATGGCTTCTTACTCAGTGGCAAACAATATATCGATGGCCTAAATAGTTTCATAACTGATATTGTTCAAAAATGAAATTTCTCACGTTTATTGAAAAAACGGGCAATAAACTTCCCGATCCAGCCACGCTGTTTATCGTCGGCACAATAACTGTCTTTATTCTTTCAACAATGATTGCGAATTTAGGTTGGAGTGTTGTTGATCCTAAAGGCAATACCATCGCTGCCTTTGATCTAATATCTTCCGCAGGTTGCTGGTGGTTGTTATCAACGATGGTAAATAACTTTATCAGCTTTCCACCACTCGGCATTGTACTCGTCGGCATGTTGGGAATTGGCCTTGCGGAAAAAACAGGTTTCCTCCCGGCTCTGTTACATTTTTCAATAACGCATGTTCATCATCGTTTGCTAACACCGGCAACCATGTTCCTCGGCATCATCTCGTCGATCGCCTTAGACGCAGGTTATGTTGTCCTCATCCCTATAGCTGCTGCTCTTTATATTGCGGCAGGACGTTCACCTTTAACCGGAATTGCTGTTTCATTTGCCGGTGTCTCTGCTGGCTTTAGTGCAAATCTATTTATTACCGCATTGGATCCCTTGTTAGCCGGGTTTACACAAGCTGGCGCACAAATCATTGCTCCCGACTATCAAGTTGCTGTTACCGGGAACTGGTGGTTTATGATTGCCTCAACCATCATTTTAACTTGCGTCGGCTGGTTCGTGACAGAACGTTTTGTTGAACCCGCAATAGCGGGCGTTGCCGATCAAAATCTCGATGATAATTACAGTGAACTCAATAAAACAGAAACACGCGCCCTGCTCTATTCAGTGTTGTCAGTATTTATCTTATTAATCTTCTTGTTTTTTGCAATCACACTGACAAATGGCCCTCTGTTTGGTGAAGGCAAACGTTTCGATCGTTGGATAGAAGCCACGGTACCTTTGTTATTTATCCTCTTTTTTGTGCCCGGCTTAATTTATGGTTTTCTGGCAGGCACGGTCAAAAACGATCGTGATGTCGCCAATATGCTCGGCGAGGTCATGGCACGTTTAGGCCCCTATATTGTACTGGCATTTTTTGCCGCTCAATTTATAGCTGCGTTTAATCAATCTGGCTTAGGCCAAATGCTGGCCATCGCCGGCGGCCAGTTCCTGCGCCAATTAATGATACAAGACGCATTATTACTCAGCTGCTTTGTCTTGATGGTCGTGGTAATTAATCTTGTTATTGGCTCCTCCTCAGCGAAATACGCCTTCTTTGCCCCGGTATTTGTGCCGATGCTGATGCAGATAGGCATCAGCCCCGAACTCACTCAAGCGGCCTATCGTGTTGGAGATTCAGTCAGTAATGTCATCACTCCGATGAATCCCTATATGATTATTATCATTATTGAAGTACGAAAATACGTCCGCGGTTCAGGGCTTGGTACCGTAGTTGCGATGATGCTGCCCTATACCATCGCATTTTTAATCGTATGGTTAGTTTTATTAGTTATATGGATAAATACCGGCTTGCCATTAGGTCCTGGCGGAGGGCTACATTATGAAATGTAGTGAAACCCATGAACTATGCTATGATGCGGCCGCTTTCGAATCAGGTCACCACCTAAAATAGGCTTAAATATCAGAAATGTCAGAAAATAATATCTACAAAGTCATCTTTCATAATCAAGGCAAGATCTATGAGGTCTATGCCAAAAGCGTGCATCACGATGCCATGTTTGGCTTTATTGAGATTGAAGAGTTTATCTTTGGTGAGAAAACGACCGTCGTCGTTGACCCAACCGAAGAAAGCCTTAAAAGTGAGTTCGAGGGTGTTGAAAGAAGCTTTGTGCCAATGCATTCCATCATCCGCATTGATGAAGTAAAAAAACAAGGCATCGCAAAGATCACAGAAGGTTCATCAAAAGACGGAAACGTCATGCCTTTCCCGGTTTACACCAAAACCGGTGGTGATGGGGATTTGAATTAAATTTTGACTTAGGGCTTTGCCAACATCGTAGATACATGTGAGACAACGGCATCTGATATCCCTTTCAAATTGTAACCACCCTCCAGCACGGATATTAAACGGCCATTGGCATATTTATCCGCTATTTCCATCACTGTCTCAGTCATCGCTCTATACCCATCATCGCTTATGTCAAAACAACCTAATAAATCATGTTCACGGCTATCAAACCCTGCAGAAACCAAAACCAAATCTGGCTCAAACACTTCTGCAGCGGGCAGTAGGATATTTTGAAATACATCGATTATCATTTTGTCATTGGTACCGCAAGGTAAAGCGACGTTGATGTTATAACCTAAACCGGCGCCACTGCCTTTCTTGCTTGGATCTCCAGTGCCTGGGTAAGCATAGAGATCATGCGTTGAGAAATATAGAACACTTGGGTCATCATAAAACATGGCTTCTGTCGCATTTCCATGGTGATAATCCCAATCTACTATCAATATTTTTTTCAGTCCGTATTGCTTCTGTGCATAGCGTGCGGCTATAGCCACATGATTGTAATAACAAAAGCCCTCTTCCTTGCCTGTATTCATTGCATGGTGTCCGGGCGGGCGGGTCGCGCAAAAAATGTTCTTTAATTCATTTGTTGCAACTTTGTCGACCGCCGCTAGACAGGCACGGACACAGGCTTCGGCGACGTGATGGGCCGCTGGCGTATTTTTCTTTATTGATGCGATATGTGCATCTGTGTGTAACGTTTTCATCCAGTCACCAACATCATCTTTTAAGCTTACGGTTGTGATTTGATCAAGTAAGCCTGAATCCTGCATCGCTTTTTGGATGTATTTCAATCTATCCGGTCTTTCAGGGTGATCGGGAGAAATATGATGGTCTAAAAATAACGGTTCACTGATATAACCGGTTTTATTGAGTGTTTGTGTCTCTTCAACCGCAAGGAGTCGCGTTTGATATGACAACAAGATTGTTGATAAAGTGCTCGAAATGAAAGTTCTGCGGTTCATTTTTCCTAGAAAAATTGTTAATTTAAGGCATAGTCTGTATACAGTGCCTTAATATAAACGATTTTCCAGTCTCATATGAGTAATAATTTAAACGTATATAGTGTGAAAAAGATCCTCCAGAATAGCTCTGTGGTGATTTCATTCGTGCTTATTTTGCTTCTGTCGCCCTTTTCAGTATCAGCAGAATGGGAAGTAATCACTCATACAGATACAAATAGCGAGACTCAAACTCAAGTTGCTTTTTCTGAGAATAAAGACGGCTATAGCCTTGAAATATATAAAGATAGTGTCGGTGCAATTCGCATACGATTCAGCTTGAATACAACGCTAGACATGTTCGCAAAGCGCACCTGCCCAACCTATCAAATTGACACCCGAATGATTGATAACCGATCAATTAATGATGCGCCTTGTTTGACTGATATGGCCTGGAGTGAGTTTGTCCTGGGTTATGTAAATAACTTCAATGTCACCTCAGCAAAACTTAATGCATTAATGAACGGCAGTATAGTTACATTCCGCTTTATGCTCGACAATGGCAGCTATATGGAAACACAGTTTTCTCTAGCCGGTTCTAAAAGAGCCACTCTTAGCGTCCTCGGCGATAACGTTACAATTACACCCTGAGTAATTTGACAGATGCTCAATTGGCGTGTCGTCGATGACCTTGGCACTATCACTCCTGCTCAATGGCAAGCCCTGGATACTCAGGACAATCCATTTCTCTCGTATGCTTTTTTATCAGGTCTTGAAAAATTTGATTGTTTAAAGAATCAGCACTGGCAACCATCTCATATTGTTATTGAAGAAAACAACGAACTACTTGGCGTTATGCCTTTATATATTAAAGTAGATTCATTTGGTGAATTCGTCTTTGATTGGGCTTGGGCCGAGGCTTATCAGCAAGCCGGCAGAAATTACTATCCTAAACTCGTTTCTGCAATTCCGTTTACACCTGTTGCCGGCTCAAGATTTTTAGTCAATAAATCACATGATAGTGAAACGATTAAACAAGCATTATTAAACGCTGCATTATCTTTGCTGGATGAAAACCTCTATTCCTCTCTACATATCCTATTCCCTGAAAAAAATGATCTGGATGTGTCAACAGATAGTGCAGGATTAAAACGTATTACCATCCAGTATCACTGGCTTAATAACGACTATCGTGATTTTCAGGATTTCACCGATTCTTTAACATCAAAAAAACGCAAAAAAATAATTAAGGAACGTCGCGACATTAAAAATTCAGGGATCGAAATTGAACGTCTGAATGGCGATGAGATTAGCAGTGAACAATGGAATGTATTTTATCAGTTTTACTGCCAGACATTTTACAGTAAATCGGGTCAACCACGCCTGACTCTGGATTTTTTTAAAAATCTCGGCAAAGAATTACCAGAACAAACATTACTCGTAATGGCGAAAAAGGATAAAGATTATATTGCCGGTGCATTTGCCATGTCGGACCTAAAAACGCTCTATGGTCGCCATTGGGGCTGTAGCCAGTACGTGCCCTACTTGCACTTTGAATTATGCTATTATCAAACCATCGAACACACGATAGAGAAACAATTAAACCGTTTGGACGCAGGTGTTCAAGGAGAACATAAATTAGCTAGAGGCTTTCATCCGATCGCCATGCCCTCTGCTCATTGGGTAAGAGAGGAAGACTTTCGAAATGCTATTGCAAACTATCTCGACAAAGAAACTACGATGATGCAAGAACACATTGAAATGCTGGAATCTCATTTGCCGTTTAAGTTGGATTAATTGTATGACAGTAACTCAATACCAGGAAGGCGAGAACAAACTCTACTGGGTAAAACAAAACCTGTTAGCAACCGGTTTCCCGGATATTGAAGAAGCGCTTCGTGATCCTGATGGTCTGATCGCTATCGGTGGCGATCTATCTGAGCAACGATTACTTGATGCCTATTCTCGTGGTATTTTTCCCTGGTTTAATGAAGGCCAACCTATTTTATGGTGGTCACCCGATCCTAGATGCGTCCTGGAACTTAGCGAGTTAAAGATCTCTCGTAGCTTGGCAAAGACTCTGCGCAAGGGCCACTTCAAGGTGTCATTTAACACGGTATTCATAGACGTTCTCGAAGGCTGCGCTGCTGCCCGAAGTGGCGTGACTGATACCTGGATAACCAATAACATCAAACTCGCCTATCTGAATCTGTTTAGAATGGGCTACGCGCATTCAGTAGAGTGTTGGCATGACGAGGAACTGGTTGGTGGTTTATATGGCATCGCCATGGGTAAGATCTTCTTTGGCGAATCCATGTTTAGCCGTGAATCAGATGCATCAAAGGTTGCGCTGGTCCATTTAGTACGTCATCTTGAAAGCATGGATTTTAGAATAATTGATTGTCAGGTACATTCAGCACATCTACAGACACTAGGTGCGAAACCCATACATCGGGCTCTATTTACCAAGATTCTTGACAATTATTGCAATCATGAAAAAATAGTAAGCTGGCAACCCAATATTTGACTCCTGTGGATGATCAATCACATAAACTTAGATTCTTTATAACTTCACCACACTCCTGTAATTACCTGGAGGATCGTGAAGCAACTAGCGTTTTTGCCGATCCTTACTTTCCAAAAGACAAAGCACTTTATTCGAGACTTGTCACTAACGGTTTCAGACGTAGTGGAGAGCATCTCTACAAGCCACATTGCGCGACTTGTTCAGAATGTGTTCCAGTTCGCGTTCCAGTTAATGAATTTAAAATGCGACGCAATCAAAAGAGAACCTGGAAACTCAATCAGGATTTAAGCATTGAAAAATCCAAGGCCACATTCAAAGAAGAACACTTTCTGCTTTATCAAAAATATCAGTCTGCTCGCCACCCCAATGGCGGCATGGATAATTCAAGCAAAGATGATTATATAGAATTCCTTTTGGCGAGCTGGTCAGATAGTTATTTATATGAATTTCGACTTGAAGGTGAGCTCGTTGCTGTTTCTGTAGTCGATGAATTAGAAGACGCCTACTCCGCCATTTATACCTTTTTTGACACCGATTTACAGCAACGCAGTCTGGGAAAATTTGCTATCCTTGCCCTCATTGAGCAGTCAAAACGGGATGGGTTTTCATCACTTTATCTAGGTTACTGGATTTCCTCTTGCGACAAGATGAAATACAAGGTTGATTACCAACCGATAGAATGCTTAATTGATGAAGAATGGAAGAAATTCAACAGTTTAACGTTTAATGACTTTGCAGTTGCCAAAAATTAGTGCAGAATTCGCCCTTTTTAATTAACGAGGGCTATATGGCAAAAGAAGACCAGATTGAGATGGAAGGCACTGTCGTTGAGACTTTACCTAACACCATGTTCCGAGTAGAACTGGAAAATGGGCACATAATTACCGCACATATCTCAGGAAAAATGCGCAAACATTACATTCGTATCCTTACCGGCGACAAAGTTACCGTTGAAATTACACCATACGATTTGAGCAAAGGCCGTATTACCTACAGGGCCAGATAGTCCAGTTTTATTTATATGATCTGGCTAATTCCAGATCGTCAGCAGAATCAACCCCTATTCCTGTTTTATCTACTGCAATGTCTACGTGGATTGTTCCACCATTATAAAGCGCGCGTAATTGTTCAAGCGCTTCGGCTTGTTCTATTGCACAGGGTGCTAATTGAGTGAATTCTTGAAGATATCCTGCCCGATATGCGTAAAGGCCGATATGTCTATAGGCCTGTTCAGGTAAACCACCCGACCGATTCAAAGGAATCGGTGAACGGCTGAAATAAATTGCCGTATTATTTTTATCAAATAAAACCTTAACGATATTTTGGTCAATAAATTCATCTAAACTATTAATGCGCTCACATAAGGTCGCCATTTGATTATCGGGATTATTACATAAGTTTGATGCAACCTGATTAATTAATGTGACTGGCAAACCATATTCATCTCCTTGAAGATTGACGATCAACTCATCGTCATCAAAGCCAAGCAACTTCGCTGCCTCGGCTATTCTATCTGTGCCGGAATCATGTTCATTTGAAGTCATAACAACTGATGCGCCGAATGATTTAGCACAATTGGCTATCCTGTCATCATCGGTCGCAATGGCAATAGTTTTAGCTTCTGTCTGCGTTGCTGTCTCATAGACATGTTGAAGCAAAGGTTTACCTTTAATATCTAATAAAGGTTTGCCTGGTAAGCGGGTCGAAGCATAACGCGCGGGGATAATAATTCTGAAAGACGGTGACATTGTCATAATCACGGGCACTACTTCAATTTTTCCACTTCTTCATCACTAACCGACCTTGCTTCATCTTCTAACATAACGGGAATGCCATCACGGATCGGGTAAGCAAGCCGCCCAGATTTTGAAATCAATTCCTGTTTCTCTTTATCATAATGCAAGGGCCCCTTGGTTACCGGGCACACAAGAATCTCAAGTAGTTTTTTGTCCATCAATAATATCCTTCATTAAGGCTTCAAGCCGATAAGTAAATGAATCTGGTAGTCTTGCCGAGATCGGTAAATACCAATGATTTTCAGTCGCGAAGTTAATACATTTTACCGCATCTTTCTCAGTCATAACCACTGCTAAACCATCATCGAAAATGACGTCATTTTTTGTGAATGGATGATGGTCTGGAAAATCGTGACTGATAATATGTAATTTATTATTACGCAAATATGAATAATATCGATCTGGATTACCAATACCGGATATTGCATGCACACTCTGACCATTCAAACTTGAAATTGGTTGTGTGCGATCAGGGTTCATTAACGACACAAGATCACCATACGTGTATTCCATCTTGTATTCATGACGGCCGGCAATGTATTTGCTGACGACAAAATCAACGTTACCCAAACGACTTATTGGTTCACGTAGTGGGCCTGCAGGCAAGCAATGACCATTACCAAAACGGCGTTGACCATCAATAACCGCTATTTCAATGTCTCTACCAAGTGAATAGTGTTGCATACCATCATCACAGAGGATTAGATCGCAATCACAATACTCTATCAATTCCTCTGCAGCTCTTCTTCTCTGTACTGCAATGGCGACGGGGCAATTTGTTCTCTTGGCGATCAAAACGGGCTCGTCACCGACTAAATCCGGATTGCTATCTGGCCGTACTTGTTGGCTCTTGCCAGAGAGCTTGCCACCATAACCACGACTAATAATCCCGGGTTTATAACCTTTTTTCTTGAAATAATCTGCAAGCCAAATAACCAGCGGCGTCTTTCCGGTACCACCAACTGAAATATTACCGACAATGATAACAGGCACATCAATTTGATTAACGGCAATTAGACCTGATTGATAACACAGCCGTCGCAAAAAGATAATCAGACTGTAAAGCCAGCTTAAAGGTAAAAGGACGATGGCAAACGGATGTTTGGAGTACCAAATGTTTTCGATGAATTGTTTCGTCAACATACCGTATTTGACGCCATCACAATTGATTTAAAACGAACAACATCTCTCTACTTGCCCTTTATTCATCATTTAAATCTTGCGTTGCAAACGTAATCTTCACCAAGCCTAGTTGGCGAGCGGCATCCATCACCCTGACGACTGATTGATGCGTTGCATTTGAATCTGCGCTGATGATAACCGGCGGTTCATCTAATCCGACTAAAGCATCGGACAAAGCCGCTTTAATCGTTTCAAGCTGGGCATTGACCAATGATTTATCATTGATATAGACATTGCCTTGCGCATCCAAACCAACATTCACCGCATCAGGTTTTGCCTCTTTCACCTCTTTCGATGAGCTTGGTAAGGTAATATTAATCTCCGAATTATGTTCAAACGTAGTCGAGACCATAAAAAATATTAATAATAAAAACACGACGTCGATTAATGGCGTTAGATCCAGATCGACTTCATCGCGCCTTTCGGGTCGGAAATTCATGTTTTAGGGCCTGTTTCAATTCCACTTTCACGCAGTCCATGCATTACCTCAACCATTTTTAATGCCTCTTGTTCCATGGTTATGATTAAGCCATCGATTTTTCCACGAAAAAACCGATGAAACATCAAACTTGGAATTGCGACAGAGAGTCCTGATGCGGTTGTTATCAAGGCTTCAGATATACCTTCAGACAAAACACTAGGATCACCAACACCCATGGAAGTGATCACTGTAAATACTTTAATCATGCCGATTACTGTTCCTAATAAACCCAATAACGGACTAATAGAGGCAATTGTCCCCAATGTATTTAAAAAACGCTCCAGATCGTGAGCAACGTGTCGACCCGTTTCTTCAATGCTCTCTTTCATTATTTCACGCGAATGATTACGGTTGACCAAACCTGCCGCCAAGATCATTCCCAAAGGAGAACTATCTCGTACATCCTTAATCCGTGTTTTATCCAGATGCCCGCTCTTTTGCCATTGCCAGACTTTGGCAACCAGATTTTTGGGGGCGATTTTTAATTCTCTAAGAGACCAAAATCGTTCTCCAATGATGGCCATCGCCATGATTGAACACAATATAATCGGCCACATAAGCAAACCGCCGGCCTTGATTAATTCAAGCACGTTATCTCACTCCAAATTTTTATTATTAATTACGAACTCGTTCAGAATAATCTGCATAGTATCATCATCAATGATGCCAGAAACGCCGATTTTTTGATCTAAATTGTTCAATTATCAAACCTGCTGTACTAAATTTCATAGATATCTCACCAGTCATATAAGTAACCAGCGTTTCAACCCCATGGGCTTCATAGCGAGACATTATATCCTGTTTCGGGAATCCAAATCGATTTCTATATCCTGCCGATATAACGGCATGATCGGGGGCTGTCTTGGCGATGAATTCATTGCTTGAGGAGGTTTTGCTGCCATGATGTGGCGCCAACAAAATATCCGCTTTGATTTGTTCGCGCATGTTATTTATGAGGCTTTTTTCTGCCTGTCGCTCGATATCGCCGGTTAAAAGCACCGAGCCCTGTGCTGAAGATACTTTTAGAACGCATGAAGCATTATTGCCGGTAAAATTACTTTCTAAAGGCGGATGCAACACTTCAAATTCAACGCCATCCCAATTCCATTGTTGGCCTGCATAACATCGTTCGGCGGAACTTATCGATAATTTTTCGGGCACACTTGTTAATATTCTATCAATTTTAAATTGTTCTATTAACCTGTTTGCCCCGCCGATATGATCATTATCACCATGACTTATCATTAGCATCGATATTTGCGTGATACTTTTGTCACGAAGATACGGTGTTGTAACAGCATCACCAATATTGAATCGTTCTGAAAATCGGGCACCGGCATCATAAACAAGTGTGTTTTCTCTTGTTTTTATGACCGCAGATAATCCTTGGCCTACATCTAATAAACTAAATTCAAATTCACCAGGCTTTAAACTGGCCCTTATAGGAAACAGCAGCGGCAACAGCAACATCCCCCCTACCCATCTTCCCGGTAAGCCTTTTGGCATCAATAAAATTACAATGCCAATGATGGCTATTATTAGCGAACCTCTATTCGAAACTGCTATAGGAATGATGGCATTATTCTGTTGCTGCAAAAACTCAAGGTACGTCCAATGAAGGTGGCTTATCTTATCGACAAGCCCATAGATAGATTCTGCAACCCGTGGGAATGGTAATAACAAGATCATCGCCAGCAATATCAACGGCACGACGATAAACCCAATAATGGGTATAGCGAATAAATTAGCGAAAACACTGTACAGCGGAAATTGTTTAAACCAGAAGATTAAAAATGGAGATAAGGCCAAACTGAGTAGACATTGTAATTGTATCCAGCGGCGCAAAGGACTTTGATTACTAATTCTATAGCGCGTGATATAAAGTATTAACATTACAGCTGTAAACGAAAGCCAGAAATCTGCAGCCAGTATTGAAAATGGGTCTAGTAACAATATCAAAACAACCGCGAAACAAACGACATTAGAGACCAGCAATCTTCTTGACCAAAGCAATCCTATTAAAAAGACAGCAATCATGATCAATGCGCGTTGCGTAGGCAGGGAGAAACCTGCCAGAGCCGCATAAAATAATGCACCCACAAAGGCGAATATTGAAGCAATGATCGGTGCAGGAATAAATTGTGTGGCAAAATGAAACTGACGCCATAGTGTTCGTGCTAGAAAATAAATTAATCCCGCTATTAAGCCTAGGTGCAAGCCAGATATTGCAATCAAATGATTTGTGCCTGTATGCGTTAGCACCTGCCATTGATCCGGGTCGAGTTGACTACGATCACCCAGACTCAGCGCCAACACCAAACCAAGCAATGGTTTGTCTATAGATTGTTTAATATTTTTCGATAGCTTGTAACGTAAGCTTTGCATGAAGTATCCATTGCTTACTCCCAGCCTTTGATTCGCTTCGCTTTCCTTTATATAGCCTGTGGCTTTTATACCTTGTCTCATCATCCAGGTTTCATAATCGAAACCACCTGGATTCATAAAACTATAAGGACGTTTTAATTTTGCGCTCAATATCCATGATTCACCCGGCGCCGGTATCATTCGGGTTTTATACCAATTCAAACGGATTACTTCCGGCGATGTAAAATGTTGCTTATGACTGTCGACAACATCCTTCACATCAAACAAGAACTGAACATGGTCATCATAAATTACTGGCAATGAACTCACTGTACCCGTTAGCTGAACCACTCTATTCTCAAGATCAGGGTCGAGTGAATGGCTGACATCAGCGCCGATGCGCAATAAAGCCCAGCTAAAACCAAGACAAAAAAATAAAATCAATCTAAATACTGCGAAAAATCGATTCAGGACAAAAAATAGAGGTAAAATAAGAACAACCCAAAAACTGGGCATAGTTGAAAATTGCAATAGGCAATAAATACCTGCGGCGAATGCCAGCGTCCTTGCAAGCACAAATATTAACTCCCTGTAATAGTTATTAGGCTATAATAGCGCGCTTTTTTTGAGCAATACAAAAATATTAAGAGTAAATGAGCTTACGAAATTTTTTTAAACGCTATCTGCCGCAGAAGGAGCACATCCATAAGCATGGGGGAATGCATCTGTTTTCTGACTACCTGCATGATCCCAATATCTGGCATTTGCATCGTCGTTCATCGGCAGGTGGTGCTGCTATTGGAATGTTTTGCGCGTTTATTCCCTTACCAATTCATACCTTGAGTTCAGCCGCATTGGCAATTCTTTTTAGAGTTAACCTGCCTTTGGCAGTCGTTTTTTCATTCTTCAGCAACCCGTTCACTATTCCGCCACTATTTTTCTTCGCTTATCAATTAGGCGTCATGCTATTAGGTTTAGAAGAGAGAAATGTTGATTTTTCTTTTTCATGGGAATGGATAAGCACGACACTGATACCTATTTGGGAGCCGTTGGCACTCGGTTGTTTTATATTGGGAGCAACGAGTTCACTCCTGACTTATTTCATTATTCGGCTAGTTTGGCGAATAACTGCGGTTAAAAAATGGGGAAACAGACGTCGAAATCAATAGCTAGATAATAATATCGCCTTATAAAAAACATCAAGCTTGCAAGACACCTTCTTTTAATTCCAATACGCGATCAACACGTCGTGAAAGCTCCATATTATGCGTGACCATAATCAAACTAGTGCCTAAACTTTGATTTAATTCCAGAATCAATTCAAAAACTTGATCAGCTGTTTTTTCATCTAGGTTACCCGTTGGCTCATCAGCCAATATACAGGCCGGCTCTGTTACTAATGCTCTGGCAATCGCAGCGCGTTGTCGTTCACCTCCGGACAGTTCACCTGGCTTGTGTTGCACTCGTTCCGATAGACCAACCCTGTTCAACAAATCGGCAGCTTTATCTAACGCTTCATTTTTATTGCCACGTCTGATTAAAAGCGGCATAGCAACATTTTCAAGCGCGGTGAATTCAGGCAAGAGATGATGGAATTGATAAACAAAACCAAGATGTTTATTACGTAGATCACCACGTTGCTCATCATTTAGTTTCCCCATATCCTTACCATTAATAAGGACTTCACCCTTATCAGGTATATCAAGACCGCCCAGCAAATGTAGTAGAGTACTTTTACCAGATCCTGAGGTGCCAATAATCGCAACACTCTGGTTTGACTTAATGCTGAAATCAACACCTTTCAAAACTTCCACGCGAAGTTGGCCATCACTAAAACATTTAGTAAGTTTTCGTGTTTCGATTAGAGCATCACTCATAACGTAATGCCTCCGCAGGTTGTGTCTTCGCTGCACGCAATGCAGGATAGATCGTGGCTAACAAACAGAGCACAAACGCAACAACACTAATGGTAATGACATCATTCCAATGCATGTCTGAGGGCAGATCGCTTATATAATAAACATCTGCTGACAAGAATTTTTGACCTATCATTGATTCTATCGCCGGCACGATTGTCTCTACATTAGAAGCCAACCAGACACCACCAATAACACCAATGGCAATACCGACAACACCAATGATGGTCCCTTGAATCATAAATATCTTTAATATGCTTCCAGGACTGGCTCCTAGTGTTCGCAACACAGCGATGTCGGCTTGTTTGTCAGAGACCATCATCACCAATGTGGAAATGATATTAAATGCTGCCACTGCAACAATCAGTAGCAATATGACAAACATGACCGTTTTTTCAGTTTTTAATGCCCGGAAAAAATTAGCGTGTCGCTGTGTCCAGTCGACCACCCAATATCTGCCGGGTAACTGAGCAACAATCTCACGACTAATTATCGGCGCTTTTAGAATATTGTTTGTTTTCAAGCGTAGACCAGTTGGTGCTGATTTTCTAAACAAACGAAAGGCATCTTCCATATGAATCAGGGCCAAGGCGCTATCAAATTCATGCATGCCGACTTGAAATATACCGACCAAGGTAAATCGTTTAAGTCTTGGCAAAATACCTGCAGGTGTAACATTCGCCTGCGGCGCAACCAGGGTCACTTTATCGCCGATCCCTACGCCTAGTTTTCGTGCGAGTTCTTTACCCAAGACAATATTAAATTCACCGGCTTTAAGTTCATTAACATCACCGAGAATCATGGTTTCCGTTACTGTTGAAACTTTAGGTTCTTCGGCGGGCAAAATTCCCCTGATAATCGTGCCATTAACACTTTTATCTTTGACTAACATACCTTCCGCATGGAAGTAAGGCGCTACACCAATAATATCCGGGTGATGCATTACCTCTTCTGCTATTGGTTGCCAATTATTCAAGACATTGCCGTCTTCAATAACGGTAGCATGTGAAGCCATGCCTAAAATGCGTTCTTTTAATTCTTTTTCAAAGCCATTCATCACAGATAGAACTGTAATTAATGCCATTACGCCTAAACCAACGCCAAGCATCGAGGTTAAGGAGATAAAGGAGATGAAATGGTTGCGACGTCGGGCACGGACATAGCGCAAGCCAATCAGGACTTCAAATGAATTCAACATGGAATCGGATTATAGAGTGCTTGGCCGATGCTTGAAACTAAATTAATTTAAACCGTAAACATCTATGCGGATTTATATATTATTTCTTCTCCTTTCAGCAGAAGAACAGCAGAACTTCTTTCTTCTTTAAGTTCATAGGTTTTATACATTCTTCAGGCTCAGCTAACTGAAACCATACATTTACAAAAGGGCCTCATCACTTGCCGCAATATTGTGAGCTTGAGTTTCAATCACGTTTAATAAATCCATATTTCCTTTCAAAGTTCTTCTGTTTAACCTGACTATAATCATAAAAGCATCTATCTGTTATAGCTGTTCTCGACCCAAAGTCACGTGTTTTAACTGTAACGATGTAATCTCTTGTTATATATCATTAATTACTAGGCATAACACAGCTTTGTCTACTGAAACAACTACATTTAGTGATAAACTTCCGAATATAAAAACGCTTTTAATCAGTAGCGTTAATCAGATCTTTTTAAGCGTCTGATATCCCAATTCAGAAAATTATTAATTGATCCTAGTCAGATCACCCTGTATTTTTAAACAAAAAAATAAATGACTATTAGATGGATTTTCTAGAAAATAATAATGAAAATATTAGCAATTGAAACAGCCACAGAGGCATGCTCTGCGGCACTTGATATCGATGATAGTTGCAGTCATCGCTATCAAGTCTCCCCAAGACGTCATACAGAATTAATCCTGCCAATGATCGACGAACTACTTCGCGAGGCAGATATACAAATCAAAGACCTTGATGCCATTGCTTTTGGTCAAGGTCCGGGCGCATTTACCGGTGTGCGTATTGCTGTTGGTGTCATTCAAGGACTGGCTTTTGCACACGACACACCCGTCATCCCCATTTCATCATTAAATGCCCTGGCTCAACATTATGCAGACGAACACAGTCACGTTGCAGCAGCTATTGATGCACGCATGCAAGAGATTTACTGGGGGCTTTTCAAAAAGAATGATTTGGGCTTGATGCAGAAAATAGCCGAAGAAAAGGTATGTTCAGCAAATGAAATTTCTAGGCCATCCACTGGTGATTGGTTCGGAGCTGGTTCGGGATGGAATACCTATGCTGAAACACTTCAATCACAGTTCGAACAAAGCTTGATCGGTTTCAACGGAGAGGTATTCCCTTCAGCGATGGATATTATTTCCTTAGCAAAACCCGCTTATCTTGAAGGCAAGGCGATTCCCGTCGAAAAAGCTATGCCAGTATACTTGAGGAACAAAGTTGCAAGTAAATAGTTTAGGTCTTCTCTTATAGGTCTTATTTGCTCACATAAATAACGTTTGAATTGATCGAGCCATTGTTTTTAAGCGTCAACTTCCTATAGGCTGGTGTTTTATTGTCAACAGCAAACTCTGAACTACCGGGTTTGAATTGCAAACAGGTCGACGGTGAACCAAGCAATCTTACTTCAGCCCTTTCGTCTTCAAATTCCTGATGGATATGTCCCCAGATAATTGCTTGCACTTGTTTAAACTCATCGACAATATCTAAAAATTCTTTTGCGTTAAGCAAAGACATTGCATCCATCCAGCTACTATTTATCGAGACGGGGTGATGATGTAGTGCTATCAGACAATGCAAGTCTGGATTCGCTTCAAGACTTGCTTGTAAAAACGCTAATTCAGTAACAGATAATTCACCGCTATGCTCACCTCGAACACAGGTATCTAACAGTATGATTAGCCAATTATCGAATTGAATTAGATTGCCCGTGTCATGGCCATTAGCACCCATGACATATCTCATTAATTCCGGGGCATCGTGATTACCGGGCAAGCTAAGAATAGGCGTTGTCAGGACGGATAAATGATCGGCCAACTTTTGATAAGATGTCTGCGTGGGTTCATGAACCAAATCACCCGTTAACAAGATTAAATCCGCATCCGACTCAGACGCTATGATTTTATCTATGACACGCATCAAACTAGCGGAGGTATCATAATCATTAAATGATGGTGCGCCGTCATCGAGTATGTGTGTATCAGTGATCTGAATAATATTAATGTTGTCAGGCACCTTAGTCTCTCGCTTAGTTATCGTTTCAAAAGTCTCAATCATGATATTCTTTATCTAATTTTATTAGGCTAGCACCTTATGAGTAGAAAAAGCATACAGCTCGACGAACAAGTTTATAATTATCTCTTGTCAGTTTCATTACGAGAATCAAAAATACTTCAAGAATGTCGTGCAGAAACAGCAAAACACCCCATGGCGAGGATGCAAATCGCTCCTGAACAAGGTCAATTCATATCATTTCTAATCAAATTATTACATGTCAAAAATGCATTAGAGATCGGTGTATTTACCGGGTATAGCAGCCTTGTTATAGCGATGTCCTTACCTGTCGATGGTCATTTAGATGCTTGCGATAGTGACCCGGAAGTAACTGCAATTGCGAAAAAATACTGGAGCAGAGCAAATGTAGCTGAAAAAATTGATCTACACATAGGGCAAGCAATTAAAACCCTGGACAAATTAATAGAAGAGAATAAAAGCGAATCTTATGACTTTGTCTTTATTGATGCACATAAACCTGAATATATCGATTACTACGAACGGGCTTTGCAGCTTATCAGACCGGGCGGTGTAATCCTTGTAGACAATGTTTTATGGTCGGGAAATCCTGCTGACGAAAGTATTCAGGATGATGACACCGTTGGCATACGCAAATTTAATGAACATGTGAAAAATGATAATCGCGTATTAATAAGCATGTTACCCGTGGCGGACGGGATCACCTTGGTAATGAAAAACTAATTAAAAAAGTCTTTAACATCTTCTAGTTCATGAGTGATCGGCATCGGCGGTAATGCTTTAATTATTCGCTTGCCATAGGCCTTTCTTATAACTCGTTTATCACAGATAACACATACACCTCGATCAGTTACATCGCGTATCAAGCGCCCCACGCCTTGTTTTAAACTGATAGCCGCCTGGGGAACTTGATGATCCATAAACGGATTGCTGCCTTGTTTACTAAAGTGATTCAAACGCGCTTGTAGGACGGGGTCATCCGGACTGGCAAACGGCAACTTATCAATAATAACTAATGACAAAGCATCACCCTTCACATCAACCCCTTCCCAAAAGCTACTAGTACCCAGCAACACAGCATGTTTTGTGTGTCGAAACTGATTTAACAACTCTGATCGTGGTGCCTGCCCTTGAATAAAAATGGGATAATCAATCTCTTTTGATAAAATATCAGCTGATTTCTTCAATGCCTGATGACTGGTAAACAAAACAAAGGCATGTCCTTCACTATACGATAACAACTCTATAGTTCTTTCTATGAAGGCATCAAAAAATTCAAATTGATTCGGCTCAGGTAAATCAAGCGGCACATACAGACAAGTTTGTGTTTGATAATCGAAAGGACTATTCCATACCTGTGTTTGACATTCTTCAAGACCAAGCTGACGACTGTAGTAATTAAAATCATCATTGATAGCCAGACTCGCCGAGGTAAATATACTCGTCGCATTATATTCGCTAAGCCGTTGCTGAAATGTTTCAGAGATATTAACCGGCGTTTGATTTAAATAGAGGTGATGTCCTCGTATTTCTACCCAACGGATTGAATCTTCGTTTTTCGTTTCGATATAAATATCGATGTAATTATAATGCGCCTTTGCACGTTGCCAGCAGTTATCCAATAACTTCCCACGTCCACTGGCTGTTTCAAGTATATCGATAATGCCTTGAAAGGCGGCTAACATTTTGGGAAGCACGGTTGATAGTAACGACTTCTCCCATACCTCTAACCAGTTTAGTCGCTGATCTTCTCTTCCAAACACCAATCGTACATCACGAATTAACTTTTCAAATATCGCTAATGCCCCGGCTAATTGTTCTAAATCACCAGCTTCTTCATGATCGGCCGTTCTTATATCAGTGATCAATTCCAACAACTGACGGGTGCTCATCGTTTGACTGAAATATGTCGATGCCAGCTCAGGCAATTGATGTGCTTCATCAAATATAATCACATCCGCTAGAGGTAATACTTCACCAAAGCCTTTTTCTCGCAAACTCATGTCAGACAACAATAGATGATGATTGGTAATCACCAGGTCTGACTCCAGTGCAGCCTTTCTGTTTTTAAAGACAAAGCAATCGTCAAAGCTTGGGCACGATTGACCGAGACAATTTTCTGTTGTTGAGGTAATCCTGGCGCGAATCACTGAGTTTTCTTCAATCATTCCCAACTCATTGATATCGCCTGTCTTGGTTGAAGAAGACCATTGCACCACCTCTTGCAGGTCTGACATGTTTTGATAATTCAAATCCTTAGTATCATTAATCGCAATATCCATATGCTGTAGACAGAGATAATTTGAACGGCCTTTTAATACCATGGTTGTTGCTGGAGATGAGAGTGCTTCAAGCACTAGTGGCAGATCTTTTTGATATAGTTGATCCTGTAAATGGCGAGTGCCTGTAGAAACAATTACTTTTTGTTTGGATAACAAGGCGGGCACTAAATACGCCACCGTTTTACCAGTCCCTGTCCCTGCTTCACACACCAGGTTTTGACCTTCCGATATTGCTGAGAATATCTTATGCGCCATATCTTCTTGTTCAGGTCGATGCCGATAATCATCAATCAGATTTGTTAGTGCGCCGCCATCAGAAAAAACCTCTTTAACTGTTTTCATAATTTAGTATATAGATCGAATATTAATAGAAGCCAAAGAGAATGATGTGTGAGATGAAAATAAATTATCGTAAACAACGATATTTGAATAGTGTCTTTTTACTAAACCAGATCCTGCTCAGTGTTAATTTACCCGAGGCGATGTCCTTGTCCCCTTTCGTTGAAAATTACCCTACCCTTTTTTTGAATCTTTAAATGGTCTTCGCCAATCTTATAGATTGCATCATAGCCAGGCTTATTCTCATCGTTTGCTGTCAATTCAAGCATCGAAATAGCATCGTTAATTGCGATTTCAGGAGTGGCCGGGAGCGTTTTATCGGCAGCTAGCCGATATTCTTTAGCAATAAGACGGGGCTCAATGATTAACTTGTTAACTGAATTAACACCCACAAACTAATTTGTTCCCAAGGTGAACGTACTTACTGCATTTATATCATCTTTTTCAGATAAAACCATCAATAACCGTTCAATCCCGATGGCAACACCTGCACATTCAGGTAAACCCGCTTCAAGTGCCGCTAGAAAACGTTTATCTATTGGTGCTTCTGCCAAGCCCAGGCTTCTTCGTGTCGCTAACTCTTTTTCAAACCGTTGTAACTGTTCATTAGCATCACTTAATTCATTAAAGCCATTGGCAATCTCCATCCCCGCGATAAATAACTCAAAACGCTCACTAACAATGGGATCACTCAATTTTAGCGTTGCCAAAGCCGACATACACTCAGGGTAGTCATAAATAATAAGTGGTTTGGCACAATTCAGGGTCTTTATAACGACCTCAGAGAATAAAAAGTCGAGTAAAGCATGCCGATCATCCAATGAGGCATCCCAACCATGTTGTTTACAAAGCTTCTGTAATTCCCTGCTATCAATCTTGTGAGGATCGACTTGTATAGTTTGCTCAAATGCCTCTGCATAGGTCATCTTATCTGGTGCTTGCAGGCCAATTTCGAGTAACAATTCACCCACTTCATCCATGAGTTGATAATAATCAAAACCTGTCCGATACCACTCAAGCATAGAGAACTCTGTGTTATGCCGTTTTCCTGATTCTTCATTACGAAATACATGCGCGATTTGGTAAATAGAACCCAAACCAGAGGCGAGTAAACGCTTCATACAAAATTCAGGTGAGGTATGTAAATAAAGTATTTCTTCTTTATCAGAAGCGCACGAAGTCGTCATACTCTGAATATAGGGGTCACTGATACCAAAATGACTAAGGCTGGGGGTATCGACTTCAAGAATCTCACGTTTCAGCATGAAATCCCGGACCTGCCGCAATAAACAAGCTCGTTTTATTATTACTTCTGAACTAGCACTAGCTTGCCATAAATTATCTGACGTCATACGTATCTACAATATTCAAAACTAGCACTTGCTTATGTCTTACCATAGAAACGACGTTGTTTACTCTTTAGCGCGGCTAACATACTCACCGGTTCGGGTATCAATCTTGAGTAGGTCTTCATTTTCGACAAACAGCGGGACCTTCACGATAGCACCGGTCTCGAGCGTTGCTGGTTTTGAACCACCCTGTGCGGTATCACCTTTTAGACCTGGATCCGTATCTGTCACCTGTAATACAACAAAATTTGGTGCTGCAACTGACAATGGGGCGTCATTCCACAAGGTGACTAGACACATTTCCTCTCCTTTAATCCACTGTTTAGCGTCACCTACAGCATTGGCGTCGGCTTCACACTGTTCATAAGTGTCTTTATTCATGAAATGCCACATCTCACCATCGTTGTAGAGATATTGCAGATCAAGATCAATCACATCGGCACCTTCGACAGATTCACCAGACTTATAGGTCTTCTCAAGCACTCGGCCTGTCTTCAAATTGCGCATCTTAACCCGGTTAAAGGCCTGGCCTTTGCCCGGTTTAACAAACTCATTCTCAATGATTGAGCATGGATCGTTTTCAATCATTATTTTAAGACCTGATTTGAATTCGTTTGTGCTATAAGTCGCCATGATGTCCTCTTTCAAATATGATAATTCTGTTTTAAAGCTTTATATTATAAAAAAAGCGCAATAATACATGGAACTGAAGAAATAATGCAGTCTTTATCCTGGCAAGAACAACTGGCACAGGCCATACGGAAACCCGCTGATTTACTTGAATTTGCCGGACTAGAGGCCGATTCAATCGGTTATAGCCAACAAGCAATAAGACAATTTCCTGTTCGGGTGCCCTTTGCTTTCGCCAATCGTATTAAGAAGAACGATCCGAACGACCCCATCTTGCGACAGGTATTCCCGTATAAAGCTGAAGAAGATGAAGCAACTGGATTCATAAATGACCCACTAGCTGAATTAAATGTACAACCTGTACACGGCTTATTACAAAAATATAACAGTCGTGTTTTGTCGATAACAACCGGTGCCTGTGCGGTGCATTGTCGCTATTGCTTCAGACGGCATTACCCTTATCAAGAGTCATCCTCATCAAGCAAACATTGGCAAGCGTCGTTAGATCACATCAAAGATGATTCAAGTATTGAAGAAGTGATACTCAGCGGTGGCGATCCGCTAACGTTGTCAGATCGTCGTTTACAAGAAATATGTGCATCAATTGCAAATATAAAACACATAAAACGCATACGCTTTCATACGCGACTACCTATTGTTCTACCCGCGCGCGTAACCACAACACTGCTTAAACAAATAACAGACAACGATAAATCAATCATCTTTGTTATACATAGCAATCATGCTAACGAGCTGGATAACTCAGTTTCAACTATTATTAAACGCTTGCAAGAATTCGACATACTCGTTTTAAATCAATCGGTCTTGCTAAAAAATATTAATGACTCTGTTACGGCGTTAATAAATCTATCGGAACGACTTATTGAAAATAATGTTATACCCTACTACCTGCATTTATTAGATCCGGTTGCAGGCGCAGCACACTATGATGTTTCGCTAGATGACGCACAGAGTTTGATGGAAGAAATGCAAGCCCGTGTATCGGGTTATCTGGTTCCTAAGTTAGTAAAAGAAGAAGTCGGTGCTTCAAGCAAGACCTTGATAATGAATTAGGCCTAAAGTTGAATTTAATACGGCCTATAAGCAAGATAAGAACGGGGTTCCCTTCCTTTCCCATATAAATGCCCTGCATTTCAGCCAGAAGAAGATAATAACGTTCTAAGTCTTAAAGATTATTGTTAGTAACACAACTGCGTCTGCAATTGCTTTAACCGAATGCGGCTCATCCGAAGCTAAATGTAATAATTGGCCATCCATCAACACTTGTGTTTTGCCCATTACAGTAAACTCTATCTTTCCATTTATACAATGAACAATAATTGGCCCTGATACTTTGTGAGTTGGAATTTCTTTACCCACTGGAATAACAAGGCGAACAAGTTCCATTTCATCTGTTTTCACAATTGTTTTAGTTTGTTCATATGGCACATCTTGTGCCCATGTTTCCAAGTCAACAATTTCAGCTGATGATGCATGATGTGTAGCCATGATTATCTCCTGATAAGTTTATGTATATCTAACATCTAAACAATATTCTTAATATCTGCTTTGGGTCAGTAGCAGTATAACAATGATTAATAATCAAATGTCCGCTGTCGCTGGAAAGCAGAAGTTTAAGAGGGGGATACGAAGCTAATGCTGCGGGTCGTTAGCTGCATACTATCATTCTTAAATGATAATGGATCAGCACTCTGAATTGAGTAGATTATTTATATGCATTAGCACTTAAAATAGATGACGTTCAACTATCTATTTCAATTTCAATTTCAATTTAACTTTAATCTCAAACTAACCGTTTGTTGATCGTTATTATTTTCAACTTTAAAAAAACCAAACTTTTTGGCGAGTTTTTGCATGGGGAAATTATTTGCTAGGGTATGGGCAAGTAATCGTTTTGTACCGTGCTCCCGACAATAATCAATTGTTTTGCTCATCAGCTTATTACCCACACCTTTTTTCTGCATATCTGAGCGTACAATGATCGCGAATTCAGCTTCAATATTGTCTGCATCACTCACAACCCGCGATACAGCAATAGTCTCGTTATTGCCTTCTGAATTTTTCAAAATAGCGATAAAAGCCATTTCACGGTCGTAATCAATTTGTGTGAAGTGTGCCATTTGTGAATGTGTGAAATTATTCACTGCACGAAAAAAACGAAAATAGATATCTTCTGGTTTGATATGCGAAAAGAATTCAAGATGAGCCATTTCATCTTCTGGCTTGATAGGTCTAATAAGTAATTTAGCACCTGAAGCCAACTGAGACAGTTCTTCTAACTCTTGTGGATAGGGTCGAATCGCAAGATGGCTGGTGTCATCAGACACTACTGAATTTATTTTTATTCTGGCATCCAGTGCAATAACACCATTGTTATTTGCAACAAGTGGATTAATGTCGAGTTCCTGAAGTTCAGGGTGGTCGACTATCAGTTGTGAAATTTTTACTAATGTTACAAGTATGGCCTCCATGTTTGCCGGTTTAACATCCCTATACCCCTTAAGAACTCTAGCAATACGAGTACGCTGAACAAGATCATTGGCTAACTTCATATTTAACGGCGGCAATGCTACAGCTTTGTCGTTAACTACTTCTACTGAAATACCACCATGCCCGAATAAAATAACAGGTCCAAAAATAGAATCAGAAGTAACACCAATGATCAATTCATAGTCGTTGGGACAGTCCACCATTGCTTGTACAGTGAAGCCTTCGATTTTTGCATCAGGATTACTTTTTTTAATACGAGCTAACATTCCTTCAGCCGATAGTTGTAGTATCGAAGCAGATTCAATATTCAGTAACACACCACCAACATCAGACTTGTGACTGATATCTTTTGACAGTATTTTTAATGCTACTGGAAAACCTATTGATTTTGCCTGTTTGACAGCTTCATCAACATCATGCGCAATTAATGTTTTAACAATAGGGATTTGATATGCGTCTAGCACATCTTTCGCTTCTGGTTCGGTTAGTATGTTTCGTTTTTCAGTTAAAACCGATTCAATAATTATACGTGCTCTTTCTTTATCGGGTTTGAAATCTTCAGGTATAGATGGCGGTAACTCGATTAGGTTTTTTTGATTTTTGTTGTATTCAACAGCTTGCAGAAAAGCACTGATTGCTGACTCTGGCGTTTCGTATTGGGGGATACTATTTTTCTCGAAGATTTCTCTTGAATCTTGAACGGCATCTTCACCCATCCAACAGGTCAAGACAGGTTTGTGCGATTCATTTATAGCCTCTGTAATCGCACGTGCAACCTCGGTATTGTCGATGATTGCTACCGGAACCAGCATAACCAAAATGGCATCATAATTAGGATCATCCAACAGTACCTTTAAAGTCTGAACATATCGCTTCGCATCACTGTCTCCAATAATGTCGACCGGATTGTCACCTGACCATGTGGCGGGAAGAAATTCATCCAAGGCTTGAATTGTTTTCGGTGCAAGTTCAGCCAAGCGCCCGCCACTGTCAATCAAACTATCAGTTGCCAATACTCCAATACCACCGCCATTGGTTAATATAATCAATCGATCGCCTTTAATACCTGATACGTGTGCCAGTGTTTCCACGGCATCAAATAGGTTTTGAATAGAATAAACTCGCAACATCCCTGCCCGACGTATCGCCGCATCAAACACATCGTCATTTCCGGCTAATGCACCTGTGTGTGATGCAGCCGCCTTCGCACCTTCTGCCATTCGCCCTGACTTAATAACAATTACTTTTTTATTTCGCGCAGTCGCACGTGCAGCTGACATGAATTTACGAGCAAGTTTTATTGATTCTACATATAGCAATATCCCTGTTGTGTGTTGATCAGTGCCGAGATAATCAAGTAAATCACCAAAATCAACATCTGAACTATCACCTAGCGAAATAAAATACGAAAAACCAATGCCACGTGACTTGGCCCAATCTAATATTGATGTGCAAATCGCGCCTGATTGCGAAATCACCGCAATATTACCGGGGAGAGAATCAGTATGAGCAAAACTCGCGTTTAAGCCGATTCCGGGGATGAGTAAACCAACACAATTAGGCCCAAGGATACGAAAGTCATAATGCCGTGCGACATCTAGCATTTGTTGTTCAAAACCATTAGCGTCATCTACTGCATGGAAACCAGCGCTTATAACAACAGCTGCACGCGTTCCCTTCTCACCTAATTGCATAATAATGTCAGGGACAGTATGTGCGGGTGTGCAAATTACAGCAAAGTCAGGCACTACAGGTAGATCGGCTATGCACTTATAGGAATACACACCACAGATGGTTTCGTACTTAGGGTTGACTGGCAATATTGGCCCATCAAAACCACCATTCAAAAGATTCTTCATCACCACATTACCGATCGATAACGGTTTATCCGATGCGCCGATTAAAACTACCGATTTTGGGTTCAACAGTTTATTTAGATTAATAACGCTCATATGACTGCCTTAAATTCTCCTGATTTAGATGTAAAGCAATGATACATATTAGCAAATTATTGCACTGCACAATAATTATCTCAGAATAATAGGAATGACAATAATCTAATGAATTGAACTGTTATTATATAATTCAATGACTTGGGGTGTTGAAGCGCAATAATTTATTTTATGGCAGGGCTAGTTTCCGTCTAAATTCTGCAAGTTGTTTGTGATAATCAATCGCCTCACCATAATCAATGAAGTCCTGATAGCGAGCATGCCGTCCAATGACTTTTCTTGCGTGTTTTATAGGACACCAATATTGCTCTGTTCGTGCGGCTATCTCTCTTGCATATGCAACAACACCATTGCCGTATTCGCAATAGACACAATTAAAGCGTTCGATGCTGTTCAGATGTTTTAATCGGTAACGATCGATGACGATATAGTGTGAGCGTTTAACTTTCTTGATGCGATATAAGTTAAAACAAATTGCCTGATAGAGCGTCATGCTGGCATCAAGAATAGCAAAGGGAATTATCATGCTGTATATAAAAGGAGCGGAAAGCAGATTTCTTAATTTACTATCCAGAAAAAACCTGAATAAACTTTTCTTCAATTTTTTATGTGCGTCTTCGATTCCTTCCTTGAACTTTACTTTTCCATCTTCATAAAAATAGAGAATCTTCTCTTGTCGTTCACTAATGATTTTTTCTATTTCATCTTCTATATCAGATATCTGAGCTAATAATTCTTTAACTTTCTCGTCCATAATTATTCCTTAATGATTTAAGTTTTATAATTAACTCAGGACAGCAATTTTAATTCACATTTAAAACATAGAATAAAAATCAATAATCCTCATTTGATGTGGATGGTAACGTATACAGGCCTATAGCCTACTCAAATATAAAGAAATTTGGCATTTCTTCCGGTGCATCATCTTCCAGTCCCCAGACATCGCTCATCCTTACCGTCTCTGTCGTATCTAAAATTCCACCCATATTAGTCGGGTGCAGTCCTTTCTTTTTGAGGATTGCCATAGAATCTTTGGTGCCTCGTATGACAGTTTTGATGCTGTTAAAATCCAGCGTGTTTTCTAGGGTTTTATGCGCTAAGCGTATTCGGAAAAAAGCTAAAATTGCATCTGCCGGTTCAGCTGAAGGAACACCAAGTATTTTTGCGACTTCAATTATTCGCCCGACGCCTTCTTCTATGACAGGCAATTCGACCTTTAGCGTATCTTCTGCTTTTTCAGGAAGTTCAAGTATTTTATGAAAGTCGATATAGCCAAGTTCATAAAGATCTCCCATATCTTTGAAGGGATGTACGTCAATAGACAAATAGCGCAACGAACATCCCGTCTCTTCAATATCTGCTTGCACCATACAAAACTGTATAGCCTCTTGCACAAAATCAATAAACATTGAAACTTGTGCTTCTTCTTCACCTTTGATTGGTACTCCAGCTACTTGCTCAAACTCTGCCTCTGAAAAGGTTGTTAGTATGGTCATGCTTATTTTAAAACCTCGAAATTATTAATATTTTCAGCCGAATTCTAACGGTACTTGAGTATTCAGTACAGTTCCGAGTGATTTACAAAATCATTACCCAAGAATCAACACTCACTCCTAGCCTGAGTATAGCGTTGTCAGGGCTATCCCCCGCCTTTTGCAATCCTGTCATACATCACGATACTGCCTGTTACGGCTACGTTTAAAGAATACTCACCTGGGAGCTTTAGCAAAGATTGACATTGTTCCAAAATCTGCGGGGGTAAGCCGCTTATCTCATTTCCCAAGAGATATACGGCTCTATCTGGGTGATCATACTCAGCTAGTGGTATCGCATCTTCACCCATTTCTACGCCGATTAATCTAGTTGAATAGGGCAAGTTATCTTTCAATTCTTCAAATGTCTTGAAGTGATACAGCGGTATTCTAGTCCATGACTTTGTTACGTCGCTTCCCTGATACTTGTATTTTTTGTCCACCGTAAATATAAAGCTTGCTCCTAATAAATAAGCTGAACGCCAGAGCGTCCCTATATTTATTTGATCACTATTATTTAGAATTCCAATTCCAAAAAAACCGTAATCGTCTTTGATTTCCTTTACTCGTGACATTTAGTATTCACACACGAGGTTGATTGTTTTAATAAATTATTGACCACAGACAATAGATACCCCAAGTAGTAATGGCGTTAATAATGCCGCTGCTACATTTGTTGCCAAATATTTAGAGTGTGCACCAATTCTTGCGCCGAATTTTATTGCTCCTAAAAGTGAATATATCGAAAACAATACAGGGATGAGAGCGATGACACTCAAGCTTGGGATAGTCTCACTGAAAATGAAATAAACAATCAATGAATATGCAGACAGCATAAAAATGGCATAAACAATGTTACTGTTTTTTATACCGTAGAAAATAGGGAAAGTATTTCTTCCAATAGTTGAATCAGCTTCTATATCTGGATACTGATTTAATAAGAGAAGATTGTTGACTAGTAAAAAAGGCACAAGTGCGATCATCCACGCTAGGTAGGAATTTCCACCGGTTAAAACAACATTAGTACCAACAACCATAAGCACCCCAAATCCCAATCCTGGGGCAATAAGACATAAGAAGGGAAAACGGTTAATCCATTTTGTATACGCAATTATAAGAACTACACCAACTAAACCAATCGGCATAATTTCCATACCATGTTCAAGCACAAGACTCACGCCGATGATAATCGTCGCCGCTAACGATACCAAACCAAGAACTAATACTGATTTGGCCATGTCAGGATTATCTGGCAACGCTCCGCTACCACCGCTAAAAGCTGTTTTCTTGGTAATCAGATCCAAGCCACTCTTAAAGTCATAGTATTCATTAAGCGTGTTAACACTAATATGAGCGGCAATAGCACCGAATAATATTATTATGACTGTAAATAAATCAATCGGAGGATGGATTGCGTATGCAGTGCTAACCCCTAAAAAGATACAGACCGGTGTTAACACGAGAAAAGGTACGCGAATTGTCTGAAGCAAAATTTTAATTTGCATCGTTTAATTATCTTTAACTACTAATCAAGAACCGCGGACAGGTTGATGTATGATTATTTCCCAAACATTGAACCTAAAATTCCACGAATAATTTTCCGTCCCAAGGCACTCCCCATACTTCGCGCGACACTTTTCATCATCGCTTCTCCAATACCCTGTCGGTTACTTCGTCGTTGAGCAGGTTGTTTTATCTTTGCAGTTTGCTTTGCCTGGACCTTCTCTACTTTTTGCACAGTCTTCTTTGCACGCTTTTGTAATATCTCATGCGCTGAATTCCTATCCAAAGATTCATTGTAACTATCACCAATAATTGAGTTTTCAATCACCACGGTGCGCTCTGCTGCTTTTAATGGTCCTATACGTGATTGCGGCGGTCTGATTAAAGTACGCTCAACTGGTGTAGGACTACCCTTTTCATCAAGAACAGAAACCAGTGCTTCACCTGTACCCAGCTCAGTAATAATTTGTTTACAATCAAAGCTTGGATTTGGACGAAATGTTTCAGCAACGGTCTTAACAACTTTTTTATCCTTTGGAGTAAAGGCTCGCAAGGCATGCTGAATACGTAAACCGAGTTGCCCTAATATATCTTCAGGAATATCAGTGGGGTTTTGACTTATGAAATATATACCCACACCTTTGGAGCGAATCAAGCGAACAACTTGTTCGATTTTATCGACTAATGAACGCGGTGCTCGATCAAATAATAAGTGCGCTTCATCAAAAAAGAATACTAATTTTGGTTTTTTAGCATCCCCTACTTCGGGTAGTTGTTCAAACAACTCTGACAACAACCATAGTAGAAATGAAGCATAGAGTTTTGGTGATTGCGATGACAGTTTGGTCGCATCAAGTATATTAATAATACCACGACCATCTTCATCTCTTTGCATTAGGTCGCGTAACTCTAATGCAGGTTCGCCGAAAAAATTCTTTGCGCCTTGCGCATCAAGAACTAACAATCTACGCTGAATCGCAGCGACACTGGCTTTAGAGATATTACCGTAATTTGAGCTTAGCTCACTGGCATTTTCAGCCATCCAACTGAGCATCGAACGTAGATCTTTAAGATCTAGCAATAACAAACCTTCGTCATCCGCAATACTGAAGCAGGCATAGAGGATACCGCTCTGAGTATCATTTAGTTCTAGTAAATTCGATAACAACAACGGTCCCATTTCCGAGATAGTTGTTCGAATCGGATGTCCTTTTTTCCCAAACATATCCCAAAACACAACCGGGTTTGCATTGAAGGCAAAATCTTTAATCGGGATCTCGGCAAGGCGTTCATCAATCTTGGGATGGGGCGCGCCTGCTTTTGCAAGTCCGGATAAATCACCTTTTATATCTGCTACAAATACTGGCACACCCAATTGTGAAAATCCTTCTGCCAGTATTTGCAATGTTACAGTCTTACCTGTGCCTGTAGCACCGGCAATCATACCGTGACGATTACTGAGTTTTGCGAGTTGGCTTATAAGCTGTCCGTTAGCACCACCAATCGCTATGTGTGTTTTTTTATTCATAGTTATTTTATTTTAAATTCATGATCGCTTTATATTGCTTTTCCCTTCTTTAGCAGTTCTTTTATTAATTCTTTTTCTTTCAAGTCACTAGTATCACCACCGATAAAGGTGCTTGAGCCAGAAGAAAAGCTACCGCCAAAAGTATCAACAAGGTTGACTGTTTGTCCCAGTCCACTTAAAAAGTCTTCATCGCTTAACGTTGATAGCGGATGTATATAAGCACTCCATAATATTTCTTTGGCTATGGCATACCGTGCATCTAAAGTGCTATCAAAGTTTGCTTGCATGATTCGATACAGGTGTTTCTCAGAGAGTTCGGATGTTTCCGTGATGGGAACAACGATACGCATTCGATCAGCATCCTCATCGGTGATGACAGTAACGGCATGATTGCCCACTTTTAATTGCCATAAGCCATCGCCGCCTTCAGGGGCCTTGTCCAAACGAAGAATGATCTCTTCCAGTTTGCTATTATTCATGGAGCATGTGCTGGCTTGCTCAGGCTCGGCAGGTTCAGCGTTAACTGAAAAGGAACAAATAGAAAATAAAATAATAACGAGTAATTTCAATATTCGATCTGACATCTTGTTTCTCCTCTTATTGAGAATTAGAAGACCATGCATTTATGGTTTCAATAATCATTACTTTTTTCATTAGTCTTGGAAGACATTAAACAAAACAGGCCAATGCTTAATAGTATGTGATATTCACCCAAGAATCGAAGAAAATTAATCTAGCAATTTCGGGAGCATTAACACACCCCGGATGTGATTGCCCGTTATGGCTTTATGAGGACACGCTCTAAAGGCATATGAGCAATATTTAACACCTACAATGACGAGTGTTGATGTCCCATTTTACATAACTTTAAACGGGGACATGACTTGTCCAATCTGGGTGATCGTCAGCGCGTTTAATCATATCTCGAAGCACATCATGTGATCTTTTTAATTTCACATAGGGATCTCCCCCCTCTTCCCAACCAAGATAACCGAACATACCTTCGTAACCTTTATTTTTTAAGGCGCCAATGATGGCAAAGTTGTCTAATTCGCCCACATCCAGGGGCTCTACTGTGGCAACACCGGCGAATCCCAGCGGACTTTGTCGACTACCTGACAAATGCACCTTACGTAGAAAAGGATAAATCTCGTTGAGAACGCGGCTTGGGCTGCCCCCTTCTAATGCATACCAATGGAAACTCGTGAACACAATCCCAAGGTTGGGATGGTTGATTGCCCTGCATAAACGAACCGCATCACTATGTCGTTCTAGCCAAAATTTTATGTGTGTATATAAAAGTATATCAATACCGCGACGCTCACATATTGCCAACGCCTGCCTTAGCCATTCACTGACAGGCTTATCTCCTTGCGTTGAAGACGGCGTTATCCCCTTGCCAGCACTGCGTATGGATAGATCTATTTGAGTACAACCTTCTATGTTTTCAAGTAGCGTCAGAATGCCACTATTATGCGGGTGATCTGTCGGGTAATCTAAATCAAGGACAATATAAATGCCTGTAGCATCAAGATCATGCTTTTCTTTAACTGTAGCGAGGACGTCTGCAGTTTGCCAGCGCGTGCCATCCCAGATGGAACGATGAATTCCATCATAGCCAATCTCTTTAACCATTTCGCACTGAGCATCAAAATCGTAGACGCCTTGTGTATTGTAAAAGGCGAAATCCATAGCATAAATTTTATTGATCATCTTTTTTCTCTTCGTTTGTAACTATTTAATAATTGATTCTAAAGTTTGGGAGCACTGTCTCACCGATTTCAGCAATAACTTCTTCAGCCGGTCGTTTGCCGATTTTAAGATTCAAGGCCACATGGTTTACCCCAATAAGCTGACATTGTTTCAGAAATTCAGTCAGTACTTTAGTACCAGCCCTGAAGCCAAGGTGAATTGGTGTCGGTGCTTCGTCAGGATCTTCGCTTAAATCAATATAAAACGATTGCGCAAACGGTTTGAATTGTTCATTAGCATTTTTTTTCAACTCTTCACGCCATTCTTGTATTTTGTTCGCTTGCTGATTAATAGGCCGTGGATAAGTAATCCAACCGTCTGCATTAGCTGCTATCCAACCTAAATTCTGCTGGCTGTTTCCGGTAACCAGAAATGGTAATTTACCTACCGCCTTGGGTATGGTGTCCGCCATTCCTTTCAAAATTGATGATTGACTCTGAATGTGTGGGAAATTTTCTTCCAAAGCTTGTTTCATCGCTTCGAAATGGTCTCTAAATAGTTCGCCTCTTGTCTCAATATCAACATTAAATGCCGGGAATTCTACAGGTCTATCTCCAGAGGCAACCCCTAATACCAATCTGCCATTTGATAATTGGTCTATAGACGCAGCCGCTTTCGCAGTATGTAGTGGGTGTCGGATCGGTAAAATGACTGAACCTGTTGCAAGTGCAATATCTTTGGTCTGAGCAGCTATCCAACTGAGATAAACCCAGATATCAAAGATTTGACCAACATCACCAAAACTAGGATCACGTAAAGGGACATCTCTGAACCAAAGCGCCGCATAACCCAATTCTTCGGTCAATTTAGCAAGACGCTCTTGATCTTGCATTGCCGGAACATCACTTTCGAAAGATTCAAGTGGAAAAAATATTCCCAGCGATAGTTTATCTTCAACAAACATGCGTTTAAATCCGTTCCCAGATTCAATGGTTGCGGATGAATTTACTTCAAGCACAAAGGCCCTCCCAGTTGCGTTTTAGTGCGTCATTTTGTTTATAACAATTCTGATTCTTGAATTGCTGCAAAAAAGTGATTGAACTGTACAGCGAAATTTAGTTTTTACAAACGAATTAGCTTTATTGAGTACTTCATTCCTCTTCTGTATCAATGTAGTTCATACACTATGAATTTTGTGCCTCTAAAAAATCTTCAGGTTTGTAAATAAGACCAGAGGTTATATGATGTAAAAATCGTAACAGTTTAATTTTGACTAAATTGACCAGGAGATCCTCTCGATGCAAGCCGATGCAAAGAAGCAGAGCTGGATGTATGAAAATATGTTCAAAAGCCGTTATTACGAAGAATGCATGGAGGCTGCTTATCTAGAAGGCAAGCAACCCGTATTTAACATGGCCAACGGCCCTGTCCCCGGCGAAATGCACCTTTCTAATGGCCAGGAACCCTGCGCTGTTGGTGTTTGTGCCCACCTCAATGCCGACGATGCAGTATTTGCAACTCATCGACCACACCATATCGCCATAGCCAAGGGTGTTAATTTAAAGGCTATGACTGCAGAGATATTTGGTAAGAAGACGGGCCTATCTGGCGGTCGCGGTGGTCATATGCATTTATTTGATACCGATGTGAATTTTGCCTGTAGCGGCATCATTGCTGAAGGTATGGGTCCTGCAGCGGGAGTAGCGCTGGCACGAAAACTGCGCAATGAGCCCGGTGTTGCTATCGCCTTTATTGGCGAAGGCGCTGCTAACCAAGGGGCCTTTCATGAAACCATGAACCTTGCCGCAGTATGGAATCTCCCCTTTGTTTGTATTATTGAAGACAATGCCTGGGGCATCTCTGTCGCAAAAACAGACGCAACAGCAGTACCTAGAAACGATGTCCGTGCGGCAGCCTATGGAATCCCCGGTGAATATGTAGAAGGCAATGACCCTTTGGCTATTTACGCTGCTGCAGAACGTGCTATTAACAGAGCACGGGCGGGAGATGGTCCTAGTCTGATAGAAATAGAAACTTATCGTTTGGCTGGCCACTTTATGGGCGATGCTGAAGCCTATCGCCCTGAGGGTGAAAAAGATGGTCTTTTCTCGAAAGACCCTATTCCAGCGTTTCGAACTCATTTATTAGAGAGTGGCGCCTTAGATGAAGCTGCCCTGAAGAACATTGAGAATGCTATGCATACCGAGGTCGATGAGGCCTTTGAGTTTGCCCGGGCAGCAGCTGAACCCGAACCCGCTGAAGCACTAGAAAAAGTCTTTGCTTAGGAGAGAATAATGGCCACACCAAAACGTAAATTAACCACCGCGAAGGCAATCAGTGAAGCTATTTCTCAAGAAATGGAAGCTGATAATAATGTTTTTGTCATGGGCGAAGATATTGCCAAACTCGGAGGCGTCTTTGGCACCACAACCGGTTTGCTGGATAAATTCGGGCCTGAACGAGTTCGTGATACCCCTATCTCGGAGACAGCCTTTATTGGCTCTGCAGTAGGTGCCGCTGCGGTAGGGATGCGCCCGATAGTAGAACTCATGTTTGTCGATTTTTTCGGCGTTTGCATGGACGCTATTTATAATCTTGCAGCTAAAAATTGCTATTTCTCAGGAGGCAATCAACCTATTCCTATGGTGCTGATGACCTCAGTCGGTGGTGGTTATGGTGATGCAGGACAACACAGCCAATGTTTATACGGCACCTTTGCGCATTTGCCAGGAATGAAGGTAGTTGTTCCTTCAAATGCGTATGATGCAAAAGGCCTAATGCATACCGCTGTAGCCGATGATAATCCAGTTATTTTCATGCTTCATAAAAACCTACAAGGTATGGGCTGGCTAGGTACTGTTAAAGGTTCAATCGTGGATGTGCCAAAAGAAACCTATGGCATTCCCTTTGGTGAAGCTGCCATTGTTCGCGAAGGTAAAGACATCACTCTCGTTGGCTTGGGTGTAACAGTTCACATGGCGCTTGATGCAGCAGAAGCCTTAGCTAAAGAGGGTGTTGAGGCAGAAGTTGTTGACCTGCGAACTTTAGTGCCACTAGATCGTGACACGGTATTTAATTCAGTTTCCAAGACTGGCCGTCTATTAGTAATTGATGATGATTACATCAGCTACGGTGTTAGTGGTGAAATTATTTCATCGGTTGCAGAACAAGACAGCAGTGTTTTCAAAACATCTCCACAACGAATTGCATTCCCGGATATTCCAATACCCTTTACCCGTGCGATGGAACAATTCGCACTACCAAACAAAGATAAAATTTTTAATACCGTCAAAGATATGATGAAGGATTAATAACATGGATATAATAATTACAAACGATATTGTTGAAGATGGTGCAGAAGCGGTCATTGTTGCTTGGTATTTCGAAGATGGTGATGATGTAGAAAAAGATGCCGTACTAGCAGATATCATGATTGAAAAAGCATCGCTTGAATTTCCTGCGCCCTGCGCTGGAAAATTAACTATCAAGAAAGAATGTGAAGTGGTTTTAAAAGAAGGCGATATTATCGCCACTATAGAATAATGATTTGACCCAGAAAGGTCTAAATGATTAATTTCACAAACTAGTTTCTTGATTATACTTATCCACTGCAGCTTTCAACAGCTTATAGCCTTCAACCAATCGCACTGAAGGTCTACCCAAGAATGCTTCGGAAATTGAAACTAATCGTTGATTTCGAACAGCTGATACAGAACTTAACGATGGATTATCACTTATTACCGAGGGGCGATATTTATCTTCTTTAACACCACACCATGAGATGGCAATGATGTCTGGATTCAACTTGGAAAATTGTTCAAACTCAAGCGGCAAACTTATTTCTTCAAATTCTTCTAACGCATTACTTCCACCTGCTAATTCGATCAGATCGTGAACCCAGCTTTTTCTTGCCGCTACTATGATTGGCTTTGGCCACCACTGTACTGCTATTGAAGGACGCTGCTTACCTGAATCATCGACTGGTCTAATTTCCTGTTGCATATCTTCAATCAATTGTGTGCCGCGATCGGCAACACCTAACTGTTGTGCAATGTCATCAATATCCTGGTATACCGCTGCTAATGATTCTGGGGCAGATGCCCAATAAGGTAATCCTGCATGTTTTAAAGAATCGATAACCTTCTCGTGACCTGGGACAGTTAAGGAAGCCAATACTAGATCAGGTTTCAGTTGGGAAATTACTTCTGCATCAACTTGAAGATCAGGCCCTACTCTTGGCAAGCTGGAGACGACTTCTTCTGGGTGATCGGAGTGGTTATCAACACCGACTAAATATTCTGCACAACCTAGTGCACAAACAATCTCTGTATTGGAACAGGTAGTTGAGACAATACGCATTTAAAACTACGGCCTACATATTCCTGCGATATTGACCGCCAACTTCGAAGAATGCATTCGTTATTTGACCGAGTGAACAGTGCTCAACAGCATCCATTAAAACTGCGAAAACGTTTTCATTATTTTGTGCAGCTTTTTTCAGTTTCTCAATATGATTTTCACTTTGATCTTTATGTCGCGAATGAAAATCTTCGAGACGGCTCAACTGGCTTTGCTTCTCTGCTTCAGTTGAACGGGCCAACTCGATATCTTTTGTCTGTTCATCTGCATTTGGATTTTCGAAAGTATTGACGCCAATAATAGGGAGTTCACCACTATGCTTTAGCATTTCATACTGCATCGATTCATCTTGAATCTTACCTCGTTGATAACCCGTTTCCATTGAACCAAGCACACCACCGCGTTCTGACATTCGATCAAACTCTTGTAGAACGGCTTCTTCAACCAGATTGGTTAACTCCTCTACAATGAAAGAACCTTGAAGCGAATTCTCATTTTTGGAAAGGCCATATTCTTGATTAATGATCAATTGTATTGCCATTGCTCTGCGCACTGAATCTTCTGTTGGCGTAGTAATCGCCTCATCATAAGCATTAGTGTGCAAACTATTACAATTATCATTGATCGCAATTAAAGCTTGTAAGGTCGTTCTAATATCATTGAAGTCTATTTCTTGCGCATGCAAGGAACGACCTGAGGTCTGAATATGATATTTCAATTTCTGGCTGCGTTCATTCGCACCATATTTAAAACGCATCGTCGTAGACCATATACGGCGAGCAACACGTCCCATAACAGTATATTCAGTATCCATGCCGTTAGAGAAAAAGAACGAAAGGTTCCCTGCAAAGTCATCGATATCCATTCCACGTGATAGATATGTTTCGACGTATGTGAAACCATTGGCTAAAGTAAATGCCAATTGTGAGATAGGATTCGCACCTGCTTCTGCGATGTGATAACCGGAGATAGAGACTGAATAGAAATTCTTAACATTTTTATCGACGAAATACTGTTGTATATCACCCATTAACTTGAGACTAAATTCAGTTGAAAAAATACAGGTGTTCTGCCCCTGATCTTCCTTAAGAATATCAGCTTGAACGGTGCCACGAACATTTTCCAGAGACCAGTCTTTGATTTTTAATTTTTCTTCAGCTGTAGCTTTTCTACCATTATCTTTTTCAAATTTGGCGTATTGTTGTTCGATTGCCGTGACCAGAAATAAAGCCAGGATTGTTGGCGCTGGACCGTTGATGGTGAGTGAAACTGATGTCGTCGGCAAGCACAAATCAATCCCATCATAGAGCGCTTTCATATCATCTAGTGTTGCAACTGACACGCCTGAATTCCCAATCTTCCCGTAAATATCTGGACGCTCACCAGGATCATTCCCATAGAGCGTAACTGAATCAAATGCCGTCGAAAGACGGGTTGCATCAGAATTCTTAGACAGGTATTTGAAACGACGATTGGTACGAGAGGGATCTCCTTCTCCAGCAAACATACGTGTTGGATCTTCGCCTTCTCGTTTAAAGGCAAATACTCCGGCAGTATAAGGAAATTTTCCGGGCACATTTTCTTCAAGCAGGAAGCGCAGAATTTCTCCTTCATCCTGATAACGTGGCAATGAAACCTTTGGAATACGGGTATTAGAAAGTGTGTGACTAATTATTTTCGTGTGTAATGCTTTGCCTCTAACATCCACGACGTATTCATCAGCAGCATAATCTTTCTTAAGTTTTGGCCACATCTGAAGTAATTTTCGGCAACGTGGATCAAGTTTATCTTCACGCTTTTCTATCAAGACATCCAAAGCATTATTCTTTGCACCAGATGACTCGAGCATTTTTTTTGATTCTATTAACTGCTGTCGTTCACGTGCAATCTTTACCTGCTCAGTTGAAGTCTTATGATAATCTCGAACTGTCTCTGCGATTTCTGCGAGATAACGCTGCCGTTCAGCGGCAACTATCACTGTTCTACTGGTAGAACATTTTGAGTCTAGCGGTGCAAAAAACTCTCCATGCCAACTGTTCAAGTTTTTTTCTTTAAAAATAGTGAGTAAGCCGTGATATAAAGAAGTCACGCCAACATCATTGAATTTTGAAGCAATGGTTCCGTATATTGGCAATTCTTCAACTGCGGTTGAAAACAATTCATTATTACGTTGATATTGTTTGCGCACATCGCGCAAGGCATCTTCACCACCTTTTCGATCGTATTTATTAATCACAACCACGTCGGCAAAATCGAGCATATCAATTTTTTCAAGCTGGCTCGCAGCGCCAAATTCTGGTGTCATGACATACATCGATGTATTGACATGCGGTACGATCCCCGCGTCACCCTGACCTATTCCTGGCGTCTCAACAATGATTAGATCAAATTCAGAAACTTTACATAGGTCAATGATATGCGTCAGTGAATTAGGCACTTCTCCTGTTGTTCCGCGTGTTGCGATTGATCGAAAATAAATATTCGGAACATTAAGTGCGTTCATTCGAATACGATCGCCGAGAAGTGCCCCACCCGTTTTACGTTTAGTCGGATCGATGGCGATAATTGCAATTTTCAGTTCATCAAGGTCAAGATTAAAACGACGAATTAATTCATCAGTCAATGACGATTTACCAGAACCGCCTGTGCCGGTAATTCCCAATACTGGGATTTTGCTGTATTTCTTCGCTTCTTCCGTCAATATGCTGAGACGACTTTCAGCAATGACACCTTCATCTATCGCTGTAATCAAACGAGCAAGTTGACCGTAACCGTTATGCAAAAAATTATTATTATTTTCAGGGATATCCTTGTTGGATAAATCAACATCAGCACCCTCAACCATTTCATTTATGATGCCTTGCAACTGCATTCTCTGTCCGTCTTCGGGAGAGTAGATACGTGTCACACCATATTTTTCAAGTTCAGCAATTTCCTCCGGAACAATCACGCCGCCACCGCCACCAAACACCTTTATGTGAGACGCGCCGCGTTCTTTAAGTAGATCTACCATGTATTTGAAATATTCAACATGGCCACCCTGATAGGAACTAATAGCAATCCCTTGAACATCTTCTTGAATTGCAGCATTAATAATTTCGCCGACTGAGCGATTATGGCCAAGATGAATAACCTCGACGCCAGTTGACTGTAAAATACGACGCATAATATTAATGGCAGCATCATGTCCATCAAACAGGCTAGCCGCCGTGATGAAACGAATATGATTCTGAGCTTTGTATTTCTCAGACACTAGATTTCTGCTTACCAATTTTTCTGGTGCTGCCATTTAATACCCCTGATTTGTAACCTTTATAAGCCTCTTTCTAGTCTATTTCCAGAGTCTTTGTCGTAGAAAGGATCTAAAAGCAGCAGATACATGCATCAATAAAAACATATGTCTGATTCTTAAGTTCCATCAACTAATCCCTTCTTCTCGTAATTCAACTCTACGTATCTTCCCGGAAACCGTTTTCGGTAGTGATTCTCGATATTCAATTTCGCGCGGGTATTTGTAGGGTGCAGTGGTTTTTTTCATGAAGTCTTGAAGTTCTTTAGTAAGTACATCACTGGGCTCAAAATTTGGTGCAAGTACTATGAAGGCCTTCACTATTTCACCACGAATTTCATCTGGTTTACCTACTGCTGCAGATTCGTGGACAGCAGGATGTTCAAGTAGATAACTTTCAACTTCAAATGGACTGATTCGATATCCCGACGAACTGATGACGTCATCTGAACGGCCAACAAACCAGATATAGCCATCTTCATCAATCGTCCCGGTATCTCCTGTTAAATACCAGCCATTTCGAAATGATAATGCTGTCGCCTCATCATCCTGCCAATAACCCGCAAACATCCCTGGTGCTAACGGTTCAGTAATTCGTATGGCAATATGTCCAACTGTATCAACGTCAGATACATTACCTTCCTCATCGACGATATGGACATCGACACCGGGGACGGGTTTTCCCATTGAACCGGGTTTAACTGGAATTGCTGGGTAATTGGCGACGATATTAATCGTCTCGGTTTGACCATAACCATCATAGATATCTGAACCGGTTGCTTCGCGCCAGACCTTTATGACTTCAGGATTAAGTGGTTCGCCTGCACCAATGGCATGTCGAATTGAAGTCAAATTGTATTGCGACAGATCCATCTGTGCAAAAACTCGATAAATTGTGGGCGGTGCACAGAAAGTAGTTACTCCTAATTTCTCAATCAATTTGAGATGCAATTCAGCATCAAAACCTTCACCATTAAAAAGTATGACTGTCACACCCATTTGCCACGGAGAAAACAACATTCCCCATGCTGCTTTGGCCCAGCCAGTATCTGAAAGTGTCCAATGGATATCATCTTCTTTCAAATCCATCCAATAACGAGCAGTAATACTATGAGCTAAGGCGTATGAGTGATCACGAGGAACCATCTTTGGCATCGCTGTCGTACCAGAGGTAAAATACATGATCATCAGATCAGATGAGCGAGTCGGCTCTAATTGTGTTTTATCGAGTGTGTCAGATGCATGAGATGTTATTTCCGAATAACATTGCCAACCTTCTCTTGCTTCGCCTATCACAATGAAGGTTTTCAATGTCGGACATAAATGTTTGACCTCATCAACTTTAATGGCGTTTTCAGAAGTGACAATAATAAGTTTAGCTTTCGACCTGTTGATACGGTATTCAATATCTTTAGCAGACAACATTGCTGTTCCTGGCATGGCAACAACACCTGATTTACAACAACCGATCATAGTGAAGTACCACTCGGGGATACGCGGTAACATGACAAAGGCAAAATCACCTTTCTTAGCACCCGTCGCTAGCAAGGCATTCGCAAATTGATTGGAGGCAAGGTCTAGATCGCTAAAGGCGTAATGTCGAATGTTTTCTCCCTTATTATCGACAGCAATAAAAGCAGTCTTGTCATGCTCTTTTGCCATTTTTTCAATAACATCGAAGCCAAAATTATAAAACTCAGGAATCTCAAGTTTAAATTGGCTCTTGATCTCATCATAGTCGGTCATTTCTGGTAAGAACATTCTCATTATTCTCCTGGCACTATCTGAAGAGTTTACTAACTTATTAAGCAAAGCCCCTAAATGTTACAGCTACATGCTAAAGAAAAAAAAACAGCGCACTATTCAGAGAAGCTGACTGGCTAAATGAAATGCGTTTAAACGTTTAAGAAGAGAACTCTTGTTGCCACTGTCACATAGTGACCAAGTGCTGAAAGGTTTAGCCGTCTACTCTGTCTTGGATATCACTATGTCCATCAGTAATTAAATTTTCCCACTCTTTAACTCTAGCCAATGTTGTCTGAATAAATGGGCTACGTCTTATCATCCACATAAAACTATCGGCTAGCGCCTTTCCCGGTTGGCGTAATGGCCGCTCGAACTGAACAAGCAAAATGACCCGATCCTCTTCGGTATCATTCCAGACCTCGTGATAATAAGTATCATCAAAGACAAAACACTTGCCTTCATGCCATTCATATTCCTTATCATCTACCGAGATACGACAACCTTTTGCCTTCGGAATCGTTAAGCCCAAATGACAAGTGATAGTGCCATTTGTAGGACCATAATGACGCGGCAAATGAGTCCCCGGTGCATGCACCGAATAAAAAGCAGAGATCAGTCCGGGAATTTTTTCCACTACAGTTGTTGTTACAGGACATAGCTGAGCATTACGTTGAAACTTATAGCTGTATCCCCAAATAAACAATGACTGCCATTTATTATCAACAGCAATGCGATCATGATCGGGAGAAACATCTCTTAATGGTGGTATCTTATCGCGCTCAAGCATCATGTTCATTGCTTCTGCGCGTATTGCGTCATAATTGCTTTCCAGTGATTTAGTCCAGAGAAAGACATCATCTTTAAAAACAGGTGGGTTGCCTACCTTTGAAAACAAGCCGATAAACCAGTGTATAGGCGGCCTGATATAGAAGCCGAACCAGAAAACACCTCTACGAAAGATCAAGGCTATGAAGTCGACAAGTTTTTTAAAAGTGACCATGTTTTAAATTTTTAGAAAAAGTTAATTATTATCAATAACTTCACACCCAAATGGCTGAGCATTAGCGGTTTATTTTTATTGTTAAATTATAAATCCGTAACGTTCATTATCACGCAAGTCGACACTATTTGTAAATTCTTGCTTTAACCCTGTAATGACATCACTTTTGAGTGCATGCATCGCCATCTCTGAATCAAGCTTATATAGTTCTGCTGTATTCAAACCAAAGATTTTATTTTTCACTTCACCATCTGCTGGGCCTAATGAAGCAAAACCATGCTTTTTTTGCATATCTTCAGGAATCTCTAATCGGCGCAGAGCTTCAATTTGCCATTGTGGAGACCCATACCAAACAGAATCTGTCCCCCACACGACATGATCATCACCAAGGCCTTTTATGAGAGTGCCTAGCAGAGCGGCTGCAAAGCGTGGATTAGCGGTTGCTGAATTGGCAAAACAAGTGCCTAAATCAGCATAGACATTATCAACACCATATTCTTCAGGGATACGTGCTAAATCGCTCGCCCATTTAATCTCCCCGGTTGCCTCAAACTCCGCTAAAGCTTGTTCAGGCAATTCAAATGCGGGGCGCAGACAAGCATGATAAATTATGAAATTCATTTCCGGCCAATCTTTTGCCGCTTTACCAATATCCCATGCCGAAGCATGTTTCCAGACATCGGGCCAGCTTTTTTCATAATCCGCAGGCATCAAACCCTTATGTATCGCCAGATTTGTAATCCCTGCTTTTACTGCCTTTTCATAAAAGGGATACATCAATTCTTCATCATCTAGCCGCCATGGATATTTTGTAGTTGATGTTAGTGGGTCGCCAATCGTATACGCCTTCCATGAATCTGTGCGACCCGTCTCAAGAACTTTGTCTACCTCATCCATCCAGCCCGATTGCTTAGGCGTGATAACAAAATGACCGTACATACGCCGAGCGCCTGCAAGTTTATTGATTGACTCTACGGCACCACGAATCTGATCATTGGCTAAAAACCACCAGCTAGGATCATCAAAAGGTGCGCCGCTTAATAATGCAATTTTAGTATCGCTATTTAAAAATATTTGTCGGATATAATTCTGAAATTTTAAATCACTTAATGAAAGTTGTTCTCTCGTTAGTCCCGCTTCCCAGTGATCTGCTGCAAAGCGCGGTATGTTTAATAGACCATCATGTTTAAAGTCATCATGCACAAAATGAGTCTGATCATCGAAGATAAATTGATCTTGTAGTGAAGTAACACGTGCTAATGCACGTTCAGGTTCTGCCGCCTCAGCTTTATTGACCATAAACAAGGGTCCAAAGACTTCATTCATTGCTAAAAATGCAGCAGCCATACCTGAAGCGCTTCCTAAAAACTGTCGACGGCTAAGCCCTTGCTTTTTTCCATACTCATCAGCTAATTGTTTTATTCGAACTTCAACTTGAGATTGTTGCTCTGATTGTGGTGATGGGGTGAATTCACCATTGGATATGATTTGGGTAGGTACGGGAGAAGCAAATGCATCAGTTTGGGCTGACTTAAACTGTTTCAATTCTTCATCTGTGAATATTTGCGTCATACCCTGCTCCCGTAGATAATCATTGATTTATTGTATCGATCTATACTACTAGTTATATTCGCCTCTGAGATTATATTTGATCTCTGATTTTTATAACAATGAGTTCTGAATAATAAATATTGCAACATAAAATATAATAGGAAGAAAACATGAGACTATATTCACATTTGCCATTATTTGTTATTAGCGGATTGATGCTGCTTTGCTTTTCAGTTCAGGCAGATGTCAATACTGAGATAAAGGAAGTACAAAAAGAGTGGGCAAGAATAAAATATACATTAGGCAAAAAACAACATGAAGATGCTTTAGAAAAACTCACTTTGAAAGCTGCATTGATTCGTGAGAACCAACCGGACAATGCTGACGCTCACCTCTGGGAAGGGATTGTTCTATCCACTTATGCAGGAGCAATAGGTACGTTAAGAGCATTAGATGCAGTTACAAAATCTCGTGATGCCTTGGAAAAATCCCTCAAGATTGATCCTGAAGCCTCAAAAGGTGCCGCTAACACCTATCTTGGCACCTTATACGTTCTAGTCCCGGAATGGCCCATTGGCTTTGGTGATCTTGATCTTGCTAAACAATACCTAGATAAAGCAATCATGCTTAATCCTGATGATATAGATGCTAATTTATACTATGGTGATTTTCTAAAGAAAAAAAAGAAGTACAAGCAAGCTGAAGTGTTTTATAAAAAGGCACTATCCGCCCCTGCTCGTCCGGGACGTGAAGTTGCCGACGAAGGTCGTCGTAATGAAGCTAAAGAACGTCTTGCGGAAATCCTAGTAAAATCAAAATAAGTCTTAAATAAAAACGGGTGCTCATAGCACCCGTTTATCAATATTGCAGCTAGTTTATTGCTTAAGCTTAAAGACTAATATCTCATCACCCATTGCATATTTAAATAATCCACTACCACCGGAAGCAACAGCAATATATTGTGTGCCATTGAGTTTATAAGTTATCGGAGGTGCATTAACACCGTATTGACTCTTATGTTGCCAGAGCAGTTTGCCAGTCTTGGCTTCGTATGCATTAAAGTTACCACTACCCTCACCAGCAAACAGTAGCCCACCCGCTGTCGCCATAACACCACCAACCATCGGCTGATCGGTTTTCACTTCCCATTTGATTTTACCGGTCGTTAGATCAACTGACGTTATATTGCCCCAGGTTGGATCCGTTGTTGGCTTGAAAAAGGTAAAACTCGACCATGGCTTACCAGGTTCAGGCGTCAATTTTTTAGAATAAAATTTAGCTACTGTATAGATACCTGCAATATACATAGAGTTTAATTCTGGATAATACGCTGCTGGTGACCATGTCGTTGCACCAAAGGTACTCGGCGCAATGCGCACGCCTTCTTCTGTTGGTCTGGCAAATATATTTTCTTGTGGTACGAATGCGTCCGAACGTAATAGCAATTCACCGGTTGCCCTATCATGAATAAACAACCAACCTGTTTTACTAGCTTGTGATACTGCCTTGATTGTTTTTCCGTCTTTTAAAAAATCGATCAATACAGGTGGACTAGCAACATCATAGCCCCAACGATCGTGAGGTACTTGCTGATAGGCCCATTTAAGTTTACCGGTATTCACATCGACTGCGACCAAACTAACCGTGTTCCGGCTATCACCAGGCCGGGTTGAGTCTTCCATCTGTGGTGATGGATTGCCTGTGCCAAAATAAAGCAAACCTAGTTCTGTATCTAAAGCGGGGGTTGTCCAAATAGAACCACCGCCTAACTTCCAAGAATCTTTATACTTCTCGGAGTTAGCTTTTTCACTTTCTATATCGCGATTAAAACTCTCACCACCTGATGAAGCTTCAACCCAATCACCTTCCCAATCCTCTTCGGAAGAGCTATACCAGCGCCAAATTTCTTCGCCGGTATTCACATCATAGGCCACCATGTATCCGCGTAAACCATGTCCACCACCTGCAAAACCACCTACAGCCAGTGTTTGTTTGCCGTCTTGTTCGACTTCCATATGTAAACCGTAACCGGCTCCGGTGATCCCGACAAAGACCTTCCCATCATAAACTTGTGGGGCAAGACTAGCGCTATGACCAGAAGCGCCTGTCATGACGGCACCCTTTAATTCTTCCATATTCGTTATCGGATTCATCTCCTCGTCGATACCTGAATTTGGATCTGAGATAGGTACATCCCACAATTTTTCACCCGTATTTTTATCCAATGCGATTAATCGAGCGTCGATTGTGACGGTAAATACTTTTCCATCAGAAACTGCAGGGCCACGGTTTGAAGGGCCACAACAAAACTTATCGCCCTGCAAATCATGTTTATAACGCCAGATTTCTTTTCCTGTCAGCGCATCCATTGATATAACGTCATTCAATGGTGTCGTAATAAACATGGCGCCATCAACAACGATAGGACTTGTTTGAAACGTTTTCTTAATACCAGTCTGGTAAGTCCAGGCTAGTTCTAGCTGGTCCACGTTTTCGGTTGTAATCTGTTTAAGTTCACTGAAACGGTGATTAGCATAATTGTTTCCGTACTTTGCCCAATCAACTGAATCACTATCACCTGAGCTACTCACAACCGAAGCTTCTTCTACAACAGCAGGAGCACTTGATTTTGTAACATCAGCATTAGAAGTTTTAGTTTTAGCTTCGTCTTTATCTGAACATGCAGATAGAGAGAAAATAAGAAGTGTGCAAATAGTAATTTTTAGAAGTCGCGTTGGATGATAATTTTTCATGGTCTTATGTGTAACCCAAGGTTAATGAATAAGTAAGTTTATTTAGCGCAATATACAATATATTAATCAGTGCCGTATAGTGACAAGTGGTTAAAGATTAACCTTTATGCTCAGCTTTAATGCTATTTACATTTCTATAGCCACGGGGAAGCATGTTTCCACGTCTTCCACGTTCTCCGATATAGTATTCCTGATCGGCAGACTTCATTGTCATGTGTTTCTTGCCCGCATAGATGAGTAAATTATCGGTTTCAGCCATCGTCGTCATGGCAACAACATATTCTTCTCGTGTTTTAAGTTTGGCTGGTGGTATTTGAATGATCTTCAGTCCTTTGCCTTTGGGCAATAAAGTTAATTCACTAATGGGGAACATCAACATGCGCCCTATCGAACTGACTGCGGCTACCCAATCATTTTTAATATCATTCACTTTGCTTGGTGCTAATATATTTGCACCACTCGGTACCGAAATAACCGCTTTACCATTCCTATTTTTTGTATACACGCCTTCCAGCTTCAGCATAAATCCATAACCCGCATCTGAGGCAACGAGGTACACAGATTCTGGTTCACCGGCCATAACACCTTCAAAAGTCACGCCATCAGGTGGTGTTAATCGAGCTGATATTGGTTCGCCCAGACTGCGTGCCGAAGGCAATGAGTGGGCCGGTAATGAATAACAGCGACCACTAGAGTCAAGAAACACCGCTGACTGATTACTTCTGCCAAGGCTTGCCTGCTTAAAACTATCGCCACTCTTGTAATTCAATGATTCCGGATCGACTTCGTGACCTTTTGCAGCACGCACCCAACCTTTATCTGAAAGTATAATGGTGACCGGTTCAGTCGGCACAAGACTGGTTTCATCAATGGCTTTTGCTTCTAAACCTTCTTTTAAAGGTGATTTTCGAACATCGCCATATTCTGCGGCATCTGCTTCGATTTCTTTACGCACTAATGTTTTTAAGCGTTGACTAGAACTGAGTGTGGTATCGAGTTGTTGACGCTCATCGTTGAGTTCATCCAACTCACCCTTAATCTTAACCTCTTCCAACTTGGCTAATTTACGTAACTTCAAATCAAGTACTGCGTCAGCCTGAATATCACTCAATTTAAATCGCTTCATCAATACTGCTTTCGGTTTATCTTCTTCTCGGATGATTTGGATCACTTCATCAATATTCAAATAAGCGATCATCAAACCTTCAAGGACATGAATCTGGGCAAGAACCTTATCCAGTCGAAATTGCAATCTTTTACGAACGGTTTCAATCCTATATTCCAACCATTCCTTCAATATAACTCTCAGATCTTTCACTTGAGGTCGACCATTGAGTCCGATAATGTTGAGGTTCACGCGATAGCTGCGCTCAAGGTCGGTTGTTGCGTAGAGATGTAATATCAATTCATCAAGATTGATTCTGTTTGATCGTGGTATCAGGATAAGTCTGACCGGGTTTTCATGGTCGGACTCATCACGTAAATCTTCCAGCATGGGCAATTTCTTGGCCTGCATCTGTGCTGCAATTTGCTCAAGAATCTTACTGCCAGAGCTCTGATGTGGTAGTGCCGTTATGACAATATTGCCGTCTTCCTTTTCCCAGATGGCGCGCATTTTGATTGAGCCATTACCTGTTTCGTAGATTTCTTGAATGGCTGATTTAGGCGTAATTATCTCGGCATGAGTTGGATAATCAGGACCTTTAATATGCTCGCATAGCTCTTTTACCGTGCTCTTTGGCGATTCTAATAAGCGGATACAGGCACTGGCGACTTCTTTCAGGTTGTGCGGTGGTATATCTGTCGCCATACCAACGGCAATACCAGTGGTGCCATTGAGTAAAATATTGGGTAGGCGAGCAGGTAATATCTTCGGCTCTTCCAAGGTACCATCAAAATTAGGTACCCAGTCAACGGTTCCTTGCGAGACTTCACTTAACAACACATCTGAATATGGTGTCAATTTTGATTCTGTATAGCGCATTGCAGCAAAGGACTTAGGGTCATCCATCGAGCCCCAATTACCCTGACCATCGACTAGTGGATAGCGATAGGAAAAATCCTGTGCCATTAAGACCATGGCTTCATAACAGGCTGAATCACCGTGCGGATGGAATTTACCCAGCACATCACCAATCGTTCGTGCTGATTTTTTGTATTTTGCCGATGACTTTAAGCCCAGCTCTGACATGGCATAAATAATTCGGCGTTGCACTGGCTTCAGACCATCACCAATATGCGGTAAGGCACGGTCAAGAATAACGTACATGGAATAATCGAGATAGGCTTTCTCGGTAAACTCCTGTAGTGGCCGTTGTTCGTTTTGCTCGAAGTCAAAACTCATTGAATCAGGCATTGAAATTTCCTCTAATCAACATTAGATATTATATTTAATTATTTGTTTTATATGGGTTTATAGTTTTACTTTAACTTCTGACATCAAATGATAATTTAATTGTCATTTCTATTTAATCTACTAGTTTGATCATTAGTCAATAGTTAACTAATCAGGAGCAAAATAATGTCTAAACTAGCAGTAAACCGGTTCATTAATACATCTGAACTCTACCTCAGACTCACTGAAAAAGATCGTTCCGCATTAAATATTGATGAAATCGACCGTCTAATATATTCAGACAATGGGCCTATTTCAGCATATATTGAATTTTCTTATCGCGGCTATGTTGCCCAAATAAACAATAATTGTGCTAAATAACGACAGCTTGATCTCCACTTGTCTCAAGCCATTTCTTTCGATCAGCCGCACGCTTCTTGCCGAGTAGCATATCCATCACTTTTTCAGCTTGTTTTTCGTTTGGCAGTGTCAGTTGCACCAGTCGTCGTGTTGCAGTTGCCATTGTTGTTTCACGCAACTGAATTGGGTTCATCTCACCCAGGCCCTTAAAACGTTGTACAGACACATTGCCACGTTTCTTTTCAGCCGTAATCTTATCCAACACGCCCTGTTTTTCAGCATCATCCAGGGCGTAATAAACATCCTTTGCCACATCGATTCGATAAAGTGGTGGCATGGCAACATATATATGGCCATTTTCAACGAGTGGTTTGAAGTGTTTGAGAAATAAGGCGCAGATTAAGGTTGCGATGTGCAATCCATCAGAATCTGCATCAGCAAGTATACATATCTTGCCATAGCGTAAACCGGACAGGTCGTCTGAACCAGGATCAACACCCACGGCAACGGCAATATCATGTACTTCCTTAGACGAAAGTACTTCTGCTGAATCTACTTCCCAGGTATTTAATATCTTACCCCGCAACGGCATAACGGCCTGAAATTCTCGATCTCGCGCCTGTTTCGCGGAACCTCCCGCTGAGTCACCTTCTACCAAGAACAGTTCAGAGACATTGATATCTTGCATTGAACAATCTGCCAACTTACCCGGTAATGCCGGTCCGCCACTGATTTTCTTTCGAACAATCTTTTTACTGGATTTGAGTCGTTTCTGTGCTGCGGCAATAACCAGTTCAGCAATACGCTCACCCATTTCAACATGTTTATGCAACCATTGGCTCAACGTATCCTTAACAACACCAGAAACAAATGTTGTACATTCACGTGAAGACAAGCGTTCTTTGGTTTGTCCGGCAAACTGCGGATCATCCATCTTCACTGACAATATATAACAGCAATTATCCCAAACATCGTCAGCAGTTAATTTGACACCGCGAGGCAATAGCGTTCTGGATTCACAGAAATCTCGAATAGCATCTAATAAACCCTGTCGCATGCCGTTTACATGTGTACCGCCTTGTGGGGTTGGGACAAGATTGACATAACTTTCAGTAATCATCTCTGTTGGCTCTGGCAACCAATGCAGCGCCCAATCAACAGCCTCATGCTCGCCTTGCAGCGATCCAAGAAAAGGTTCCTGCGGCAATAGCTCTATGCCGACTAATTCTTCAGCCAGATAGGTCTTGATACCCTCTTCGTAACACCATTCTTCTTTTGTTTTTGTTGCTTCATCGTTCAGACGAATCATGACACCAGGACATAATACTGCCTTGGCGCGCATTAGATGCTTTAACTTCGCCACCGCATATTTTGTGGTATCAAAATATTTCGCATCTGGCCAAAAGCGTATCGTCGTTCCAGTATTCTTTTTACCTACATCACCCACTACTTCAAGTTTGGAAGACTTCTCTCCGCCCTTGAACAACATATTATATTCCTTGCCATCACGTCTAACCCAAACCTCAAGGTTTTTTGATAAAGCATTGACAACAGACACACCTACGCCGTGTAAGCCACCAGAAAACTTATAGTTTTTATTTGAAAACTTACCGCCCGAATGGAGTCGTGTAAAAATAACCTCAACACCGGATAATTTCTCTCCCGGATGCTTATCTACCGGCATACCTCGGCCATCATCCGCAACAGTCACAGAACCGTCTTTATGCAAGATGACATCTATCTTAGAAGCATAACCAGAAATGGCCTCATCAACACTATTATCCAATACCTCTTGGACTAAGTGATTCGGACGGCTTGTGTCCGTGTACATGCCGGGGCGTTTGCGAACCGGTTCAAGACCAGTTAATACCTCAATATCAGAGGCATCATATGTAGATGACAAAAGTAGTTATCTCGCTATTAATTGTATGTGCAGGGGAATATCGATTACGCATCGATATTAGTTGGCAGATTATACTCTTTTGAAATGAGTATAAGGAAATTTAATGTTTAATCTAGATCGGAAACTAGAGAATCACGAATATAGTGTGTTCAAAAGCAGGGTGATGAATGTCAGCCGATAACTGGCTGCCCTGTTTCAATGCAGCGGCCATTTTAAGACTCCATTCAAACCGCATGAAGTGAACAGAAAATGTTTTGTTTTCATTATCTCGCTCAAGATCTTCATCCGAAAAAAGATAAGGAAAGATAACAGCGGTTTGCTTGAGATTCTCCAGCTATGCTGCTTTTAGATTCTCTTCAATTTTAGAGCATTTGTGTTCCATACTTATCCTCTAGGTGTTTTTTATTCTATATCAATCAAATTCACCACAAATTAGACTATGTGTAAGCTGTTAAAACTTTTGCTTAAACCTATATTTCTGTCAAACGAGATATGAAATTATGATTTTAAGATGTGACCGACTGGTAATGAGGCCAAGTGATGATAATATATGCGCGTTTTTAGCGTCATCCCGTACTTTAACGCATTTACTTTTAGAGATATCTTGTGCCAAAGAAGACTAGTTCAATCAACTTTGAAAAGACATTAGCTGAGCTTGAACAGCTAGTACAAACTATGGAAAAAGGTGATTTGTCTCTGGAAGAATCACTTAAACATTTTGAACGAGGCATTCTGTTAACCAAAACATGCCAGCAGGCCTTGAGTGAAGCCGAACAAAAAGTCAGCATTTTACTGGGCAAAGACGGGAACACTAAATTAGAACCTTTCAACCCAGACGATAATCAAGAATAAATGACCGACTTTTCAGAACGCTTGCAGGTTTATCAAAAATCTGTGGAAACTGCCCTAAATCGTTGGCTGCCTGAAGCTTCAGTCCAGCCCGAAAAATTACATGAAGCAATGCGCTATTCTGTGCTGGGTAATGGCAAACGTATACGCCCCGTTATTTTGTATGCCACTGGAGAAGCATTTGGTATAGATTTATCTGCTTTAGACGGCCCCGCGTGTGCTGTTGAAATCATCCATGCCTATTCTCTCATTCATGATGATTTACCTGCTATGGATGATGATGATCTACGTCGAGGTCGGCCAACTTGTCATAAAGCCTATGATGACGCCACAGCGATTTTAGCGGGCGATGCCTTGCAGGCATTATCCTTTCATATCTTGGCCCATGACCCGGATATCCAGGTAACCGTCCAACAACGCTTGTCCATGATTGAAACGCTTGCTATTGCTAGCGGTTCAAGAGGTATGGCGGGTGGTCAGGCTATTGATTTGGCTTCTGTTGGCATATCACTGACTATCGCTGAACTTGAAAATATGCACATCCATAAAACGGGAGCTTTGATCAGGGCAAGTGCAGAACTAGGTGCGCTATCCGTTAATAATGTTGACCAAGATTCACTGGCTCGTATCTCACAGTATGCAAAATGTATTGGTTTGGCCTTTCAAATCAAGGATGACATTCTTGATATTGAAAGTGACACCGAAACATTGGGTAAACCACAGGGGTCGGATATCGCCATGAATAAACCAACCTACCCCAATCTTCTTGGGATGGACGGTGCGAAAAAAGCAGCTGATGATTTATATAATGAGGCACTTGCATGTCTTGACGTCTTCGACGAACAAGCCGATATGCTCAGAGCAATTGCAGATTACATCGTCAAAAGAAATAAATAATCGGAACATTATCATCACACACCGCATCCTAGTAGGATGGATATGACCCCTAATTAGAGTAGAATCATTCAGCAAAGTGAATTTTTCTTACTATTTTTTCACCTTCTTAACCTAAGTTATTGGAATTTAAGCGAATGAATAAACCAGTACCCGCAACTACAGAGATACCGGATACCCAGAACAGTCTAGATACCCGGCACATAGCCATCGATAAGGTTGGTATTAAAGATATCAAACACCCTATTGTGGTCAGTGATCGTTCTGGTCGCGAGCAACATACCGTTGCCAATTTCAACATGTATGTGAATTTGCCGGAAGAATATAAAGGCACACACATGTCGCGCTTTGTTGAAATCCTGAATCAGCATGAGTATGAGATTACCGTACAATCATTCAAACGCATGATTGAAGAGATGACCGAGCGACTGAATGCTCAATCTGGCGATATAGAAATGGCCTTTCCCTATTTTGTGAATAAAGCCGCGCCAATATCTGGTGTAAAAAGCCTGATGGATTATGAAGTATCGTTTATCGGACAGATTAGGGATGCTAAAACAGAAGTCTTAGTGAAAGTATTGGTTCCAGTCACTTCCTTATGCCCTTGCTCGAAGAGCATATCTGATTATGGGGCTCACAATCAGCGCTCACATATAACTGCTTGCGTTAGAATGACTGATTTTATTTGGATTGAAGAGCTAATTGATGTTATTGAAAAAGTAGCATCATGTGAGCTATATGGCCTTTTAAAAAGACCCGACGAAAAGTACGTCACTGAAAGAGCATATGATAATCCAAAATTCGTAGAAGATATTGTCCGTGATGTTGCGGTGAAATTTAATGAAGATGACAGAATTTTAGGATATACGGTCGAATCAGAAAATTTTGAATCAATACATAATCACTCTGCTTACGCCATGCTTTCTTACGACAAAGATAAAGACAACAAAAAGAAGTCCTGATTTTCCCAAACGTAACATAATAAAACGCCGTTTTTTATAGTTAAAAAGCGGCGTTTTTTCATAAAAATAACTATATTTTACATTACAAATTATCCATAATTAATTGTTTATAATGAGTTTTTAGGTCTATCTAACTCATGCGATTATACAGCTAATAGTGTCTCCCCGCATTTGACTGATGGGTGCTTCGAAACCGAACTCTTTTTTTTCCCAAATTTAATGAACCTCTATTGCCAATCCTACTCTATTAATGAAAATAGCAATTAATAATAATGCCATGAAGAAACTCCTCCTCCTTCTTTTAGTTCTTCTTTATGGTTGTTTGGCCTCTGCTGATGCGATTGATATGCGAGATTACATCAAGCTTAGAAAAGGGATGTCAGAAGCAGAGGTTCTCTACAGATTAGGCTCACCAGATCACGAAACTATAAAAAGTGATCATCATCACAATATATTACGCAAAACCTGGTTCTTCATACCAGCATTACGCAGTAGTGATAAATGGATTACAGAGATAGAGTTTGATTCAAATGGCAGAATCATAAATCTTGATCGAAACCGCGTTAATTAATGCTTATTTGTTAATAACTTTTTAGCTTCGTCCCAAAGTGCATCCATTTCTTCCAAAGTCGCATCACTAAGCGATTTATTTCGTTTTTTTAATGTTTCTTCTATGTAATTAAAGCGATTGATAAACTTTTCATTGGTATTTCGAAGCGAAATCTCGGCATCAATTTTATAATGCCTGGCAAGATTGACACAGCAAAACATCAAATCACCCAATTCTTCAGCGATATGTTCGGTATTATCTGGTTCTTGAAGTGCTTGACGAACCTCACTTAACTCTTCATCAAGCTTATTTAATATGTCCTGGCTATCAGTCCAGTCAAAACCAACAGTCGCTGCACGCTTCTGTAATTTCGCGGCTCTTTTAACAGCAGGCATGTGTTTACCAATATCATCGAGCAGCTTAAGCGGTTTTTGAGCCCTATTAACAACGGCATCATTACGTTCTTGCTGTTTTATCTGCTCCCAGAGGCTTTTAACTTGCTCAACATTATCCACTTTGAAGTCTGAAAATACGTGTGGGTGCCTGCGTTCAAGTTTTTCATTAAGCTGCTTTACCACATCTTGAAAATTAAAATGATTATCCTCGTCGGCCATTTCTGAATAAAAAATGATGTGAAATAACAAATCTCCCAGTTCATCTCTCAATCCTTCAATATCATCACGCTCAATGGCATCGACTACCTCATAGGCTTCTTCCAAAGTAAATGCTTTTATCGAATCAATCGTTTGTTCCTTATCCCACGGGCATCCATTCTCTGGATCACGCAATGACTTCATGATTAGAAGTAGTTTTTTAAGTTCTTTCATCACAATTTTCGTTTCGGGGACTTGACCTTAGTTAATGTTTCGCATAAAACAATCAAACTATAATTTCATCTCAAAAGGATGTTATGGTGGATGACTTTACAAAAGTCTATCCAATAACAAAAGCGATATGACACCATTAATATTAAGACTTGATATAGCAGGTTCTCCCGTCAGGTGGATCCCATGGCAAGATGCGGTCAATCTTTATAGCCGCGAAATGATAGCCTGGACCGCTGGTGATAGTGTATTCACTTTTCATGGTGGGACTAGCCGTTTAACCGGCCTAAGATCATCCGTTGAAATCAATTCCATTATAGCAGTCAAACGTTCCAATCCAGTCAAACACAGTAAACGTATTACTCCACCGCTAACCAACAGAGAGTTGTTCTTACGCGATGCTTTTTTATGTATGTACTGTGGGCACAAGTATAATGATGATTCGTTAACGCGCGATCATATTATCCCCATATCCAAGGGAGGAAGAGATCGTTGGTCGAATGTTGTCACGGCATGTCGTCACTGCAATACTCGCAAAGGTGATCGCACGCCGGAGCGTGCCAACATGCCATTGCTCGCTATACCCTATATACCAAACTGGGCTGAATATCTTGCTTTATCAAACAGGAAAATTCTTGCAGATCAAATGGAATTTCTCAAAAGCCAGTTTTCAGGCCGAAAAATGCTTTTTCAGAATAATTAATTTCTCCTCAGCGAATAAAAAGCTTAATCTCTGCCACTCTTTCGATTTCAGTTCTTAAACCCAATGCCAAGTAAACCATTTACCGCCAGTAATCGGATGCTGGATATACAATCACCGGTTATCCCTATCGTTTCAGATTTAATAAAAAAATCTCCAGGGACAATTTCCCTGGGCCAAGGCGTTGTTTACTACCCACCTCCACAAAGCGTTTACGATAAAGTTACTTCTCTAGAATCTTCTGTGGACTTCAACTGGTATTCAGAGGTTGAAGGTACCCATGAATTACGATCCTGTATTTCAAACAAGCTAAAAAAAGAAAATGACATAGATCTTATCAATTCGAGTTTAGTCGTCACCGCAGGCGCAAATATGGCTTTCATGAATGCCCTGATGGCGATTACTGACCCAGGTGATGAGGTGATTTTATTACGCCCTTATTATTTCAATCATGAAATGGCTATCAGGATGGTCTCTTGTAGACCCGTACCCATCGAAACAAATATCGATTTTCAGCCTTCGCTAGATAATATAGTTGCCGCCATCACACATAAAACGAAAGCTGTTGTTACAGTGTCACCGAACAACCCCACAGGTGTGGTTTATTCAGAGTCGACATTACGCGCGATAAATAAGTTATGTCAGGAAAATGGTCTCTATCATATCTCAGACGAAGCCTATGAATACTTCACCTATAGTAATGCCCAGCATTTTTCAGTAGGCAGCATCCCTGAGGCGGATCAATACACTATTTCACTTTATTCCTTGTCAAAGGCCTTTGGTTTTGCAAGTTGGCGTATTGGCTATATGATATGCCCGGAACATCTGTTGATGTCTGTGAAAAAAGCACAAGATACATATCTTATTTGCCCAACCCGTATAGCGCAAGACGCTGCGATTGCGGCCATGCAAGTAGGTCGAGCATATACTCAGTCACATTTAAAACAGCTTGATCGTGTTCGCAGTAGTTTATTTACAGCACTAGAAAGCATCAACGATCTCTGCTCAACGCCTGATTCCAAAGGTGCTTTTTATTTTCTGGTTAAACTCAATACGACACTCACAGGTATGCAACTCGTAGAACGACTAATCAGAGAACACAAAGTAGCTGTAATTCCAGGTGAGACCTTCGGCATGCATGACGGCTGTTATTGCCGTATCGCCTACGGCGCCCTGGACAAGGAATCATCTGAGACAGGAATTAAACGCTTACTAGCAGGTCTCAAAGGCATAATAGGATAAGTGAATAAGAAAAAATAACGAACGATAACAATAATGAGGAAGTACAAATGAAATCTTTAGCAATTATAATCAGTCTTTTATTGATGCCCTCTATCACCTTGGCCGTTGATAGCAATGGAAATTATGCAGTATGGGGAATCGGTAAAAAATCCTGTTTTGGCTATAACGAAGCTATGACAAAAGACGGTAACGAAAAATATAAACATTACATAAAAGGTTTTTTAACGGCCTACAATATATTTACGGAAAAAACTTACAGTATTACTGGCAGAATGAAAGAAGACGAAGTCCTCGGCTGGCTCACTGAATATTGCGAAGATAACCCGATGTCAGGTCTGGAAAATGCTCTAGTGAGTTTTACCTTTGACCACTATGATAAGCGCATGAAAACATCAGGTTCAGGTGCTGGTCGTTAAGATTTATCTTGATTCAATAAATTGAGATTATTAAAGTATATTTGGTCTCATTTTTTGCTTTTAGAAATTGATTAACACACTGAAATGGTTCATCATTATGAAACGAAACCTATTCATCTGGGGGTAACCTCAGCAATTGTTTAACTGGAGATCGAACAATGCAAACAAAAATAATCAAAGTTGGCGTACTAGCACTCTCACTCGCAATGCTTGGTGGTTGTGCAGACATGAAAAAAATGCAAGCTGATATTCAGGCGAATAGTGCTGCCGCTGCCGCTGCAATGTCAAAAGCAAATGATGCACATAGCTTGGCGACAAAAGCCCAAGGCACAGCATCAGACGCTGCACTTGCTGCTTCAAGCGCGCAAGCATCAGCTGACGAGGCTTCAGCATGTTGTAAAGCAAATTCTGACAAAATTGATCGTATGTTTGAAAAAGCAATGATGAAATAATAAATTAGATTTTAATTTATATTTGAAGGCCCTGATTGTTTTCAATCAGGGCCTTTTTGCGTACGATATGTACGTATGCCGTGAGCGCATGGATGCGCAGGAACGGCATGCTTAATTTTGTGAATAGAACAAATTTCGTCGTATAGAAACGACATTGTCCACTAATCAGAAATAACGATTTGGGAGTCTAGCTGCAACTGTAGATTAAATTTTTCTGCCTGTGTCAACGCTTTGGTTAATGCTTCTTCAACTTTTGCCTGCATGACATTTGGTAACAGTTTCCCTATAGCAATAGGCAATCCAGTAGGATTGTTTATAGCGTCATACGCGGCAGACCAATCAAGTTCATAATCATCATCGTTTGACACATCAATAATCAAGGCGACAACACTAGTAAGATTATTCTCGTATTTTTCTGTGTCCTCATCTAGGAAAGGATGCGCTTCCAGATAAATTATATTGTCTTTAACCCCAATCTTATAGGGTTGGTTAATTATATTAACCGGTGTTCTAAGGGATACTTCTGAAAATAATACCTCTATATCTTCCGGATATAGACGAATGCAGCCATGACTGACCCTCATTCCAATACCATAAGGTTTATTCGTGCCATGGATGAGATAATCAGGATTGCCTAAGCGCATGGCAAAAGCGCCTAATGGATTATCCGGCCCAGCCTTAACGATTTTAGGTAGTGGGTCTCCTGCCTCTTCATGTTCCTTCCTGATTGATGCAGGTGGATACCAGTTTGGATTAGCTTTTTTCTCGACGATCTTTGTCTTCATATAAGGTGTATTCCAACCTGCCCTGCCGACACCTAACGGATATGTAATGACATCTTGCGGTTTGTCTTTAAGCTTCGGTGGATAGTAATACAAACGCATTTCAGGGACATTCAAAACAATGCCTTTCATTGGTGCAACCGGCAAAATAAATTGTGCCGGCAAAGTGACCTCTTCTCCATGAACCGGCAACCAAGTATCAACATCTGGATTAACCAGTTTCATATCCTGATAGCCAAAGCCATTGCGACGTCCAATATCCAATAACGTTTCGCTTTGATCTGCTTTAACTTTAATGACCTCGCCAATAAGCGTATCGCCTGAATCACTCAGGACATATCTCGTGGCATGAGCACAAGGCAAGGAGCTGATGAACAATCCAAACAAAACAACAATTTTATCGAATCTTTTCATCTGTTTATGATTTTTAAAAATACCATACTTTAATAATAGTCTTCTTAGCTCGTAACGACACGTTTAGATTCACCAATTCGCAACAAACTTGGCAATAATATTAGTGTAAAAAATGTACTTACCATCATCCCGCCAACAATGACTCCAGCTAATCCTCGATATAATTCTGTCCCGGCACCCGGTATCAATAACAGTGGCAGCATGCCAAATATACTAGTCATCGTACTCATCATAATAGGCCGTAACCTCAACAAAACAGCTTCTTCTACAGCTTCTTTTCTGGAATGCCCTGCGCGTTCAGCAGAACGTGCCTGATGTACTAATAAAATAGCATTATTTACCACCAACCCAAGTAAAATAATAAACCCGATCATGGTCAGTAGATCCATGCTTTGGAAGCTCACTAGATTAATTATATAAAGTGCCAACACACCACCAAATGTCGCTAATGGAATAGACAGCATAACTAACAAACTATCTCTAAATGAACTAAACAAAGCGCTCATTAATAAATATAGAATTGTAATAGCTAATAGAAAGCTGCCAATCATGTTTTCCAATGCTGATGTTAGTTTATCCGCAACACCACCATATTGAATATCACCGTCTTCCGGTAGGCTAGCGAGAATTTTCGGCTCTATTTCAGTTTTGATTCTCTCTAGCGCTTCTTCCAAACTCACATCAGCAGGCGGAGCAATCTCCAATGTTACTGTTCTGCGTCGATTAATACGTCTAATTTGCTCTGGCCCAGCAGTTCTAACAACATCAACTAGTTCATTTAAAGGCAAGACACCGGCATTGGCTGTCATAACCGGAAAACTTTCTAATTCTTCCGGCGTGTTCCATTTCTTAGATCGTAAGATAATATCAATGGTTTCTTCCCCATCAAAATAATCTCCAACAAACCGTCCATCTCCTAATGTTTGGGATAAAGCAGCGACCACAGATCGATCCCACCCTGCCTCAGCAATACGTCGCTCATTGGGGATTAATCTTAATTCAGGCTGGGCTAAATCTAGTCCAGGCCGTGGTCTAGTATTCGGATATATTGAAGTTATGGAAATAAAGGCCTGCAAAGCTGACGTCATCAGCGAAGGTAAATTTTTTGATTGTATATTCATATCAATTGTTCTTCCTGATCCAAAATTACCAAACAACGACGCCTGCTTGGCGAATGCAATTGAATCGGGAAAACCCTGAACAACTGAGTTTATTAATGGCACGAGTTTTTCAACATCTTTGTCATATTTTGCACGCGCCCCCATAAAAACTCCGCGAGAAAATGCGACAAAGAAATAATGTTTAACATAAGGTTCTTTTACCTCGTCCGTATGCGGCTTCATTCTAGCTGCAACGATTTCACCTAGCTCTTTTTCAAGTGTTGAAATATTTGTCCCTGGTGGTGGCAATATAAAAGCATAGGTCAAATTTCGATTGCCATCTGGCAAGTAGTCCTTCTCTGGATTTAATAAATATATGACCGCCGCTGGTACAGAAATTAATACAATGATCCAAAATGCTCGTCGCAACCAAGTATCAGTAAGCGTCATAATCAACTTACACAATAACTTCCAAAGTCGTTGATAAGGATCAGTGAAATTTTTCCGCGCAAGAAACAATTTGGCCGCGGTTGGCACAACAGTAACTGCTGTTAATAATGAAAAGGTGATCGCAGCTGTAATAGTTATAGCAAGGTCAGAAAACAATTGGCCTACTTCATCACGTAAAAAGACAACGGGTAAAAATATCGCGATTGTCGTAGCAGTAGACGCTAATAATGCCCCCCAAACCTGACGAGTACCTTCTATTGAGGCTTCTTCCGCAGGCAAGCCTTTCTCGCGTAATCTAACAATATTTTCAAGAATAACAATTGATGCATCGAGAACCATACCAACCGCAAAGGCAAGTCCAGCTAATGAGATGATATTAATCGTCCGCCCGGTTAGTTCCATTACACTAAAACTTGCTACCATACAGATTGGGATCGATACAGCAACAATAAGTGTCGCTGGAAACTTCAGTAGGAAGAGAAATAAAATTATAACGGCAAGCCCAACTCCCAAGCCCAGATTATTCTTGAGCATTTCGATCGAGCGGTGAATGTATTCTGTTTCATCATAGACTTGTTCAATTGATAATTTATTACGTTTTAACGGCCCTTCATTTAATTCTTTTACCGCCTCATGTAGACCATCCATTACTTCAAGTACATTAACACCCGATTCACGTTGTGCATTAATTGCAATAGACAACGAACCTTTGGTCAAGACAAAACTATTCTTATCAGTAAAACGATTCTCAATAGTTGCTACATCACGCAAATAGATCGGTCGTCCATCTCGCCACTCTAAAATCATTTCCCCAAGATCAGATGCAGCATACTTCCCTGCAAAACGGATACTGTACTCACGTTTACCTACATCAGAAAGACCACCAGATACATCTTTACTGGTTCCCGCAAGTTGCATGACTTTATCTAATTGAATACCTAGATTGGCAACCTTGTAGGGGTCAAATGTAATACGTAATTCTCTATCGCTACCTCCAATGACTTCGGAACGAGCAACTCCAGGGATACGTTCAAAACGAGACTGTACGACTTCCTCTACAAAATCTTTATAGGTTTCTATTGCTTGTTGATTGTCGCCAGTTGTTTTAATCATGAACCAGGCAATTGCCCTGGCATCTTCACCTACCGAACTAATTAATGGCTCATCAGCATCATCAGGATAATCTGAAACTTGATTCAATCGATTCATGACTTCGACTAATGCTCTGCGCATATCCATGCCTACAGTAAAAGTCAGGTTGATTTCGCCTCGACCTTCGTATGCTGTTGCGCGAATCTCTGTCAATCCGGGCAGTCCTCTTAACACGTCTTCTTGTGGCTCGAGAATTTCTGCTTCAACTTCATTTGGCGCCGCAGTACGCCATGGTGTTTTAATAGTTATTTCTGGTTCTTCAAGTTCTGGCGTTAACTGTACAGGTAGACGTGACAGGCTTATTAAACCAAAAATTAATAATAGAATTATGGCAACCAGTAAGGCTACAGGATTAGCCAGAGATGCACGGGTGATATTCACTATCTATCTGACCCAGTAACTACCTGTACTGCTTGACCCGGACGTAACCGTTCATTACCACGAACAACGATCTTATCATTTTCATTTATATTGCCGATCACCTGAATATGCGATACGTTTGATATGCCTGGTGTTACTGTAATCGGCTCGGCTTTATTTTCACTATTTATTCTATATACAATGATACTCGATTGACGAATAACCAAGGCATCACGTGAAACGGCAATGACATTTTGTTTTTCTTTAATTGGTGCTGCTATTTGAACGGCCGTACCTGCTGGCCAATTTCTATTGTCGAATTCAACTCTAATTTCATAAAGCCTTGATACATCATCACCAACCGGGATCACCGTTCGCACAACACCGTTAAATTCTCCTGATGGTCCTTTAATCTTTAACTGATCGCCACTTTTCACATGAGGGAAAGACACTTGCTGAATTCGAGCTTGAACCTCAACTCGCTCAGTATCGATTAGACGGACAATCTGATCACCGGCATTGACTCTTTCGCCTGGTGACTTGAATCGCTCGGTCACCACGCCTGTAAATGGAGCACGAACGGTTGTTCTTTTAAGATCATCTTGCGCCATAGCCAATCGAGCTTTAACTACTCGTATCTTAGCTACCGCCTCATCTCGACTAGTTTGAGTTTGGTCAAGCTGGTTTTTTGCCGCATTGTTTTGTTTGGCCAATTTTTCCAGTCGTTCTGCTTCACGCTGAAAAAACTCAACCATAGTTTCAATCGGCTTAACTTCAGTTTGAATTTCATTTAAGGCAAGGTGATATGTCGTATCATCGACTTTTGCGATAACATCATTTTTATTTATATGATCTCCAACTTCGAGAACTGTTTCCAGAGTGCCTTCAACCTCGGCTGCAATCTTTGAGTCGAAACGACCAATAACAGTGCCTGTCACCCAAATAAATGGGGCAATTTCAATATTGACGGCCTCCTCCACCTGCACAATTGCTGCCGGATTGCCGCCACCGGCGAGTACCAAAGAGGGGAAAACGATTAATTTAAATAAGAGAGGGTAAATTATTTTGTTTATCATATTATTCTTATGTTACAAAAGAACGGCATGTTCCATTTGTTTGACTATAAATCCTTAAAAAATTCATGACATTATATGACTATATTTAACAATTGGCTCAGGGTAATTGGATTATATACCAGCCTTCTCTATCTCAGCCCTGTTTTTGCTGAACGCGATATTGCAGACTATATTGAGTTGCCGCAAGCGCAGTTACAACAGCTTGAACTCAATAATTTTAAAGTTTTGGGACTGGTTCAACTAAAACAGAATGCAGGACCCGATTTCCCACTGATGGAATTCTCTGCGCTCGCCTGGGACAATGATGAACAACAGTTAATATTACTTTCCGATCGCGGCTTTATTGTTCATACAAAACCAGAATTTGAGTATGATCGATTCATTAATCTAGTCTTTATTGCCTATCACCACTTGCAAGATAACAAGGGCAACAAGCTACGTCATAAATCAGCTGACAGTGAAGGCCTAGCGCTTATCAATGCTGATAATGGTATTCAAGGTGACACCGAATTAATTATCAGCTTTGAACGTAAACCACGCATTGTCCAATTTTCAAGCACAGGCAAATTCATCGCGAAGCATTCGCTTAATAACCCATTAAGCGATATCGATAATTATGCTGGCGCCAATAAAGCATTAGAAGCAATCACAATCCACAATACTTTTAACATTATTACTGGCCCAGAACGCCCCCTGCAGGTATCGAACAGTAATCAATTATCACTACATACATTAAACAACGAGTCATGGCAGTTTACCCCTGATAACGAAGCTTATGGTTCGCTAGTCGGCTTAACGACCTTGCCTGATAATAGATTAATTGCCTTGGAACGTATTTTTTCTAGCGTCTTTGCTGGTGTAAGTAATGCAATACACCTCGTTACACTCAACCAAGGTTCAATCAGGGCCGAGAAAATAGCGTCATTAGATCCATCAGCTAGTTACTTAAATGATAACTTTGAGGGAATTACCTGGCATAAAAAAAATCATTTTTTTATCATTAGTGACGATAACGACAATTTTTTTCAGAAATCTCTTTTGGTCTACTTTGAAATTCCTAAGCTTAGCGTTAAAGAATAATGTTTACTAAACTTCTCTCAGCCTCGGCATGAGTTCAACCAGATTACAAGGCCTTGTGCGATAGTCCAATTGATGCTGTATCAACTCTTCCCAAGCAGTTTTACAAGCACCCATAGAACCGGGCATACAAAAGATATAAGTGCCGTTAGCAACGCCGGCAATTGCACGTGATTGCATAGTTGAAGTCTTGATTTGTTGAAAAGAAATTGCACGAAAGGTTTCACCGAAACCATCGATTGTTTTATCAAAGAGCACGTTGACCGCTTCCGGTGTACCATCGCGACCGGTCACACCTGTGCCACCCGTGGTTAACACCACCTGAACATCTTCATTTGCTATCCACCTAGAAACCTCAGCACGTATCGCATACTTATCATCCGGCACAATATTTTTTTCATACAGCTTGTGACCCTGCTCTGCCAACAACCCCACTATTATCTTGCCCGATTTATCCGTCTCTTCTGTTCTGGAATCAGAAATAGTCAGCACAGCGATATTTAGCGGAATAAACTCTCTTTCAGATTTCTTTTCAGTCATAATATTCACTATCAATTTTTAATTTGTAATCATAATGCAGGTAAAATACTGTGGCTAGGCAAAACGAACCACTCGAATCAATGCGCTTAGACAAATGGCTCTGGTGTGCCCGCTTTTATAAGACACGCGCCCTTGCGGCTGCGGCGATTAAAGGCCATAAGGTTAATGCGAATGACCAAGCCATCAAAGCAGCAAAGACCATCAGGGTCGGTGATAGAGTAGTAATAGGTAAAACACCCTATAAATACACCATCACGGTTCAGAAGCTGATCAACAACCGCGTTTCTGCTACTCAAGCCGCTTCATTATTTGTAGAAGACGAAGACAGCATCAAGACACGTGAAGATCTCTCAAAACAAATGAAAGCGGATGCGGCCTCCTTTCCCAGAACAATTGGTAGGCCGACGAAACGGAATCGAAGAGAGATAATTCGGTTTACTCGGATACCTAAAGAAGAATAGACATCCCAAAGTCTAATAAAAAAGTGAGATACAAGTATGGTTATCAAACTCTGTGGAGATGAACAATGAGCGCCAATGAAATTTGCCATGTAGAAACAACCACATTTCATAACGAATTAGGCAGCCAAGACTATCCGTTTGAAAAAGATCGCTATTGGTTATACACCTCGAAGGTATGCCCATTTGCTCATCGTACTGAAATCATGCGTAGCTTAACCGGGCTGACCAATCATATCGGTCTCACCATCGCCGGCGCAGTCCAAACAGAACACGGCTGGGATCTTGGCGGTCGTTATCAAAGTGCGGATAGCGCAGCCAGTCCTATTGCTGACATAAACAGGCTGCCCGAAATTTATAAACTGGCAGCACCAGGTTATATCGGTCGCGCTTCAGTGCCGGTCTTGTTTGATACAAAGACCAATACTATTGTTAATAATGAATCATCAGAAATAATTATCCAATTCGATCAGGTCGCAACCCATCACTTCGCTCATACAACACTTTATCCAAAGGACACACAGACGCTGATTGATGTATTAATTACTGAACTGGCTGATGAATTAATCACCCCTATCTATCGTGCAGGCTTCGCTAAGGATCAACAAACTTACCAATCCTATTTTGAAAAGGTATTTACGTGCTTGACTGAGCTCGATAAAAGACTCGGGGAAACAGGCTCTTATATTGCTGGCGATAATCTCACTCTCGCAGATGTACATGCCTACCCGCATTTATCGCGTTTTGATGCCACTTATCATTCACTATATCGTTTGAATAAACACTTTATTCGGGACTATACAAACATTAGGGACTATATGGCACGTCTCGGTGAGATTCCTGCCTTCGGTGAAACATTAGATGTGCAAGCCTTTAAGGATGGGTATTTCTTAGCATGGAACCAACCAACAGAAGGAAATTTCACCCCAGTTGGACCTGAAGTTAACCCACGTTCAGGCGTTGCAAACACTGTTAATACATGACACCTTTATTAAAAATTAATTATTAGGATCACTTATTATGTGGAAAATTATTCTAATCATTATTGCCATAGGTTTTATCTACAATTGGCAAAGCAGTAGTCCGGTATCGATTGATTCAAACATTTCAGAGTCCTTTCCCATTCAATATGCTTCTTCTTTATCTATTAAAAAGTCACCGATACAAAAAAATATTAATAAATCTAAACAATCATTTCAGTTTGATGAATTCAAAATAACGCCGCTGGCCAACTTCCAACTTATTGGACGAGTTCTTGGTGCTGAACGATATCGATCTGATCGCGAGTCCGCACTTTCACCTGTAGATTTAGCACTAGGCTGGGGGCCGATGGCAAATCCAGATACTCTAGACAGTTTGACGATCACACAATCTAACCGCTGGTATCACTGGCGCACAGATGAACTTCCTATACCAAGACGAGATATTGAAACAAACAGCGCGAACATGCATTTCATCCCAAGTAATAGTGAGGTTGAAGCTAAACTGAAATCTATACAGTCTGGCGATACTGTGAAATTGATGGGGTATCTAGTTCACATCGATGGTGAAAATGGTTGGAAATGGACCAGTTCAATGACTCGCGAAGATATTGGCGGTCATTCTTGTGAAGTTATTTTATTGGAAGACATCAAAATTATCTGAAGTCATAGCTTTGTCCTGACACAGCTCTTTTGCTTGTGAACATCAGATATCAAGTTGGACGTTTTACACAAACCCTTCCCTACGCTCAACACGATAGTAATAAACACCTAACACCAGGCCTCGCACGGCTATAAAAACAGTAAATGCCAACCATAAGCCATGGTTTTCCATAAATTGAAACACATACCAGATAGGCAAAAAGAAAACGAAGGTGCAGATCAACATTGCATTTCTCATCTCTGCTCCCCGTGTAGCACCGATAAAGATACCATCTAGCAAGAAACACCAAACAGAAACAAGCGGTAACAGCATCATCCAAGGCAAATAAACAAGCGCAATCTCTCGAACCGGATTAATATCCGTTAATAAATTGATCATCGGTTCGCCAGCTAGCCAATAAAATATCGTAAATGCAAAGCCGAATGCTAACGACCATTTCAAAGCCAGTGATACCGCTTTATGAAAAAGGTCTTTGCTTTTAGCTCCAATAGCTTTTCCTACTAATGCTTCAGCAGCATGATTAAAACCATCCAACGCTAATGCCATTAACAAATAGAATTTCATCAAAATAGAATTTGCGGCAAGGGTCAGATCACCAAATTTGGCACCTTCTCGTGTAAAGAAGGAAAAGACGAGAATTAAACAAATTGTCCGGATAAAAATATCATTGTTTAAGCACATAAAACTTTTCATTTTTTCCAGATGCAAAATTTCTGCTATTTCCCACTTGCCGGTTTGTCCTTTCAATTGCTTCCTGACAATAAAAAATGCATAAACGACACCACAGTACTGTGCAATAACCGTTGCTAGAGCAACACCGCGCACATCCATGTCCATATACACCACGAAGACGATATCGAGAATAATATTTATCACATTAACCGTTATGCCTAGTCTCAAACTAGCCATCGCATTCTGCATACCTAACAACCAACCGTTGACAGAAAACAGAATCATCAAGGCCGGTGCACCCCAGATCATCAAACGGCAATACACTTCGGCATAGTGTTTTACATCGGGGCTCCCTTTGAGCAGCGTTAAGCCAAAATTGATGATGGGATTTTGAAAGAGTAGAAAGAAAGTTGCTATTGATAGACCAACAAGAATGGATTGTATTAACAGCGTTCTGATTTCTGTGGCGTCTTGTTTACCATGTGCTTGAGCGACGATACCTGTCGTACCCATGCGTAAGAAACCCATACCCCAATAGAGAAAATCAAAGATGACCGACCCGACTGCAACGCCGCCTAGATAAACAGCACTGTCTAGATGTCCAATAACAGCCGTATCGACCAGACCTAGTAAGGCCATGCTGACATTGCCAATTATCATCGGCCCAGCAAGCAACCAAAAGGCGCGGTGCTGATTATTTTTAATCATAAGGCGTGATACTTTATTCTAGGTAAACAACAGAATGACTTAATATTGCTTATAGCTCTTCAATTATTGGTTCTCCCCAATGACCTTCAAAGAAATTCTCATCAAGCGTATTACGAGCACGTGCATTATTTTCACGTTCTTTGATGTCATCCGGTATTGCCTCTAGCGGTAATTGATAACCCACTGCCATCATTGCCATGGGGGTGAATTGTTCGGGTATAGCAAATTCTGTTCTTGTTTTGTCTGCATCAAACCCGCCCATTTGGTGAACCATGAGGCCTAACGCAGCTGCCTGTAGGCTTAAATTCTCTGCGGCCGCACCGGTGTCGTATTGGCCCCAACGGTTGTGTTTGCCATTCTGCGATAAGACGGAATCGGCACACGCGAGCAGAAGTAAGGGTGCCTCTTTAGCCCAGTCGCGATTGCCTTCTACCAGACAGCTAAGCGCTTTATCCCATCCGGTTTTATTCGTTGCCTTGTCAAAGACAAGAAAGCGCCAGGGCTGATCGCCAAAACAAGATGGTGCCCAACGTGCCGCTTCAACTAATGACATTATCGCTTCACGCGTCAGCATTTTCGCAGAATCATAGGCACGGCCACTCCAGCGCATGGCGATAAGTTCATGAATCGCTACTTTTGTCTCAATTTTCTTTGTAAACATGTGTTACACAACTCCTATTTTGGTACTCTTCTATATATCAATTTTTAATAGACACTTAGAAGTATCATGTCAGACATTCAAATATATAAAAAGCTTTTCGCTAATATTGAAACCGTTATTCAAGGCCAATCTTCTGCCATTCGTAAACTGCTTGCTGCATTTTTCAGTGATGGGCATGTTTTGCTTGAAGACGTACCGGGTACCGGCAAGACAACTTTAGCCAAGGCTTTAGCAAAATCCATTGACGTTGAGTTTCAGCGTATTCAATTTACGCCCGATCTCTTACCGACAGACATACTAGGTGTCTCGATATTCAATCAACGTGATCAGGACTTTGAGTTTCACCCCGGTCCTATATTTAGCAATATTTTATTAGCGGACGAAATCAATCGAGCTTCGCCACGTACACAATCGGCATTACTAGAAGCCATGGGTGAACGCCAGGTCAGTATTGAACGCAATAATTACCAGCTAGATGATTTGTTCTTTGTCATCGCAACACAAAACCCGGTGGAGTACCACGGCACCTATCCTTTACCAGAGGCGCAAATGGATCGATTTGCAATGAGGTTTAGTCTTGGTTACGTTTCTCAGGATGAAGAAGTCTCTATTCTTGAAAAACAAAACAATCAACACCCGCTCGACTCGCTTAAACCCTGCATCAATAAAGAAGATGTCATTCAAATTAAACAGCAGGTAACTAACATCAACGTCAGTGATGAGATAAAACATTATATGGTCACGCTTATCAGGGCAACTCGAGAAACTGAGGGTATATTGAATGGAGCCAGTCCACGCGCTTCATTATCTATAATGAAGGCTGCACAAGCGCTAGCATTGTTTGACGGCATGGACTATGTCAGCCCGGATCATGTTCAGGAAATCGCCATCCCTGTTATTTCACATCGTTTGATGATGAATTCACAAAGCCGCTTCTCAGGTAATAGCAGTGATCAAATTATTGAAGACATTTTATCAAAAACACCTGTGCCGGTTTAAATATTCATATAGTCATCAATCATGTTGCGTAAACTCATATTTGCTAACTTCAAGCTGGTTTACCGCGCTAGCCAATGGCTACGTCAACGTTTTACCTCAACAGGAATACTTATCCTTTCGATTATGCCAGTTGCTGGAGTGTTTGGTTTTGACACACGCTCAACGCTGTCTTTTCAAATTTTTTCAATCACATTGATATTACTATTCACTGCGATGTTTTATTCTTTATTTTTTCGTGGAAAATTTTCTATTATTAGGAAGTTACCCGAATATGGGAGTGTCGGCATACCACTCAATTACACTTGTATTATTCGCAATGAAAATAAAACTGCAAAAAGAGGTTTTATTCTTGTTGATGAACTGAAAAACCAATTTCCTAGCTTCGCCAAATTTTCCAAAGCAAAAGACCCGCTTGATAAAAACAGAAATCGCATTGATCGATTTATTGGTTACCCTCGTCTTGTTAAAATAATGCAAAAGATACGCGGTGGTTCAATCAAGCCCATCAACATTGATTACATTGCTGAAAAAAGTGAACTCGAAACTAGCATACAATTAACACCCTTACGCAGAGGTTACTTACAATTCGATAAAACCAGATTGGCAATGGCTGAACCATTAGGCCTGATTCAAGGGCAAAAATTCATTTACAACAAAGACAGCTTGCTGATATTACCGAAGCTCTATAAAACACCTCGATTAAATCTACAAGGCAAGCGCAGCTATCATCATGGTGGCGTTAACAATGCTTCGATTGTAGGTGACTCACAGGAATTTATTTCTCTGCGTGACTATCATCCCGGTGATCCTATTCGCTCAATACACTGGCGTAGCTTTGCAAAACTTAATAAGCCCATTGTTAAAGAATACCAGGATGAGTACTTTACGCGTTATGGTTTGATACTCGATACCTTTCTGGATGAACAATCAGAACACATATTTGAAGATGCTGTATCTGTCGCAGCATCATTTATGACGGCACAAAAAGAACAAGATGCACTGCTTGATTTGATGTTTGTCGGCAATACTTCCTACCGTTTCACCTCTGGGCGTGGACTTGCCGGTGCAGAAAATATTCTGGAAGTACTTGCCTGCGTACAGCCCGCCTATGAATCCAACATTGCTGAAGTTGAATTAATGCTGCAACAACACAGTCGAGAATGCAGTGCTTTTATTTGTATATTACTGGAGCTAGATGAGTCTAGACTAAAGCTGGTTAAATCTTTATCCGAATTAAATATCCCCATTAAATTATTGCTATTAAAAGAATCAACGGATACAAATAGTACTGAAACAGAGCATGATATTCACGTCATCCACCATGAAAACTTGCAACAAGATCTTGATGCGCTGTGGACAACTTAGACAGCAAAACTATGAATACTAAATTAAGCCCGGCTCCTCCCGGCTTAATATTAGCGAGTTTGCTAGTTTGGGGCTGGCAAACAGAGTTTATGCTGTATGCCATCATCATAGGTTTATTACTTGAACTACCCATGTTCATTAAATGGCGCATAAACTTTAGCGACAAAGATACGAATCAACTCGCTGATCTAAGTGGCGTTATATTTTTTATCATCACTGTCACTGTATTTGTGAATTATTCATTTCAGGGCATCTACAAAATACTTGAGTTATTACCATTCGTACTATTACTGCTCATGCTTGTGCAATGCTATGGCACTCAAAACGGAATAAAAACTTCTGCTCTTTTCATCAGTATCCGTCGTCTTGGTGAAAGAGCTGGCCCAAACGTTTTATACACAACAAACATTGGTATGCCTTATGTCTTTATCTGCTTAATATCTGCAAGTTCAGGCAACAGATATAGCGATCATTTTTTTGCTTTATGCGCTGTAGTTATTTCGTGGCTATTACTAACACAGAGGTCAAAACACTTTTCCAGAATCACCTGGTTTGCCTCCCTTGTATTCGTATTGTTCTTTTCCTATCTAACACAAAATGGATTGCAAAAATTACAAAACGACTCCGAGACATTCTTCCTTCAATTATTCGAGCAATATGGATGGAGGAGCACTGACCCAGAGCGCACCTCAACATCAATAGGTTCATTAGGTCGGTTGAAGTTATCTGACCGCATTATTTTTCGACTTAAAGCAGATAAGCCGTCACCAACACCATTGTATTTTAGAGAAACCTCTTACAGTTCTTATAATTATGGTAGCTGGCGTAATCCAAAAGTTGAATTTGATATTATTGGTAAAACACCGGGTAAAAATGAATGGCAACTCAATAAGAATAAATCCGATCAAGATACAATGGATATGGCGATTTATCTTCAGAACCAATCCGCCATTATACCCGTGCCTGACAATCTAAATTCACTCGCAGGGAAAGATTTAATTCAAGTAGAAACCAGCATCTATGGATCTACACGAATTGAAGCGCGCGAAGGCTGGATTAATTATCGACTCGGAATTTCCGATCATGACTTTATAGAAGCCACACCTGCTGCTGTAGATCTTGGAATACCTCTCAACTATAAAACTGACTTTGAACAGATCGCAATAAAACTCGATCTTTATTCAAAATCGGATAAAGAAATTATTAGTACGGTTCAGCAATACTTCAAAGATAATTTTTATTATTCGATCACGCAAAACCAACGTTATACAAAAGGACAATATCTGACAAAGTTTCTCTTCAAAGATAAAAAGGGGCACTGCGAATACTTTGCTACAGCAACCGCCTTATTGTTGCGCGAAGCAGGCATACCAGCGCGTTATACGATAGGCTACTCAGTTCAGGAATACAGCAACTGGCAAAGCACATATCTCGTCCGCGCAAGACATGCCCATGCATGGACAAAATATTATATCGATGGCGCATGGCATAATATGGATACGACTCCTTCGGTATGGGCGCCCATGGAAGCAGAAGATCGCACTCTGTTAGAGCCACTAATGGATCTCCTTTCCTGGTTGCGCTACAAAACGACAAGCAGTGATATAGAGTCAGAGACAAAGTCTAAGTCCGATTGGATGTTATGGTTGCTAATACCCTTAGGGGCTTATCTTTCCTGGCGTTTTTATTCCAAGCAGCGTGTTGAGAAAAATAATGAACGTGTCACTCTTCATTCAGAATTTTTTCGCTTAGGAACAGATTCCCCAATCTATCCACTTATCAAACAGATTGAACAAGAAGCCGACAGTAGACAATCGGGCGAAACATTAATGGCATGGATAAAACGAATTTTCCCGGGCACTAAGGCTGAACGATATTACGATTTAATTTCGCTACACTATGCTTATCGATTTAACCCAGTTGGCGACAAACGAAAAGAAAAAAAACAGATCAGTGATAACTTAGACTCATTGACGTAAGGCTTTTATTATTTCCAACTTTCCCGCCCCTCAGCTTGAGAGCCAAACTAACTATAGGTCAAAGGTGAGATTAATCACAACAACTTAGCATGAGCAACCGCTTGTTCTATCGCTGATAAAATGGCCTGTGTTTTTGTTTCAGGATCTATCAGTGTGGGTTCTATCAGTATAGTCTTGATTTCTGTTATACCAATAAATCCAAGAATCATTTCTAAATAGGACTTTTGAAAATCCATGGCAGCTAATTCGTCACTGCTACTGTATTCACCACCACGTGCTAGTATTAATGTAGCAGACTTTCCTGTTACCAACCCTTGATATCCTTCTTCTGGTGAAAAAGCCCATGTAAGTCCGGGTTGGCTGATAATATCTATATAGTGTTTTAACTTATATGGAATAGAAAAATTCCACATGGGCGTACTAATCAAGTAATGATCAGCCGCTTTAAATTGATCGGCGTATTTTGTAATGGCTTCCCACGCAGCTATTTCTTCTGAATTTGGATCTTCTCCATGCATGACTCGATATTTTGCATTGATCGTATCTCCATTAAACTCTGGCAGTTTGAGTTCCCATAGATCTAAGGTTTCAGTCTGATTAACAGTGTTTTCATCTTGATATGCTTTCAGAAACGACTGAGCAACTTCGATTGAAGCTGATCTATCTTTTCTAGGTGATACTTCTATATACAATATTTTAGACATTTTATTCACCAGGGTTATTATTTAGTGAGTAGCTATGAATAGACATAGACAAATCCATCTTCAATCTTGAATTCAATCCTATTGAGCGGACGATTTCCATTTTCAATGCATTCACCATTTCCTACATTGAATTTCCATTGATGCCTTGCGCAAGTCAACGTTGTGTCTTCAAGACTTGACAGGGAAATATCTGCAGCCTGATGTGGGCAACGACTATCATAGACGTGGTGTTCATCACCTTTTTTATTAATAAAACAGGCTCGACCATCATAGTCGTGCCGAGATATGCCCTCTTCTAGCTCATTAATCGCGATTAATTTATACCACTGTTTTTCTTTACCGATTAATTCAGGATTAAAATCAGGGAGGTTCATTTTCAAGATAATATCGACTGCCCAAATAATCTTGCTCATGCCCAATGTCGGTAGACAGACCAACATGGCATCCAATATCTCATCTGCACTATTGCCGTCTCTTAATGCCCGGACAAGATATTGTTTTAGACCTGCTTCAGTCTGGGCATCGACCTTAGTGATGACAGATAATAAAGACCTGGTTTTAACATCAAGGTGTTTGCCGCCCTGTTTAAGCGCCTTAAAATAAGGTTCGACGACATCTTTACGTACTTTTAATAAATAGTTTAGCGCATCACTCATCTTATTCTTCCGTTAGTTCATCCCAATGTCTGGGGGGCATTTCTACTGTGTATTCTGTTTGTTTACCCGAATAAATATCTTCAAGCAATATAGTTTTTGTCGGGTTGTTATAATTCTGGTGCATCAACATAACATGTAGTTTTGGATCTGCCGACTTGATAGTGTCTTCTGTCTTCACGAATAGCAGGGTTGATTCAATGACACGTCTTACCGGTATGTGTGCTGCAACGACACCCGCTTGATGACTTTCTCTTCGAGTACAGGCATCCATGTTGTTTTTTTGAAAACAACGTACCCCCACATCAAATACAAGTGCACCAGTATCTTTGTTGAGTGTACGGAAGCGTGCCTCCACAAAGTCTAGTTTTAACGTTGTCTTCGTGCCAAATAATGCAAAGTAATCTGCCGTTACAAATGCACCAGCGATGATGGCTACAGAAATAATAATCGTTGCGAAGTTCTTTATTTGTTTATTATTCACTAGTAAAGACCTTGATTAATCTCGACGAAGTCGATCCCTGACGGATATTGGCGTCGGATATCGCATGACAATGATATACGACGATACAATGAAGGTTAGCAGTGTAGCGAACTGGATCAAGTATGAGGTTTTCTCATCGACAAAACCTGAATTAACTGCAAGCACAGCAATTAGTAATGAGAATTCGCTGATCTGTCCTAACCTGAAACCTGTTTCGAAAGAAACATATTTCTTTTCCCCTTCCCGGCGTAACAACCAACCAAAGACAAGCGGCTTACAGACAAGGACAAGAACAGCCAGAATGGTACCTGGAATAAATATTTCCTTGATTACAGACAAATTAAATCCTGCTCCCAGAGAAAAGAAGAAGATGATCAGAAAAAAATCACGTAGCGGCTTCAAACGTTCGGTAATAAATAATGCAATTGGGCTAGAGGCTAATGTTACACCAGCGACAAACGCACCGATTTCATGTGATAAACCAACATAGTGAGCAAATTCGGCAATACCAAGGCACCAGGCAATAGCTAATAGAAATATATACTCATGAATTTCATCAAAACGCTGGATCAACTTGATGAGTACAAATCTTTCTATTAGATAAACAATCCCCACCAGAACAGGTAAATAAATTAATTGCATGACAATATCAACCACCAGATTCCCACCTTTGCCATACCCTTGCAGCAATAATAAAATTACAATAGCGATCAAATCCTGTATCAGTAAAATACTGATAATGATCTGCCCGGTATGCTTATGATGTAAGGTTGTTGTTGGCAATAGCTTCAGGCCAATAATCGTGCTGGAGAACATCATTACGGCACCAATCAACATCGCTTGTAGTAATTCGTAGCCAAAGATAAAGCCAATCGTAAAGCCAATCAAACAAAATACCCCCGAACTAAGCAAGGTGACTACTGTGGCTTCGCGTAGCATTTGCCATAACTGTTGTGGCAGTAAATCCAGGCCCAACAAGTACAATAGAAAGATAATACCAATATTAGAGATATCGCTGATTAATTCTGCATCACTAAAAAACCCCATCCCGGAAGGCCCCAGAATTAAACCCAGTACAATATAGGCAACAAGCATCGCTTGTCTTGCATACAGGGCAAACGTGGCAAAGATTGCAGCGCCGGTGAAGATCAGAAATATTGAGAATTGAATCGATTGTTCAGCCATTTATCGTCTCACTTGTTATCCATTATTTAATTTTCTTTCTGATATTTTTCCCATGCTTTGTCTAACCGCTTTAATGATACTGGCATTCTGGTTTTTAATCCTTGTGCAAATAACGATATCCGTAATTCTTCACACAGCCAACGGTATTCGTCAAATGTTGTGGTATTTCCGTCCGTTTCATACGCATGATCCACCAGTTTTTTTATTCTGTCCCAATGTTGCTGAATTTGTTTAGTCGATTTAAGATCTTTATCAACACCATACTCAATTTTTTCCATGCGTTTAATAATTGCTGCTAAATAACGCGGATATTGTTTTAAATATTCCGCTTCAACATCCTCGATAAAACCATGAAACATCATGTATTCCAACTGTTCTTCAATATCATTGATTGCATGACTATATTTCAACATACCGGTATCGGAAAGTGCTGTTTGAACTTGTAAATTTATTTCCAGTATCTTTTGCAATAACACACAAATCCTGTCCGCATTACTTATTATCTCGGGTCTTCCCTGTTCCAGGGATGCTAGAAAGTGTTCCTGTTTGCGAATCAATGTCTTTTCATACAAAAATGTTTCGTCTAAGACAAGATTAATAATTGATTCGACTAATTCCTCTTTATTACCAAACCGCGTGTATAACAACGCTAGTTTTTCAATGCCTCTTAAATTTTTACGCAGATACTTAATCTCTTTTGCTAACGTATTTTTTAATAAACCTCTCAAGCCAAACCGTAAGTAGTATTCAGCTGTGCGCAAATTATCAAACGCATGTCTATAGACTTTGCCATCGTCTTCTAATAAAGACGGGTAACTTGTTATTGTGTTTTCTTTAGATGACACCTTTTGTTCTATCGGTAAATCGCCAAAGTCCCATGACGTTATTTCTTGTTCACCATAAGCATCCTGATATAAATCAGTAAAAGCATGTTCTACTTGAGTGGCCAGTTTATTTTTCAGTGCTACAAGGTCATTGCCTTCGGCTATCAATTCATTTTCAGTACCCACAACACGATAGTTTGGCCTAAGGTGCTCGGGCAAAGCTTCTTCAGAGAAATCATCGATTGTTATATTAACTGCGCGCGTTTTGAATAGATAAGAAATCAGGTTTTGTTTTAATGATATTGAGTGGTTTTTAATATTACTGACACATTCCGCAGCAGTCTCAGGAATAGGCACTAATGTTTTGCGTATCGGTTTAGGTAATGATTTTAATAATAACATTATCTTTTCTGCTATTAATCCTGGCACTAGATAATCCATCTGATTTTGATCGAATTGATTTAATACCTCTATCGGGATATCAATGCTAAGCCCATCTTCTTTAGCACCGGGAAGAAATTTATATTCCAGTGGTAACAACATGTCCTTAAATTTAATATTATCCGGATAAGTTGTTTCAGTAATATCATTTGTCTGACGATTTATTATTAAATCTTTAGTGAGATATAAGGCTTGTTTTTGAGCTTTATCAAGATGTTTGACCCAGGCTGAAAATGATTGGCCGTCATAAACATGTTCAGGCAGTGCATTACTATAAAAATCATAAACGGCTTCTTCATTAAGGATGTCAGGGCGACGCGACTTTACTTCCAAATGCCTGACTTCCTCTATTGCCTTATTATTATTTTTGAAGAATTTTGCACTTGATTCTAGATCTCCTTCTATTAATGCATTTCTGACAAACAAGGCTTTAGACTCACGCGGATTAACAGCACCGTAATTAATTCTTTTACCGGCAATTAAAGTCATGCCGTATAAGCTGATCTTCTCTAATGCAACCACACGCGAACTCTTGCTATCCCAATGCGCATCTGAATAGTCACGTTTCAAAAGATGCTTAGCGACATTAATCAGCCATGCGGAATCTATTCTTGCAACGTTCCGGGCAAATAAGCGAGAGGTCTCAACCAAGTCAGCAGCAACAATCCATTTTGGTTTTTTATGAAATTGTCCTGACGCGGGGAACAAATTTAACTTTATATCCCGGGCGCCGGTATATTCGTGTTTGTCGGACAAATAAGCGACGTGACTAGACATACCGCTCAAGATGGCACAATGCATATTTTGATAACTGGCAGGCTCTGTGTTCAACAACAGCCCCATCTCAGTACAAACGTGACGTAATTGTCTATGTATATCACTCCACTCTCGCATCTTCATATAAGATATGAAATTTGTCTGGCAAAGTTTTCTAAGTTTATTCTGTGAGAGTTGTTTGACTTGCTGTTGGTAAAAATTCCAAAGATTTAGAAACCATAAAAAGTCTGAATCATCATCGCTAAATTGCTTATGTGATTCGTCAGCTTTTTGCTGTTTATCGATCGGACGTTCTCTAGGGTCTTGTATACTTAATGCACTGACGATAATTAATATCTCGTGCAAACAATTAAAATCATGTGCTGCCAATAATATCCTTGCATGTCGTGGGTCTAACGGGAACCTGACCAGCTTGCTGCCAATCGGGGTTAACCTTTCTTCCTTATCCAGGGCATTAATCTCGCGCAATAATCGCATGCCATCGTTGATGAATTTCCTGTCAGGGGGATTAATAAAGGGATATTGTTCAATATCACCAATCTTTAATGCCTTCATCTGCAAGATTACTGAGGCCAGGTTGGTGCGCAGCACCTCTGGTTCTGTATATTCTGTACGTGAATTAAAGTCTTCTTCACTATACAAACGAATACAGATGCCTTCGCTGGTCCTGCCACAGCGCCCCTTGCGCTGATTTGCAGCCGCCATAGAGACTCTTTCTATCGGCAAACGCTGTACTTTGCTGCGATAACTATAACGACTCATGCGCGCCATGCCGGTATCGATGACATAGCGTATGCCGGGAATGGTCAGTGATGTTTCTGCAATATTCGTCGCCAGCACAATATGTCGACGTTTATGTGGCGCAAAGATCTTATTCTGTCTCGAAGAACTTAAACGTGCATAAAGAGGCAGAATATCGGTATCTCGCAAGTTTTGTTTACGAAGAAACTTATCGGTTTCATGAATTTCTCCTTCCCCTTCCATGAAGATCAGAATATCGCCCATGTCATATGAAGTGAGTTCTCGAATTGCTTTTAAGATGACCTCTTCTCGACTGACAGGATCTTCATCTTCATCGCTTTCTTCAATCGGGCGATACAAAACATCAACCGGCCAGGTTCGACCAGACACTTCAATGACGGGCGCATTATCGAAATGTTCGGAAAAACGTGTAACGTCTATGGTAGCGGAGGTAATAATCACCTTCAGATCAGGTCGTTTTGGCAAAAGCTGCTTTATATAGCCCAGAATAAAATCAATATTCAGACTACGTTCGTGTGCCTCATCGATGATCAAGGTATCGTATTGATTTAAATATCGATCCTGTTGCAACTCGGCAAGTAAGATACCGTCAGTCATCAACTTGATATAGGAATGCTTGTTGGTCAGATCCTGATGTCTTATTTTGAAACCAACATCGCTTCCCAATTCACTACCCAATTCTTCAGCAATTCGCTTCGCAACCGTTCTGGCAGCAAGTCTTCGAGGTTGCGTATGCCCAATCACACCCTCGATTCCACGGCCTAAGGTAAGACAAAGCTTTGGTAGCTGTGTCGTTTTACCTGAGCCAGTTTCACCACAAATGATTGTGACTGGATTGTTTATTATGGCAGCAGATATTCCATCAACATGCTGATTTATAGGTAAATTATCATCAAAACTACACTTTGGAAGACGATTTTTTCTATCTGATTTATTATGAACCGATAATTCAATTGCACGCTTAAGGGCATCCCATGCAGGATTATTCTCGAAGCCACGTTTTTTTATACGTTCAAAGTCGCGTTTTAGACGAAACCGATCCGATGATCGTGCTGCAGATAAACGTTGGTAAATGTTTTTTAATTCAGAAGATGTCATGCCTTTCCTATTCATGTCTTTTAAGCAGTATTATGACTATGCATTAATATCAAGCTAATCCCAATTTATTGAAACGAATCAAGTATTTATTTGTAATTTATTGATGGACTGGTAGGATAATCGAACATAAAATATTATTTTAATCCAGTCAGTATTTTTGCGTTAAGTACTAATTAATAATAAATAATATCAGTAAATTACATTACTTTTCACGAATGGGGTTTTCTTAGCGTATGGCACTTGAATTTGAATTAGCCGGCTCACAAATTGATGGCGCAAGAGACTATCAAGAAGATGCCTTCCTTATCACCCATTTAACCGATGCGAATGGCAAACCCAGCTCACTCGTCATTATTGCCGATGGCATGGGTGGACACGCAGCAGGCAACGTCGCCAGTAATATGGCTGTACAAGCCTTTAACAAACATGTTTCAGCAAACTACCCATCTGAAAACCCTTCTGAAATCCTCGAACAAGCCGTAAACAAAGCCAACTATTCAATCAAGGAAACCGTCTCAGAAACTCCAGCATTAGCGGGTATGGGCTGCACGATGGTCGCCGCCATTCTTGAAGATGGGAAAATGTGGTGGGCCAGCGTTGGCGATAGCCATTGTTATCTAGTACGTGATAGAAAATTAATAAAAAAGAATGCTGACCACAGCTATGGTGGCTTTCTGGACAGAATGGAATCTGAGGGTACGCCGGTAGAGCCAGAACCTGGTCTATCTCGAAATATGTTGATGAGTGCCATTACTGGTGAAGACATCAATGAAATTGATGTCCCGGCAAACCCATTCGAACTTCAAGCCGGTGATCGAATTATTTTATGCAGTGACGGTCTTGATACATTAAGCGCCGGTAAGATCATTCAATATTCTGAATGGTCGGAAGCCACTAAGGAATGCGCTGATGCATTAATGACGGCCGTTGAAGAGGCCAATATGCCGCGCCAGGACAATACCACTGCTGTTGTTGTTAATGTTAAAGATACAGCGGTAGCAGAAGCGGAAGTAGTACCTGTAACAGAATCAGTCACTGAAGATGAAGGTGATACAACTGCTGAAATATCGGTCGATGAAGTTTCAACGGAAGAAATAGAGCCCGATCCAAAACCACAGGTGGGACAACCCGCGTTTGCTGAGCAGGAAACAGGGAGTGTTACTGAGGAACCAAAAAGCAAAACGGGCTTGATGGTTGGCATTGCCGCCGCTGTAATTCTGATTTTAGGTGGTGTTGTCTTCACGATGATGGGTAAAAAACCAGCACAACAATCTGAGCCGGCTGTCGTAGAGCTAGAGATGGAAGTTGAAGCGACAGATGTACCTGTCATAGCTGATGCTGTTGAAGAAGAATCTGTTACAAAGGAAGAGACTGTCATTGAAGCACCCGCGGAGGAAGCTGTCGCTCCCGTTGCAGCGCCAGCACCAGAACCAACCACAGTTGCTGTCAGTAAAACAATTCAAGATAACTTGAAATCTGGTGGTAAGGGTCCCTTAATGGTCACCATCCCTGCGGGTAAATTCGCTATGGGTAGTACTAGTTCCAGAAATTCAGATGAACGACCACGACATGAAGTCTCTGTCAACCAGTTCGCAGCAAGTCAATATGAGATTACATTTGCAGAATATGATCTCTTTGCCAAAGCCAAAGGTAAAAAAATACCTGATTCACTCTATTTAGACAGAGAAACACATCCTGTTATTTTTATCTCTTGGGATGATGCCTATTACTACACAAAATGGCTTTCAGAAGAAACCGGTCAGAAGTATCGATTAGCGAATGAAGCAGAATGGGAATATCTGGCTTCAACGGGCAAAAAGTCCACCTATTGGTGGGGATATGAGGAAGAACGAAATCGAGCACATTGCTTTGGCTGTGGTACCAACCTGGACCCTAGAAAACCAACAAAGATTGGTAGCTTCGAGGCCAATGCATTTGGACTTTATGATACATCCGGCAATGTAGCTGAATGGGTTCATGACTGTTGGCATGAGAATTATAAAGGCGCTCCGGAATATGCCGACGTGTGGGAAGGCGGAGATTGTTCTTATCGTGTCGTTAGAGGCGGGGCATACAGTACACCACCACAATCAATACGTAATGCAAAGCGAGATAAATTCAAATCGGATAAAGCCTACGACCATATAGGGCTACGTGTTGTTAGAGAAATACCTTAAATCTAGTTAAAACTGCTTTAATGGTGTTATGCATCGCTATGTCCTAGCGACATATCAGGCTCAATCTTATCGCGTATTAGTTGTTTTAATTCTTTTGAATCAGGAAACCTTGCCTGCTTTTCTCGAGAAAATATTTCGTCTCCATCCAATAGAACAGTGAAAACACCTCCCGTTGACGGCACTAGTGCAAGCTCACCTAGCGTTTCACCAAACGTCATTAGCAGTTCCTGAGCTATCCAATTCGCTCTCAGGATGAAGCGACACTGTGTACAGTAGTGAATTTCTACCCTCGGAGAGTTTATTTTTGCAACCATTCCTAGTTAACTACCTCTAATTATTTAGATACCCATTGCTGGAGACTAATATGCCATTACTTTTTCGAACAATATTCTATTCTACAATTTTTTTATTATTCCCACTGAGTTCACAGGCAGAGATGAAAATGTTTCTGGGCGCGCCTGGTCATAACAACTACAAGCAAAACAACTACAAGCATAATTACTATCCACAGAAGAAACACCGTAGACAGAATAGCCGGCATAACAAACATTACACGCCCTATTCAAATCATCGATACAATAACCTTTCGGATCTTTATAGTCGCTATGGTAATAAACATGCCTTTGATCGTGCCAATTACTATCGTAACAAATATCAGAACACACACTCTAACTCACGCCACAATAATAAACAGCGCTATCAAGAGGCATATTCACAAGGTTTTAACGATGGTCGGCGTTCTAAAAGAAACCACAGAAATAGAAGTCATGGTTATCAGTTAGGAAATTGAGTTCGTTTCGACAACACTTCATCATCTCTCTTTATCTGAATAAACTAATAAAACTGATATAAACAAAATTCAATTTAAAGCTTCCCATCAATGATATAATTTAATTCATCTTATTATCATTAAAACGCTTTAATCAATCTGTCATGGGGAATTGGAAAAACAGTTTTCAGGCATTCTTACATCCAAGAGTGGTCACCATGCTTTTCTTTGGTTTTTCTGCTGGCATTCCATTATTACTGATATTTTCTTCTTTAGGTCTTTGGTTAAGAGAGGCCGGCATTGAACGTTCAGCTGTTACCTTCTTCAGTTGGGCGGCATTGGGCTATTCCTTCAAATTTGTTTGGGCGCCAATAGCAGACAAACTCCCTATTCCCTTGTTAACCCGTCGACTGGGTAGAAGAAGAGCTTGGATGTTATTGTCGCAAACGGCGATCATTATTTCTATCTTATCAATGGCATTCATTGACCCGTCTAATAGTGAATCTCACCTAAAAATAATGGCGCTAGCCTGTGTCATGCTTGGCTTTTCTGCTGCCACACAAGACATTGTTATTGATGCCTATAGAATTGAATCGGCTTCTTCTGAATTACAAGCAATGATGTCAGCAACCTACATAGCGGGTTATCGTATCGGCATGCTGGTTTCTGGCGCAGGCAGTTTATATATTGCAGGTGCATTAGGTTCAGAAATGGGCTCATACGATTATCAAGCATGGCAAGTTACTTACAGCTGCATGGCTGCAGCAATGCTAATCGGTATTATTACCACGTTTTGTATAAAAGAACCCGAAAGAAACCGAATAACTGAATATAAATATTCTAATGCCACATACATTAAGTTTTTTTTGGTGTTTATACTTGCGGTAGTGGGCTTGGTAATATCATTTCATCTTAGTTCTGAATTTGCCGCGTCGTGGAAAAATAGCCTGACGGAAATATTCAATAATAAAACGCTCTCTAATTTTTGCGTGGAGTTCTTTCGTCTGTTACTGGGAGTACTAATGTTTTTATCCATAGTATTCGCTCTGATAAAATATAAATTTGTTGAAAAGAAAATTGTCGTTGAAAGTTATCTGGCACCTGTTCTGGATTTTTTTCAACGTTACGGTCTTAAACTCGCAATATTGTTACTCGTTTTAATCGGCCTTTACCGAATATCCGACATTGTCTTAGGCGTGATCGCCAATATCTTCTTTCAAGACCTCGGCTATAGCAAAAAAGAAATTGCTTCTGTAGTTAAAACATTTGGCTTGTTTATGACTATAGCGGGTGGTTTTTTAGGCGGCATTTTATCAATACGCTTTGGTGTCATGAAGGTCTTGTTCCTAGGCGCATTACTAACCGTTTTAACAAATTTGTTATTTATGCTTCTCGCTGTCAAAGGATACGATATTCAATTACTTTATCTTGTCATCTCCGCCGACAATTTATCCGCCGGGATTGCCAGCGCAGCATTTGTCGCATTTCTTTCCCGACTAACCAATATTTCTTTCACCGCTATGCAATACGCAATATTTAGTTCGCTGATGACACTATTTCCAAAAATTATTGGTGGTTATTCAGGTTCAATTGTGGAAAATATAGGTTATACAAACTTCTTTTTGTTTGCCTCTTTACTGGGTCTACCTGTATTAGGCATTATTTATCTAGCCAATAAACACTTAAAATTCGAGTAACACATTACTGACCATGCCAATCGAAATAGAACGTAAATTTCTTATCTCTAGTGATGAATGGCGTCATGACGCCGATAATGGCATTCAGATCACCCAGGGCTATATGGGCGGTAATGAGAAAAGTTCGATCCGAATTCGAGTCAATGGTGATAGTGCCAATATCAACATCAAGAGTAAAACTATTGGTACTCAGCGCAGTGAATACGAATATGCTATACCACTGGATGAAGCAAATGAAATGCTCAGCACATTATGTAATCGTCCTTATATCGATAAAACACGCTATCACGTTAATCACCACGGGCACGTATGGGAAGTTGACGTTTTTGCCGGTGAAAATGAGGGTTTAGTCGTCGCTGAGTTAGAATTGTCCAGTGTTGATGAAACATTTCCCCTACCAAGCTGGGTCGGCGAAGAGGTTACCGAAGACCCGCGCTATTACAATATTTGCCTTGTCACCCACCCCTATAAAAGCTGGTAACCGCGGCTATATTACACAATTACACAGTATCTTGACTTATAAAGCTTCCACAAAGTGGCTCGCTGTTAATTAAATATGTTTCAACATACGAGTACGCTATAATCGCCCCTGTTTCCTTTTCATGAAGTACAATCGTTAACATACAATAATTGCTAAATCTGTAGAAATGGACGTTAAAACCAATAATCAACAAGAAGTGTTAATCGATAAATTTAATCGTGTTGTCGATTATGTACGTATCTCAGTGACTGACCGCTGTGATTTTCGTTGCGTCTACTGCATGGATGATGAAATGCAATTTGTGCCTCGCGCACAACTTTTAACGTTGGAAGAAATATCAAAAATAGCACAGGCATTTACCGAGCTCGGCGTTAAAAGAATTCGAATCACCGGTGGTGAACCTCTCATTCGTCGTAACGTCATCCAGCTATTTGAAGATATCGGCCAATTACCCGGCCTGGATGAATTGGTGCTAACTACAAATGGCTCACAACTTACAAAATTGGCTCAACCATTAAAAGATGCCGGTGTTAAACGCATAAACATAAGCCTGGATTCTCTTGATGCTGAAAAATTCAAGCGCATCACGCGCGTCGGTGAACTGGATAAAGTCATCGCGGGGATTGATGCCGCAATTGCTGTTGGTTTTGAAAAAATAAAACTAAATACCGTCATATTAAAAAACCGTAATCATGATGAGATTATAGATTTGGTTCGATATGCCAGTGATAGAGATATGGACATCAGTTTTATAGAAGAAATGCCATTAGGTGTTATTGGCGATCATGATCGAGCAGAGGTCTATTATTCCAGCGATGACATCAGAAACGATTTGGAGCAGGTATTTACACTGATGCCTACAACCGAAACAACGGGTGGCCCATCAAAATATTATAAACTAGCGGAGACGGGGACACGTGTTGGTTTTATTTCACCACACAGCCATAACTTTTGTGAGCTATGCAATCGAGTGAGACTAACTTGCGAAGGGCGATTACTATTGTGTCTTGGTCAGGAACATTCTGTAGATCTACGCAAAACACTACGCAGCTATCCAGGCGACATGGAAAAACTCAAACAAGCAATTAAAGATTCCATGTTAATTAAACCTAAAGGGCACGATTTTAATTTAACGGAAAAACCAATCATATTTCGACATATGAATGTTACTGGAGGTTAGCTATGCCCAGTAATTATCGTCCGGAGATAACTGAAGCCGGACTCTCCCCCACTCAAGCTGTACTCGCCATTGATGAATATCAGAATACACGCGAACTCCATGTAGCAGAAGAACGTGCGCTAACGATCTATATTGACAGTTATGAAATAGTTACCTTAATGACCTTAGGCACTCAACCAGAAATGCTGGCATTAGGTTATCTAAAGAATCATGGCTTAATAAAAAAGCTGTCTGAAATTAAGTCCATTCAAGTTGATTGGGATGTCAACGCAGTCGCCGTCACAACATTTGAAAATCGCGACGATTGGAAAGATAAACTAGGCCCAAGGATCGTCACGACAGGTTGTGGTCAGGGCACTGTTTTCGGCGATATCATGGAGCATTTAGATGGACTTGATATTCACGCTATTAAAATCAAGCAGTCTCGACTTTATGCGTTATTAAAAAACCTAAATGCCTATAACGATGTCTATAAAAATGCAGGCGCGGTACACGGCTGCGCGCTTTGTCATGACACCGAACCACTAATATTTATTGAAGATGTTGGCCGTCACAATGCCGTTGATGCTATTGCGGGCAAGATGTGGTTGGAAGGTATTTCCGGCAACGACAAGATCTTTTATACCACTGGCCGGCTAACCTCTGAAATGGTTATAAAGGTAGCGCAAATGGAGATCCCGGTATTATTGTCTCGCTCAGGCATCACCAAGATGGGGTTAAATCTCGCGCGCGACATGAATGTCACATTGCTATCCAGAGCCAAAAACAAGCATTTTCTGATTTATAATGGGGCAGAAAATATTGAGTTTGATGTCGAACTTCCTCCAAAACGAGAAGTCGCTAACATAGTAAAATAAGACTATTTTGATAATTCCGCAGCATCACTACTATCAGAGATTTCAATTGAGCAAGAATAATGAATATTAAAACAGAAGTTACAGGCGTTATTCTCGCAGGCGGACAGGCTCGGCGTATGGGTGGTCAAGATAAGGGACTTGTAATGCTCGATGGAAAACCCATGGTTGAGATTATTATCGATGTTTTTAAGCCGCAAACTGCCAAACTACTTATTAATGCAAATCGTAATCACGATCGTTATTCGCAATATGGTTTTGAATTGGTTGCGGACGAATTATCCGGTTATTGTGGCCCACTAGCTGGAATGGCAAGTGCGCTAAAATCAATAAACACCGACTACATGGTCACGGCACCTTGCGACTCCCCTTTCATACCTCTCGATTTGGTACAGCGGTTGGCAGATGCGCTTGAGAATAAATCAACTGAAATCAGTGTTGCCCATGATGGCGAACGCATTCAACCTGTTTTCTGCATGCTGAAAAAGACTCTATTGCAATCACTGACAGATTATTTAGCTGCAGGTGAAAGAAAAATTGACCGCTGGTTTAAACAACATGATTTTGCCATAGCAGATTTTTCTGACAAACCCGAAACATTTGATAATATCAACACACAAGAAGATGTTGACAGCGCATTGTCAAAATTACGAGGCCGTTGAATATGAAAATAGAATCTGACGTCCCTGTTTTAGGTTTTGCAGCATATAGTGGCACCGGTAAAACAACCTTATTAGTAAACTTAATACCTTTATTAAAACAACATGGCTTAGAAGTCGGTGTTATTAAACATGCTCACCACACCTTTGAGATCGATCAAGTTGGTAAAGACAGTTATAAAATAAGAAAAGCAGGAGCCAGCCAGATGTTAATCGGCTCTAAAGAACGTTGGGCCTTGATGGTAGAGCAAAAAGAAACTGATCAGACAATGCGATTACAGGAATATATTTCCCATTTAGATCACACTAAATTAGACCTCATTTTAGTTGAAGGCTTCAAACCTGAGTCAATTCCAAAAATCGAATTATACCGTCCGAGCCTGGGGAATCCTCTGCTCTGTAAATCAGATGAGAGTATCGTTGCAATTGCTACGGATGCCGACATCACTGAGGAATTAAACCTAACTGTTCTTGATCTAAATAATCATGCAGAAATCGTGCAATTCATAATTGAAACCTTTTTTTCAAAACATAATACTGCAGTTAATAACTAACGGGATTCATCATGACTGAAAATGACATCAATAAAGATTACAGTTGTATGGACGATTATGATCCTAACTCTATCTTGCCTGATGAAGCACTAAGAAGAATATTCGCTACCATCTCTGCGATTACAGAAACAGAGTCTATACCTATTCGAGAGGCATTGGGTCGTGTGCTTGCAACAAACATCATCTCTGAGATTAACGTGCCCTCAGGACGTAATTCCGCGATGGATGGTTATGCTATTAACGCTGCTGACTTACCACCTGAAGGGACAATCCCTTTAGAGCTAATAGGCTCATGCTTTGCAGGTAAACCTTTTGATGGCGAAATAAAAAAAGGTGAATGCGTACGCATAATGACCGGGGCAATCATGCCGGAGGGTTCAGATACTGTCGTTATGCAAGAACTAGTGGAAGTCTCCGGGAATCAAATCAGCATTGGTAATGATACAAAATCCGGAAGTAATGTTCGTCAGGCAGGAGAAGACCTGGCAATTGGAGATCTTGTTCTTGAAAAAGGGATGAAACTCTCACCCGCAGATATTGGGCTATTGGCATCATTAGGTCTTGCTGAAGTTAGCCTAACCCGAAAACTTAGAGTCGCATTCTTTTCAACCGGTGATGAGCTACGTTCGGTCGGCGAGAAACTGGATAATGGCGCTATCTATGACAGTAATCGTTACACTCTTTATGGCATGCTTTCACGTCTAGGTGTCGACATAATCGATATGGGAGTAGTCAAGGATGATCCTGAATTAATGGATCAGGCCTTCTTGGAAGCGGCAGATAATACTGATGTATTAATCACATCAGGCGGCGTTTCAGTTGGAGAAGCCGATTACGTAAAAGAAACATTATTAAAACATGGTGAAGTAGATTTCTGGAAGGTCGCCATGAAGCCCGGCCGACCACTTACCTTCGGAAAACTAGGTTCTACTTATTTTTTTGGGTTGCCTGGTAATCCGGTCTCAGTGATGGTGACTTTCTACCAATTCGTACAACCCGCATTAAAGAAAATGGTGGGTGAAAGATCTACGATGCCAATCATGATGAAGGTAGCGTGCATTTCAAAATTAAAGAAACGTCCGGGCAGGGTCGAATATCAACGGGGCATACTCGAACAAGACGAAACCGGTCGCATGGTCGTTCGAAAAACCGGCGCGCAAGGTTCCGGCATACTCCGTTCAATGGCTGATGCAAATTGTTTTATTGTATTGCCCTTGGAAAACAATGGAGTAAACCCAGATGATCTCGTTGACGTACAACTGTTTCATGGCGTTGTTTAACAAGCTATAACGATTATCACAAAGTCTAAAATCATTGAATTATAGATAATATAGCCATTATCGCGATAAACAGATTTCTGCCTTGTCTTCATATTAATCGCAGACAAAACACTCAAAACAAATCTCTAAGGCGGAGATCACTTCAATAAATTTGTTAATAATATAAAATAATCCTTGAAAATCAATTGTTTTCAGTTGAAACTTAATATAATTATTAACATATATTAAGTTGATGAGAATATGCGAGTTATTAGTAATGATGGTTATAGTATCAAGCGCGTCACGTTGCTGAATTCCAAAGGCGGTAGTGGGAAGTCCATTTTAGCCACTAACATCGCCAGTATATTTTCTGCAAACAATTTGCGTACAACGCTAATAGACTATGACCCTCAAGGCACAGCTATTCGTTGGTTGAAACAACGTCCAGAATTATTTCCAGCCATCCATGGTATCGATGCTACACAGCAAAGCTCTGCTACGACCCGAAGCTGGCAAATGCGTGTGCCGGCAGGTACAGACCGACTGGTTATTGATACTCCAGCAGGAATCAGGGGACTAGAGCTGAATGATTTTGTCGTAAATAGCGATTATATCTTAATCCCCGTAATTCCTCCTGATGGAGATATTCATGCCACCACAAAGCTCATTGCAGATTTACTACTCAACGTAAAAATCAGGTCGCTTGATGTTAAAGTTGCTGTTATCGGCAATAGAGTAAAAAAGAATACAAAAATTTTAAATCAGCTAACTAGATTTTTACAACAAGTAGACTTTCCGTTCATTAGCAATCTGAGAGATACACAGAACTATGTCACCGCTGCTAAACAAGGCATTGGCATTCACGAAATCTATCCACCCTCTTTGGTAAAAAAAGATGTCAGTGACTGGGATGCTATCCTGCAGTTTGTAGAAGATGGTGAAACGTTACATGACCACAAGGAATTACCCCAACCGTTAATGCCTGAACACCAACAGACTAGCAGTTAAGCTTTTCTTTTATCTTATCTACTAAATATTCACTAAACGGAATAGCACAAGTAAACGCAGGTGACACAGCGTTCAAGACATGAAACGATTTATCATCGCCTTCATACTTAAAATCCATTTCCAGTTGTTTGGTTTTTGTATTTATTAATTGTGCTCGAATCCCCGGCGCGCCCCATTGCTTAAAATCACCTTGCTCAATATTATTCAGCAAGGTCCCGGCTAATTGCACGAGTTTCTTTTTTGAATATTTTTGCATTTCCTTGAATGCTAATTTTCTAAATCCAAAATTATTTGTCAAAAATAAACTGGCATCAATGCCGATGATGTCGACTAATTCTTCCAAATTAAATTTTTCCCATCCTATATAATTTTCTCGCCAGAAAGCAGGAATAGCTGTGGGCCCAATCTTGGTTTTGTTTTCAGCTGTAACTGTAAAATGAACACCTAAAAATGGATTACGTAAATCCGGCACAGGATAAACATTTGTTTTTAACTTTAAACCGTCATCCTTGGCATAAAGGTACAAACCCTTAAAAGGTAGTATTTTATGGTCTTGTGAGAACCCATAATCCAAGGCAATCTTATCTGCATACAAACCCGCTGCATTAATGATATAGCCCGGTGTAAAACATCCATTTGAGGTAATGACTTCGTCGCCAGATCGTTTTATGTATGCTGTGCCGTTGAGTATTGATATTCCTTGTCTCTTAATCTTATTTTGGACTGAATCGACGACTTCTTTAGGGTTTACCGATGCTGTCGTCGGCGACCACAGTGCTCGCTCATAGGTATAGGCTTGAGGTTCAATCTCAGCTGCCTCTGCGGCTGAGATCATTTTTAATTCAACATTATTAACTTCTGCCCGCCGCGCTAATTCGTCTAGGCCATCAAGTTCTTCTTCATTTCGAGCAACAACCAATTTGCCACATTGATTGAGTGTCAGGTTATTTTCTTCGCAATATTGTCGCCAGGCAAAATTACCGTCTCGACACAACCTGGCTTTTAATGAATCTGCTGTATAGTAAAAACCGGCATGCAACACACCACTATTACGACCACTCGAATGCATGCCCGGTTGATTTTCTTTTTCAAGAATAGAAATTGTTGCGTCAGGGAACTGCTTCTTGATTTCCAGGGCTATTGTCAGCCCAACAATGCCTGCGCCAATGATTAGAAAATCAGGGTGTTTATTTGATGTCATATGAATTTAATAACCGGG